>NZ_JBBBBQ010000005.1:0-341412 GCF_037120455.1 Allobosea sp. CCNWLY174 | reverse complement strand
CTGCTCGGCCAGGGCGACATGCTCTACATGGCCGGCGGCGGGCGGATCACCCGCGTGCACGGCCCGTTCGTCTCGGATGCCGAGGTCGAGAAGGTCGTGGCGCATCTGAAGACGCAGGGGCGGCCGGACTATCTCGACGCGGTCACGGCCGAGGAAGACGGGGCACCGGCCGAGGACGAGGACGGGGCGGTCTTCGACAAGAGCGCCATGGGCGCCGAGAGCGACGACCCCTATGAGCAGGCGGTGGCGGTGGTGCTGCGCGACAAGAAGGCTTCGACCTCCTACATCCAGCGCCGCCTGCAGATCGGCTACAACCGCGCCGCCTCGATCATGGAGCGGATGGAGAACGAGGGCATCGTCGGCCCCGCCAACCACGCCGGAAAACGCGAAATCCTCGTCGAAACCGGAAGAGCCAGGGAAGACGAGGAGTGAGCGGCGACGACCTCGGAGAATGTCTCTTCTTTGATTTGCTGATTTTGGAAAAGCACGGGTTGTCCCGGGTGACCGAAGGGAGACCCGGGACCCATTCCGGAACCTCTTTCGGAAAGGCACAGGCATGGATCCGGATCGCCGCTTCGCTACGTCCGGGACGACATAGAGTTGGGGTGGACGGCGGCTCAATCCGGCCAGGACAGCAGGATCTCGTAGGCGGTCGGTTTGACGAGGCGCATGTCCGGGTTCGACGAGGAGAATTCCTTGTCGCCGGAGAGCCGGTCGAGCGCCTTGGCGTCGGCGCCCTTCGGATAGCCGAAACGGATCGTCAGCCTGCAGCCGCCGAAGGCCTTGGCGAGCTTGCCGCCCTGCCAGTCGGCGGCGGTGCCGGAATAGTCCCAGTCGAAGCCGAGGATGCTGAAGGGCTTGCCATTGGCGGCCTCGACCGCTGCGAGGGCACTGCCGATGGCGAGGCGCTCGCCCGCCGGCCCGGCCACGGCCCAGGCCGAGCCGTCGCGGACATAGATCGTGGCGGTGCCGCGGCGCTTCTTGCCGTCGCGCCAGACCAGCTCTAGCCGGCGCCTTTTGTCCTTCGGGAAAAGGATGGCGCCGGCAGCCTTCTCGCCTTCGCCGATCTCGATGCGGGCGCGCTGGACGTTGGCGGCGCCGAAGGCCCTGATCAAGGCCGCCTCGTCAGCGTCGCGAGCGAAGGGGCCAGTGCAGGCGAGCAGGTCAGGCGTCTGCGCCGAAGCCGTTCCGATCAGGGCGACAAGCGTGATCGCCGCCAGTTGCGATGCCAGAGCCAGTGTCTTCATGCGGCACCCCCAACCGACGATGGCAGGCGGCTGATGGCGCCCCCCGCGTCAGATCTTGGGAGGCTTTGAAGCACGATCGAAGACGGGTGTCGCCTCGGTCTTGCCGGCCGGGTCCTGGCCTGTCGGGATGTCCTCGGCGGCGTGGCGGACAGCCTCTTCCTGCTCGGTCAATCCGTCCAGCGTGTCGTTGGCGTCGCTGCCTGCGTCGTGGACATTGGTCGTGTCGCTGGCGCGGCGCCGGTCGCTGATCGGCGCATCCTGGTCGGGGCGGACCGAGGCGTCCTCGGGCCGGACCGGATCGGTCTCGATGCGCTCGTCGAGCAGAGCGGGATTCTCGCGTGGCTTTCCATCCGGCATGGCAGTGCTCCTTGGCTGAGTGATTGCCGAACCAAAGCTGCGAGCCACTGCATTGTTCCGTGCCGCCTGCGGCGAACCTTCGCGGAGCAAGAGCGTTTATCGGGCATGCAAGGAGTGCCCGCATGACGACGATCCATCAAGCCGGCGGACCGCCGGGTGGCGTGCCGACCAGCCCTACGCCACCACCGGAGCTGCCGCCGATGAACCCCGGCGAGGTCGCGCCGGCACCGCCGATCGAGAATCCGCCGGACAACGAGCCGAACGGCATTCCGAACGATCCGCCGCCGGAACTGCCGCCGAATGCGCCGCCCGAAGGCCCCCCGGCATCGCCGATCGACCTGCCGCCGGCCCGCGATCCGCGCGAGCCGCAGGAGCGGGGGCGCTAGCCTAGCTCAGAGTGCCGGGCGGTCGCTTTCGCCGAGGTCCCAGTAGAGGCCGGCCATCAGGCCGAGCGCTTCACGCGGGATTGCGACCGGGACATGCTCGTTCGGGGCGTGCTGCGAGCAGCCGGGATAGGAGTGCGGCACCCAGATCGTGCGCATGCCGACGATATCCGCGAAGATGTCGTTGGGCAGGCCGCCGCCGAGATTGGGCAGCAAAGCCGGCTTCTTGTTGGTGCTCTTCTGCAGCGAGGCCAGAGCCCATTCCACCCACGGATCATCGGGATCGAGCCGCGTCGCGTTGAAGACCGCGTCGCGCGCCTTGGTGACTTCGACCATGTCGAAGCCGTGGCGCTTGAGGTGGCGCTGCAGCGCCGGGATGACGTCGTCCGGATCGATGCCGACGACGAAGCGCAGTGCGCAGCGGGCCCAGGCGCTCGGCGGTACCGCGTTGACGGGGGTCTCCGGTACGCCGGACTTCATCGCCAGCACGTCGAAGGAGCACCAGCCGAAGACCTGCTCGGCCGGAGACAGGCCAGGCTCGCCCCATTCCGGGTCGATGGTCGGGCCGTCCGGGCCGCCGTCGATCTCGCAATCGGCGAGGGCCTTGCGCACGGCCGCCGGCAATTCCTTCGGCACCCATTCATGGATGCGGATCTGCCCGGTCGGCGAGGTGATCGAGGCGATGGCGTGGGCGAGCTGGATCGCCGGGTCGGAGAGGATGCCGCCCCAGTTGCCGGAATGGTGGCCGCCCTCGCGGGCGTTGATGGTGAGATCGAAGGTGACGCCGCCGCGGGCGCCCAAAAAGATGGTCGGGCGCTCGGCATTGAGACGCGGCCCGTCGGAAGCGATCAGCACGTCCGACTTGAACAGCTCCTTCTGCTCGGTGCAGAGCTCGCGCAGGCCGGGCGAGCCGCATTCCTCGCCCATCTCGATCAGGTATTTGACATTGAAGCCGAGCGTGCCGGCGCGCGTCTCCAGCACGGATTTCAGCGCGCTGATGTTGATCAGGTGCTGGCCCTTGTTGTCGACGACGCCGCGTCCGTACCAGCGGTCGCCGCGCTCGGTGAGCGTCCAGGGCGAGAGCCCTTCCGCCCACTGTGCGTCGAGGCCACGGATGACGTCGCCGTGGCCGTAGCCGAAGATGGTCGGCAGGCCCTCGGCCTCGATACGCTCGGCGAAGAGGAAGGGGCCCTTGGCCTTGGGGTGGTTCAGCGTCCGGCAGGAGAAGCCGAGGCTCTCCAGCAGCGGCTGCATCTCCTTTTCCAGATACTCGGTGAGCACCGGGGCGCGCTCGGGGTTCTGGCTCTCGGTCGGCATTGCGACGAGCCGGGTAAGGTCGCTCTTGAAGCTGCCGGAGTCGAAATAGTCGAGCGCATGGGCGATCGCCTTGGCGCGGGTCATGGTGGTCACTCCGTCAGAAAGGATCAGTTGCGCTTTTCGGGCGAGATCACGTCGCGCAGGCCGTCGCCCGCGAGGTTGATCGCGAAGATCAGCAGGGCGAGCGCCGTGCCGGGCAGGGCGATCAGCCAGAACGAGAAGAACATGTAGGCCTTGGCCTCGGAGACCATCAGACCCCACGACGGCAGCGGCGGCTGCACGCCGAGGCCGAGGAAGGAGAGGGCCGCCTCGAGCAGGATCGCGCTAGCCGCCTCCAGCGTCGCCACCACGATCAGATGCGGGGCGATGTTGGGCAGGACCTCGCGCAGGATGATCCGGGTCGTGCTGGCGCCGGAGGCCTGCGCCGCGGTGATGTAGTCAAGCGAGCGGACCTGTTGCGTCGCGCTGCGCATCACCACGGCGAAACGGTCCCATTTCAGGAGACCGAGCACTAGAATGACGATCCAGAGCGAGGAGCCGATGATGGCGACGACGGCGAGCGCGACCAGGATCACCGGCATGGCGAGACGGGTGGTGACCATGAAGGTCACGGCCATGTCGATGCGGCCGCCGAAATAGCCGGCAAGCAGGCCCATGGTCGTGCCGATAAGGCCGGCGATGGCGACGACGCTGATGCCGATGATCAGCGAGATGCGGGCGCCATAGAGCAGGCGCGAGAGATAGTCGCGCCCGAGCGGGTCGGTGCCGAGCGGATGGAGCCAGTTGCCCTTCTCGTACCAGAACGGCGGGACGTTCCGTGCCGTCAGGTTCTGCAGATAGGGATCGTGCGGCGCGAGCACGGGCGCGAGCAGCGCCAGCACGATGAACAGCACCAGGAGACCGAAGCCGAACAGGAAGGATTTCTGGGCCAGCGCCCGGCGCAGCAGGCGGCGCCCGCCGGTGACGTCGCTGGCTGTAAGGGGGAGGGAGGTCGCGTCGCTCATCTCAGGACACCCGGATACGCGGATCGAGCCAGGCATTGGCGATGTCGGCCAGCAGCGTCAGCAGGACGTAGACGACCGAGAGCAGCAGGACGATGACCTGCATGACCGGGAAATCCTTGTAGGTGATGCTCTGATAGGCGAGGTAGCCGAGGCCATCGAGCGCGAAGATCGTCTCGATCACCACCGAGCCGCCGAGCAGGAAGCCGAGCTGCACCGCCGTCAGCGCGACTACCGGCACTGCGGCGTTGCGCAAGGCATGGGTGATGACGACGGCATGGGACGACAGCCCCTTGGCGCGGGCGGTGCGGATATAGTCGGCCGAGAGCACCTCGATCATGCCGGCGCGGATCAGGCGCATGAAGGCCGGGGCGGTGTAGTAGCCGAGCGCGATCGTCGGCATGACGTAATGCAGCCAGGTCCCGGAGCCGGAGACCGGCAGCCAGCGCAGCGTGATCGAGAACAGCATCACCAGGATCAGCGCGAAGAAGAAGTTCGGCATCGCCTGGCCGAAGACGGCGATGGCGAGCGCCAGCCGGTCAATCCAGCTATTGGCGTAGATCGCCGCGAGCACGCCGAGCGGGATCGAGATCAGAAGCGCGAAGGCGAGCGAGGAGAGGCCGAGGATCAGCGTCACCGGCAATTTGGCGAAGACCAGCGAGGAGACGTCGGTCTTGAAATAGATCGAGGTGCCGAAATCGCCTGACAGCGTCTTCAGCAGCCAGTCGAGATACTGGACGACGAGTGGCCGATCGAGCCCGTAGGTCTTGCGGATGACGTCGAGATCGGCCTGCTGCGCGCCCTCGCCGGCGATCGCGACGGCGATGTCGCCGGAGAGGCGCAGCAGGAAGAAGGCGATGGCCGAGACCGCGAGCGCGACGAGCAGCGCCAGGCCGAGCCGTTTGACGATGAAGCCGAGCATGGCTGCTTCCACTTGCGAAGGTCATGTCCGCGCCGGGCAATGAAAAGGCCCCGGCGCGTCATGGTCGGCCTTGAGCCGACCATCTCTTTCAGGAGATTCTCGGGTCTGCGCTTCGCTTCGCCCGAGAATGACGCTTGCGCGTCACTTCCAGCCCATCTCCCAGAAGCGGACGAGCTCGTCCGGATAGGCCTTGAAGTTCAGGTCCTTGTTGGCGACGTAGTAGACCGGCAGCGAATAGAGCGGCACGGCATAGGCCTTGTCGGCGATGATCTTCAAGCCGGCCTTGTAGGCCTCCTTGCGCACCGCCGGATCGACCGAGTTGTTGCCCTTCTCCAAGAGGTCGCGGACCTGCGGATCGCGGGTGATGTCCTCGCTGCGGAAGGCGAAGTAGTTCGGCGTCGCGGCCGAGACGTCGTTGACCGAGAACGAGCCCCAGGTCTGGTGCGTCAGCATCGCCTTGTTGGTGGCGATCTGCTCGCGCATCGCGGCGTATTGCAGGAAGCGCAGATTGGTCTTGATGCCGACGGCCTGGAGATAGCCGATCAGCGCCTCGGTCTGGTTGCGCTCGCGATAGGCGACGATGTCCATGCTCAGGCTGGGATGGCCGGCTTCCGCCAGCAGCGCCTTGGCCTTGGCCGGATCGTAGGGATAGCGCGCCGCGCCCTCGTCGGTGCAGCCGAACTGCGAGGGGAAGCAGATCGTGTTGATGACGCGCGAGCCCGTGCCGACGATGTTCTTGACCATCGCCTCGCGGTCGATGGCGTGGATGATCGCCTTGCGCACGCGCTCGTCCTTGAGGGCGGGGGCGGGCGTGCCGTCGAGGATGTTCATCTGCATGAAGACGATGCGCATCGTCTCGCCGGAGACGACCTGCAGCGTCGGGACGCTCTGGAGCTGGTCGGCCTGGTCCTTCGGCACGTGCATGATCAGGTCGGCGCCGCCCGAGAGCATCTCGGCCATCTGGGTCTGGCGGTCGGGAATGAAGCGGATCTCGAACTTGCCGATCTTGGGCTGGGGCTTCGGCGAGTCCTTGAAATAGTCCTTGTTGAGCTCGAGTGTGATCGACTTGCCCGGCACGTAGTTCGAGACCTTGTAGGGGCCCGAGCCGACCGGCTTCTCGTTCTGGCCCTTGGGCCCGACCTTCTCGTAATACTCGTTCGGATGGATCACGACCGGGCCGGCGAGATACTCGATCGCGGCCGGGAAGATCTCCTTGGTGGTCAGCCTGACCTTGTACTTGTCGAGCTTCTCGGCCTTGGCGATCCAGTTGACGTTGCCCTGGGTGACGACCTTGTTCTCGGGCTTGGAGATGAAGTTCAGCGTGTAGACGACGTCGTCGGCGTCGAACTCCTCGCCATTGTGGAACTTCACGCCCTCGCGCAGCTCGAACTCGATGGTCTTGTCGTCGACCTGCTTCCAGCTCTTGGCGAGCTGGCCCTTATACTCGTTGGTGGCGGGGTCGCGGTAGATCAGCGTGTCCCAGACATTGGCGCCGATGATCACGCCGATGCGGACATTGTTGAAGAACGGATCGACGCTTTCGGGCGCCTGGTCATAGGCGAAGCGGACGGTGTTGGCAGCCTTCTGGGCCAGGGCGGGCGTGGTAAAGGCGGTCGCAGCCAGAATGGTTGCGGCCAGGGCCGTTGAGGCCTTGTCGAAAAAGCGCATGTTTTCCCCTCGCAGCGTTGTCGCTTGTCTCGTTCGGCGGGCAGCCTCGGGCCACCGTCACGCCGGCGACACAAACTCTGCACAGCTTCGTGCTTGCCGCCATAAGAATGAATCGAAAGGATCGTTGCCGAGACGGCAATGCCTTGCTACGGCAGCCATCTTCTCAGCCCTCATCCTGAGGAGCCGCGTCAGCGGCGTCTCGAAGGATGCTCCAGGACGCTCCGGAACCAGCTGGAGCATCCTTCGAGACGCGATCTGCGATCGCTCCTCAGGATGAGGGCTGAGCATGTCGGAAGTGGTAGCCGAGGTTCATGACGTGCAGACTCCGGCCTTGCGGTATTTCCTGGCGGTGGTGCGGACCGGCTCGATCAGCGCCGCGGCGCAGCGCCTGCGCGTCGCCGGCTCGGCCGTCAGCCGCCAGATCGCCAATCTCGAAAAGGAGCTGGACGCGGCGCTGTTCGAGCGGCGCTCGCACGGCATGATCCTGACCCAGGCCGGCCAGACGCTGGCGGCCTACGCGCAGCGGCTCGAACTGGAGAGCGAGCAGGTCGTCAGCGAGATCCGCGAACTGCGCGGTGCCAGCAAGGGCCTGATCCGGCTCGGCGTCACCGAGGGCTTTGCGGTCAGCTTCATTCCGGAGGTGATCTACGCCTTCCGCCAGCAGCACCCGGACGTCGCCTTCGACGTCAAGGTGATGTCGCCGCAGGTCGTCACCGAGCATGTCCGCACCGGGGCGATCGACCTCGGGCTGACCTTCGTGCTGCAGCAGGAGCGCGGCGTCACCATCAACTGGCAATGCGCGGCGCGGACCTATGCCTTCGTCGCGCCGCACCACCCGCTGGCGGGCAAGGAATCGATCCGGATCGAGGACATCTTCGTCCACCCGGTCGCGGTGCTCGACAGCGAGGCGACGGTACGCAAGATCGTCGACATCTATTTCTCGGCGCGGGGCCTTACCGTCGAGCCGGTGCTGGTCTCGACCAACGTCGCGGGGCTCGGGCATTTCTGCAAGCTCGGCGGCGCGGTGATGTTCGCGAGCTCGATCGCCTTCGGCGCCTCGATCCGCGACGGCTCGGTGGTGGCGCTGCCGCTCCGGGATGGCGACCTGCCGCCGCGCAGCCTGCAGATCCAGAGCATGTCGGGCCGGGCCTTGCCCAAGGTGGTGACCAATTTCTTGAGCGTGCTGATCGAGGAGCTGCAGCACGCCGATGTGCTGGCAGCGATGGCGACCGAGCGGGCTCCGGCTCCCGAGGCCCGGCAGGCATGAGCGTTCCCGTGAAGGCCGATGCGCCCGAGATCATGGTGCCGCATCCTCACCAGCTCGTCGCGCGCGAGGCGATCCTGGCGGCGCGGGCAGCGGGCAAGCCCGGCTTCCTGCTTGGTGACCTCACCGGGCTCGGCAAGACGCTCTCGGCCTGGCTCGCCATCTCGGCCATGCCCGAGCAGGAGGTGCTGGTGATCTGCCCGAAGGGCGCGATTCCGCAATGGCGGCGCACCATCGCCCATGCCGGCCTGCCGGCGAAGAAGCTGACCTTGATGAACTTCGAGCGGACGAAGTCGCTGCTCGCGCCACCGCCGGCCTCGAACAAGCGTTCGACCCGGGCGAAGAACAACGAGCTCGCCAAGCACGGCACGCCGAAGCGGGTTTGGCCGCTGGTCGTGATCGACGAGGCCCATCGCATCCGCAATCCGAATTCGCAGCAGGGGCTGGTCTGCCGGCAGATGGCGGCCGCTGCGCAGTTCACGATCTATATGAGCGCGACGGCGGGGCAGGCTCCGCACGAACTCTCCTATCTTGCGCGATTGCTCGCCGAGGCGACGGGCGCGCCGGGCGGCGATCTCGACGGTTTCCGGGCGCTGATGAAGCGGCTGAAGATCGGCAAGGCCAAGGGGCGCTGGAAGAACTGGAGCTGGGAGCCGAACGAGAGCGACCGAAAGGTGATGGCGGACCTGCTCTATCGCGGCGCCAACGCCATCGGCCTGCGTCGCCGGCCGGAGGAGATCGCCGGCTGGCCGGAGGTGCAGCGCGAGCTCGCTCCCGTTGCGCTCGATAGCGCCGAGCGCAAGCTCTACGACGCGACCTGGCGCGAATTCCGGCGCGAACTCGGCCTCGCCGGCGGTTCGACCCGGAAGCCCGCCGGCTGGGCCGCTGATCTGCGCTTTCGCCAGAAGGCGAGCCTGCTGCGCACCGCCGGCACGGCCGAATTCTGCCAGGATCTGCTGGAGAATGACGAGCAGGTCGCGATCTCCGTCGCCTTCCTCGAAACCGGGGCGATGCTGGCCGAGAAGGTTGCGGGCAGGGGCTGGCGCGTCGGCTCGATCACCGGCGAGCATTCCGGCGAAGCCAATGAGGAGACGCGGATCGCCTTCCAGACCGGCAGGCTCGACGCCGTCGTCTTCACCGTGACCGAGTCGATTTCGCTGCACCGGGCCGAGATGCCTGGCGGCGAACGCGAGCGGGCACTGGTCGTCCATGACCTCCGGCACAGTGCGATCCAGCTGCAGCAGATCGAAGGGCGCTGCCATCGCGACGGCCAGCACGCGACGATCTTCTATGCCTATGCCGAGGATACGGTGGAGGAGAAGGTCGCCGCGACCGTGCTCGCCCGCATGGCGGCGATGGAGGGCCTGGCCGGCGACGAGACGGCGCTCCTCGATGCCATCGCCGGGGAGGTCGAGCGGGCGGCGTTGGCGAGGGAGGCGGCGTAGGCGCTGCCCTTTCCCGTCATGGTCGGGCTCGTCCCGACCATCCACGTCTTTGAAGGTCGAAGGCCTCGTTCAAGACGTGAATGCTCGCCACAAGGGCGAGCATGACGGCGTGGGAGCGCTGACGCTCAATTCATCTGCGAGCGCGGCGGCTCGTCCGGAGCCCGCTCGCCGACGCGCTTGGCCTCGTCGACGACGCGCTCGGTTGCGCCGACGGCCTTGTACCAGAGGTCGCGCGTGTAGGCGCCCTGGTGGACGATGGCATCGTAGCCGATCGCGATGACCGCGATCACCAGCAGAATGCGAAACATGGGTATCCCCCGTCCGGAACGTTACTCGGCAGGAAACGCCTCGGCCGCGGCGGGGTTCCGCTGCGGCGAGGTTGACCATCGCCGCGCGGCATTGTCCCTTCCATCGGCAGGGAGACACGCGGAATGTTCGAGGATCTCAAGGGCAAGCGGGTTCTGGTGACGGGCGCTTCCTCGGGGTTAGGGGCGCATTTCGCCCGGCTGCTCGCGGGGAAGGGAGCGCATGTGGTGGCTGCGGCGCGCCGGACCGAGCGACTTGAGGAACTGGCGCGTGAGTGCGAGAGCTTGCGGGGCAAGGTCTTGCCGCTCGCGCTCGATGTGAGTTCGGCCAAGGTGATCGAGGCAGGCGTCGCCGAGGCTGCCAGGCTGCTCGGCGGGCTCGACGTGCTGGTCAACAATGCCGGCGTCGGCGAGACGGAAGCTGCGCTCTCGGTCAGCGAGGCGCAGTGGGACAGCCAGATCGACGTCAACCTGAAGGGCTGCTTCTTTGCGGCGCAGGCGGCGGCGAAGCTTATGGTGGAACAGGACGGCGGCGGGGCGATCGTCAACATCGCCTCGATCCTGGGCGAGCGCGTCGCCGGCAAGGTCGCACCCTATGCGATCTCCAAGGCCGGGCTGATCCAGATGACCAAGGCGCTGGCGCTGGAATGGGCCCGGCACAAGATCAGAGTCAACGCGCTGGCGCCGGGCTACATCGTCACCGACATCAATCGCGCGTTCTTCGCAGGGGAAGCCGGCGAGGCGCTGAAGAAGCGCATCCCGATGCGCCGGGCCGGTGAGCTCGATGATCTCGACGGGCCGCTCCTGCTGCTCTGCTCGGAGGCCGGCCGCTACATGACCGGCGCGGTCGTCGCGGTCGATGGCGGGCATCTGGTCAGCGGATTGTAGGTGGCCGGAACAGCCGGCGGCTGGGCAAGTTTCCTGTGTGGAAACAGGAGGAACCCATGCACAAGCCGGAAGGGCACAACGCGGTCTCGCCCTATCTCATGGTCACCGATGCCGAGCAGGCGCTCGCTTTCGCCAAGGCCGTCTTCGGAGCTGATCCCAGCTTTATCGCCCGGCGCGAGGATGGCGGGATCATGCATGCCGAGTTCAGGATCGACGATTCGATCGTGATGCTCGGGCAGGCGCCGGGCGGGCCGGAATCCCATGTCCATGTCTATGTGGCCGACCCCGACGCTTTGATCGCGAAGGCTGTGGCGGCTGGCGGCACGCTGATCCAGGCGCCGGAAGAGAAGGGGGACGGCGATCGCCGCGGCGGGGTCAAGGACCCCGCCGGTACGACGTGGTGGCTGGCGCGGATGGTCGATCCGGCGGGGCGAAAGAAGACGAACGCGCTCTAGCCAGAGGGCATTAAATCGCGCATCCGCAGCAAGGTTATCTTCTCGACCTGCGCGAGGGCGGTCTCGAATTCGCGCTGTGGCGTGCTCGCCATCCGTTCCTCGAAGTTCGCGAGGATGTCGGCCTTCGTCAGTCCCTTGACGGCCAGGATGAAGGGGATGCCGAACCTCGCCTTGTACGCTTCGTTCAGAGCGGTGAAACGGGCGCGCTCGTCGGATGTCAGGCGGTCGAGACCGGCCGAGCCCTGTTCGTCCGCCGATTCCGCGGTCAACTCGCCGGCGGCGGCGATCTTGCCGGCAAGGTCGGGGTGCTGTTTCAGGAAGGCTATCTGGGTTTCGCGCGGACTTTCCCGCACGACCCTGAACATTGCGGAGTGGAGCGCATCGGCGGAGTCGTGCTTCGCATTGATGCCAGCCGCGTAGGCCTTCTCGGCGATCCACGACGAATGCTCGAAGACCCGGCCAAAGACCTCGACGAAAAGCGCCCGAGGCAGCCGCGAGGGCCTGTAGCCCCCTTCCGGCGGATGTGTCCTGACCCAATGTCGGGCGATGTCGAGCCGCGTCGCGACCCAGACGCGATCATGGCTGTGGACGTAATCGAGGAAGCGGGCGAGCGCGGCGGCCCGGCCGGGCCGGCCGACGAGCCGGCAATGCAGGCCGACCGACATCATCTTCGGCGCGGTCTCGCCCTCGGCATAGAGCGTGTCGAACGAGTCCTTGAGATAGGCGAAGAACTGGTCGCCGCTGTTGAAGCCCTGTGGCGTCGCAAAGCGCATGTCGTTGGCGTCGAGCGTATAGGGGACGGCGAGCTGCGGGCCATGCGGCCCCTGCAGCCAATAGGGCAATTCGTCGGCATAGACGTCGGCGGTGTAGAGGAAGCCGCCTTCCGCCATGGTCAGCGGAATGGTGTTGACCGAGGTGCGGCCCTGATAGCAGCCGAGCGGACGGGTCCCGGCGAGCTCGGTCTGGATGCGGATCGCCTCGAGGATGTGCTCGCGCTCGAGCTCTGCGGGTGCGTCGCGATAGTCGATCCATTTCAGGCCGTGGGTCGCGATCTCCCAGCCGGCCTCCTGCATCGAGGCAACGATCTGCGGATAGCGCTGCAGGGCCGATGCGACGGCGAACACCGTGACGGGCAGATTGCGCTCAGTGAACATCCGCCACAGCCGCCAATAGCCGGCGCGCGAGCCGTATTCGTAGATCGACTCCATGTTCATATGGCGCTGGCCGGGCCAGGGCGCGGCACCGACGATTTCGGAGAGGAAGGCCTCCGAGGCGGCATCGCCATGCAGGATGTTGTTCTCGCCGCCCTCCTCGTAATTGACCACGAACTGCAAGGCGATGCGGGCCTGCCCCGGCCAGTGCGGATGCGGAGGGGTGCGGCCATAGCCGACGAGGTCGCGCGGGTAGGAAGGGCTCATGAGATGATTCAAGTCCATGCGAGCGAGAGTCAAGAACGGCCGGCAAGCCGTTGTCGATGAGGCGTTTTCAGCTGCCGCGATAGGTTGAATAGCTCCAGGGCGAAGCGAGCAGCGGTACGTGATAATGGCCCTGCGGCTCGGCGATGGCGAAGCGGATCGGCACGAGATCGAGGAAGGCCGGCTCAGGCAGTTTCGTGCCGAGATGGCGGAAATAGTCGCCGATCGCGAAGGTCAATTCATAGCTGCCGACCGGTAGCCTGCCGGTGAGCAGAGGCGCATCGGTGCGGCCGTCGGCATTGGTGACGGTGTCGGCGATCCGTTCGCGGCTACCGTCCGGCAGCAGCGCGTCGAGCGCGATCGCGACGCCCGCGGCCGGCCTGCCGTTGACCGTATCGAGCACATGCGTCGACAGACGCCCCATAGCCCTGAACCTCTCGTTGACGCTGCGTTGAGCAGCTGGAATGACGCTTGCCTTCCAAGGCTGCGAACCTAGTCTGAACTGTGATGCAAGTTCCCTTCCGGATTCCGCCCTGTCAAATCGCACACATACCGCTCCACCCGGAGTCCGTCCGTGCTTGAAGCCTATCTGATGGAGTGGGGCAGCCAGCTCCTGCGCTGGCTGCATGTGATCGCGGCGATCGCCTGGATCGGCTCGTCCTTCTTCTTCATCCACTTGGACGCCTCGCTGAGGGCCGCGCCGGATGCGCCCAGGACCGAGGCCGGTCAGCCGACGCAGTTTCTCGCCTGGCAGGTCCATGGCGGCGGCTTCTACGCGATGCGCAAATACCTGGTAGCGCCGGAGGTCCTGCCGAAGGAGCTGACCTGGCACAAATGGCAGGCCTACTGGACCTGGATCTCGGGCTTCTTCCTGCTGGTCTGGGTCTATTACGCCCAGTCGGAGCTCTATCTGATCGACCCGGCGGTGATGGCACTTTCGCCGATCGCGGCAGGCGCGATCGGCATCGCGGCATTGGCCGGGGGCTGGCTTTTCTACGATCTGCTCTGCAAGTCGCCGCTCGGCAAGAACGACGTCGTGCTCGGCCTGCTCGGCTTCGGCTACGTGGTGGCCGCAAGCTGGGCCTTTGCCTCGGTCTTCTCCGGGCGCGGCGCGCTGATTCATACCGGGGCGCTGATGGCGACGATCATGTCGGCCAATGTCTTCTTCGTGATCATGCCCGGCCAGCGCAAGACCATCGCTGCGATGGTCGCCGGCGAGGTGCCCGATCCGAAATACGGCAAGCAGGCCAAGCAGCGCTCGCTGCACAACAACTACATCACCCTGCCGGTACTGTTCCTGATGCTGGCGAACCACTACCCGGTGACCTACGCCAATTCGGCGGTGATCCCGGTTCTGGTCGCGCTGATCATCATCGCGGGTGCACTGATCCGGCATTTTTACAATGTTCGCCATGCCGACCATGCCAAGTCGCCGTGGTGGACCTGGGCGGTGGCGGCGCTTGCGCTCTGGCTCGCCTTCTGGGTGGCGATGGCGTCCTCGCCCGGAGGTCGCGAGCGTCTCGGGCTGAAGCCGCTGGAACCGGCCAAGCCGATGATGCTCGCCGGCCTGGTGCCGTCCTCGCCGGAGGTCGCCAACATCGTCACCGGACGCTGCGCCATGTGCCATGCGCCGGAGCCGTCCTGGCCTGGCCTGCAGATCGCGCCCAAGGGCGTCTTCCTGCACGAACCCGAGCTGATCGCCCGCCAGCGCCGCGCCATCGGCGTGCAGGCGGTGCTGACCCACGCCATGCCGCCGAACAACCTGTCGGGCATGACCGCGGACGAGCGGCGCGTCCTCGCCGCCTGGGTGGCGCAGAAGCGCTGACCCGGCTTCGCACGGCGCGGCAAGTTGACGCTGCCGGGCCACAGTCGGGCGCTCGATCCGCGCTGTTCAGTTTCATTCAGTTTCGGTTCATCGCGGAACCATCATCGTCGAACGTGATCACATCGGCGTGATCGGCGCGTGATCATGCGCGCCGGGCGCGCCGGGGGCCTTGGGGGTCCAGTTGAAAACCGTGTGGAGATCGGGCTCCAGCTACTGGCTGGCGGCCGCGCTGTTCTGTTGCGCCTGGGGGGCGCTGTGCTGGCCCTGGCTGTCGGGAGCGGTGACGATTCCGTTCGACGCCAAGGCGCATTTCCAGGCGCAGATCCAGTTCCTGGCGCAGGCCCTGCACTCGGGCCAGTCGCCGTTCTGGACCCACAACGTCTTCGCCGGCTCGCCCCAGGTCGCCGATCCGCAATCGCTGATCTTCTCGCCCGCGATCCTGCTGGCGCTGTTCAATCCCTCGCCGAGCTTCCGTGCGGTCGATGCCTATGTGCTGGCGCATCTGCTGGTCGGCGGGCTCGCCATGCTGATGTTCTTCCGCGACCGCAACTGGCATCCGGCCGGGGCGCTGCTCGCGGCGCTGGTTTTCGCCTTCGGCGCCTCCGCCGCCTGGCGGGTGCAGCATGTCGGCCAGATCGCTAGCTTTGCCTTCTTCGGATTGTCGTTCTGGCTGACGGCGCGGATGCTGCAGCGCGCCTCGCTGCGCTATGGCCTGCTCGCCGGCTTTTCCGCCGGGATGATGGTGCTCGAGCCCGATCAGGTCGCGTTGCTCGGCGCCTATATCCTGATCGGCATGGTTGTGGCCTACTGGCTCTCCGAGGGCTGGACGGGGTTGCGCGAAAGTCTCGCGCCGATCGCGGCCGCTTGCTTCGCCGGGATCGTCACCATTGCGGTGCCGCTGCTCTGGACCTGGCTCTTCGCCGAGGCGACGACGCGCCCCGCCATTGATCTCGTCGAAGCCGGCAGGGGCTCGCTGCACCCGGCCTCGCTGCTGACCGCCTTCGTCGGCGACCTGTTCGGCGTGCGTGACCCGTCCGTCGAATTCTGGGGACCTTACGCCCCGGACTGGAACGCCAAGGAGCTCTTCCTGTCGAAAAACATGGGGCAGGTCTATCTGGGGGCGTTGCCTTTCCTGCTGCTGATCGTGCCGGGCCTGACGCGCGGCTGGCTCTGGGACAGGGCGATCCGGCCCTTCACCATCCTGTTCGTGCTGATGGTGCTGTTCGCGCTCGGCCGCTACACGCCGCTGTTCCACCTGGCCTATGACTATCTGCCGGGCGTCAAGGTGTTCCGGCGGCCGGCCGATGCGACCTTCCTGATCGGCGGACTCGGGGCCGTGCTCTCGGGCTACCTGCTGCATCGCATGCTCAGCGAGGAGAAGCAGGGCGCGATCTGGCGCGATCTCGGCATCGGCGCCGGTGCGATCGCGCTGCTGATCGGCGTTGCCCTGCTGGTGGCGCGTCAGGCCGGCCATCTCGGTCAGGCCTGGCTGCCGAGCGCGACCGCTGCCGCCTGGTTCGCCAGCGCGCTCCTGCTCCTCGTGGTGCTGACGCGCTGGCGCGGCGCTGCGACCCCGCTTGCCGCAAGCCTGTTCATCACGGGCGTCGTCGCTGCCGACCTTGCTGCCAATAACGGTCCGAACGAGGCTACGGCGCTGGCGCCCGAGGTCTACGACGTGCTCCGGCCGGAGACCAAGAACGAGACCGTCGCCGTGCTGAAGAAGCTGACGGCGCAGCCGTCGGATTCAGCCCGGCGCGACCGGGTCGAACTGCTCGGCATGGGCTTCGAGTGGCCCAACGCCGGCATGATCCACGGCTTCGATCATACGCTCGGCTACAACCCGCTGCGTCTGGCCGACTTTTCGGATGCGGTCGGCACGCGCGATTCGATCGCGGCGCCGGGCGAGCGCGTGTTCACGCCCCTGTTCCCGTCCTATCGCTGCCGCCTCGCCGATTTCCTCGGCCTGCGCTACATCGCGACCAGGGTGCCGATCGGTGAGGTCGACCGCTCGCTGCGCGAGGGCGACCTCAAGCTCGTCGCCTATACCAAGGACGGCTACATCTACGAGAACCCGCGGGCGCTGCCGCGCGTGATGTTCGTCGGCGGCTGGGAGCTTGCCGATTTCGAGGGGATGAAGTCGGCCGGGAAATGGCCGGAGGCCGACCCGCAGCGCGTCGTCCTGCTCGACCAGGAGCCGGAGCCCGGCGTGCCGGAAGGGCCGGTCGCGAGCAATGCCGAGGTCAAGCTCAAGCGCTACCGCAACACGGTGGTCGAGATCGAGGTCACGACCGCCCAGCCCGGCTTCGTCGTGCTGAACGACATCTGGCACCCCTGGTGGAAGGCCGAGCTCGACGGCCAGGAGGTCGAGATCCTCAAGGCGAATGTCCTGTTCCGCGCCGTGCAGGTTCCGGCGGGCACGCACAAGATCCGCTTCAGCTTCCATCCGCTCGAGGGGGCGATCGCCGAACTGCGCGACCGCGTGACGCCGCCGGAAGAGGAGGGCGTGGTCGCGGAAGCGCCGACGCATAGCGGCCCCTCGGGCTCGCCGGCGACGCGCATCCAGCCGGTGCCGCCGGAGCCGGTTTCGCGCCCGGCGCACGACATGGCCGCACATGAGATGCTGCCGTCCGCGTCGGCGATATCGGTGGTGCGGTAGGGGCAAGCAACGTCATGCTCGGCCTTGAGCCGAGCATCTCAGGCCGGAACAGACTCCAATAGCGCCTTCCCGTCATGAGATTCTCGGGTCTGCGCTTCGCTTCGCCCGAGAATGACGCTGAGGGCTCAAGCCACGCCGAGCTTCTTCTGCAGGGCGCTCGACGAGGTCGTGTACTGGAAAGTCAGCCGCTTCTCCGGATAGACGTAGCGGTGGACCTTCTGGGCGGCGAGCGCCGCCTCGTGGAAGCCCGAGAGGATCAGCTTCAGCTTGCCGGGATAGGTGTTGATGTCGCCGATGGCGAAGATGCCAGGCACATTGGTCTCGAACTTCTCGGTGTCGGCCGGGATCAGGTTCTCGTGGAGGTTGAGACCCCAGTCTGCGATCGGGCCGAGCTTCATCGTCAACCCGAAGAAGGGCAGCATCGTGTTGCAGGCGATCTCGAACTCGACGCCGGCATTGTCACGGCAGATCGCGCCGTGCAGCTCGTTGCCCTCGCCCTTGAGGCCCATGACCTGGCCGAGCCGCAGATCCATCGCACCGGAGGCGACGAGGGCACGCATCTGCTCGACCGAATGCGGCGCGGCGCGAAAATCGTCGCGCCGATGCATCAGCGTCACGCGCTTTGCGATCGGCTGCAGGTTCAGCGTCCAGTCGAGCGCCGAATCGCCGCCGCCGACGATCAAGATCTCGCGGCCGCGGAAGGCCTCCATCTTGCGCACGGCATAGTGCACGCCGCCGCCGTCGCTGCGGCCCTCATAGGCCTCGATGCCGGGAATCGGGGGCTTCTTGGGCAGGAAGGAGCCGCCACCGGCGGCGATCAGCACCGTCTTGGCCGCGAACACCGTGCCGCCATCGGTGCGCAGGCGGAAACGCGGGGCCTCGGCTGAGCCGAGCACCTCGACCGCCTCGATCATCTGGTTGAGATGGAAGGTCGCGCCGAAGGGCTTGATCTGCTCCATCAGGTTGTCGACCAGCCCCTGGCCGGTGACGAGCGGGAAGCCGGGAATGTCGTAGATCGGCTTCTCCGGATAGAGCTCGGCGCACTGGCCGCCGACCTTGGGCAGGATGTCGACGAGATGGGCCCTGATGTCGAGCAGGCCGAGCTCGAACACGGCGAACAGGCCGCAGGGGCCGGCGCCGATGATCAGCGCGTCGGTCTCGACGGTCTCGCCCTCGATGGTGGCGGCGATGTTCATGGGTCTTCGTTCCTCAGGACGGCTTCAAGGGCCGCCGATCGCCCCCCGTTGCCGGAAATCCGCCGGCCTTGCAATGCGACATCGCGCAAGGCCGGGCGGGCCCGATCGCATGCGGGATGGGGCTTTCAACCGCCGGTTTCGGCGGTGAGCCCAGCGGCGGCGATGCCGGCGAGCGCCGCCGCCTCGTCATTGTCCGAGGTGTCGCCGGAGATGCCGACGACGCCGATGAGGTTGCCGCCGGGATCGCGGATCAGCGCGCCGCCGGGCACGGGCACGACCGGGCCGCCGACCGAGAGAGCGACGCCGTTGATGAAGTGCGGGCGCTCCAGCGCCATCTTGTTGAGGGTGCGCGGGCCGACGCCGAGCGCGATCGCGCCATTGGCCTTGCCGAGCGCGATCTCGCCGCGCTTCAGGCTGGTGCCGTCCTGCGCCAGGAAGAACTTCTGCGCGCCGCGGGCGTCGAGTACCGCGATGGCGAGCGGCTTCAGCCCGTTCTCGCGGGCGTATTTCAGGGCGCCGTCGACGATCACGTTGGCCTGGTCGAGGGAGAGGGCGGTCATGGGTGGCCTTTCCTGGGTATCGATGGCGGAGCCTGCCAGCTTGGCAACGTTCTGCCAGTGCCGGCGACATGAGGGAAGGGCAGTCGTCAGGCTTGGTCTCGTGACGGTTTAGTCTTGCAGTTGTCGTTCCGAGTCGGCTTCATGTGTTGCCCGCCTCGGGATATGTTCCGCAAGGTGATTGCCATTTTTGCGACCAGAACATGCTCCAAGGCTGTCGTGTTGCGCGAAGCCCGATCGTTCGGCCAATCCTGGCGGGGCGGCCAGCGCATGAGGAGAATACGCCATGGGTCTGTTCAGTTTCATCAAGGAAGCCGGCGCCAAGATCTTCGGGTCGAGCTCGGCCAATGCGGCAACGGCTGATCAGTTGCAGAAGGAACTGGCGGGCCATGGCCTGCCGTCCGACGTCAAGATCGACGTCTCAGGCGACAAGGTGAAGGTCTCCGGCAAGGCGATGACCACGGAGGAGGCCGAGAAGATCATCCTGGCGATCGGCAACACAGCCGGCGTCGGCTCGGTCGAATCGGAGCTGATCGTCAACAAGGAGGCGGCAGCCGCGGTATTCTACACGGTCAAGAAGGGCGATACGCTCTGGAAGATCGCCGAGGAGCATTACGGCAAGGGCAAGGGCGCCAAGTACACCGAGATCGTCAAGGCCAACACGCCGCCGGTGAAGGATCCCGACCTGATCCAGCCGGGCTGGGTGCTGCGCATCCCGCCGCTGGCCTGAGCCGGCGCGGCGTCTCCGCCGCTTGCCAATTGGTTGCAGATGAAACTATTATGACCGGGAGGCCGTCAGCGACGGCCTCCCGGCTTGCGTTCAGGCCGGTTTCCACCTCAATAGTGCAAGACGCGAGACGGGACGGGCGGCGAGGCCGCCGAAAGCCCGCGGCAGGGGCGACCGCAACCACCGATTTTTCCCAGGGGAGGGATGTAATGACTTTTGACCGCCGCAAATTCCTGACGCTCGCCGGCTCGGCCGTGGCTGCGCCCGCCGTGCTGCGCGCCACGCGCGCCAATGCCCAGGAAGTGACGCTGCGCATGCACCACTTCCTGCCGCCGGTGGCGAACGGGCATTCCAAGTTCCTGAAGCCATGGGCGGACAAGGTCGGAGCCGAATCGAACGGCCGGATCAAGATCGACATCTTCCCGTCGATGCAGCTCGGCGGCACGCCGCCGCAGCTCTACGATCAGGCTCGCGACGGCGTCGTCGACATCGTCTGGACGCTGCCCGGCAACACGCCCGGCCGCTTCACCGGCATCGAGGCGTTCGAACTGCCGTTCGTGCCGAACAAGCGGGCGCTGGTGAACTCGCTGGCGCTGACCGACTATGCCGCGGAGCACCTCAAGGACGAATTCAAGGACGTCCATCCGATCTGCTTCTGGGCGCATGATCACGGGCTGATCCACGCTAACAAGCCGGTGAAGACGATGGAGGACCTGAAGGGCCTCAAGCTGCGCTTCCCGACCCGGCTCGCCGGCGAGGCGCTGCGCGCGCTCGGCGCCAACGCCATCGGCATGCCGATCCCGCAGGTGCCGGAATCGCTGGCGCAGCGCGTCATCGACGGCTGCGTCGTGCCCTGGGAGGTCGTGCCGTCGATCAAGGTCCAGGAGCTGGTCAAGAACCATACCGAGATCCCAGGCTCGCCGACCTTCTATGTCGCGACCTTCGTGCTTGCCATGAACAAGGCCAAGTACGAGGGCCTGGCGCCCGACCTCAAGGCGATCATCGACAAGAACTCCGGCGCTGCGGCAGCGGCGATGGCCGGCAAGGTCTGGGACGAGCAGGCTGTCGTCGTCTCCGAGATGGTCAAGAAGCGCGGCAACAGCATCGTCACGCTGGAGCAGGCCGAGGCCGAGCGCTGGCAGAAGGCGACCGCGCCGGTGATCGAGGGCTGGCTCAAGACCGCCAAGGACAAGGGCCTCGACGGCGAGAAGCTGCTCGCCTCTGCTCGCGCCGCACTGACCAAGCACCAGAACGCCGCCTGACGCGATGACCGACAGGGCAGGGGAAGAGCGGCCGCCATCGCGCATCGACGCGGTGGCGGAGACGGTCGCGCTCGTCGGCGGTGCGCTGCTGATCGCGGTCGCGACCATGGTCGTGGTCAGCGTGACCTTGCGCAGCGATCTCGTCGGCGCCGCCGGCGTGCCAGGCGATTTCGAGCTGGTGCAGATGGCGACCGCGGTCGCCGCCTTCTGCTTCCTGCCGCTCTGCCAATTGAAGCGCGGCAACATCTTCGTCGACACTTTCACCCTGAAGCTGCCGCAGCGCTGGCGCGACGGCATCGATGCGCTCTGGGACGTGGTCTACGGCCTCGCCATGGCGCTGATCGCCTGGCGGCTCGGCGTCGGCGCGCGCTCGGCCCTCGCCAGCGGCGAGAACACCATGGTGCTGCAGCTGCCGGCCTATCTGCCGATCGCGCTCTGCGCGGTGCTCGCCGGCTTCGTCGCGCTCGCCGCCTTCGTCAGCGCCAGCCGCCTGATGAGGCAGCCCCGATGAGCGGCGCATATCTCGCGATCACCGGCTTTGCCGTCATGCTGGCGCTGATGGCGCTGCGCCTGCCGATCGGCCTCGCCATGCTGGTCGTCGGCAGCGCCGGCTATATCCAGCTCAACGGGCTCGAGCCCTTCCTCAACTACATCCGCACCACGCCGTATCAGATCTTCGCCAATTACACGCTCTCGGTGATCCCGCTCTTCGTGCTGATGGGCGCCTTCGCCGAGCGTTCCGGGCTGGCGGGCGACCTGTTCAAGGCGGCTTCCGCCTTCGTCGGCCATCGCCGCGGGGGCCTCGGCATGGCGATGATCGGGGCCTGCACCGGCTTCGGCGCGATCTGCGGCTCTTCGGTCGCGACCACCGCGACCTTCGCCCGCGCCGCGCTGCCCCAATTGCGCAGCTATCGCTACGATCCCGGCTTCGCCTGCGGCGTGACCGCGGTCGGCGGCACCCTCGGCATCCTGATCCCGCCCTCTGTCATCCTCGTCGTCTATGCGATCTCGACCGAGCAGAACATCGCCAAGCTGTTCCAGGCGGCGCTGATCCCCGGGCTGATGGCGGCGACGTTCTACTGCATTACCATCTGGATCATGTCGCGCGTCGACGGCACGCTCGCGCCCGCCCATGAGCGCACGCCCTGGCGCGAGCGCTGGCCGCTGCTGCTCGGTGTCATCCCGGCGCTGACGGTCGCGGTGATTGTGGTCGGCGGCATCTATGGCGGCGTCTTCACGCCGACGGAGGGAGCGTCGGTCGGCGCCTTCATCATGCTGGCGATCGGCCTGTTCCGGCGCACGCTCGGCTTCGACGGCGTCAAGCAGGCGATCCTGCAGACGGCCGAGACCTCGGCGATGATCTTCGCCATCCTGCTCGGCGCAGAGGTATTCAACGCCTTCCTGGCGCTGACGCAGGTGCCGACCGCGGCGGCGGAGATGATCGCGGCCTCCGGCTGGGCGCCCTATACGGTGCTGGTCGGCCTCCTGCTGTTCTACATCGTGCTCGGCGGCGTGATGGACGAACTCGCCATGATCCTGCTGACGCTGCCGGTGTTCTTCCCGATCGTGACGGCGCTCGATTTCGGCATGCCGACCGACGACATCGCGATCTGGTTCGGCATCCTCGTGCTGATCGTGGTCGGCATCGGCATGACCTGCCCGCCGATCGGGCTCAACGTCTTCGTCGTCGCCTCGCTGGCGCGCGACGTGCCGGTGACGCGGATCTATCGCGGCGTGCTGCCCTTCGTCGGCGCCGACGTGATCAGGCTCGGCATCTGCGTGGCATTTCCGGCGCTCAGCCTCTATCTGGTGAAGCTCCTGAACTGAGCGACCGCGAGCAGCAGCATGATCGTACACGACCTCGACATCGATGCCGTCAAGGCGGGCCTGGCCGATGGCTCGATCCTCATCGTCGACGTGCGCGAGCCGCATGAGTTCGCCGCCGGACGCATTCCGGGCTCGGTGTCACGGCCGCTGTCGCAATTCGATCCTGCCGACCTGCCGAACGAGCCGGGCAAACGCGTCGTGCTCTCCTGCGCCGCCGGGGTGCGCTCGCTGCGGGCGCTGGAATTCGCGCAGGCGGCCGGGCTCGACATCGACAGCCACTATATCGGCGGCTTCAAGGATTGGGCGATGCGGGGAGAATCCGTAGAGCGCTGACATCCGCTGAGCCCTCATCCTGAGAAGCGCTCCGCAGGATGAGGGCTTTGAAGGTATCGACGAGGTGCATCGCCTTCCGGTTGCGGTCAGCGGCACCAGCGTCGATAACGTGGCGCGGCCTCAAATCCGGCCGTGGTCGACCAAAGGTGCCCTATGAAGGCCTCCCGCCTGCTGAGCCTCTCCCTGGCAGCCCTGCTTTGCTCCGTGTCCGCAGCGCCGCCCGCCTTTTCGCAGGCCGCCCCGCAGACAGCAGCGAAGAAGCCGGCGCAGGATCCGGAGCTGCAGGCGGCGATCGCCAAGTCGAATGCCTATACCTCGCTCTCCAACCGGACGATCCGGGCGATCGAATCCTGGGATCGCTACAAGAGCTGGGTCGACCTGAAGAAGGGCCCGACCGGCAAGGAGCGCTACATCGATTACGGGCTCTACAGCCTCTATGACGTGAAGGACGAGATCGCCAAGGCCGAGGCGGCCGCCGGCCAGCCGCCGGCGCAGCCGGAGCTAGACGCCGCCGTGAAGCGCTATATCGCCGCCTATCAGGAGCTGGCGCCGCTGATCACCCGGGCCGAGCGCTATTACGAGCGCAAGGACTATCGCGGCGACAATCTCGCCGAGGGCCGCGAGCTGCATGCCAAGATGGTGCCGGCGGCGGAGGCTTTCCTGCGCGAGCGGACCGTGTTCGGCAATCAGCTCAACGGCTACAAGAAGGGCATCGACGCGCGCGAACTCGCCGCGATCGAGGCGAGCGAGGGCCGGCAGGCCCGCTGGCAGCTGCGCAACATCATGATCAATGCCCGTGCCGTCATGGACGTGATGCCGAGCAACGAGAAGCCGATCGTCGACCTGGCCGCCTTCGATACGGCGCTCGCCGGCTATTCCGGCGCGATCAAGGAGATGGACGCGTTCAAGGACAAGAATGCGTCCGGCGTGCCGATGATCGATTCCTCGGCCAGCTCCTGGCTCGGCAACCTGCGCGATTTCCGCGAGAAGCTCGGCAAGTCGAAGGGCGACGTCCGCAAGGGCGCGGCGGGCGACGCCAACCGGATCGTCTCCAGCTACAACATGATGGTGAGCATGGCAGACAGCGCCGCGCGCATGATCCGCTGAGTTTCAAGTCCCGCCTGCTTGCGCCCGGCGCATCCCGGCCCCCCTATATGGACTGGGGTGACGGCGCGGCTATCCTGCGCCAGTCTTTCTCATTCGAGTGATCCGAAGGAAGTTTGCCGATGCGTCCGATGAAGTTCGGGATGGGCCAGCCGGTGCGGCGGGTCGAGGATCAGCGCCTGACAACCGGCACCGGCCGCTATACCGACGACACCGCGGTCGAGGGCGCTCTGCACGCCTATGTGCTGCGCTCGCCGCACGCGCATGCCAAGTTCAAGATCGTCGACAAGCAGGCGGCGCTGAAGCGCAAGGGCGTCAAGCTGATCCTGACCGGCGAGGACGTCGCGCATCTCGGTGACATCCCCTGCAAGGGGCTTATCAAGGACATCTCCGGCAAGAACGTGAAGCCGAATTCGGTGCCGGTGCTGCCGACCGACACGGTGCGCCATGTCGGCGAGGCCATCGCCTTCATCGTCGCCGAGACGCTCGACCAGGCGCGCGACGCCGCCGAGGCGATCGAGATCGAGTTCGAGACGCTGCCGTCGATCACGGGCATCGCCGAGGCGCTCGAGAGCGGAGCGCCGCAGGTCTGGTCAGATCGCGACGGCAATGTCGCCTTCGAGGCGGAGCAGGGCAATCGCGAGCGGACGGAGAAGGCCTTCGCCAAGGCCGACCGGACGATCTCGATCACCATCGTCAACAACCGCCTCGCCTCCAACTACATGGAGACGCGCGCCTGCATCGCCGAATACGACAAGGCGACCAAGCGCTGGACCCTGACGCATGGCAGCCAGGGCAGCCACGGCACGCGCGACATCCTCGCCAACTACATCCTCAAGGTCGATCCCTCCCGCATCCGGGTGATCACCCCCGATGTCGGCGGCGGCTTCGGCACCAAGATCTTCATGTACCGCGAATACCCGCTGACCATGGTCGCGGCCGAGAAGCTGAAGCGGCCGGTGCGCTGGGTCGCGGACCGTACCGAGCACTTCCTCGCAGACACCCACGGCCGCGCCAATCTCACCACCGCGACGATGGCGCTCGACAAGCGCGGCAAGTTCATCGGCCTCAAGGTCGATCTCGCCGCCGACATGGGCGCCTATCTCTCGCAGTATGGGCCCTTCATCCCCTGGGTCGGCACGACGATGACGCCGGGCTGCTACAATATCCCGGCGGTGCATGTCCGCTTCCGCGGCGTCTTCACCCACACGACGCCGGTCGATGCCTATCGCGGCGCCGGGCGGCCCGAGGCGGCCTATCTGATCGAGCGTCTGGTCGATGCGATCGCGCGCGAGACCGGCAAGAGTCCTGATGCGGTGCGGGCGCTCAACTTCGTCAAGCCGGCCGAGATGCCGCACAAGACGCAGACCGGGCCGGTCTACGATTCCGGCGAGTTCGAGGGCCATATGCGCCGCGCCATGGAGGTGGCGGACTGGAAGGGCTTCAAGAGCCGCCTGAAGACCTCGCAGAAGGCCGGCAAGCTCCGCGGCATCGGCCTGGCCTGCTATATCGAGGCCTGCGGCGGCGGCGGGCCGGAGAGCTCGACTGTGATCCTGGAGAAGGACGGAACCGTCACCGTGCTGATCGGCACCCAGTCGAACGGGCAGGGCCACGAGACCGCCTATTCGCAGCTCGTCGCCCAGCATCTCGACATCCCGCTCGACCGCATCAAGGTCGTGCAGGGCGACACCGACCGGATCGCGACCGGCTCGGGCACCGGCGGCTCGCGCTCGATCCCGGTGGGCGGCGCGGCGCTGAATGCGGCGACCGGCATCCTCGCGGACAATCTCAAGAGCCTCGCCTCGGAGGCGCTCGAGGCCGCCCCGGGCGATCTCGAGATCGTCGACGGCGCCGTGCGAATCGTCGGCACCGACAAGGCGCTCGATCTCAAGGCGATCGCCAACCTGCCCGGCGCCAAGGCCGAGCAGCTCAGCGTGCATCAGAGCTGGACGCCGCCGGAGGCGACCTATCCGAACGGCACGCATGTCGTCGAGCTGGAGGTCGACCCGGCGACCGGCGGCACCGAAATCCAGAACTATGTCGTGGTCGACGATTTCGGCGTGACGCTGAACCCCATCATGCTGCAGGGGCAGGTCCACGGCGGTGCGGCCCAGGGCATCGGCCAGGCGCTGATGGAGGAGATCCGCTTCGATTCGTCCGGCCAGATGCTGACCGCGACCTTCATGGACTACGCCCTGCCGCGCGCGATCGACATCCCGAACTTCCATTTCGAGACGCGCAATGTGCCTTGTGTCACCAACGCCCTCGGCGTGAAGGGCGCAGGCGAGGCCGGGGCGATTGGTGCTTGCCCGGCGGTGATGAACGCCATGGTCGATGCGCTGAACCGCGCTGCCGGCATCAAGGCGATCGACATGCCGGCGACCCCACCAAAGGTGTTCTCGACGTTGAAGGCGGCGGGCTATCTCTCTTGATGCAAGGAGGCGTTTGCTTCCTTGCAAGGAGATTCACGACAATGCGACTTGGCGCTGTCGTGCACGTCAGGTGATCTGGAAGAGTTCAAAACAGCGCCGGGTCCGGCGCTGCCTTCCGGAGGATTCCCACGCATGCTTCGCTCTGCTTTCGTCGCCCTCGGTCTCGCCGTCGGCATTTCCGCCGTACTGGCCCAGGCCAACCCGATCTCCGAGCGGCGCGACGCGATGAAGGCGGTCGGCGCCGCGACGCGCGAGGGCGCGGCGATGGCCAAGGGCGAGGCGCCGTTCGATGCCGCCAAGGCGCAGGCGGTATTCAAGGTCTATGGCGACGCCGCCAAGAAGATGCCGGGCCTCTATCCGGACAGCGCCAAGACCGGCGGCGAGACCACGGCGGCGCCGAAGATCTGGGAGGACCAGGCCGGTTTCAAGGCCGCTTTCGCCAAGTTCGAGGCGGATGCCGCCAGGGGCGCTGCGGTGACCGATCTCGCCGGCTTCCGCACCGCTTTTGGTGACGCCACCAAGAATTGCGGCACCTGCCACGAGACCTACCGCATCAAGAAGTGACGGGCGGCTTCAAGCCGCCAGATTTGACCTGATCGAAGGAGCGGGCTTCCTTGAGGGAAGGCCCGCTCCATTCGTGTCTGCGAGGTTCGGCTCGAACCCTGTCGCGATACGAGCGTTGTTTGCCCGGGACAACCGAATGAGGAACCGATGCGCCGCCTGCTGATCACGCTTCTGGTCTTCATCGCGTTCGGCGTTGCCGGCTTCTTCGTCCTCACCGATCCACGTGTGGTCTCGCCTGGGCCCGAGGTCGGCACGCTGCCGGCGCCGGATCTCGAGAACGGCAAGCTGCTGTTCGCGGCCGGCGGCTGCGCCTCCTGCCATGCGACGCCGGGGCAGGACGACAAGAGCAGGCTGGGCGGCGGGCTGGTGCTGGAGTCGCCCTTCGGCAAGTTCCATGTGCCGAACATCTCGCCGCATACGCGTGACGGCATCGGCAACTGGGGCACGGCCGACTTCATCCAGGCGATGACTGCGGGTGTCTCGCCCTCGGGCCAGCACTATTACCCGGCCTTTCCCTATACCTCCTACCGGCAGATGCCGGCCAAGGCGGTGGCCGATCTCCTCGCCTATATCCGCACGCTGCCCTCGGTCGAGGGCAAGGCGCCGGCCCATGAGCTCGGCTTCCCCTTCAACATCCGCCGCCTGGTCGGCGGCTGGAAGCTGCTGTTCTTCGACGGCGCGCCGTTCAAGGCCGATCCCTCCAAGAGCGAGGAATGGAATCGCGGCGCCTATCTGGTGAACGGTCCCGGCCACTGCGCCGAATGCCATTCCAGCCGCAACCGGCTCGGCGCGATCGTTCAGGCAACGCGCTTTGCCGGCGGTCCCGATCCCGAGGGCAAGGGCTGGGTGCCGAACATCACCCAGGCCGAGGACGGGCTCGGCAAATGGTCCAAGGCCGAGATTGCCGAGTTGCTCAAGACCGGCTTCACGCCGAGCTTCGACAATGTCGGCGGCTCGATGGCTGCAGTGGTTCGCAACATGGCGCAATTGTCGGATGCCGACCGGCTGGCGATGGCTGAGTACCTGAAGTCGCTGCCGGCGGTGCACGGGCCAGCGAGGCCGCCGAAACCCGCGGGCTAGCCGGACCCCATACTCAGACCGTCGCTGCGCCTGCCGCGATCAGGTCCAGCATGCTCAACGCATCAGCCGGAAGCTGGAGTTCCACTGCCGCCAGATTTTCGCGCAGATGGGCGGTCGACGACGTGCCGGGGATCAGCAATATGTTGGGCGCGCGCTGCAGGAGCCAAGCCAGCGCCACTTGCATCGGGGTCGCGTCGAGCGCCTTGGCGACATCGGACAGTGCGGTCGATTGCAGCGGCGTGAAGCCGCCGAGGGGGAAGAACGGCACATAGGCTATCCCGGCAGCGGCGAGGTCATCGATCAGGGCGTCGTCATGCCGATGCGCCAGATTGTATTGGTTCTGCACGCAGACGATCTCGGCAATGCCGCGCCCCTGCGCCAGCTGTGTCGGAGTTATGTTGCTGAGCCCGATATGGCGGACGAGGCCCTGGCGCTGCAATTCGGCGAGCGCGGTAAGCGGTGCCTCGATCGAGCCTTCGGCAGGCCCGTGCACATCGAACATGACGCGCAGATTGACAACGTCGAGCGCATCCAGACCGAGATTGCGCAGGTTGTCATGGACTGCGCTGGTCAGCTCCTCGGCGGAGAAAGCCGGATTCCAGGAGCCGCCGGCACCGCGCTTTGCGCCGATCTTCGTGACGATGACGAGATCGTCCGGATAGGGGTGGAGAGCCTCGCGGATGATCTGGTTAGTGACGTGCGGGCCGTAGAAGTCGCTGGTGTCGATGTGGTCGACGCCACTGGCGACGGCTTCGCGCAGGACTGAAAGAGCTGCCTGCCGATCTTTGGGCGGGCCGAACACGCCCGGCCCCGCCAGTTGCATGGCGCCATAGCCCATGCGCTTCACCCGACGCGTGCCGAGCGTGAATGTTCCGACTTTGCCGATGTCCGTCATTGACCTGTCTCCTTTGGCTTGACCGAGCATGTACGCGGTCGGCATATAATGGATAAGGCAGCTCAATCGGTATGGGCTGTTCGGGAAAGCGAACAATGGCGGCTGATCTTGGCGACCTCACGGCCTTCGTCGCGGTTGCGCGCGCCGGCGGCTTCCGCGATGCGGCGCGGGCCAGCAATGGCAGCGCCTCAAGTTTCAGCGAGGCTGTGCGGCGGCTCGAAGCGCGGCTCGGTGTGCGCCTCCTCAACCGCACCACGCGCAGCGTCGCGCCGACCGAAGCGGGAGCCCGCCTGCTCGACAGGCTGGGACCGGCGCTCGGAGAGGTCGAGGCGGCGCTCGACGTCGTCAACGGCTTCCGCGATCGGCCGGCCGGGACGCTGAGGCTGAACGTGCCGGTCAGCGCGGCGCGGCTCGTGCTGCCCAGGATCGTGCCGGCCTTTCTCGCCGCCTATCCCGACATCACTCTGGAGGTGATCGCCGAGGACAGCTTCGTCGACATGCTCGCTTCGGGCTGCGATGCCGGGATCAGATATGGCGAGCGTCTGGAGCAGGACATGATCGCGGTGCCGATCGGCCCGGCCGAACAGCGCTTTGCGACGGCGGCGTCGCCCGCCTATCTCGATCGCTGCGGGCGGCCTGAGCATCCGCGCGACCTGCTGGGCCATGCCTGCCTGCGCGGCCGCTTCTCGAGCGGCGCGATGACATCCTGGGAATTCGAGCGCGACGGCGAGATCGTCCGCGTGGAGCCGAGCGGCCCGCTCATCGTTCGTGCCGGCGCTGCGATCGACCTTGCCGTCGAGGCAGCGATTGCGGGCAGCGGCGTCATCCAGCTCTTCGAGGACTGGCTGCGGCCTCATCTCGACAACGGCGCGCTGGAGCCCGTTCTCGAATCCTGGTGGGAGCGCTTCCCCGGGCCGTTCCTGTACTATCCGGGCAGGCGTCATCTGCCGGCGCCCCTCCGCGCCTTCGTCGACTTCGTCAAGGCGCAGGGGCGGTGGCCGTGACTGCGTCTAGTCCATCACCGCGGCCTTGAGGATGCAGACCATCAGGGCGGTGCCGGGCTGGTCGCCGATGCAGCGGACGATGTGCTGGCGGTCGCAGCGATAGCGCAGGGTCTCGCCGGCCTTGGCGCGCTGGGTGATGCCGCCGACATCGACCTCGAACTCGCCCGCGCTGACCGAGAGCGATTCGATCGAGCCGCGCTGATGCCCTTCCGAATCGAGCTCGCCGCCCGGCTCGGCGCTGACCTCGTACCACTGCAGCCATTCGACCGTCTTGATCCAGCCGATGATGGCGAGGCGCAGCTTGCCGTCCTCCGAGACCAGGATCGGCGTGTCGGGCCGCGCGATCTTCTCGATGAAGGCCTCTTCCTCGTTGTTCGAGAGCACGCGCTCGATCGAGACGTCGAGCGCCTGCGACAGCCGCCAGATCGTCGCCAGCGTCGGATTGGTCTCGTTGCGCTCGATCTGGCTGATGATCGACTTGGCGACACCGGACTGTTCGGCCAGTTCGGAGAGCGACAGGTTGTAGGCCTTGCGCAGCCGCTGGATGGTCTTGCCGAGCTGGCCCGAAATCACCTGCGCGCCGGATGCGAGCTCTCGGCCGCCACGTTCCCTGGTTTCGATGCCCATTGTGCTCATGCCTGCCGTCGCTCCTCTTGCCCGTCCAGAATGTGCCGTTTGGGAAAGAGAACGATTGGTTTGTCTTAGCGGACAATGCCTTGGATCGCTCCAGGCGGCAAGTCGAGTGGCTTCAGACCGAGCGGGACGGGCCGGCCTCGCGCGTCTCTTTCTTGAGCAGGCCGAGCTGCTTCTCGCGTAGGATGACGTAGATGCCCGACGCGATCACGATCAGCGAGCCGATGAGCACCGCCTGGACCGGCCATTCGCCGAAGACGAACCAGCCCAGCGCGGTCGCCCAGATCATCGTCGAATACTCGAACGGCGCGATCAGCGAGGCGTCGCCATAGCGGTAGGCCTGGACCAGCAGCATCTGGCCGAGACCGCCGAGCACGCCGATGGTGACGAGCAGGATGAAGTCCTTCAGGTCAGGCACGGTCCAGCCGAGCGCGAGCGTCAGCAGACCGAGCAGCGAGGTCAGCGACATGAAATAGAAGACGATGGCGCCGGTCTTCTCGGTATGGGTCAGCAGCCGGACCTCGATCGAGGCGAAGGCCGAGCAGAAGGCGCCGGCAAGCGCGAGCAGGGCGCCGATGGCCGGGCCGCCCGAGAGCCCGTGGCCGAAGGCCTGCGCGCCCATATGCGGGGAGAGCATCAGGAGCACGCCGAGGAAGCCGACGGCGACCGCGGTCCAGCGATAGATGCGCACGCGCTCCTTCAGGATCAGCGCCGCCAGCACGACGACGATCAACGGCGCGGCATAGCCGATCGCGACCGCGTCCGAGAGCGGCAGCAGATGCAGCGCGGCGAAGCCGAGGAACATGCCGGTCGAGCCGATGACGCCGCGCTTGAGATGGCCGCGCAGATTGCTCGTCTTGAGCGCCTCGGGGAATTCATGCCGCCAGGCCAGCCAGATGATCAGCGGAATCAGCGCGAAGAACGAGCGGAAGAAGACGAGCTCGCCGGTCGGATAGCGCGAGGCCAGCGTCTTGATGCCGGCCGACATCAGCGTGAACGACAGGGCCGAAAGCAGCTTGAGGCTGATGCCGAGGAGCGGTGACAAGGGAACAGGTCGGGCGCGAGGAATGGAAGTCTTGTGCAAGACCTCCAGTCCTTAGACCACGAGCGCCGAGCCGTTCCAAGCGCCGATCTTGCAAACCGGACCGGCGCGTCGCGGGACGCGATGGCGATGCGGTTCAGGCGAGGCGGTATTCGAGGATCTCGTCGTCCCGGTCGTCGAACGTGCCGGTCGAGGTCCAGCCCAGATGCCGGTAGAAACCATATGAGCGCACCGCCGGATCGGGTGAGCAACTGAGGAACAATCTGGCGAAGCCAAGCTCCCTGAAGTCGGCGACGACCAGGTTCAGCAAGGTCCGTCCGACACCTCTGTCCTCATGGTCGGGGAGCAGCGCCAGCACGGCGATCTCGCCGGTCTCGCGCTCGCCGAAGCAGTAGCCGACAATCTCATCGGCCTCGGTCGCGACATGGCCCGGCAGGCTGCCATCGGCGATGCCGGCCTGCCAGCTTTCGAGCGTGACACCCGCTTCCGCGAGGCGCTCGACCGATAAGGCGTTCTCCCGTGTCCTGCCGCGTAGAACGACGCAGGCAGGCGTATCCTCGGGGACGGCGCGGCGATAGGCGATGGTCATTGGTCTCGGTTTGGTACTGGAGGGTGAGAGCCGGAGCGCATCCTGACGCGCCCCGGCCGGCCCGGTTCAGAAATTGGCGCGGAACGACCCGCCGTCGATCAGGAAGTTCTGGCCGGTGATGTAGCCGGCATGGGCGCTGGCGATGAAGGCGCAGAGCTTGCCGAACTCGTCGGGCGTGCCGAGGCGGCCGGCCGGGACGGCTGCGAGCCTGCGCTTCGTCGCCTCCTCGATGCTGATGCCCTGCATCTCGGCGACCTTGTTGGTCGCGGTCTTGATCCGGTCGGTATCGAACACGCCGGGCAGGATGTTGTTGATGGTGACGTTGGCATGGGCGATCTCGCGGGCGACGCCGGCGAGGAAGGCGGTGAGGCCGGCGCGGGCGGCGGAGGAGACGTCGAGCCCGGTCAGCGGGGTGAGCACGCTCGCCGAGGTGATGTTGACGATGCGGCCGAAGCGCCGCTCGATCATGCCGTCGACCACGCGCTGCACCAGCTCCAGCGGCGTCGCCATGTTCTGCGCGACGCCTTCGAGCAGCCCCTCGCGCGTCACCTCGCGGAACGGCTTGGGCGGCGGGCCGCCATTGTTGTTGACCAGGATGTCAGGATTGGGCGCAGCGGCGAGCAGCGCATCCTGACCGGCCTTGGTCCCGACGTCGGCGACGACGGCGATCACGGTCGCGCCGGTGCTGGCACGAATCGCGGCCGCGGTGTCCTCAAGCGTCGTGGCGTCACGGCCGTTGACGACGACGGTACAGCCCGCTTCGGCCAGTGCCTGCGCGCAGCCGCGGCCCAGCCCCTTGCTCGAGGCGCAAACGATGGCCGTGCGGCCGGCGATACCCAGATCCATGGTCGTCTCCCGGAAAGGTCCGTTCCTGTGCGGGCAGGCAAAGCATGCTTTTGCCGCCGCGTCATCAAAGCGTAGTGCAAATCAGCCACACGCCGCAGGCAAGGCAACAGCATGGGCCGGCGGCCATGAGCGACGACAGCGACGCCAAGCAGGTTCGCAGCATCTTCATCTCGGACCTGCATCTGGGCACGCGCGGGGCCCAGGCGGATCTCGTGCTGGAGTTCCTGCGCGACTATGACGCGCCGACGATCTACCTGGTCGGCGACATCATCGATGGCTGGCGGCTGAAGAGCGGCTGGTACTTCCCGCAGTCGCACAACGACGTGGTGCAGAAGCTGCTGCGCAAGGTGCGCAAGGGCTCGAAGCTGATCTACGTCACCGGCAACCACGACGACTTCCTGCGCGATTATACCGGCCTGCAGTTCGGCGGCATCACGCTGGTCGATGACATCGTCCACGAGACGGCCGACGGCAAGCGCATGCTCGTCATTCATGGCGACCTGTTCGACCTCGTGGTGCGCAATGCCAAATGGCTCGCTCTGCTCGGCGACTGGGCCTACACGATCGCGCTCGTGCTCAACCACGGCATCAACAAGGTCCGCCGCGTCCTTCGCCTGCCGCACTGGTCGCTCTCGGCCTGGGCCAAGCACAAGGTCAAGAACGCCGTGAACTATATCGGCGAGTTCGAGCAGTGCCTCGCCGACGAGGCACGCCGGCACAAGGCCGACGGCGTGATCTGCGGCCACATCCACCATGCCGCGCAGCGCGAGATCGGCGGGCTGACCTACATCAACACCGGCGACTGGGTCGAAAGCTGCACGGCCGTGGTCGAGCACGACGATGGCCGCTTCGAGATCGTCCGCTGGCCGCAGCATCGGCAGAAGGGCGAGAAGCTGGCGCCCGTCATGGCACGCCCGACGCCAGCGCCGAGCCTCGTCGAGGCCGCGTGATGCGCGTCCTGATCGCGACGGACGCCTGGCGCCCGCAGATCAACGGCGTGGTGCGCTCGCTGGAGCGGATGGTCGAGGCGGCGCCTGAGTTCGGCGTCACCCCGCATATGCTGACGCCGGAAGGCTTCTGGCAGGTCGGCCTGCCGTCCTACCCCGACATCCGCATCGCACTGGCGACGCGCCGGCATGTCGCGAGGCGGATCGCCGAGTTCGCCCCGGACCATATCCATATCGCGACGGAAGGGCCGATCGGCTGGCTGACGCGCGCCGTCTGCCTGGCCCAGAAGCGCACTTTCACCACGAGCTATCACACCCGCTTTCCGCAATATGTCGCGGCGCGCTGGCCGATCCCCGAAAGCTGGAGCTATCGCTTCCTGCGTCGTTTTCACGGGCCGGCGGCTGGCGTGATGGTCTCGACGGCCACCGTCGAGGCGGAGCTCAGCGCCCATGGCTTCGAGCGCATCCTGCGCTGGGGCCGGGGTGTCGATCTCTCGCTGTTTCATCCGCGCCCTGAGAGCGTGCTCGACCTGCCGCGGCCGATCTTCCTCAGCGTCGGCCGGGTCGCAGTCGAGAAGAACCTCGAAGCCTTCCTGTCGCTGCGCCTGCCTGGCAGCAAGGTCGTGGTCGGTGACGGGCCCGCCCGTGCGGACCTCATGCGCGCCTTTCCGGAGGCGCATTTCCTCGGCGCTCGCGAGGGCGAGGATCTCGCGGCGATCTATGCCTCCTCCGACGTCTTCGTCTTTCCGAGCCTGACCGACACCTTCGGCATCGTGCTGCTGGAGGCGGCGGCGAGCGGGCTGCCGGTCGCAGCCTTCCCGGTGCAGGGACCGAGCGACGTCTTCGCCGGCAGCGAGGCGGCGGTGTTGCATGAGGATCTGCGCAGTGCTGCGCTCTCGGCCCTGCGTCTGCCACGCGAGGCCGGGCTGGAACTGGCCAAGCGCCACAGCTGGAACAGCAGCGCGGAGCAGTTCTACGGCCATATGCGCCGGGCGATGCAGGCGGCGGCCGCCGGCAAAATGGTGCGTATCGAGCCGGCGCCGGCCGAGACGACTGCGCTGTCCGTGCGGCTTGAGCCGGCGGAGCGGAAGGAATTCGCGTAAGTCTGGATCAGGCGCCCGGCGTCACAGCCGCCGCGAGCGGGCATGGCGCGGCAGGGCGGGCTGCGGCGCGCTCGCCGGCTTGAGCTCGCTGCGGAAATCGTCTCGGCGCTGGTGCACCGAGGCGATGACGAGGCCCATCGGCACGCCGAGGCCGACCAGCGCCGCTTCCGACAATTGCAGGCTGGCTTCGATCGTTTCCGGTACGGCGTCGTTCACCCCAAGCTCGTACAGATGCCGCGCATGCTTGGCGTCGCGGGCGCGGGCGACGATGATGAGGTCCTGCCGCACGCCGCGCGCTGCCGCGACGATCTCGTCGACGGCGCGGGGATTGTCGATGGTGACGATCAGCGCGGTCGCCTCCTCGAGGCCGCAGAGTCGCAGGAAATCCGGCTGGGTGGCGTTGCCGTAGAAGGCGGGGCGGCCGGCGCGGCGTTGCGTCGCGACCACGGCCGGGTCTGCGTCGAGGCTGATATAGGGCACCTTGTGCTGCGAGAGCATCTCGCCGACCAGCCGGCCGACGCGGCCGAGGCCGACGACAATGGCGCGGGGGGCATGATCGTCCGGCGGCAGGATATTCGCTTCGTCCGGAATTTTCACGGCCGGCGCCAGGCGTGCCGAGAGCTTTCGCGCCATGCGGGCAGCGAGCGGCAGGAAGATCATCGTCAGCGAGACGCCCGCGAGCACGAGCGCGGCCGCGTTCTGGTCGACCAGCTTGGCCGCGACGGACGCGGTCAGCAGCACGAAGGCGAACTCGCCGCCGGGCCCGACCATGATCGCGGTTTCGAGCGCGGTCGGCACCGACAGTTTGAAGTAGCGGGCGAACAGGAAGGTGATCGCGACCTTGGCGAGGAAGAGCCCGGCGGCGATGCTCAGGATCGCAACGGGCTGGGCCGCCAGGGCTGCAGGGTTCACGCTCATGCCGACGGTGAGGAAGAAGACGCCGATCAGCAGCGACTTGAACGGCTCGATCGTCACCTCGATGGCGCGGCGATACTCGGTCTCCGCCAGCAGGAGCCCGGCGATGAAGGCCCCGAGCCCCATGGAGAGGCCGGCTCCGGCGGCGATCAGCCCTGTGCCGAGCGCGACCAGCAGGGTTGCCGCCATGAAACTCTCGGAGGAATCCGTCGATGCGACCAGGCGAAAGAGCGGGCGCATGGCGAGACGGCCGATCACGACGATCGCGGCAATGGCTGCAATCGCCTGCAGCAGCGCCTGGGTCAGGCCGGCGATCAGCGAACCGCCATTCTGCGCACCGAGCACGCTGACCAGGAAGAGCAGCGGAATCACCGCAAGGTCCTGGCAGAGCAGGATGGCGAAGCTGGCGCGTCCGGCCGAGGAGGTCATGCGGCGATGGGCCGAGAGCAGCTCGACCACCATCGCGGTCGAGGACAGGGCGAGCGCCGTGCCAATCAGCAGCGCCGCGGCAGCCGGCTGTCCGAAGCTGTAGGCGATGGCGCTGATCGCCGCGGCCGAGAACGCGACCTGCCCGAGGCCCAGTCCGAAGACCAGCCGGCGCATGGTCTTGAGGCGCTCATAGGACAGTTCCAGCCCGATGACGAAGAGCAGGAAGGCGACGCCGAGTTCGGCCGGGCCGGCGAGCGCCTCTGCGCTCGAGACGGTGATGGTGCTGAGGATCGGGATCTTGGCGACGAGCCCGCCGAGACCATAGGGGCCGAGCACGGCACCGCAGGCCATGAAGGCGACGACCGAATTGACCCGGAAACGCTTGGCGAAGGGCACGATCACGCCGGCCGTGGCGAGCACGACCACGGCGTCACGATAGGCGGAAGGATCGATCGTCCCGGCCACGTCACCCTCGAAGAATCAAGCGAAGCTGCTGATCGCGAAGCTTTGCTTGGCAAAGCCTTGCAACACAAACCAAAACTCGCGTCGGGCCGACGAAAACTTGCCCTGTTGCCGGTCGACCTCTAAGCACGATGCTGTTCGCGGCAGCAGCATGGCCGCAAGCCAGCGATATGAAGGTCCCGCATGCGCTTTACCGGCACCGCTTCCTACGTCGCCACCGAGGACCTGACCGTCGCGGTCAATGCCGCGATCCGGCTGGAGCGACCGCTGCTGGTCAAGGGCGAGCCCGGCACCGGCAAGACCGTGCTGGCCGAGGAGATCGCCGCCGCGCTCGGCGCGCCGCTGCTGACCTGGCACGTCAAGTCGACGACCAAGGCGCAGCAGGGCCTCTACGAGTACGACGCGGTCAGCCGCCTGCGCGACAGCCAGCTCGGCGACGCCCGCGTCTCCGACATCGCCAACTACATCAAGCGCGGCAAGCTCTGGGAGGCCTTCGTCTCGCCGGTGCGGCCCGTGCTGCTCATCGACGAGATCGACAAGGCCGACATCGAGTTCCCGAACGACCTGCTGCTCGAGCTCGACCGCATGGAGTTCCATGTCTACGAGACCGGCGAGACGATCCGCGCGGCGCAGCGGCCGGTAATGATCATCACCTCGAACAACGAGAAGGAGCTGCCGGACGCCTTCCTGCGCCGCTGCTTCTTCCACTACATCCGCTTCCCGGACGCCGAGACGATGCAGAAAATCGTCGAGGTGCATTTCCCTGGCATCAAGAAGCGACTGATGGAGGAGGCGCTGCGCCTGTTTTTCGAGGTGCGCGAGGTGCCGGGCATCAAGAAGAAGCCCTCGACCTCCGAATTGCTCGACTGGCTGAAGCTGCTCGTCGCCGACGATATCGGCCCCGAGGTGCTGCGCGAGCGCGATCCGCGCAAGCTGATCCCGCCACTGCACGGCGCGCTGCTCAAGAACGAGCAGGATGTCTCGCTGTTCGAGAAGCTCGCCTTCATGGCGCGGCGGGAGAGCCGTTGAGCTTGGCCTCCGCCACCGTGTCGCAAGGCGGGATCGCGGTGGCGAGGTCGACTTTGGGATCGATCTCGCGGACGGCGTCCCTGAGATCGAAATCACGCATCAGCAGGACATAGTCCTGTGTTTCCGACGTCCTGAGATAGCCTGACATCGCGATCGGCTTGCCTGAGAGCTCGCCCAGGCGGCAAGCCTTGTCAGCTCCCAGCGCCAGGCTGCCGCGATTGCCGCTGTTCTGCGGGCCGGCGAACATCTCCTCGCGGAAGGCGCCAAGGCGGGCGGTGTCGGCCCGGCTCAGCCTGAACAGGGTGAAGCGGCGTCCCGGCGAAGCCACCGCCGGCAGCTTCGCCAGCTCGGCGGCTTCGCGGACTTCTTCCAGCACGACCTTGCGTTCATGGCGCCCGCCATCCTTGGGCAAGGCGATGAGCGTCATGGTGACGCCGCCGGGCAGGGTGCGGATGTCGGCCGGCAGGCTGATGCCGGCGCGCAGCTCGGCGAGGTCGGTCGTTCTGATGTCGACCTTGGCCAGCTTCGGCAAAGAGGCCAGCGGGACGTGGCCGCAGCCGGCGAGCAGGCCGCAAAGCAGCAGTGTGGCGGGCAGAACAGGGCGCATCGAGCTTTCCAGTGAAATGGTTTTGACATTCAGAAATTCATTTCTTAGTTTAATTTTGTCAATCACGGAGTGAAGATTCATGGCATTCTTTGTGAGCACGGCGCAGGAGCGGTCCCCCATGGCGAGGCTGCGGCGCATGAGTACGATTGCGCGCGTCCTGTGCATTGCGGCGGCGGCCTTGATGGCGTTCGGCGCCGTCTGGCTCTGGCGCGATCCCGAGCAGCTCGCCGCCTATGCCCGCGGCACGATCGGCGTCAGCGCCCCGGTCGGCCCGTTCTCGGAGCGCGGCTATTGGGCGGCGCTGACGATCGGCCTCGTACCTGCGGGCCTCTTCGTTGCCGCGATGTTGCGGCTCTCGAGCCTGTTCGGCCGCTTCGGCCGCGGCCAGGTGCTGGAGGAGGAGAACGCGCAGCGCCTCACCCGGATTGGCTGGCTGCTAACGGCAATGGGCGTCGCGACGCCACTGGCGCGGGCGCTGCAGAGTGTCGCGCTGACCTTCGACAACCCGTCAGGCCAGAAGCAATTGGCGATCACGCTCGATCCGGGGACGTTCGGCGTGCTGGCCGCAGGGGCGGCGCTGGTCGCCTTCGGGTTGGTCCTCAGAGAGGCGGTCCGGCTCGCGGACGAGAATCAGAGTTTCGTGTAGGAGTTCGACGATGCCGATCATCGTCGAACTCGATGTCATGCTGGCGCGCCGCAAAATGCGCTCGAAGGAACTGGCCCAGCGCATCGGTCTGACCGAGCAGCAGGTCTCGCAGCTGAAGTCCGGCAAGGTCCGCGGCATGCGCTTCGATACGCTGACGCGGATCTGTGCCGTGCTCGATTGCCAGCCGGGCGACCTGCTGCGCTACGAGCCGGGCGCCGATGATCTTGTGCCCGGCTCCGATGGCGATGATGCGTAGTGCCTGTCAGCCCAGCCCGAGCAGCGGGCGCGCCTGCAGCGCCGCGACGAGCGCCGTCGCGGTGATGGCGGCATAGGCGGCCGAGACCGTCCCGAGCGCAAAGAGCCCGGCCTTGCGCTGCCGGCTCGCCAACCAGAGAGCCACGCCGATCGCCGGGATGAACTGCAAGGCGTGCAAGCCAAGGAAATGCGCGATGCGCAGATCCCCGATCGTCAGCGACCAGCCGAAGAAGGGTATCGTCCGATGCGCTTCCGGCACGATGCCGACATAGTGGCCGCTCGCGCTCGAACTGAGGATGGCGCCGCTGGCGAGCCCGAAGACGCAGGTGAGGGCGAGCCCGACGACCAGAGACCAGCGCACCACCTCCGGCATCGGGGCGGCATCACGGCGGGAAAGCCCATAGGCAAGGAAGCCGGGCGCGATCGTGAACATCACCGCGCCGATGCCCATCAGCGCGTAGAGCGCGATGCCGATCCAGTCGTCGCGGTTGTAGTGCGAGGCTTCGACCCGCGAGGCGCGCCAGGCGATGTAGAGCACTTCGAGGACGATCGGCACGATCACCGGCCAGACCATGTAGCGCCCGAGCCAGGAGGCGCGGAAGCGGTCGCTCGCGAGCGGCAGGAACAGCGCCAGAGTCAGCAGGTAGATGGCGACCGAGATCTCGAATTTCAGCGGCTTGATCCAGGTGTCGACGCCATGGAACTGCCTGGTATCGATCAGCCAGGCGAGGCTGGTCGGCGCGGCCAAAGCGAGCATGGCGAAGGCGGCGGCGGTGAGGCGCGGCTCCAGCTCGAGATCAGGCAGCCAGGCCGGAAGGCGGGCCTGCAGGCGTGCGATGCGGTCTTCACGTGCCAGGCGAAAACAGGTTTCCAGCAGCAGGTAGGTGATGAAACCGAACGGGCCGAACAGGAAGACTATCGGCAGCACCGGCAGCATCAGCCAATGCGGGATCGCCTCTTCCTGCGAGCGGCGCAGGATCCAATTGCCGAGGAAGAGGTCGAAGGCGAGGTAGTGCACCCAGCCGGCGAGCAGCAGCGGCTTCGAGGCGAACAGGGCCGCAACCGAATCGAGCGAGGAGAAGCCGCCCTTGGCGTCGTGCCAACGGACGGCGATCAGCACGGCATAGCCGAGCGAGAGCAGGGCCGGGATGATCCAACCGGCAAGCGCTGCGGAAATGCCGCGCCAGCGTGGCAGCAGGATCAAGGCGGCCCAGCCGATCATCGCGAGCTGGCCTGCCCGGGTGAAGGCATCGTCGAAGCTGAGAGGCATCCTGCGCTCCAATCTTGACGCTGTTTAGTTGCGGGCTTGTCCTATTGCGTTATCTTAACGGCGTCAAGTTTGTTGGCGGCGGCGTGCGGGCGGGGCGTGCGATGGATACCAAGGTCGGCAAGCGCGGCGGCTATCATCATGGCGACCTGCGCCAGGCGATGATCGACGCGGCCGAGGCGGTGCTGGCCGAGAAGGGCGTCGGCGGCTTCACCTTGCGCGAATGCGCCCGCCGGGCCGGCGTGTCGCCAGCGGCGCCGGCGCATCATTTCGGCAATCTCGTCGGCCTTCTGACCGCGATCGCGACGCTCGGCTTCGACGATCTGTCGCAGACGATGGAGGCGGCCATCGCCAAGGCCGAGGCGTCCGGCGGCGATCGGCTGGCGGCGATCTGCGAGGGCTATCTCGCGGTCGCGCTGACGCGGCCCGGCCGCTTCCGCGTCGTCTTCGGGCGGCTCGGCCTGAAGAGCGGGGACGACGATCTGCGTCGCGCCGCCGTCCGGGCCTTCGGCATCCTGGTCCGGGAGACCAAGCTGGCGCTGGGGCGAGAGGTCGATGCCGATGTGCTGATGCGGCTGCCGTCGAGCTATGACGATGACGCCGATCTCGCCGAGATCCTGTTCGTCTGGTCGATCACCCATGGCTTCTCGACCATGCTGATCGACGGCCAGCTCGCGCCACTGGAGATGCAGCCGGGCGGGCGCGAGCGGCTGATCGCGCTGTATTCGGGTCGTCTCATGGAGATGCTTCTCGCCGCAGTACGGGCTTCCCCGCCCAAGCCACTCGCAAATCCCGCCAGCCATGGTTAGATGGCGGCCATGCGCCGCCTCATGCTTCTGCGCCATGCCAAATCGGCCTGGCCCGCCAACACCGCCGATCGCGACCGGCCGCTCGCCACGCGTGGACGCGAAGCCGCCCCGGTCATGGGTCGTTATCTCGCCGAGGAGCTGCTGCTGCCGGATCTCGTCCTGATCTCGCCGGCCAAGCGCACGGCCGAGACCTGGGAGCTGGTCAAGCCGATGCTGCCGGAGAAGCCGCCGACGCATTACGAGCCGCGCATCTACGAGGCCAAGCCCGAGCGCCTGCTCAACGTGGTGCAGGAGACGGATCCTGGCGTCCGCACGCTCCTCATGATCGGCCATAATCCCGGCTTCGAGGAGCTGGCCGCCAGGCTCGCCGGCCATGGCGACCGCTATGCCGCCGCGCGGATGGCGCAGAAATACCCGACCTGCGGCCTCGCCGTGATCGATTTTGCCATCGAGGACTGGCGCGATCTGGCCGCGCAAGGCGGCCGGCTCGACCGCTTCGTCACGCCGGGCTCGCTCGGCGAGGGGCCCGACGAATGAGATCGGTCTCGTACACACCCGCGCTCATCCTGAGGAGCGCTCTGAAGGAGCGCGTCTCGAAGGATGCTCCAGTTGTTTCCGGAGCCTCTTGGAGCATCCTTCGAGACGCCGCAGCGCGGCTCCTCAGGATGAGGGCTGAGGGTATTCCGCAGCGGCTTTCGAATCCGCTGCCCCGGTGAGCGAGCGCTCCTATCTCGAAGAGGCGCGCAATGCCGCGCTCGCCTTCGGCGACAGCCTGCTCGGGCTGGCGCGGCCGCGCCTGCGCATCGGCGTCACCGGGCTGTCGCGCTCGGGCAAGACGGTCTTCACCACCGCGCTGATCCAGAACCTGGTCGAAGGCGCAAAGCTGCCGGTGCTGAAGGCTTCCGCGGAAGGGCGGATTGCCCGTGTGCGACTGGTGCCGCAGCCCGACCCGGAGATCCCGCGCTTTCCCTATGAGGCGCATCGCGCCGCGCTGTCAGGCCCGGATCGGCGCTGGCCGGAGTCGACGCGGCGGATCTCGGAGCTGCGGATCGAGATCGATTACGAGCGCGCCGAGGGCTGGTTCAAGGGGCCGGCGACGCTGACGCTCGACATCGTCGACTATCCCGGCGAGTGGCTGCTCGATCTCGCGCTGATCGGGCAGGATTACGCCAGCTGGTCGGCGCAGGCGGTCGCGGATGCGCGCAAGGCGCACCGGCTCGCCATCGCTGCACCCTGGCTCGACGATTTGAAACAGCGCGACCCGGCCGGGCCAGCGGACGAGCTGGTGGCCGAAGCCGCCAGCGACGTGTTCAAGGCCTATCTCGCCGCCCTGCGCGCTGATCCGGAGGCCGTGGCGGTGACCCCGCCCGGCCGCTTCCTGATGCCGGGCGATCTTGAGGGCTCGCCGGCCCTGACCTTCGCGCCGCTCGACCTGCCACCGGGCGTGCAGCCGCAGGCCGGCACGCTCGCCGGACTGATGGCCGAGCGCTTCGAAGCCTATAAGCGGGTCGTGGTCGGCCCCTTCTTTCGCGAGCATTTCGCCCGGCTCGACCGGCAGATCGTACTGGTCGACGCGCTGGCGGCGCTCGATGCGGGTCCGGCTGCGCTCGCCGATCTCGAAACCGCGCTCGGCCAGGCGCTCTCGGCCTTCGCCGTCGGCCGCAACAGCCTGCTGTCGAGCCTGTTTGCGCCGCGGATCGAGAAGGTGCTGTTCGCCGCGACAAAGGCCGATCATCTGCACCATACCAGCCATGACCGGCTCGCCGGCGTGATGTCGCATCTGGTCGCGCGGGCCGCTGCGCAGGCGCAAGGGGCGGGGGCGAAGGTGGAGGCGATGGCCTTCGCGGCGATCCGCGCCACGCGCGAGGTCCGCATCCGCGAGGGCCGCGAGGAGTTGCCGGCGATCGCCGGGGTGCCGGAGGCAGGCGAAGTCGTCGACGGCGAGGTCTTCGATGGCCAGACGGAAGCGGCGATTTTTCCGGGCGACCTGCCGGAGCGGCCCGAGGCGATCTTCGATCCCGACGCGCCGCGCTGGCATGTCCGGGCGCCACGCTTCCGGCCGCCGCTGGTCAAGCCGGATGCCGGCGGGCGTTTGGTGCCGCCGCCGCAGATCCGCCTCGACCGCGCGCTCGAATTCCTGATCGGTGACAGGCTGGCGTGAGGAGGCGAGCATGAGCAAGGCGCCGCGTGCCATCCGGCTCGATCCGCAGGACGGCTCTTCCAACGACGCGGTCTTCGGCGGGCGCGGCGATGTCGCCGTCGTGCCGGAGGTCGAGCCGATCGAGCCGGAAGCCGCTCCGATTCCGCAGCCGAGGCGTCGCCGCTTCAGCTGGGGCAGCCTGTTCGTCGCGGCGCTGTCGGGCCTGCTGGCGCTCTCGGTCACGGTCTGGGCCGAGCAGACGATCCGCTGGCTGCTCGCCCTCAACCCGGCCGTCGGCATCGCGGCGCTGGTCTGCGCGGGCGTTGCGGCACTGGCGCTACTGGTCATGCTTCTGCGCGTGCTGCGCGACATCCTGCGCGAGCGGCGGGTCGAGGCACTGCGCGAGCGCGCCGTCGCGGCGCTCTCTGAGAGCGATCTCGGCAAGGCGCGCAGCGTCGCTGGCGATCTCGACAAGCTCTATGCTGGAAGGCCCGAGACGGCGAAGGGCAGGGCGGAGCTGACCCTGCATACGCCGCAGCTGCTCGCTGCCCGCGACCTGCTCACCGTTGCCGAGCGCAGCCTGCTCGCGCCGCTCGATGCGCTCGCGCAGGCGCAGGTTGCGCAGGCGGCGCGGCGCGTCTCGCTGGTCACGGCGGTGAGCCCGCGGGCGCTGGTCGACGTCGTCTTCGTGCTCGTCGCCTGCGCCCGGCTGCTGCGGACGATCGCGACGATCTATGCCGGTCGCCCCGGCGCGCTCGGGCTGTTCAGATTGGCGCGACAGGTGCTCGGCCATCTCGTCGTCACCGGCGGCATGGCGGCGGGCGATGCAGTGATCCAGCAGGTGCTCGGCCAGGGGCTGGCGGCGCGGCTTTCGGCCAAGCTCGGCGAGGGCGTGCTCAACGGCTTGCTGACCGCCCGGATCGGGCTCGCAGCCATCGCGGTCTGCAGGCCGCTGCCCTTCGTCGAGGAGACGCCGCCGGGATTGTCCGATGTCGCCGGCGATCTCTCCGGCTGGGGCGGCAAGGATAGTTGAGCCCGGCAGAATTTGCCGGTAGCGGACGAATCTGCCCGGTCGGAATCGTCCGGAAACCTTTCAAAAACCATCCAAGCTCTTGAAATATCTCACGCATGGCTCTGGCACAGGCCGTGCAAAACCAGCCTCGGTTCGACATGCCGCCCATGGGGGGCGCTGTCCAGGTCAGGTGACCAGGTGAGGTTGCGATGGGTGTTTTCAGTGCGCTGACGACGGCGGTGACGGGCATGCAGGCCCAGTCCTACGCCCTCGAGAATATCTCCGGCAACATCGCGAACTCGCGCACCGCCGGCTTCAAGCGGGTCGATACCAGCTTTTCCGACCTGGTGCCGGATTCGGCGCTGAACCGGCAGATCGCCGGCTCGGTCGCCTCCTATAGCCGCGCCACCAACACGATCCAGGGCGACCTGAACGCGACGCGCATCGACACCAACGCCGCGATCAACGGCGACGGCTTCTTCGTCGTCGACCAGCGCCAGAGCGGCGTCGGCGCTTCGACACAGTTCGCCAACAGCAATCTTTACACCCGCCGCGGCGATTTCGACTTCGACGCCGACGGCTACCTCGTCAACGGCGCCGGCTATTACCTCAAGGGCCAGAAGATCGACCCTGTCACCGGCCAGATCATCGGCAGCCAGCCCGACGTGCTGCGCATCACCAAGGACCAGTTCCCGGCCAAGGCGACAACCCAGATCGAATACAGCGCCAACATCCCGGCCTATCCGAAGACCAACAATGCCAATACCTCGACCCCGGGCTCCGAGCTGCTCAATGCCGGCACCGGCTTCGGTACGAATCCCGGAACGACCGCCTCGGGCGGTACCGGCACCGTGGTGGGCAGCGACCTGACCACCTTCCTCAACCGCTCGATCCCGGGTGGCTCGGTCACGGTCTACGATACGCTCGGCAAGGCAACCAGCGTCGAGCTGCGCTGGGCCAAGGTCTCCAATGCCGCGGCTGGCCCGCCGGCGGTGGCCGATACCTGGAACCTGTTCATCGCCGAGAACACCGGCGCGACCGGTACGACCGTCGCCTATCGAAATGTCGATACCGACATCACCTTCGACAACACCGGCAAGATGACGTCGCCGGCCAGCGGCAACATCACGATCCCGCCCATGACGATCGGTGGAAACGCCATCTCGCCTGCCTCCGCGCCGATCAGCATCGTCACCAACGGCACCAGCCTGACCCAGAACGGTGACACCAGTGGCCAGATCGACGCCCGCAGCATCCGCCAGAACGGTTACACCGCCGGTACGCTCGACCGGGTCTCGATCTCGAACGAAGGCCAGGTGATCGGCACCTTCAGCAACGGCCAGGTCGTGCCGCTGGCGCAGATCGCGGTCGCCCGCTTCAACGCAGGCAATGCGCTGAAGCGTCTCGATGGCGGCGCCTTCGAGGAGACGATCGAGTCGGGCGCGCCGATCGTCGGCCTGGGCACCGCGGCGCTGATCGGCGGCAATGTCGAGCAGTCCAACACCGACATCGCCGACGAGTTCTCGAAGATGATCGTCACCCAGCAGGCCTATTCGGCCAACACCAAGGTGATCTCGACGGCGCAGGAGATGCTGCGCGACGTCTTCAACATCATCCGCTGAGCGCTGAGAGCAGCCTGGCCTGACGGCCCAGAAGGGCCGGGCCAAAGAACAAGAGCCAAAGACGACAGGAGTTGACGATGGGTCTCAATACCGCACTCGGCACGTCGATTTCCGGGCTGAACAGCGCCCAGATCGGCATCGGCGTCGTCTCGCAGAACGTCGCCAATGCCAGCACGCCGGGCTATGTCCGGCGCAATGTCTCCAGCGTCGACTCGATCAGCGGCGGCACCGTCGGGGTCAGCAACCCCAACGTCCAGCGGCTGCTCGACCGCATCGTCCAGCACCAGCTGCTGCAGGAGAGCTCGGGCGCGTCCTATACCTCGACCCGCGCCCAGGTCTTCGCCAATCTCGACCAGCTCTTTGGTGCTCCTGGCAGCAAGACGGCGCTGGACTCGATGTACAGCACCTTCACCAATTCGCTGCAGGCGCTGCAGAACGACCCGTCCTCCTACACCAACCGCACGGCGGTGCTCGATGCGGCGAGCCAGCTCGCCAACCGGCTGCGGGGGCTGTCGGACGGCGTCCAGCAGCAGCGCTCGCAGGCCGAGGCCGGCATCGGCGCGGGGGTCACACGCGTCAACGAGCTGCTCGACCAGCTGACCAACGTCAATGCACGGATCGTCAACGCCCAGCAGACCTCCGGCACGGCGGATCTGCGCGACCAGCGTGACCGCATCGTTTCCGAGCTCTCGCAATATGTCGAGATCCGCACCGACGAGCGCCCGAACGGCGCGCTCAGCATCACGACCGCCTCGGGCACGCAGCTCTTCGACGGCCGCCCGACGGTCAAGTTCGAGTTCGACGCGCGCGCCAATATCGGCCCGCAGTCGCAATGGAGCAGCGACCCGACCAAGCGGACGGTCGGCACGATCGTCGCGCGCGACCTGAACGGCAACACGTTCGACGCGATCGCCAACAACACCTTCCGCTCTGGCGAGATCGGCGCGCTGGTCGAACTGCGCGACAAGACGCTGGTTCAGGCACAGGCGCAGCTCGACGAGATCGCCGCCCAGCTCTCCAGCGCGCTCTCGGATCGCGAGATCGCCGGCACGGCGGTCACGGCCGGCGGCTTCAACGGCTTCGACGTCGACCTCAGCGGGCTGGCCGCCGGCAATTCGGTGACGCTGGACTACACGATTCCGCCGAGCGGGCAGACGCAGCGCTTCACCTTCGTGCGCGTCGACTCGGCGACGTCGCTGCCCTTGCCGGCCTCGGCCCAGGGCGACGCCAACAACCGCGTCGTCGGCATCGACTTCTCCGGTGGCCCCGCATCCGTCGCGACGCAGATCCAGGCGGCCGTCGGCGCCGGCTTCACCGTGTCCAACACCGGCTCGACGCTGCGGGTCGTCGGCAGCGCGACGCGCGACGTCGCCGGCCTGACCGCGCGCCCGACCCAGACCTCGCTGACCGGCGGCACCGCCGAAATGCCGTTCTTCGTCGACGCGGGGCGCAACAACTCCGCCTATACCGGCTCCTATGAGGGTGGGGCGCAGTCGGTCGGCTTCGCCTCGCGCATCGCCGTCAATCCGGATCTGGTCGCAGACCGCTCGCGGCTCGTCGTCTACAACACCAGCCCGGCGACGCCGCAGGGCGACGTCACCCGGCCGAAATTCCTCTACGACCGTCTGACCTCGAGCCAGCGCAGCTTCACCAACGCGACCGGCTTCGACGGCTCGACCGCGACCTCGACCGGCACGGTCTCCAGCCTGGTCCAGCGCGTCGTCGCCGGCCAGGGCCAGGCGAGCGAGCAGGCCAAGCGCCTCGACGAGGGGCAGCAGGTCGCCTTCTCCTCGGTGCAGAGCCGTTTCCTCGAGGACACCAAGGTCAATGTCGATCAGGAAATGTCGACGCTGATCGAGTTGCAGAGCGCCTACGCCGCCAACGCACGCGTCATCTCCACCGTCAAGGAGTTGCTCGACGTGCTGATGAGACTGTGAGTGAGGAGGTAGCTCATGACCATCACCCCGACCGGTACCGGCGCCTACCGCCTCGCCAATCCCAACCAGTTCGTCTCGATGCGCGGCCAGCTCGAGGATCTGCAGCGGCAGCTCGCGACGCAGAAGAAGTCGCAGACCTATGCCGGCCTCGGCATGGATCGCGGCACCAGCCTCGACCTCAACGACAAGCTCTCGACGTTGGACGGCTTTCTCACCAGCATCCAGCGCTCGGACGTCAACCTCAAGCTGATGACCACGGCCGTCGAGAACTTCACCAAGCTCGCCGGCGAGACACGGGCCGATGCCCGGCCGGACAGCTATGTCGAGACATCGACCGGGCGTACCTCGCCGCAGGTGCTGGCCGAGGAAAAGTTCAAGCAGACGCTCGATCTGCTGAATTCGCAGGTGAATGGCCGCTATTTGTTCTCGGGCCGCACCTCCGATGTCGAGCCCGTGGTGGACTATTCGCTGATCATGGATGGCGATGCCACTCATGCCGGCCTGAAGCAGCTGATCTCCGAACGCAAGCAGGCCGACATCGGCGCCGGCGGCATGGGCCGTCTCGTCACCGGCGGCGCCGGCACCAACGCGACGATCGCCGAGGAGGCGGCCGGGCTGCCCTATGGCTTCAAGCTGACCGGCGCCTCCAGCAGCACGGCGGCGATGACCACGGCCTATAATGCCGGGCCGCCCGCCGATATCGCCGTCAACGTCGCCGCGCAGCCGCAGCCGGGCGATACGCTGAAGTTCGCGCTGACGCTTCCCGACGGCACGACGGAGGAGATCACCCTGACGGCGCGTGCGTCGGGCACCACCGGTGACCCGGCCGAAGGCTTCGTCATTGGCGTGGACGCGAACGCGACCGCCGCGAACCTGCGGACCGCGATCGGCGCGGCGCTGTCGCGCGAGGCGAAGACCTCGCTGTCGGCGTCGTCGGCCCAGGTCGCAGCCAAGGATTTCTTCGCGGGCAGCAAGAGCAATCCGCCGCTCCGGGTGCCCGGACCGCCTTTCGACACCGCAACCGCTGCGCCGGCGCCGGGCACGGCCGCCAATACGGTGATCTGGTACCAGGGTGACGATGCCGCCGGCTCCGCCAGGGCGACGGCGAGCGTCCAGGTCGACCAGGGCCAGCAGGTGGCGGCGGGCGCCCGCGCCAACGAAGAAGCTTTCCGCACCGGCCTGGCGCAGTTCGCGATCATGGCGGCCGAGACCTTCCCGGCGAGCGATCCGAATTCGAAACTGGCCTACGGTGCGATGACCGAGCGCGTGCGCAGCACGATCGGCTTCCCGACCGGGACGCAGGCGCCGTCCGAGATCATCGTCGAGCTCGGCTCGGCCCAGACCGCTATGGCGCAGGCCAAGGAGCGGCACACCGCGACCAAGGACTATCTGAGCACGACGCTCGCGGGCGTCGAGGACATCACCAAGGAGGAGGTGGCGATGCAGATCCTGGCGCTGCAGACCACTCTGCAGGCGAGCTACCAGACCACCTCTATGCTGCAGCAGCTGCGCCTGACGAATTATCTCTGAGGCCTTTGCCAAGGCTCCGAAACAGGAAACGGCCCGGATCGCTCCGGGCCGTTTTCGTTCGTATTCCGACTTGCCGCCCGAGGGCGTTCAGCGGCCGCGCAGGCCGGCGGCGATGTCGCGGTTGATGTTGACGAGGATGCCGATGGCGGCCGGCTCCGGCGCCGCGGCGATCTGGAACGTCCGGTTGAAGATGAAATTCGCGAGGCCGAGGATGTTGCGCTTGATCTCGACCGGCAGCGGATTGTCTTCGGCGATCACCGCCGAGACCAGAAGGGTCCAGAGCTTGCGGTTATAGGCCAGGGCTCCGTCGAGCTCGCCGGAACGGGTGGCCCAATCATCGACGATCATCTGGAGACGGGCGCCCGCCTTGAGCAGCAGGCCGGCTTCGAGTTCACGCGGCGACTGGACGTTCTGTGCCGTCTTCGACGCCGCGGCGTAGGCATTAAACCCGCTTTGCATGCTCGAGCAGTTCCGCCTCGTATGAGATCAGCTTCTTGGCAGCCTTGAGAGCTTTGTAGAGCTCACCGCTTAAGATGCAGTTATTGATTTCGGACATATGCGGCAAAGCGCTCGGCGCCGCCTGCATGAAGTCGCGCACGAGCTGGAAGTAGACTTCGTGCTGCTCGGTCGGATCGCCAGCCAGATACATCAGCTGTAGCGAGAGGTAGATCTTCTTGGCCGGCGTGTCGGCGCTGGCCGCGGTGAGGATGTCCTTCTCGCGCAGGATCGGCGCCTCGCCCTCGATGAAGAAGCGCGTGCGCTGCTCGTCGTTGCGGATGACGACCGAGCCGATGATGATGCGCTCGTTGGGCTTGAGCTCGACCTTGAGGGCCATGTCTGTCCCGCCTTCTGGCTATGAGGGGAGGGGCTCAGCCGAACAGGCGCAGCACGCCCTGGTCGGCCTGGTTGGCGAGCGAGAGGGCGGTCTGCGAGAGCTGCTGGCGCGTGTTGAGCGCGAGCAGGCTGGCGCCTTCCTCGTTCGGATCGGCCAGGACGAGATTGCCCGCGCCGGTGGTCAGCACGTTGGCGAGTTCCTTGGTGAAGTCCTGGCGCGTCTGCGCGACCGAAAGGTTCGAGCCGAGCGTCGAGGCCAGCGACTTCAAAGAGCTCAGCGAGCCGGTCAGGGCGGCGGTCGCCTTCTCGAGATCCATGTCGTTCTGGAAGTTGATGAAACCCGCCAGCTGCGTGTTGATCGCGCGCGGGATGCCGAGGTTGTCGGCCGTGATGGTCGAGCCCTGGATGTCGAGCCTGGTCTGGTTGCGGCCGGTCTTCTCGTTGAAGACGATCGAGAGGCGGTCGCCAGAGAGCAGGTTGATGCCGTTGTAGCTCGAATCCTTGGCGAGATCGTCGATCTTGTCGCGCAGGTCGTTGAACTGGTCGATCAGGTTCGAGCGCACCGCCGAGGTGATGTTCGACGAGGTGATGGTCGAAGTGCCGACATCGGCGTCGGCTGCGGCGAAGTTGATCGCAGTGTTGCTGTTGGTGCCGGCGACCTGCGCCGCAGTGATGGCGGCCGGGCCGGCGTTGCCGACGCCGAAACCGAACTCGACGGTCTGGGAGCCCTTGCCCTTGACGTTGAGCTGGCCCTTCTCGTCGACGAATGCCGTCACGAGGCCGGATTTATTGATCTCGTTGACGATGTCGCGAACCGTGGTCGTCGCCGTCAGTGCGAAGCTCGCCTCATAGGTGTCCGAGCCGACGGTGATCGAGAAGGCGGCGTTGGTGTTCGTCGTCGTATTGATGCCGAGATGACCGGGCGAAGTCGCGGTCGCCGCAGCGGGAGCAGCCGCGCCGGGCGCCCCGATCAGCTTGTCGAGCGCCACATCCTTCAGGCTCTTGCTGGTCACCGCGGTTTCGGCGGCGTTCGCCAAGGCGCCACCGGCCTTGGTCGGGCGGTTCTGGGCTGCGTCGGCCTGGGCCTGCTTGATCGTCGACTGCAGCGACTGAACCAGCTTGGTGATGCCGTCGATGCCCTTGGAGGCGGCCTGGATGGTTTGGATACCGTTCGAGATGCCGTCGAGCAGGTTGGTCAGCTGGCTCGAACGATCATTCAGCGACACGGAGGTGAAGTAGTTCACCGGATTGTCGATCGCCGAATTGACCTTGCGACCGGTCGCCAGGCGATTCTGGATCACGCCCTGCTGGGCGGTGGTCTGCTGGAGGGTCAGCAGGTTGTTGCGGACGCCGTTCGACAGGATGGTGTTGGCCATTTCAGGTCCCTCAGACAGCGCGATTCGGCGCTCAACGAGCTTGCTCTGAGCCAATAATCCTTTGTTAAGGCTAACAAACGGTTAATCACGTCGCTGCGCGCAAACGAAAAGCGGCGGAGCCGAAGCTCCGCCGCTCTTTTGCTTCGTCCCGCGTTCTGCGGGGTGATCCGCTTCTGCGGACCGAAGATCAGCCGAGGAGACGCAGGACGCCCTGGTCGGCCTGGTTGGCGAGCGAGAGCGCCTGCTGCGAGAGCTGCTGACGGGTCTGCAGCGCGAGCAGGGAGGCGGCCTCGGCGTTGAGGTCGGCGTTGACGAGGCTGTCGGCGCCGGAGGTCAGGACGTTCGCCAGGTCCTTGGTGAAGTCCTGGCGGGTCTGGACGACCGAGAGGTTGGCGCCGAAGGTCGAGGAGAGCGACTTCAGCGAGGTCAGCGCGCCGGTCAGCGACTTGGTCGCGGCTTCCAGATCGGAGTCGTTCTGGAAGTTGGTGCTGCCGGCGAGCTGGGTGTTGCCAGCCTTGACGATGCCGAGGTTGTCGGAGGTCAGCTGGGTGCCCTGGACGTCGAGCTTGGTCTGGTTCTTGCCGGTCTTCTCGTTGAAGACGACAGACAGACGGTCACCTGCGAGCAGGTTGATGCCGTTGAAGCCGGCATCCTTGGCGAGATCGTCGATCTTGGCGCGCAGGTCGTTGTACTGGTCGATCAGGTTCGAGCGCACCGCCGAGGTGATGCCCGACGAGGTGAGGCCGGCGCCGGTGCGATCGGCGGCGGCGAAGCCGACGGCCGTGTTGGCGCCACCGGTCTGAGCGTCGGTGATCGCGGCAGCGCCGCTCGCCGCCGCAGAACCGATACCGACCTGCAGAGCGTCGGAGCCGGTGCCCTTGACGTTGAGCTGGCCCTTCTCGTCGACGAAGGCGGTCGCGATGCCCGACTTGTTGATCTCGTTGACGAGGTCGCGGACCGTCGCGTTGGCGCCGCCGAACGAGGCCTCATAGGTCGTCGAACCGGCGACGATCGAGATGCCGATGTTGACGTTGGCGGTGGCGAGGCCGATGTTGCCCGAGCTCGACGCCGTGGCAGTATTGTTCGCGGCGCTGGCATCGTCATCGAGCAATTTCTTGTCGAGGGCGATGTCCTTCAGGCTCTTGCTGGTGAGGGCGACTTCAGCCGCGTTGGCCAGAGCCGTGCCGGCCTTGGTCGGGCGGTTCTGAGCCGCGTCGGCCTGGGCCTGCTTCACGGTCGACTGCAGCGAACCGACGAGCTTGGTGATGCCGTCGATGCCCTTGGAGGCAGCCTGGATGGTCTGGATGCCGTTCGAGATGCCGTCGAGCAGGCCGGTGAGCTGGCTCGAGCGATCATTCAGCGAGGCGGCGGTGAAGAAGTTGACCGGGCTGTCGATCGCGGAGTTGACCTTCTTGCCGGTGGCGAGACGGTTCTGGATCTGCGCGGACTGGGCGGCGGTCGACTGCAGCGTCGAGAGATTGTTGCGAACGCCGGCAGAGAGCGAAACGGCCATGATTTGATACCTTCCTGGTATGGTGCCTTCTGGCATCGAGCCCGTTCTGGACCCGACGGGGAGACCATGCGTCCGATCTCGTAACGAGCGGTAAATTCGGGGCGACGAACTGCTCGCAAACCGGGCGAAGTCCCGGCATGGTTAACGGATCCGGAACGGCCGCGGTCGAGACCGCGCGAGCTGCCGATTCCGAACTGGGCCCAAACGAAAAGCGGCGGAGCCGAGGCTCCGCCGCTCTTTTGCTTCGTCCCGCGTTCTGCGGGGTGATCCGCTCCTGCGGACCGAAGATCAGCCGAGGAGACGCAGGACGCCCTGGTCGGCCTGGTTGGCGAGCGAAAGCGCCTGCTGCGAGAGCTGCTGACGGGTCTGCAGCGCGAGCAGGGAGGCGGCTTCCTGGTTGAGGTCGGCGTTGACGAGGTTGTCCGCGCCGGAGGTCAGGACGTTCGCCAGGTCCTTGGTGAAGTCCTGCCGGGTCTGGACGACCGAGAGGCTCGCACCGAAGGTCGAGGAGAGCGACTTCAGCGAGGTCAACGCGCCGGTCAGCGACTTGGTCGCGGCTTCCAGATCGGAGTCGTTCTGGAAGTTGGTGCTACCGGCGAGCTGGGTGTTGCCAGCCTTGACGATGCCGAGGTTGTCGGACGTCAACTGCGTGCCCTGCACGTCGAGCTTGGTCTGGTTCTTGCCGGTCTTCTCGTTGAAGACGACAGAGAGACGGTCACCCGTGAGCAGGTTGATGCCGTTGAAGCCGGCATCCTTGGCGAGATCGTCGATCTTGCTGCGCAGGTCGTTGTACTGGTCGATCAGGTTCGAGCGCACCGCCGAGGTGATGCCCGACGAGGTGAGGCCGGCGCCCGTACGATCCGCGGCGGCGAAGCCGACGGCCGTGTTGGCGCCACCGGTCTGAGCGTCGGTGATCGCGGCAGCGCCGCTCGCCGCCGCAGAACCGATACCGACCTGCAGAGCGTCGGAGCCGGTGCCCTTGACGTTGAGCTGGCCCTTCTCGTCGACGAAGGCGGTCGCGATGCCCGACTTGTTGATCTCGTTGACGAGGTCGCGGACCGTCGCGTTGGCGCCGCCGAACGAGGCCTCATAGGTCGTCGAACCGGCGACGATCGAGATGCCGATGTTGACGTTGGCGGTGGCGAGGCCGATGTTGCCCGAGCTCGACGCCGTGGCAGCATTGTTCGCGGCGCTGGCATCGTCATCGAGCAATTTCTTGTCGAGGGCGATGTCCTTCAGGCTCTTGCTGGTGGTCGTGACTTCTGCCGCAGTGGCGAGAGCCGTGCCGGCCTTGGTCGGACGGTTCTGAGCCGCGTCGGCCTGGGCCTGCTTGATCGTCGACTGCAGCGAACCGACGAGCTTGGTGATGCCGTCGATGCCCTTGGAGGCAGCCTGGATGGTCTGGATGCCGTTCGAGATGCCGTCGAGCAGGCCGGTGAGCTGGCTCGAGCGATCATTCAGCGAGGCGGCGGTGAAGAAGTTGACCGGGCTGTCGATCGCGGAGTTGACCTTCTTGCCGGTAGCAAGACGGTTCTGGATCTGCGAGGACTGGGCGGCGGTCGATTGCAGCGTCGCAAGGTTATTGCGGACGCCAGCAGAGAGAGAAACGGCCATTTTATAATACCTTCCTGGTATGGTGCCTTCTGGCGTCGAGACCGTTCTGGCCGCGACCGAGGCAGGATGCGGCCGATTTCGTAACGAGCGGTGAATCCGGAGCGGCGAATTGCCCGCAATTTGGGCGAAGTTGCGAACTAGTTAACGAGTGTTAAATACTGTCGTGGCCAGGCTTGTGCGATCGGATCTGGCTTGACTAACGAAAAACGCCGCCGGCGAATACCAGCGGCGTCGAATGATGAGTGAGGTCGCTAAGCCTAGGCGAGGCGCTCGACCTCGTGATTGCGAGGAGCTTCCGCCTCACGATTACGCTCGATGATCTCGCGCGACCAGATGCGCAGCTTCAGCAGCGTCTCGTCAGGGAGCTGCTCGACAACTTCGCCGGTATCGCGGTTGGTCTTACGCAGTATGACGCTGCGCGTCTTCGGCTCGATATCGAGGCGCCGCTCGATCACGTCGCGCAACTCCTGCTGGCGGCGCTGCTCATCGAAGCGGCGTTGCTGGGCGGTATCGTCCTGCGCGCTCTGCTGGCGCTGCGCGTCGGAGCGGCGCTCCTCGGCACGGGCCCGGATGTCGAGCTGGACCGGTTCGCCAGCGGGGACCGAACGGACGGTCTTCTCCGGGGGGAGCTCGACCGGGGTCGCGCCGTTCTGGACGGAAATGTCGGTGCGGATCGTTGCCTGGACGGCACCGGTCGCGAACGTCTTTGGTGTCGCGCCGAAATCCATTCTGGACTCCTCTCGCAAGGGCGGACTTCTTCCAAGCCTGAGAGGATGCGGCAGAGAGTTGAATCCGCCGTTAGAGAAATTGGTAAATTGCAATGCGTTTTGCGCATTTCTCGCGCCTCGACAGCGTTAATGCTGCTTAGGTCGAGTCTCGGCTCAGATTAACCATGCAGTCTTTCGCCTGCGATGAATTCCTGATCTGAACATGCCGCAGGTGCTCGGATGTTTCTTCTTGCGGGCGGGGGGCTCACAGACTCTTCGAAATCACCATCGGGCCGGCATTGGGCCGCGCGAAGACTCCGGCGCCGACGGTCGCGGTCGGGCCGTAGCCGGGCGCCCTGTTCTGCTTGTTGGTGTCGACGGCCAGGTCGCGCATGATCGATTCCGAGATCGCCCGGGCCGTCGCCAGTACGGTCTGGTTGAGGTCGATCAGCTCCTGGAAGGCGAGATGGGTGCTCTTCAGGCGCTTGACCCGCTCCGGGGCGAAGCGGGCGAGCGCCACTGCGTTCAGTTTCACCTGCTCGACGCCCTTCATATAGACGCCGGCGAGCTCGGCCTTGCGTGCTTCGCGCTCCATCGCATCCTTGAGGCGTCCGGCCTTGACCAGCCCGGTCTCCTCGCCGACGACATGGGAAAGCGCGCTCAGCGTCTCCATCACGGCCTCGATCAGGCGTTCGGCCTCGATGGCGTTCGAGACGCGCGGGCGTTCGTCGACGACGCGCATCCGCTCAAGCATTGCCGGCTCCCGCCGACGTGGCAGCGGACTTGCCGGCCGAAGCCTGGACCTGGATCAGGTCCCGCATGATCTGGTCGGAGAGGCCGACGCCGCCGGACTTCTGGATCTGCTTGGCGTATTCCTGCGTCAGCATCGACCGCCAGACGTCGCCGCCCGTGCCGTTCTCGCCGAGCGGGCCTTCGGTCCCGCTCGAGCTCATCATGGTCTGGGTGAAGTTCTCGAGGAAGACGGTCTCGAAATCGTCGGCGGTCTTCTTGGCCTTGGTGTTCTGCGTGGAGCTGAGCGCGTCGGCGATGCCGCCGGCCAGCTTGGTGGCGGCGCCGATGGCGAGCTTGGCGGCAGGAGCGGCGAGGAGGGCACTCATTACATCACCTCGATGTCGGCTTGCAGCGCGCCGGCTGCCTTGATGGCTTGCAGGATGGAAAGCAGGTCGCGCGGGCCGATGCCGAGCGCGTTCAGCCCGTCGACCAGTTCGCGCAAGGTGACGCTCTCCTTGACGAGGGCGAGCTTGTTGTTGCCCTCGGTGTCGACCTTGACGTTGCTGCGCGGGACGACGACGGTCCGGCCATTGGAGAGCTCGTTGGGCTGGCTGACCTGCGGTTCCTCCGAGATCGTCACCGTCAGGTTGCCCTGGGCGACGGCCACGGTGGAGACGCGGACATCCTTGCCCATCACGATAATGCCGGAGCGCTCGTCGATGACGACACGGGCACCCTGATCGGGCTCGACCCGAAGCTGCTCGATATCGGTGAGCAGGCGGATCATGTTGCCCTGGAAGCGCGGCGGGATCTGCAGCACCACGGTCGACGGGTCGGTCGGCTCGGCCGAGTCGCCGCCGATGAAGTCGTTGATCGCGGCGGCGATGCGGCGGGCGGTGGTGAGGTCGGGATTGCGCAGCGACAGGCGCAGCGTCTTCAGCTTGTTCAGGGCGAAGTCGATCTCGCGCTCGACCAGGCCGCCATTGGCGATGCGCCCGACGGTCGGCACGCCGCGGGTGATCTTGGCGGCGTCGGCTTCAGCCGAGAAGCCGGCGATCGCGACCGGGCCCTGCGAAACGGCGTAGACCTCGCCATCGGCGCCGAGCAGCGGGGTCGCGAGCAATGTGCCGCCCTGCAGCGACTTGGCATCGCCCAGCGCCGAGACGGTGACGTCGAGGCGTGTGCCCTGGACGGCGAAAGGCGGCAGATTGGCGGTGATCATCACCGCCGCGACATTGGCGGTGCGCATGCTGGCGCCACGGGTGTTGACGCCGAGGCGCTCCAGCATCGCCTGCAGCGACTGCTTGGTGAAAGGCGCGTTGTTGAGCGTATCGCCGGTGCCGTTGAGGCCGACGACGATGCCGTAGCCGAGGATCTGGTTGCTGCGCACGCCCTCGACCGAGGCGAGGTCCTTGATGCGCGAGAGCGCGGTGCCCATGCCGCCGCTGCCGGCGAAGGCGGTGCGCGAGACGCCGGCCTCGGCCGCGCCGTTGCGCGTCGGAGCGTGGCTGCTGACGCCATTGCCGCCCCGAGCCAAAGGCGGCGCCGGAGCAAGATCGGCCGCCATCGCGGCGCCGGCCAGCAGCAAGGCTGCGAGCGGCGTCAGCAGATGGTGGAGGCGGAGGAAGCTAGGCATATGGCACCGGGTGGATCTGATGTCGCCAAGCCGTTGCGAAGAGCGTGCCAATTCGGAAGAAAGCGAAAACGCTTTTTAATCAGTATTTTAGAGATGGGACGTCAGATTGCTCATGGCGGGGCGGCCGGTACAAAGCTGCCGCCCCCGGCAAATCCTGCCGGGCGGTTTACCGCTCCTTAACCACGTTGCCGGCACAAGGAAGCGGGTCGGGCAGCGTCCCTGCAGCGCCTTTTCGGGCCGACCTTGCGAGAGCGTGATGATCCGCATCGACCAGCGCAGTCCGATCTCCTCGACGACGTCGACCAGTCGCAGCGGCACGACCGGCGGCTCGAGCTTCCGCCTGCCGGCCCGCGAGAGCGCCGGCGCGGCACAGGGCGCGGCCGTCAGCCATGCCGGCTCGCTCGACGGTTTGCTCGCGGTTCAGGCCGAGGAGGACGGGCAGGAGCGCAAGCGGCGCCAGGCCCGCCGCGGCCATGACCTGCTCGACGGGTTGGACCGGCTGAAGGCCGCCCTGCTCTCCGGGCGTGTCTCGCCGGCGGAGCTGGAGCGGCTGAAGGCGATGCTGTCGGCGCGGCGCGAGGCGACCGACGATCCCCGCCTCGACGAGGTCCTCGCCCATATCGAATTGCGCGCGGCGGTCGAGCTGGCGAAGCTCGGGCGCTGAGCGAGGGGCATCCCCTTCTCCCGCAAGGGGAGAGGGGAGGCGCGGTTCAATCGGCGACCCCTTGGTCGAATGAACGGCGAGCCAAATCAGCGGATGAACTGATCGGCGTACTCCGCCCCGAGGCCGTTGGTGGCGTAGTGCGCCCGGCATTTGTCGAGCCGGGTGAAGACGTCGTCATAGCCGAGGCATTTGCCGTCAGGATCGACATAGATCATCGCGCCGTTGACCTGGAACATGGTGATCATCTCCTCGACGTCGGGATCGACCACCAGCGTATGGGTCTCGCCGGGCGCCTCGTAGACATAGGAGCCCTCCGTCGCGGTCCAGTCATGCTCGAGATAGCGCCACTTTCCCCGCAGCACATAACCATGGACGGGCTGGGGATGGCGATGGCGCGAGAGCACGCCGGCGCGGCGCACGCGCAGCAGGTTCATCCAGTAGCCACGCGTCACCGATAGGCACAAAGGCCGGAACCAGACATTGTCGTCGACCGGCACCCAGACGCGCTCATCCTCCGGGATGACGTTCGGCACGATCAGCTCCGGCGGAGAATCCTTCGGCTGCGGGTGCCGATAGGGTGTCCAGCGTTCTTCGGTGCTGACCTGGACGGGGACCGGGCTGACCTTGTTCATCGCTGTTTCCTCCGGTTGAGTTTCTGATTCAGCTGGCTGGGCGATCGATTCAGGAAACGCCGCCAGATCGCTGGTGTTTCTCAGTCTTTTCAGACGGCGAGATAGCCGCCGTCGACCGGCAGGATCGTGCCGGTGATGAAGCGGGCGGCATCCGAGAGCAGGAACAGCACCGCCCCGCCGACATCGCCCGGCTCGCCCCAGCGGTTCATCGGGGTGCGCGAGAGGATCGGGGCGGAGCGGGCTGCGTCCTCGATGAGAGGCCTGGTCAGTTCGGTCGCGATCCAGCCGGGCGCGACCGCGTTGACGCGGATACCGTCCTGCGCCCAGGCGGCGGCGAGCGACTTGGTCAACTGGCCCACGCCGCCCTTCGAGGCGGAATAGCCCGGCGCATAGGCCGAGCCGTGGAAGGTCAGCATCGAAGCGGTGTTGACGATCGCGCCTTTGCTCGCGGCGAGCTTGTCCTTCGCTGCCAGGCACATGCGCATCGAGCCGGTGAGATTGACCTCGAGGGTTAGCCGGAAGGCCTCGATCTCGAATTCCTTGCCGCCGCGCTGGATCATGCCGGCGCAGTTGACCAGCGCGTCGATGCGCTCGCAGCCGGCGACGATCGCTGCGACCTGCGCATCGCTGGTGACGTCGAGGCGGGCATGACGGATGGCGGCATGGGCGGGCGTCGCCGCGACCTCCTCCTGCGTGAGACCGGTGGCGAGGACCTGGTAGCCGGCCTCGGCGAGTGCAAGCGCGGCGCCGGCGCCGATGCCGCGGGTGCCGCCGGTGACGAGGGCGAGGGGAGAGGAGGAGCTGGTCATGGCTCCAATCTAAATCGGTTCGCAACATTGCCAACTGCGTTGCACAGCGGGGCGCCCTGCGTCGGGGCCGGGGGACATCGGTCACGCCCCCGCGCGTTGCCCAAAAGGCCGGCTTCCCCCTAGCAGCGGAACCCGCTAGGAAGCGCGCGGGCTGGTAGTGGCGCTCAGCTGCTGCCTGCAATCGTTCCAGACTGACCAGAGCAGGGGTCGCATCACATGAGCAAGATCAAGGTCGCCAACCCGGTCGTCGACATGGACGGCGACGAGATGACCCGCATCATCTGGCAGCACATCAAGGACAAGCTGATCTTCCCCTATCTCGACCTCGAGCTCGATTATTTCGACCTTTCGGTCCAGAACCGTGACGCGACCGACGACCAGGTCACGATCGACGCCGCCAACGCCACCAAGAAGCATGGCGTCGCGGTCAAGTGCGCCACCATCACGCCGGATGAGGCGCGCGTGAAGGAGTTCAACCTCAAGTCGATGTGGAAAAGCCCGAACGGCACGATCCGCAACATCCTGGGCGGCGTGATCTTCCGCGAGCCGATCATCTGCAAGAACGTCCCGCGCCTGGTGCCCGGCTGGACCCAGCCGATCGTCATCGGCCGCCATGCCTATGGCGACCAGTACCGCGCGACCGATTTCAAGTTCCCCGGCAAGGGCACGCTCTCGATCAAGTTCGTCGGCGAGGACGGCAACGTCATCGAGAAGGAGGTCTTCAAGGCCCCCGACGCCGGTGTCGCGATGGCGATGTACAATCTCGACGACTCGATCCGCGATTTCGCCCGGGCGTCGCTGAACTACGGCCTGATGCGCAAGTATCCGGTCTATCTCTCGACCAAGAACACCATCCTCAAGACCTATGACGGGCGCTTCAAGGACATCTTCCAGGAGATCTTCGACGCCGAGTTCAAGGCGGAGTTCGACAAGCTCGGCATCACCTATGAGCACCGCCTGATCGACGACATGGTGGCGTCGGCGATGAAGTGGTCGGGCGGCTATGTCTGGGCCTGCAAGAACTATGATGGCGACGTTCAGTCCGACACGGTGGCGCAGGGCTTCGGCTCGCTCGGCCTGATGACCTCGGTGCTGATGACGCCGGATGGCAAGACCGTCGAGGCCGAGGCCGCGCACGGCACGGTGACCCGCCACTACCGCGAGCACCAGAAGGGCAAGGAGACCTCGACCAACTCGATCGCCTCGATCTTCGCTTGGACCCGCGGCCTCGCCCACCGCGCCAAGCTCGATGACAATGCCGAACTTGCCAAGTTCGCGACCCTGCTCGAGAAGGTCACGGTCGACACCGTCGAGGCCGGCGACATGACCAAGGACCTGGCGCTGCTGGTCGGCCCCGACCAGAAGTTCCTCTCGACCACCGGCTTCCTCGACAAGGTCAGCGACAACCTGAAGAAGGCGATGGCTGCGTAAGCGGCGTCGAGCCTGCCGACGATTCGAAGCCCGGCCAGTCTGGCCGGGCTTTTTCTCGTGGAGTGGAAGGCGTGAATGTCCGGGCAAGCAAGTCACCCCTAGGGGTGGAAGCTGACGTCAGCAATTGACTTCGACTTACGGCTGAGATTGTGGTTACTGGGAGTTCGAGCCGGTAATAGGTGGCAAATCTTGAACTTTGAGTACCGCGAGGCAGAGCGTCTGCAGGCGCTGGCGAACTACGATATGCTCGATACGCCGCGTGAGCGGGACTTCGACGAGATTGCGAGCCTGGCCTCCCGCATTTGCCAAACTCCCATAGCCGTGGTGAACCTCATCGCGGAAGATCGGCAGTTCTTCAAAGCAGAGGTCGGCCTTGGGGTTCGCGAAACGCCCCTCGACAACTCCTTCTGTGCAAAGGCGATCCTGGAGCAGGACTTCCTGCTCGTCCCGGATGCGACCAAAGACGCACGCTTCGATTGTAACCCTCTCGTCACCGGGGAACCCGGCCTGCGCTTTTATGCGGGTGCGCTGTTGAAGACCGAGGAAGGTCACGCAATCGGGACAGTCTGCGTCCTGGACTATCAGCCCCGCGTTCTCACAGAGCTCCAGCAGGACACGCTGAAAGTCCTGGCTAGACAGGTCATGCGGCAGTTGGAACTCCGTAGGGTCTTGCGCGACCGCGACAATGCCCAGCGCCAGCAGACCTTGCTCAACGCAGAAATCTCTCACCGCATGAAGAATACGTTGGCGATGGTGCAGGCCATCGCCACCCAGACACTCAAGGGCGTGGCCGAGCGCGATGCCGTCGCTGCATTTATCCAACGTATCTCGGCCATGGGCACGGCCCATGACCAACTTCTGCAGCAGGACTGGGCGGCTGCCTCCCTGATCAATGTTATTCGGCCGATGCTTAAATTACATGGCGACGGCGGTCGCATCCGAACCACAGGTCCGGACATCGAGCTTGGCCAGAAGGCGACCGTCTCCATCTCGTTATTGCTCCACGAGTTGGCGACGAATGCCGTCAAGTACGGCGCTCTGTCCGTACCGGCAGGCAAAGTCGATCTCACATGGAAAATCGAGACCGGTGCCGAGCCGTTCATCAGGTTGACTTGGGAAGAATTCGATGGCCCCAGAGTCGCCGAGCCTGAAAGGACGAGCTTCGGCTCTCGCCTCATTCAGATGGGTCTCGTGGGCAAGGGTGGGGTCGAAAAGCAGTACCTGCCGAGCGGCCTGCTTGCCACATTCGAGGCGACGATATCGGATGTACGAGAACTCTGAAGATGTCGCTCCGCCGCGTTCAGCAGGTCGGCGCTCCCGTTAGCGGAATGTCGGAAGTCGATCGGAAGCAGACATGACAGGAACGACATCCCCCCTCACCGGCGGCTGTCAGTGCGGCGCGGTGCGCTACCGGCTGCTGAAGCCACCGCACAAGGTCTCAGTCTGTTTCTGCCGGATGTGCCAGAAGGCGGTCGGCAATTATTTCGGCGCCTTCGCCTCCTCGCGCATCGAGAACGTCGTCTGGACGCGCGGGACGCCTTCGGTCTTCCGCTCGTCGGAGGTGGCCGAGCGCGGCTTCTGCAGGGAGTGCGGCACGCCGCTGAGCTTCAGCTATCCGGCCGCTGGCACGCTTGCGCTCGCGGTCGGCAGTCTCGACGATGCCACCGCCTTTTCCCCGACCCATGCCTATGGCGTCGAGGGCAGGGCCCCCTGGTTCGACGCGTTATGCCGCCTGGAGGGCACACGGACCGAGGACGACATCCCGGCGGATGAGCTGCCGGGTTATCGCTCGCGCCAGCATCCCGATCATGACTGAGCGCTACTCGACCACGAGTTCGCGCCGCGCCAGCACGCGCGAGCCGGTGAGGGGCGCGTCCATCACATAGCGCAGCTCATAAGCCCCGGGCTCGGCCGGCGCCTCCAGCGTGCTCTCGACATTCTCGGCCGGGAAGAAATTCGGCCCCTGCGCCTCGGGCGGTGCATCCGGCTTGACCAGCACGACGCGGTCGCGGTCGCCATTGGGGCCGATGCCGCGCACGGGCAGCGGATTGCCGCGCGCGACGCGGGCAGGGGCGGCGAGCGTTGCAGCCGGCTCGGTCGTCACCAGCGGCTGGCGCAGCAGGACGACCGGCTTGCCGTCGCTCTCACCGAGCAGGCGCCATTCGAAGCTGCCGACCTCGCCCGGCGCCGGCAGCGACAGCGCCGGGACCTGGCCGAGCGGAGAAGCGACGATCGCCGCATCCGGAGGATCGCCCGGCCGGCTGATGGCGAGGCGGGCATTGGCCGGGGCGCGGCTGACGAACACCGCCGCCATGGCGCCGGCCATCAGCGTGCGCGGCGCCGACAGGCTCGGGCCCTGCGGCTGGCGCTGCTGCGGCCGCGGCTGCTGGGCCATGGCAGGGCTGCCTGCGCAGAGGAGCAAAGCGAGGATCGTGCGGCGGGTCGGCATCATGCTGCTGCAAGTCGATGGAGATGGGCGGCGAGTTCCGGGTGACGCAGCATGAGCAGACGAAAATCGGCAGGATCAAGGACGAGCAGCTTGGTCGCGACCGTGGCATGCGCCGCGATGCCGCCCTCGGCAGCCGCGAGCTCGGTCAGGCAGAGCTCGCCGAAATAGCAGCCTTCGTCGAGCCGGCGGCTGCCATCGGGCTCGACGAGCTCGACCTCGCCGCTGGCGACGAAATAGAGCGAGTGCGCCGGCTCGTGCGGGCGCAGCACGACGCCGCCACCGCGCACGGTCCGGGCGCGCAATGCGTTCATGATCTCGGCGATCTCGGCGGCGTCGAGCCCGCTGAAGAGCGGCACGCGCGCCAGCATGCTCCAGGTGACGACGAACTCACGCCGGTGGATCTCCTGGGCGAAGGCGGTGGCGATGATGCCGACCGGCAGCGCCAGCATGACGAGGCCCATCACGGCGGTCAGCGACGCGACGACCTTGCCGAGCGGGCTGACCGGGAAGGCATCGCCATAGCCGACGGTGGTCAGCGTCACGATCGCCCACCACATCGCATCGGGGATGGTGCCGAACTTGTCCGGCTGCACGTCGTGCTCGACGAAATGCATCGCGGTCGCCGATAGCAGCATCACGCCGATCAGGATGACGACGCAGGCGGCGAGCGCCTTGCGCTCGGCATGCAGCGCCGCGCCGAGGGAAGCCATGCCGGGCGAATAGCGGCCGAGCTTGAAGAAGCGCAGCAGCCGGAACAGCAGCAGGATCTTGAGATCGCCATAGCCGAGCAGGGCGGCATAGAGCGGCACGGTGGCGAGGAAGTCGAGCAGGGCCGGCGGTGACAGCGCATAGGCGCGCCGCGCCGCCCAGTTGCTCAGTCCGCGGTAGCGCGCATGCTCGGGGGCGACCCAGAGCCGGACCCCATATTCGAGCGTGAACAGCACGGTCGAGGCCAGCTCGATCCCATGGAACAGGCGCTCGTGGGCGGTAGCGAAGCGCGGCACCGATTCCAGCACCAGCGCCGTGATGTTGACGACGATCAGCGCCACCAGCCCGCCATGGACGAGCCGCGCCGAGAGATCGTCGCCCGCGCCCCGGTCGATGATCAGATGCGCCCGCCGCCGCCAGCTCATGCCAGGCTGCGGGGCGGCGGACATGGTCGTTCAGCCCATCGCGGCGGCGACGGCTTCAAGCGCAGCTTCAGCCTGCGTGCCGTCCGGGCCGCCAGCCTGGGCCATGTCGCGGCGGCCGCCGCCGCCCTTGCCGCCGAGGCGTTCGGAGGCCGCGCGCACCAGCGCGACCGCGTCGAAGCGCCCGGTCAGATCGGGCGTGACGCCGACGACGACGCCGGCCTTGCCGTCCTCGGCGACCCCGACGATGGCGACGACGCCGGAGCCGACGCGAGCCTTGGCCTCGTCGGCCAGGCTCTTCAGGTCCTTCATCTCGACGCCGGTGACGGCGCGGGCCAGGAGCTTGGCACCGGCGATCTCGCGGATCGGATCGCTGGCTTCGCCGCCGCCGCCCATGGCGAGCTTCTTGCGAGCCTCGCTCAGCTCGCGCTCGAGCTTGCGCCGCTCCTCGACCAGGGTCGCGACGCGCGCCGGCAATTCAGCGATCGGCGCCTTCAGCAGGCCGGCCATCTCGTCGAGCGCGACGCTCTCCTCGCGCAGATGGCGACGGGCCGCCTCGCCGGTGAGCGCCTCGAGCCGGCGCACGCCGGCCGCGACGCCGGCCTCGGACAGGACGGTGACGAGGCCGATATCGCCGGTGCGGCTGGCATGCGTGCCGCCGCAGAGCTCGACCGAGAAGGCCTTCGGCGTCTCGGCATCGCGATCGGTGCCCATCGACACGACACGAACCTCGTCGCCGTATTTCTCGCCGAACAGAGCGCGCGCGCCTGAAGCGATGGCGTCGTCGACCGACATCAGCTTGGTGGTGATCGGCTCGTTCTGCAGCACGAGCCTGTTCGCCATCTCCTCGACTTTTGCCAGCTCCTCGCGCGAGATCGGCTTGGGGTGGCTGAAGTCGAAGCGCAGCCGTTCCGGCGCGACCTGCGAGCCCTTCTGCGCGACATGGTCGCCGAGCACGCGACGCAGCGCCTCGTGCAGCAGATGGGTGGCCGAATGGTTGGCGCGGATGGTGCCGCGCCGGCCATGGTCGACCGTCAGCTCGGCCGGCTTGCCGAGCTCGATCGCGCCGGAGACGACCTTGACCTGATGGGCGAAGACGTCGCCGAGCTTCTTCTGGACGTCGGTCACTTCAGCCTTGAAGCCGTTGCCGACCAGTGTGCCGGTATCGCCGACCTGGCCGCCGGACTCGCCATAGAACGGCGTCTGATTGAGGATGACGGTGCCGCTCTCGCCTTCTTTCAGCGTCGCGACCTCGGCATTGTCCTTGACCAGCGCGGTGACGACGCCCTCGGCGCTCTCGGTGTCGTACCCGAGGAACTCGGTCGCGCCGACGCGCTCGCGCAGCGGGAACCAGAGCGTCTCGGTCGCGGCCTCGCCGGTGCCGGCCCAGGCGGCGCGCGCCTTGGCCTTCTGCTGCGCCATCGCCGCATCGAAGCCCTCGATGTCGACGCCGACGCCGCGGGCACGCAGCGCGTCCTGGGTCAGGTCGAGCGGGAAGCCATAAGTGTCGTAGAGGGTGAAGGCGATGTCGCCCTTCAGCTTGTCGCCGGAGCCCAGTGCCTGCGTTTCCTGGTCGAGGATGGAGAGGCCGCGCGCCAGCGTGGTGCGGAAGCGGGTCTCCTCCAGCTTCAGCGTCTCCGAAATCAGCGCCTCGGCCCGGATCAGCTCGGGATAGGCCTGGCCCATCTCGCGCACCAGCGCCGGCACCAATTTGTGCATCAGCGGGTCCTTGGCGCCGAGCAACTGCGCATGGCGCATGCCGCGCCGCATGATCCGGCGCAGCACATAGCCGCGGCCCTCGTTAGAGGGCAGCACGCCATCGGCGATCAGGAAAGCGGAGCAGCGCAGATGGTCGGCGATGACGCGATGGCTCGCGCTCATCGGCCCGTCGGAGGGGACGTTGGTGAGATCGGCGATGGTGCGGATCAGCGTCGCGAACAGGTCGATCGCATAGTTGTCATGCGTACCCTGGAGCACGGCGGCAATACGCTCGAGGCCCATGCCTGTGTCGATCGAGGGGCGGGGCAGGTTGGTCCTGATACCGCCCGCGGCCTCCTCATACTGCATGAACACGAGGTTCCAGATCTCGATGAAGCGGTCGCCATCCTCGTCGGGCGAGCCCGGAGGGCCGCCGGGGATGTGGTCGCCATGATCATAGAAGATCTCGGAGCATGGGCCGCAGGGGCCGACATCGCCCATGCGCCAGAAATTGTCGGAGGTCGCGATGCGGATGATGCGCGAATCCGGCAGGCCGGCGATCTTCTTCCAGAGCGTGTGCGCCTCGTCGTCCTCGGAGTAGACCGTGACGGTCAGCTTGTCCTTGGGCAGGCCGAATTCGCGGGTGACCAGGGTCCAGGCATGGGTAATCGCCTGTTCCTTGAAATAGTCGCCGAAGGAGAAGTTCCCCAGCATTTCGAAGAAGGTGTGGTGGCGGGCGGTGTAGCCGACATTGTCGAGGTCGTTGTGCTTGCCGCCGGCGCGCACGCATTTCTGCGCCGTGGTGGCCCGCGCGTAGGGTCGCTTCTCCTGGCCGGTAAAGACGTTCTTGAACTGCACCATGCCGGAATTGGCGAACATCAAGGTCGGGTCGTTGCGCGGCACGAGCGGGCTCGACGGCACCACTTCATGGCCGTTCGACTTGAAGTAATCGAGGAAGGTCGACCTGATCTCGTTGACGCCGCTCATCGCAATCTTGGCTCTGTTCTGGTGGGGCCGGCCGGCCCGGCGCAGTGGTTCTAGTCAGCCCATGTGCGCCTGTCCAGAAAGCGCCCGCAAGGACGCCATACCGGCAAGCTGCTGACCACAAAACGGAAACGGGCGACCCGAAGGCCGCCCGTCGACTTAACTACCCCAAGCGCGGGTTTGAAGGCTCAGGCTTCGCCCTCGTCGAGGTCCTCGGCAGTCGGATCGGCGTTCTCCAGGATACGCTCGGCGACCAGGCCGGAATTCTGGCGGATCGTCGTCTCGATCTTGGCGGCGACGTCGGGATTGGCCTTGAGGAAGCTCTTGGCATTCTCGCGACCCTGGCCGAGGCGCTGGCTGTCGAAGGAGAACCAGGCGCCGGATTTCTCGACGATGCCGGCCTTGACGCCGAGATCGACCAGTTCGCCGGCCTTCGAGATGCCTTCGCCGAACATGATGTCGAACTCGACCTGCTTGAAGGGCGGCGCGACCTTGTTCTTGACGACCTTGACGCGGACCTGGTTGCCGGTCGCTTCGTCACGCTCCTTCAGCGTCGAGACGCGACGGATGTCGAGGCGGACCGAAGCGTAGAACTTGAGCGCATTGCCGCCGGTGGTCGTCTCGGGCGAGCCGTACATCACGCCGATCTTCATGCGGATCTGGTTGATGAAGATGACCATGCAGTTCGAGCGCGAGATCGAGGCGGTGAGCTTGCGCAGCGCCTGGCTCATCAGACGCGCCTGCAGGCCGGGCTGGTTGTCGCCCATCTCGCCCTCGATCTCGGCACGCGGCGTCAGCGCCGCGACCGAATCGACGACGAGCACATCGATCGCGCCGGAGCGGACCAGCGTGTCGGTGATCTCGAGCGCCTGCTCGCCGGTGTCGGGCTGCGAGATCAGCAGGTCGTCGAGGTTGACGCCGAGTTTGCGGGCATAGACCGGGTCGAGCGCGTGCTCGGCGTCGACGAAGGCGCAGACGCCGCCCTTCTTCTGGGCTTCGGCGATGGTGTGGAGCGCGAGCGTGGTCTTGCCGGAGGATTCAGGGCCGTAGATCTCGACGACCCGGCCGCGCGGCAGGCCGCCGACGCCCAGCGCGATGTCGAGCCCGAGCGAGCCGGTCGAGACCGTCTCGATCTCGATCGCCTGCTGGTTCTTGCCCAGGCGCATGATCGAGCCCTTGCCGAAAGCCCGTTCGATCTGCGAGAGCGCCGCATCGAGCGCCTTGGCCTTGTCCATAGAAGAGCCTTCCACGAGCCTGAGATTTGCCTGATTCACGACGTGCGCTCCTTATGGCAGGGGCGCGACCACATCTCAATCCGCGCCATGGCGATGACTATGGTCATGGTTTGTTCTCTCTCGCAAGTTCTTTTTTTGTTCTTGTTCCAGCGCGTCCCGGTTGTGGTCCTGCAGGATGATCGCGACCGGCTCCCAGGGTATAAGGCGTCATGCGCAAGTCCCTGATCAAGCTCCTCCTGATCCCGCTCGACCTCGTCGTCGGGTTCGTCATTCTGGTCGACGAACTGCTGCGGCCGCTCTACCGGCCGCTGATCGCCTGGTTCGCCTCGCTCAGGCTGGTGGCGCGGCTGGAAGATGCGATCGGGCGGCTGCCGCCCTATGGCGCGCTGGTCGCGCTGGCGATCCCCTTCGCCATCGTCGAGCCGCTGAAGCTGCTCGGCCTGGTGTTCCTGGCGCGCGGGGCGCTCACGGCCGGCATCGTCACGACCGCGGTCGGCCATCTTGCCGGCTTCCTGCTGGTCGAGCGCGTCTACCATGCCGGGCGAGCGCAACTCCTCACCATTCCCTGGTTCGCGCGGATCATGGGCTGGATCGATGCCATCCGTCAGGCGGTGATCGGGCGGATCAAGGCCAGCGCTGCCTGGCGGCGGGCGGTCGAACTCGTGCAGGTGGTGCGTGAGCGCTTGCGAGGCGTGAGGCTCTGGCTCGCCAGCCTGCGCGCCTGATGCGCTCAATCCTCCGGATCGGCCTGCCAGGCGGCCGCGAGCCGTTCCAGCTCCAGCGTGTAGCAATACAGCGCGAAGACGATGGCGAGCAGCAGGCCGGAGCGCCAGACCAGGCTGAAGCCGTCGCCGAGCTTGGTCAGCTCCGGCAGGTGACGCAGGAAATAGAGCGAGGCGAGCGCACCGCCGACGATCGCACCGAGGCGGGCGGCGAAAGCCAGCAGATGGCCGAGAGCCAGGCTGTGGAAGCCTGTGGGCACCGGCAGTCGGTACAGGCGGCTCCAGTAGCAAAACTGACCCAGCAACGCCGCCACGCAGATCTGAATCAGGATCTCGGTCGGTAGCATCTGCTGCTCGCCGATATGCGCGACCAGCACGCGGAAGGCGATGTGGATGTGGAAGAGGATCACCAGCGCGCAGGCCGTCTGCACGATCAGCAACAGCGTGTAGGCGAGGACCGGCCTTTGCGTCATGCGGCTCACGATAGAGGGCCGTCAGGCGCCGATCAAACCGCCTGGCTTTGCGCCGTCGCAGCGAGCGAGGCGGCGGCGCGGCCGGCGGCCTCGACATAGGCGGGGTCGCGATGGACGAGCATGACCGAGAAGGCGCCGTCCATGAGCAGCACGACCTGGCGGGCGAGTTCGTCGGGGGCGACGGCGCCATGCTCGGCGCAGGCGCCGGCGAGCCAGCGCTCGAAGCCTGCCTTGTGGCGCGCGCCGATCCTGATCGCGGGATGGCCGGGCAGGTTGGCGAGCTCCGCGGCGGTGCGCAGGAAGCCGCAGCCCTTCCAGCGCGGATGGCGGGCGGAGCGCGCGAGGTTCTGGAAGATCGCCTCGATCTTCTGCGGCAGGCCGCCCTCGGCCTTGTCGAACCAGCCGGCCATCAGCTTGAGATTGGGCTGGTCGCGCGCCTCGAGATAGGCGGCGACGAGCTCGTCCTTGCTCTCGAAATGGTAGTAGAGCGTGCGCTTGGTGACGCCGGCCTTCTCAGCCACCGCATCGACGCTGACGGCGCGGATGCCCTCGCTATAGAAGAGCTTGCTGGCGGCCTCGATGATGCGGGTGCGCGTCGGCTTGTCGGGTTCGGTCATGCCTCGATGTATACCGTACAGGTAGTATACATCGTCAAGCCGGGCGTGCAGCTTCGATCGGTCGAAACCGGAAGAAGGCCAAGGCCATGCCCGATAATGATCCCATCCTGATTCAACAGCGCGAGGCGATTGCGACGCTGACGCTGAACCGGCCCGAGAAGCTGAATGCGCTGAGCTACGGTCTGATCGACCGCCTGCTCGAAGTCCTCGATGCGATCGAGGTCGATCCTTCGGTCCGGGCGGTGATCCTGACCGGCGCGGGCGAGCGCGCCTTTTCGGCCGGCGGCGACATCCATGAATTCTCGCGGAGCGTCGCGGCCGGGCCGGAGCAGGCGGTGCGCGATTTCGTCCGCCGCGGGCAGAAGCTGACGGCGCGGCTGGAGGCCTTCGGCAAGCCGGTGATCGCGGCGGTGAACGGGCTCGCCTATGGCGGCGGCTGCGAGGTCACCGAGGCGGTGCCGCTCGCCATCGCCAGCGAGCGGGCGATGTTCGCCAAGCCGGAGATCAATCTCGGCATGCCGCCGACCTTCGGCGGGACACAGCGCCTGCCGCGCCTCGCCGGCCGCAAGCGCGCCATGGAGCTGCTGCTGACCGGCGATCCGTTCACGCCGCAGCGGGCGCTCGATATGGGGCTGATCAACGCGGTGGTGCCGCATCAGGAGCTGCTGCCGGCGGCGCAGGCGCTGGCGCAGCGCATCCTAAGGCATTCGTCCCTGGCTGCGGCGACCATCCTCACGGCGGTGACTCGCGGCATCAACGCCAGCATCGCCGAAGGGCTGTTGATCGAGAGCGAGCAGTTCGCCCGCATCGTGCCGACGGCCGATCTGCGCGAGGGGCTCGACGCCTGGATGGCGCGGCGCCAGCCGGTCTATTCCGGCGACTGGTCGCAGGTCGCCAAGGCCGGGTGAGGGAGCGGGCATGAGCGACCATTCGAGCTTCAGCCGCGAGGCTTTCGCCGCCTTCCGTGCCGATGACCGTCCAGGGCCGGTGCAGATGCTGAACCTGATCCGGCTCAATGCCGAAGCGCAGTATCCGGACGGACCGCATGGCGGCGGCCGCGAGGCATTCGCGGCCTATGGCCGGATCAGTGCGCCGGTGCTGACCCGGCTCGGCGGGCGGATCATCTGGCGCGGCGGCTTCGAGCAGATGCTGATCGGCCCGCGGGGCGAGCGCTGGGACATCTGCTTCATCGCCGAATATCCCAGCGTCGAGGCCTTCGCGGCGATGTTCCGCGATCCGATCTATCGCGAGGCGATGATGCATCGGCAGGCGGCGGTGAAGGATTGCCGCCTGATCCGGTTGGCGGCGCGGGAGGCGGGGGTGACCTTCGCCGGATAGGGCAGGGCCGCTCAGCCCTGCTTCAGGCGCCCGATCAGGCCGTGGATGTCGCCGAGCACGAAGAGGTCGCGCACCAGCCCGTCCTTGAAGGTGAAGGCCGGCGCGCCATGCCACCAGACATGGCGGCCGCTCGGCGGCACTCCGAACATCTCGCGGCGATGGAAGCCGTGGAAGCGCAAGCGCCCGAAGACGCGGTTGCCTTCCTCGACCATTGCCAGGATGTCCGAGGTGTACGTGCCGAGCGCGCCGGTGACCCAGTCGACATAACCCGCGAATTCGCGATGGCCGCGCAGGACCGGGCCGAGCGAGCCGCGAAAGGTGAAGTCCTCGTGGAAGATCCGCGGGATCAGCGACTTGTCGGCGCGGTCCCACATCTCCTTGTAGAAGACCCTGACGATCTCCTTCTGCGGCGAGAGCGTAACGCCGGCGAAGTCGAGGGCGGGCTCGTCGGGCGGCGCCTCGCGTCCCTGCGGCATCTCAGTCATGCTCGTCTTCTCCCTCCGGCGCGGCCCTCGAAAGCCCGCCTGATCAAGCTCGGACGAAGATGCACTGGAGGGCACAGCAAATTTCGCAAAGCGCCTTTGGCAGACGGCCCATGCCGAGCGGGCTGATCACCCCGCCGCGTGAGGCGTTTCCGCGGGGGCGGCCACGGCCGGTCTCTTGCCGCCCAGCCTGCGCGACAGTCCTTCCATGAACAGGAAGATCACCGGGGTGATAAACAGCGTCAGCACCTGCGAGACGATCAGCCCGCCGACGACGGCGAGGCCGAGCGGCTGGCGCAGTTCCGCGCTGGCGCCGGCGCCGATCGCGATCGGCAGGGCGCCGAGGATCGCCGCCAGCGTCGTCATGATGATCGGCCGGAAGCGGCGCAGGCAGGCTTCGCGGATCGCAGTGTCCGGCGGCTCGCCGGCGCGCTGCAGTTCGAGCGCGACGTCGATCATCATGATCGCGTTCTTCTTGACGATGCCGATCAGCATCAGGAGCCCGATCACGGCGATGACCGAGAGGTCGAGGCCGAAGAGCTTCAGCGTCAGGAGCGCGCCGAGCGCCGCAGCCGGCAGGCCGGTCAGGATGGTCAGCGGGTGGATGAAGCTCTCGTAGAGGATGCCGAGCACGATATAGATCGTCAGCACCGCGCCGGCGATCAGCAGGCCCTGATTGCCGAGCGACTGCTCGAAGGTCTTGGCGACGCCGGCGAAGCTGGTGCCGATCTGGGCGGGCAGGCCGAGTTCGGCCTTGATCGCGTCGATCCGCTGCACGGCCTCGCCGAGCGCGCGGCCGGCCGGCAGGTTGAAGGAGAGGGTGACGGCCGGGAGCTGGCCGAGCTGGTTGACGGTGAGCGGGCCGGCCTTGCGCTCGATCCGGGCGAAGGTGCCCAGCGGGACGAGCGCGCCGGAGGAGGAGCGGAAGCGGACCTGGTCGAGCCGGTCGTTCGACCACTGGATGTCGGGATTGAATTCGATGATGACCTGGTAGCTGTCGCTGGTGGTGTAGATCGTCGAGATCTGGCGCACGCCGAAGCCGGAATAGAGGCTGGAGCGCAGCACGTCGGCGCTGATGCCGAGCGACTGCGCCTTGGCCCGGTCGACGACGAGGTTGGCGAGCAGGGCCTTGTTCTGCAGGTCGGTGGTGACGTCGACGAAGAGCGGGTCGTGCTGCAGCGCCTCCAGCATCTTGCCCGACCAGTCGGACAGAGCGGCCTGGTCGATCGACTGCATCACGAACTGGTACTGGCTCTTGGAGGAACGCGCGCCGATGTTGAGGTTCTGCACCGGCGACATATAGGTCGCGATGCCGGGGATGGCGGCGAGCTGTCGACGCAGCTCCGCCAGCATCTGCTGCAGCGGCGGGCGCTGGTCTTTCGGTTTCAACTCGACGAAGAGCCGCCCGGCATTGAGGCTGCTCGACTGGCCGCTGGAGCCAATGGTCGAGGCGACATGGCTGACATAGGGCGAGCTGCGGAAGACCTCCTCGACCTTTTGTTGTAGCGCCGACATGGCGTCGAAAGAGATGTCCTGGCGCGCCTCGGTCGCGACCTGGAGCTGGCCGATATCCTCCTGCGGGAAAAAGCCCTTGGGGATGGTCACCACCAGCCAGGCGCTGGCGGCGACGCTGGCGAGGAAAATCATCAGGACGGTGCGCCGGTATGTCAGGCTGAGGTCGAGCCCGGCGCGATAGGCACCGAGCACGGCGTCGAAGCCGCGTTCGAGGAAGGCGAGCCGATCCTTCTTTCCAGGCTCCGCATGGCCGGCGGCACCGGCGCCGAGGCGTGCGCACATCATCGGCGTCAGCGTCAGCGAGACGAAGGCCGAGGCGAGGATGGCGACCGTGACGACGACCGCGAACTCGTTGAAGACGCGCCCGATCACGCCGCCCATCAGCAGCACCGGGATGAAGACGGCGACCAGCGAGAGCGAGATCGAGATGATGGTGAAGCCGATCTCGCTCGAACCCTTCAGCGCCGCGTCGAAGGCCGAGAGCCCATCCTCCTCCATGTGCCGGACGATATTCTCCAGCATCACGATCGCATCGTCGACGACGAGGCCGACCGCGAGCGTCAGGCCGAGCAGCGAGATGTTATCGATCGAGAAATCGAGCAGGTACATCGCCCCCAGCGTGGCGATCAGCGAAATCGGCACCGCCACCGCCGGGATCAGCGTCGCGGTGAAGCGGCGCAGGAACAGGAAGATCACCGCGACGACCAGCACGATCGTCAGCCCCAGCGTGAACTGCACGTCCTCGACCGCCTGGCGGATCGAGGCGGAGCGGTCGTTGAGCAGGCCGAGCGTCGTCGCCGGCGGCAGCAGCGACTGCATCTGGCCGATCGCCGTCTTGACCTTGTCGACGACATCGACCGTGTTGGCGTCAGGCTGGCGGAAGACGGCGACGACGAGGGCGCGCGAGCCGTCATACCAGCTGGCGAGCTGCAGGTTCTCGACGGAATCGATCACCTTGGCGACGTCGCCGAGCCGGACCGGGCGGCCATCGCGGGTGGCGATGATGATGTCGGCGAAATGGCCGGCGTCGGCGAGCTGGGTCTGCGCCTCCAGCGTCAATTGCTGCGGGCCGGACTGCATGGTGCCGACCGGGGTGTTGACGTTGGCGGCGGTGATCGCCGCCTGCAATTCGTTGATGCCGATGCCGCGGGCGGCGAGCGCGGTCGGATCGACCTGGATGCGCACCGCGTATTTCTGGCTGCTGAAGATCTGGACCTGCGCCACGCCCTCGACAGTGGAGAGGGTGGGGGAGAGCACCTGCTGGACGAAGGCGTCGATCTTGGAGAGCGGGGTGACGTCGCTCTTCAGCGCCAGCAGCAGGATCGGGGCGTCGGCGGGATTGAACTTGCGGTAGCTCGGCGGCGTCGTCATGTCGACCGGGAGCTGGCGCTGGGTGCGGGCGATCGCCGCCTGGACGTCGGCCGCCGCCGCGTCGATATCGCGGTCGAGCGCGAACTGGATCGCGATCGAGGTATTACCGAGCGCGTTGGTGGTCGCGATCGAATCGATGCCGGCGATGGTGGCGAACTGCTTGATCAATGGCGTCGCCACCGAGGTCGCCATGATCTCGGGCGAGGCGCCGGGCAATTGCGCGGAGACGTTGACGACCGGGAACTCGGCGCGCGGCAGCGCCGCGACCGGCAGGGAGCGCCAGGCGAACAGGCCGCCGAGGATCAGCGCGCACGACATCAGGATCGTCGCGACGGGATGGCGGATGCAGAAGGCAGAGACCGACATGGCGCGCCCTCAGGGCTTGGCGGTTTGCGGGGCGGTCAGCCTGATCCTGGCGCCGGGAGAAAGCCGCGACTGGCCTTCGGTCACGACCTTCTCGTCCTGCGCCAGGCCCGAGGCGATGGCGACGACGCCGTTCTCATTGGAGGCGACCTTGACCGGCCGCGCCTCGACCGTGTCGTCGGCTTTGGCGACGTAGACGAACGGGCCCTTCTGCCCCTCCTGCAGCGCGACCGAGGGCACGGTGACGGAGCCCGGCAGCATGCCGAGCTGGACGACGACATCGACATATTGCCCCGGCCAGAGCCGATGCGGATCGTTCGCGAACAGCGCCTTGACGCTGACGGTGCCCGACGGGATGTCGACGGCGGAATCGATGAAGGAGAGGTCGCCGGTGGCGAGCTCCTCCCGCGTGCCGGAAGCGTAGGCGGTGACCTTCGCCGGCATCTGCGCCTTGGCCGCTTCCTGTAGCAGGGTCAGGTCGCGCTCGGGCAAAGTGAAGGTGACGCGGATCGGGGCCAGCTGCGTCACCGTCACGAGGTTGCTGCTGGCATCGTTGGCGCGCACCGCATTGCCGGGCGTCGCGGCGATGGCGCCGAGCCGGCCGGAAATCGGGGCGGTGATCGTGGTGTAGCCGAGCCGGACCCGATCGAGCGCGAGCGTCGCTTCGTCGGCCTTGACGGCGGCGGTGGCGACGGCCTCGTCGGCGGTGGCCTGGTCGAGCGCCTGCTGCGTGCCGGCGCCCTTGTCGACCAGGCTTTTCTGGCGGGCGAGGTCGGCGCGTTTTTGCGCCACCGTCGCCTTGTCGCGCTCGACATTGGCTTCGTCGCGGGCGACCTGCGCCTTGAGCTCGCGATCGTCGAGGGTGAAGAGCAGGTCGCCCTGCTTGACCTCCTGGCCTTCCTTGACGTGCATATCGGCAATAATGCCGTCGAGGCGGGACTTGACCGCGACGATGGCGACCGGCTCGGCGAAGCCGATCGAGCGGCGTGTCACCGGAATGTCGGCGCGGCCCGCGAGCACGGTCGTGACCGGGCTCGCGATAGGGCCGGCGCGGCGCTCGGCATGGGCCTGCTCAGGGCCGTCCTGCGGCCTGATCACGCGCCACGCGGCAAAGACGGAGACAGCCACCAGAAGGGCTATGATCGCGTAACGTTTCATTGGTCACCACGGCGCAACGCTGTCCACGCGCTACTTTACCGCCTCCCGCCGCAGGGGGCCTGTCCGCCGCATGAACTCTTCGTAATGCTCGCGCGCCCGGGGGGCGCGGCGGCTGGCCCGGCGCCTCGTCGTATCCGCGAGAGAGGGCGCAGCAGGGCAGCGCGTCGATGCCGGAGCAGGCGCCCGTCGATCATGCAGAATTCATTGACCGGATAGTCGCCAATCCCGCGTAGCGGACGACGATTATTTAATCTGTCCGCGCTATCAGCTGCACAGTGATCGCTTGAGAAGGTTAGAGTGGATGGCTGCGCTGACTCCGGACGAATTCCGATCGTCTATCGATCTGGAAAAGCGCAAGTTTCACATGAAGTCCTATTTCGAGAGCAGCTTCTACCGGCAGTATCGCTCGGCAAACATGGCGCTGCGCACGCTCGGACGCTGTCCGCGCGTCCTGTCGCTGGGCGCCGGTGGCGCTTTCGTGGAGGAAATCGTCCAGAAGCATCTGGACGCCTCCGTCTTCGTCGTCGATTTCGCCGAGACCTTGGCGATCGAGAGCGATCTCTACGGGAATTTCGCGGGGATGTTCGCCGGCGACATCTCCGCGCCCGACTGGGTCTCGCCGCTTGAGTCAGTCGATGCGGTGTTCTGGTTCGACAATATCGAGCATCTGCGCATCGACCCGACCAGGATCCTGCGCAAGCTGCGCTCGGCGCTGTCGGAGAACGGCCAGATCTTCATCACCACCGACAATTTCGCGCGGCTGCGGAACATCCTGAAGCTGATCTTCAACCGCTCGATCGTCGCCCTGCCGAAGGACCTGTTCGCAGAGGTCGATTTCGAGCACGAATACGTCCACCGGCGCGAATACACCCGGCCGGAGCTGGAAGCCTGCCTGCGCGAGGCCGGCCTGAAGCTGGCCGAGGTCGAGATGCTCTGGCAGAGCCCGTCGGAGAGCTTGAAGAAGCTGCCGTTCCGGAGCTTCGAATACCTGTTCCCGCGCTTCCGCCCGCATATGCTGATCCGGGCTCAGAAGGCCGAGCAGGACGTCCGATTGACGACGGGCTGACCGAATTCCACCGTGTCCTGCTCGCGTGGGTCCCATCTTTCATAGGTCTTGAAACCGGGCTTCAGCCGCCATTCCAACCTGACCGAGCAGGAGCCCTTGCCATCCGTGGTCAGCCAGATGGCAAAGGTGTGCGTGCGCTCGGCGGTGAGACGCACGAGCGCCTCTGCGTTCACGACCTTCCAGCGCCCCTTTACCCGTCCTTCGACGTCCTCGCCGAGAACGCCTTGCTGAGACAGCCCCGGTCGCCGTCGCCCGAGGCCATCGCCGCGAACTTGCTCCGCAACTTTCCCGTCCTTGCCGAGCGTGAGATAGATCGTCCGGACGATCTCGTTTGGCTCGCCATCGATCTCGGGCTCTGTCCACGCGAGATAAAGCTGGAACCGCGCCTCCTGAGCGAGGGCAGGACGAACTGCGCCCAACAGAACCAGGCAGGCGAACGTCACAAGCGCGACGTAGCGGCTCATAGAACCTCGCAGGTGGCTTGCTCAACCTTGGGCTGGCTGTATCGGATCGGGATGTCGCGGCGGCGGGCCCAGCCCTCATAAGCGGTGAAGCCGGACTTGAGCCGCCATTCGAGCGTGACCGAGCAGGAGCGTGTGCCGTCGGTCCGCAGCCAGATGGCGAAGGTGTGCGAGCGTTCCGCGACGAGGCGCAACAGCGTGTTCTCGTTGAGCACTTTCCAGCGCGCGCGAGCGTCGAGGTCGTCGCCGAGCGCACCCTCGCGAACGCGCCCGCGTCCGCCGCGATTGCGATTGACTTCCTCCCTGACCGCGCCGCCCTTTCCGAGGATGACCGTGAGCGTGCGGCTCGCCAGCCGGGTTCTTTGCTCCGGCGCGATCTCGGGCACCGTCCAGGCCAGCGAGAGCCGGAAACGGGCCTCCTGGGCAAAGGCAGGACAGACGGCCCCGATCAGGGCAAGACAGGCGGTCGCGGCAAGGGCGAGATGCCGGCTCACAGCACGTCGCACCTTGCATTCGGCCAGCTCGGCTCGGTGAAGCGGACCGGCGGCTTACCCGGCTTCTTCGGACCCTCGTAGAGTGTGTGGCCGGGCTTCAGCCGCCACTCCAGGGTTGCGGTGCAGGACTGGTCGCCCTGGGTCCGCAACCAGATCGCGTAGGTGTGGGACGGGCGGGCCACCAGTCGCAGAAGCGTCGTTTCGTTGACGACCTTCCAGGCCTTGCGACGCGAGGTGCCGTCGCCTTCGCCGAGATCATTTTCCGTCTGCGTTACGGTCGAGCCCGCCCAGCCGTTTCCGACCCATGCCTCGAGCCGCTCCTCGACCTTTCCGTTGTCGCGCAGCGTCACGGTATAGCTGCGCCGGCTGAGCACCGAGCGCGTGCGCGGTTCGACATAGTTGGTGATCCAGGTCACCGTGATCCGAAAGCTCGCCTCTTTCGCCGAGACCCCCGACGGCCAGAGCAGCAGCGGCCCGAGCAGCCCGATGAAGGCGGCGCCGCGCAGGGTTGCCGAACCGGCCGAGATGACATGTCGAGTTAGCCTCACAGCACCTCGCACGAGGTTTTCAGGTCTGTCGGCTGCGAGAACAGCATCTTCGTTGCGCGCTTGGGGGCCCATGTCTCGTAGAGGCTGAAGCCGGGCTTGAGGCGCCATTCTGCCGAGACAGTGCAGGAGCGGCCACCATCGGTACGCAGCCAGATCGCATAGGTATGGGAGGGCCTGGCGGTGACGCGCAACAGGGTATGCTCGTTGAGGACCGTCCACTGCGTCGCAAAGCGGCCCTTCATGTCCTCGCCGAGCTCGGTCGCGCGCGAGGCGTGGCGGACCTGGCCGGCGCGCTGTCCATACTGCCGCGTGAACTCCTCGCTCACGCTCCCGCCGCCGCGAAGCGTCACCAGATAGGTGCTCGACGTCGGCCGCGAACGCTTCGTCGGTTCGACCTCGTGCTGGATCCATGAAATGGTCGCGCGGAACCGGACGTCCTGCGCCTGCGCGGCCGATGTCGCCAGCAGCGCCGCGCATGCGGTCGTCAGAGGTCCGAGTGCGCGGCCGCGTCCGGCCCCGGGGCGCCTCGCCCGCGCGCTCATTCGCAGAAGGACTGGCCGTTGAAGTTGAAGCAGCGCCCGCGCGCGGCGGGGGCGGGCGCACGGGCCGGAGCGGGCGGGCGCGCGGCCGCCGGGCGGACGGAGCGCTCCTGCGCGACGCGCTTGGGCTTGGGCGCGACGCAGTCGCCGTCCGAATCCAACCGCTCGCCGCGCGGGCAGCTCTTGGCGACGCAGACGCCGTCGCGCTCGACCTGCCGTGCCGTGCAGGTCAGCGGGCAGATGCGGCCGCTCTGGCGCTTGAGGATGTCGAGGAAGTCGGTGGTCGGGGTGCCGGGAACATCGAGATTGGCGAGACGCGCGAACTCGCGGACGGCGCGGCTGGTGGCCTTGCTCGTCCATTCGCCGTCGGGCTTGCCGCTGTAGCAGCCGACGCGGCCGAGCTCGAGGTTGATCGTGCGCGTCAGGCCGGCCAGGTCGATCACCGCAGGCGCCTTGGCTGGTTCCAGCGCCCCGCCGGGCAAGGCGGCCAGGCGCGGGCCCTCGTCGGGGCGCGCCGGAGCCGCCGCAGCCGCGCTCTGGACACGCTGCAGTTCCTCGGTGGCGCGCCGCCGCTCGGCCTCCAGCTCGGCCATGAGCCTGATGCGCTCGCGCTCACCGGCCTCGCGAATCTCCTGCTCGGCCTTGAGCCTCGCCGCGAGTTCGGCGGCAGCGCGCTTGTTTTCCTCTTCCAGCTTGGCGAGCCTTTCGGCGATGCGGCGGTCCTCGTCCTGCTTCTGGCGGTTGGCGTCGGTCTCCGCCGCCTTGAGCTTCTCGGTCTGGGCGAGGGAGAGGCGCTCCCGTTCGAGAGCCTGACGCTCGCGCTCCTTGTCGTCCCGGGCGCGGCGTGCCTGATCGTCGGCCCGCGCCGCCAGTTCGGCCTGGGCCTTGCGATTGTCGGCTTCGAGCTGCGCCAGGCGCTCGTCGAGCTTGCGGCGCTGCTCGGCCTGCTGCCTGGCCGCGTCCTCCTCGGCCTTGCGGCGCTGCTCGGCCTGGGCCGCAGCCAGCCGGTCCTGCTCAGCCCTGGCGGCGGCCAGGCGGGCGGCTTCGGCCTGGCGCGCGCTCTCGGCCGCCGCGGCGGCCTTGCGGCGCTCTTCCTCGTAGGTCGCGAGCTGCCGGCGCAGCGCCTCCTCGCGCTGGGCGCGCTCGACGGCCTCGATCCGGGCGCGGGCGGCATCGGCCAGATAGCTCTTCGGGAAGCGCGCGACGAAATCGCGCAGTGCCGGGCCGTCCTGGCTGTCGCGCAGCTTGGCCCAGGCCTGCTGGTCGGTTTCGCTGCGGTTGAAATAGAAGTCGCCGAGCAGGGAGATCGAGAGTTCCGGCGTCTGGCGGCCACCGGTACGCTGGTTCACGCCGGCGGCGACGCGCCGGAAGAGCTGGCCCACCTCCAGCCCCGGCTCGGCCAGCTGCTCGACGAGCGCGGCGCTGAAGGGGCTGTTGCGGCCTTTGCCATCCGCGGCGACATCGTTCGCCTGCGTCGCGTATGCGACGACCATGCCCCGGTTCTGGGCGATGCGGGCAAGGCCACGGCCGATCGACGAATCCCGCGAGCGGCCCGAGCTGGTGATCCGGTCGGCCAGCGGGTTGTTGCGGCACGCGTCGAGGATGAGCAGGCGCACGCCCTTGGCGTTCTGGAGCGCATCGATGACATCGGCGACCCGGGTCGTTTCGTAGGGGATGGAGAATTCGTCGCTCGGCGCGCTGTCGACCGGCAGCAGGAAGTTCTCGCCGCGAAACTGCAGGCCATGGCCGGCATAGAAGAAAAGGGCGGCGTCGGCGCCATCGGCGGCGCGGGCAAAGCGGCCGAGGGCCTCGCCCATGCCGCGACGGTCGAGATCGCGCCCCTCGATGACCTCGAAGCCGACAGCCCTGAGCGCCGCCGCCACATCCTGCGCATCGTTGCCGGGGTTGGGCAAAGCCGGAGCGGCGCGATAGGCCGAATTGCCGATGACCAGCGCGACGCGCCGCTCGCCCGTCTCGGCTGCGACGGCGCCTGCCAGGCCGCAGAGGAAGGTCAGCGCGACCAGCAGAAATCGGAAAGAGATCTGTCGGGGTGTCGGCACGGCCGCGAGTCCAGCTTATGTAATGAACATGTTTTAGCTGTTGGCGCGGTCAGTGCAATATCCGCCTTGTGGGTAGAGGCTGCGACGGTCTCTATGCTCAGCTCATCGCCGCCTTCACCGTCTCGACGAGCTGCTTCATCGTGAACGGCTTGGGCAGGAAGTGGAAATCCTCCCCTTCCGGCAGGTTCTTGCGGAAGGCCTCCTCGGCATAGCCGGAAACGAAGACGACCTTGGTCGTCGGGCTGCGCTTGCGCAGTTCGCCGAGCAGGGTCGGGCCGTCCATCTCGGGCATGACCACGTCGGAGATGACGAGGTCGATCTTGCCCTCGTGCTTCTGGAACTGGTCGAGCGCCTCGACGCCCGAGGCGGCCTCGTGGACGGTGTAGCCGCGTGAGACCAGCATGCGCGCGTTGAGCGCGCGCACCGCGTCCTCGTCCTCGACCAGCAGGATGACGCCCGCGCCGGTATGGTCGGCGGCAGCCTTCTTCGGGGCTTCCCTAGCTGCGGCCTCGGCGGCGATGTCCTCTTCGGTCGGGATGTAACGCGGCAGGAAGATGCGGAAATTGGTGCCGCGGCCGACGACGGAATCGCAGAAGACGAAGCCGCCGGTCTGCTTGACGATGCCGTAGACCATCGACAGGCCGAGGCCCGTGCCCTTGCCGACATCCTTGGTAGTGAAGAACGGCTCGAAGATCTTCTCCAGATGCTCCGGCGAGATGCCGGTGCCGCTATCCTCCACCTCGAGCAGCACGTAATCAGTCGCGGGGAGGGCGTCGTAGCCGAGCTCGCCGATCTCGGCCGCCGGCACGTTGCGGGTGCGGACCTGGAGCTTGCCGCCATTGGGCATGGCGTCGCGCGCGTTGACGGCGAGGTTGACCACGACCTGCTCGAGCTGGCCGAGATCGGCCTTGACCGGCCAGAGATCGCGGCCCTGGCGGACGTCGAGCGAGATCTTGTCGGCGACGACGCGCTTCAGCATCAGCGAGAGGTCGGAGAGCACGTCGCCGAGCGCCAGAACCTGCGGGCGCAGTGTCTGGCGACGCGAGAAGGCGAGCAATTGCCGGACCAGGGAGGCCGCCCGATAGGCGTTCTGCTTGATCTGCATGATGTCCGGGAAGGACGGGTCGGTCGGCTTGTGGCTGGCGAGCAGGAATTCCGAGGCGTTGATGATGACCTGCAACACGTTGTTGAAGTCATGCGCAATGCCGCCGGCGAGCTGGCCGACCGCCTGCATCTTGCCGGCCTGGTCCATATTGTCCTTGAGCTTGCGCTCGGCCGTGGTCTCAAGCGCATAGACGATGGCGCGCTCGCCATCGGCATCCTCGCTGACCGGAACCGGCGATAGATAGAGCCTTGCCGAGCGGCCGTCCTCGCCGGCGAGCGCCACGTCGAGCGGGGCGATCTCGCCCTTGCCGGCGAGCGCGGCGTCGAAGGCCTGAGCGAAGGCGCCGTTGCCATTGACCAGCTCCTGGATGGTCGCTGGCTGGTTCTGGCCTTGCATCAGGCGGGCGAAGGACGCGTTCGAGCGCAGGATCGCGCCGTGGCGATCGACGGTCGCGATCGCCATCGGCGTCGCATGGAAGAAGCGGGCGAAGCGCGCTTCGGCATCGGTGTGGCGGTCGGCCCCCGCTTCGCCGGCGGCGCGATTGAGCACGAGGGTGCGCGAGGCGCCGGCGCGCCCGTCCTGGCCGAAGGCGACCTGGTGGTGCAGCCGGACCGGTAGCGACTGGCCGTTGCGGCGGCGCAGATCGACATCGAGCACCTCGATGCGGACATCGCCGGGCTGGCCGCGAATGGCCTGGATCAATGCTGCGGCGTTGGGCGAGGCGATGTCGTCGAGCTGCAAGCCGCCGGAGCCGAAGCGGGCGAGATCATAGTCGAGCCAGCCGGCCAGCGTGGCGTTGAGGTAAGGCACTTCGCTGTCGGCGTCGATCGAGAGGAAGCCCGCCGGCGCGTGGTCGAGATAGTCGATCGCGTGCTGCAATTCCTGGAAGGCGTTTTCCTGGCGCTCGCGCTCCGGTGTGACGTCGGCGACGCTCCATTTGCAGGCCGGGCGGCCGGCGCGGGTGATCGGCGTGACGCGCACCCGGTACCAGCCGACCGCGCCGCGCTCGTTCAGCGCCGGTTCGAGCCGTATCTCCTCGGAGAGGCGGCGGCCGGCGCGGGCGGCGGTGGCGAGGCGGTAGATCGCCTCGGAGACCTCGGCGCGGCCCTTGAACAGGCGCTCGACCGGGGCGATCTCGCTGGCGTTGCGAGCGCCGGCGAAGGCGAGATAGGCCTCGTTGGCGTAAACGATGCGATTCTCACCCTCGGTGACGACGACGCCGTCCTCGGCGCTGTCGACGATCGCCTTGGTGAGGTCGTTGCGGGCCGAGCGCCCGGCGAACTGGACCAGCCCGATCGCGAAGGCGAACAGGCAGAACACCCCGACGACCGAGAGCAAGGCGAGCAGGCCGAGGATCAGCGGCTGCGCCCATTCATTGGCGATGAAGCCGAGCGCGATCGCGGCGCCGACCAGGAGGCCCGCGACCAAAAGAATGATGCCGACATGGCCTGGCCGGTCGGAGCGGTCGATCGCGCTCGGTGCCGTGCTTGCGCTCATTGCAGCGGGTCCGTTTCCTTCAGTCGCCCGTCGGTGATGGGTCGGCGCCGGGCATAGCGTAGAGAGATGTGCCCGACCAGCGAGTTAGGCGCGCCGACGCTTCAGGCGCAAGACGTATCCGATCACTTCGGCCACCGCCTGGTAGTGTTCGACAGGAATTTCATCGTCGACGTCGACGGTGGCGTATAGCGCGCGGGCCAGAGGCGGGTTCTCGACGATCGGGATGCGGTGCTCGCCGGCGACCTCGCGGATCTTGAGTGCGATCGCATCGACGCCCTTGGCGAGGCAGAGCGGTGCGCCCTGACCGTTCTCATATTGCAGGGCGATGGCGTAGTGGGTCGGGTTGGTGATGATCACCGTCGCCTTCGGCACCTGCGCCATCATGCGGGAGCGGGCGCGCTGAGCACGCAGCTGCCGGAGCTTGGCCTTCACCTCCGGATTGCCTTCGGTGTTCTTGTATTCGTCCTTCAGCTCCTGCTTGGTCATGCGCTGGCGCTGGTACCAGGTGAAGCGCTGGTAGCCGAAGTCGCCGATGGCGATGACGGCGAAGATCGCGAGCACGCCGGCCATCAGCTTGATCGTCAGCACGAGCACGGCGGGCAACAGCGCGTGCACGTCCATCTGGGCAAAGCCCTGCAGACGGTCGCGCTCGCCCCAGAGCACGATCCAGACGCCGACGCCGACCACCATGATCTTGGCGAGGCCCTTGGCGAAATTGACCCAGGCCTCCTTGCCGAAGATGCGCTTGGCGCCGGCCATCGGCGAGATCCGATCGAATTTCGGCATCATCGGCTCGGTGGTCCAGAGCGGCTTGTGCTGGATCAGGGCGCCGACGAAGGCGGCGATGAGGATAAAGCCGAGCGGCAGGGCCATGATGGCAAAGCCCGTCATCACACCCTTGCTGGTCACGTGGAAGAGCGCGCCCGCATCGTCCGAGACCTGATGGGCGTTCATCAGGAAAGAGCGCAGCGAGAGCGCGGCGTCCCGGGCGGAGCTGCCGGCAGCGACCAGCAGCGCCAGAGTGAAGCCGCAGAGCACGAAGAAGGTGCCGATCTCCTGGGATCTCGCGACGTCGCCCTTCTCGACGGCTTCGTCGAGCTTTCGCTGGGTCGGTTCTTCTGTGCGATCTTCGTTCTCGACGTCTCCCGCCATCGCTCTGTGTCCTTACAGGCCGATGAACTGGCGCAGGAAGGCGCCAAGATCGTCGAGGAAGACGCCCATCATCACCCCGACCGAGGCCAGCAGCACCAGCATGCCGCCAAGGATCGAGGCGGGGACAGCGAGGAAGAAGACCTGGAGCTGCGGCATCAGCCGCGCCAGCACACCAAGGCCGAGATTGAACAGCAGGCCGAAGACGATGAACGGCGCGGAAATCTGCACCGCGATCGAAAAGCCCTGCGCCATCGCCTTGACCGCGAGCGTCATCACGTCGCCGATCTCGGGGAAGCCGCCGGGCGGCAGCAGGCGATAGCTCTCATGGATGGCGGCGAGGGCCAGATGATGCAGGTCGGCCGCCAGGATCAACGTGATGCCGAGCATCGACAGGAAGTTGGCGAGCGAGGGGTTCTGCAGGCCGCCGGTCGGGTCGACGGTGACGGCAAAGCCGAGGCCGAGCGTCTGGGCGATGATGAAACCTGCGGTCTGGAGTGCCCCCATCAGCAGGCGCGCGCTGGCGCCGATGACAAGCCCGACCAGGATCTCGCTGATCAGGAGCCCGCCCAGGGCCGCCGGGGTCTGGGGAATCGTGATCGTGCCGCGCGCCATCGGCAAGATCACGAGCGCGACGAAGAAGGCGAGGGCGAGCCGGCCGCGCGAGAGGATCAGGCGCTCGCCGATCCCCGGCATCAGCATGACGAGCGTGCCGACGCGCGCGAAGACCAGCACGAACAATGCGCTGATCTCGGGCAGGACGGAGATCTGCATCGGGCGGACCCGGCTCCCGCGCCAGCAAGGCGCGCCGGCCGGACTCCACGACGAGGAGGCGCTGGCTGGCGCTGGACTCATTCGCCCGTGGCGATTCGGACGGCGACCCTGCCCATATAACCCGCCAGAGCATCGCCCATGAACGGCAAAAACAGCAGCAAGGCGGCGAAGACAGCGATGATCTTGGGGACGTAGACCAGGGTCTGCTCCTGGATCTGGGTCAGCGCCTGAATAAGCGAGACGACGAGGCCGACCACGAGCGCGATCAGCATCAGCGGCGCGCCGGCCTTGAGGAAGACGACGATGCCGTCGCGGGCGACGTCGAGGATGGCTCCGGAGGTCATCAGCTTGCGTTCCGTTTTTCGCGTTCGGGGGATGGCGGCGTCAGACGGGCATCCGCATGATTTCCTCATAGGCGGCGATGACGCGGTCGCGTACGGCCACCAGCGTCTCGATCGCGGCCTCGCTCTCGGCCACTGCGGTGACGACGTCGACGACGTCGGAGCGGCCGGCGGCGACCTTACCGACTTGGGTATCGGCCTGGCGGGCGCTCTGCGCCGTCGAATCCAGCGCCTTGCTGACCAGCGAGGAGAAATCGGGCAGGCCGGCTCCGGCGCCGTCGAGGCCGCCGACCGAGGCCGGCTTCTTCAACAGGGCGCTCGTGCCCATTCCCTGCATCGAGGCATAGGCGCCGGCGGCAAAGCTCGAAGTGGTCATCGGTTTGGCTCCGCTGAGTGATTGGCGCGAACTCCTCTCGCTCGGCTGCCGTCAGCCGAACGGAAAGCGCGCTGGCGCGTCAGGCGCGCAGGATGTCGATGGTGCGCTGGATCATCCGGCGCGTGGACGAGATGACGTTGAGGTTGGCCTCGTAGCTGCGCTGGGCTTCGCGCATGTCCATCGTCTCGATCAGCGAGTTGACGTTGGGCAGCTTGACCTGGCCGCTGGCGTCGGCCGCGGGGTGACCGGGATCGTACTTGCTGCGGAAGTCGCTGCGGTCGCGGCTGACGCGGCCGAGCTCGACCACCTGGGCTTCGAGCTCGCGGTCGAGCTTGCCCTGGAAGGTCACGATCTTGCGCCGGTAGGGGTCGGTGCCGGCGCGTTCCGGCGACGAATCGGCGTTGGCAAGGTTCTCGGCGATGACGCGCATGCGGCCGGCCTGGCCCTTCAGGCCGGAAGCGGCGACGGCGAGACTCTTGAGCAGGTCCATGATGAGGCTCCTTACCGGCCTTTGCCGATCGCGATCTTCATCAGCCCGAGGCTCTTGCTGTAGAGCGAGGCGGCGAGCTGATAGTCGGACTGGTTCTGCGCGACCTTCATCATCTCGTCCTCGAGATTGACGCTGTTGCCGCTCGGCGTGGTCTCGAAGCGCTTGGGATCGCGCGGGTCGAAGCCGCCGTTCTGGCCGGAAAGGCCCAGATGCTGCGGCGAGGTCTGCGCCAGCGTCACGCCGCCATTGCCGGCCGGGGACGGGGCACGCAGGTCATGCGGCTTGAAGCGCGGCGTATCGGCATTGGAGACGTTTTCGGCGAGCAGCTTCTGGCGCGCCTGGTGCCAGTGCATCCGCGTCTTCAGCGCCCCCATCAGGCCAAGGCCGTTGTTCGCCATGCCGCAATCTCCCGTCGGCTCCTGCCGAAGTGGGAAATTATTGCCGGGTGCATGGTTAATACCGGGTTAATTCACAGGGATCTGCACGATGAGGTTAACCATCCGCTAACCATGTTTCCCGAACTGGCGGGGCTTATGATATAGCCAGCTCCGTCTATCCGCCTGATCGCCCTTACAAAGAGCGGTCGGCGGCTGTCGCGTCGCTTCATGAGGCAGACCTTGCAGACTCTGTTTGGCTTCGAACTTTCCTCCGGCTTGCGTTGGATCATCGCCTTCGCCGTGGTGCTGCTCCTGGTCGCGCTGCTCGGCTTCTTCCTGCGGCGCATGAGCGGTGGTCGGCTGAAGTTCAAGGGGCAGGGCGGAGGCCGCACGCGCCAGCCGCGCCTCGGCGTGGTCGACGTCTACGATCTCGACCGGCAGCGCCAGCTGATCCTGGTGCGGCGCGACAATGTCGAGCACCTCGTGATGATCGGCGGCGCCTCCGACGTGGTTGTCGAGACCAACATCGTGCGGAGCGGCGGACGCGTCGCGGCGCCCCTGCCGAGCGAAGGCCTGGCGGAACGCCCGCTGGCGTTCGAGCCCGAATCGCGCCCGCAGCCCGCCGAAGACACCCGGCCGGCGTCGCCTCCGCCGGTGACGGCTCCGGCGGTACCGGTCGATCCCGTGCCGCCGCCGCGGCCGGTCTCGCCGCCGCCCCCGGCTCCGCCGCGCGCAGTCGTCCAGCCTCCGGTTCAACCGCAGCCGCCGCGGCCGGCCCAGGCGCCAAACGCGATTCCTCCGGCCGTCGCCGCGGGCGCTGGTGCCGGAATCGGCGCGACTTTGGCGCGCGATCCCGCTCCTTCCGCCAGCGCCAGCGAGCTCGGCGACATGGCCCGCCAGCTCGAAGAAGCGCTGAAGCGTCCGTTCTCGGCGGTGCGGCCCGGCTCCACTCCTCCGCGCACCGAGCCCGAGACGCCGCCGGCGCCCAAGCCCGTCGTGCCGCCGCCTGCTCCTCCGGTACAGCAGGCTCCCGTCAAGCCTCCGGCGCCGACGCCCGGGCCGGCGCGTCCGGCACTCGACATGGAAGCCGAGCTCGAAATGGCGCTGGGGCTGAAGCCTGCGCCGGCGCGTCCGGCCGCGTCCGAGGCGCCGCTGGTCGCCCCGCCGGTCTTCGCGCCGCCGAAGCCGCCCGCTCCCGCGCCGGTGAAGCTGGACGAGAAAAAGCCCGAGCCGGCGAAGGAGCAGGTGCTGCCGGTATCGGTCTCGGAAGCGGACAAGCCCGGCAAGTTCACGCCCGTCTTCGACGACGTGCTCGGCGCGGTCGAGAATGCCGCCAAGGCCGAAGGGCAGGGCAAGAACCAGCCCAAGCCGAACGAGCAGAAGCCTGCCGAAGGCAAGCCGGCCGAGGTAAAGCCTGCGGAGTCCAAGTCGACGGAAGCCAAGTCCACGGAAGCAAAGTCGGCGGAAACCAAGCCGGCGGATGCAAAGCCTGCCGACGCGAAGCCTGTCGAGGCCAAGCCTGCCGACGAGCCGAAGGCGGCCGCCAAGCCGCCCGAGGACGATCCGTTCTCGGTCGATGCGATCGAGGCCGAATTCGCCCGCCTGCTCGGGCGCGATCCCAAGCCGAAGGGCTGAGCCCGTTCCCCGGTGCGAAGGCGCCGGGGGATAGCCGCCGAAACCCTCTTCGCCCGGCAGTGAGCCTTGCTCTAGCGTTCCTCCTGCCCGCGCCGTGATTCGGGCGGGGACGGATGATGGGCAGGCGGATACCCACGGGACGCAGATTGCGCTGGTTGGCGGCGTTCGCAGCCGGGCTCGGCGCGCTCGGGATCGCCGCCGTGGCGCAGGCCCAGACCCTCTCGCTCGATCTCGGCCAGGGCGGCGTCACCGAGCGGGCGCTGCAGCTGATCGCCGCGATCACGGTGCTGTCGCTGGCGCCGTCGATCCTGATCATGGTGACCTCGTTTACCCGCATCGCCGTGGTGCTGTCGCTGCTGCGCTCGGCGCTCGGCACCCAGACCGCACCGCCCAATGCGGTGATCATCGGGCTCTCGCTGTTCCTGACCGGCTTCGTGATGGCGCCGACCCTGAAGGAGGCCTATCGCGTCGCAGGTGCGCCGCTGATCGCCGGGCAGATGCAGCCGCAGGAGGCGTTCGAGCGCGGCATCGTGCCGTTCCGCGAGTTCATGCTGAAGCATGTGCGCGAGAAGGACCTGGCGCTGTTCATGGAGATGTCGCGCGAGCCGAAGCCGGAGCGTCCGGAAGACATCCAGATCCAGGTGCTGGTGCCGGCCTTCATGATCTCGGAGCTCAGGCGCGCCTTCGAGATCGGCTTCCTGCTGTTCGTGCCCTTCCTGATCATCGATCTCGTGGTCGCGTCGATCCTGATGTCGGTCGGCATGATGATGCTGCCGCCGGTGACGGTGGCGCTGCCGTTCAAGCTGATCTTCTTCGTGCTGGTCGACGGCTGGGGACTGGTCGCCGGCTCGCTGGTGAAGAGTTACGGCAGCTGAAGCATCCGCTCAGCCCTGCCCCGGCCTTGGCCCGGCATTGGCGGCATCGGTCTCAGCCGGTTTCCGCCGCTCGCGCACGGTGCTGGAATAGGCCGGGTAGCGCTTGCGGTACTCCTTGAGGAAATCGCTCATCGTGTCGGAACCGGCGGCGGCGCGCGCGGCTTCGCGGATATCGGCGGCGCTGGCGCGGCTGGCGCCGGTGACGAAGCCGAACAGCCTGGCGTCGGCGCCCTGCGCCATCTTGGCGGCGAACTTGGTGCGCAGCCGGTCGAGCGAGAGCGCCTCGTCCGCCATGACATAGCCGATCGCGGCGCGCATCACGTCGGCGCGCTCGCCGTCGCCGAGCGGCGCCTGGCCGCGCCAGCTCTCGCCGAGGATGCGCTCCAGCGCCTCGCCGGCCTCGCGCCAGCGCCGGCCGTTCCAGAGGATGTCGGCGCCCAGCCGGTCGACCTCGGGGCCGCTCTCACCTTCGAGCAGATCGAGCGCCTGGTCGGTGCGCGAGAGGTCGGAGAGCGCCTTGGACTCCAGCAGCAGGCGGGCACGCTTCACATCGGCCGGCAATTCGGCGAGCCGGGTCGAGACGATCGCCTGCAGCGCCTCCGCCGGCTTGCCGTTCATCAGCCGGATCATGGCGAGCCGTGTCGCGACGGTTGAGCGCGCGGCGCCGGTCAGGCGGCGGTCCATCTGGTATTGCAGGATCTCGCTGGCCTGGTCGAGCAGATCGAGCTCGACCAGCCGGTCGGCGAGCAGGCGGGTGATCTCGTCGCCACGCCGGCCGATCGGCAGGTAGTCCTTGAAGTCGTAGAACAGCGCCAGGGCTTCGAGCCGCGGCAGCTTCTCCAGATCGGGATCGCTGAACAGCGCCTCGAAGCGCTGGGCGGTCTCGTCGTGCAGCAGCCGCGTCGCCGGATGTTCCGGGAAGACCTCGGTGGCGCGCCGCGCCGTCTGGAAGGCGTCGCGCCAGCGCTGTCGCTCGGCATAGAGGCGGCCGAGCTCGGCCAGGGCCTCGATCTCGATCTCGCCGCCGCGCCAGATCGCCGAGACGGTCTCGAGCCGGGCGATGGCTTCGTCGGCCGAGAAATCCGCTCGTTTCTCGGCGCGGGCGAGCTGGACGGCGCGCAACTGCGCCTCCGCTGCGATCGGCCTCGTCTTCGCATCGAAGAGCGGCTTGTAGCCGTTGATCGCCGCCTCCGGCCGACCGCTGACGTCGTCGAGCCTGGCGCGCAGCAGCGCCAGCTCCTCGGGATTGACCAGCTCCTCCGGCATGTCGGCGAGGCGGCCGATCTGCTTTTCCGCCACCGTGGTCTCGCCACTGGCGAATGCAGCCCGGGCCATCGCCGGGCGGAACTCGGCCTGGAGGTCGGCGGGATAGCGGTCGAGGATGCCTTCGGCCCGGCGGAAGCCGGCGAGCGCCTGGGCATTGCGGCCGAGCCTCTGTTCCGAGAGCGCGCGCCAGAGCCCGGTCTCGGCCTCGTCGCGGATCGGCGCCGCGTCGAACGCCTTCAGCGCCTCGGCGCTGCGATGCATGCGGGTGGCGATCAGGCCGCGCAGGAACAACGCTTCGCGATTGCCACGCATCGACGCATCGTCAGTCAGCAGCGCATTCAAGGGGCCGGCGGCCTCCGGCAGCATGCCGTTGGCGGCAAGGAAACGAGCCAGTGCCAGGCGGGTTTCGGATTTGCGGCCACGCGAAGCACCGGCTGTGTCACGCAGCATGGCGGCGGTGCGGTCGCGGATCTCCGGGGTGTGCAGGGCCGACCAGGCCTCGCTGTCGAGCAGCGGGCGGGCCGGCGCCGGCTCGCCCTTCTTCTCCGCCTCTTTCGGCTTGTCCGTGTCGAGGCTGACGATCAGCCCGGTCTGCCGGCCGATCCGGACCTCGTCGGTGTCGGCGCGCACGGCAAGATCATCCGCGACAGCGCTGACGACGACACCATGGGCACTCTGCGGCAGGCCGAACTCGAGGAAGCGATAGGGCTTGGCGACCGCCCGAGTCGGCCCGAGCGCAGTCGCGACGGCGAGACTGGGGCCGCCTTCGCTGTTCTCCAGCCAGTGCACGCCGGTCAGGCCCGGCACCGGTACAGCGACGATGGTCTGGCCGCGCTCGTCGGCGTCGCGGCGGGGCGTGAGGGCGCCGGCCGGCTTGCCGGCCCTGTCGCCGAAACTCAGCGACCATTGCGGGCCGTCGTCGGAAAGCCGCACGATCTGCTGGCGGCGCGTCTTCAGCCTGACGAGAGTGACCTTGGCCTCGCGCGTGACGGTGACGCCTTCGATCAGCGCCGGCAGCACGCCTTTGAGCTTGTCGGGATCGAGCGTGTCGCGCGTGTCGAAGACGAGCGTGATCCGGCCCGGTTCGGTAAAGGCGGCGGCGCCTGTCGGCCGCGAGAAGCGGAAATCGATGCGACCGCCATCGCCGTCGACAGCAGAGGCGATCTCGACATCGCGGGGAGGGCCGCCCGCCGCGACGGCGACCGCGGGCTTGGGCTGGGCCGCCGGCGTCTCGGTTTTCGGAGCGGGAGACGGCGGCGCCCCCGCGGTCTTCTGGTCGGGAGCCTTGGCGTCCGCCGCCTTGGCTTCGGCCGGCGCCGCAGCCTGAAGATCGGCCAGCGAGAGCGGCATGGCGGCGCCGGGGTGAGGCAGGTCGACGGTCCAGCCGGCCTCGTCGCGGAAGCTGCGGAGCTGGCGGTCCTTGGGCACGCTGAAGACGAGTTGCGTGCGGTCGTCCGCGATCGTCGCCTTCTCCAGCGTGAAGTCGGCCGGGAGCAGGCTGCGGATCTCCGATGGCGTCACCGCCAGCGCCTGGTCGAAACTCAGCGTCAGCTTGCCGTCATCGAGGCCGGAGGTGAGCATGGCTTCTGGCGGGGCCGAGAACATCAGCCGGTCGAGCGTCGGGAGGCGGGCGGTGCGGAAGCCGAGCGGCTTCGGCGCCGGAACCGGCATGCGGGCGATCTCGCGGGCGCGCGCCTCGGCCAGGCGCAGGCGCTGGGTGAGCTCGGCCAGGACCTCGGGCGGCAGACCGGGCAACTGGCCGGTCCAGTTCTCGGGCAGCAGGTCGACAAAGGCCTTGTCGCCGGCTTCGAGCAGATTGGCGCGATAGGGGCGGGCGAGCGCCAGGCGCAGGCCGCGCCCGTCGGGGTCGATCCTGATCACGGAGACATAGGCCGGCAGCTCGCCGGCAAGCCGGCTCGGATCGAGCTTCACAGGCTGGCTGAAGCCGATCACGACGACGCCGTTGGCGGTGCGGACCCGTGTGGTCACCGGCTCGTCGAAGGTGAAGGCGATGCGGCCGAAGCCGGCGCGCATGGCTTCGCCCCGCAAGGTCGCGGTGGCAGCCGTTGCCGGCGCGGCAAAGCCGGCAGCGAGGCTCAACGCCGCCAGGCCGATGCCGAAGCTCAGGGACCGCAGGATACGCACGACCGCTACTCAACCCGACGCGATAGGAAGAGCGGCGACAGGCTGCTCCAACCTGCGCGGAGGCTAGCCCGTCAAGGATAACGGGGGGTTAAGGGAGGGCCGCGTCTGGAGAGGGCGCCGCTCCCTGGATATGATCTATCGAGTAGGTCCGCCCACTGCGCGCCAGGTGCCGCGACAGGGCCCGCGCCGCTGGCGACAGGCTTCGGCCGTTGCGCACGCAGATCTTGAGGCAGGCCTTGCGCAGGTTGCGACCCTGGAGCGGAACGGCGACCAGGTGTCCTTCGACGACGTCGCGCCGCGTCGCGCAGCGCGTCAGGACGCTGACGCCGAGGCCGGCTCGCGCGAAGGAGCGCAGCGACTGGATCGAGTTGGTGACCAGCGCCGGCTTGAGCGCGACGCCGCTGGCCGCGACCATGTCGTCGACGAGGCGGCGCAGGCCGAAGGTCCGGTCGGGCAGGGCAAGGCGCATCTCGCCGATCTCCGCGATCCTGACCGAGTGCCGCCCAGCGACGGCATCGCCGGGATGGGCGGCAAGGACCAGTGCGTCGGCGATCTCGGCGAGCGAGAGCACGCTGCGATGCAGGATCGGATTGAACGTGACGATCACCTCGGCCTCGTCGTCGAGCAGGCGCTGCACCAGCTGGTCGGAACTCGCCACCATGATGTCGAAGCTCACCGATGGATGGGCGGCCGAGAATTCGGCAAGCGCGGGATAGACGAAATCGTCCATCGCGCCCTCGACCGTCCAGACGCGGACATGCCCGCGCTTCATGCCCTGGAGCTCGTCGACCGCGGCGCGCGCGGTCTGAACGCTGTCGAGGATGGTACGGGCCGTCTCCAGCACGGCCGCTCCCGCCGTGGTCAGCCGCATGCCGCGGGCCCTGCGCTCGAACAGGGCCGTGCCATACTCTTCCTCGAGGCTGGCGATCTGGCGGCTGATCGCCGAGGGCGCGACGCTCAGCGCATCGGCCGCCTCGCGGACCGAACCGTGATCGGCGACGAGCGCGAAATAGCGATAGCGGGTGAGCGACATGGCAACCGGCCGCGGTCGATGCGAGGGTCTGGACCGTAGACGAGCGTTGCCGGATCGGCAACGAACTCTCCGCGAAACCGCACTGGCTGAGCCGCCGGCCAGCCTTCTACGACTAGGAAAACCAGGCAAGGAACCGACCCGATGTACTCCACCCGCGCCAGCCAGGACGGCAGCTACAGGTTCATCCCGGCCGTCTATCAGTATTCCGGCGGGGTCGCGGCCGAGCCGGGCTTCCGCATCGAGCGGGCGCAGCTGGCGAGCCCGGTTGCGCTGGACAAGGGTCTTGCGCTGATCGAGGCGCATCTCAAGCGGATCGACCGGCCGCTCACGGCGCTCTGCGCCTGCGAGCTGCGCTCGCCGGAGCCCTTCTCGGAAGGCGGCTTCGACGCCTTCAACCGGCTCTATGCGTCGCGGCTCGATCAATGGGGCATCCTCCAGGGGCAGGTGAACCCTGTCGCCCGCACCAATATCTGCCCCGAGATCGGCAAGCCGGAGACCGTCTCGCTGCATGCCTTCAGCTATACCGTTCCGAATGCCGCGGCGAAGGCGAGCTTCGTGGTGGCGGGCAGCGGCGAGGCGCCCGAAGGCGGCGCGAGCTACGCCCAGGGTACGATCCGGCCGGGTGACGCCTCGCCCGAGGGCGTGCGGGCCAAGGCGCAATGGGTGATGGGCGAGATGGAGCGTCGCCTCGCCGGGCTCGGCCACGATTGGCGGGATGCCACGGTCGCGAACATCTACACGATCCGCGACATCCATCCGCTGCTGGCGGATGTCCTCCTGCCGATTACCAGCCTGGGCCGCGCCGTCACCTGGCACTTCTCGCGGCCGCCCGTGGCGGTGCTCGACTACGAGATGGATGTGCGCGGCCTGCCGCGGGAGATCGTGATCGAGGCGTCTGCCTGAGCGCGCCAGCGATGTGATGCGTTGCCAGAAATCGAACGGTCAAGTGGAGACGGTCCCGATGTTGCTCGATCGACGTGCGCTTCTCCTGGCGGGATTGACCCTGCCGACGCTGGCAAAGGCACAGTCTGTCTGGAAGCCGGAACGGCCGGTGCGTCTCATCCTGCCGTTCACGCCGGGCACTTCGATGGATCCGGTGGCGCGGCTGGCGCAGGAAAGCCTCAAGGACACGCTCGGCCAGAGCGTCGTGGTCGAGAACATCGCGGGAGCGGCGACGGTCATCGCCGGCGCCGAGACGCTGAAATCGCCGCCCGACGGGCACACCATGCTGATGATCGCCAACAGTTTCGCGGCGAACATCACGCTGCGGACACGAACCGCGGATTGGCAGCGCGCCTTCGTCCCGGTGGTGCAGGCGACGGTGGTGCCGCATGTGCTGACGGTCGCGCCGGCGCTGAAGGTGGACTGGGCCGGCTTCGTGAAGCATCTGCGCGACGGTGGGGGATCGATGACCTATGGCTCGCCGGGGATCGGCACCTCGCCGCATCTGGGTGCCGAGCATGTCCTGCGGCTCGTCGGCGGCACGGCGGTGCACGCGCCCTATAACGGGACTTCGCAGCTCTTCGTCGACCTCTACGCCGGCCGGATCGATTTCGCGCTCAGCAACCTGCCCGATGTCGTGCAGCCGATCGCGGAGGGCAAGCTCGTCGCGCTCGCGGTCACCTCCGAGCAGCGGGTGCGGGAATTGCCTGATATCCCGACCTTCGCCGAGCTCGGCCTGCCGGGCCTGCTTTCGGACAGTTGGTTCGGCATCATGGTCCGCCGCGACACGCCGGCGGCTGCCCGCGAGGCGCTGGAGCGCGCCTGGCTCACGGCCCTGGCGCGCCCTGATGTGCGTGAGCGCCTGCAAGGCTTGGGCTTCACGGTACTGGCACGGCCAGGCGCCGAGTTCGAAAAGGTGATCGACCGCTACGTTGCGACCTATGCGACGATCATCAAGGAGAGCGGCATCACCGTCCAGCAGTGACGGGCGGGGTCAGCGCTTCGGCGCAGGCTCGATCGCCGGCAACTCGTTGCCGGCCGGCGTCGGGGCCGGAGCGCGCTCGGTGGCGACAGCAGGGCGGCCGCGCACAGAGAGGGCGACGGTGAGGCGCTCGGCTGCTTCCGGCGACATGGCCGCGAGCACGTCCGACATCTTGCGCGGGCTCATCTGCTGGACGACGGGAACCAGGATGTCGAGCGCCAGCCGGTCGAAGACGCGGGCGGCGTCCTTCGGCTTCATCGTCTCGTACATGATCACCAGGTTCTTGACCGCCTGATTGGCCTCGCTCTCCTGCTTGCGCGGGCCTTCGACCTTCTCTTCCAGCGCCTTGAGGTCATCGACCCGGCCGCCGAGCTTCTTTTCGGCCGTATCGAGCAATTTCTCGCGCATGTCGAGCTCGCGCATGCGCGCCTCGATTTCGTCGCGGCGCTGGCCGAGGCGTTCGAGCAGGGCTTTCTCGGCCGGCGAGACCGGCTGGGCGGTGCCGTTCATGAGCCCCGCCTTGTTGCTGGGATTGGCGTCGCGCTTGGCCTGTTCCTCGGGCAAGGCCTTCGGTTTCGGCGGGTCGATCGTGCCGGTGGTCTCGGGGTCCATCAACAGGTCGGGCTGATGGGCCTTGGCGATGATCTTGGCGAGGCCCCCGGCCTCCTTCTCCGGCTTCGCGGTGAAGACCGGGGCGCTGGCGGGCACCTTGCCCGGATAGGGCTCCCCAGACCAGGCGAGCAGCTTCAGCGCCAGGAGGCCCATGGCGCCGAGGATGACGGCCGGGATGAGGCGGGGCGTCTGGATCACGCAGCCTGACCCTCGAGCCTGCGGGCGGCGCGGGCGCGGATCGCGGCGGCGGCGTCGGCGGTGCTGGCCATGCGGGAGAGGGCGGGCTTTTCCGCGACGGGCTCGGCCTTGGGCGCGACCATGGTCGCGGCGCTGACGATCTGGCCGATCCGCTCCATCACGGTCTGGCCGGCCTCGATCTGCTGGGCGAGGTCGGCGGCATAGCGCTCGGCGGTCTGCAGGCGCTCGGCGAGGGTGCGATCGCAATCGCCCAGCGTCAGCTTGAGACCGGCGATGGCGCGCTCGGCCGTGTCGGTGGCGGAGATCAGGGCGCCGATGGTCTGGCGCATCGCGCTCTCATCGGCCTTCAGCCGCTCGATGCGCTTGGAGAGCACGAAGCAGGTGACGATGGTGGCGACCAGCAGGCAGGCGACCAGGGCATCGGCGATCAGGGTGATGGTCATGGGCTGGTCTCCCTGATCAGGTCGGGCTGAGATGGCTGGTGTCGAAGGCGGCCATGGTCGTCTTGGAGCGCCGCAGCGGGCTGACGACCTGGACGGCGATCTTGTCGTCGACGCGGCCGATCCGGCCCTCGCTGACGATGAACTCGCCGCAGCGCAGCGAAGCGACCGAATCGGGACGGGCGTCGAACATCAGCGTGTCGCCGATTTCGAGCTTCATCACCCGCTTCAGGGGCATGGTGCATTCGTGGAGGACGCATTTCACGGCGACGTCCGCCTGCCAGACCTCGGTGGCGAGGTGGTTTTCCCAGATCGGGTCGCGCCCGAGCTTCTCACCCATGAAGCTCTCGAGGAGCAGCTCACGGATCGGTTCGATGGTGGCGTAGGGCAGGAGCAGATGGAGCGAGCCGCCGCGTCCTTCCATGTCGAAGCGCAGTTCGACGCGGATCGCGGCATTGGCCGGGCGCGAGATCGAGACGAAGCGCGGATTGGACTCGATCCGGTCGATTCGGAAGTTCACCGGCGATAGCGGCCGGAAGGCGGCCTCGGCATCGCTGAGCACGACGCCGATCACGCGGCGCAGCAGGCTCATCTCGATCGAGGTGAAGGGGCGTCCGTCGACGCGTGCCGCCGCCTGGCCGCGCTTGCCGCCGAGCATGGTGTCGAGCACCGAATAGGTGAGGGCGGACTCGATGGTGACGAGGCCGAAATTGTCCCATTCCTCGGCCTTGAACACCGCCAGCATCGCCGGCAGCGAGATCGAGTTGATGTAGTCGCCGAAACGCACCGAGCGGATGCCTTCCAGCGTCACCTCGACATTGTCGCTGAACAGGTTGCGCAGGCTGGTGGAGAGCAGGCGGACCAGACGCTCGAAGATGATCTCGAGCATCGGCAGGCGTTCATAGGTGACCGAGCCCGAATCGACGATCGCCTGGATGCCGTTGCGGCCGCCCTTGCCGTCATCTCCGATGGAGAAGCCGAGCATGGTATCGATCTCTTCCTGATTCATCAGGCGATCGATATTGGCCTCTGCCTCGCTACCATCGTCCTCGATGATGTCGGACATGGTGGCCCACTCGGCCGCCATGCCTTCCGGCGTCAGCGGAACCTTGTCCTTGTCTTCGAGATCGTCGTTGGCCATGGCGGTCTGCTTTGCGCGATCGGGCTGCCGCTATTGCAGCAGCAATTCCTTGAAGAGGACGGCGTCGACCTTGGCCGGGTAGACGGTGACGTTGACCCGGCGCAGCAGCTCTTCCTTCAGGCGGTACATGCCGGCCGAGCCGTCGAGGTCGGAGGGGCGCAATTCGCGCATGAAGACCTGGAAGGCGTCCTCGACGCGCGGCAGCAGCGGCTTGACCTGGTCCGCGGTCTTGGGATCGGCGATCTCGAGCGCGACCTTGATCCTGACGATCGGCTGGCGGTCCTGCTGCGGGCCGGCGCTGATGCCGATCATCGTGTCCTTCATCTCGACGAAGGTGATCAGCTTCTTGGCGGCCGCGGCAGCCTGCTCGGCGGTCACGTCGTCGGCCGGCTTCTTCTGGAGGAAGAAGAACCAGCCACCGCCGCCGAGCGCGGCGACGAGCGCCAGGGCGCCGCCGATGATGACGAGCTTCTTCTTGCCGGACTTCGGCGCCTCTTCGGCGCCGCCCTCGGCGGCTTCCTCGTCCTTTTTCGCCTTCTTCGCCATCTCGGCCCGCCCACTCGGGACGGGCGCCGCCCCGGCCCGTCTCTCTGGCGTTAACCTTCGCCCGATCACGGTTAACGGCCCGTTAAGGGCGGCAATTCTTGCCGGGTCGTTTCTGCCGCGCGGGCGGTTTCCGTCCAGCGGTGGTGAAGGCCCGCTTTCAATCTATCTTCAATGATATCAATAATTTGTCCGGATTAACCATGTTGGCACGTCGCTTGCCACCTGTTTGCCGTGGCCACCGCGCTGGGGAGCGTCGGGGCGGCCACGGGACAGATCGGGAGCAGGAGCCGTGGAAAACGCGCTTCTCGTCAGCCTGTCGCGCCAGATGGCTCTGGCGCGCGAGCTCGACGTCATCGCCAACAACGTCGCCAATGTCGGCACGAACGGCTTCAAGGCCCGTTCCGCCCGCTTTGCCGAGTATATCTCGCCGACGGCGCGGGCCGACACCTTTCCGACCATGGATCGGCGGCTCTCCTATGTCATCGACAAGGGCACGCCGATCGACCTGTCCGGCGGCATGATCGAGCGCACCGGCAACCCGCTCGACGTCGCCCTGCAGGGCGACAACTACCTCGTCGTCCAGACCGCGCAGGGCGAGCGCTACACTCGTGCCGGCTCGCTCGAGATCAACGGCCGCGGCCAGCTCGTGACCCAGGCCGGCCAGCCGGTCATGGGCGATGGCGGGCCGATCGTGTTCGGCTCGACCGAGAGCAATGCCCGCATCGCCACCGACGGCACCGTCACCTCCGACCAGGGCCAGCGCGGCAAGCTCCGGATCGTGCGCTTCGACAATCCCCGGGCGCTGGCCAGCGACGGCGCTAACCTGTTCTCCTCGACCGCTGCCGCCCAGCCGGCCGGGCCACAGGCGCGGCTCGAGACCGGAGCGATCGAGCGCTCGAACGTCAAGGCCGTGGTCGAGATGACCCGGCTGGTCGAGGTCCAGCGGGCCTATCAGACGCTCTCGGCGATGATGGGCAAGACCGACGAACTACGCGCCAAGGCGATTTCGCGCCTGGCCGATCAGCAAGCCTGACGCGGAAGGAGCCAGATCCATGCGCGCACTCTACACCGCCGCCACCGGCATGATGGCCCAGGAACTCAACGTCCAGGTCATCTCCAACAACATCGCGAACGTCCGCACCACCGGCTACAAGCGCCAGCGCATCCATTTCCAGGACCTGCTCTACGAGCACGTCCGCCGCGCCGGTACGCAGACCTCGGACCAGAATACGCAGGTTCCGGCCGGCACTTTCGTCGGCTCCGGCGTCAAGACCGCCTCGACCGGGCGGGTGATGAGCCAGGGCAACCTGTCCCCGACGGAGAAGGAATACGACGTCGCCATCCGCGGCGAGGGCTTCTTCCGCATCCAGATGCCGGACGGGCGCACCGCCTATTCGCGAGACGGCTCGTTCGATCTCGACAGCCAGGGCCGGCTGGTCACCCGCGACGGCTATCTCGTCCAGCCGGGCATCACCGTCCCGAACAACGCGACCGGCGTCTCCATCAACGCGCAGGGCACCGTCGAGGTGAGCCTGCCCGGCCAGACTGCGCCGCAGCAGCTCGGCCAGATTCAGCTCTCGCGTTTCATCAACAAGGTCGGCCTCGAATCGATCGGCGACAACCTGTTCGTCGAGACGGCCGGCTCCGGCCCGGCGATCGACGGGCTCGGCGGCGAGGAAGGCTTCGGCACGCTGCAGCAGAACTATCTGGAAGAAGGCAACGTCCAGGCGGTCACCGAGCTCTCCTCGCTGATCGCGGCCCAGCGTGCCTACGAGATGAACTCGAAGGTCATCTCGGCCGCCGACCAGATGATGCAGTCCACCACCCAGATCATGCGCTGACGGAGGATGAGCCAGATGATCCGCTCCGCTTTCATCGTCGCGACCCTGACGGCGTTTCCGGCCATGGCGCTCGCCCAGGCTCCGGCTCCGGTCGAGGAGCGCGCACCCACGGCAGCGCCCGCTGCAGCCGCCAAGCTCAGGCTGAAGGCCGATCTCACGCTGTCGCGCGACATCGTCGGCTTCGGCGACATTATCGCCGGACTGTCGCCGCAGGATGCGGCCCTGCCGGCCTTCCGGGCGCCTGCGCTCGGCGACACCGGCACCATCCAGGTCGCCCGCATCGTCGACGCCGCCGTGAAGCACGGGCTCTTGCGCGATGCCCAGGATCTCGACAGCCAGGGCGTCGCCCAGGTGGTCGTGACCCGCGCGGCGCGCCGGATCACCGGGCTCGATGTCGAGGCCGCGGTGAAATCGGCCCTGCTCGAGCGTTTCGGCTTCGACGGGCGTGCCTTCGCGCTGCTGCTCGACGGTGGCGCGCCGTCCGTCGTGGTCGAGCCGGAACTGACCGGAGACCTCGCGGCCCTCGACCTGAACTACGATGCCCGTACCCGTCGCGTCACCGGCCGGCTGACCATGCCGGGAAGCGCCGCGACCAGGCTGAAGCCGGTGCGCGTGTCGGGCCAGCTGGTCGAAACGGCCGAAGTGGTGGTGCCGCTGCGCACCATCGCCCGCGGCGAGACGCTCAAGCCCACCGACGTCACGGTCGAGCGCCGGCCGCGCGATGCACAGTTCAACGACGTGCTCGGCGAGATGAAGGCGGCGGTCGGCAAGGTCGCCAAGCGGACCCTGATGGCCGGCTCGGTGCTGCGCAGCGGCGACGTCCAGCGCGAGGAGGTCGTCGGGCGCGGCGACATCGTCACCATCCTCTACGAGGCGCGCGGCATCGCGATCAGCATGCGCGGCCGCGCCAGCGAAGCCGGCGCGATCGGCGACACCATCGCGATCACCAACATCCAGTCGAAGCGCGTGCTGCAGGGAACCGTCACCGGTCCCGGGCGCGTCAATGTCAGCCCGCATGGCGGCGGCCAGATCGCCGCCGCTCGCTGATCCCCATTGCTCAAGTTGCGGACCGTTGCCATGACCTCGACCAGCCCTCTCGCCCTCTCAGCCGTGCTTGGCCTCAGCCTGATGCTGGGCGCCTGCGGCGCCGTCGACCGGCTCGCCAATGTCGGCCAGGCGCCGGCGCTGTCGCCGATCGAGGACCCGACCGCAACGAAGGGCTACAAGCCGGTGCAGATGCCGATGCCGGCGGTGGAGCACGCCTCCTACGCGCCGAACTCGCTCTGGCGCACCGGCTCGCGTGCCTTCTTCAAGGACCAGCGCGCCCGGCTCGTCGGCGACCTCGTCACCGTCAAGGTCAAGGTCACCGATCGGGCCCAGCTCGACAACACCACCAAGCGCAGCCGCAAGAACGGCGAGGATCTCGGTGCCGAGAATTTCTTCGGGGCTGAGAGCAAGTGGAAGAAGAATGCCGATCCCAGCTCGTTCCTGAAACTCGACTCGGATTCTTCCAGCGAGGGCTCGGGCTCAGTGCGCCGGGCCGAGCAGCTCGCCACCAATGTCGCTGCCGTCGTCACCCAGACGCTGCCGAACGGCAACCTCGTCATCGAGGGCAAGCAGGAGATCAGGGTCAATTTCGAGGTGCGCGAACTGATCGTCGCCGGCGTGATCCGTCCGGAGGACATCGAATCCGACAACACGATCGATTCGGCCAAGATCGCCCAGGCCCGCATCGCCTATGGCGGCCGCGGCCAGATCACCGATGTGCAGCAGCCGCGCTACGGCCAGCAGGTGATGGATATCCTGCTGCCCTTCTGAACCGATCCCGAGTTTCCGGCGCGACGGCAACGCTCCCCACGTTCCATGCCTTCGCGCCGGCCCGGCGGTCTCTCCCGAGCCGCCATTCCTCCCGGCCGCCCGCCACGCTCCCCAAGCTACAAAAGCTGGCGGCCAGAAGCCCCGCGCCCTCCCGCGCGGGGCTTTGCTTTCCAAGATTGGATGGGCCTCGCCGGTGCTCAGCGCTGCGGCGTCGTCAGATAGGCCCACATCCGGTCGAGGATGGCGCCGGACCAGGTCGCGCGCTGGGCAACCTCTGCCTCGCCGAGGATGACCCCGCCCTCGGCGATCCCTGCCGCTCGCGCCTCGAACTCGACGCGCGCCGCGTCCTCGAGATACCAGGTCAGCACCACCGCCTCTTCCAGGCTTCCGCCGGCGGTGACCGCGCCGTTTCCGCGCATGACGATGGCGCGGGCCGCAGCCATCTGCTCTGCGAGGGCGGCGGCCTGCACGTCATCGCGCAGCAGTTGCGGATCGTCCCAAAGTGGCGGCTGCGGCGCGAAATAGCTGCCGAAGCCGTGCCGTGGCTTCGGGGTAATCCGGGCGGTGCCGAGCGTCATCACCCTGGGAGGCATCGAGCGCACGACGCCGCCGACCTCCGGCCGCCGCCGATAGATCTCGCGATGGATGCGGACCTCGCCGAGCACCGCGTCGGGCAATGGCCCCTCGAGCGGGACGACGCTGCAGCTATCCTCATCCCCGACCAGTCCGAGCGGCTTGGCCGGGGAGACGAGGAAATGGCCCTGGTCGAGGCGCATGCTGCAATGGCCATAGGCATGGACGAGGCCATGGCGCGCCAGCGCACGCCCGGCCTGCCGGACCAGATTCTCCTGAGCGGCGCTGGGCCGCGGCGATGTCGGGCTCACTTGTTGAATTCGGTGATGTTGGGCTTGGCGCCCCATTTGCAGAAGCCCTTCGGCTCGAACATGAACTGGCGCTCGCGCCAGAGCAGCTCGTCGGCGATCTCGCGCACGCCGCTGGAATATTCGAAGACCATGCCCTCCGGCCCTTCGAAATAGAGGAATTTTGCCGAGGAGGTCGGGTGCCGGCCGGGGCCGAAGACCATGCGCACCTCCCGGTCCTTCAGGAACTGGTGCGAGCGCATGATGTCGTCGCCGGTCTCGACCTGGTGGTTGATGTGCTGGATGCCGGGCTTCGCCGAGGGAAACAGCGCGATGGTGTGATGGACCTCGTCAATGCGCAGCAGCGGCGCGTCGCCGATGCGGTCGGAGACCTGCGCATTGGTGACCTTGGTCCAGAAGCCTTCGTCGCGGGCGAGATCGCTGGAGCAGAGGCCGACATGGCTGAAGCCGGTGATGCCGGCATCGCGCGCGCCGTGATAGCGCCGCCCGCTATAGGCCGGCCGCCAGGCGAGCTCGATCGGATTGCCGGTCGGGTCGCGGAAGGCGATGAAATCGTGGACCTTGCGCAGTGCCGCCTCCGAGGCGGTGCCGCGCCGGACGGGATGGCCGAGGCTTTCGAGCTGGGCTGCGGCTTCATCGAGATGAGATTGTTCTTCCACCTCGAAACAGACGACCTGGTCGCCCGGGTCGCCCTCGAAATAGCAGAGCGTGTGCTCGCGCGCGTCCGACTTGAAATAGACCGAGCCCTTGGCGCGCTCGGCGACGTCGAGGCCGAGGTATTCGGTGGCGAAATGGGTCGCGCCCTCGAGGTCGCGGGTCCCGAGCCGGACATAGGAGACATCGGCTAGCTTGATCATGGTCGCTCCCTCCTGCCGGCGCGGCGCCGGCGAAGACGCTTCACTGATATTCCGGAATCTGCGTGTCGCTGCCCCAGGCGCAGAAGGATTCGCGCTTGCGCGGGAACTGCCGGGCGCGGCGAGGCGAGGCGAGGCGCTCGCCTTCCGCGACATACGAGAAGTTGACGCCGTCGGGGCCGGCGACGCTCAGGAAGAGCTGCTGCGAGGCGGTGCGCCGGCCGGGGCCATCCATGATGCGTGCCTGGGCGCCACGCAGATGGTAGGCGTTCTGCATGACGAGATCGACGTCCTCGACGCCGAACTCGACGGAGAGGATGCCCTTCTCTTGCGAAGGATGCACGGCGATCCGGTGATGCGCCTCGTCGAAGCGGATATAGGCGGCGTCGCCGACCCAGTCGCTGACCTTGCCGCCGAGCAGTCTGGTCCAGACCTGCTGGTCGGAGGCGTCGGCCGCGCCGCGCAAGGCGATCGCTTCCAGCCCGGTGATGCCGGCATCGCGCGGGCCGTGATAGCGCCAACCGGACTCCAGCGGCCTGACCACAAGCTCGATGTCGTAGCCTGCCGCCATCCTGAAGCAGACGAACTGCCGGACTTTTCTGATGGCGCAGGCCTCGGCATCGCCAGGCGTGGTGGCGAAGCCGGCGCCCTGCAGCACCTTCTCGGCATGGGCCAGCGCGTCGGGATCGCGCAGCTCGAAGCCGATCGCCTGGCCGGCATCGAGCCCGTCGACATAGACCAGCGTGTGGTCGCGATAGTCGGAGCGGAAATAGGCTGATGTCTCGGTGCGGTTGACGAGCTGGAGACCGAGGATGCGGGAGGCGAAATCGGCGGCGCCCTTCAGATCGGCGGTGCCGAGCCGGACATAGCGCAATTGCTCGATGGTGATCGCGTCGCTCATAGCCCGAGATGCTCTTTCTGAAAGTCCTTGTCGGCCAGCAATGTCGCCGACGGTCCGTCGAAGACGACGCGGCCATGGTCGAGGACCAGCGCCCGTTCGGCGAGATTCAGCGCCATGGCGAGGTTCTGCTCGGCGATCAGCAGGGTATAGCCCTCGCCGCGCAGGCGCCCGACCGTGCCGATGATGACCTCCTCGATCGCCCGTGGCGAGAGGCCCTCGCTCGGCTCGTCGAGCACGATCAGATCAGCCTGCGTCAGCAGGGCCCGCGCGATCGCCAGCAATTGCCGCTCGCCGCCGCTGAGCGCGCCGCTGGAAAAGGAGCGCCGTTCCGCAAGGCGCGGGAAGTCCTCGTAGACGCGATCCTTGACCCAGCGCCGGTTCGGCTGCCTGCGCGACCACAGCGCCGCCATGGTCAGGTTCTCGTCGACGGTGAGATTGGCGTAGACGCCGCGCCCCTGCGGCACCAGCGCGACGCCGAGCCGGGCGATGCGGTGCCCCGGCCAGCCGGCGACGTCCTGGCCCTTGATCGCGATCCGGCCGGAGATTTGCGGCTCAAGCCCGAACAGGGCCGAGCAGAGCGTGCTCTTGCCGGCGCCGTTGCGGCCGAGCAGCGCCACGGCCTCGCCATGCGCCAGCGAGAAATCGACGCCGTGCAGGACGCGCACGCCGTCATAGCCGGCATCGAGCCCGGCGACTTCGAGATAGGTTGCGGCTGCCGATTGTTGCTGTGCCTGCGCGGACATCATGCTGCCTCCCCGAGCGAGGCGCCGAGATAAGCGGCCTGCGCACCCTCATGCGCCTTGATCGCGTCGGGCGTATCGCAGGCGATCAAGCGGCCGAGATCGAGCACGGCGACGCGGTCGCAGACGCGAAAGACGATATCGAGATCATGCGCGATCAGGATGGTGGAGAGGTCCTCGCCGAGCGTTCGGACGACCTCGATCAGGTGCTCGCCCTCGGCGCGCGACAGGCCGGCGGTGGGCTCGTCGAGCAGGAGTACGCGCGGGCGCATCGCCAGCGAGACCAGCACGTCGACGATGCGCTGCTCGCCATAGGACAGGCCCGCGACCGGCAAGTCGGCCCGATCGCGCAACTGGGCGCGCGTCAGCAACGCGTCGGCGGCTTCATCCGCTGCGGCGACGGTCTTGCGGCTGCCGAACCAGCCATAGCCTTCGCCGCTTCGGGACCGTGCTGCCAAGGCAAGGTTCTCGCGGACGCTGAGCTCCGGGAAGGCCATGCTCTTCTGGAAGGTCCGCACCAGCCCGGCGCGGACACGCATGTCGGGCTTTGCCCGGGTGATGTCCTCGCCGGCGAAGGCGACGCGGCCCTGATCGGGGATCAGGAAGCCGGTGACGATGTTGAACAGGGTCGTCTTGCCGGCGCCGTTGGGGCCGATCAGGCCGAGGCATTCGCCCTGACCGAGCGTGACCGAGACATCGCTCAGCACCTTCAGCCCGCCGAAGGACTTGGCGACGCCCTCGATCGCGAGCGCGGGAACGGCGTTCGCGCTCATGAGCGGCCCTCCGCATCATTGCGCCGTCCAAAGGCCGCCTTAAGCCCGGCGACGACGCCCTTCGGCATGATCATCACGGTCAGCACGAAGACGAGGCCGACGACGAGCTGCCAGCGATCGGTGTAGGACGAGACATAGGTCTGGATGCCCAGATAGATCGCCGAGCCGATGAAGGCGCCATAGAGCGAGCCGACGCCGCCGATCACCAGCATGATGATCATCATCGCCGACATCGTCCAATGCACGGCATTGGGGCCGACATACTGGTTGACGAATGGATAGAGCGCGCCGGCTGCGCCAGCGATGGCGCCGGAGGCGAGCAGCGCCATCAGGCGGATGCGCGGGATCGAATAACCGAGCGCGCTCATCCGGAGCTGGCGCTCGCGGGTGCCGAGCAGGGCCCGGCCGATCGGCGCATCGACGAAGGAGCGGGCGGCAAGGAATGCGACGAGCGCCAGCACCAGTGCGGCGAGATAGAGCGCGACGCCGTTATTGAGCGGGATCGTGGCGAAGCCGGTGTGCAGGGTCAGCGCCGGGAAGCCGCGTAGCCCGTCGGCGCCGCCGGTGACCTCGCGCCAGTGGAACACCACCTCCCAGACGATCTGGCCGACGATCAGGCTGAGGATCAGGAAGAACAGGGCGATGGTGCGCATCACCACGACGCCCATCAACAGTGCCGCCGCCATGCCGGTGGCGATGCCGACGGCGAGCATCACCACGACATCGGCGCCGAGCGTCTGCGCCGCGATCGCCGCGGCATAGGCCGCGCCGCCGAAGAAGACGGCGTGGCCGAGCGAGACCAGCCCGCCGAAGCCGACCAGCAAATCGAGGCTGAGCACGGCGGTGCCGATGATCAGGATCTCGGCGAGGAAACGCAGCTGGTAGTCGCCGGCGAAGAGCAGGGGAGCCGCAGCGGCGAGCGCAAGCAATGCCAGCCTCGCGGCCATCGGCAGGCTGCGCCGCTCACTGGCGGGGCGCGCTTCCACGCGGCCGGTCCCGTCGGTGATCGAGCTCATACCTGCCTCATCTTCCTGGCGACCAAGCCTTCGGGCAGCGCGACCAGCAGCGCGGCCATGACGGCGAGGGCGACGACGTTGGAGAATTCCGGCACCCAGACCTTGGAGAAGGTCATGGCGAAGCCGAGCAGGAGCGCGCTCAGCACGGTGCCGCGGAAGGTTCCGAGCCCGCCGGCGACGACGACGATCAGCGCCAGGATCAGCACCTCCTCGTCGAGGCCGGGATAGGCGGAGAGGATGCCCGCCCCGAGCGCGCCGGAAATGCCGCCGAGACCGGCCGAGATCACCAGCACGGCGGTGAAGATCCGGCGCGTGTCGAGGCCGAGCGTCTCGACGAAGCCGCGATCGGTGACGCAGGCCCTGACCACCGCGCCCCAGATGGTGCGGTCGATCACGAACCAGAGCGCGAAGGCGAGCGCCGCGCCGAAGCCGATTATGAAGAGCCGGTAGATCGGGAACGGCATGTCCATAATGAAGACGACGCCGCGCAGCGCTTCCGGGATTTCTGCCGAGAGGATCTGCGCGCCGAAACCCCAGCGCATCAGGTCGGCGAAGATCACCGATAGGCCGTAGGTCAAGAGCACCTGCATCAGATGAGTTCGTGCGTAGAACCGCCGGAACGGGAAGCGTTCCAGCAGGAAGCCGGCAAGGCCGGCGGCTACAAAGGCGACCGGGAAGGCGAGCCACCAGGGCGCGCCCGAAGCCAGCCAGTAGACGCCGACATAGGCGCCGAGCAGGAAGAAGGAGCCGTGGGTCAGGTTGACGAAATTCATCAGGTTGAGCACCACCGACAGGCCGAGCCCGGTCAGCAGCAGGAGCATCGAGAACGACAGCGCGTTCAGGCTCTGGACGGCGTAGAAGCCCACGGGAAAGCTCCTTCGTAGACCTCAGGCCACCGGGCCTGGATCGCGCACGGCCTTGTAGGTGTGAATCACCTGGTTGACCGGGCCGCCGGTGCTGTCCTTGATCTCGTTGACGTAGATGTCGAGGATCGCCTGGTTGTTGCGCGGATCGAACGGCATCGGCCCGAACACCGTCTCGACCTCCTTGGCGAGCAGCGCCTCCTTGACCTTCTCCTTGTTGGAGAGATCGCCCTGGACGCGCTCGATTGCGGCCTTGATCACCTGGCCGGTGACATAGCCGGCCGTGCCCATCTCGCCGGGCATGGCGCTGCGGGCGGCCTGATAGGCCCTGGTGAAGGCGGCCGAGCTCGGCGCCGTCGGCGACTGGTTGCAGGTGTTGAGCCCGCCGAGCGCCGCTTCCTTGACGGCCGAAACCACGTCTTCCTGATCGAACAACGCGCCGCTGCCGATCAGCTTGACCCTGCCGTGCAGGCGGTACTCGCGCATCTGACGCAGGAAGCGCACCGCGTCCGAGCCGGCGAAGAAGGAGAAGATGAATTCGGGCTTCTCGGCGGCGATCGTCGTCAGCAGCGGCCCGAAATCGGTGGTGCCCAGCGGCGCCCAGAGCTGCTTGCCGACCTTGCCGCCCTGCTGCTGGTAGCTCGCGACGAAATCGCCGACGGATTCGCGGCCGGCGGCGTAGTCGGCGGCGATGGTCAGGCAGCCGGACTTGCCGAGCTTCTCGAAGGCCCACTGGCCGGCGGTGTGGCCGAGCATCCAGTTGGTCTTGGTCGGCCGGAAGACGAAGGGGCTCGCCGCCTTGCGGGCGAGGTCATTGGCCGAGCCGGCCGAGATGAAGGTCAGTGCCTTGGCTTCGGTCACCACGTCGCGGACTGCGAGCGCCACCGCCGAGGAGATCACCCCGGAGACGATGTCGACATTGTCCTGCCCGAGGAGCTTGCGGAACTTGCGCACGCCCTCGTCGGGCTTGGCCTGATCGTCCTCGACGATCAATTCGACGGCGCGGCCCGCGAGCTTGCCGCCATTCTCGGCCAGGAACATCTGCATGCCGGCGCGCATGCTCTCGCCGAGCGCCGTGAACGGCCCCGACAGCGAGGTCACCATGCCGATCTTCAGCGGCTTGCTGGCGCCCTGCGCCAAAGCGGGCGCGCCGATCGCGCCTGAGAGGGCGGTGGCGCCCGCAGTCGCGAGGAGGCTGCGGCGGGACAGCGGAAAGCGCTCGGTCATGGGACGTCCTCCAACGGGGCGATCTTGGTGCCACTCGATTGGCCGGCATCCGATCAGAACGGCTTTGGCCTGTCAATATTATTTCGATATTTTTTCGACGAACTGAATCCGCCTCCGCACGGTCTCTTATAGAGATCCCCTTTAATTATAGGAATTAAAGAGATTTTGGTCGGCAATGATCAGTGCCATCAGGATTGTAATTTCGAAATTTGATGCTAGAGAAAGCTATCGACAACAGGAGCTGCGTGCTTCGGAATGTCCGCATCCGACAAGACCCTGGCCGACAGGACCTACCGCCAATTGCGCGGCGATATCGTCAACGGCCGGCTCGCGGCCGGCAGCAAGCTGAAGCTCGAAGGTCTGGCGCAGGACTATGAGGTCGGCATGTCGCCGCTGCGCGAGGCGCTCGCCCGCCTGATGGGCGACCTGCTCGTCGTCTCGGAAGGGCAGCGCGGCTTCTGGGTGGCGCCGCTTTCGCTCGACGAGCTCGACGACGTTTCGCGCGTTCGCGCTTTGATCGAGACCGAGGCGCTCAACGCCGCGATCCGCAATGGCGATGCGGCATGGGAGCGCGACGTCGCGACGGCGTTCGAGGCGCTGGCGGCGGTCGAGGAGCATCTGCCGCATACCAGCGAGGCATTGCCGCCGGAACAGCTTGAAACCTGGGAGGCGCGCAACCGCGCCTTCCACGCCGCTCTGGTCTCGGCCGCCGGCTCGCCGATGCTGATCAAGCTGCGCGACCTGCTCTACCAGCAGTCCGAGCGCTATCGCCGTGTCTCGCTCAACGTCTCGCGCGGTTGGCGCAACGTCCATGACGAGCACCGCGCCATCTACGACGCGACGATGCAGCGCAACGCGCTGCGGGCCTGCCGGATGACCGAGCTGCATCTCTCCCGCACGGCCGAAGAGGTGCGCAAGGCGATGGCCGCGCTGGCGCAGGACGACGACCAGGTATCCGGAGGCAAGGCGTGAGTGGTTTCGATCTGAGCGGCCAGACGATTCTGGTCACCGGCGCGGCCGGCGGCATCGGCGCGGTGACGGCGCAGGTTCTGGCGGGTCTTGGCGCCAGGCTCGTCCTGACCGACCGCATCTCCTGCGAGGCGACGATCGCGGGGCTCGGCGAGAAGGCAGGCGCCGCCCGCGAGATCGTCATCGACCTGCTCGACGATGACGCGCCCCGGCGCCTGTCGGAGCAGGCCGGGGCGATCGATGCCGCCGTCCTCGGCGCCGGCATCTACCGCCCGCTCGACTGGGATGACGATGGCTGGGACGAGGTCGCCGAGACGACGCTCTCGCTCAACCTGATGGCGCCGATGCGCCTGGCGCGCGAGCTCGTGCCCGCCATGGCGGCGCGGGGCGGGCGGGTTGTCCTCGTCGGCTCGATCGTCGCGGCGACCGGCGGCTCCTTCCCCGGCGTCGGCCCGCATTACGCGGCGTCGAAGGGCGGCCTGCACACGCTGGTGCGCTGGCTCGCCGCCCGCTTCGGAGGGCAGGGCGTGTTGGTCAACGGCGTCGCGCCGGGGATCACCGACACGGCCATGGTCGGTGTCCACGATCTCTCGGGCGCGCTGGCGAAGCATCCGCTCGGCCGGGCCGCCCGGCCGGAGGAGATCGCCTGGCCGATCGCCTTCCTCTGCTCACCGGCGGCGAGCTTCGTCTCCGGCGCCATCCTCGACGTGAACGGCGGCGCGATGATGCGCCCATGACGGCAAAATCAGACCGGGAGTGAGACGATGAACAGCGCCGTTCCGCGCTACCAGGGCGCTGCCGCCAGCGCCGAGACCGCCCGCCTGTCGCATTTCATCGACGGGCGCTTCGTGCCGGCCGGTCGCAGCAGCTTCGAGAACCGCCACCCGGCGACGGGCGAGCTGATCAACCTCGTGCCGGAGGCCGATTCGGCCGCGATCGACGATGCGGTCAAGGCGGCCAGGCGCGCGCTCAAGGGCCCGTGGGGCAAGATGAGCGAGCAGCAGCGCGCGGCCATCCTGCGCAAGGTCGCCGACGGGATCATGGCCCGCTTCGACGACTTCCTCGCCGCCGAGGTGCTCGACACCGGCAAGCCCAAGAGCCTCGCCTCGCATATCGACATTCCGCGCGGCGCCGCGAACTTCAACGTCTTCGCCGACCAGGTGCTGACGCTCTCGACCGAGACCTTCCGCATGGCGACGCCGGACGGGGCAGGGGCGCTGAACTATGCGATCCGCGGGCCGCGCGGCGTCATCGCCGTAGTCTGCCCGTGGAACCTGCCGCTGCTGCTTATGACCTGGAAGGTCGCGCCGGCGCTCGCCTGCGGCAACACCGTCGTGGTCAAGCCCTCCGAGGAGACGCCGACCACGGCGACCATGCTCGGCGAGATTATGAACGAGGCCGGCGTGCCGCCCGGCGTCTACAATGTCGTGCACGGCTTCGGCGAGGACAGCGCCGGCGAGTACCTGACCAGCCATCCGCTGGTGGATGGCATCACCTTCACCGGCGAGACGCGGACGGGCGAGGCGATCATGCGCGCCGCGTCGAGGGGCGTCCGTCCCGTCTCGCTCGAGCTCGGCGGCAAGAACGCCTCGCTGGTCTTCGCCGATTGCGACATGGACAAGGCGATCGAGGGCGTCGGTCGCGCCGTCTTCGCCAATTGCGGCCAGGTCTGCTTGGGTACCGAGCGCGTCTATGTGGAGCGGCCGATCTTCGCCGAGTTCACCCAGCGGCTGAAGCAGGCGGCTGAAAAGCTGAAGCCGGGCAACCCGTTCGAGGCCGCGACCACGCTTGGCCCGCTGATCAGCCAGGCCCATCGCGACAAGGTGCTGTCCTATTACGCCAAGGCGAAGGCCGAGGGGGCTGAGATCGTCACCGGCGGCGGCATCCCCGAGCTTGCGGCGCCGTATTCCGCCGGCTCCTTCATCGAGCCGACGATCTGGACGGGCCTTGCCGAGGATTCGGCGGTGATGCGCGAAGAGATCTTCGGGCCCTGCTGCAACATCGTGCCCTTCGACGAGGAGGATGCCGTCATCGCCCTGGCGAACGACAGCCCCTACGGGCTCGCGACCTCGATCTGGACGCAGAACCTGACGCGGGCGCACCGCGTCGCGGCGCAGGTCGAGGTCGGCATCACCTGGGTGAACTCCTGGTTCCTGCGCGATCTGCGCACGCCGTTCGGCGGCTCGAAGCAATCAGGCATCGGCCGCGAGGGCGGCGTGCACTCGATGGAGTTCTACACCGAGCTGCGCAACGTCTGCGTCAAGCTCTGAGGGCTCTTCGCTTTCTCCATCGCACCCGGCGCTCGCAAGCGATCGCCGTCTCCACACGCGCGATCAGCGCAACAGGTCATAGGAAACGTCCATGCTGACCGAAGCCCAGCGCGCACAGGTGGTGCGCTCCCTGCTCGAGAGCTATCGCACCAAGAAGCAGGGCGAGCGGCCCTCGCAGATGTTCCCGGAGATCGAGATCGCCGATTCCTATGCGATCTCCTCGGCCGTGGCGCAGGAGCGCGTCAAGGCCGGCGCCCGTATCATCGGCCACAAGATCGGCCTGACCTCGAAGGCGATGCAGGCCTCCTCGAAGATCGACGAGCCCGACTATGGCTATCTCTTCGACGATCTTCTCCTGAACGACGGCGCCAAGGTGAAGTTCGAGAATTTCTGCGTGCCGCGCGTCGAGCCGGAGTTGACCTTCATCCTGAAGGAGCCGCTGAAAGGGCCGGGCATCGGGCTGATCGACGTGCTACGGGCGACCGAATATGTCGTGCCCTCGATCGAGATCATCGATGCGCGCGTCACCGAGCCGCGCAAGATCTTCGACACGGTCGCCGACAATGGCGCCGCCGCCGGCATCGTGCTGGGCGGGCGGCCGGTCCGGCCTGAAGATGTCGACCTGCGCTGGGTCGGCGCGATCTTCTACCGCAACTCCGAGATCGAGGAGACCGGCCTCGCCGCCGGCGTGCTCGGCCATCCCGCCATGGCGATCGCCTGGCTCGCCAACAAGCTCGCGCCGTTCGACATCACGCTCAAGCCCGGCGACCTGATGCTGTCGGGTTCCTTCACTCGGCCGGTCTGGGCTAACAAGGGCGACACGCTGCATGCCGATTTCGGGCCGCTCGGCAGCGTCTCCGTGCAGTTCGTCTGAAGGATCGCTCGCCAATGGATCTGCCCCGCAACGCCTTCAAGGCCGCGCTCGCCCGCGGCGAACTGCAGATCGGGCTGTGGAGCAGCCTGTGCAGCCCGATCGTCGCCGAGATCATCGGCCATAGCGGCTTCGACTGGATTCTGGTCGACACCGAGCACTCGCCCAACGAGCCGCCGGCGGTTCTCGCCCAGCTCCAGGCGCTACAGGCCGGCACTGCGACGCCGATTGTGCGCCCGGCCTGGAACGATCCGGTGCTGCTGAAGCGCCTGCTCGACATCGGCACGCAGGCCGTGCTGGTGCCCTTCGTCCAGACTGCCGAGGAAGCCGCCAAGGCGGTCGCCGCCTGCCGCTATCCGCCGGCCGGCATCCGCGGCATCACTGTGAGCGGGCGCGGCAGCCGTTATGGCCGCGTGCCCGATTATCTCAAGCGCGCCGATGCCGAGATCTGCGTGCTCGTCCAGGTCGAGACCGGCGAGGCCTTGGCGCAGCTCGAGGCGATCGCCTCGGTCGATGGCGTCGACGGCGTCTTCATCGGCCCGGCCGATCTCTCCGCCTCGCTCGGCCATATCGGCAACCCCGGACATCCCGAAGTCCAGGCCGCGATCAAAGGCGCGGTCGAGCGGCTGACGGCCGTCGGCAAGCCGGCCGGCATTCTGACGCCGTCCGAGGCCGATGCACGGCGCTATATCGAATGGGGCTATCGCTTCGTCGCGGTCGGCTCGGATCTCGGCCTGCTGACCAAGCACGCCGACGCGCTGGCGAAGACGTTCCGATAGGCAGCACCCCCATCCTGACCGGACATCAGCCTTCTATGCAAAGAGGCCCCGCAGTCGCCTGCGGGGCCTCTTTTCATGAGCACGATGCGCGCATTCCTCAATCGTCCCGGAACACCCGCTCATTACGCTCGTGGCGCTCCTGCGCCTCCAGCGAAAGCGTCGCGATCGGGCGGGCTTCCAGGCGCTTCAGCGAGATCGGCTCGCCGGTCTCCTCGCAATAGCCGTAGGAGCCGTCCTCGATCCGGGAGAGCGCGGCGTCGATCTTCGAGATCAGCTTGCGCTGGCGATCGCGGGCGCGCAGCTCGATGGCGCGATCCGTCTCGGAGGAGGCGCGATCGGCGATGTCAGGATGATTCTCACTCTCGCTCTGCAAGGTGACCAGGGTCTCCTTGGCCTCCTTGAGAATCTCGTCCTTCCAGGCGAGCAGTTTGCTGCGGAAATACTCCCGCTGCCGCTCGTTCATGAACGGCTCGCTGTCGGAGGGCTTGTAGTCAGGGGCAAGACTAATCTGCTTCGACATGGCAGGCCTTCTGCATGAGCGTTCGATGGCCTCGCCGGCTTTGCCGTGTCGAGGCCGCCGATTTGGCGCCCTTATAGCGATTGGTCACACCGGGAACAATCGCTTTCGCGCAGCCGTGAACAAGCTGGCAAAGCGCTGGAAAATCAGCGCAATCCGGTATCGCAGTGGCGATGCCGGTGCCAGGCCGTGCCGGAGCCTGCCGGGATGGCCGGGTCTGGCCGGAATCGTTGCCCGGCTCTCGATTCTCCGGGCGGGAGCGTGCGGGTCGCCTGGCAGGGTGCATGGCCGGCTCGCGACGCGCTTCGCAGCATCCTGGTGCCGCCGCCGGGACGCGTCAGAACTGGAAGTAGATGAACTCGTAATTGGCGTCGTCGCCGATCTTGAACAGGACCAGCACGAAGAGGATGGCGGTGAGGACGGCGAGCCAGCGCGCCGGCGTCGCCTTGTGCACCGCTGCCCAGGCGGTCGGGCCGATCATCGCCACCGCGATCGCCGGCAGGAACGCGCGCCATTTGAAGCCGGAGCCGATGGGCGAGAGGCCGAGGAGCCCCTTGTAGATCGCCAGCGCCGCATCGAAGGAGGTGGCGCGGAACAGCACCCAGCAGAGGGCGACGAAGAGGAAGGTCAGCGCCCAGCCGAGCAGCTTGGGCATCGGCAGCCCGGCGCGACGCCAGAGCACGCCGATGGCGAGCACGACGCCATGCGCCATGCCCCAGGCGACGAAGTTGAGGCCGGCGCCGTGCCAGAGGCCTCCGAGCGCCATGGTGGCGAACAGCGCCCAGAGCTGGAGCGGCAGGCCGTGCCGCGAGCCGCCGAGCGGGATGTAGAGATAATCGCGCAGGAAGCGCGACAGCGTCATGTGCCAGCGTCGCCAGAAATCCTGCAGGCTGGTCGCGCGGTAGGGTGCGTCGAAGTTCTGCGGCAGCGCGATGCCGAAGAGCAGGGCAAGGCCCAGGGCCATGTCGGTGTAGCCGGAGAAGTCGAAATAGATCTGGAAGGTGAAGGCCAGCGTCCCCTGCCAAGCCTGCGCCATGCTGACCACTTCGCCGGCTGCCGCCGCCGCGAAGACCGGATTGGCATAGTCGGAAAGCGGGTCGCCGATCAGCACCTTCTTCGCCAGGCCGATCGTCAGCAGCATGATGCCGTGGGCGATACGCTCGGCCGCATCGGACCTGAGGTAAGGCCGCTCGTCGAACTGGTGCATGATCTCGCGCCAGCGCACCAGCGGCCCGGCCAGCACCTGGGGGAAGAAGGCGATGTAGAGCGCGTAGCGCACGAGATCGTAGCGCGGGGCTTCGCCGCGGCGCAGATCGGTCAGGTACATCACGTGATGGAAGGTGAAGAAGGAGATGCCGAGCGGCAGCGCGAGGTCGAGCCTCGTCATGGGCAATCCCGGAATCATCGCAGCGAGATCGGCGAAGAAGTTGAAGTATTTGAACAGCGCCAGGATCGCGAGATTGATCGCGATGGCCAGCGTGATCAGGCCGCCGGCCCTGGTCTTCTGGAAGGCTTCGGCGATCAGCCAGTTGAGCAGGATCGAGAAGCCGAGCAGCGGCACGAAGCGCCAGTCCCACCAGCCATAGAAGGCGAAGGAGAGCACCGCCAGCAGCGGCAGCCGCCAGGCCGGCGCGAAGCGCTCGACCAGCCAGTGCAGGGCGAGTGCGAGCGGCAGGAAGCCGAGCAGGAAGGCGAAGGAGTTGAACAGCATCGAGCGGGCGAGGGCGGGAGAGCGCCGCCTTAGACGATTATCGCCGCCCTGTCATGGTCAGGACGTCGCGCACCTTCCTCTCAAGCGCCCCGTCGCTCAGATATTGTCGCCCCTGAGCGCCTCGCAGACGGCCTGCGTTACCTGTGCCGTCGTCGCGGTGCCGCCGAGATCGGGCGTGTGCAGGGCAGGGTCGGCGGTGACGCGCTCGACCGCGCGCATCAGCCGCGCCGCCGCGGCTCTCTCGCCGAGATGCTCCAGCATCATCGCCCCGGTCCAGAAGGTCGCGACCGGGTTGGCGATGCCCTTGCCGGTGATGTCGAAGGCCGAGCCATGGATCGGCTCGAACATCGAGGGCGTCTTGCGCTCGGGGTTGAGATTCGCGGTCGGCGCGATGCCGAGCGAGCCGGCCAGCGCCGCGGCGAGATCGGAGAGGATGTCGGCATGGAGATTGGTCGCGACGATGGTGTCGAGCGTCTCCGGCTTCAACGTCATGCGCATGGTCATCGCGTCGACCAGCATCTTGTCCCAGGCGACATCCGGGAATTCGCGCGCCACTTCGGCGGCGATCTCGTCCCACATCACCATGCCGTGGCGCTGGGCGTTCGACTTGGTGACGACCGTCAGCAGCTTGCGCGGCCGCGAGCGGGCGATCTCGAAGGCGTAGCGGATGATCCGGGTCACGCCGGCGCGGGTGAACATCGCGACATCGGTCGCGACCTCCTCGGGCAGGCCCTTGTGGACGCGCCCGCCGACGCCGGAATACTCGCCCTCGGAGTTCTCTCGCACGATCACCCAGTCGAGCTCGGGGCCTGAAACATGGCGCAGCGGGCTGGTGATCCCCGGCAGGATGCGGGTCGGGCGGACATTGGCGTATTGGTCGAGGGGCTGGCAGATGGCGAGCCTGAGGCCCCAGAGCGTCAGATGGTCGGGAATGTCGGGCGCGCCGACGGCTCCGAAATAGATCGCATCGAAGGCGCGCAGCTGATCGGCGCCATCGGCTGGCATCATCACGCCATGCCTGCGGTAATAGTCTGATCCCCAGTCGAAGGCCTCGATGTCGAGGCGGAAGCCGCCGTCGCGCTCGGCGCAGGCATCCAGGGCCTGGAGCCCGGCGGCGATGACCTCGGGGCCGATCCCGTCCCCGCCGATGGCGGCGATCCTGTGCGTGCGCATGCTTATGTCCGATGCTGTCGTATTGCTGTGAGAGTTCGGCGCCCTATAGGACGGGACGCCGCCCTGGTGGCTACTGCGCCGTCACGCCGGCATTGCGGATGACCGGCACCCATTTGTCGATCTCGCTGCGGACGAGCTCGGCGAGCGCCGCCGGGGTCTGCCCGGCCTCGTCGGGCAATTCGGCGCCGAGATCGAGGAAGCGCTTGCGCGTCGGCTCGTCCTTGAGCGCGGCGCGGGCGGCGGCGTTCAGCCTGTCCACGATCTCCTTCGGCGTGCCCTTGGGTGCGAACATCGCGTTCCAGCCGGTGGCCTGGAACTGCGGCAGGCCCTGCTCGGCCGAGGTCGGGACATCGGGAATGACCGATAGACGGCTCTTGACCGCGACGACCAGGCCCTTGCCCTCTTTCGCCTGCACGCTCGGAACGATCGCGACGGTCTGGTCGCAGACATAATCGACCTGGCCGCCGAGCAGCGCGTTCAGCGCCGGACCTGAGCCGCGGAAGGGGACGTGCTGCGGCTTGGTCCCGAGCAGCGAGTCGAGGAAGAGGCAGGTCAGATGCGAGGTCGAGCCGACCCCGCCGGAGCCATAGTTCAGCTTCTCGGCATTGGCCTTGAGATAGGTGACGAATTCGCGGAAATCCTTGACCGGCAGGTCCTTCTTGGCGACCACCAGCATCGGCGTCGAGGCCGAGTTCATCACCGGCTCGAAATCGGTACGCGGGTCATAGGCAAGCTTGGGATAGAGCCCGACGCTGGCCGCCTGCGTGCCGAGATTGCCCATCAGCAGCGTGTAACCGTCCGGCGTCGCCTTCGCGACGCGGGCCGCGCCAGTGGTGCCGCCGGCGCCGGCGACGTTCTCGACCACGACGGACTGGCCGAGTGTGCGGCCCATATGGTCGGCCATCAGCCGGGCGACGATGTCGGTGGTGCCGCCGGCCGCGAAAGGCACGACCAGGGTGATCGCGCGGGTCGGGTAGGGCGCCTGAGCCATCGCCGGAGACGTCGCCGCCAGCCCGAGCGCCAGCGTCAGCAGCATTCGCTTCATCGGTTCTCTCCCTGTGCGAGCGCCGATCGGCGGCGCTTCGATCTGCTCTCCCATTTGTCTTCCATGGAAGTTTGCATGGCTGATCGTCGCGACAGGGATGCGCGCTGTCAAGTTTCCATTCTTGCTTGCATGGAAATAATCAAATGTGCTCAATCGGCCGTGGAGGAACCATGGCCGAGCTTGCGCGTCCCGATATCGTCGAAGTTGGAGCCAGGCGCGGTTCGCTGGTCGACGAGGCCTATGCGGCGCTGAAGCAGGCGATTCGCGACACCGATTTCCCGCCGGGCTATCAGGGCTCTGAGCAGGAGATCGCGGTTCGCCTCGGCATGAGCCGCACGCCGGTGCACGAAGCGATCATCCGCTTGCAGGAGGATGGTCTGGTCCGCGTCCTCTCCAAGCGCGGGGTGCTGATCTGCCCGCTGGCGCCACAGGACATTCGCGAGATCTGCGAGGTCGTGATTGCGGTCGAGTCGATGGCGGCCGAGCTGCTGGCGGGGTTGCCGGAGGCGACCCGCGCAACCGCTGCCGACGAACTGGAGGCGGCGACGGCCGCGATGGACGCAACGCTGGCTCAGGGCGACCTGCCGGGCTGGGCCGAAGCCGACGAGCTGTTCCATCGCCTGCTGGTCGAACATTGCGGCAATGGCCGCCTGCGCCGCATCGCCCAGACGGTGACCGACCAGGCCCATCGCGCCCGCATGCTGACGCTGAAGCTGCGTGCCAGGCCCACCGGCTCGGCGCAGGCGCATCGCACGATCATCGCGGCAGTGCGTTCAGGCGATGCGGCGGAGGCACATCGCAGCGCGAGGGGGCACCGCGTCGCCGCCCGCGACGAGATCGTGCCCTTGATCGAGCATATCGGCCTGCGGCAACTTTGAGCCGTCGGCATTCGCCCTGAACGATGCCGCACGCCTGCGGGACCGCCGAATGACGACGGATGCCTTCTTTGCGAAAATCCGGACCTATGCCGCGCTGTCGGAGGCGGCCGAGCGCGCCTGGACTGCCCTTCTGCGACCCAGGCACTATCGAAAGGACGACATCTTCATCAGGGCGGGAGATGTCCCGACCAGCTACGCCTTCGTCGTCGAGGGCCTGTTCTACCAGCACTATGTCGGCCCGGATGGCGACCTGATCGTCAAATACTTCTTTCCGGAGAACCGCATCGCCGCCTCGGTCAGCGCCACGCTGCTGGGCGAGCCGAGCCTGTTCACCATCACCGCGATCGAGGACAGCACGGTCCTCGAATACGACTTCGCGGCCTTCAGGGCGCTCGCCGCGACGTTCCCCGATATCGCCGCCTTCTACATCCGCTACATGGAACGGCACTGGATCATCGAGAAGGAGCCGGGCGAGATCTCGTTCCGACACGATGATGCCATGAAGCGCTATCGCGACTTCATCCGCCGCGAGCCGGAACTGCACCGGCGGCTGAAACAGCACCACATCGCTGCCTGGCTCGGCATCACTCCGGAAAGCCTCAGCCGCCTGCGGCGCGCCATCGCCTACGGCCGGATGGAGCGCGGCTGAGGCGTTTTCTTACCAAACATCAATTCGCCGGCGCCGCATCGCCCCTAGCACTCGCCATCAAGCAGCCGGGATGACGGTCATCGCGGCGCTTGTCGGACAGAGCGTGGCGCGCAGCGCGACGCTCGCGGGAGATGGCAAATGGTCAAGATGATTTTCGTGAACCTGCCGGTGGCGGAACTGGCGCGTGCCAGGGCCTTCTACGAGGCGCTGGGCTTCGTCAACAACCCCCAGTTCAGCGACGAAGGCTCCGCCTGCATGGTCTGGAGCGAGGCGATCCATGTGATGCTGCTTACCCATGCCAAATGGCAGGGCTTCACCAGCCGCCCGATTCCGCCGGCGGGCATGAGCGAGGTGATGCTGGCGGTCTCCTGCGAGAGCCGCGAGGCGGTCGACCGGATGAACGAGGCGGCGGCCAGCCATGGCGGCACCGCCGACGTCAATCCACAGCAGGATCTCGGCTTCCTGTTCAATCGCAGCCTGGCCGACCCCGACGGCCATGTCTGGGAGGCCGTGTGGATGGATCCGGCGGCGATCCCAGCGGGCTGAGACGCAGGTTCGCTCTTGTAAGGACCTTCCAATAGCCAAACCGGTCGAAAAGCCCGGCGGGGGACCGCCGGGCTTCTTTCAATCCGGTGCCAGGCGGCCGGTGAACAAGTCGCATCACCGCGGCTTGAAGTCCGCCCATCGCTTGTCCCGCTCAGCCGCATAGGCCTCGTCGAGGGTCGAGGTGAGATCGTCGCGGCGCATCACCTCGCCGCAGTTCTGGCAGGTCGGTCCAAGGCCAGGGTCGGCACCGCACGGATTGTGCACATAGCGGACCGCGACCTTCTCCTCGCCGGATTTGAGCCAGGTCTCGCCCCAGGCCCGCAGCGCCAGCAGGACAGGATGAAACGCCAGGCCCATGGGGGTCAGGACGTATTCGTGCCGGAGCGGCCGCGTGCTGTAGGCGCGCCGCTCCAGCAAGCCCAGCGCCTCCAGCTTCTTCAGCCGGGTCGCCAGCATCTGCGGGGTAACGTCGGCCTGGCACTGCAGCTGCTCGAAGCGGCCATTCCCCATGAACAGCTCCCGCAGGATCACCACGGTGAAACGATCCCCGACGAGCGCCTGGGCGCGTGCGACCGGACAGAGCGTCTGATCGGCCCCCGATGCTCCGGCTTCCATCGTGCAGCTATCCATCGGTCGCTCCCAATATGAAAACCATAGGGATCAAGGTCGGCTTGGCAATACATCAGCCAACAATCGCGGGCTCGCTCGCAGCCATCGTCCATGCGAGGGCGCAGCTCGGCACTGGACACTGCGCAGCGCTGTCCATGCGCTGCGCAGCTGCGCCTCACAGGATGCGGTACATCCGATGATCGATGCGGCCCTGACCGTATTCGCCGTAGCCGACGGTGACGATGCCGCAAAGCCAGGCATAGCGCTCGTCCGATGTCTCGAACCTGGGCGTCGGGCGCACATAGCTCTCGTCGAAGGATATCCGCTCGCCCCTGGCCAGGCGCTGACGGCCATCCGCCGGGAATTTGAGGAGGCCGTGCGACTCGTAGTGGATGAGAACGCCATCATCGGTGCGCAGGGTTGCGCGGACATCCATGCGGCTGATGCCGTCTGCGCCGAGGGAGACCCAGTCGCCGCCGCCCGGCAGCATCTGGCCACGCAGCCGAGGCCCTTCAAGGCGGCCGCCCTTGACCACGAAGGTCAAGCGCGTGCCGACCGGCGTCGGGATCACCTGGCCGATTTCCAGATCGATGCTGAGATCGAACAGATGCTCGACCGGCAGCGCGTCGACCAGCGCCCGATCGAACAACGGCGCCACGCGGTCGGCGGCAGATGCTTCTTGGTTCGTGGCCGTGTCCATCATGCCGCTTCGAACGCCGCCTTGACCTCAGCGAAATTGAAAAAGGTGTCCTTGCTCCTGACGAGCCCGTTGTGGTCGACCTCGACGACATCAAGGGCTCGGAAGCCTCGGCGATCCTTCCCGTCCGGCTTGAACGTCAGAGTCCAGTCGAGCGTCCAGTGACGGTCACCGAGCAAGAGCCGGTGCGTCTCCACGCCGAACTCGGGGTAACGCTCGAAAACCTGCGAGAACTCCGCGCGCAGTGCATCGCGACCTCGAATTTGGCCGACACGGCCATGGGCCTGGAAGGTGGACTCCTCAGCATGCAGGGCGAGGATGGCATCGACATCATGGGACTTCCAGGCAGCCGCGTATCGCTCCGCGATCTCCGCAACGTTCAAATCGGCATGTGTGGACAAGACGTCCTCCGGGGTTCGAGCGCGGCCGTCCGCGCTCCAGAACACTACCTATGATTTTCATAGAATCAAGTGACTATGAAAAGAAAAGTGAATATCGGCCGACCGCGGACGCGCGTTTCGGACCGTGGCGCTGGCGTGCGCGACATGGCATCGGCTAACTGGACTGGGACCGCCTCAGGCGTGGCGCTCAGCTTGCGGCTAGCAAGGAGCGAAGCCTCTGCCAGCTTCGCCGCAGTGGCTCGGAGGTCTGCGAGGCCTTCGCCATCGCGATTCCGCCTGTGAATGTCGCCACGACGAGCGCTGCGAGGCCGGCGGCGTCGCCTGGCCCGGCCGGGTCTTCGGAAGCGCGATGGGGAAGGCGCTCGGCTATGACCGCACGCCATCGCGCATAGATCGCATCCATTTCCAGCCTGAGATCGTCGTCCTGCCGCGAGAGTTCGACGGCCAGGTTCCCGAGCGGGCAGCCGGACACCTTGCCGTTGGCGTCCAGCTCGTCGAGCACCGACAAGAACACCGCATCGAGGCCGGCAATGGCGCTGGGTGCGCGGCGGAGCGGATCGATCCAGGTGGCTTCGATCGACGCTGCGACACGCTCGCGAATGACGGCGAGGCCCAATGCTTTCTTCGTCGGAAAATGATGCGAGAAAGCCCCGCCGGAAACACCCATTGCGGCCTTCAGGTCGCCGATCGAGGTCGAGCCGAAGCCATGGACGGTGAACGCCTCGAACGCCTGGTCGATGATCGCGTTGCGCAGGCCATCGGGATCGTTGCGCTGCGCTCGGCGTCCCATGCCCTTCTCCCGTTCGTCCGATATCGAGCTCCCCGAAAAATAGGCGATTGACAAAACAGGTCAACTGTCCTGTAAAACAGGACAGTTGACCTGTTTGGAGGAATCCGGTGTCGATCCTTTTCGAGCTGCGGCGCTATCGGCTGAAGCCGGGCGCTTTCGACGAGCTGCTCACCCTCTTCGAGCGCGAGTTCGTCCACACCCAGGAAGCTGTCGGAATGGACGTCCCGGCGATTTACCGCGACATCGGCGATCCAGACGCCTTCGTCTGGCTCCGCTCGTTCGAGAACATCGATGCGCGCGCACAAGCTCTCGCAACCTTCTACACCGGCGACGTCTGGAACCGTTTCGGCCCTGCGGCGAATGCGACGATGGTCAACTCGGACAATGTGCTGCTGCTTGCTCCCGGCAGGCTCGATCCGGCACTGCTCCCAAGATCCGGCGCCGACCGAGAAGACGCATCGGGCACGGCCGGAAAAGGTCTGATCACCATCTCGATCTGCTCACTCGCCCCCGGCCGCGAGCAGGAATTCGCGATCTTTTTCGAGACAGAGGCGAGACCGCTCCTCGAGCAGGCAGGCGCCAGGATCGACGCGACCTTCGTCACCGCAGCAGAGAGGAATTCGTTTCCCCGGCTTCCCGTGCGCGAAGGCGAACCCGTGTTCGTCTGGATCGCGGCCTTTGCGGACGCAGCGGCCGAAACAGCCTATCAGTCCAGGCTCGAGCAGGCAGAAGCGTGGCGGGATGCGGTGTATCCCGCTCTGGACCGACGGCTATGGCGCCCGATCGAGACGGCGCGGCTCATCCCCACCGGGCGCTCGCGCCATCGCTGGTAGGCGATGCCAAGCTCGCGGGTAGCGCAGGTGAAAAGAAGCTGACGGCTGGGCCTGCGCTGCGGTGACGACAATGGTTCGTTTGGCCCGGCAATATCTGCGCCACCGCTTCGATGGATCGCCGCAGGGTGGCGAATTTTTCCCCGTCCCGCTGCGATGCCGCTCCGCTGCAGAAAGATGTCCCGATGACGGTGCCCCAGCGGCCTCTCGGGCCAGGTGATGGACCGGCTGCGTCGCGCTGGCGCACCGCGCAGGCTGGTGATCTCTTTGCCGATCGATACAAAGACGCCCGGATCCAACAACGCTCTCCTCGATTCAATCAATCGATTGATTAAATTCGGAAGCCGTGCTATCGGCCTCGCCATGGCACGTACATCCATTCTCAAGGACGCCGAGGGCACGCGGCAGGCGCTGATCCGCGCCGGGCTCGACCTGTTCGGCCGCAATGGCTTCGATGCGACCTCGACGCGTGAGATCGCCCAGGCGGCGAAGGTCAACAGCGCCGGCATCGCCTATCATTTCGGCGGTAAGGATGGGCTCAGGCAGGCCTGCGCCGAGGCGATCATCGCCCGGATGCAGGCCGTGCTGGCAGGTGGGGCTCCCACGGTCTCGATCACGATCGATGCGGCGGATCGCGACGTCGCCACCGAGCAGCTGCTTGCGCTGATCGACCGGGTCGTCGCCTTCCTGACGACGGTTCCGGAGAGCGAGGTCGTCGCTCGCTTCGTCGTGCGCGAGATGCTGACGCCGAGCCCGGCCTTTGAGACGATCTATAGCGGGCTGTTCGAACCGGTGCATCGCCGGGTCTGCAAGGTCTGGGCTGCAGCGACGGGTATGGAGCCGGAGGCGCCGGCAACCAAGCTCGCCGTCTTCGCCGCGATCGGCCAGGTCTTCTATTTCCGCATCGCGCGGCCGGCGGTCACCCGGCGCCTGGGCTGGGACGTGATCGGCCCGGAGGAGGCGCGCGCCATAGCCGAAACCGTCAGGCGCTCGGTTCGCGCCAGCATCCTCGCCTGCAGGGGAGAGGCGTCATGATCCTCGATTTCATCTGCTCCTTCGCCATCGCCGCTTCGCTCGGAATCTGCGCGCCGCCGACCAGTCGCGTCGTCGGCTATGTCGAGGGCGAATATGTCCGCCTCGGCCCGATCGACACGGCGCGGATCGAGAACGTCTCGGTCCGCCGCGGCGAGCGCGTCGCGCCCGGTGCGCTGCTTGCCGAACTGCAGGCCGACGATGCCCGCAATGCTGTCGCCGAGAGCGAGGCGCGGCTGGTGCAGGCGCAGGCGCAGCTCGCCAATCTGCTCAGCGGCAAGCGGCCGGAGGAGATCGCGGTGATCGAGGCGACAGCCGTCTCCGCCAAGGCGCAGGAGCGCGAGGCCGAGCGGGCGCTGGAGCGGCGGCAGGATCTCTTCCGGCGCGGCGTCTCGACCCAGGCCGATCTCGATCAGGCCCAGACCGCGCGCGACGTCGCCGCGGCGAATGTGCGCCAGAGCGCCGCCAATCTCGCCGTCGCCCGGCTGGCGGCGCGCGAAGAGGAGATCAAGGCGGCGCAGAACCAGGTGGCGCAGGCGCAGGCCGCGCTCGACCAGGCCAAGTGGCGGCTCGGCCAGCGCAAGCTGATGGCGCCGGCGGCCGGGATCGTCACCGATCTGGTGCGCCATCCCGGCGAGCTCGCCGGCCCGTCGGCGCCGGCGTTGACGATCCTGCCCGACGGTGCGGTCAAGCTGATGCTCTACGTGCCCGAGGCGCTGCTGTTCGGCACCACCGTCGGCACCCGGCTCGACGTGCGCTGCTCGGGCTGTCCGCAGGGGATGGCGGCCACCGTGTCCTATGTCTCGCAGGAGCCGGAATTCACCCCGCCGGTGATCTATTCGGCCGAAACGCGGCAGAAGCTGGTCTATCTCGTCGAGGCGCGGCCCGAGGGCGCCCCTGCGACGCGGCTCCAGCCTGGGCAGATCGTCGACGTCATGCTGCGGGGGCGGCGGTGAGCGAGCGCAACGTCATCGACGTGCGCGGCCTGACCAAGCGCTTCGGCAAGCGCACGGTCGTCGACAATGTCGACCTCGCGGTCAGGGAAGGGGAGATCGTCGGCTTCCTCGGGCCCAACGGCTCCGGCAAGACCACGACGATCCGTTTGATCTGCGGCCTGCTCACGCCCGATGCCGGGGAGGGGACGGTGCTCGGGCTGGATGTCCGCACCCAGAGCGCCGAGATCAAGCTCCAGGTCGGCTACATGACGCAGAAGTTCTCGTTCTACGAGGACCTGACGATCGAGGAGAACCTGACTTTCGTCGCCCGGCTCTATGCGCTCAAGCCGGTCGAGGATGCCGTGGCGCGCACGCTCGACAGTCTCGGCCTGACCTCGCGCAAGGACCAGCTCGCCGGCACGCTGTCGGGTGGCTGGAAGCAGCGCCTCGCACTCGCTGCCTGCATCATGCACCAGCCGAAGCTGCTTTTGCTCGACGAGCCGACCGCCGGCGTCGACCCCAAGGCGCGGCGCGAGTTCTGGGATGAGATCCACCGCCTCGCTGGCGACGGGCTGACCGTGCTGGTCTCGACCCATTACATGGACGAGGCCGAGCGCTGCCACCGCATCGGCTACATCGCCTATGGCCGCATGCTGGCGACCGGCACCGTCGACGAGGTGGTGAAAGGCTCGGGCCTTTCGACCTATGTCGTCCATGGCGCACTGAAGCCGGCCGAGATCGCCGCGCTGGCGAAGACCGATGGCGTCGAGCAGATCGCGCCCTTCGGGACGACATTGCACGTTGTCGGCACCGACAAGACTAGGCTCGAAGCCGTGCTGGCGCCTCTCAAGGACCGTCCCGGCATCCGTGTCGAGCCCGACGCGACCAGCCTGGAGGATGTCTTCATCCAGTTCATGGCGAAGGCGCAAGCCGAGGGGAGGGCGGCATGAGCACGATGGCGCTGGCATCCCTGTTCTCGCCCGGCCGGCTCGGCGCGGTGCTGGCCAAGGAGTTCGTCCAGATGCGGCGCGACCGCATCACCTTCGCGATGATGCTGGTGGTGCCGATCGTCCAGCTCCTGCTCTTCGGCTATGCGATCAACAACGATCCCAAGGGCTTGCCGGCGGCGGTTCTGGCGCTGGGCCAGGATCGCTACACCCGTTCGGTCGTCGCGGCATTGGAGGTCTCCGGCTATTACCGCTTCGCCAAGCGACCGGAGAGCGCGGCGGAGGCGCAGAGCCTGATGGCGCGCGGCGCGATCTCCTTCCTCGTCACCATTCCCAGCGATTTCGGCATGCGGGTCGAACGCGGGGACGAGCCGCGCATCCTGGTCGAGGCCGATGCGACCGATCCGGCGGCCTCGAGCAATGCCGTCGGTGCGCTCCAGACCATCGCCAGCCGGGCATTGACGCGGGCGCTCGGTACCGAGGAGCTCAAGCGCGAGCAGAGCGAGAGCGCGCTCTCCTTCGTCATCCACCGGCGCTACAATCCCGAGGGCATCACCCAGTACAACATCGTGCCCGGCCTGCTCGGTGTCATCCTGCAGATGACCATGGTGATGATGACGGCGATGGCGCTGACCCGCGAGATCGAGCGCGGAACCATGGAGAACCTGCTGGCGATGCCGGCGACGCCGGGCGAGATCATGCTCGGCAAGGTGCTGCCCTATCTCGCCGTCGGCAGCGTCCAGGTCGCGGTGGTGCTCTCGGCGGCGAAGCTGCTCTTCGGCGTGCCCTTCCTCGGCAGCCTCGGATTGCTGCTGACCTGCGTCACCATCTTCGTGCTGGCGCTGGTGCTGCTCGGCTACACGATCTCGACCATGGCGCGCACGCAGCTCCAGGCGATGCAATTGACCTTCTTCTTCTTCCTGCCCTCGCTGCTGCTCTCCGGTTTCATGTTCCCCTATGCCGGCATGCCGCTCTGGGCGCAGTGGCTCGGCGAGATCTTCCCGCTGACGCATTTTCTGCGGGTGGTCCGGGCGATCATGCTGAAGGGAGCCGATCTCGGCGATATCGGGCTGGAGGTGTTCTACCTCTCCATCTTCGTGCCGATCTATGCCGGCATCGCATTGCTGCGCTTCAGGAGCACGCTGGATTGATGGGCAGGGCGCCGTGCGTCGTTCGGCGTTGTCGCTTGCAAAACAATAGTGACTGCGGTAGCGAGCCTGGGCCATGCAACCCAAGCTCGCTCCCCTCACCGAATGCCCCTGCGCACTTGCCGTCGAGACCGTCGGCGAGTGGTGGAGCATCCTGATCCTGCGCGATGCGCTGCAGGGGCTCACCCGCTTCGACGAGTTCGAGCGCAGCCTCGGCATCGCGCCGAACATGCTGACGCGCCGGCTGAAGCATCTCACCGAGAGCGGGCTGTTCGAGCGGCGGCTCTATAGCGAGCGGCCGAAGCGCTACGAATATGTCCTGACCGAGAAGGGCCGGGACGTCTTCCCGGTCGTGGTGGCGTTGATCGGTTTCGCCAATCGGCATCTTGCCCCCGAAGGGGCCTCGCTGCTGCTGGCCGAGCGCGGGACCGGCCGGCCGATCACCCCGATCGTCGTCGACGCGGCGACCTTGCAGCCGGTCACTGCGGACAGCGCCACCGTCATCGCCGGGCCGCGCGCCAGCAACGACCTGCGCGAGCGCCTCGCGGCGCGCCAGGCCGCTACCCGAGCCAGATCGTAATAGGAGCCGCCATGCGCCGCATCGTCGTCACCGGACTGGGCGTCGTCTCGCCTCTGGGCTGCGGCACCGAGCTCGCCTGGCAGCGCCTGCTCGCCGGCCGCTCGGGCCTGCGCCGCCTGCCGGACGCGGTCGCCGAGACCCTGCCGGCCAAGATCGCTGGCATCGTGCCGGGCAAGGCCGAGGATAATGAGGGTGGCTTCGATCCGGATGTCGCGATCGCGCCGAAGGACCAGCGCAAGATGGACCGCTTCATCCAGTTCGCGCTGGTCGCGGCCAAGGAGGCGCTGGCGCAGGCCGGTTGGCAGCCGCAGGACGAAGCCGAGCGCGAACGCACCGCGACCGTGATCGCCTCGGGCATCGGCGGCTTTCCAGCGATCGCCGAGGCGGTCCGCACGACCGACCATCGCGGCGTGCGCCGGCTCTCGCCCTTCACCGTGCCGTCCTTCCTGGTCAATCTCGCGGCCGGACATGTCTCGATCGACCATGGCTTCAAGGGGCCGATCGGCGCGCCCGTCACCGCCTGCGCCGCCGGCGTCCAGGCGATCGGCGATGCTGCCAGGATGATCCGGGCCGGCGAGGTCGACATCGCACTCTGCGGCGGCAGCGAAGCCTGCGTCGATCTCGTCTCGCTGGGTGGCTTCGCCGCGGCGCGGGCGCTTTCGACCGGGTTCAACGACGAGCCGGAGAAGGCCTCGCGCCCCTTCGACCGTGACCGCGACGGCTTCGTCATGGGCGAGGGCGCCGGGATCCTGGTGATCGAGGCGCTGGAGCATGCGCAGGCGCGTGGCGCGACGATCATCGCGGAACTCACCGGCTACGGCACCAGCGCCGACGCCTATCACATCACCTCCGGCCCCGAGGATGGGTCGGGCGCACGCCGGGCGATGGAGACGGCGCTGAAGCAGGCGGGTCTCAAGCCCGGCGATGTCGCCCATCTCAACGCCCATTCGACTTCGACGCCGGTCGGCGATCGCGGCGAGCTCGCCGCGATCAAGGCGGTGTTCGGCAGCGAAGGCGGCATCGCGATCAGCGCGACGAAATCGGCGACCGGTCATCTGCTCGGCGCAGCCGGCGGGCTGGAGGCGGTCTTCACCGTCCTCGCTCTGCGTGACCAGATCGCGCCGCCGACGCTCAATCTCGAGAACCCGGACGAGGATGCCGCCGGGCTCGACCTCGTGGCGAAGGCGGCGAGACCGATGGCGATGGAGCACGCCATCTCGAACGGCTTCGGCTTCGGCGGCGTCAATGCCAGCGTGGTGTTCAGGCGCTGGGCCTGAGAGGGTTCGGAAGTTCGCAAAAAAAAGCGCGAGTCGTCCCGGGCGACCGAAGGCAGACCCGGGACCCATTCCGGAACCTCTATCGGAAAGGCTCAGGAATGGGTCCCGGATCAGCGCCGCTGCGCGGCTTGTCCGGGATGACATCCGTTTTGATGGCGAAGCCTGGCCGGTTGGCGATTCAGGCCCTCAAAGCGTCACCACGACCTTGCCGAACTGCTCGTTCGATTCGAGGTAGCGATGCGCCTCGACGATCTCCTCGAACGGAAACGTCCGGGCGATGGTCGGCTTCAGCGAGCCGTCGTTCAGGCCGTCCAGGATGAAGGTCTTGGCGGCGGCGAGCCGAGCCGGGTCGCCTGCGATTTCGTGGACGAGATAGCCGCGCAGCGTCAGGCTCTTGCTCAGGACGTTGAAGAGCGGGAAGGGCGTCGCCTGCGGGCTGAGGCCGCCATATTCGAACAGGATGCCGCCGCGCCCCATCGCGGCGGTCAGTGGGATGAAGGCTGGGCCGCCGACCGCGTCGAACACCACCCTGACGCCGTCTTCGCCTGCGATCTCCTTCAATCGGGCTTCCAAGCCATCTTCGGCCAGTGCGACGACATGGGCGGCGCCGGCCTCGCGCAGCGCCTGCGCCTTGCGCGAAGTCCGCGTCACCGCAATCGCGATCGCGCCGATCCGGTTGGCGATCTGGATCGCGGCGAGGCCGACGCTGCTCGACGCGGCGGTGATCACCACATGCTCGCCCCGCGCGAGCCGTGCGATGTCGACCAGCGCGCCATAGGCGGTCAGGTACTGCATCCAGCTCGCCGCAGCCGCCTCCCAGCCGAGCGTCGGCGGGTGCTTCACCACCAATTCGGCCGGGACGGTGATGATCTCGCCATGCACCGGCGAGCTCATCATCGAGCGCGGTGGCACCAGGCTGACGGCATCGCCCGGCGTGAGGCCTTCGACGCCGGCGCCGATGCTCTCGATCAGGCCCGCGGCTTCGAGGCCGATGCCGGATGGAAACCGCGCCTGCTCGATATAGCTTCCCGAACGAAACAGGACCTCGGCCCGGTTGAGGCCGAGCGCCTTGGTCCGAATCTGGACTTCGCCATGGCCGGGCGGTGGGACGTCGATGTCCTCGATGGTCAAAACCTCGGGGCCGCCATGGCGGTGAAAGCGGATCGTGCGGGCCATGCTCATGACTCCAAAACAGAGTGAATGAATGAGCTATGGCAGCGCGCCGTACTGCGATAAATTCCGCTCCACGATCGACAATCGGAACCATTGATTTCGGATGATGGACCGCCTCACCAGCATGGCCGTATTCGTCAGGGCGGTCGATCTCGGCTCCTTCGCAGCGGCAGCAGCGGCGCTCGGCCTGTCCGCGCCGATGGTCGGCAAGCATGTCCGTTTCCTGGAAGAGCGGCTCGGCGTGCGCCTGCTCAACCGCACGACGCGGCGGCAGAGCCTGACCGAGTTCGGCCTTGCCTATTACGAACGCTGCCGGACGGTCCTCGCCGAGTCCGAGGCGGCCGATGCGCTCGCCGCCGACCAATTCGGCGAGCCACGCGGCAAGCTTCGGGTGGCGCTGCCGGTGCTGTTCGGCCGGTGCTGCGTCATGCCGATCCTGCTCGACCTTGCCCGCCGGCACCCGCAGCTGGAACTCGACCTTGCCTTCGGTGACGGCTTCGTCGAGCTCGCCGAAGGCGCGCATGATCTCGCCATCCGCACCGGCGAGCTGCACGATGCGGCGAACCTCGTGACGCGCCGGCTCGCCCGCCAGCATATGATCGTCTGCGCCGCGCCGTCCTATCTCGACGCCCATGGAACGCCGACGCGGCTGGCCGATCTCGCCGATCATGACGCGCTGATCTATCGCCGTTCCGGTGGCGTGCGTCCCTGGCTGTTCCCTCGCGAGGATGGGCCGGCGGTGGAGATGATGCCGCGGCATCGTTTGCGGTTCGACGATCTCGAGGCGATCGCCGATGCGGCCTTGCTCGGCATGGGGCTCGCCTGGCTGCCGTCCTGGCTGGTGCGCGAGCGCCTGAAAGCCGGCGCGCTCGTCGAATTGCTGCCGGGCGAGGGGCGACTACCCTATGACGTCCACGCGCTCTGGCTGCAGACGCCGCACCTGCCGCCGAAGGTGCGCGTCGCCATCGACGCGCTGGCCGCGGAGCTGCCGGGACTGATGTGAGGCGCTTGCGCAGCGGCTGGAAAAGACTAGTTATCTGACTAGGTTGATTTGAGCGTGGAGGGCGGAATGAAGAGCTGGCCGGTGCAGGATGCGAAGGCGCGCTTCAGCGAGTTGCTCGAGACCTGTCTCAAGGAAGGCCCCCAGATTGTCAGCAAGCGAGGTGCTGACGCCGCGGTTCTGGTCCCGCTGAAGGAGTGGGAGCGGCTTCAGCGAAGTGCGAAGCCGACATTGAAGGACTTATTGCTCGCGGACGAGGCTCGGGTCGATCTGGATTTTCCCAGGCGTGGCCGGCTCCGCCGGCGCGAGCCCGGGGAGCTGGTGTGAAGCATGTATCTCCTCGATACCAATGTCGTCTCCGAACTGCGCCGCCTGCGGCCGCATGGCGCCGTGCTGGCTTGGCTGGATGGCGTGGCCGATGCCGACCTGCATCTGTCCGCGGTCACCATCGGAGAGATAGAGGCCGGTATCGAGATGACTCGTGAGCAAGACGTTGCCAAGGCGGCGGAGATCGAGGCTTGGCTGGATCAGGTCGCGCGGACCTACAACGTCCTCGACATGAATGCCGACGTCTTTCGCGCCTGGGCAAGGCTGATGCACCGAAAGTCGGGTGAGATCATCGAGGACGCGATGATCGCAGCAACCGCCTCCGTCCACGGGTTGACGGTGGTCACGCGCAACACCCGCGATTTCGAGGGGCTGAACGTCCCGCTCCTCAACCCGTTTGCAGCCACCTGAGCGGTGATCAGCTTCGGTTTGCCGGGGCTGATGTGAGGCGGCCCCGGCGTCAGGTTCCGCTCAGAGCGGGATGTTGTCGTGCTTGCGCCAGGGGCGCTCGACGCTCTTGGTGCGCAGCATGGCGAGGGCCCGCGCGATCCGGCGGCGGGTCGAATGCGGCATGATCACCTCGTCGATATAGCCGCGCTCGGCCGCGACGAAGGGGCTCATGAAGCGGTCTTCATATTCCTTGGTCTGGCGCGCGATGGTCTCGGCATCGCCGCCGCGGAAGATGATCTCGACCGCGCCCTTGGCGCCCATCACCGCGATCTGCGCAGTCGGCCAGGCATAGTTGACGTCGGCGCCGATATGCTTCGACGCCATCACGTCATAGGCGCCGCCGAAGGCTTTTCGCGTGATGATCGTGACCAGCGGGACTGTGCATTCGCTGTAGGCGAAGAGCAGCTTGGCGCCGTGCTTGATCAGACCGCCATATTCCTGCGCCGTGCCGGGCAGGAAGCCGGGAACGTCGACCAGCGTGACGATCGGGATCTCGAAGGCGTCGCAATAGCGCACGAAGCGGGCGCCCTTGCGGCTGGCGTCGGAATCGAGCACGCCGGCCAGCACCATCGGCTGGTTGGCGACGATGCCGACGGTGCGGCCCTCGATGCGGGCGAAGCCCGTAACGATGTTCTTCGCATAGGCCTCCTGGATCTCGAAGAAATCGCCCTCGTCGACGACCTTCAGGATCAGTTCCTTGATGTCATAGGGCTTGTTCGGATTGTCCGGCACCAGCGTATCGAGGCTCATATCGACGCGGTCGGGCACGTCGAAGGAGGGCCACTCAGGCACGCCGACGGTGTTGTTGGCCGGCAGGAAATCGATCAGGCGGCGCACCTGCAAGAGCGCCTCGACATCGTTCTCGAACGAGCCGTCGGCGACCGAGGATTTGCTGGTGTGGACCTTGGCGCCCCCCAGCTCTTCGGAGGTTACGGTCTCGTTGGTGACGGTCTTCACCACCTCGGGGCCGGTGACGAACATGTAGCTGGTGTCACGGACCATGAAAATGAAGTCGGTCATCGCCGGCGAATAGACGTCGCCGCCGGCGCAGGGACCCATGATCACCGAGATCTGCGGGATGACGCCCGAAGCCTGGACGTTGCGCTTGAAGACCTCGCCGTAGCCGCCGAGCGCCGCGACGCCCTCCTGGATGCGGGCGCCGCCGGCGTCGAACAGGCCGACGATGGGGGCGCGCATCTTCAGCGCCATGTCCTGGATCTTGATGATCTTCTGGGCGTGGGTCTCGGAGAGCGAGCCGCCGAAGACGGTGAAGTCCTTGGAGAAGACGAAGACGGTGCGGCCATTGACCGTGCCCCAGCCGGTGACGACGCCGTCGCCGGGGATCTTCTCGGCCTTGTCCATGCCGAAATCGACGGCGCGGTGCTGCACGAACATGTCGAACTCCTCGAAGGAGTCCTTGTCGAGCAGCAGCTCGATGCGCTCGCGGGCAGTGAGTTTGCCGCGCTTGTGCTGCGCCGCGATGCGCTTTTCGCCGCCGCCGAGGCGTGCGCCCGCGCGCCGGTCTTCGAGCTGTTCGAGAATGTCCTTCATCAAGAGCCTCCCGGGGCGCAATCTTTAAAGGTCCTGTTCCCGCTTAAGCGGCGCTGCGGGCGAAGTCCATTGCGGCCTTCGCAGCATGCGGCTGGCGTTTTGTGCGCCGCGGTGCCGGTCACGGCATCGCCCGGTTCTGCGGGCCGCTGCCGCCATCGAGAAGCAGGCTGCGCAGGCCTGCAAGTGCATCCTGTAGCCTGTCGAGCTTCGGGCCGCCGAGACTGAGCCGCACGCCCCATGACGGCGCCTGCGCATCGGCCAGGAAAATCTCGGGAGCCGGCAGGAGGATGCCCGAAGCGGCGGCGCGCGCCGGCAGCGCCGTGGCCCGCTCCGGTGCCATCGGCAGCCAGACATGGAAGCCATTGCCCGAGCTCAACGCGGTCCCGGGCGGCAGAAGCTCGTGCGCCAGGGCGACGCGACGGCTCGCCTCATCGCGAATCGAGCGCGTGACCGACGCTGCAGTGTCCTCGCTGAGCCAGCGCTCCATGATCAGGCAAGAGAGCAGGGACGCCATGGTGCAGGTCGCGGCAAGTTCGGCGAGGGCGGGCGCCAGCCAGGGCTCGGGGACGAGCAGCGAGCCGATGCGCAGGCCCGGGCTCAGCACCTTCGACAGGCCGGAGACATGCAGCGTCCGCTCCGGCGCGAGCGCGGCGATTGCGATCGTGCCCGGCTCGGCCAGGGCGGCGTGAATATCGTCCTCGATGATCACGGCATCGTGGGCGCGGCAGAGCTTTGCGATGTCCTGGCGCCGGGCTTCGCCCATCGTCGCCGTGGTCGGATTGTGCAGGGTCGGCGTGACGTAGAGCACGGCGCGCCGCCCCGCCGTTTTCGCCTCATGCAAGGCCTTGTCGAGCGCCTGCGGGGCGAGGCCCTGCTCGTCGATGGCGAGGCCGGTCAGCCGCAGGCCACGTCGGCGGGCCAGGGCGATCGCCCCGGGATAGCTCGACGCCTCCGTCAGCAATTCGGTGTCCGGCCCACAGGTGATCGCGAATGCGATCGCCAGGGCATGCTGGGCTCCGTGGCAGATCAGCAGCCGCTCGGGGGCAGCGGCAATGCCTGTCGGCGCGAGCCAGCGGGCCAGCAGAGCACGATGGTCGAGCCTGCCGGCGGGCGCCGCATAGGCTCCGAAGCTGTCGGCATCGAGCCGCCTTGCGAGGTCGGACAGGCTGGCGGCGAGCAGGCGGTCGCTCAGCTGCTGCGGGGGCACGTTCACGCTGAGATCGATCGTGCGACTGGCCGCTCGGGGCAAGCCGGCGACGAACATGCCGCGGCCGCGGACGCTACGCACCAGGCCGCGACGTTCGAGCTGCGCATAGGCCTTGGTCACCGTGCCGATACCAATATTGAGCTGCCAGGCGAGGGGGCGGTGAGCCGGCAGGCGCGCGCCCGATGGCAGCGAGCCGTCGGCGATATCGCGAGCGAGGGCCTCGACCAGCCTTTCGCTGGCCGAGCCACGGCCCTCCGCGAGGCGCGGTCGCCAGGGTGAAGCGAGGAGCATGTGACCTTACAAATTGCGTCACGGGACACTTTTCACCCTATGCAAGAAGTGTCACATCCACAATCACCGGCGCGACGCTTGCTAACGCTGGACCGGACATGACACCGCAATTGCTGCTCGCCTTCATCGGCTATGCCTTCGTGACCTCGATCACGCCCGGGCCGAACAACACGCTGCTGCTCGCCTCCGGCGCCAATCACGGTTTTCGTGCTAGCCTGCCGCTGCTGCTGGGGATCAATCTCGGCTTCTCCGGCCTCGTCCTTGCGGTAGGCCTTGGGCTAGGGGGGCTGTTCAGCGCGATCCCTGTCCTGCACGACATCCTGCGCTATGCGGGCAGCGCCTATCTTCTTTATCTCGCCTGGAAGATCGCTCGTTCGGCTCCTCTGGAGCCCGGCGCAGAGGCGGCGCCGCCGCTCAGCTTTCCGGCGGCCGCGGCGTTCCAGTGGGTCAATCCGAAGGCCTGGATCATGGCGGTCGGAGCGGTTGCGGCCTACACGCCGACGGAGGGCTACTTCCTCAATCTCGCGATCGTCGTGATCGCCTATGCGCTGGTGAACGGGCCCTGCATCGCGGTCTGGGCCATCGGCGGCACGATGCTGCGCGGCCTGCTCTCCGACCCGGCGCGGCAGCGCGTGTTCAACGTCGTGATGGGGCTGCTGCTGGCTGCTTCGCTCTACCCAATTGTGGTGAGCTGACAGGCGCTTTCGTCAGCCGCTTGCGAATGAAATAAGTATATGCTTATGTGTTAGACATGGAGCAGGACATCTTCAAAGCGCTGGCCGATCCGACCCGGCGGGCGATCTTCGAGAAGCTCGCTGTCGGCGGCATGAACGCCAGTGCCTTGCGCGAGGGCATGGCGATCAGCCAGCCGGCGATGTCGCAGCACCTCGCCGTGCTGCGGACCGCCGGGCTGGTGCGCGAGGAACGACAGGGGCGCTTCGTCAACTACGAGGTCGACCCGAACGGGCTTGTCCTGATCGCGCAATGGCTGGCGAAATACCGGGCCTACTGGCCGGCGCGCATCGATGCCCTCAAGGATCTGCTGCGGGACATGGACCAATGAGCGAGAGCGAGACGCAGGAGCGCACCAAGGAGCTGGTGTTCGCATATCAGCTCGATGCGCCGCCCGAGAAGGTCTGGCGGGCGCTCAGCATTCCCGCCTTTCGCGAGCGCTGGCTGCCGGCGCAGGTCGAGGCGTTGTCCAGCGTGCCGGGCGAAGAGCTGCGCTACCGCTTGAGGGAGGACGAGCCGCCCTTCCTCGAGAGCGTCGTGACTTTCCAGCTCGCGCCGAACAACGGCGGGACCGAGCTGCGGATCGTCCATAGCCTGACCGATACGCGGCTGAGCGCGTCGCCGGCACCTGCGAACAGCAACCAGCCGCTGATGCTGCGCGCCGCCTGACGGCGCGGGCCCGGTCCGCAAGCACCATCAACAATCCGGAACTGAGGAGGTCGTCGATGCACGGCACGATGCAGCTCGTCCCCATGGTCGTCGAACAGTCGACGCGCGGGGAACGCTCCTTCGACATCTACTCGCGGCTGCTGCGCGAGCGGATCGTCTTCCTGAACGGCGAGGTCAACGACGCCAGCGCCGCACTGGTCTGCGCGCAATTGTTGTTCCTGGAGGCCGAGAACCCGAAGCGGCCGGTCCATTTCTACATCAACTCGCCGGGCGGCGTGGTCACCAGCGGCCTCGCGATCTACGACACGATGCAGTACATCCGCTCACCCGTGCATACGCTCTGCATGGGCACGGCCCGCTCGATGGGCTCCTTCCTCCTGATGGCGGGCGAGCCGGGCGAGCGCGCGGCCTTGCCCAATGCCAGCCTGCATGTCCACCAGCCGCTCGGCGGGGCGCAGGGGCAGGCGTCCGACATCCTGATCCATGCCGAGGAGATCCAGAAGACCAAGCGGCGGATGATCCGGCTCTATGCCGAGCATTGCGGACGCAGCGAGGAGGAGGTCGAGCGCACGCTCGACCGCGACCGCTTCATGACCGCCGAGGAAGGCAAGGACTGGGGGCTGATCGACCGCGTGCTGACCGAGGCTCCGGCAGTGGAGGCATGAGGTATTTGCGGGATGTTGGTTCGGGACCTTTTCCCGTGCGCGAGTCGTCCCGGGCGTAAGGCCCGGGACCCATTTCGGAACCTCTCTCGGAAAGGCTCAGGCATGGGTCCCGGATCGGCGCCGCTTCGCGGCTTGTCCGGGACGACATGAAATGAGCAGAGCGACTTTGGCCGGGCAGACCGTCAGCCGCTCGGCCTGCTCGGATCGCCGAACTCGCGGTTGAGGTCGACCGCGGCGCGCACGAGCTCGGTCGCGATCTTCGTATCGACCGCATCGCCCGCGCGCAGCACCATGGTCGCGAGCTCGAACTTGCCGCCCGGCTTCAGCCGCGGCTCGATATGGCGCAGGCGCTTGCCGCGCCAGAAGCCGAAGAGCACGCGCTCGGCCTCGGCCCGGATCAGCAGCACGGGCCCGTTCGAAAAATAGACCAGATGCGTCCACTTGATCCGCTCGTCGAGCGGAGCTGCCGCCTTCACGGCAGCGCGCAGGGCCTCGACCGCCTTGAGTCGCCAGCCATCGAGCTGGGCGATATAGTCTTCCGGGTTGTCAGCCTTGGGCGCGCCCGGGATCATCGCCTCTAGCCCTTCGTCAGCAGCAGCACGGCGGCGTCGTATTCCTTGCGGCGGATGGCGCGGCGCTCGGCCGCTTCCTCGTCCTGACCCCAGATCTCGATCTGGTAGTCCTCGTCGAGATGGGCGGCGGCCCAGGCCGCCTCGGCGTCGATCAGCCGCTCAGTCAACGCGAGCATCAGGATGGTCGAGCCGGTCAGCGTCATGACGTTGTGGGCGCCGGCGAGCGCGACCGGGGAGGTGATCGCGGCGACGCGCTTGGCCACGGCGTCGAGCACCGTCTGTGGCTGCTGCGTGAAGATCACGCCCTGCGCCATGACGAAGCGACCGCCGATACGGTCTTCGAGCGCCACGATCAGCGGGTTCCAGACCGCATCCTGCCGCTCGACCAGCGCTTCGGGCTCGCCGGCGCGATAGCAGAGCGCATCGCTGCCGGCATAGCGGACGATCTCGGCGCGGACGGCCCCATGCTGGTCGGCCACGCCGTCGAGCGCCGAATTGACCAGCCGGGTCAGCGGCATGCGGGCCGGGTCGATCTCACCGGTCTGGGCGTCCCATTCCGCCGCCAGCGCTTCGGCGACAGTGCGCGATGCTACGGCGAGCGGCTTGCGGGCCGGGGTGCGGGCGGTGCGGCCGTCGAGCGCGACATGGAACAGGTCGTCACGCTCCAGCACGCCCGCTTTCTCGTAGAAGCGCTTGGGCAGCGGGTTGCGCATCGCCTGCTGGGCGGCGGCGACGGGATCGGGCTGGCGCTGGCCGGCAGCGCCGAAGCGGGCAAGGAAATCATCGGTCGACATGGGCCGGGGTCTAACACGACGCCGAGCGCTGGTCAGCCACCGAACCTGTCGCGCCAGGCCGGCTTGGCGCCCGCAAAGGGCAGGGCGCTAGCTGAATATACCGCCCGCGCCACGGCGCGCGCCAGCACGTCGGCGGCGGTGGCACAGAGTTCGGTCAGGGCATAGGCATCCGACGGGGCGCCGCTATGGCCGGTCGCGGCGGCGAAGACGACGTCGCCGTCGAGCGGGGCGTGCACGGGGCGCAGTGCCCGCGCCAGCCCGTCATGGGCGCAGAGCGCCATACGCTTGGCCTGTGCCTTGGTCAGCACGGCGTCGGTCGCGACCAAGGCGATGGTGGTGTTGGCGCCGGGCCCACCCTTTAAACGCAGGCCGAGGTCCTCAGGTGGGATCGTCGCCGGCCAGCCACGGCCGCCGAACTCGGCGCCTTGCTCGTAAGGCGCGGCCCAGAAATGCGGGCCGTCGCCGATCGTCGCGGTGCCGACGGCGTTGACCGCGACCAGCGCGCCGACGACCTGGCCGGTCGCTGCCCTCGCACTGGCCGAGCCGAGCCCGCCCTTGAGATTGGCAGTGGTCGCGCCGAAGCCGGCGCCGACGCTGCCGAGCGTGAACTCGGCCGCAGCGGCGGCGCTCGCAGTCTCGGCGAGAGCGCGATAGGGCGCCTCGCCCTCGCCGCGGGCGAAGGGCTTGTCGCCGCCATTGGCGAGGTCGAACAGGATCGCCTGCGGCACGATCGGCACGCGATAGCCGGCGATCGGGAAGCCGCGTCCTTGCCGCGCCAGCCAGCTCAGGGCGCCATCGGCAGCGGATAGGCCCCAGATCGAGCCGCCGGAGAGAACGATGCCGTCGATATGCTCGACCGTCATGCCCGGCTCGAGCAGCGCGGTGTCGCGCGTGCCGGGCGCACCGCCGAGCACGGCGACGGAAGCGATGCTCGGCCGCTCGAACAGGGCGACGGTGACCCCGGTCGCGGCAGCGGAATCCTCGGCATTGCCCACGAGGACGCCACGAACATCGGTGATGAGATTGCGCATGGCTGAAGCTCGTTGCGGATTCGGCGCGGTGATCATTGCCGGCATGCTGCGCCGATTCGGCGTAGCGCGGCGACCCTGATGGAACTTACCGCTCGTCGGCGCGTCGTGCCGACATTACGATCTTGTCATGCGTGCGCCATGGCCGGGTCAGGCCGTCCGAGGCATCGTGGCGACATCGCGACCCGGCTTCGAGACCCGCAAAGCGACCCGTTGTTGTAGACACCACAATCGGAGACCTCGCATGAAACGCATCGCCCTCATCGTCGCCTCCAGCGCTGCGGCTGTCGCTGCGACCCTGGCGATCGCACAGCCACAGCCGATCCCGCCCGCTCCGGGCGGCAATCCGCCGGGGCAGCAGCAGAACGAGACGCGCGGTGATCGTGCGGATCGCGGCGATCGCACCGACCGGCGCGAGGAATGGCGCCAGCGCCGCGCCGAGCGGGCGACCGCACGGATGAACGAGCGCCTCGCCCAGCTGCGCACCGACCTCAAGCTCAAGCCCGAGCAGGTGCCGGCCTTCGAGAAGCTGGAAGCGCTGATCAAGCGCAATGCCGAGCAGCGCCAGGAGCGCTTCGCCAAGATGCGCGAGCAGCGCGAGACCTTCCGCGACGCCGACATCATGGAGCGGCTCGACATGATGGCGAACCGCCAGGGCGAGCGCGCGGCCCGCAGCAAGGAGATGGCGGATGCGGTGCGCCCGCTCTGGTCGACGCTGTCGGACGAGCAGAAGACCGTGGCACGCCGGGCCGTGCGCCAGGCGATGTCGGAAGGCCGCGAGCGGATGCGCGAGATGCGCGGGCGCTCGATGGAATGGCATGGCCGGGGCGGCGATCGTGACCGCTATGGCGATGACGATCGGGGACCGCGCCGCTGGCGCGACCGCGGCCATGACGACGACGATCGCGGCTGATTGCCTGCTGTCGGAAATGAGAAGGGCTGCCGCGGGGCCGCCCTTTTTTGTTTGAGCTCCACAACCCTCATCCTGAGGAGATCGCGTCAGGGGCGTCTCGAAGGATGCTCCAGCTGGTTCCGGAGCTTCCTGGACGATCCTTCGAGACGCAGCCCGAAGCCTGCTCCTCAGGATGAGGGCTCAGGTGAGTATTCGGACTGCTCAGGTGCCGACAGCGTCCTTGACGCATTTCGTCGTGAAGCTGGTCTTGGCGGCGCCCGCCAGCTTCTTGTCGGCCGCCTGCTTGTCGCAAGCCGCGCCGGCATCCTTCTCGCATTTGGTCACGAAGCTGGTCTTGGCCGCACCGGCGAGCTTCTTTTCTGCAGCCTGCGCATTGCAGCTCGGGCTCTGGGCGACGGCGGCACTGGACAGGCCGATGGCGAGGGCAGCGAGGATGAGCGTCTTCATGGCGGGATGATCCCTGTGGCGGGACAAGGATGCTAACCTGAGTCGCGACGCAGCGTCATCGCGCAGGCAGAATGCGCAGGTCGTCGGTCCAGCGCGCCGATTTCGCGAATCGGGCCAGAGCGTTGCCGCGCTCGGTTGAGAGGTTGAATCAATATCCGAGGCGCAAGCGACCGCGCCTGCCGGCAAGATCGGGTCCCCTTCATTGAACCGTCACATCCTGCCCGCTATAGGCGGCCGGGTCGCGGCAGTCGGAAGCGCGCCGCCGTTACCGGGGGCAGGCGCATGCGCTTCATCCAGACCTTCGAGCTCTATCCCTTCCTCGATTCGGTCGTCAGTCTGCTTGCCGCCTTCGTGCTGGGCGCGCTGATCGGGGCCGAGCGTCAATATCGCCAGCGAACCGCGGGCCTGCGCACCACCGTGCTGGTCGCGGTCGGCGCCGCCGCCTTCGTCGATCTCGCCATGCGGCTCGCCGGGGCGGATGGCGCGATCCGCGTCATCGCCTATGTCGTCTCCGGCATCGGTTTCCTCGGCGCCGGCGTGATCATGAAGGAGGGGATGAACGTCCGCGGCCTCAACACCGCGGCGACGCTCTGGTGCGCGGCCGCGGTCGGCGCCTGTACCGGCGCCGACATGGTGGCGGAGGGGGCCCTCGCCACGGTCTTCGTCATCGCCGGCAACACCTTGCTGCGGCCGCTGGTCAACGCGATCAACCGCATCCCGATCAACGAGGAGGCCTCGGAGGCGACCTATGAAGTCGTCGTCACCACCGATCCCGAGGCGCTGCCCTCGGTGCGCGAAAAGATGGTCGAGCTGCTGGAACAGGCCAATTACCCGGTCGGCGACGTCAAGACCGTCGAGCGCGGCGAGGATGCCATCGAGATCGTCGCGACGCTGATCAGCACGGCCGTCGAGCGCAAGGAGCTCGACGCCGTGGTCGAGCGGATCGAGCGCGTTGCCGGTGTCACCCATGCGACCTGGGAGAGCAGCACCAGTGATTGAGCGCTGCCCTCAACGCCTGACGATGCGGTTCTCGACGCCCGAGGTCGAGATGCTCGGCTCCCGGACATCGGCGGCGGCCGTCCAGCTCAGGCTGTTCTTGATGCCGCCGACCTCGATCTTCGCCGGTCCGGTCAGCTCCAGATCGATCGCATGATCGGCGCCTGAGACATCGATCTCGGCCGCGGTCTCGCCGGCATGGACCTTGGTCGAGACCGTGTTCTCGGCCGTCTCGACGGTGAGGCTGCCGGTCGAGCCGCCGTTCGCCTTGTTCTGAGCACCGCTGACCGCAAGCGAGGTCGAATCTTCGAAACTGACCTTGTGGCCGCTGCCGTGGATGCCGATCGCGCCGCAGCTTCCCTTGAGCTCGACCGTATGGCCCTGGCCGGTGATGGCGACATCTTCGCCATTGCAGGTGAAGTCGCGCGACTGGCCGACGCCGGCGATGCTGATTTCGCCTGCAACAGCGAGTGTCGGGGCGGCGAGCACAACGAGCAGAATGGGAAGGGTCGGTTTCAAGGGCCTTCTCCTTTGGCGACCACCAGGCAGCCCAGGGCGGCTGCCATCAGCCTGCCTGACGGCGAACTATGGCCGTGATGAGGAGGCTCCCGAGCAGGCGGGTGGCGTTCGGTGTCGAGTGCGCCGGCGCAATCGGAGGTTGATCAGCGTGGGAACGACGGTAACGTCCGCTCCGTGGCATTCGGGAGGCTGGGACGGAATGAAGCCTATCGCGCAGGACTGCAGCCTGGCAGCTGCGGCGCTCCTTTTCGGCTTCGTTCTTGCCCCGGGCGCGAGCCTCGCAGACGGCCCGCTCCCTGCATTCCAGACGAGCTTCGCAACGAACTGCCTGAGCTCGAAAGACTGGAAGATTTCCGGGCAGCTCGACAAGGCGGTGCGGGCCGATCGCATCCGCTGCGTCGACGGCGAGCGGGCCGGGCAGGAGAGGCCGGCGCTCGCGATCACGGTGAAGCCCGGCGACGCCTACGACCCCAATCCCGGCTCGACGCCGACCGAGCGCTCGGAGGTCCAGATGACCGCCGAGTTGATCCGTTTCGATGCGACGAGCTGGTACAGCTTCCGCTTCCGGGTGGAGAGCCCGTGGGCGCCGCGGCGCAACCGCACGGTGATCCAGCAGATCAAGCAGAACATCGACCTGCGCTACGAGAAGGGCCGGGGCGGCGAGGAGATCTGCGACGCCGCCAACCCGCTGTTCAAGATCGAGGTCGACTCGGACAACGGCAAGCCGGTGTTCCGGGCCAAGACGGCGGGGACCGAAACCTGCGGCGACAGTGTCGGCCAGGCGCAGTTCTGCGGCGACTGGCCGATCGAGCCGGATCGCTGGCACCGCGTCAATGTCATGATCCGGCCGAGCCAGCAGGCCGGCGACAGCCGCCTCAGGCTCTGGCTCGACGGGCGCGCCTGCCCGGAGTTCCGCGGCGTGCTCGGCTATACGCGCTATGGCACGGTGAAGGACGGCAAGCCCTTCATCGACACGCAGCCGCGCTTCGGCATCTATCGCGACGCGCTGCCCGATGTCAGCCAGACGATCCTGTTCGACGACATCGCCTTCTGGACGCAGGACCCGGCCGGCCATCCGGGCTGGGACGGGATCGCCGATACGCGTCCCGATCAGCCGATGGTGCAGGCCAATCGCTAGCTCGCATCGCGGCTAGAGCGGTCATCCACCATGCAGGATCGCCCGCGCCCTCGACCGGGTGCGAGGCGGCGGCCCTCCCTTGCGGGAAGAGCGACATGCCAAAATGAGGAGTCCACATTCCGGCTCGATGCTCTAGCATTCCGTTGGGTCCGGGGCGGATCGATCGTGGAAAAACGGCTTCGTTAGACGGCTGCTGCGTATCGAGACCGAATATGCTTCACGTGGAGTCTCGTCATGGGCAACATCGCGTAGTTCACGCCGGTCGACTACATCAAGCGCCTGCATAGTCTTTCAGTTCCTGGTTATGATGGAACTGTCGCAATAACGCGATACATGTCGGCTAATCCTGCCTATGGCGGTAATGCCCGCCCGGCCGACTTGCTGAACGCAATCGCCGCCGCGGTGAAGAAGCGTACCGATCTGGCAGCGAAGACGAAGGTCGACGGCTATGCTCGCGTCTTCACCGGGCAGGGCGATCCCGACGGTTTCATCAATGTCATGAGCCTCGTCGTCGAGCTGCGCGAGGAGCTCATGAAGACCAAGGCCCTGGCCGAGCCGCTGAAGAAGGGCAACTATCTGCAGGAGCTCTGCGACAGGGGCGTCTTCGGCATGGACTGCATCGGCTTCGTCGGGACGTACATGTCGGAATCCTGCCTCGAGCCGAGCTATCCCGGCGGGCGACCGCTCGACTACACGGCCACGTTTCCGCCGATCAAGGATGTCGACGAGATCGAGCAGTACAGCGTCGTGATGAAGGCTGACGGCCAGCACATCCAGATGATCAACGACTATGAGCTTCTGGCGAACGGAACGTTGAAGGTCGATCTCTGCCAGTCGGCCAGCTGGGCTGGTCCATTTGATTCGAAGAAGGGATACGGGCCGCAGTTCAATGGCGGCGTCCTGCTCCGCCCCGGGGGCGGCAGCTACCTCCCCGTCGAAGCATTCCGGGCCGCGATGGCCAAGTTCAAGCAGCAGAACAGCGATCCCAAGGCGATCGTGGCCAAGGAGAAGGAACTCCGCAAGGAAATGACGGAAACGAACCGGAAGTTCGGCTTCTGTGGTGGCGCAATCTTCCAGCTTGGCGGAGACGGCAGCCCGCCGAACCCGGTTTCCGGCTCGGTCTATATCGGCGTGATGAAGGGCGGCGGAATCCGGATCAAGACACCGCGGGACTGGTCGGCCGTGGAATACCAGCAGCGCTGAGACAGCGAGCCGATAAAAAAGGAGAGGGCGATGTTTCGCCCTCTCCTGAAACGTTGACAGCAGCCGGACCGTGCAAACCGGTCCGAACGATCAGCGCGAGTAGAACTCGATGACCAGGTTCGGCTCCATCTGCACCGCATAGGGCACGTCCGACAGGGTCGGGGTGCGGGTGTAGGTGGCGGTCGACTTGGTGTGGTCGGCGTCGATGTAGTCAGGCACGTCGCGCTCGGCGAGGGCGGCCGACTCGATGACGATGGCGAGCTGGCGCGAGCTCTCCTTGATCGCGATCACGTCGCCCGGCTTGACCTGGTACGAGGCGATGTTGACGCGCTTGCCGTTCACGGTGATGTGGCCGTGATTGATGAACTGGCGGGCGGCGAAGACGGTCGGGACGAACTTGGCGCGGTAGATCACCGCGTCGAGACGGCGCTCGAGCAGGCCGACCAGGTTCTCGCCCGAGTCGCCCTTGAGGCGGATCGCCTCGGCGTAGTAGCGGCGGAACTGCTTCTCGGAGATCGAGCCGTAGTAGCCCTTCAGCTTCTGCTTGGCGCGCAGCTGGGTGCCGAAGTCGGACGGCTTGCCCTTGCGGCGCTGGCCGTGCTGGCCGGGGCCGTATTCGCGGCGGTTGACCGGGGACTTCGGGCGGCCCCAGATGTTCTGACCGAGACGGCGGTCAATCTTGTACTTCGCCTCATGGCGCTTCGACATGTCGCGTGTCCTCTATGGTTCGCGAGTTGAGGACCGCGCCCTCCTCCTCCCCGTCTCCGGGGCGACAGATCCGGCTCGAGAAGACGAGCGGATCACGGGTGCGGAAAAAGCCACGCGGCCCCGTGAGGAGCCGCGCAACGCCGGCTTACAAGCACTGCCGGCGTGATTTGTCAAACCTTTCCGCGTCAGAGCGGCAGCGGCTCGGTGTCGATGCGCGCCAGGCCGAAGCCGGCGAGCGCGATATGGGCCGGGCCGGAGAGGCTGGTACCGTCGGTGAAGACGGCGACCGTCGAAGCCGCCTCCGGGCGCGGCTGCGCCGGTCCGAGCAATTGCTCCGTGCGCCGCGCGATCGCAGGGGCGGGGTCGATCCACTCGACCGGCCAGGGCGCAAGACGCTGCAGGCGCGGCAGCAGCAGCGGGTAATGCGTGCAGGCGAGCGTCACCACATCGGTGCGCCGGCCGTCGCGGGCGACGAAGCAGGGCGCGATCTCGGCGGCGATCATGGCATCGTCGGCCGGCTCGCCCTTCAGCACCGCTTCCGCCAGGGCGGCGAGGTTGCCGGCGCCGACCAGAATGACCTCGCAGCCGGCGGCATAGCGCTCGATCAGGTCGTGCGTGTAGTCGCGGGCGACGGTGCCGGGCGTCGCCAGCACCGAGATCAGTCCGCTGCGCGTGCGCTCCGCCGCGGATTTCACTGCCGGGACGGTGCCGACAAAGGGGATGGCGAAGCGGGCCCGGAGCGCCGGCAGCACCAAAGTGGAGGCGGTGTTGCAGGCGATGACGACGAGATCGGGATGGAAACGGTCGACCAGACGCTCCATCACAGACAGTACACGATCGACCAGCGCCTGCTCGCCGAGGCGGCCATAGGGGAAGGCGGCATCGTCCGCAGCGTAGACGATGTCGGCATCGGGGCGCTGGCGCATGACCTCGCGCAGCACGGTGAGGCCGCCGAGACCGGAATCGAAGACGAGGATGGTCGGGGTTCGCAAGCAGAGCACCGGCGCGGCATAGCCGGCTCCGGCCAGAAGATCGACCCGCATCGCACTCATACCCGTCGCGTCCGGTAAGCTCTCGATTGGACGCCTGGCGAGTTAAGGAGCGGTGAACGCTTCGCTACGCGCCGTTTGATAATTTAGTTGACTCTGTCCATTAATTGGCATTTCTCATCGTGGGATGAGTAGGTCAGCCATGTCCGCCACAGACACGCCTGCCATCGCGGCGATCCGCCGTTTCGGCCGCTTCCACACCCGCTTCATCGGAGCGCTGGGCGGAGATCTGCACGGCTCCGGATTCGGGCTGACGGAAGGGCGCGTGCTCTATGAGCTGGCGCAGCGCGATGGCTGGCGGGCCGGCGAACTGGCGCGTGAGCTCGGGCTCGACCCGGCCTATCTCTCGCGACTGCTGAAGCGCTTCACCGAACTGGGCTGGCTGGAGCGGGCGAGGGCGGACGGCGATGGGCGCGCCTATGAGCTGAAGCTGACGGCCGCAGGGCACGACGCCTTCGCGCCGCTCGACGAGGCCTCGCGCCGGCAGGCCGACATGATCCTGTCCCGCCTCGGCACGGGCGAGCAGGCGAGCCTCGTCTGCGCGCTGGAGCGGGCGCAGACGCTGCTGTCGGGCGCTGCCGGCCCGCAGCCAACGGTTGCGATCCGTGATCATCGTCCCGGCGATATCGGCTGGGTGATCTCGGCGCATGCCAGGCTCTATTCCGAGGTCTATGGCTGGGACATCAGCTTCGAGGCGCTGGTCGCCGAAATCGCGGCGAAGTTTCTGCGCGAATTCAAGCCGGGGCAGGAGCGCTGCTTCATCGCCGAGCTCGATGGCGAGTCGGTCGGCTCGGCTGTCGTGGTGCAGGAGAGCGAGGAGGTGGCGAAGCTACGGCTCGTGCTGGTCGAGACGCGGGCGCAGGGGCTCGGCCTCGGCAAGCAGCTGGTGCGCGAGGCGATCGCTTTCGCCCGTGCGGCCGGCTATCGCCGCATGGTCCTGTGGACCAACGACATCCTGCACGCCGCCCGCGCCATCTACATCGCCGAGGGCTTCAGGCTGGTGGCGGAGGAGCAGCATCACTCCTTCGGGAAGGACCTGGTTGGGCAGAACTGGGAGCGCGATCTGTAGCGCTCGGCCAGAGCAGCAGGAACAGCAGGGAGGCGATCGAGAGCGCGCCGCCGACCGGCGTCATCGTCTCGAGCGGCGCCGGCAGGCGCGCCTGCATCAGCATCGGTAGCACGGCATATTCGAGCAGCTCGATCGCAGCCATCACGGCGATGACAGGCAGGACCGGAAAGGCGGTGTCACGAATGCGCTGGATCGCAAGCGCCAGCAGCGTCCAATAGAGCAGGACCTGGATCGCGGCGTTGGGAATTGGCTCGACGAAGAGGCGGGGGTCGGCGTCTTCCGCCCAGGTCAGGCCGAGAAGCCGCTCGGCGATGACGGCGACGACGAGCAGCAGCGCGCAAGCCAGCAGCAGATGGCCCGCGAATGTGCCTCGCCCGAGCCTGCCATCGAGCCGCCACAGGCGGGAGAAGCCGGAGAGCATGCGTTCGCCGTCACTGCACCGAGGTCAGCGCCGCCCGCTGGAAGTCGGTGCGGCGCTGCTGGTGCAGCGCGCCGTCTCCCGTCGTCACGACCGAGAACATTACGAAGCCGCCCTGCTTGCGCGGCAGTACATAGAACTCGGAATACTTGGCATCGCCGCCATTCTCGCAGGACGAGAAGCCGCGCAGCACGCTCGCCCCTTCGACGGTGTCGGTGGTCCGGCCCGAAGCGAATCTCCCCTGGCAGCCGCGCGCGTCGGCGGCGGAGACCGCGGCGGCGACGTCGACATCCTTCTGGTTCGGATTGGAAAGGACGCGCACGAGCCCGGTCGCGCCCTTGGCCTGCCAGCCGGCGCCGTTGCCGCCGATGCCGGACGGCGCCTCCGCGCCGCTCAGCACCTTCGGCTCGGGCAGTTGTGCCTTGAGCAGGAAATTGGTCGCGAGCGTCACCGCCTCGAGTTGGATCGCCGGATCGGTTGCCGCGGCGGTCGTGGTGCCGCCCTGCGCGGGCGCCGGCGTGCCGGGCGCGACCTTCAGGCTGGCGTTGGCCTTCACGCAGTCGAGCAGCGCCGGCATGATCTCGGCGGTCGCGGTCAGGCGGAAGGTGTAGCGCGCACCGAGCATGTTGGCTTCGAGGAACTGCGCGCCGCGGAAGGCGCGGACGATGTTGGAGTTCGCCGGCATGGTGACGACGACGAGCTGCGGCTGCACCGCCTTGGCGTTGATGCGGACGATGTCGTTGCGGTCGAAGGCCATCTCCATCGGCACGTCCGTGCCGGGCTTCAGACCCCAGGAGCGGTTGGAGAAGCCGAGGTTCCAGCCGTAATTACCGTTGAGCGAGGCGTGCATGGTGACGCCGCTCTTGTAGCTCGCCGAGACCGCGCAATGAGAGAACACGCCGGTTTCGTTGTTGGTGAAGGCGCCGCCGGCCCAGTTGCCGACCGAGAATTTTGCATAAGGCCCGGCAGCCAGCACAGGCGAGGCCAGCAGGACACCGGCAAGAACGAGCGACAGGCGCATTATCAGGCTCCGCATCGATCCCCAGCGCAGCCATGGTGGCAAAGACCTGCCGGGTTGGGCAAGCCTTGTCCGTGCCAGAGCCGGTCTCGGGAGCGCCTAGACCTTGAGGCGGGCCACCGCCGCGGCGGCTGTGCGCCCGGCGAGAGTCGCGCCGCCTGCGGTCATGGCGCCGCCGCCGGCGGTCGCCTCGCCGGCGAGCCAGAGCTTGCCGCCGATCGGCTCGGCCAGGATCTCGCGCGCATCGGCATGGCCCGGCCGGCAGACGGAATAGGAGCCGTGCGAGAACGGGTCGGTCCACCAGGCCGGGAAAGAGACCGGGCCGGCCGCCTTGCGGAACTCGGTCCCGACCATCGCGGCGAGCAGGTCGACGACCTGCTCGCGGGCGGCAGCGGGGCCGGCGCTCGAGAGATCGCGGGCGAAATCGCCGCCGCAATAGCCGATGACCAGGTCGCGATCGTCGGGGAAGAGATCGAAGCTGATCAGCCGCTCCGCCGAGCCGGCCTCGAAATAGGTCGTACCCGGGACGATGCCGAAGCGATCGCCTGCGACCTTGAGCGCGATCTTGGTGAGCGCGCCCATGCCGATGCCGGCGAGCGCGTCACGGGTGCGGGCTGGAAGCTGGGGCGTGAAGCGGATCGCGCCCGATTTCAGCACGCCGACCGGCACGGTGACGATGCAGGCGCGCGCCCGGAGTGTTCCCGCGGCGGTGGTGATGGCGACGCGCGAGCCGCTCCAGTCGATCGCAGTGACCGGCTGGCCGAGGCGGATGTCGAGGCCTTCGGCATAGCGGGTGACGAGATTGCCGTAGCCGCTCGGCACGACGTAGTCCTCGCCCGCCCAGAGCCGCTGATAGTCGCGGGCCGAGATGCGCGCCGATTCCTCGCCGATCGAGAGCAGCATGCCGGAGGCCGCGACCGGCGCGAGATCGGGGCCCAGATCGGCCAGCACCTGCGCGACCGAGAGGTCGCGATCGTCCAGGTCGGCATTGTCGAGCCGCCGGTCGATCTCGCCGAAGGCGCCGCGGCGGCGAGCACGGTCGCCGGCGGGCATGGGCTTGCCGCTCTGGAAGAGCTGGAAGCCACCGCCGCGGCTCTCGCTCGGGGTCTGTACGCCGAGCTCGCGGGCGATCTCGGTCCACGGGTTGCGCTCGGCCCAGTGGATGAACATCGCCCCCGCGTCATAGGCCGGGCCGAGCGAGGAATCGGTGAAGGTGCGCCCGCCGAGGCGATCGCGGGCTTCGAGCACGACAACGTAGCGCCCGGCGGCCTGGAGCTGTTTCGCCGCGGCGATGCCGGCCGCTCCGGCACCGATCACCACCGCGTCCGGCTCGGCGGCGCGGGCGGGCGAGTGCCCACTGGCGGCGCTCATCGCCAGCGCGCCAGCGCCTGTCAGCAATGTCCGGCGGTCGAGCATGAAGAAAAGTCCGTGTGTCTGCGGCGGGCCGATGATGCCAGCCGCTTTTCGCGCTGCAATACACGAGCACGCGTGTGGCGGGAGCAGGGCCATCACAGCTTTGCGAGGCCGATCGCATGTCCGTCTCGGCCGCTCTCCGCCTTTCAGTTTAGACCAATGATAAATTCAGTTTAGAATTCCAATAAATAAGTAATCTATCACGCAACCGCGAGTCTATTGACAGTTAAATTGGGCTTTAATAACCGCTGATGGTGAAAGTAAGGCGCAAGGCCTAGTTTTCATGGATTATAAAAAGCATTTCGACTTGGCAAGTCAGTTTGACGGGTCGATCTGCTTGTCAGCGACAGGACATGGGCGATGGGGACGAATGGCAGTGGGCTGCGCCGGGGCGTAGCGCTTGGAGCCTTGATGCTGGCGGCAGCGCCGGCGCTGGCGCAGCAGCAACGCAATTCCGCTCCGCCCGCGGCCACCGAGCAGCTGCAGCTCGACCAGATCAACGTGCAGGGCGAGCGTGAGGCTGCGCCGCTGCTGCAAGGGCCGACGACCACGACGACGACGCGCGCCGAGCTCGACCGCCAGCAGGTGCAGAGCCTGACGGACCTGTCGAACCGGGTCGAGGCGGGCATCACCTTCAATCGCCAGAACGGCTCGCTCAACATTCGCGGCCTCGACGGCGCGCGCGTGCTGACGACGATCGACGGCATCCGCCAGCCCTTCCTGATCGACACCCGCATCAACCGCGCCGGCACGAACGCCTTCGACTTCGACTCGCTGTCCTCGCTCGACCTGCTGCGCGGCGGCAGCGGCGGCGCCACGCTGGGTGGTGGCGCGCTGGGCGGCGCGCTGGCGGTGCGCACGCTCGACCCCGAGGACATCATCCGCAATGGCCGCTCCTATGGCGCGCTCGCCAAGACCGGCTATGACAGCACCGATCGGGCCTGGTTCGGCAGCGCTGCCGCGGCGGCCCGCATGGGCGGCACTTCAGTGCTGCTGCAGGGCGGTTTCCGCAACGGCCACGAAATCGACAGCAAGGGCAATGACAAGTCGATCGGCGCCACCCGCACCGCGCCGAACCCGGCCGACTTCAATCAGTACAGCTTCCTCGGCAAGATCTACCAGCAGGTCGGCGAAGCCCATCGCTTCGGCATCACCGGCGAGTTCTTCAAGCGTGCCGACCGGATCCAGACCCGGACCAGCACGGTGTCGCTGACCGGCAATTTCCGCCCGGGCGCCTATCAGACCGGCGAGGATGTCGAGCGCAACCGCGTCTCGCTGACCTATGACTACAAGCAGCCCGGCGGCCTCCTGATCGACGAGGCGCACGCCAATCTCTACTGGCAGCGGCTGAAGCGCAACGACCTGGTCAGCGCCTATCGCTACACCAGCATCGTCGGGCCCTATGGCCGCGACAACGAGAACGAGCAGACCGCCTACGGCTTCAATGGCCACGTCATCAAGAACCTGCAGACCGGCGGGCTCTCGCATCGCGTCCTTCTCGGCACCGAGCTGCGCATGTCGTCGCTGAAGCAGTATTCCTCCGGCGTGGACAACTGCCCGGCGCGGCCGGCGAGCGGCTCCTATACGGGGGCGTTCACCACCTGCAACAACCTCTTCACCAACCAGTCGGACCAGCCCGACATCGATGGGCGGCTCGTCGGCGTCTACGTCCAGGACGAGATCGGCCTGCTTGAAAACCGCCTGCGCGTCACGCCCGGCGTGCGCTTCGACTGGTATGAGGAGAAGCCGCAGTCGACGCCGGCCTATTCGGCCGGCGGCTCGCGCCCGGTCGGCCTGCCGCCGTCCTCGAGCGACTCGGCCTGGTCGCCGCGCATCAGGCTGGAATACGACATTCTGAAGGACGCGCCTTGGGTGAAGGATGTCACCGTGTTCGCGCAATGGGCCAAGAGCTTCCGCGCGCCGACGGCAGATGAGCTCTATGGCCGGTTCGGCGGACCAAGCACCTATCTGCGCGCCGGCAATCCGCTCCTGCGTCCGGAGGAGGGCAATGGCGTGGATGTCGGGCTGCGCTTCGGCGACAAGCAGCTCGGCGGCTCGATCACCTATTTCCACACCAGCTACCGCAACTATATCGAGCAGTACCAGCAGCAGGCCGCGGGCGTGGGCGGGCTTTACCCGCAGGGCGGCATCGTCGGCCTGCGCAACATCCCGCGCGCCGAGATCCAGGGCGTCGAGGTCAACGGGCAATACGGTTTCGCGCCGAACTGGCTGGTGCGCGGCTCCTTCGCCTATACCCGCGGCCGCAACAAGACCGACGACATCTTCCTCAACTCGATCCCGCCGATGCAGGGCATCGTCGCCATCGCCTACGGCACGGATCGCTGGGGCGCCGAGGTCTCGGCCAAGATGGCCGGCAAGCGGGACGACGTCTCTACGGTCCAGGCCGGAACCGGCTTCAAGGCACCGGGCTATACGCTCTTCAACGCCTCGGCCTGGTGGCGCCCGATGCCGGAGATCGCCGACCTCGAATTGCAGATCGGCGTCTACAACATCTTCGACCGCAAGTACTGGGATGCGGCCAACGTGCCGCTCTCCCGCCCGCAGCCGCGCGACTACTACAGCGAGCCCGGCCGCACCGTGAAGGCGACGCTCAAATACCAGTTCTGAGCGTCGGAGGTTTCGAGGCCTGACTTAGGCCGGTCCTTCGGGGCCGGCCTTTTTTTCGTCGGGCAAGTGGAATCAAGACTTCCGAAGCAGCGAATGCCTCGATCGGGGAGAGAGTGGCTCGCAATGGCATGGGATCAGAGCGGATCATCGTCGTGGATCCGTCCGATGCCGGCACATCGACATTCGGTCCTCGCCCAGGATGACGACAGTGGTTCGGTGGAAAGTCAGCACGCTTGCGCCGCCGCAGGACCTGCGGCGGCGGAGCCATAGGATGATCAGGCTTTCGGCTCGCTGCGGCCGGCTCTCGGTCCCTCGGCCAATGATTTGAACACGCCGCGCAAGGTCCGTGCCTCCTGCTCGGTCATGTCGAGCCGGTGCAGGATGTCGCGCAGATTGGCTGTCATGATCGGCTTCTTGCCGGGTGGAAAGAAACCGCAGCGATCGAGCTCGCCTTCGAGATAGTCGAACATCGACAGGACGGTCGCGCGGCTTGCCGGCGGGGAGGGGTTGTTCTCGCGGAAGGGCGGCTCGCCGCCACTCGCCTTCAGCCATTCATAGCCGCAGAGCAGCACCGCCTGCGCCAGGTTGAGCGAGGCGAAGGCCGGGTTGACCGGGAAGGTCAGGATCGCGTCGGCGAAGCTGATCTCCTCATTGGTCAGCCCGATGCGCTCGCGCCCGAACAGGATGCCGACGCGTTCTCCTGTGCCGATGCGCTCGGAGAGGCCGGGCATCGCCTCGGCCGGCGTGACGACGCGCTTCATCTGGCCGCGCTCGCGCGCCGTCGTCGCCAGCACATGGTTGAGGTCGGCGATCGCCGCGGCGGCATCGGGGAAGAGCCGGGCATTGTCGAGGATATGGGTGGCGCCGGAGGCAGCCGCCGTCGCGCCCTTCTTCAGGCCGCCGCCGCTCGGCCAGCCGTCGCGCGGCGCAACCAGCCGCAGCTCGGTCAGGCCGAAATTCGCCATGGCGCGGGCGCACATGCCGATGTTCTCCGCGAGCTGCGGTTCGACGAGGATGATGATGGGGGCCTGTCCCGCGATGGACGGGCGGGTGCGGTCGGTGCCGGAACCGGTCATGTGATCAAGGCTGCGTCCTGAAAGAGCGCGCAGCCATGCGCCGGCTGTGCCGCTCCCGTCAACCGCTTCGCCGGGATCAGGCGCGGCGGCGCTCGCGAGAGAAGTCGACGACCGGGCCGCCCCGGCCGCTGTCATGGGTCCGGAAGGCCGCAACCAGGCTGTTCAACCGCTCGATCTGCTGCCCCAGCGCCGTGGCCGAGGCGGCGCTCTGCTCGGCGAGCGCGGCGTTCGCCTGGGTCATCTCGTCCATATGGGCAATGGTCTGGCTCATTTCGTCGATTCCGCTGGCCTGCTCGGACGAGGCCGAGGAGACCTCGGTGACCGTCGTCGCGACGCGTTGCGAGGCCTCGACGATCTGGCCGAGCACGGCGCCGGCCGAGCGCACCAGCTCGACGCCGTCGCTTACTTGCGTGTTCGAGGCCTTGATCAGCGCGGAAATGCTCTTGGCGGCTTCGGCCGAGCGCTGGGCGAGGGTGCGCACCTCGCTGGCGACGACGGCGAATCCCTTGCCGGCATCGCCGGCGCGGGCGGCTTCGACCGCGGCATTCAGCGCCAGCAGATTGGTCTGGAAGGCGATCTCGTCGATGACTGAGGTGATGTCGGAGATCTTCTTCGAGGCGTCCTCGATCCGGGTCATCGCCTGGACCGCGTCGTCGACGATGGCGCCGCCCTTGCGGGCGATGCCGCTCGCCTCGTGGGAAAGATTGGCGGCCTGCCTCGAGGCGTCGGCCGCGGCCTTGACCGAGGCGGCGAGCTCCTCGGTCGTGGCGGCGCTCTCCTCCAGCGAGGAGGCCTGCTCCTCGGTGCGCTTCGAGAGGTCGTCGGCGCCGCTGGTGATCTCGCGGCCGGCAATCGCGACCTCGGCCGAGGTCGCCTTGATCGCGTCGACGGTGGCGGCGAGGCGCTCGATCGCGCTGTTGAAGTCCTGCTTCAGCGTCTCATAGTCGGGCGCGACGGCATCCTCGATCCGCACGGTGAGGTCGCCCTGCGAGAGACGGGCGAGCGCATCGGCCAGCAAGGCGACGATTTCGCGCTGCTCGGCGAGCAGGGAGCCTTGTGCCGCGGCGGCCTCCTCGCGCTGCCGCGCAATGGCGAGGTTCTGGCGCTCGGCTGCGGCCCGGCCCTCGCTTGTCTCGGCCTCCAGCCGCTGCACGGCAAGCCCGTTATCCTTGAACACCTGCACGGCCTGCGCCATCTGGCCGATCTCGTCGCGGCGCGACAGGCCGGAAATCGCGACCTCGTAGTCGCCGGCGGCGAGCTTCAGCATGGCATCGCGCAGGCGGCGCAGTGGCACGGCGGTGGTGCGGCCGACGATGTAGGCGGCGATCAGGCCGAGCACCAGCGCGGCCGCGATCGTCCCCAGGATGATCCCTTGCGTCCAGCTCTGCGCTTCGGCGAGGCGGGCGCCCGCCTGGGCCTCCTCCGCAGAGAGCCGGGTTTCGAGCTCCTGCAGCGGCGGCGCGATCAGGTCGAATTCGCCGGAGAGCTTCTCGCCGGCAAGCATGAAGTCCTTCTCGGCCTTGCTCCAGGCGGGAACGATCTCGGCATAGGCCTTGAAGGCCGGCTCGATCTCGGCCTTGGCTTCGGCTGGCACGCCCTGGCGGCCGAGCGCGCGCTCGAAGCGGCCCTGCTCGACCTCCCATTGCCCGAGCAGGCTCTCGTCGAGGGAGAGTCGATAGGCGGCGTCGATGCGGCGCAGGGCGGCGAGGATGCCGGGAAGGCGCGCAAGGTCGGGCGAATCAGAGCCCATGCTGTTGGATCGGACCTTGGTCTCCAGAGCCTCGGCGGCGTCTTCCAGCCTGGCGGCGAGACCGTCCGGAGCGGCCGAACGAAGGGCGAGCTGCATCGTGCTGATCGCCTGGAAATCGGCTTCGATCGCCTTCATCGGCGTATCGAGCGCGGCGATGCTGTCGCGCACGCGCTCGGCGCCATTGGCGTTGCCGAGGCGCGCGATCGCCTCCTTCAGTGATTCAAGACCGGTGCCGAAGTCCTTGAGATCGGTGGCTTCCTGGCGGAAGCGGACATCGCGGCTCTGCGCTTTCAGCGCGAAGCTCGCAGCACGCACCTCGCGCGAGCGGGCGGCGAGGGCGGAATAGGCCTTGTGAACCTCGAAGGCGGCGGTGAGCCGGCCGCTGCCGGTCCAGGATGCGGCGCCGATCAGCACGAGGCCGAGAACGAAGACGACGCTGACCAGCGCGATCCGGAGCTGGATCGTCAGGCGCGATGCGGCCGAGCGCGAGTGTTCGGTAGACAACGCAATAGCCCTCACGCCTGTCGAGATCGGGCGAGAGCCTGCCAAAACAGGCTTAATGTTCCCCTAAACGAAGACGGGCGCGGCCTCGCGGCTGCGCCCGCTTTGTCGATGAGCCGGCCTTCGTGCCTCAGAACTCTTCCCAGCCGGACTCGTCCGAGCGGGTATTGACCTGCCTGCGGGCGGGAGCCTGGCGCGGCGCTGCTTTTTTCTGTTCGGCGATCGCAGCCGCGAGTTTGCGCAGCCGCTGCGGCTCAGCGCCCTGGCCGGTCGCGATCGCCGCGAGGTCGGCGGTGCGCAGGGGCGGGGGCGCATAGGGAGCGGCCGCGGCTGGTGCCCTGGCAGCCGGCGCAAGCTCGTCGCCGGTCCTGAACGTCGCGACCAGTGCATTGAGCTCGGCGATCTTGCCGGCGAGCGCATTGGCCGAGGCGGCGCTCTGCTCGGCGAGCGCGGCGTTGGCCTGGGTCATCTCGTCCATATGCGCGACGGTCTGGCTCATCTCCTCGATGCCGTTCGCCTGTTCGGCCGAGGCGGTCGCGACCTCGGAGATGGTGGTCTGGACGCCGCGCGAGGCCTCGACGATGCGGGTCAGGGCATCGCCGGCCTGACGGACCAGCTTCACGCCGGCCTCGACCTCATTGTTCGAGGAGGAGATCAGGCCGGAGATGTCCTTGGCTGCCTCGCCGGAGCGCTGGGCGAGGGTGCGGACCTCGGAGGCGACGACCGCGAAGCCCTTGCCGGCGTCGCCGGCGCGGGCGGCCTCGACCGCGGCGTTGAGCGCCAGCAGGTTTGTCTGGAAGGCGATGCCGTCGATCACCGAGACGATCTCGGAGATCTTCTTCGAGGCCTCCTCGATCCGGGCCATGGCGGCGACCGCCTCGCCGGCGATCACGCCGCCATCCTGGGCGACCTGCATCGCCTGGCCGGCCTGGCGTACGGCCTGCTGCGAAGACTGCGCGGATGCCTTGACCGAGGCGGCGAGCTCCTCGGTGGTCGCAGCGCTCTCCTCCAGCGACGAGGCCTGCTCCTCGGTGCGCTTGGAGAGATCGTCAGCTCCGGTCGAGATCTCGCGGGCGGAGAGGCCGACATCGGAGGCGTTGGCCTGGATCGTCCGCATCGTGGTCGAGAGCCGCTCGGCGGTCTGGTTGATCGCCTCCTGCAGCGCGGCGAAGCGGCCGCGATAGCCGGTCGTCACGCGATGGGTGAGGTCGCCGGCGGCGAGCGACTGCATCGCATCGGCGAACTCGGTGGTCGCGGCATCGACGACGGCGTTGATCTCGTTGACGCCCTCGACCAGCTCGCGCAGCGGGCCCTCGACATCGCCGGCCTCGGCCTGGCCGGAGAAATCGCCGGCGCGGGCCGCCGCGACGATGCCTGCGACCTCGCCGACGAGGGTGCGGACCTTGGCCGCCTGCTCGGCGTCGGCCAGCATGGCGACCTCGCGGTCGCGCCGGTTGGTTTCGAGCGCGAGCGCGTTCTGGCGATAGTCCTCGAGCGCGCCGCTCAGCGTGCCGATCTCGTCGGGGCAGGGCGGGGCCGGGATCTTCTGGGCGAAGTCACCGGCCTGCATGCCGGCCAAGGCTGTCTGCAGCTGGACCAGCGGCCGGGCGATACGGCGCTGCACGCCGCGCCAGCTCACGACGCAGATGGCGAGCAGAGCGAGGAAGAGACCGCCGGTGATCGCGAGCCGGGTCCAGGCCCGCGTCAGCGTCGCCCGGGTCACGTTCTCCATCTCGTCGAAGGACTGGCCGACGGCCGCGAGGATGGTGTTGAACGGGCCGTTGCACTGCTTGGTCCAGTCCTCGGCGGCGACGACCGGGCTGCTGCCCTGGCCGACGCGGCCGAGCTGCTCGTCCATCAGGCGGTTGGCGGCGGTGACCTCGCTGTTCATGGCGCCGACCTTGCGCACAAGCTCGGGGCTGACGCCCGGGCGCGCCGCCAGCTGGGTCAGCTGCGCGACGCTGGAGTCGGACGCGCCGCGCATCTCGCCGAGCCGACGCAGTTGCGCGGCGTCCATCGGCTTGTTGCTGCCGAAGACGGGGCGGAGCACCGAGCACTGCGTGCCGTAGTTCGAGCGCACACGCCAGCCGGCCGCCTTGAAGTTCTGCAGGTCGGCGAGCACCGGATCGGACATGCGGACTGCGGTCGAGGTCGCGTCGGAGGCCGTCGTCATCGCCGTCTCGATATCGCCGACGCCGTTGTACCAAGGCATCGTCGCCGCAAGGCTGCGCTGCGCCTTCGGCTTGCCAGCCTCGGCGTACATCTCCGGCAGCTTGGCGGCAGTCGCCTTCTCCTTCTGGTCGATCGCGTCGGCGAGCGCCTTGCGGTCGGAAAGATCGGTGCTGCGCAGCAGTGTCATGGCGCTGGCGAGCGCGTCGCGATTGGCCTGCTCGATCTTCTTCAGCGTCGGCGCCGGATCGTCGGCGACCTGGATCGCGGTCTGGGCCTGGCCGCGATTGGAGCGGATTGTATTGCCGGCGTTGAGGAGGGCTTCGTCGGCGGCGACCAGCTCGACGAGCCGCCTGCTGGTCAGGACGTCATCGACGGCCTGCCCGGCGAGAAAGGCTAGCGCGCCGAGGCCGGGCACGCACAGGCAGGCCATGGTGGCGACGAGGTAGTTCCTGATCGAAGCGGGGAAAAGATTCACTGGCACTGTCCGGGCTGTTCTGGCGCGGACAGGGAGGAGTTAGCGCTCCGCCCCCGTTCGCAATGTCGGGTCCGGCAGCGTTGTCAGCATACCTTTAAAATTTTGCCTCATTTCGGCCTTGCCGATTGCCGCGCTCAGCGCGCGGCAGCGCTCGCGACAGAGCGCATCACCCGGAGCATGTTGCCGCCGGCGAGCTTGGCGAGGTTCTCATCCGACCAGCCGCGCCGGATCAGCTCAGCGATCACGCGCGGGAAGGTCGAGGCATCCTCGAGGCCCTCGGGATTGAGGCCGCCGAAGAAATCGGAGCCGATGCCGACATGGTCGTGGCCGATCCGCTTGGCGAGGTATTCGACATGATCGCAATATTCAGCCAGCGTCGCCTTCGGGCGGGGGCCGGCGGTGCGGACGATCTCGGCCTCGGCCTTCCTGTAGTCGAGCCCGTCCGGCGTCTTGCCGTACTGGTCCTTGGCCGGGCGATGCCAGTCGCGCGAGGCCTGGCTGATGAAGTCGGGCACGAAGGTCGCCATCACCAGCCCGTCGTTCCCTGCGACCCGATCGAGCACGTCGTCCGGGACATTGCGCGGATGGTCGCAGAGCGAGAAGGCGTTGGAATGCGACCAGACCACCGGGGCCGTGCTGACGTCGAGCACGTCGTGCATCACCTTGGGCGAGACATGGGCGAGGTCGACGATCATGCCGAGCCGGTTCATCCGGCCGATGACTTCCTTGCCGAAGGCGGCGAGCCCGTTGTGGCGCGGGGCGTCGGTGGCCGAGTCGCACCAGTCATGAGTGTCGTTGTGGCAGAGCGTCATCAGCCGGACGCCGAGATCCCAATAGGCGTCGAGCGCGTCGAGCTCGTTGTCGAGCGCCGAGCCGTTCTCGATCGTCATGAACAGGGCGATGCGGCCTTCCTTCCTGGCGGCCTCGACGTCGTCGGCCGACAGGCCCGGCCTGAAGACATCGGCATGGCGCTCCCAGATTCGGCGCATCAGCGCGATCTGCGCCAGCGCGAAGCCGGCGGGCTTGGGGTGATTCGGCGGGACATAGGCCGCGAAGAATTGCCCGGCGAGCTTGCCGGCCTGCATGCGCGGGATGTCGGTGTCGGTCTCGGGATGGACCTTGCCAAGGTCATAGGCGGAAAGATCGCCCTTCGCCGTCCGGTCGAGCCTCACGACATAGGGAAGGTCGTTGTGGCCGTCGATCAGCGGGACGCGGTCGAGCAAAGCGAGCGCCATGTCATAGGCGGCATCGGTGACGGGAGCGGCGGCGAGGACCATGGCGCACCTGGGAAGCAGGTTTCGGGAAGCGGGATTCGCAAGGGGTGATCGTGGCAGCGCCCGGTTCCCGGCGCGAGGCCAAAAAGCGCATGCCGTGAACGCGATAGAGGCCGCCATTCCGGTATCTCGCGCTGGGGTGGTGCGACATCGGGCCCATAAGGGCCGGTATCGCAGGATCGTGTACTGCATGCCGAGCAATCATCTTGCGCCGAATGCGCGCAGGGCCGCAGCATTGGCTGCCTATTGCATATGCAATGTGACGCAGATTGCTTTTGACAGAAATGTGGCGCGGAGTGATTGTCGAGCGCGCAGACGGTTGGTAGCTCTGCGCCGTAATCGCATCCCGCATGCGCCGGTATCATATCGCGCAGAAAAGAACGGGTAACTGATTCGAGGGGTTAGGCGTCGTTCAATGGAAGTATTCGTCCAGCAGCTCATCAACGGGCTGACCCTGGGGTCAATCTACGGCCTCATCGCCATCGGCTACACGATGGTCTTCGGCATCATCGGCATGGTGAACTTCGCGCATGGCGACGTCTTCATGCTGTCGGCGTTCATCGCGTTGATCTTCTTCATGCTGATCTCGGCCTGGTTCGGGGCCGGTCTGATCGTGCTGGCGCTGATCTTCGTCCTGATCCTCGCGATGTTCTTCACCTCGCTGTGGAACTGGACGATCGAACGCGTCGCCTACAGGCCGCTGCGCGGTTCGTTCCGCCTGGCGCCGCTGATCTCGGCGATCGGCATGTCGATCTTCCTGATGAACTTCGTCCAGGTCGTTCAGGGGCCGCGCAACAAGCCGACCCCGCCGATGCTGAACCAGTCGATCCTGCTGATCGACAGCGCGACCTATCCAGTCTCGATCTCCTACAAGCAGATCGTCATCATCGTGACCACGATCGTGCTGCTCGCAGCCTTCTGGTACCTGGTGCAGAAGACGCCGCTCGGCCGGGCCCAGCGCGCCTGCGAGCAGGACCGCAAGATGGCTTCGCTGCTTGGCGTGGACGTGGATCGCACGATCTCGATCACCTTCGTGATGGGCGCGGCGCTCGCGGCGGTCGCCGGCGTCATGTACCTCGTGCTCTACGGCGTCGTGAACTTCGCCGACGGCTTCACGCCCGGCGTCAAGGCCTTCACCGCGGCCGTGCTGGGCGGCATCGGCTCATTGCCCGGCGCGGTGCTCGGCGGGCTGCTGATCGGCCTGATCGAGGTGATGTGGTCGGCCTATTTCACCATCGACTACAAGGACGTCGCCGCCTTCTGCATCCTCGCGGTCGTCCTCGTGTTCATGCCCTCCGGCATCCTCGGCCGGCCGGAAGTCGAGAAGGTCTGACGCTCATGGCAGGAGAGGCATCGACCCCGGCCAAGCGCCAGGCTGACATGATGAAAGCATTGAAGGAGGCGGCCTTCGCGGCGCTGGTCACCTTCGGCCTGTGCATACCGATCATCGCCTGGGGCACGCGCCAGAATCTCGACAACCAGCTCGTGCTCGATCCGCGTTGGGACGCGGTGGCCTGGGCCGTGGCAATCATCTTCGTCGGCCGCTTCCTGATGGCGCTGCGCCAGCAGAAGCGAGGTGAAGGCAAGTCGGCGGTGCGGCTGCTGCCGCATGGCACGATCGGCTTCTTCCAGCGCCATTCGCGAATCTTCTCGGTGTTCGGCCTGGGCTTCCTGCTCACCTTCCCGATCATCGCGATCACCCTCGCGGGCTGGGGCGGGGCGCTGAAATGGATCGACAATTTCGGCGTCCAGATCCTGATCTACGTCATGCTCGGCTGGGGGCTGAACATCGTCGTCGGCCTCGCCGGCCTGCTCGACCTCGGCTATGTCGCCTTCTATGCGGTCGGCGCCTATTCCTACGCGCTGCTCGCCAAGAATTTCGGCCTGTCCTTCTGGATCCTGCTGCCGCTCTCGGGCATCCTCGCCGCCTTCTGGGGCATGCTGCTCGGCTTCCCCGTGCTGAGGCTGCGCGGCGACTATCTTGCGATCGTGACGCTGGCCTTCGGCGAGATCATCCGCCTCGTCCTGATCAACTGGACGGACTTCTCGAACGGCTATGCCGGCATCTCCGGCATCCCGCGGCCGAGCTTCTTCGGGATACCGTTCACGGCCGGCGATGACGGCTTCGCGGCGGTATTCGGGCTCGAATTCTCGCCGCTCTACCGAACGATCTTCCTCTACTATGTCATTCTGTGCCTGGCGCTGCTCACCGCCTACGTCAGCCTGCGCCTGCGCCGTCTGCCGGTCGGGCGCGCCTGGGAGGCGCTGCGCGAGGACGAGATCGCCTGCCGCTCGCTCGGCATCAACACCACCAATACCAAGCTGACGGCCTTCTCGCTTGGCGCCATGTTCGGCGGTTTTGCCGGCTCGTTCTTCGCGGCGCGGCAGGGCTTCATCTCCCCTGAATCCTTCGTCTTCATGGAATCGGCGGTGATCCTCGCCATCGTCGTGCTCGGCGGCATGGGCTCGCTCTGGGGCTGCGCCATCGCCGCGATCGCGATGATCGGCGGCACCGAGCTCTTGCGTGAACTCGACTGGCTGAAGCAGATCTTCGGTCCCGACTTCGACCCGACCAAATACCGCATGCTGATCTTCGGCTTCGCCATGGTGGTGATCATGATCTGGAAGCCGCGCGGGCTGATCTCGACCCGCGAGCCGACCGCCTTCCTCAAGGAGAAGAAGGTCATCTCGGCGGACATGGTCCAGGAGGGGCACGGCTGATGACGACCAAGCCGCTTCTTCAGGTCGAGCATGTCACCATGCGCTTCGGCGGCCTGACCGCCGTCAACGACCTCTCCTTCGAGGCCCGCAAAGGCGACATCACCGCGCTGATCGGCCCCAACGGCGCCGGCAAGACCACGGTGTTCAACTGCATCACCGGCTTCTACAAGCCGACCGAAGGCATGATGACGCTGACGCAGGACAGCGGGGACAGCTATCTGCTCGAGCGCATGCCGGACTTCCGCATCGCCTGGAAGGCCAAGGTCGCCCGCACCTTCCAGAACATCCGCCTGTTCGGCGGCATGACGGTGCTGGAGAACCTGCTGGTCGCGCAGCACAACCCGCTGATGATCGCCTCGGGCTTCACCTTCCTCGGCGTGCTCGGCATCGGCGGCTACAAGGCGCGCGAGAAGGAAGCGATCGAGAAGGCCAAATTCTGGCTGGAGAAGATCAATCTGATCGATCGCGCCGACGACCCGGCCGCCGACCTGCCCTATGGCGATCAGCGGCGCCTCGAGATCGCCCGGGCGATGTGCACCGATCCTGTGCTGCTCTGCCTCGACGAGCCGGCCGCGGGCCTCAACCCGCGCGAGAGCCTCGACCTCAACAATCTGCTCCTGTCGATCCGCAAGGACCACGGCACGGCGCTGCTCCTGATCGAACACGACATGTCGGTGGTGATGGAAATCTCTGATCATGTCGTGGTGCTCGACTACGGCACCAAGATCGCGGACGGCACGCCGGCCGAAGTCCAGGCCGATCCGAAGGTGATCGCGGCCTATCTCGGCGTCGACGACGAAGAGGTCGAGGCGGTGGAAGCGGAGGTCGGCCTATGAGCGAAGCAGGGGCGCTTCTCTCCGTCCGCGGCGTCAAGACCTATTACGGCAAGATCATCGCGCTGAAGGGCGTCGACGTCGACGTCCGCCAGGGCGAGATCGTGACCATGATCGGTGCCAACGGCGCGGGCAAGTCGACGCTGATGATGACGATCTTCGGCACTCCGCAGGCGCGCGAAGGTACCATCACCTATGAGGGGCGCGACATCACCAAGATGCCGAGCCATCAGATCTCGCGCCTCGGCATCGCGCAATCGCCGGAAGGCCGCCGCATCTTCCCGCGCATGACGGTGTTCGAGAACCTGCAGATGGGTGCGGCCGTCGCCGGCATGCAGCATTTCGACGAGGATCTCGAGAAGATCTGCGCGCTCTTTCCGCGCGTGAAGGAGCGGCTGCAGCAGCGCGGCGGCACGCTCTCGGGCGGCGAGCAGCAGATGGTCGCGATCGCCCGCGCGCTGATGGCGCGGCCGAAGCTCCTGATGCTCGACGAGCCCTCGCTCGGCCTCGCCCCGCTGATCGTCAAGCAGATCTTCGAGGCGATCAAGGAGCTCAACCGCAGCCAGGGGCTGACCGTGTTCCTGGTCGAGCAGAACGCCTTCCATGCGCTCAAGCTCGCCCATCGCGGCTATGTCATGGTCAACGGCGTCATCACCATGAGCGGCTCCGGCAAGGAGCTGCTCGCCAATCCGCAGGTGCGGGCGGCCTATCTCGAAGGCGGACGGCATTGAGCGCCGCGAGCTTGAACGGAGCACGATGATGCAGGGCATTCTCTACGAGGAGCCGACCATCTGGCTCTTCCTGCTGGTGACGGTGGTGATGGGCGGCTGGGCCGCCTGGATGGCCGGCCGGGCAGTAGCGATCACCTGGCGCCCGCCGGTCCAGCTCGTCTTCTACACGCTGATCCTCGGGCTGGTGATCCGCTTCATCCATTTCGCTTTGTTCGAGGCGACGCTGCTGACGCTGCACTACTACATCGTCGACACGCTGGTCCTGTTCGCCTTCGCCGTCGCAGGCTGGCGCTACAACCGGGCACGGCAGATGACGACGCAGTATCGCTGGCTCTACGAGCGCACCGGGCCCTTCAGCTGGAGGGCTCGCGAGAGCTCCTGACGCCGCGCAAACACCACGAAAGTTCACCGGGCTTGCCGCGTGACAGCACCTCGAAAAAGCGCAAGACTGCGCATTCCGGTGGCACCACGCGCCGAGACGGGACGGCCAGGCCGACCCGTAATATACTCACAGGGGAGTCACAACGCATGAAGAAGCTGCTCTTGGGCGGTATTGCCCTTGGCGCGGTCCTCGCCTTTTCGGGCGTAGCGAACGCACAGATCAAGCTCGGCGTCGGCGGCCCGATCACGGGGCCGAATGCGGCGTTCGGGGCGCAGCTGAAGAACGGCGCCGAACAGGCTGCCGAAGACATCAACGCGGCCGGCGGCATCCTCGGCCAGAAGATCCAGGTCGTGGTCGGTGACGACGTCTCGGATCCGAAGCAGGGCGTCTCCGTCGCCAACAAGTTCGTCGGCGACGGCGTCAAGTTGGTGCTCGGCCACTTCAACTCCGGCGTCACCATGCCGGCGTCGGAAGTCTATGCCGAGAACGGCATCCTGATGATCAGCCCGTCGGCGACCAACCCGAAGATCACCGAGCGCGGGCTGTGGAACGTGTTCCGCACCTGCGGCCGTGACGATCAGCAGGGTTCGGTGGCGGCCGAGTACATTGCCAAGAATCTCAAGGGCAAGAAGATCGCCATCGTTCACGACAAGACGACCTATGGCCAGGGCCTCGCCGACGAGACCCGCAAGGGCCTGACCAAGGCCGGCGTCAAGGACGTGCTCTATGAAGGCGTCAACGCCGGCGAGAAGGACTTCTCGGCGCTGATCTCGAAGCTGAAGTCGACGGGTGCCGACTACCTCTACTGGGGTGGCTTGCACACCGAGGGCGGCCTGATCGTGCGCCAGATGCGCGACCAGGGCCTGAAGACCGTGATGATCTCCGGCGACGGCATCACCACCGACGAGTTCGCCACGATCGGCGGCCCGGGCGTCGAAGGCACGCTGATGACCTTCCCGCCGGATCCGCAGAAGCGTCCCGAGGCGGCTGCGGTCCTGAAGAAGTTCGAGGCCCGCAAGTTCAAGCCGGAAGCCTACACGCTGTACAGCTACGCCGCTGTCCAGATCATGGCCGAAGGCGCCAAGCGTGCGAACTCGGTCGATCCCAAGAAGATCGCTGCGGCGCTGCACGGCGGCCAGCCGGTCGACACCGTCATCGGCAAGATCGGCTTCGACAAGAAGGGCGACATCACCCGCCCGGACTACACCGTCTACACCTGGAAGAAGGGTGCCGACGGCAAGATCGGCTACGTCGAGAACTGATCGGCGCTGATCGCCGCAAGGCATGAGACGAGCCCGCTCCGGAGCGATCCGGGGCGGGTTTTTCTTGGGGCTGCCTTCCATCGGATCACGGGGCCACGAAGCAGAAAAAGAACGCGCGGATTGTCGGGGGCCGCGATGGCTTTTCGTCCTTTGGATGCCAAGCCCGTCAAGCAGTCCGTGGGAGCCTGCCGATGACCGTCATCATCACCGCCTTTGAACGCTCGCCCGACCGGGGCAATGGCCTGGCGCGCGATATGCGCGTGCGTTGGGCGCTTGAAGAGGCCGGCGAGCCCTACGAGGTCCGGCTCCTGTCGTTCAAGACGATGAAGGAGCCCGCGCATCTCGCGATTCAGCCATTCGGGCAGATCCCGACCTATGAAGATGGCGATCTCACCCTGTTCGAGTCGGGGGCGATCGTGCTTCATGTCGCGGAGCGCCATCCCGGCCTGCTGCCGGACGAGGCGAAGGCCCGGGCGCGGGCGATCATGTGGATGTTCGCGGCGCTCAACACGCTGGAGCCGCCGATCTTCGACCGCAGCCTGGTCAGGATCCTCGAGCGCTACAAGCCCTGGTACGAGGAGCGCCTGAGCGCCCTCGACGATATCATATGCAAGCGGCTAGAGGGCCTCTCCAGCCATCTCGGCGATGCGGATTGGCTCGACGGTGCATTCAGTGCGGGGGATCTCCTGATGGTGACGGTGCTGCGCCGGCTGCAGGGTTCGGGCCTGCTGGAGGAGCGGCCGAACCTTGCCGCCTATGTCGCCCGCGCCGAGGCGCGACCGGCTTACCAGCGCGCTTTCGAGGCTCAGCGAGCCGTGTTCGCGGCCTCACCGGCGAGTTGAAGCAGCGCTGGGACGGGACGCGTACGGCTCTGCCGGTGCGGGATTTGAAGCTAAATCGAAGCCGGGTTCTTAACGTCTGTCGAATATCGAGCCCTCGAGACGTGGGAGCGCGATGTTCAACAAGCAGAGTCATCCCCTGCCGGCAGCGGTCGAAGCCGAGATCATTTCTCGTCTGTTCAACGCTCTGCCCCAGATCGGCTTCGTAACCACCTGTTTCGTCGCCGGGACGATCTTCATCGCCTGGGAAACCCGCGATGCCTGGACGTGGGCAATCCTGGGCGTCGCGATCGCGACAAGCGTCGCACGTATCGCTGGCATTCTGGCCTATCGGCGCTGGGCGCCGAAACCGATGACGCTGGAGCAGGCGCGGCGCTGGGAGCGTGCCTATTCGCTTCCGGCCCTCGCGTTCACGGTCGGCATTGCCCTTCTGACCGTCAGGGTCTTCGCTGCCGGCTGGACCAATGGTGAAATCCTCGCGGTCGGCCTGACCATGGCGCTGACGGCCGGCTCCTGCGCGCGGACCTTGCGCTACTGGCTCTGCGCAACGCTTTCGACCATCGCGTTGACCGTGTTGATCGTGATGCTTCTTCTGTCTGCTGATCCGGTCCGGATCGGCATTGCCGCATTGTTCGCGCTCTACCTGTTTTCGATCTTCGAGTCGTCGCGCCACATCGTCGGCCAGGTCGAGGCGCTTCTCATTGCAGAACGGGAACTCGAGGCTGCGGCAAGACGAGATCCCCTGACCGGCCTCGCAAACAGGCGCGCTTTCGACGAGGCGCTCGCCGAGGCTTCAGCCACCGGGGGCTTCGCTTTGCTGCTGCTCGATCTCGATGGCTTCAAGGCGGTGAACGATCGCCTGGGCCACGCCGCCGGCGACGAACTTCTGCACCAGGTCGCGGCACGGCTGTCCGGCATGCTGAGGACTGGCGACATGCTGGCACGCCTCGGCGGGGACGAATTTGCCGCGATCCTGCCGACCGCCGACACGGCTGCGGTGAAAGCGATTGCCGATCGGGCGGTGGCGCTGGTCGGGCTACCCTACGCCGTGCTCGGCGCGCCGGCGATCGTCGGGATCTCGATCGGCTTCGAGGTCGTGGAGATCGGGCACGCCGTCGATGGACAGCAGGTCAAGGAGGCGGCAGACCGCGCGCTGTATTCTGCCAAGGCGGCGGGCAAGGGCCAGGCGGTCTTCGCCAGAGCCGCCTGAACCTGAGGAGCGAGCCTCGCTCCTCTGACGGCGAGCACAGCCCTGCGTCGATCAGACCGCCGTCAGGTTCTTCATGAAGCCGGCGAAGCGCAGCAGCCCGTCCGGCCAGGGACCATGGCCGGATTCGGTGTTGATATGGCCGCTGTCGCCGGCATCGACGAACTCCGAGCCCCAGGCTTCGGCCAACGCCCTGGCCTCATCCGGCGTGCAATAGGGGTCGGTCGCGCTCGCGATCAGCACCGAGCGGAAGGGCAGGGGCTTTTGCGGGATCGCACTGAAATCGTCGGCCATGCCGGGGATGGCGCGCTTGGCGCGCTCGGAGGCCGGGGCGACCAGGAAGGCGCCGGCGACCTCATGCGGTTTCAGATGCTCGGCCGCATGCGCGACGGCGCTGCAGCCGGCCGAATGGGCGACGATGACGACGGGCTTCGTCGCGGCGCGCACGGCGGCGACGATACGGTTTGCCCAGCCGTCGCGGGTCGGCTTGTACCAGTCCTCCTGCTCGACGCGGCGGGCGGTGGGCAGCTTGGCTTCCCAACGGCTCTGCCAATGGTCGGGGCCGGAGCCCGACCAGCCGGGGACAATCAGGATGTCGGTGTCGGAGGTTTTCATAGCCGCTAGATAGCGCTCGGTTCCGTGAAATCCAGCAGGCGCCTCAGGCTTCCCCGAACACCCGGCGGAAGATCGTGTCGACGTGCTTGAAGTGATAGCCCTCGTCGAACATCGCCTCCAACTGCGCCACGGAGAGCTTGGCGGTGACGTCCTTGTCGGCCTTGAGGTTTGTGAGGAAATCCTCGCCATGCTCCCAGGTGCGCATCGCATTGCGCTGGACCATGGAGTAGCTGTCCTCGCGGCTGGCGCCGGCCTGAGTCAGAGCGAGCAGGACGCGCTGCGAATTGTGCAGGCCGCCGAGCTTGTCGAGGTTCTTCCTCATGTTCTGCGGATAGATCAGCAGCTTGTCGACGACGCCGGTGAGGCGGGCCAGCGCGAAATCGAGCGTCACAGTCGCATCGGGGCCGATCATGCGTTCGACGCTGGAATGCGAGATGTCGCGCTCGTGCCAGAGCGCGACGTTCTCCAGCGCAGGCGTCACCATGCCGCGCACCAGCCGGGCGAGGCCGGTCAGATTCTCGGTCAGGACGGGGTTGCGCTTGTGCGGCATCGCCGAGGAGCCCTTCTGGCCCGGCGAGAAATACTCTTCCGCCTCATAGACCTCGGTGCGCTGGAGATGGCGGATCTCGGTGGCGAGGCGCTCGACGCTGGAGGCCACGACGCCGAGCGTGGCGAAGAACATGGCGTGGCGGTCGCGCGGGATGACCTGGGTCGAGACCGGCTCCGGCGTCAGCCCCATCTTCTGCGCGACGTATTCCTCAACCTGCGGGTCGATATTGGCGAAGGTGCCGACGGCGCCGGAGATGGCGCAGGTCGCGATCTCGGCGCGGGCGGCGACCAGCCGGGCGCGGCAGCGGTCGAACTCGGCATAGGCCTGGGCGAGCTTCAGGCCGAAGGTCACCGGCTCGGCATGGATGCCGTGCGAGCGGCCGATGGTCGGGGTCAGCTTGTGCTCGAAGGCGCGGCGCCTGATGGCGGCGAGCAGGGCGTCGACATCGGCGATCAGGATGTCGGTGGCGCGCGCCAACTGCACCGAGAGCGTGGTGTCGAGCACATCCGAGGAGGTCATGCCCTGGTGGACGAAGCGCGCCTCGGGGCCGACGATCTCGGCGAGATGGGTCAGGAAGGCGATGACGTCATGCTTGGTGACGCGCTCGATCTCGTCGATGCGGGCGACGTCAAAGGTGGCGTCCCTGGCCTTGGCCCAGATCGTCGCCGCCGCTTCCTTCGGCACGACGCCGAGCTCGGCGAGCTTGTCGGTGGCGTGCGCCTCGATCTCGAACCAGATGCGGAAGCGCGTCTGCGGCTCCCAGATCGCGACCATCTCGGGGCGGGAATAACGGGGGATCATAGCGGGCTCGCGACGTGACGATGAAAGGCTCGCCGGCTCGCTAGCACGGACGGGCCGCCGACGGAATGCCGCAGGCCCGCTGCTGACAGCTTCGGACCCCCGTCCTGCCTAGCGTCCGCGCCGGCTGGGCGGGATGCTCCGTAGCTCTGGAGCATCGACAGACCCAAGGAGGAAAAGACCGATGTCCTATGTCGATGGTTTCGTTGCGGCCGTGCCTGCCGCCAATCGCGACGCTTATGCCGAGCACGCCCGCAAGATGGCGCCGATCTTCAAGGAATTCGGCGCGACGCGGGTCGCCGAGAACTGGGGCGACGATGTCCAGCACGGCAAGCAGACCGACTTCTATCGCGCCGTCGCGGCCAAGGATGACGAGGTCGTGGTCTTCGCCTGGGTCGAGTGGCCAAGCAAGGAGGCGCGCGACGCCGCCTGGCAGAAGATGATGGAGGATCCCCGCATGGCGCCGGGCGCCAACCCGATGCCCTTCGACGGTGCCCGGATGATCTATGGCGGCTTCGCCGGTATTGATTTGTAGAAGACGCCGTCATTCTCGGGCGGAGCGTAGCGCAGACCCGAGAATCTCATGACGAGAAGGCGCCGGCTGGAGCCTCTTTCGGCCTGAGATGCTGGGCAAGCCCGAGCATGACGCGTGGCCACTATCAGACCCAGTCGCCGCGCGCCGCCTCCGCCGCCTTGCGGATGGCGGCGATGTTGCCGGCATAGGCCGAGGGGCCGCCCTTGAACACCGCCGAGCCGGCGACCAGCGTATCGGCGCCGGCCTTGATGCAGAGCGGCGCCGTCTCCGGTGTGACGCCGCCGTCGATCTCGAGCGCGATCGGCCGCTCGCCGATCAAGGCGCGCACCTGCGCGATCTTCTCGACCACCGAATGGATGAAGCTCTGGCCGCCGAAGCCGGGGTTGACCGTCATCAGCAGGATCAGGTCGACATCGCCGATCAGCGGCTCGGCCGCGCTCGCCGGGGTGCCGGGATTGAGCACGATGCCGGCCTGCTTGCCCTGGGCCTTGATCGCCTGCAGCGTCCGGTGCGGATGCGCGCCGGCCTCGACATGGAAGGAGATCAGGTCGGCGCCGGCCTTGGCGAAGGCCTCGATGTAGGGATCGACCGGCGCGATCATCAGGTGGACGTCGAAGAACTTCTTGGTGTGCGGCCGGATCGCCTTCAGCACATCGGGGCCGAAGGTGATGTTGGGCACGAAATGCCCGTCCATCACGTCGCAATGGATCCAGTCGGCGCCGGCCTCGTCGATGGCGCGGACCTCTTCGCCGAGCTTGGCGAAATCGGCGGAGAGGATGGATGGGGCGATGCGGAAAGTGCTCATGCGGCGTGGTCTAGCGCCGCGCTGCTGCTCTCGCAATCGCGAAAGGCTGCCGTCAGGCCCGCTTCAGCGGAAACGACAGGCGTCGGTCGGCCTCGGCGATCTCGACGGCCGCCTGGGTGAAGGCGGGACGCAGCTTCAGCCGCTCGAACCAGCGTGACAGGCCGTCGAACGGCGCGAGCGAGGGGCCGCCGAGCCGAAGCGAGAACAGCACGCTCATGAACAGGGCGATATCCGCGACCGAGACGGCATCGCCGAAGAACTCGCGGCCGGCGAGCCGGTCTTCGAGCTCGGCATAGTGCTTTTCCAGGGCGTGCTCGGCGATCAGCGCATCGGCTTCCTGAGCGAGGCGCCTGGTCTGGTCGCTGCTCGGCGGGCTGGTGCGGTGCATCAGCGGCTTCAGCGCCTGCAGCATGATCTCGTCGGCATAGAGCTCGTCGAGCCGGCAGCGGGCGCGGGCGCCGGGGCAGACCGGCAAGAGCGGCGGCTCAGGATAGGCGTCTTCGAGATATTCGAGGATTATCGTGGAATCGTAGAGCACGATTCCGTCATCGTTCAGCACCGGGACCTGCCGCTTGGGGTTGAGAGCGACGACTTCGGGATGCTTGGGGTCGTAGCCGGTCGTCTGGTTGAACGGCACCATGATGCGCTCGAAAGCGAGACCTTTCTCGCGCAGTGCGATCTCGACCTTGCGCGAGAACAGGCTGAGCGGCCCCGAATAGAGCGTGATCATAACAGGAACTCCGGTTTTGCTTGCCGGAACTCTGACAAAGCTTGCAGTCAGCCCGCGTCAGCAGGGGCTTCCCTGCGTCTGATCCGCGCTGCGACACCGCGCAGCAGCCAGGGCAGCAGATAGATCGGGAACTGGGCCAGCGCGAAATACAGATAGGTGGTCGGCGGCACGCCGGCGCCGAGCGCCGCAACCAGCAGGCCCATGTTCCGCTGCCCGGTGCCGTAGCCGATCATGAAGCGCTCGGAGATGGGGAAGCGGCGCAAGGCGAGCCAGGCGCTGGCGAGGCCGACCGCGGAGACCAGGAAGGCGACGGCCAGGAACAGCGCGACCTGCCCCGGCCGGTCCATTGCCGCTTTGGTCACTCCGTCCATCGCCGCGATGGCGAAGACGAAATACATCAGCACGCCGAAGCCATCGAGATTGGGCTTGAGCTCCCGGATGCGCTCGGCCCCGAGCCAACGCCTTATCGCGAAGGCGACGGCCATGCCGCCGCCGATGAACATGACGAGCCGCAGGGCCAGCGCCAGCCGGTCGAGCGGGACGGCGGCCCCCGCCAGCCAGTCCACCAGGAACGGCGCAATGATCGGGCTCACGATGGTGGTGACGATCACCCCTGCGATGATCAGCGAAGGCTCGAAGCCGTAGAGGATGGCGACCGCAGGCGACGACATGATCGGCGGCGCCGCGCCCATGATAGCGATGCCGAGCAGAAGGCCGGGGTCGAGCGCCTCGCGCCCGAGCACAGCGAGGGCTGCGGCGATCAGCAGCGCGGGGACGAACAGCAGCCAGAGGCAGGTCACGACCAGCTTCGCCGGCCGGCGCACCAGGCCGCCGATGACGCGCAGGTCGGCGCGCATGAACACGACGGTGGTGAAGCAGAAGATCGTGATCGGCAGGAGCGGGCGCGCCGCCGCGGAGAATTGCGGCAGAGCGAGGCCAAGGAAGATCGAGAGCGCGAAGCCCTGCGTGCCGTAGCGGCCGAGCAGAGCGAGGGCGGAGGCGAGGGCGGCGAGCATCGAGACCGGAGAAGCGAAACGGGGCGCCACACTGGCCGATCCGAAGGGCGGCGTCATCTGGGGGCGGCGCAGGGCGGTACGTCGTCAGTGCGCGACCGTGGCCACAACCGGCGTCCACTTCGCTCGGAATTGCTCTAGACGCTGCTCAGCAACAGGCTGGTCTCGCTGTTCGCGACACCGTCGATCATCCGCACCTCGCGCAGGACCCTGTCGAACTCGGCGAGGCTGCCGGCGCGGATATTGGCGACCAGGTCCCAATTGCCGTTGGTGGTGTGCAGCGTATGGACCTCCGGCAGCCCGCGCAGCTTGCGGATGACCTGCGTCGTCGACTTGCCGACGACCTCGACCATCATCACCGCGTGCACGGCATTCTCATCGTAGTCGTCGCGGACGCGGGCGGTGAAGCCGAGCAGCGTTCCCGTCTCGAGCAGCCGTTCCAGCCGGTTCTGGACGGTGCCGCGGGCGACCCCCAACACGATCGCAAGCTTGGAGAGCGAGGCCCGGCCATCGGCCCGCAGATGCGTGATCAACGCGCGATCGAGCGTGTCGGGGACATATTTGGCAATCTCTGCGACCATCGAGGCTCCTGACCGAAAGAGCGATTCAGGTAAGCAATCTGTTCAATTGATTGTCGAAAATAACACAGTTCTGATCTTTCGGCCAACATGCCGCCAGCTGTAGAATCGCCTCTCAACAGCACGGGACCTGGCACTGCCGATGACCGCATTACCTCCCTCCGCGAAGGCGATGGTGCCGTTCGTCAGCGTCGACAACATGATGCGCCTCGTCCATCGGGTCGGCATCGAGACAATGCTGCGCGAGCTCACTGATCGCATCGAGGAGGATTTCCGGCGCTGGGAGAGCTTCGACAAGACACCGCGCATCGCCAGCCATTCGCGCGACGGCGTGATCGAGCTGATGCCGACCTCGGACGGCACGATCTACGGCTGCAAATACGTCAACGGTCATCCCAAGAACGTCGCCTCCGGCCTGCAGACGGTCACTGCCTTCGGCCTGCTGGCCGAGGTCGCCAGCGGCTATCCAGTCCTGCTCACCGAGATGACGCTGCTGACCGCGCTGCGCACCGCCGCCACCTCCGCCATGGCGGCGCGGCAGCTGGCGCCGAAGGGCGCCCGCACCATGGCGATGATCGGCAATGGCGCGCAAGCCGAGTTCCAGGCGCTGGCGATGAAGGCGGTCATCGGCATCGAGGCGGTCAGGCTCTACGACATCGATCCCGCCGCCACCGAGAAGACGCGGCGCAACCTGCAGGGGAGCGGGCTGGCGGTCACCGCCTGCGGCACCGCGCAAGCAGCCGTCGAGGGGGCTGAGATCATCACCACCTGCACCGCCGACAAGCAGTTCGCGACGATCCTGACCGACAACATGGTCGGGCGCGGCGTCCACCTCAACGCCATCGGCGGCGACTGCCCGGGCAAGACCGAACTCCACCGCGACATCCTGCTGCGCGCCGACACCTTCGTCGAATACCCGCCACAAACCTGGATCGAGGGCGAGATCCAGCAGATGGAGAAGGATTATCCGATCACCGAGCTCTGGCGCGTCGTCACTGGGCAGGCGCCGGGCCGGCGCGATCCCACGCAGATCACGCTGTTCGACAGCGTCGGCTTCGCGATCGAGGACTTCTCGGCGCTGCGCTATCTGCGCGAGCGCATCGCCGGCACGGACCTCTACCAGAACCTCGACATGATCGCCGATCCGGACGAGCCGCGCGATCTCTTCGGCATGCTGCAGCGCGCCGCCGACTGACCTTCCAACGCGATCGAGCTCCAGGGCCGGAACGGGCGCGTCCTCGCCTTGTCGACGATGGCCTTTTCCGCTTTGACCTCCGAACAGCTCGGCATCATCGGCGAGAGTGCGCGGCCGCTGCCGCTCGCGCTCCCGACGATCGAGCGGGCCGGTGGTTCGACCCGCTGTACGATCGCCGGGGTGCATCTGAATCCGCGTTCTTTCCCGTCATCGGAATGACGAGTGCAAGCCTGTGCAGAAAATTGCGCAGGATCAGCTTGGATTCCAACTCGGGTCGCTGCACTGCAATAGGTGCGGCAGAAGCTGCGAAACTTTGCCCGTTTATCCGCAACATTCAACGAAATGGCTGACAGCGCTGCGGCTGGCGCTATTCTTGCTGGCGGGGAAGGCTGGCGGAGACAGGGCCGATGCGTACGGACGCGATCGTTGTTGGGGCGGGCATCGTCGGGATTTCGGTGGCGCTGCATCTGCAAAAGGCAGGCCGCTCGGTGCTGCTGGTCGATCGCGGCCAGCCCGGCGGTGAGACCAGCTACGGCAATGCCGGCCTGATCCAGCGCGAAGGCGTCTACCCCTACGGCTTCCCGCATGATTTCGGCGCGCTCATCCGCTATGCGATGAACAACACCATCGATGCGCACTACCATTGGAACGCGATCCCCAAGCTCGCCCCCTTCCTGTGGTCGTACTGGATGCATTCGCGCGCCTCGCAGCACGAGGCGATCGCCCATAAATACGCGACCCTGATCGAGCATTGTGTCACCGAGCACGACGCGCTGGCGCAGGAAGCCGGCGCGACCGATCTCCTGCGCCGCAAGGGCTGGATGAAGGTCTTCCGCACGCAAGCGCAGCAGGATGAACGGCTCGCCGAGGCCGAGCGCTGGAAGCGCGATTACGGCTTGAACCATCGCGCGCTCGACGTTGCGGCCTTGCGGGCCGAGGAGCCGCATCTCGACCAGAGCCTGATCGGCGGCCTGCATTGGACCGATCCGGTGACGGTGATCGACCCGCTCGGCCTGTCCAAGGCCTATCTGGCGCTGTTCGAAAAGCTCGGCGGGCGCTTCGCCCAGGGCGATGCCGGCACGCTCGCGCAGGACGGCGATCGCTGGAGCGTGACACTGGCCGATGGCACCAAGGCGCTCGGCATGGACGCGATCGTGGCGCTCGGCCCCTGGGCCGACGTGCTGACGAACCGGCTCGGCTACCGTCTGCCGCTGGCGGTCAAGCGCGGCTATCACATGCATTACAAGCCGCTCGGCAACGCCGTGCTGAATCATCCGGTGCTCGACACCGAGCGCGGCTATTTCCTGGCGCCGATGCGCCAGGGCGTGCGCCTCACCACCGGCGCCGAATTCGCCAATCGCGGCGCGCCGAAGACGCCGGTGCAACTCGCCCGGGCCGAGCCGATCGCCAAGACCCTGTTCCCGCTGGGCGAGCGGCTCGAAGCCGAGCCCTGGCTCGGCAATCGGCCGTGCACGCCGGACATGATGCCGATCATCGGTCCGGCGCCGAAGCACAGGAACCTGTGGTTCTCCTTCGGCCACGCCCATCATGGGCTGACGCTGGCGGCGGTGACCGGCCGCATGGTCGCCGAGATGGTGAGCGGCCAGAAGGTCTTCGTCGATCCCACGCCGTTCGCACCGGCGCGGTTCGGCTGAATCTCAGGCGGGGCGCAGCGCCGCATTCCGCCGCACCAGCCAGACGGCGAAGGCCGAGGCGGTCACGTACATGATCAGGCTGTAGATGCCGGGCACCACGGCTGCGGCCGGATTGCGCAGCACGTTGAGGGCGATGAAGATCGCCAGCGCGGCATTGTGGATGCCGATCTCCATGGCGATCGCCACCGCCTGGCCCTTGGGCAGGCGCAGCGCCAGCGGGGCGAGGTAGCCGGTGAGCATGCTGACCAAGTTGAAGGCGAGGCAGGCGCCGCCGACCGCGATCAGGCTCGGCAGCAGTGCCTTGCGCTCGATATAGATCGCACCGGCGATCAGGATGGCGAGGACCAGGATCGAGAAGATCTTGATAGGTTTCTCGGCGCGAATGGCGACGCGTTCGGCGCGCGCCCGCAGCAGCATGCCGAGCGCGACCGGGATCAGGATGATTGCGCCGACCTCGATCACCTTGCGATGCGGCGGCGGCACGTACTGGCCGTTGCCGAGGAAATAGCTCAGCGAGAGATCGAGCACGATCGGCAGCGTCAGCAGGCAGAGCAGGCTGTTGACCGCCGTCAGCGTGATGTTGAGAGCCACGTCGCCGCGGGCGAGGTGGCTGTAGATATTGGCCGTTGCGCCGCCCGGAGCGGCCGCGAGCAGCATCAGGCCGACGGCGTGATCGGGCGACAGCTTGAGGCCGATCGCGATCGCGAAGGCGGCGAGGGGCAGCAGCAGGACCTGGAGGAAAAGACCGAAGCCGACCGCCAGCGGATAGCGGGCAATACGGCGGAAGTCCCCGATCGTCAGGCTCAGGCCCAGTCCGAGCATGACGATGCCAATGGCGAGCGGCAACAGCAGATCGGTCACGATCGAACCCTGCATTGCGCGCTTCCCCTTGTCGGCCTTTTCTATGCCGTTGCGTCAGGCTAGTTGAGGAATGGATCCTACGCCACGGACTGGGTTGGATCTTTTCGTAGCAAGGTTTCCGATTCTTTCGATGATGCTCAGAAAGACGCGCAGACCGGCTTGAGAATCACTCCGACCGATTGCTGGTGGAAGCGGTGCTTGTAGGCTTCGGCGATGGCGGCGACCTTGTCACGATTCGCAGGTTCATCCGAGATCGCGATCTGGACCAGCTTGCTGGGCTCGCGGATCAATCGGCCACGCTCGCGGTCACGATATTGCCCGCTGGCGTCGAGAATGGTCAGTCCGTCAGGGAAGCGCGGCGTCAGCTCTTCATCGACGAAGCGGCGGAAGGCCGCTTCGCTGACGCCGATGCTGTCGCCGATCTTGCGGCCGAAGAGCAGCTCGGCTGAGAGCATTGCCTGCTGGCCGGACAGGCAGGAATGGGGCGCAAGGCCGGCGCAGCCGGCGAGGGTGCTTGCAATCAGAAGCGCAAAGCTGAGTCGGATCATGGCCTTGCCCCTGTCGGCTGAGAGATCGATTCAGTCAGCCGAGCTATGCGCCGGGCATTGCCGCCTCAGAAGCGCTGTGGGCTGAAATGGCCGACGTCGATCGCCGGCGAACGGCCGGCGATCAGCGCGGCGACGAGATCGGCCGTCGCGGTCGACTGGGTCATGCCGTAATGGCCATGGCCGAAGGCGTAGACGACATTGGGATTGCGGCTTGCCTTGCCGATCACCGGCAAGGAATCCGGCAGCGATGGCCGGAAACCCATCCAGACCCTGCCGCTGTCGAAAGCCGGCAGGCCGTCCACCAGCCTCGTTGCCTTGTCGTAGAGCGCCCTTGTGCGGGCATGGTTGGGCGGCGCCTTGAGACCGCCGAACTCGACCGCACCGCCGATGCGCAAGCCGCTTTCCAGCGGGGTCATGACGAAGCCGTCATCCTTGAAGCCGATCGGCCGGCTGGTCAGGCCGGTCACGCCGGGAAAGCTGACATTGTAGCCGCGCTCGGTGTCGAGGGGGATGGTATCGCCCATCGCCGCCGCCAACGGCTTCGACCAGGCGCCGGCCGCGACGACGACGCGATCGACGACGCGCTGCCAGCCATCGGGGCCGACCAAGGCAGGGCGCTCGCCCAGCGAGATGTTGGTGACCTCCGCCTTCTCGAAGCTGGCGCCGCGCGCGAGCGCCGTCTCGAACAGGGCCATGGTGAGGGCGAGCGGGTCGCTGATATGGGCGCAATCGGGATGGAAGGCGGCGCCAGCGAAGCGATCCCTGAGCGCCGGCTCGAGCTGGCGCAGCTCCTGCGAGGGCAGCATGTCGACGGCGATGCCGGCGGCGCGCTGGCGCCGGGCGAGCGCTTCGAGGCCGGCGGTGTCGCCCGGATTGCTGTAGGTGTAGAGCGCGCCGCGGCGATGGATATGGTTGCTGATGCCGGCCTTTTCGCCACGCGCCAGCCAGGCCGGCAGCGCCAATTGCTGGATCGCGATCATGCCGGCGATCGAGCGCTCATAGGCGGCCGGGCGGGCTGCGAGCAGGAAACGCGCCAGCCAGGGCAGCAATTGCGGGAGATAGCCGAGGCGGATCGCCAGCGGCCCGAGAGGATCGAGCAGGAAGCCCGGCACCTTGCGCAGCATGTTCGGGCTGGCGATCGGCAGCACGTCGGTATGCGCGATGATGCCGGCATTGCCGCGCGAGGGACCGAAGGCCGGCCCCTCCTTGTCGAGGATCAGGACCTCGTGGCCCTCGTCGAGCAGGGCGTGGGCGGTCGCCGTGCCGACGATACCGGCGCCGATGATCGCGATCTTCATGTGGTGGGCAGCAGCTTGAGGGCGGCCGGCTGCTTCACCTCGATCTCGACGAAGGCGATCGGGTGGGGCGAGCCGTTCATCACGTCGTGCTGGATGCCGGCCTGGCGCATATAGGCCTGGCCCTGTGCCAGCGGCACGTCTGTTTCCTTGGTGCCGTCATGGATGCGCAAGGTCCCGGCGACCAGCATGATCACGAAATAGGGCCAGCCATGGCTGTGCCAGCCAGTGACCGCGCCGGGTTCGAAGTCCCAGCGGGTGATCCGGACGGTGTCGTCGTCCTGCTGAAGCGTGGCGACGGCGGGGATCGTGCAGGTGAACGCCATGTCGCCTCCATACGCGGATTATTTACCGTCGATCGGCCGGCTTGCCCGCCTTGCGGTTCTGGTGAAAGTTCTGATATATCAATGCTGTCCGACGCGTCAAGCATCACGGGGGCTGCCCATGACTGAGGATGCCCGCGTTTCCGGCGAGGATTCCGTCGGCGGCCGCGCCTCCGCCAGCCTGTCCGACCTGGCCTATCGCCGCCTCGAGGAGGCGATCGTGACGCTGTCGCTGCGGCCGGGCGCAGTGCTGACCGAGGCGCAGATGATCGATCTCGTCGGCGTCGGCCGCACGCCGGTCCGCGAGGCGTTGATCCGGCTGGCGCAGCAGGGGCTGGTCGAGATTTTGCCGCGCAAGGGCGTCGCCGTCACCGCCATCGACGCGATCGATGTGATGGCCGCGCTCGATGCCCGCGAAGCGCTGGAGCGCCTGATCGCGGCCGAGGCGGCTAGGCGCGCCGGCCCGTCCGAGCGCAGTGCCATCCTGGCCAAGGCCCGGGCGATGCGCGAGGCGGCGCAGGCCGACGACGTCAACGCCTATATGCGCCTCGACAAGGAACTCGATACGCTGGTCGCGTCGGCGGCTCGCAGCCCTTATGCCAGCCGGGCCGTCGAGCCGCTGCAGGCGCTGATCCGCCGAGCCTGGTATTTCTTCGACCGGCAGATCGATCTGGTGCCGGCCGCGCAGCATCATGTGATCCTTGCCCAGGCGCTGGTCGCAGGTCAGTCGGAGGCGGCCACCGAGGCGAGCGATGCGTTGATGGGACATCTGCGTGCCGGGCTGCTCGCCGCCCTGAGGCGCGAGTGAGCGTGTTCCGCCAACGTGATATATCTTAACCCTCCCGCAGAATCGCCGGGAATGTCGACAATTGATGCAACTGGCCTTTTACACCTGCGCGCTTAGATAAAAGGCGGTAACCTCGCGCAGAGTTGGGCGATGAACAGCATGGTCGATGCCGCCTTACGCGCCGCGCTCCCCGATGCGCAGGCCTTCCGCGAGGCGATGGCGCAGGTCCCGAGCGCTACTCATATCGTGACGACCCTCGGCGCTGCCGGCCGCTCGGGGCTGACGGCGACTGCGTTCAGCTCGGTTTCGGTTGCGCCGCCGACCGTTCTGGTCTGCATCGAGGCCGCCAGCCGGACGCTGGCGGCGATCGAGGAGAGCGGCATCTTCTGCGTCAACACGCTGGCGGCGGCCGATCATGAGCTCGCCACGGTGTTCTCGGGCCGGCGCGGCCTGACAGGCGAAGAGCGCTTCGCGATGGGCGAATGGGGCGAGCTTTCGACCGGGGCGCCCGTGCTGGCGAGCGCGCTCGCCAGCTTCGATTGCCGGGTGGCGGCGGTTCACCGCGTCACCACCCACCGCATCCTGATCGGACAGGTGGTCGCGCTCGGCGGCGGCGGCTCTGGCCCAGGCCTGGTCTACCGCCATCGCCGTTTCGGCGGCTTCTGAGGCAGGCCTCTCGGCTCAGCCATTGCCGCCCATGTATTCCCGTTCTTCCTCGTAGAGCACGAGGATGCGGTCGATGATCGCGTCGGTCGCGCCGCGATAGGTGGTCGGGTCGAACAGGTCGTCGAGTTCCTCGCCGGTGAGCCTGCCTGCCAATGTCGGATGCTCGGCCAGGACATCCCTGAGATGGCGGCCGCTGGCGATGCAGTCGCGGCTGGCCTCCTCCAGCAGATGATGGGCCTCGCCGCGGCCGATCGTCTGCGCCAATGCGAGCGAGACGCGTTCGGCCATGACGAGGCCGTTGGTGAGGTCGAGATTGTACTGCATCTGCTCCGGGAAGACCTGCAGCCCCTCGACCAGGGCGACGGCATGATTCAGCGCTCCGCCCGCGACCAGAAAGAGCTCGCGCAAGGTCGGCCATTCGGCATGCCAGCCGCCCATGGCGCGCTCATGCTCCTGCGGCATCGCCGCGAGCATGGTCGCGACCAATCCTGGCGCGCGCTTGGCCGCGGTCAGGATCAGGGTGCACAGGACCGGATTGCGCTTGTGCGGCATGGCGGAGGAGCCGCCTTTGCCCGGCGCCTCCGGCTCGGCCAGCTCGCCGATCTCGGTCTGCGCCATCAGGGCGATGTCCCCGGCCATCTTGCCGAGATGGCCCAGCAGCAGGCCGAGCTCGGTCGCGATCCGGGCCGGGCGCCGGCGCTGGGTGTGCCAGGGCACGCGCACGGCGCCGATCGAGGGCATGATGCGGGCGAAGGCTTCCGAGACCGCATCGGCCTTGTCGCCGAGCGAGGCGAGGCTGCCGGCGGCGCCGCCGAGCTGATGCGCCGACTCCCCCCAGATCATGAAATCGTCATGGAAGGAGACGATCGGGTCCAGCCAGTTGGCCGCCTTGAGCCCGAAGGAGATCGGGACCGCATGCTGGAGGAAGGTGCGGCCGATCATCGGCGTGCGGCGATGATCGCGAGCGAGGGCGGCAAGGGCATGGGCGAGGCGGGCCGAGCGGGCGAGGATCAGCTCCTGCGCGGCCCGGTACTGCTGGGCCTGGCCGGAATCGATCACGTCCTGGCTGGTCGCGCCGTAATGCACCCATTTCGCCGCGTCGGCATCGGCAGCGGCGACGCGGGCCGTCAGTGCCTTGACCAGCGGGATCGCCGGATTGCCGGCGAGCGTCGCGGCCTTGCCGATCTCGGCGATGTCGTAGAGTTCGGCCTTGCACTGCGGAGCGATCGCCTCGGCTGCGGCGGGCGGAATGACCCCGACCTCCGCTTCGGCCCGGGCGAGGGCCGCCTCGAAATCGAGCATGCCCTGCAGCGCGGCGCGATCGTCGAGGACGGCTGACATCTCGCGGTCGGCGAAGAGCTCGCCATAGAGGCCGGCCTCAGCCATGTCGGCGCGCGCCCTGGTGCGGAGCGGTCATTGCTACCCACATCCCAGCTTCGTCCTCTTGTGCGCGCCGGTCATTTCCGGCCATGGATTAAGGGAACTTGGATAGACCCGAGGCGGGGCCGGCTGCAACCTGCCGGCCATCCTGGGAACGGTGAGGAGCTCAGCCCATGGCGATGACGATGAACGGCGAGGCGACGCTGCCCGCGGCCAAGCAGGTGGTCTGGGAAAAGCTCAACGACGCCGAGGTGCTGAAGGCCTGCATCCCTGGCTGCGAACAGCTCAACAAGGATGACGACACGCATTTCTCGGCGGTGGTGAAGGTCAAGCTCGGCCCGGTGAAGGCGACCTTCAAGGGCAAGGTCGAATTGCAGGACCTCGACCCGCCGAACGGCTATCGCATCGTCGGCGAAGGCGAGGGCGGCATCGCCGGCTTCGCCAAGGGCGGCGCCAAGGTCATGCTGGAGGACGCCGAAGGCGGGCAGACCCTGCTGCGCTACGAGGTCGATGCCCAGGTCGGCGGCAAGCTGATGCAGCTCGGCTCGCGCCTGATCGATTCGGTCTCGAAGAAGCTGGCAGACGAGTTCTTCGCCAATTTCGCCAAGGCGGTCAGCGAGGGCTGACGATCACGAGGCCCGCCGGAGCGCTGCCAGCGCCTCGCTGACCGTCGCCTCGGCCGCGCCGACCTGGAGGGCGATGTCGGCCGCGGCGGCATTGGCGCGTTCCAGCGCCTTCTCGGTCGTGCCGAGGCTGTCGTTGACGCGGGTCGCGCTGCCGATCGCCTCGTCCGAACCGTGCGCGACCTCGGCGGCGTGCCGGGCGATGCCGCCGGTGACGCTGCTCTGCTGGGCGACCGCGTCCGAGATCGCCTCCGAATCCGACTTGATCTCGCCGATGGTCGCGCCGATCGAGGCGGCACGGACGCCGCAGGCTTCGGCGCTGGCCGAGAGTTCGGCGATCTGGGCGGCGATCTCCTGCGTCGCCGAGGCGGTCTGCGTCGCCAGCGACTTCACCTCGGCCGCCACCACGGCGAAGCCCCGGCCGGATTCGCCGGCGCGGGCCGCCTCGATGGTGGCGTTGAGGGCCAGGAGATTGGTCTGCGCGGCGATGTCGGCGATCATGCCGACAACGGTGCCGATGCTGCTGGTGACGTGGCGCAGCCGGGCGATCGCCTCGTCCATCGCCTCGGCATCGGCGACGGCGCGGTTGGCGATCTCGAGGCTCTGGCGGGCGCGCTGGCCGATCTCCGCGATGTTCGCCGACATTTCCTCGGTCGCGGCCGCGGTCTGCATCGCCTTCTCGCGGACGAGCAGCGATGTCTGGGTGACCGAACCGACCTGATCCTTGATGAAGCTGCTGGCCGCCGAGGTCTCGCCGGCGGTTTCGACGAAGAGATCGACTGCCTTGCTGATCGCGCCGTCGAGCTGGCCGATCCGCGAGGTCAGCGTCGCGGCGACCTCGTCGAGCGCGACGCCGCGGCGGCGGGCCTCCGCCGCCTCGAATTCGCGGTCGAGCGACATGGCGGTGTTGACGTCGTAGGTCAGCACCCGCTCGATGATGAAGAGGTCGTGCGGGATGTCGCGCCGCGAGAAGACGAGGCGCGTGCGGCTCTCCTGCAGGAAGATCCGGAACAGGGTGAAGGCGATCGAGGCGCGGGCACGGGCACCGACCTGGCCGTGCCGCTCGAGAATGGTGAGCCGCTCGAGCGAATCGCAATAGCGCTGGTCGAAGTCGCCGTCGAAGAGCAGGCGGAAGTGGTCGGCTTCGGCGGCGTAGAGCTCGGTGGCGGCCGGCTCGACCGCGAGCTTCAGCATCGGATGGATGGCGAAGGCGCGCGCGAAATCCTGCTCGACGACCTCGGTGATGACCCGCTCGACAATCGCGCGATAGCGGCGCAGGCGCTGCCGCTGGCGCTCGTCATAGCCGATCGCCTTGAGGCGACGCTGGACGTGTTCGAGGATCGAGGCCAACCGCGCCATCCATGAGCGCGACGATCGGAGATCGTCATTCCAGTCCACGAGGTTGCATGGGCGTGGTTAAGAATCGGCAAAGGGGATGACGCCGCGATGGTGCATCGCGAAGCGGCTGTTCAGGTGTCCTTCGTCAAAACCATGCAAAAACATCGCCAAAACAGCAGGCTTCCGGAATGGCGGTGCGCTTGACCGCGGAAAATCCCGGGTCCACATTGGTTTTTGAAGTTGTTCCAAGGAAATTCTCCGCCGGCCCGTGACGGGCCGGCGCATGGATCGTGCGGTCTTCGAGATGTCGTGGGCCGTTCAGAAAACAGGCTTTCGGAGGAGTGCCCCATGGCCAATCTGTCCATGACGGTGAACGGCAAAGCCGTCACCGCGACTGTCGATCCGCGCACCCTCCTGGTGCAGTTCCTCAGAGAAAATCTCCGGCTGACCGGAACGCATGTCGGCTGCGATACCAGCCAGTGCGGCGCTTGCGTCGTGCATCTCGACGGCAAGGCGGTGAAGGCCTGCACCACGCTGGCGCTGTCCTGCGAGGGCGCCTCGGTGACGACGATCGAGGGGCTGGCCAATGGCGGGGCGCTGCATCCGATGCAGGAGGCCTTCCGCGAGCATCACGGCCTGCAATGCGGCTTCTGCACGCCTGGGATGATCATGGCGGCGGTCGATATCGTGAACCGGCGCGGCAACCACCTCGACGAGAAGACGATCCGCGAAGATCTCGATGGCAATATCTGCCGCTGCACCGGCTACCACAACATCGTCAAGGCGATCGCCGCCGGCGCCGAGGCAATGGCGGGTGGCTCGACCAAGGACCGTGAGCCGCCGCGGCAGGCCGCCGAGTAAGCGCCGTCTCGGGCCGCGCCGTGATGCGGGCCTCGCCGATGTGATCCAGCCATAGTCGCTTCAACGCCCAATAAGAGGCGTCACGCCAGGAGGAATCCATGTCCGCTACCGGAATCGGCGCTTCTGTCCGCCGCAAGGAAGACCATCGCTTCATCACCGGCCAGGGTCGCTATACCGACGACATTAACCGGCCGGGCCAGGCTCACGCCTATTTCCTGCGCTCGCCGCATGCGCATGCCACGCTGAAAGCGATCGATACGAAAGCCGCCGCGGCGATGCCCGGCGTGCTCGGCATCTTCACCGGCGATGATCTGGCTGCCGACAAGGTCGGCGGGCTGATCTGCGGCTGGATGATCCACAACAAGGACGGCTCGCCGATGAGGGCAGGCCCGCATCCGGCGCTCGCCCAGGGCAAGGTCCGCTATGTCGGAGACCATGTCGCGGTGGTGGTGGCCGAGACGCTAGCGCAGGCGCGCGACGCGGCCGAGGCGATCATCGTCGATTACGGCGTGCTGCCGGCGGTGGTCGACACCGCGACCGCGGCGAAGTCCAAGACGCAGGTCCATGCCGAGGCGCCGGACAATACGGTGTTCAACTGGCATCTCGGCGACAAGGGCGCGACCGATGCCGCCTTCAAGGCGGCCAAGCACGTCACCAGGCTCGATATCGTCAACAACCGGCTAGTGCCGAACCCGATGGAGCCGCGCGCCGCGGTCGGGGATTACGACCAGGGCGAGGGCGCCTTCACCCTCTATACGACGAGCCAGAACCCGCATGTGGCGCGCCTCGTGCTCTCGGCCTTCATCGGCATCGCGCCGGAGAATAAGCTGCGCGTGATCGCCCCCGATGTCGGCGGCGGCTTCGGTTCGAAGATCTTCATCTATGCCGAGGAGACCGTCTGCGTCTGGGCGGCGAAGAAGGTCGGCCGTCCCGTGAAATGGACCTCGGACCGGACCGAAGCCTTCCTCTCCGACGCGCATGGCCGCGACCATGTCACCCATGCCGAGCTCGCCATGGACGGCGACGGGAAGATGCTGGGGATGCGGGTGCACACCACCGCCAATCTCGGCGCCTATCTCTCGACCTTCTCGTCCTCGGTGCCGACCTATCTCTACGCGCCGCTGCTGTCGGGCCAATACGACATCCCGGCGATCTATTGCGAGGTCGACGCGGTCTACACCAACACCGCTCCAGTCGATGCCTACAGGGGCGCCGGCCGGCCGGAAGCGACCTTCGTGGTCGAGCGGCTGGTCGAGGTCGCGGCGCGCCAGCTCGGCAAGGACCCGGCCAAGTTCCGCACGCAGAACTTCGTCAGGAAGTTCCCGCACCAGACGCCGGTGATCATGATGTACGACACCGGCAATTACAGCGCCTCGCTGAAGAAAGCGCTGGAGATCATCGACTACAAGGGCTTCGGCAAGCGCCGGCGCGATTCCGCCCGCAATGGCAAGCTGCGCGGCATCGGTTTCTCCGCTTATATCGAGGCTTGCGGCATCGCCCCGTCGGCTGCGGTCGGCTCGCTCGGGGCCGGCGTCGGCTTATGGGAATCGGCCGAGGTCCGGGTCAACCCGGTCGGCACGATCGAGGTCCTGACCGGCTCGCACAGCCACGGCCAGGGCCATGAGACGACCTTCGCCCAGCTCGTCTCCGATCGGCTCGGCGTGCCCTTGGAGAATGTCTCGATCGTCCATGGCGACACCGACAAGGTGCAGATGGGCATGGGCACCTATGGCTCGCGCTCCGGAGCGGTCGGCATGTCGGCCATCTTCAAGGCGATCGACAAGGTGATCGCCAAGGGCAAGAAGGTCGCGGCCTATGTGCTTGAGGCCGACGAGGCCGATATCGACTTCAAGGACGGCAACTTCACCGTCAAGGGCACCGACCGGAAACTCGATTTCGGTTCCTGCGCGCTGCAGGCCTATGTCGCGCACAAGTTCAACGGCCAGGACCTCGAACCGGGCCTGAAGGAGGGAGCGTTCTACGACCCGACCAACTTCACCTTCCCAGCCGGCGTCCATATCTGCGAGCTCGAGATCGACCCCGACACCGGCATCACCAGGATCGAGCGCTGGTCCGCGGTCGACGATTTCGGCAATGTCATCAATCCGATGATCGTCGAGGGCCAGGTCCATGGCGGCATCGCCCAGGGCGTCGGCCAGGCACTGCTCGAAGGCGCCCGCTACAACGCCGAAGGCCAGCTCGTGACCGCGAGCTTCATGGACTACTGCATGCCGCGCGCCGACGATCTGCCGTCCTTCGAGGTCGGCATGACCGTCACGCCATGCCCGTCGAATCCGCTGGGCATCAAGGGGTGCGGCGAGGCCGGCGCCATTGCCGCGCCGCCCGCGGTCATCAACGCCATCACCGACGCGCTCGGCCATGAGGACATCGCCATGCCGGCGACGCCGCAGGCCGTCTGGCGCGCCGCGCAGAAAACGCTCAGCCGCATGGCTGCCGAGTGATCTGAAAGGACGAGACCATGTACGCCTTCACCTATCACCGCCCGGCGACCGCGCGCCAGGCCGCCAGCCTCCTCGCCAAGAAGGAGGATGCCAAGCTGCTCGCTGGCGGCCACACTTTGCTGCCGACGATGAAGCAGCGCCTGGCCTCGCCCGGCGCGCTGGTCGATCTCTCCTCCTGCGCCGACCTCAAGGGCATCGCCCGCAAAGGCCGCAACCTCGTCATTGGCGCGATGACGACGCATGCCGAGGTCGCATCGTCTCCCGAGGTGCAGCAGGCGATTCCGGCGCTGGCCTATCTCGCCAGCCATATCGGCGATCCGCATGTGCGCCATCGCGGCACGATCGGCGGCTCGGTCGCCAACAACGATCCGGCGGCCGATTATCCGGCAGCGCTGCTGGCGCTCGGCGCGACGGTGGTGACCAACAAGCGCAAGCTGCCGGCGGAGGAGTTCTTCAGCGGCCTCTACGAGACGGCACTGGATGAGGGTGAGATCATCATCAAGGTCTCGTTCCCGGTCGCGTCCAAGGCAGGCTATGCCAAGTTCCGCAATCCGGCCTCGCGCTATGCGCTGGTCGGCGTCTTCGTCGCCAAGCGCGGCAGCGAGGTCGCTGTCGCTATCATCGGCGCCGGCGAAGGCGGCGTCTTCCGCTGGCCGGAGGCGGAAGCGGCGCTGAAAGCGCGCTTTGCGGTGAAATCGCTCGACGGGCTCAAGCACACCGCCAAGGGCATCAATGGCGATATCCATGCCGATGCCGAATATCGCGCCCATCTCATCGGCGTGATGGCGAAGCAGGCGGTGGCGCAGGCGACGGGGAAATAGGTGGCGCCGCCGGCCAGGTCGGGTGCGCTTCTGGGAGTTCCTGCTGACCGCGGTCATCGCCGAGCTCACGCCTGGGCCGAACATGGGCTATCTCGTTGCGCTCAGCCTGGCGCGCGGTCAGCGCGCGGGACTTGCCGCGGTTGCCGGTGTAGCGCTCGGTCTTGCGCTCCTCGGCTTGGCGGCGGCGTTCGGGTTCGCCTTCGTCAGCGCGCAGGCGCCGCTCGCTGCGCAGGCTCTGCGCTGGGCCGGCATCGCCTATCTGCTCTGGCTCGCCTATGACGCTTGGCGCGATCCGCCGCCCGGGGCGGGTGACGAACTCGGCCCGTCCTTTCGGCGCGGCCTCGTTACCAATCTCCTCAATCCCAAGGCGGCAATCTTCTATGTCGCGGTGATTCCGCTGTTCCTGCCGGTGCCGGCACCGCGCGACCAGCTCCTGCTGCTCACCGGTTGCTTCGTGGTGATCGCAACCGTGATCCACGTCGCACTCGTGCTCGGTGCCTCCGCCTCGCGCGCGCTGCTCTTCCATCCATCGCGCGAGCGTGCGATCCGTCGCGGCGCGGCAGTGGGAATGGCGCTTGTCGCGCTATGGTTCGCTTGGTCGACGCGCTGATCCCGTGTCCGGCCGTGTCGCTCGTCGAGATGAGTTTCTAGACTGGATGCCGATGTCCGCAAGCTGCTCTCTTCCGTCTTCCATCGACGCCACGCTGTCCCTGCTGCAGTCCCAGGGCTATGTCGCCGACCGGGCGCTGGCGACCGTGCTCTTCCTGGCGCTCAGGATGAAGCGGCCGCTGCTGCTCGAGGGGGAAGCCGGTACCGGCAAGACCGAGATCGCCAAGGTGCTGTCCGCCGCGCTCGGGCGCCGCTTGATCCGCCTGCAATGCTATGAGGGGCTCGACCTCGCCTCGGCCGTCTACGAATGGAACTATGCCGGCCAGATGATGGCGATCCGTCTCGCCGAGGCCGGCGGCGTCGCCGGCGACCGCGAACGGCTGGAGAACGACCTGTTCTCGGAACGCTATCTGGTCAAGCGCCCGCTGCTGCAGGCGCTGGAGCCGCAGGAGGGCGGCGCGCCGATCCTGCTGATCGACGAGCTCGACCGCACCGACGAGGCTTTCGAGGCCTTCCTGCTCGAAGTGCTGGCCGATGCGCAGGTGACGATCCCCGAGCTCGGCACGATCAAGGCAGCCGAGCCGCCGATCGTGATCCTGACCTCGAACCGCACCCGCGAGATCCATGACGCGCTGAAGCGCCGCTGCCTCTATCACTGGGTCGGCTATCCCGACGCCGCCCGCGAACTGGCGATCCTGAAGGCGAAGGCGCCTGGCGCTCCCGCCAAGCTCGCCAAGCAGGTCGTGTCCTTCGTGCAGGCGATCCGCAAGGAGGAATTGTTCAAGGCGCCGGGCGTCGCCGAGACGCTGGACTGGGCGAGCGCGCTGGTCGAGCTCGACGCGGTGGCGCTCGACCCGGCCATCGTCTCCGACACGCTCGGCGCGCTGCTGAAGTACCAGGACGACATCCAGGCGATGCAGGGCTCGAAGGTCGGCGAACTGCTCGACCAGGCCAAGCAGGCGGCGCGGGGATGAGCTTTCGCCGTCATTCTCGGGCGAAGCGAAGCGCAGACCCGAGAATCTCAGGCAAGATGAAACTGGTTTCCGAGGTGCTCGGGTCAAGCCCGAGCATGACGCGCTACGACGGGAGCAAGCGATGAACGACGACATCAAGGCGATCGAGGCCGCGACCTGGACCTATCTCGATGGGCTCTATGAGGGCGATGTCGACAAGCTCGCCTCGGTCTTTCATCCGACCAGCGCGCTCACCCAATCGCTCGACGGCGAGCTCAAGGTCGTGCCGCGCGCGCAGTGGTTCGAGGCGGTGCGCGGGCGCAAGTCGCCGAAGGAGACCGCGCTGGAGCGCGACGATCATATCCTCGCGATCGATCTGGTCGGGCCGTCCATGGCGCTGGTCAAGGTCAAGTGCCAGATGCCGCCGCGTTATTTCACCGACCTTCTGTCCTTCCTGAAGGTCGACGGCAAATGGGTCGTGGCGCAGAAGGTGTTCATGACCGAGACGGCGGCGTGAGCAGCTGTCCTGCCAGGAAGGGCGCGGGGAACCCCTCTCCCGAGTGGGAGAGGGGCAGGGGTGGGGGACCGCCGCCGATTACGAGGGCAAGACGGTTGCCGCCGCGCCTTCCGTGGAAAGGGCAGGCCCGCATCCGGCGCTCCGCGCCACCTTCTCCCATCCGGGAGAAGGAAGAGGGCGGCTCGTGCTTCATCGGCGATGCGAGACGTGGATGCTCGCCACAGGGGCGAGCATGACGGTGGAGAGATGACCGGCAAGCTGCCCGAGAACGTCGCCTATTTTGCCCGCGCTTTGCGCGGTGCCGGCCTGCGCGTCGGGCCGGGCGCCGTGGTCGAGGCAGTCGAGGCGCTGGCCGATGGCGCACTTGGGCAGCGCGACGACGTCTATTGGGCGCTGCATGCGATCTTCGTGAAGAAGCACGAGGATTCGGCGGTCTACGACCAGGCCTTCCGGCTATTCTGGCGCCGGCGCGGGCTGATCGAGAAATTGATGGCGCAGATGTCGCCGGTGACGCCGCGGGTCGACGGCGAGCCGCAGAAGCCGGAAGCCGGCGCCCTGCGCGTCGCCGAGGCCTTCACCCCGCCGCCTCGGGAGGAGGAGCCCCCGGTCGAACTGACCGAGCTCAGCGCCAGGCTCACTGTCTCCGAGCGCGAGACGCTGAAATCGCGCGACTTCGCCCAGATGAGCGCAGCCGAGATCGCCAGAGCGCGCCAGCTGATCGCCGAGCTGCGATTGCCCAACGATGCCGTGCCGACGCGGCGCTTCCAGCCCGCCCATGTCGGGGCGCGGATCGATCCGCGCCGCACCTTCCGGCGCTCGCTCAGGGGTGGCGGCGCCTCGATCGACCTGGCCTTCCGCGAGCGCGCCGAGGTCCATCCGCCTGTTGTCGCGCTCGTCGACATCTCCGGCTCGATGGCGGAATATTCGCGCATCTTCCTGCATTTCCTGCATGCCGTCACCGAGCAGCGCCGGCGCGTGCATTCCTTCGTCTTCGGCACGCGGCTGACCAATGTGACGCGCATGCTCCGCGCCCGCGACCCGGACGAGGCGCTGGCGCTCGCCGGCAAGGCGGCGCCGGACTGGGAGGGCGGCACGCGCATCGCCTCGGCGCTGCACGCCTTCAACAGGGTCTGGTCGCGCCGGGTGCTCGCGGGCGGGGCGGTGGTGCTGCTCTTCACCGACGGGCTGGAGCGGCATCTGGGACCCGATTTGCCCTTCGAGATGGACCGTCTGCACCGCTCCTGCCGGCAGCTGACCTGGCTCAACCCGCTGCTGCGCTACGACGCCTTCGAGGCGCGGGCCAGCGGCATCCGGGCAATGCTGCCGCATGTCGACCAGTTCCGGCCGATTCACAATCTCGCCGCGATGGCCGATCTCTGCGCCGCGCTGTCCTCCGACGCACGGCAGATCACAGATCCGCGCCAGTGGTTGAAGAAGGCAGGTTGAGGCATGATCTGTTTTGGAACCAGCCCTCATCCTGAGGAGCGATCGCAGCTCGCGTCTCGAAGGATGCTCCAGTCGCCTCCTGAAGCATCCTTCGAGACGCCGCTGGGCAGCTCCTCAGGATGAGGGCTGAGGGAGGCAATTCATGATCAGCACCGACACCGACATCCTCGCCACCGCCGAGGCCTGGGCCAAGGCCGGGCGCGGCGTCGCGCTCGCCACCGTGGTCGAGACCTGGGGCTCGGCCCCACGGCCGGTCGGCTCGCATCTCGTTATCGACGGCGAGGGCAATTTCCTCGGCTCGGTCTCCGGCGGCTGCGTCGAGGGCGCGGTCGTCGCCGAAGCGGGCGACGTCATTGCCGACGGCAGGCCGCGCACGCTCGAATTCGGCGTCGCCGACGAGACGGCCTGGCAGGTCGGCCTCTCCTGCGGTGGGCGGATCAAGGTCTATGTCGAGCCGGTCCGGGCTTAAGGGAAACCGTCGATGGCCTCTTGGGAAACGCTTCTCGCTTTCGCGACGGTGACGCTGCTGATCGCCTATTTTCCGGGTCCGGCGCTGCTCTATACGGCGGCGCAGACCATCGCCCATGGCCGCAAGGCCGGGCTGATGGCGATGCTCGGCATCCATCTCGGCTGCTATGTCCATGTCGTCGCCGCAGCCTTCGGCCTGTCGGCGGTGTTCAAGCACGTGCCTGAGCTCTATCTCGCAGTGAAGATCGTCGGCGCGCTCTATCTGGTCTGGCTCGGCATCGGCATGATCCGCTCCAGGCTCGGCGGCGAGGTGCAGGCGGTCGCGCCGGCCAAGACGGTCCGGCGCGCGCTGATCGATTCCTTCATCGTCGAGGTGCTGAACCCGAAGGTCGCGCTGTTCTTCATCGCGCTCCTGCCGCAGTTCGTCGATCCCACGGCGGCGCTGCCGGTCTGGGCGCAGTTCCTGATCCTCGGCACGATCGTCAATTTCGCCTTCTCGTCGGCCGACCTCGTCACCGTTCTGGCCGCCAGCCTGGTGATGAGGACGATGAAGGCGAGCCGCGCCGGCTTCGCCTTCGGGCGCTGGCTCGGCGGCTCGCTGATGATCGGGCTCGGCCTCAAGCTCGCCACCGACAGGGGTTGACGCCGTGGATATCCAGCTCCTCTCCACGCTCAACAGCGAGCGCGCCGCCCGCCGCGCGACGGTCCTCATCACCGATCTCGGCTCGGGCGAGCAGCGGCTGGTCAAGGAGGCCGATGTCGCCGGCGATGAGATGGCGGAGGCGCTCGACAAGCAGTTGCGCAGCGGCAAGAGCGGTACTGTCGAGGTCGACGGCAAAGCCTATTTCCTGACCGTGCAGGCGCCGCCGCCGCGCATCATCGTCACAGGCGCCGTCCACATCTCGCAGGCGCTGGCACCGATGGCCAAGCTGCTCGATCTCGACGTCACCGTCATCGATCCGCGCACCGCTTTCGCCACGCAGGAGCGTTTTCCGGACGTGACGCTGCTGGCGGAGTGGCCGGATGAAGCGCTGCAGAGCGTGCCGTTCGACGGCTATACCGCCTTCGTCGCGCTGACGCATGACCCCAAGATCGACGATCCCGCCTTGCAGGCGGCGCTGCGCTCGAGCTGCTTCTATATCGGCGCGCTCGGCAGCCGGAAGACGCATGGCAAGCGGCTGGAGCGGCTCGCCGCGGCCGGCTTCGGCGAGGCCGATGTGAAACGCATCCATGCGCCGATCGGGCTCGATATCGGCGCGGTCTCGCCGGCCGAGATCGCGCTCGCGATCCTCGGCGAGATCGTGCAGGCCCTGCGTGGCCCGCGCCGCAAGCCGGTTTGAATGTAGCGACTTGGCTGTTCCCCGGGTTCATTCGCGAGTCGTCCCGCACGGAGCGCAGCGGAGATCCGGGACCATTCCGGAAGCTCTTTCGGAAAGGCTCCGGAATGGATCCCGCGTCTCCCTGCGGTCGCCCGGGACGACCTGAGAGGGCGGGCGGAGGACGGACTTTGAGGATGATAGTGCGATGAAGTTCGGTCCCATCCCTATCGCCGAGGCCGCCGGCGCGGTCGCGGCCCATACGGTGCGCGCCGGCGAGGCGATCGTGCGCAAGGGCGCGACGATCGGCGAGGAGGATGTGCGCAAGCTCGCCGCCGCCGGCCTGACCGAGGTCGTCGCGGTGCAGCTCGAAACCGGCGACATCGACGAGAACGCGGCCGCAGAACAACTGGCGCGGGCGCTGGCCGGCCGGGCGGTGGTGACCGAGGCGCCGTTCACCGGCCGGGTCAACCTGTTCGCAGCTGCGCCGGGCGTGCTGCAGATCGATGCGGGCGTGATCGATGCGCTCAACGCCGTCGATGAGGCGATCACGGTCGCGACCCTGCCGGCGCTGAAGCCGGTGGTCGCCGGCGAGATGGTCGGCACGGTCAAGATCATCCCCTATGCCGTGCCGGAGAAGCGGATCGCCGAGGCGCTCGAACGGCTCGGCGCTGCCAAGCCGATCGCGATCGCCGAATACAAACTGACATCGGTCGCGGTGATCTCGACGCTGCTGCCGGGCCTCAAGACCAGTGTGGTCGACAAGACGCTGCGGACCATCGCCGAGCGGCTGGAGCCGGCCAGCGCCACGATCGAGCGCGACGCCCGCGTCCCGCATGAAAGCCCGCCGCTGGCGCAGGCGATCCGCGAGGCGGTGGCCGGGCCGGCCGATCTCGTCGTCGTCTTCGGCGCTTCCGCTATCACCGACCGGCGCGACGTCGTGCCGAAGGCGCTGGTCGAAGCGGGCGGCACGGTCGAGCATCTCGGCATGCCGGTCGATCCCGGCAACCTGCTGATGCTGGGCGAACTCGACGGCAAGCCGGTGATCGGCGCGCCGGGTTGTGCCCGCTCGCCCAAGGAGAACGGCTTCGACTGGGTGCTGCAGCGCTGCCTCGCCAAGGTGCCGGTAACGCGCGCCGAGATCCAGAAGATGGGCGTCGGTGGGCTCTTGATGGAGATCGTCTCGCGGCCGCAGCCGCGTGCGCCCGGCCGGGGCGAGGTGGCTCCGATCGCGGGTATCGTGCTGGCGGCCGGGCGCTCGACCCGGATGGGCGCCGGCAACAAGCTGCTGCAGGAGGTGCGTGGCAAGCCGCTGGTGCGCCATGCCGTCGAGGCCCAGCTCGCCTCGCGCGCCGCGCCGGTCATCGTTGTCACCGGTCATCAGCAGGACGAGGTCCGTGCCGCACTCGCCGGGCTCGACGTCGCCCTCGTGCACAACCCCGCCTTCGCCGACGGACTCGCCGGCTCGCTCAAGGCCGGGCTTGCGGCGCTGCCGAAGGACGTGCCCGGCGTCGTCGTCTCGCTCGGCGACATGCCGAACGTCACCGCCGGGGTGATCGACCGGCTGGCCCAGGCCTTCGCCGACCGTGCCGATGCGCTCGCCGTGGCGCCTACGCTGCTCGGCCAGCGCGGCAACCCGGTGCTGTTGGCGCGCAAGCTCTTCCCGGAGGTCGCCAAGCTCGATGGCGATCAGGGTGCACGCCGCCTGCTCGATGCCGCCGGCGACGCGGTCGAGGAGATCGCGCTCGACGATCCCGCCATCGCGCTCGACATCGATACGCCCGAAGCGCTGCAGGCGCTGACGGGGCAGGGGCCGCGCTGAGGGCTCACCGCTTCCAGAGCAGCCCGAGCGTGATATAGGCGCCGGCCTTGTCGTCGCGCGTCTTCTGGACGCCACTGGCGAGGCGCCAGTCGAGGCCGAAGAGCTGCAGGCCAGTGAGATGCAGCCCGAGCCGGAGCTTGTGATAGTCGCGCTCGCGGTAGCCCTCTATCTCGGGGCCGAAATAGAGCTCATCCATCAGCCGCCAGCCCCCGGCCAGGCGCGCCCAATAGCGGCTGCGATCGCCGGGGATCGCATAGGCATTGGCCTGCACGAGCCAGTTCTCGGCGAGTTTCGACCAGAGGTCGGCCTGCAGGCGCAACATGCCGCGTTGCTCGAAGCTGCGCTCGCCGCGGTTCTCGCTGTAGCGGGCCTCGATCTCGGGACCGGCCGAGAACGACAGGAAGGTATCGTCGATCCGCCATTCATAGCCGAGCAGGGCGCTGAACTCGGTCTTGTAGAGGCGACCCTGCGTCGGCTTGCGCTGGGCCGGCTCGACGCTTTCGCCCCATTTCAGGCCGAGGCGGAAGCCGCTGGCATCGAGCCCGCCGCTATTGCCAAACGCCCATTTCAGCCCGACGGAGCCGTAGGTCTTGCTGGCGTCGGCTTCGAGCGAGCCGAAGATCGCCAGCGAGAGCGGGCTGCGCTCCATCAGCGCCGGATCGGCTTTCAGGGGCGATGAGGCGAGCGCAGCCGCCGCGCCGATGGCGCGGGCGAGCACGCCCGAACGCTTCGCGACCCCCAACGGCACGCCCACGCCCCTTCCGTCGCATACTCAGACGGCGCCAGTACACGTCATGAGTGTGGCAGTTGGCAGAATTCCTGCAAGTGTTTGTTAACCATCGCGGCGCAGCCTGATGGCGGCCGGCTCATCGTCTTCCTGGGTCAAGGAGGGTATAGGTCATGGTTTCGCAGGATTTCCTTCGCCAGTTGGCGGGTTACGGGCTGACGACCGCCAAGATTCTCTACCGGATGCCCGACCACCCCGACTTCCTCCAGACCTATGTCTGGCAGGACTACGACCTCGCCCCGCGTTTTCCAGAACTGCACCGGTTCCTCGATTTCTGGCGGCGCGAGCTCGACGGGCCGCTGCATTCGATCACGGTGGCGCATTCGCAGCTCATCCGCCCGGCCGAGATCGTCAATGTGAACGGCGTACTGACCTTGCACTGACGGGCATGCAGCCGGTGGGGTTGTTGGCCTGGCGCGGGGCATGCTAGGCCGCAGGCCCTGCTCATCGCCTGGCGAGCCTGCTTGTCCTCCCCTTTGCGCACTTCCGGATTGCTGATCGCGCTGACCCATCTGCCGGGTCCGCGCGTGGCCATCCGCGACATCGTCGCGGCGCTGCGCGACCGGGCCTATGCGCTGCTCGTCGTGCTGCTCGGCCTGCCGAACTGCCTGCCGATGCCGCCGCCGATCCCGCTGGTCTGCGGCCTGGTGCTCGCCTTCGTCGCCGCGCAGATGCTGATGGCGCGGGCGACGCCCTGGTTGCCGCAACGGCTGCTGAACCGCAGCATCGCCCAGACGGACCTCGCGCGCGCCGTCGGACGCGCCTTGCCGCCGCTGATCCGGCTCGAGCGCTTCTCGAAGCCGCGGCTGACCATGCTCGGCGGCCCTTTCGCGCTGCCGGTCCTCGGCGCGGTGCTGCTGCTCCTGGCGCTTGGGCTGATCGTGGCCGCGCCCTTCATCGGCCAGATCCCGCTCGGGCTCGCGGTCTGCCTGGTCGGGCTCGGCCTGGTCGAGCGTGACGGCGTGCTGATCATTGCCGGGGCCGTGGTCGGCGCGGTCGGCCTCGCTTTGTCGGCGGGCTTCGCCTATGCGCTGGTGAGCTGGCTGGCGAGCTTCTTCTAGGTCTCTCGCTCAGGCTGCGAGCGCCTGCTCGAACGGCCGGTCGAGTGTCAGCAGGCGGTCGATCTCCTCGGGCGGCACGCCCTTGGAGAACAGGAAGCCCTGCAATTCGTGGCAGCCGATCGCCTGCAGGAAACGGTGCTGCTCGGCCGTCTCGACGCCCTCGGCGCAGACCCGCAGGCCGAGCGCCCGGCCGAGATGCACGACCGAATGGACGAGGATCGCCGATTCGCCGGTCGCCTCCATGTATTCGAGGAAGGAGCGGTCGATCTTGATCTTGTCGAAGGCGAAGCGGCGCAGATAGATCAGGCTCGAATAGCCGGTGCCGAAATCGTCGAGCGCCAGGCTGACGCCATGGGCACGCAGGTCCATCATCGCGGCTTCGGCAGCATCGGCATCCTCGACCACGACGCCCTCGGTCAGCTCCAGCTCGAGCCGCTCGGGGTCGAAGCCGGTTTCCTCGAGGACGCGGATTACGCTCGCGACGAAGTCCTTGTGGCGGAACTGAATCGGCGAGACGTTGACGGCCAGCTTGATGCCGGGCCATTGCCGGGCCTGCTCGCAGGCGCGGCGCAGCACCCATTCGCTGAGCGGCACGATCAGGCCGCGCTCTTCGGCGATGCCGATGAACTCGGACGGCGGGATCATCCCGTGCTCGGGATGCGGCCAGCGCACCAGCGCCTCGACACCGACGATGCTGGAGCCGTCGATCGAGACCTGTGGCTGGTAGTGCAGCAGCAGCTGGTCGCGGGCGATGGCGTTGCGCAGATCCTCTTCGACCATGCGCTTGAGATGCAGCGCCCGGTTCATCTGCGGCTCGAAGAAGGAGTAGCGGTTCCGGCCTTCGTTCTTGGCCTGATAGAGCGCGGTGTCGGCAAGGCGCAGCAGCGTGCTGCGGTCGGCGCCGTCGCGCGGTGCATGGGCGATGCCGATCGAGCAGCCGATGCTGACGGCGACGCCGCCGATCTCGAAAGGCTCGGTCAGCGCGTCGAGGATGCGCTGGCCGAGCACGGCACTGGCGTTCGGCGCCTCCATATGGGTCTGGATGATGCCGAACTCGTCGCCGCCGAGGCGGGCGACCGTGTCGCCCAGCCGCAGGACGGTGGTCAGGCGCTTGGCGGCCTGACGGATCAGCTCGTCGCCGGCATTGTGGCCGTAGGTGTCGTTCACGGCCTTGAAGCGATCGAGGTCGAGCAGCAGTACGGCGAGCCCGCTCTTGGTCCGACCTAGCTGGGCGATCTCCTGGTCGAGCCGGAGGTCGAAGGTGCGGCGGTTGGGCAGGCCGGAGAGTTCGTCCTGGCCGGCGAGGCGATGGATCTGGCTCTCGCGTGCGGCGATCTGCTGGGCGGCGCTCCGCAGGCGATGGAAGACATAGGCGAACAGAGCGACGAACAGGAGGACGACCGCGCCGAGTGCCCAGGCGAACTGGTGGATCATCGCATCGCCCGGCCGCTCCGGCGTCCAGCTCAGCCAGGCGTTGACGGAGCCGTCGGGCGAGGCGATGTCGCGCCGTCCCAGCGGATTGACGGGGCGTTCGGTCACGACTGCCAGCTGGGGGAGGCGATAGCGCAGGCCGATCTCGTTGAGCTGGGCCTGCGTCACCTTGCGATAGCCGACGATGAAGGCTGCCGCCTCGGGAAACTGGGGACGGCCGGTCTGCTCGCCCTTGCGTAGGTCGGCGGTCATGACGCCGACGGTGTCGGCGCCGTTCTGGATCAGCCTGGCCGTGACCGGACCTTCGCCGATGCCATGTGGTTCCGTCTGAGCCGTGCCGCCAGGCAGGTCCGGCCTGATCCGGACCAGGGCGTCGTAGTCGGCCTGGGTTGCGGTTTCGCCATGTTGGACGCCGGCGAGGATGCGGCCGGAGGCGGTCACCAGATAGGTGCCGTCGAAATCGAGGAAGCGATTGCTGACCTGGGCGAAGGCCCATTGCAGTGTGACGCTCGGCAGGAGGCTGTTGAGGATCGGCTGCAGCACGCCCGCGGCCTGCAGATTTTCGAAGCGCAGCTGGCGCAGGCGCACCTGCGTCGCCAGTGCCGTCTCGACACGGTCGCGCTGGCGGGTAGCTTCGAGCTGGTTGGTGTCGTTCACCATGGCCGACATCACGCCGAGTACCGCCGCCAGAACCAGCGCGAACGCACCGGCCAAGGTCGCCAGCGTGCGTGTCAGCATGCGTGCCGACGATTCGGTGTTCGTCATCTTAACGTTCGTCGGCAAGACTCAGACCTGTAGCGGCACGCTGACAGCGGACCTTGGCAGGGGAATCTTGCTATCCGGTTTCCAGAACCGCCGAGAAATCAGCGAAGCTGCGGATTCTTCAGCCGAAATCGCCGCGCCGAGACTATTCGCCGGTCGGCTCGTAGGGTGGGCGCGGGATCGCCATATGGGCGGCGCGTAGAGCCGCCGACCAGCGCTCGCGCAGATCATGGAAATAGGGCTCGCCGGCCTCGATGCGGCGGTTCAGCTCAGGCGCTGCAGCATCGCGCCTGAGCACGATGATATCGATCGGCAGGCCGACGCCGAGATTGGAGCGCATGGTCGAATCCATCGAGATCAGCCCGACCTTGAGCGCGTCGTAGAGATGCGACCTGAAGGTGACGGCACGGTCGAGGATCGGCTTGCCGTATTTGTGCTCGCCGATCTGCAGGAAGGGCGCGTCCATGCCGCATTCGATGAAGTTTCCGGCCGAATAGACCATAAAGAGCCGCATCGGCTGGCCGACGATCTGGCCGCCGAACAGCAGCGACATGTCGTATTTGAGACCGGCCTCGCGCAGCGCCTCGCCATCGGTCTCGCGCACGATGCGCACGGCGCGGCCGACGAGCTGTGCGGCGCGGAACATCGAGGGCGCGTTCTGCAGCGTCTCGGCCTCGCCCGTCTCCGGATTGGGAATGCCTTCATGGAGCAGGCTGACGATCGACTGCGTGAGCGAGAGGTTGCCGGCGGTGGCGAGCGCCATCGTCCGCTCGCCCGGCCAGGAGAAGACGTGCAGCTTGCGGAAGGTCGAGATGTCGTCGAGCCCGGCATTGGTGCGGGTGTCGGCGATCATCACGAGCCCGTCCTGGACGAGGATACCGGCGCAATAGGTCACGATGATCTCCGCAGCGCGCCGACATGGCACGCGAGAGGCTGGGTATCAGGCCGTCATGACAGCGGCAATGCGGTGGTGCCGCTACTGCCCCTGGAAACGGGGCTTGGCTGCCTGGGCGCTGACCTCGATCAGGAGGCTCTCGCCCTGACCGCCCGTACGGGCGCCGCGGACCGGGGCGGCGTCGGCGAAGTCGAGCCCGGCGGCGACGCGAACATGGGTGTCGATCGGGCAGAGTCCATTGGCGGCATCGAAACCGATCCAGCCGTAATCCGGCAGCCAGGCCTCGGCCCAGGCATGGGCGCCGTCGGCGTGAGGCAGGGTGTCGGAGGCCGCAACATAGCCGGAGACATAACGCGCCGGTGCGCCGAGCAGGCGGGCGCAGGTCATGAAGACATGTGCGACGTCCTGCGGGATGCCTTCGCCGGCCTCGACGCAGGCGGCGGCGCCGATGCCGAGATGGTCGGCGGTCGGCACGCAACGGATCTCGGTGTTGATCGTCTCCATCAGGGCGTGCAGCTTGGTGAGGTCGCTGCCGTCGCGACTGGCAGCCTTGTCGGCGAGTGCACGCAAAGCCTCGCTGCCTTGCGTCAGGTGGGTGTCGCGCATGAACACGTCCGGCGGCACCTTCTCGGTCACGCCGCGGACCACCCCGGCAAGGTCGACGGTCTCGACCAGGCCGTTGATCTCGATCGTGTAGTCGTCGATCGATCCTTCGGCCGAGAAGTCGTGGGTGATGTTACCGAACGGGTCCTGTCCGGCATGCAGGCGCCCATCGATATTGGGCGCTATGCGCCATGACATGACATGCTGACCGTCATGGTCGCGCGGGGTCAGCCGCAGAACCTGCCTGAGCTGGCGCACCGGCTCGGCATAGGAATACGCGATGCTGTGGGAGATCCGGATCCGCATGCGGTGAGGAATCCAAATTCGAGCGCGGAAGGGAAGCTCTAAGAGCCTCTAACAGAATCTGAGCAGGTCTGGACGTCGGCAATTCGTCCGATCCGCCAGGATCGGCGTGAAGCCGATACCGTTGGTATCGGCAAGCGACGCGACGCCGCGGGCGGGCGAATTCCCGGCGCCGGAGGTGGGCCTTGGAGGGCCGCCTGCGGCGTCGGACCGACTTGCCGATATCGAAGGATATCGGCTGCGCGTTCCTCCTGGCATTCGGCTCCTCCAAGACCCATCCAGACCTGCTCAGATTCTGTTAGAGACTCTTATTGCAGGTATTGTTCGACAATGACGTTTCCGAGGCGGTTGTTCTCGGTGATGAAGTCCTCGATGAACTCGTGCAGCCCGCGCTGGAACACTGCTTCGATCGGCGTGTTGGCGAGATTGGTCAGGGTCTTGCGCGCCTGGCGCTGGGCCGGACCGTGCCGGTTGTAGGCGTCGCCGATCTGGTCGAGGAAGCGCGAGATGTTCTCATAGCAGCTCGCCAGCGAGCGCGGCATGCGCCGGTTGAGGATCAGGAGGTCGGCGATCAGCACGGGTTTTACCGCCTGGCGATAAACCCAGTGATAGGCTGTGAGCGCCGAGACCTCGCGCAGCATCGTCGTCCACTGGAAATAATCCAGCGATCCGCCGACCTGCTCGGTCTCCGGCAGCAGCACATGGTATTTCACGTCGAGGATGCGGGCAGTGTTGTCGGCGCGCTCGACATTGACGCCGAGTCGCGAGAACCAGTAGCCGTCGTCGCGCAGCATGGTGCGGTAAGCCGAGCCGTCGAAGGTCAGCGAAACATTCTTCACCCAGTCGAGGAAGCGGGCGAACTCCTCGCGGTCCATGCGCTTGCGCTCGAAGCGCTGCAGTTCGAGCCAGGCGCCGTTGAGCGCGTCCCACATCTCCGAGGTCAGCGCGGTGCGGACCGCGCGGGCGTTGGAGCGGGCGAGGGCGAAGCAGTTGCGGATCGAGGTGGGATTGTCCGGATTGAAGCTGAGGAAATCGCAGACATTGCGCTCGTTCGCCTCGCCATAGGCCTTGGCGAAGGTATCCTCGCAGCCGGCTGTGGCGACGGCGCTCTGCCATTCGGTGCCGGCGCCGCCATAGGCGGAGGGGAGGTTCGTCAGGCGGGTCGTGGCGTCGAGGATGCGGGCGAGGTATTCGGCCCGTTCGACATAGCGCGAGACCCAGTAGAGGCTGTCGGCGGTACGGGAAAGCATGATCAGGTCCGGTCTCTTGGCGTGATGTAGTTCGCGCGAGCGCCTTGCGTCGGGGTCAGGTTGGATCGAGGTCGCTCCCGTTCGCTCATGCATCGAGAACCCAGGTGTCCTTTGTGCCGCCGCCCTGGCTGGAATTGACCACGAGCGAGCCCTCCTTGAGCGCGACGCGGGTCAGCCCGCCCGGGACGCAGGAAATGCCGTTGGCTCCCGACAGCACATAGGGTCGCAGATCGACATGGCGCGGCGCAACGCCCGAGGCGACGAAGGTCGGGCAGGTCGAGAGCGCCAGCGTCGGCTGGGCTATGAAGCCCTCGGGCTGCGCCTTCAGCTTCTTGCGGAAGGTCTCGATCTGCTGCTTGCTGGCATGCGGGCCGACCAGCATGCCGTAGCCGCCGGAGCCGTTGACCTCCTTGACGACCAGCTTGTCGAGATTGTCGAGCACATAGGCGTTGGCCTCGCGCTCACGGCAGCGGTAGGTCGGCACGTTCTTCAGGATCGGCTCCTCGCCGGTGAAGAACTTCACGATCTCCGGCATGTAGCTGTAGACGGCCTTGTCGTCGGCGACGCCGGTGCCGACCGCGTTGGCGAGCGTGACGTTGCCGGCCTTGTAGGCGCCGATGATGCCGGGCACGCCGAGCACCGAGTCGCTGCGGAAGACAAGCGGATCGATGAAGTCGTCGTCGATGCGGCGGTAGATTACGTCGACGCGCTTCGGCCCCTGCGTCGTGCGCATATAGACGACGTCGTCCTTGACCAGCAGGTCCGAGCCCTCGACCAGCTCGACGCCGAGCTTGTCGGCCAGGAAGGAGTGCTCGTAGAAGGCCGAATTGTACTGGCCGGGGGTCAGGAGGCAGATCGTCGGATCGGAGGAGGCCGAGTGCGGGGCGACCGAGCGCAAGGTCGCCAGCAGCTGGTCGGGGTAATTGTCGACCGGCGCGACGCGGTGGGTGGCGAACAGCTCCGGGAAGAGCCGCAGCATCACCTCGCGGTTCTCCATCATGTAGGAGACGCCCGACGGCGTGCGGGCATTGTCCTCGAGCACATAGAAGGTGTCGTCGTCGACGCGGACGATGTCGATGCCGGCGATGTGGCAGTAGATGCCGTGCGGCACCTGGAAATCGACCATCTGCAGCTGGTAGCAGGCGTTGCGGTAGACCAGCTCCGGTGGGATGATCCCTGCCTTCAGGCACTCCTTCTTCCCGTAGACATCGGCCAGGAACATGTTGAGCGCGGTGACGCGCTGGCGCAGGCCCTTTTCCAGCTTTGTCCATTCCGGCTTGGTCAGCACGCGCGGGATGATGTCGAAGGGGATCAGGCGCTCGGTCGATTCCTCGTCGCCGTAGACGGCGAAGGTTATGCCGATCCGGCGGAAGAACAGCTCGGCCTGTGAGCGGCGCAGCGCCAGCATCTCGGGTGGCGCCTCCTTCAGCCAGCGATCGAGCTCGCCATAGGCCGCCCGCAGGCCGCCTTCTCCCCCGGTCATCTCGTCGAATGCGACCATGCAGCCGTCTTCCCCTGTTTCGGCTAGCCTATGCGTATTCGCTCGCGTTCGGAAAGGGGTTCTTTGCCAAGCACTTTGGCTAGACTTGCCTCTTTCTTGGGCAGAGATCAGCTCGCCGCAGCAGCGGCCGGCGCGCCGATGGTCGCCGCGATCAGGGTCGCCAGCGTCGCCGCGGCCCGTGCTTCGGTGACATGGCCGCGTAGCAGCTCGATCGAGATCGCTTCGCCCGCGCCGAGGATGCCGACGCAGCGCAGCTGCAACTCGTCAGCGGGAAGGTGGCCTGCACACCGGGCAAAAGCGCCCTGCCAGATCCCGACATAGCGGGCGGTGAGCTCGCGCTGCACCGCCTCCATCGTCTCGCTGCCTCTCAATGCGGCCGAGAGCGCGTACCATTCGGTGCCGACCTCGCGGGCGCAGCTCATATAGGCCGCGGCGATCGTCGCGGCCACGGCACCGAGCTCGTCTGCGGTCGCCTTCAGCGTCTCCACCAGAATGGCGGTCTGCCGATCGTCGATGCGCCGGAAGAGTTCGGCCATCAGCGCCTCGCGCGTGCCGAAATGATCGTAAGCGACAGGCTTGGTGACGCCCGCGCGTTCGGCCACCCGTGCCAGCGTCAGCGCATCGGTGCCCTCTTCGCGCACCATCTCCTGGGCGCAATCGAGCAGCTGCTCGCGGCGTTCCTGCTTCGGCAGCTTGCGGCTTGAGGCGACGGCGAAGGGCTCTGGCATGGCGATTCAAGAATCCCGGCGAAGGCGCGCTTGACAAGAGGGAAATTGCATTCCTACTTATAGTAAGTTACTCATAGTAATAAAGCTGGCGCTTCGGCGTTGGCTCCGTGACGGAGGCCTCCTGTGCCCAATATCCAAAATCCAGTCCTCATCATCGGCGGTTCCGGCGTCGTCGGCGCGCAGACCGCTGCGGCGATCCGCCGTCTGCATCCCGGCCTGCCAGTCACGATCGCCGGCCGCGACCTCGGCAAGGCGCGGGCCGTCGCCGGGCAGCTCGGCGTCGAGGCGCTTGCCGCCGATCTCTCCAAGCCCGATCTCGGCCTGCCGGAGAGCGGCCGCTTCAGCGCCATCATCGTCTTCGTCAAGGACGACTGGAGCAATGCGCTGCGTTTCGCCCAGCGCCAGGGCATCCCGCATCTCAGCGTCTCAAGCGGCGCCTTCGAGATCGGCATCGAGGCCGCCGGCTTCATCCATCAGCCGCAGGCGGCGCCGGTCGTGCTCGCCAGCCAGTGGCTGGCTGGCGCGGCGCTGTTTCCGGCGCTGGAGTACGCCAAGGCGTTCCGTTCGATCAATCGGATCCACGTCGGCGTGCTGCTCGACGAGCATGATATGGGCGGGCAGGCGGCGCTGGCCGATTACGAACGCATCACGCAGTCGGGCTCGGCGACGTTGACGCTGAAGGCTGGCCGATTCGCCTGGATCGCGGGCGAGGAGGCCGAGGCGCGCTATCGCAGCGTCGACGGCGTCGAGCTGCCGGCCACGGCCTATGGTCCGCTCGATGTACTCAGCCTCGCCACCGCGACCGACGCCAAGGATATCCGCTTCGATCTGGCCTTCGACGTTTCGGCCAGCCGCCGGGCCGGCGGGCCGTTCTCGACCGAGAGCGTGATCACGATCGAGGGCGTGCTGTACTCCGGCGAGCGCGGCGCCCGGACCTATGAGGTCGTGCATCCGCAGGGCCAGGCGCCGCTGACGGCGCTCGGCGTCGCGCTCGCAACCGAACGCGCGCTCGGGCTAGCCGGCGGCGAGGCGTTGAAGCCCGGCCTCTACTTCCCCGACAGCATCATCGAGCCTGCCTATTACCTCGCCCGGATGAAGGAATTCGGCGCGGTCTTCACGGAGCGCAACGCCAATGGCTGAAGTCGTTTTCGGCCCCGTCCTCATCCTGGGCGGCTATGGCAGCGTCGGCTCACGCACGGCCCGCGCCCTGCGTCAGCTTCATCCTGAAATGCCGCTGGTGATTGCCGGGCGCGACACAGCGAAGGCGGAAGCGCTGGCAGCAGAGCTTGGTCACGCAGTCAGCGCTCCGCTCGATCTCGAACGCGACGATCTCGGCCTGCCGGCTGATCTCAAGCCGGCGGTCGTGCTGACGGCGGTGCGCGATCTGTCGCTGCGCACGCAGAACTGGGCCGCCGCGCAGGGCGCGGCCTATATCGCGCTCTCGGACGGCGTCTTCGAGATCGGCCCTGCGATCGCCGGCTTCATCCGCCAGCCCGGCGCTGCGCCGGTCGTCCTGCTCGGACACAGCATGGGCTCGGTGCCAGCCCTCGCGGCACTGCACGCCGCATCCGATTTCGAGCGCATCGAGGCGATCGAGGTCGGCCTCGTCTTCGATCCGGCCGATCCGCTGGGGCTGGCCTCGCAGGAGGACATGGAGCGGATCGGCGCGATCGGCCCGGCGCCTCTCGTCAGATCGCAAGGGCTGTGGCGCTGGATCGGCGCGCCGCAAACTGAGCGCAGCTTTACCGGTATCGACGGCCGCACGCATGACGGCGCGACGGTCGGCCTGGTCGACGTCTTCAGCCTGTCGGCCAGCGCGGCCAAGAGCGTTCGCGTCGATTTTGCCGAGGGGCAGACGGCGAGCACCTTGCGTGGCGAGAAGCCCTCGCATGAGGTGATCATCGAGATCGCGGGGCAGCGCAAGGATGGTCGCGAGGGCCGCTTCCGCTGGGAGCTGGTCGACCTGGACGGCTATGCCGCGCTCAGCGCCAAGGGCATAGCCGTGGTGATCGAGGGCTTGTTCGGATTGGCCGGCAAGCCGCGGCCGGCCTCGGGGCTGCATCTGCCGGAGACGCTTGTCGAAACCGGCCATCTGATGCGGCGGCTGGCCGGGTTCAGCATCGTCATGCGGGAGACGTGACCGGCCACGTCAAACCCGGCGTGCTGCGCCTGGGGCAGCCTCAGATCAGCCCCAGGCCCTTGAAGCTGGCATGGCCGTCGCGGCCGACGATGATGTGGTCGTGGATGGCGATGCCGAGCGGCTTGGCGATATCGACCAATTCGCGAGTCATGCGCATGTCGGCGCCGGACGGGGTCGGGTCGCCGGAGGGGTGGTTATGCACCAGGATCAACGCGGTCGCCGAGAGCTCCAGCGCCCGGCGCATCACCTCGCGCGGATAGACCGGGGTGTGGTCGACCGTGCCGGTCTGCTGCACCTCGTCGGCGATCAGTGCGTTCTTCTTGTCGAGGAAGAGAATGCGGAACTGCTCGCGCTCGGCAAAGGCCATGGCGAGGCGGCAATAATCGATCACCGAGGACCAAGAGGACAGAACCGGCTTCTTGGCGACCTGGCCCTTCATCGTGCGCTTCAGCGCTGCCTCGACGATCTTGAGGTCGAGCGCGACGCTTTCGGTGACGCCCTTGACCTCCGTGAGCCGCGAGATCGGCGCGCCGATCACCTCCGCGAAGGAGCCGAAATGCTGGATCAATTGCTTGGCGAGCGGCTTGACGTCGCGCCGCAGGATCGAGCGGAAGAGCAGCAGCTCTAGCAGTTCGTAGTCGGGCAGGGCGCCGTCGCCGGCGTCGAGGAAGCGCTGGCGCAGGCGGTCGCGATGGCCGAGATGATGCGGCGGGGCTTCGGCCGGGGCGGCGGCAAGCGGGGCTGATTTACCGTTGCCCCTGGTCTTCATGGGCGCGGCGCGAGCGGGTTGTCGAGGCCGGCGGGCGAGAGCGTGAAGATCTCGCAACCCGTATCGGTCACGCCGACCGTATGCTCGAACTGGGCCGAGAGCGAACGATCGCGCGTCACCGCCGTCCAGCCATCGGAGAGCACCTTCACGCTCGCCTTGCCGAGATTGATCATCGGCTCGATGGTGAAGAGCATGCCGGGCTTGAGCTCGACGCCTTCGCCGGGGCTGCCATAGTGCAGGATGTTCGGCGCGTCGTGGAAGACCTGGCCGAGGCCATGCCCGCAGAAGTCGCGCACGACCGAGCAGCGCTCGCCCTCGGCATAGCGCTGGATGGCGAAGCCGATATCGCCGGTGGTCGCCCCCGGGCGCGTGGCGCGGATACCGCGCAACAGGCTCTCATAGGTGATTTCGACCAACCGCTCGGCCTTGCGCGGGATATCGCCGACCGCAAACATCCGGCTGGAATCGCCATGCCAGCCATCGACGATGAGGGTGTAGTCGATGTTGATGATGTCGCCCTCGCGCATCGGCTTGTCGTCGGGGATGCCGTGACAGACGACGTGGTTGATCGAGGTGCAGATCGACTTGGTGTAGCCGCGATAGAACAGTGTCGCCGGGTAGGCGCCGTTGTCCATGGCGAACTGGAAGGCGAGGTCGTCGAGGCGCTGCGTGGTGACACCCGGCTTGACCTCGCCGGCGAGCATGTCAAGGCCGCGCGCGGTCAGCTGCCCGGCCTTGCGCATTGCCGCGAAGGCTTCGGGTCCATGCAGCTTGATGGCGGGATCGCGCCGCCCGCGCGAGATCGATTCGTTCAGGGTCATTCCGGAAGGCCGCTCCTTGGTTTCCTTATTTATTGGGTTTGGGGTGCGGTGCAAGGCGGATGCGCCGCCGGGATCGCCGACGAAGCCGCTGGCGCCATCCGCGCTTGGGGTGTATCAGCCCGCCGATGGCACTCAATGAGATCAGGTCGGTCGAGGACCAGCCTTTCGGCACTTTCGCGCCGCAGGGGCTCATCGCCCGCATCATCGGCTGGACGCGCTGCGCCTCCGGCTCCTTCCTCGGACGCAAGGTCGCCTTCGCGCTGCGCCGCCTCGGGCTGAACCGGCTCAAGGGCCAGCCTGTCGACATCGAGGCGCTCGGTGCGCAGATGCGGCTCTATCCCGAGGGCAATGTCTGCGAGAAGCGTGTGCTGTTCACGCCGCAGTATTTCGATGCGCAGGAGCGCGAGCTCCTGGCCGCGCGCATCCGCGACGGCTTCAGCTTCATCGATGTCGGTGCCAATATCGGCGCCTACTCGCTGTTCGTCGCGGCGCGGGCGGGGCGGAGCGCGCGCATCCTCGCGGTCGAGCCGCAGCCCGACATCTTCGCGCGGCTGACCTACAACATCGCCCAGAACCCGTTCGGCACGGTCAAGGCGATCGCCTGCGCGCTCGCCGACAAGCCGGGCGAGCTGACGCTCTTCCTCGACCCCGCCAACAAGGGCGAATCGAGCGTGCGCATCCTGCGTTCCAGCAATGCGAACTCGGTCCGCGTGCCGGCGACGACCCTGCTCGCTCTGGTGCAGAGCGAGGGCTATGAGCGGATCGATGCGATCAAGCTCGATGTCGAGGGCGCCGAGGACCTGATCCTCGAACCCTTCCTGCGGGATGCGCCCGAGGCGCTCTGGCCCGGCTTCGTCATCGTCGAGGATTCGCGCGGCCGCTGGCAGGCGGACCTGCCGGCCCTGCTGGAAAGCAAGGGCTACAGGCTGATCGCCCAGACCCGGCTCAACCTAGTCTACGAGCGCACGACCTCGTGAGGCGCTGCGCCGCGCGCGCATGGCCGCTCCGACTGGCGCGGTGCTTGAGCACTTGTGCGCAAGCGGCTTAGCTCGCTGGCGTATCGGGGCACGCATGCGGCGAAATCAAACAGCAAGGAAAAGCCCATGACGGCAGAGCCATCGCCCGCCTTCCAGCCGGTGATCACCGCCGCGATCCTTGTGATCGGCGACGAGATCCTGTCCGGACGGACCAAGGACAAGAACATCGGCTACATCGCCGAGTACCTGACCAATATCGGAATCGAGCTGCGCGAGGTCAGGGTCGTGCCCGACCTGACCGACGAGATCGTCTCGGCGCTCAACGCGCTGCGCTCGCGCTACACCTATGTCTTCACCACCGGCGGCATCGGCCCGACCCATGACGATATTACGGCGGATGCGGTCGCGGCCGCCTTCGGCGTGCCGATCGATTACGACCAGCGCGCGATCGACATGCTGCTGGAGCGCTTCCCCAAGGATCAGCTCAACGAGGCCAGGATGCGGATGACGCGCATTCCGGCCGGCGCCGACCTGATCGCCAATTCGGTGTCGAAGGCCCCGGGCTTCAAGATCGGCAACGTCCATGTCATGGCCGGCGTGCCGGCGATCATGCAGGCCATGCTCGACGTCGTCGGACCGACATTGAAGACCGGTGCCAAGATACTGTCGGAGACGGTGCAGGCTGGCCTGCGCGAGGGCGATATCGGCACGCCGCTCGCCGAGATCGCCAAAGCCCATCCCGACTGCTCGATAGGCTCCTACCCGTTCTGGTCGGAAACCGGGCCGGACACCAATATCGTCGTCCGCTCGCGCGATCCGGAGAAGCTGGCGCTGGCAACGGCAGCCGTGAAGGCGATGGTCGAGGCAGAGCGGTCGCGGCTGCGCCGTTAGAGACGTCGCGTGCTGGGCGGAACCATAATTCCCGCGCGCGTTGCGATGCGGCGGGAGTGACGTTGTCGTTCTGACCAAAAGCACTCTGGCTCAGGTCAATTCAACCCAGGCGAGCGAACTTCTCGATGGTTGTGTCGTATAAAAATACACTTTTTACGAGCATGACGTATTGCTCATAAACGATCGAGTGCCGCGCTACTAGTCCAGCCGGTCAGTATTCCCGGCAGCCACCGCCGCGCGTCCTGGATATCGAGGCTTGATCTTCCATACAAGCTGCATGTTACTGTCTCATTTGCATACACACGAAAGCTCTTGCCTTGGGAGCCAGCACAGGCGCAAGCGTTTTCGTCAGGCTCCAGCGCTGCCGTATCAAGCATTCGCGCTGTCATTATCAGTCCGTAAACGAATTAATTGCATTCTTGACCTGTTCAAATGGGGGCAAGAGGCATGCGGCTCAATCCTTTCAGGAGCGGCGCCTCGCGCCGCGACCTCGCGGCGGAAATGGCGGCGCTGAACCGCTCGACGGCGGTGATCAGCTTCGCGCTTGATGGCACGATCCTCGACGCCAACGAGAACTTCCTCAAGGCGATGGGCTATACGCTCGATCAGGTACGCGGGCGCCATCACAGCATCTTCGTAACCAAGGAAGAAGCCGCAAGCGCCGAATACAAGGATTTCTGGGCGCGGCTGGCGCGCGGCGAATACGAGGCGCGGCAGTTCCTGCGCGTCGGCGCCGATGGCCGCGAGCTCTGGATCGAAGCGAGCTACAACCCTGTCCTCAACTCCAGCGGCAAGCCGGTCAAGGTCGTCAAGTTCGCGACCGTCATCACCGACCAGAAGAACCGGGAAGCCGACATGGGCGGGCAGGTCTCGGCGATCCGCAAGGCGATGGCAGTGATCGAGTTCACGCTCGACGGCCATATCCTCGACGCCAACGAGAACTTCCTTGCCGTCACCGGCTATTCGCTCGACGAGATCAAGGGCAAGCATCATTCCATGTTCTGCGACGCGGCCTATCGCAGCTCGGCGGAATACCGCGCCTTCTGGGAGAAGCTCGGCCGCGGCGAGTATGATTCCGGCCAGTACCAGCGCTTCGGCAAGGGCGGCCGCGAAGTCTGGATCCAGGCGAGCTACAACCCGATCATGGACGCCAAGGGGCGGCCGCTGAAAGTGGTGAAATACGCCACCGACATCACCGAGCAGAAGGCGGCGCGCCAGCTCGCCAAGGCGGTGGGCGAGGCGCAGAGCGTGATCGGCCGGGCCAAGGACAAGGACCTGACCCCGCGCATCGACATGGCCGGCAAGGAGGGCGAGGTCGCCGTCCTCTGCGGCGGCATCAACGAGCTGATCGAGACGATGGCGCAGATGATCAGCGCCGTCGGCGCGATCTCGGGCAAGGTCGGCGCCGCGGCCGACAAGATGGCGAGCGAGAGCGTCGAGCTCGCCGAACGCGCCGAATCCCAGGCCGCAAGCCTGCAGGAAACCGCAGCGACGACCGAGGAGCTCGCCGCCTCGATCAAGACCAGCGCCGGCAATTCGCGCCAGGCGGCGGCGCTCGGTGACGAGGCGAAGACCGTCGCCTCGCGCGGCGGGGCGATCGTCACCGATGCGGTGGCGGCGATGGGCCGGATCGAGCAGGCCTCGGCCTCGATCGCCGACATCATCTCGATGATCGACGAGATCTCGTTCCAGACCAACCTGCTCGCACTCAATGCCGCGGTCGAGGCGGCGCGGGCCGGCGATGCCGGGCGGGGCTTCGCGGTCGTCGCCTCGGAGGTCAGGGCGCTCGCCGGCCGCTCCAGCGAGTCCGCCAACGGCATCAAGTCGCTGATCGCCAATTCCAGCGAGCAGGTCCGCTCCGGCGTCCAGCTGGTCAAGGATGCCGGCCGCACGCTCGACGAGATCGTCGATGCGGCCAACCGGGTCGCCGGCACCATCGCCGAGATCTCGAGCGCGGCGACCGAGCAGGCCAATGGCGTCGAGGAAATGGCGAAGACCGTCGCTCATATGGACGAGATCACCCAGCGCAACTCGCTGATGGCCGACGCCAGCTCGAAGCTGTCGCGCGACCTCCAGGGCGAGACGCAGGCGCTGGCGGCGCTGGTCGGCGCCTTCCGGCTCGGCGGCAGCGACCAGCCGGCGCGACTGGCCGCGGATCTGCGCGCGGTCCTGCCGGCGATGAAGGCTGCAGCCGCGCCGGGCAAACCCGTGCCGTTCCCGCGTGCCAGGGTGGCCAATGGCGGCCGGGGCGACGACGGCTGGGCCGAGTTCTAGGCGATTTTGGAACTGCGCGGCGGGGATTATCGCTGCACGGCTCTTGCCAGCGCCGGCCGAATGCGCTTTGCGGAAAGCCTCTTTTTCAGACTGCCGCAGGACCCGCCGCCATGGCCGATGCTTCCGCCAACAAGGCCTTTCCCGTTTCCTGGGACCAGTTCCACCGCGACGCCCGCGCACTCGCCTGGCGCCTGTCCGATGCCGGCCCGTTCGAGGCGATGGTCTGCATCACCCGCGGCGGCCTGGTGCCGGCGGCGATCATCTGCCGCGAGCTCGGCCTGCGCCTGATCGAGACGGTCTGCATCGCGAGCTATCACGACTACAAGAACCAGTCGGAGCTCAAGGTGATGAAGGAGATCGCCCCCTCGATCCGCGCCATCGGCGACGGCAAGGGCAAGGGCGTGCTCGTCGTCGACGACCTGACCGACACCGGCAAGACGGCCCGCGTCGTGCGCGAGATGCTGCCGAACGCGCATTTCGCCACGGTCTACGCCAAGCCGGCCGGCGTGCCGGTTGTCGACACCTTCGTCACCGAGGTCAGCCAGGACACCTGGATCTACTTCCCCTGGGACATGGGCCTGGCCTATGTCGAGCCGATCGCCAAGGACCACAAGGGCTGAGGCTCAGGCGCTGCTCGGCGCCTTCAGCGCCACCACTATGCCGGTGACGGCCAGCGCCATGCCGGCGATCTCCAGCGTCGAGGCCTGCTCGCCGAGCATGATCGCGCCCGACAGCGCCGTCACCACCGGCACGAGCGGCAGGAACAGCGCGGCGCGGGCGGCGCCGAGGATCGTGACCGCTTCCGTGTAGAGGAAGAGCGCGACGGCGCCGACCAGAACGCCCTGATAGAGCGCCTGCAGCGCGATCGCCGATAGCGGCACCGAGAGAAGGTTGACCGGCTGGACCAGCGCCAGCAGCGGCAGGAGCGGCACCGAGAGCAGGCAGGTCGCCATGGTGACCTCGACCGCGTCCGCCCCCCAGCGCCGGGCGAGCAGGCCGAACACCGACCAGAGCACCGCAATCAGCACGAAGAGCAGGTCGCCGATCCAGGCGCCCTCGCGGGTCGGCGTGTTCGCCATCGCCTCGAAGGAGAAGACCACGATCCCGGCGACGATGATGGCGAGCCCGATCACCCTGAGCGGGCTGATCCGGTCGCCGAGCACGAAGACGGCGAGAAGCGCGGTGGCGACCGGGATCAGCCCGGGCGAGATCACCGAGGAGTGCAGCGCCGGGGCGAAATGCGCGCCGCCGACCAGGATCAGGCTGTAGCTCGGGCCGACGATGGCGGTGAGGATCAGCGCCCGCTTCCAGCCGAGCTTGCCGACCGGGAAGGGTTTCAGTCGCGCGATGGCGAAGGGCAGCAGCACCAGCGCGGCGGCGAGGAAGCGCAGGATCGTGACGTCGCCGGCCGAGAGCCCGTCGACCACCGATTGCCGTGAGACGACCGACTGCACGCCCCAGATCACGGCCGAGAGGATGCCGAAGGCAAAGCCGATGGCGAGGCGGGGGGAGGCGGGATTGGACACTGTTCAAGGCCTTGCGGGAGCAGGGCGGCTTATGGGCTCAAGCGGGAGGTTGCGGCAAGGGTGGGCGCGGCGGGAGGCTCTACGCCGGACGCATGGGGAGGAATGGGATGAAGGGCGCGGGGAACCCTTCTCCCCTCGGGGGGAGAAGGTGGCAGCGCGAAGCGCTGACGGATGAGGGAAGGATGGCTCACCCGGTCGAACCGCCCTCATCCCCTGCCGGACCTTCTCCCCCGAGGGGAGAAGGGAGCCGCCTACTCCACCGCCGCGACCAGCCGCTCCAGGAAGCCGTCGATCGCGGCCTTGTCGATCCAGCGCAGCACGGCGACGAGCTCGTGCTCGGGGTCGATCCAGATCAGGTTGTTGCCCGCTCCTTGCGCGCTGAAGGCGCTCGCCGGCAGCTTGGGATTGGCGGCCGGGCCGTGGTTCAGCCACCAGAGGAAGCCGTAATTCGGCAGGGTCGGCGAGGGCACGACCGACTGCGCCAGCCAGGACGAGGGAATCAGCTCTCGCCCCTCCCAGACGCCGTTCTGCGCGATCAACTGGCCGAAGCGGGCATGGTCGCGGGCGCTGATGAAGAGGCCGCCGCCCCAATGGCCGCCGCCGGGGACCGACTGCATGCGCTCTCCGTCGATCTCGACCCACGAGGTCTCGTAGCCCTCCCAGCGCCAGCCTTGCGAGGCGCCGACCTTGTCCATGATGCGCTCGCGCAGCACGTCGGGAAGCGGCTTGCGGAAGCGGCGCAGCAGCGCATAGCCGAGCGCATTCACCCGGACGTCGTTGTATTCGTAGAGGCTGCCGGGCTCGCGCAGCTCGCGGCGCTGGCCTTTTCGGCTGTTGTCGGCGCCGATGCCGATCTGCCTGAAATGGTCGACCTGGTCGGATTTGCCGAAGATCTCGCCCTGCCATTCGCTGTTCATGTTGAGCAGATGGCGCCAGTTGATCTTCGCATTGTGCGGGCTGGAGAAATGCTGGCCGTCGACGCTTTTCCCCACCGGCTCGTCGATATCGGCGATCAGCCCGTCGGCGACGGCAAGGCCCGCCAGCACCGAGAGATAGCTCTTGGCGATCGAGAAGGTCATGTCGGCGCGCTCGACATCGCCCCACTCGGCGATCGTCTCGCCGCCCTTCAGCACGACGCCGGCCGGCCCGCCGCGCGGCTCGACCGGCCCGACGATCTCGGTCCAAGGCCCCTTCTCGTCCCATTCGCGATTCCCGACATAGGCGCCGTCCGGATAGAACATGCTGCGCGGCCAGGGGGAGTCGTGGGCCTGGGCGAAATCGACGGCGGCCTGGAGGCGGGCGGGGGAGAGGGAGCTAGGCAAGGTGAGGACTCTTGGAGATTCGGGATGAGATCGCTCTAACACTGCTTGCGCAGGGTGTCTTTGCCCGGCACGGGGCCATCCAAATTCTTGTCCGGGAAATTACCAGGCAGTTCTAGTCGACCGAAACTAGGAAATTCAACCTTGAGCAGCCCAAGCCCCAAGTGTCTTTTCCGCATATGTAGATGATATAATTATCAGTGCCTTTGTATTTGTTCTTTGGAATGTAGTAATATGTGGTTTCTCCTATCTGACGTATGGTCCCGTTCTGCGGGTGTTTCATCACCACGATCTTGTCCATGCGCCAAGCAAATCCGACGCCGAACGAGTGGCCGCAGCCCTCGTTGTCTGCATTTACGCGCAGATCCACCTTATCATTCGTGTGCAGATACCATTTTGGCCCGCTGACAGTGCATTTTGCTTCCGCTGGGCCTGCATGTGCCACAAGCAGCCAAAACAAGCCCAGATACTTCACTGCCACAGCCTCCTCAAGGAGGTATATTGTCATGTTATTTAGGGAAGAATCAATATTCCATTGCGCTAACGATCGTCGCATGAGGCAGGCTGTGGGATAAATACATGATGGTCACTTTTCGAGTTGGCTTTCGCTCGCCTCCTCCAGCCGCAGCGGGTCGGCGCATGCAACCACCCTCACTCCTCCATCATCGTCTCGACAAACGTCGCCGGGTCCAGGCAGAACTCGCGGATCAGGCGGAAATGCTGGGTCTCCTCGATCGTCACCGGATCGAGCCCGTATTTGGTCAGGCCGAGCAGGCGGGCGCCGGGATAGGCCATCAGGATCGGGGCGTGCGTCGCCATGATCACCTGGCACTGGCAGAGCCGGTCCATCCGGCGCAGCAGCTTGAGGAACTCGATCTGGCGGGCCGGCGACAGCGCCGATTCCGGCTCGTCGAAGATGAAGATGCCGCGGCGCTGGCAGCGCTCCTCGAAGAAGCGGAGAAAACCCTCGCCATGCGAATGGGAGAGGAAATCGGGGCCGCGCTGGCCAGCATCGAGCGCGGCCTTGTCGAGATAGCGCGCCACCGAGAAGAAGCTTTCGGCCCGAAAGAACCAGCCATCGGTGACTTTCGGCAGCCAGCTCGCCCTGAGCGAGCGGGCGAGCGCGCCGCCCATGGCCTCGACGGCCTGGGCATGATCGACCGGGCGATAGCCCTTGCCGCCGCCGGAGTCGTCATAGCCGGCGAGCACGGCGATGCCTTCGAGCAGCGTCGATTTCCCGGTGCCGTTCTCGCCGACGATGATGGTGATCGGCCTGTCGAAGGACAGCTCGAACGCCTCGCGCAGGAAGGGCAGGCACCAGGGATAGGCGTCGGCGTCCGGCACCGCGTCGCGGTCGAGCCAGATGCGCCGGAGAAAAGGCGCGGGCAGGCGGGTCTGGGTTCGTCGCATCGGGGCTCGCGGGCGGGGTGGGAGATGCAACCTACGGTATGCGATGCTTCAATCAAAGCGCGGGTCGTCCCGGACAAGCCGCAGGCCTGAGCCCGGAACTCATTGAACACTGCCTTTTTCGTCATGGTCGGGCTTGTCCCGACCATCCACGTCTTTGCTGATCGAGCGCAGTGTTCAAGACGTGGATGCTCGCCACAAGGGCGAGCATGACGGGCGGGACACCCCATATCCAAAGGCGGCTCCAGACAGGTCGATGCGCTCGCCGGCTTCCACCGCGAGGGTTCGATTGGTCGCCATCCGAGGGAGGGCGCGGGGTCAAGGCGGCGTCGCAGTCGACGGCTGCGTGCCGAATGTCGATGTCGAGATGTCGAGGCAGCGCCACTGGCCACTGCCCAACCCCGCGCCGCGGTTCTCTTCAGGTGTTCTCGCCGTCTGGTTACGTCCGGCAGGACTGGGAGGGCCTCTCCCATCGACGAAAACCCCTCCGTGGTGGAAGGAGTCGGGATCGCAGAAGTGGGTCGCACTCGTGCTGAACCGGGCTCCTTCGGGCTCGCAAGGCCCTGTCGCCACGAAACACCGCTCTCCCGCCCGGCCTCATGATGCCTCGCGAAGCCCCCTCGGTTCGGGCGGGACGGGAGGAAGCATAAGCCGGGTTTCGGGGGCGGGGATTGATTGGGACGTTATCCCCGCTTCGCCCGGCCGGCATGCTCGCCCCCGAACACCGCATTGCAGGAAGGAAGACGTGGATGGTCGGGACAAGCCCGACCATGACGGAAAAGGCGTGGAACCCCAGGCAAACACGCGCGGCGGCGCCGGCCTTGCAAGGTCAGCCGACACCGCAATCGGACTTGGGCGCGCCGGGGGGCGGCAGCGTGACGGTGAAATCCTTGCGGGCGATCTCGTCCCCGCGCAACGAGACGATCATCGTCCACGGGCCGGGCGCCATTTCCCAGTCATGCTCGAAGGTGAAGCCGATATGGCTGAGACCATCGACCACATAGCTGGGAAAGCGCGTCTCGGCGCTCTGCCTGCCGTCGGGGCGCGTCAGGTCCGGGTGCAGAACCCGCACCTCGACGCGGTCCGGCATGCGGAATGGCGGCGTCGGGATCAGCTTCACCGTGATCCCGAAGTTCCGGCAGAGCCGAGCCTCGATCCGATCGCTGCGCTCGATATAGCGCAGCTTCTGCATGGCGCGGACCGGTTCCAGAACGCGTTGACCGGTATCCGGCGGGCTATCGACGAGGCGCCCGGCGACCACGCCGAAGTCGACGATCTCAGCCTTGGGGCCGGCAACCGCGGGCCCCGCCATGGTGATGAGCGCCATGGCAGCGCCAGTCGTCGCGATCCGTCGCACTCGCATGATCATGTCAAAGCGCGATCTGATGGAAAGATTGTGGCGGGGGCAGCGCGGCATCGCCCGACACGGCGCGAGCCCCGGCTTTTCAGGCTGCCGAGCCGGTGATCAGGCGCAGATAATGCTCGGCATGCTGATAGTAGCGCTCGGCCTCGATCCGGTCGCCGGCGAGGGCCTTGGCCTTGGCCAGAGCGAGATAACGCTCGTAACTGGCCCGCGCGGATGAGCCCCGCCTTGGCTGCGTGGGGTTGGTCCGGGGGACATGATCGTCGAAGGCGGTGGATCCGGGTTGGCGCGTGGGCATGACCGGCCTCCTCATCCCAGCATCTTCCTGACGATGCGCCGCAGCTCCTCGCGGCTGAGGCCGCAGGGCTCCGGCTTCCAATCGGGGGCGGATTTCGGCGTAAGCGTGGTGGCGATCGCGTCGGCGACGTACCTGGTCTCGGGTGACTTCAGTTCGGTTGATACTAGCATTGATATCCGTTTGCCGCTCGGCCGGGGCCGGGCGGTCTTGTGTGTGAAATCGCCGGGCACGCTGTGCGTGCAGCAATGGTGCTGCCGAGGGCAGCAATCGGTTTTCGACGATAGGAGTAAGGCGCGCCGCAGGGTCCAATCAGAGGAGCCAGTCGGTCAATCGTCGCCTCTACATTCTGTCTATAGAAACAATGCGGCCAAAACAAGTTGGCCAGCGGCGCTTTTATTTTTGGGGCCCGCCGAGATCCTACGGGAAATAGTTGGTCGGCACAGTTGCCGTACGATGACGGCAGGGTCCGTTGAGATTCTTCTCGATGGCCGTCATGGCAGCATCCACCGACAGGAACGGCCCCTTCCGGATATCGCTCAGGCGCGCGACCTGATCCTGCCCGAGAACGATCCAGCAACTGCCATGCGGGTCGCGAATGATCGAGCAGATCGAGCGTTCGAGCAGGTCGGAGACGCCCCAGTTGCCGGAGAGATCACGCCGCACGGTCGTATCCATGAATTCCTCCGGGTCCATGCCGATATGGCTATGGAAGCGGTGATTGTAAGGGCGGGCTGCGGATCGCGATGCAGGCGTCACGTCCGCCATCGCGCTGCTGAGCCGCATTTCATTTCGCAGTTGCAGCAAAATCCAAATCCTGCTCACCTGCTCCCGCTCATCACACGATTGAAAAGCGGAGAGCGGCGTGGCGGGTGCGGAGGAATTGTCGCCATCGGCGCTGGCGGGCGAATTGTCGGCGGCGATCGTGCAGGCGCGCTCGGATGCGCGCGAGGACCCGTTCGGCAATCCGGTGCTGCGCGTCACGCTCTGGCTGACCCGGAAGATGGATCGCGGCGAGGTGACGCTTGCCGATACCGCCGCGCTGATCCGCCAGCTCGGACGCGCCGCCCTGGCCGACCGGGCAGCGCGCGTCGCCGCCTATGTCGGGCTGGAGCGCGACGAGAGCGAAGCCTATGCCGCGCTGGCGCGGCGTGTCGCGGACGAGGCGAGCGCTTCGGCGCAGCCCTTCGAGGCCTATGCGGCGGCGCTGGCGCGGGTACGCTTCGCTGCCGTCTTCACCGCGCATCCGACCTTCGGCATGAGCCGGGCGGTGGCGCATGCGCTGGCCGAGCTCGCCTCGAACGAGGGCGAGGCGACGGCGCTGAGGGCCGCCGACCTCTCCTTCCGGCCGGATGCGGCGATCACCCTGCAGGACGAGTTCGAGCAGGCACGCTTTTCGGTGCGCAACGCCCGCGATGCGATCGACCGGCTGAATGCCGCCTTCCTGGCCGAGGCGCGGGCGCGCTGGCCGCAGCGCTGGCGCGAGCTCAGGCCGCGCGCCCTGCTGCTCGCCTCCTGGGTCGGCTGCGACACCGATGGACGCACCGATATCGGTTGGTGGGACACGCTGCGCTACCGGCTGGAATCGAAGCGCGGCCAGTTCTTCCGCCTGCTGGAGAAGCTGCCGGAGGCGCCGGCGACCGCCGAGGTGAGGGCGCTGGTCGAGGAGGCGCTCGCCGCGGTGGAGCGGCAGCTGGCGCTCTGCCCGCCGCTCAACAGCAAGCCGGAGATCGCGGCCCTGCAGGCATTCTCGCTGGCGCTCGTCGGCGAGCGGGAGGCGGCGCTGCCGGAAGCGTCGAAGCTGGTGGCGGCGCTCGACAAGGCGATCGTGCTGGCCGAGGACGAGGCGACGGCGGAAGCTCTGATCCTGGCGCGGGCGGGCGTCATCGCCCACGGCGTCTCGATCGCGCTGCCGCATTTCCGGCTGAACGCCTCGCAGCTTCACAACGCCATGCGCGGGGTGATCTCGCTCGACGAGGAACCGGCCCAGCCGGCACAGCGGCGCGCCTTCCTCGCAGCCGTCAACCAGGCGCTCGCCAAAGTGAAGCCGACGCCGGTCGATTTCGGCGCGCTCGCGGTCGAGCGCGCCTCGGCGGCGCGAATGATGATGATGGTCGCGCAGATCGTGAAGCATGTCGACGGTTCGCGGCCCGTGCGCTTCCTGATCGCCGAGACCGAGACCGGCTATACGCTCCTGTCGGCGCTCTATCTCGCCAGGCGCTTCGGCATCGCCGATCTCGTCGAGATCTCGCCGCTCTTCGAGACGTCGGACGCCCTCGAACAGGGGCCCCGCATCATCGACGAGGCGCTGCGCAGCCCGCATTGGCGCGACTATCTCAAGCGTCATGGCCGGCTCTGCGTCCAGTTCGGCTATTCCGATTCCGGCCGCTATATCGGCCAGGTCGCGGCGACCTTCTGGGTCGAGCGGCTGAGGAGCCGCATCCTCGAGCTGCTGCAGCGCTACGGGCTCACCGATATCGAGCTGGTGATCTTCGACACGCATGGCGAGTCGGCCGGGCGCGGCGCCCATCCCGACAGCCTCAGCGACCGGCTCGCCTATCTCGATCCGGAATGGCCGCGACGCGCCTTCGCCAAGGCCGGCGTCAAGGTCACGCGCGAGACCAGCTTCCAGGGCAGCGACGGCTATCTGCTCTTCGGCACCAGGGGGCTTGCGGGCGCGACGGTGGCGCGCATCGCCGAAGCCGTCTTCGCGGACGCGGCTGCCGGCGCAGACGATCCGATCTATGCCGAGCCGGACTTCGCCACCGAATTCTTCCAGACCGTGCGCGAGCAGATGACCCATCTCGTCGACGATCCCGGCTATGCGGCCCTGATCGGCACGTTCGGCCCCTCTCTGCTCGACAAGACCGGCTCGCGCCCGGCGGCACGGCAGAGCGATGCCGGCGGGCCGACGGTGATCCGCCATCCCCGTGAGCTGCGCGCCATTCCCAACAATGCGATCCTGCAGCAGCTCGGCTGGCTGGCGAACAGCGTGCACGGCATCGGCCAGGCGGCAGCGCGGGCGCCGGATCTGTTCGCCAGCATGCGCGAGAGCTCCGAACGCTTCGGCCGGGCCTACCGGCTTGCGGCCAATGCCATGGCGAACAGCGATCTCGACGTGCTGCGCGCCTATCTCGACACGCTCGATGCCGGCTCCTGGTTCGACCGGGCCCGGCGTACCGAGAAGGAGGGGCGCCGCGACGAGTTGCTCGCCGTCGCCGAGACGCTGGCGCGGCTCGATCTTGCGCCTTCGCTGCGAAGGCTGTTCTGGCGCTTCGCATCCGATCGGCTGAAGCTGAAGGAGGCCGCGGGCGAGCCGCCGGCGATGCCGGTCCGGCTGGTGGCGCTGCATACGCTGCGCCTCTCGCTGCTGCACCGGATCTGGCTGTCGGCCACGCATATCCCGGACTTCCGGCCATATGCCGGGGTGACGCGCGAGCTCCTGCTCGAGCGTATCCTGCGGCTCGACATGGCCGGGGCGCTGGCGCTGCTCGGCCAGATCTTCCCGCTCAATCCCGACCCGGCGCTGGGGCTCGATTTCGGCGAGCCTGCCGGCCCTCGCGAGGGCGGCGCCTATGCCGCCTTCCATCGCGACGTGGTCGAGCCGATGCGGGAGTGCTTTGGGCTGCTACGCGAGGTCTCGGGCGCGATCCAGCATGAGATCGGGGCGTTCGGGTGAGGGGTGTGGGCGTCATGGTCGACCTTGAGCCGACCATCTCCTGAAAGAGATTCCCGGGTCCGCGCTGCGCTTCGCCCGAGAATGACGAATTGTCTCAGCGTGTCCGTTCCGAGAGCTCGGCCGAAGCGCTGATGTTGCGGTCGGAGATCGACTGGACCGGCTCCCAGACGGTGTGGCTGTCCCGCGGGGTCGAGACCAGATATTTGAGCTGGCTCTTGGCCTTGGCCGAAAGCAGCGGGCTCGACTGGAAGCTGGCGAAGTTGGAATAGGCGCGCGAGCCGCCGTCGAAGACCACGACGCGATCCTTCAGGACGATGATGTCGCCCTTCTTCAGCGTCTCGTCCTTGAGGTACCAGAACGGGTCGTTGGCGTACTCCATCGGCTTGACGAGCTTCGGCTTCGGGCCGTCCTTGCCGGCATCGAGCGTCGTCCCGGCCTTCTTCTGCTTTGGCCGCACCGTCATGTGCAGCGGATTGTCGGGCACGGGCGCGTAGGTCGGCCGCTGCGGGACGCCGAACAGCGTCTCCCAGAACCCTGCCGCGCTAGCAGGCGAGGCGAGAGCGACGGAAGCCGCTGCGAGTGCAGCAGCGGCGATGATCGGTTTCGACATGGTCGGCACGGCTGCAGTCCCCAGCTCCGCAACCGGAGATAGCGATGAACGTCCCCCATCTCAATGACGGAAGCGCGACGTGATGAACGGCTTCTTCGTCAAATTTCAGCGATTGCGCGGTAGCCATTTCGAGATTGGTGATCGGGAGCCGGATTCGGGCGATTTCTTGCTGCAATGCAGCGTGTTAGCGGCGTTTCGCACATCTCAGTCATGCGCCAGCAAAGGGTTCAAGACTGTGGATGCTCGAGCATCGCGGGCAAGACCGCAATGGTCGCGAACGCGAAGGCCGGGCGCTCGCGCCACGCCGACGCGTTCGGCTGTCACAATGAGGGGCGATGACAGGAGCAGGCGCAGCCGAGGCATCGCAGCAGTCTCCAGTCGCGGCACAACCCAGCGTGCCGGATGATGATGGGGAAGTTGCCGCCAGCGGATTGTATCGCGGCCCGTTCGCCTTAGGTTGCGCGCAAGAGGAACGCTGAAGGGAGCACGAGCCGAATGGCCGCGACCGAACTGCCGGCACAGCCCTTCGATGTCGAAGGCGCCCGGACCACGCTGTTCCAGGCGCTGCTGGCTGCCGCCGGTAAGCACGGCAGGAGTCGCATCGCGCTGGAGGATCCGGAGCGCAAGCCGCTCAGCTATGGCAGTCTGGTGCTGGGCGCGCTGGTGCTCGGCCGCAAGCTTTCGGCGTTGACCAGGCCCGGCGAAAAGGTCGGGCTGATGCTGCCCAACGTGCAGGGCATGGCGGTGACGCTGTTTGGGCTCTCGGCGTTCGGCCGCGTGCCGGCGCTGCTCAACTTCACCGCCGGCCTGAAGAACCTCACCGCGGCCTGCGAGATCGGGCCGATCTCGACCATCGTCACCTCTCGCCGCTTCATCGACCAGGCCAAGCTCGACGACATCGTCGAGGCGCTGGCGCCGGGGCGGCGGGTGATCTATCTCGAAGACGTCCGCAAGGAATTGACCAGCCTCGACAAGGTGATCGGTGCGCTCGCCTCGCTGGCGCCCGGGCTGGCGCTTCGCAGCCATGCGGCGAAGCCCGACGATCCGGCCGTGGTGCTGTTCACCTCCGGCACCGAGGGCAAGCCCAAGGGCGTGGTGCTGAGCCATGCCAATCTGGTCTCCAACGCCAACCAGATCTTCCAGCTCGCCGCCGGCTTCCTCAGCGAGCGCGACATCGTCATGAACCCGCTGCCGGCCTTCCACTCCTTCGGGCTGACCGCAGCGCTGCTGATGCCGCTGACCCACGGCATGAAGGTCGTGCTCTATCCGAGCCCGCTGCACTACAAGCAGGTGCCCAAGCTGATCGGCGAGACCGGGGCGACCTTCCTGTTCGCCACCGACACGTTCCTTCAGGGCTACGCGCGCGCCGCCGACGAGGGCGACCTCAAGAGCGTGCGCTATGTCGTCGCCGGGGCCGAGCGGGTGAAGCCGGAGACACGCAAGCTCTGGGAGCCCTATGGCACCACCATCCTCGAAGGCTATGGCTGCACCGAGTGCTCGCCGGTGCTGGCCTGCAATACGCCGGTGGCGATGCGCGACGGCACGGTCGGGCGGCTCCTACCCGGGATCACGGCGAAGCTCGAGCCGGTCGAGGGCATCAGCGAGGGCGGGCGACTCTGCGTCAAGGGGCCGAACGTGATGCTCGGCTATCTCAACGCCGACAATCCCGGCGCGATCATGCCGCCGGAGGGCGGCTGGCACGACACCGGCGACATCGTTTCGATCGATGACGGCTTCGTCGCGATCAAGGGGCGAGCCAAGCGCTTTGCCAAGCTCGGCGGCGAGATGGTCTCGCTGGCAGCGGTCGAATCGATGGTCGCCGGGCTCTGGCCCGGTCACAATCACGTGGTCGTGGCGCTGCCCGACATGCGCAAGGGCGAGCAGCTCGTGCTCGTCACCGAGAAGCCCGACGCCGAGAAGAAGGCGCTGCAGGACGAGGCCAAGCGCCAGGGTTTCCCGGAGCTATGGCTGCCCAAGGCCATCCTCGTCACGGCCACGATTCCTGTGCTCGGCAACGGCAAGATCGATTATGGTGGCACGCGCGAGCTCGCCATCATGATGAGGCCGCTGCTGTGACGCCACAATCGCATGCTCTGGGAAGCCGCATGATCACGCTTCTTCCCCTCGTCTTCGCCCGCGCGGCGGCCTTCGCCGTGGCCGGGATCGCCCTTGCACCTGCCGATCTTGCCGCCCAGGCCGCCGGCCAGACCTATGTTCGCCGCGACGAATGCATCGAAGCCGGCAAGCTCTCGGCCGAACAGTGCGAGCACGCCTATCGCAACGCCCGCGCCGAATTCGAGCAGAAGGCGCCGCGCTATGCTTCGCGCAGCGCGTGCGAGCGCGTCCATAAGCGCTGCGGCGCCCAGGTCTCGACCACCGGCGGCTGGGACGCGCTGGCGCGTGGCGGCGGCGGGCAGTCCTACGTGCCGCGCTTCGTCGGAATCCGCGTCACGGGCGAGGGCGCCCAGGGCAAGGCCTTTCCGATCATCGAGGGCACGGGCAAGGTCGCCTTCTCGGCCCGCCAGGTCGCGGCGCTCGACGACAAGGTCGCGGCCCGCCGGGCGGTGATGGGCGGCGGCGGCCAGCACCAGCAGGCGAGCGGCCCCTATATCCGCCGCGGCGACCGCGACGATACGGTGCGCGTGCCGATGCAGGAGAAGAAGATCGGCTCCGACGTCGCGCCCGGGCTCTATGTCGATCCGGACGGGGTCGAATGGTACAAGCCGGCACATCGGCGCTGAGGACAGGTGCGCAACCGGCGCTTGTCGCCGGGCGCTGGTATCGCTAACCAGTCTCGCCGCGCGGACGTGGCGAAACTGGTAGACGCAAGGCACTTAAAATGCCTCGCCGGAAACGGCATGCGGGTTCGATCCCCGCCGTCCGCACCATCATGCCCCTTTGCGGGAGGGCCAGCCCGAGACGAAGAGGCCAGCCCATACGCGCGGGAAACCCTTTGGCCCACCGGAAGCCTACTTGCAGTCCAGCTGCTCGATCCGCGGCAGGCCCGACAGGCGGACTTTTGGATTGTAGGTGACCGAACAGCTCTTCGTGCCGGCCGGAAGCTCCTGGGCCAATGAGATCGAGGTGCCGGCATAGCCGCATTCGATCCAGATTCGGCGTTCGGAAGAGCTGGCAAACTGCCAGGTCGAGACCTCGCGATCCCTGACCTTCCGTGTCGCATCCGGGGCCAGGCTGACCTGCTCGCTCGGCTGGCCGTCATAGAAGGTGACCTGGCTGACGCGATGCGGCGTCTTGCTGCGCAGATCGCGCCAGCCCGGAATGGCCGCGGTGAGCTGCTGCTGCGTCTCAACTTCGGCCGGGCATTGCGGCGCCGCGAGCGCCTCGCCGGCGAGGACCACGAACAATCCCGCTGCCATCAAAATCCTGCTCATGCCGCTATCGCCCCGCTACCATTCGATCGCTGAAAACGCGTTGCCGTCGTTGCTCAATCCCGATTTCGTCGGTGTCCAGCGAATTGTACGACGCCTGACCTCCCCTTGCGCGCGCCATTGATCGAGGACCTGAATCCCGGTGGCATCCTGGCCCAGATAAATCGCCGCGTGCTTGCCGGTGCTGCCGGTCTGCGGATATTTTCCGTCGACGAATGTCGCGATGGCCGTGCCGACCGGAAGCACGGGGCCGTCCTTGGTGACCTTGCGCCCCTCAATCCAGAACTTGGTCTGTGGGGCTTTGAGCGTCTGCTGGATGAACTCAACGCATTCTGCATTGCCTTTTGCGTTGGTATAGGAGGTTCCAGCATAGCTTTGCTCGAGCGTCTTGCCGCTCTCTGGTTTTAGAATGTGCTCCATGCTGGACCTCGTGAAATACTTAAATCGCGGGGCGCTCTGAGCCGGCGCGTTACTTCATAAGGAAACTACGTAACTTTGGCGCCCGGCCTTTGGAGCCATTGTGCACATTTGAACGACTATCGGCAGTAACAGCCGCTGGGACGCGAAATTTATACCTCCGCAGGCGAGTTCAAAATTTGGATTGATTTGCATCGGCCGAACTGCGTAACTGCAAGGCCTTCAACTCACCTGGCAGCAGGGGCGATATCGCCCTTGCTGCTTTTGTCCTGGCACTGGCAATCGCCTGTCCGGAGCTTATTTGACCGCGGAGAAGGCCGTCGGCGCCAAAATCTGGCTGACGACGTTTTCGATGATCTGGCCGTCCGCTTCGCTCCTGGTGCGTGCCTCGGTCCACTCCGGATCGGTCGCGAACGCCGTCCATTTCGTCTCGCGCTCGGCGAGCGATTCCCAGGCCAGGAAATAGGTCAGGTCGCGATTGGACTCCCCGATCAGCGTGGTGAAGAATCCGGCTTGCCGGATACCGTGCTTGTCCCACAGCTTCAGCGTGGCCTTGTCAAAGCGGTCGAGCAAAGCCGGAAGCCGACCAGGCAGGCAGCGATACACGCGCATTTCGTAGATCATCGAAAATCACGTCCTGTCATTGGTCTTGCTGAGGGCAACTGGCCGCAAGGTTAGTCTGTCCCGATAGAGTGGCCCAGCCCCGGTCGCGCGGTCTAGCCCCGCTTGTGCTCCACCTTCGGCAGGAACCAGGCCAGGAGGCCGATCGCCGGCAGGAAGGCGCAGATCCGGTAGACCGCTTCGATGCCGATCCAGTCGGCGACCTCGCCGAGGATCGCCGCCGCGAGGCCGCCGAGCCCGAAGGAGAGTCCGTAGAACAGGCCGCCGATCAGGCCGATCCGGCCCGGCATCAGCTCCATCGCGTAGATCAGGATCGCGGCGAAGGAGCTCGCCATGATCAGGTTGATCACCACCGTCAGCACGCCGGTCCAGAACAGGTCGGCAAAGGGCAGGACCAGCGAGAAGGGCAGGGCGCCGAGGATCGAGAACCAGAGGATGCGGTTGCGGCCGATCCGGTCGCCGATGATGCCGCCGGCGAGCGCCCCGACGGCGGCGGCCGCGAGGAAGAGGAACAGCATCAGCTGCGAGCCCTGCACGGAGATGCCGAACTTCCCGATCAGGTAGAAGGTGTAATAGGAGCTGAAGCTCGACGAATAGGCGTTCTTCGAGAACAGCAGGATCACCAGGATGGTGATCGCGAAGGCGATCTGGCCCTTGGTGTGCGCAGGCGCCGCCGGGGCGGGTCCCGCGGCCTTGGCGGGCTTCGCTGCAGCGGCGGCTGCGGCCGCCTTGCTCAGCTCGGCATAGCGGCGCGCCGTCCAGACCATCAGGATCATGGCGAGCAGGGCCGCGGCCGAGAACCAGGCGACGCTGGCCTGGCCGCGCGGGACGATGATGAAGGCGGCGAGCAGCGGGCCGAGGGCGCCGCCGCTCTGGCCGCCGACCTGGAAGATGCCCTGCGCCAGTCCCTGCTGGCCGCCCGAGGCGTTGCGGGCCATGCGGGTCGCCTCGGGATGGAAGATCGACGAGCCGAGGCCGACGCAGGCAGCCGAGATCAGCAGCAGCGCATAGCTGCCGGCATAGGCGAGACCGATCAGCCCGGTCAGGGTGCAGCCCATGCCGACGACCATCGAATAGGGCATCGGGTTCTTGTCGGTGTAATGGCCGACGACCGGCTGCAGCAGCGAGGCGGTGATCTGGAAGGTCAGCGTGATCAGGCCGATCTGGCCGAAATCGAGCGCGTAGGCCGTTTTGATGATCGGGTAGATCGCCGGGATCAGCGACTGGATCATGTCGTTGAGCAGATGCGTCGCGCTGAGCACGAAGAGCACCGGCAGGTCGGCGCGGCGGGTCTGGGCGATCGGCTGGCTGACGTTCATGCGGATGATCGATCCGGGCGCAAGCTTGGATGGCGGGCGAGGGCCGCCCGATAGCTGCAAAGCCGGCTCATACCACCGCGTTCGGCTGAAAACCCAGAGCCCACAGCACAGGTCCGCCCTGATGTGGACGCGGGATCGGGCGCGGCGGCGGTCGAGGGCCGCCGCCGCGATCCGCCCGCTATTTCACTTCGCCGGCGATCTCGGCGAGCGCCGGGGCCTTCTGGATCAGGCCACGCTCGACAAGGAAGGCGCCGAAGCGCTCATAGCGGCCCTGGTCGAGGGCGCGCGGGCGCTTGGCGAAGCGCGGTAGCGTGTCTGTCCAGGCCTGGCGGTTGAGAGCGTCGTCGAGGTCGGGATGGGCGGCGACGAAGAGCTTCCAGGCCTCCTGCGGGTGGTTGGTCAGATAGAGCGCCGCTTTCTCGATCGCGTCGAGGAAACGGGGCAGGCGGCTGTCACCGACGGCGTCGCGGCGGGTGATCAGGATCAATTCGTCATAGGCGGGAACGCCGTGCTCCTCCGGATAGAAGGCGGTGCCGGGATGGCCTTCGAGCTTCATCTGGGTCAGCTCGAAATTGCGGTAGCCGCCGATGGTGGCGTCGACCTTGCCGCCGATCAGCGCGGCCGAGAGTGCGAAGTTGACGTTGACCAGCTTGACGTCGTCGAGCTTGAGGCCGGCCTTGGCCAGCATCTGGCCGAGCAGGGTGGTCTCGGTGCCGGAGACGGCATAGCCGACCGTCTTGCCCTTGAGATCGGCGAGGCTCTTGATCGGGCCATCGGCCTTGACGATGACGCTGTTGAGCGGCGTCTCGACCAATGTACCGACGCGGACGATCGGGATGCCGGCGGCGTGGTCGAGATAGAGATTAGGCTGATAGTGGACGCCGATATCGGCCTGGCCGGCGGCGACGAGGCGCGGCACGGCCGAGGGGTCGGATGGCGGCACCATCGTGACCTCGAGCCCGGCCTCCTTGAACAGCCCAAGCTTGTCGGCGACGACCAGCGGCGCGTGGTCCGGATTGACGAACCATTCGAGCATCACGGTGAGCTCATCGGCGGCGCGGGCCGGGCTGGCGAGGCCGGCGGCCAAAGCGAGGCCGGTGGCGAGCAGAGCGCGTCGGGTGAGGGCGCGGAGGGTCATCGGGCGAAATCCTTCTGCGAGATCGGCTTGAAACGAGGCGGCGTCACGGCTCGCTCGCCCAGGGAATGAGGCGCGGGCCGAGCGCATCGACGAGATGGCGCAGGACGAGGCTGAGCACGGCGAGCACGGTCATCGCGGCGAAGACCGTGTCGGTCTGCATGCGGGCATTGGCCTGGACCATGACGAAGCCGAGCCCGGCCGAGGCACCGACCCATTCGCCGATCACCGCGCCGAGCGGCGCGAGCGGGGCCGCGACCCTGAGGCCGGTGAGCAGGCTCGGCATCGCCAGCGGCAGGCGGACATAGCGCAGCGTCTGCCAGTGCGTCGCCGTGGTCAGCGCCGTGGCGTCGATCAGTTCGGGGTCGGTCCGGCGCAGGCCGTCGGTGAAGGCGGAGGCGACGGGAAAGAAGATGATGATCGTCGCCATGATCACCTTCGAGCCCATGCCGAAGCCGAACCAGACGACCAGCAGCGGCGCGATGACGAAGACCGGGAAGGATTGCAGCACGAGCAGGATCGGCCAGAGCAGGCGCCCGAGCCGCGGCAGCGCCACGATCGCTAGCCCCGTCAGCGCGCCGAACGCCGAGCCGAGCACGAAGCCGAGCGCCATCTCGGCGATGGTCGTTAGGCTATGGCCGAAGAGGAAGCCGGGCTGGCGCTGGAAAGCCAGGGCGACATCGAGCGGCGAGGGCAGGATGTAGCGCGGTGGCTGGAACAGCCAGATCGCACTTTGCCAGACGAGTAGCAGGACGAGAACCGTGCGCAAGGCAGGGGCGAGCGCGGCCATCACCGGTTTCGCGCCGGGAGCCGGCCTTCGCTCTGTCGCGTCCTGCGTCGTCAAAATCCGCCTTTCCGGTGGAAGGCGGGCGCGGGGAGAAGCGCTTGCAAGGGCTGCCCCGAGCGACTCCCTCCGCCAGCATGATCTGGTTCAGGTTCGAAGGGTGCTTCTCAGCCCGCCTTGCGGCGAACGCCCCCGTCTCTCGACCGTCCTTGTGACAGAGCGGCCGGCGGCTGTCACGCCTGTCTCAGAACAGCCGGTGCGGGTCAGGCTTTGCCGTCATAGGCCGAATCGAAGAACGCCTTCTCCAGCGCGACCGCGCGCAGGAAGAAGTCCCGGCTCGTTTCCGCCTCGCTTGGGCCAACGCGATCGAGCTCGCTCCGCAGGAAGCCGACGAAGTCGCGGAAGTCGGGATTGTCGTGCAGGGTGATCCATTCGGCATGAATGAAGCTCGCCGGCAGCGGCTGCGAGGCCTGCTGCGCCCAGTCGAGATAGAGCCATTCGGCGACGACCAGCACGGAGAGGGCGGCGGCGTAGGAGCGCGTCGCGGCGGCCTCGCGCATGATCGCCTTGAAGCCGGCGGTCGCCTTGCTGTCCGGCGGAGCCGTGCGATCCTGCTCGCTCACGCCGAGCGCCTCGAAGGAGCGCAGGAAATAGGTATTCTCCTCGCCGCTGACCATGCCGATGAAGCGGCCGAAGCGGATGCGGGCCTCGAAGCTGTCGGCGCTGGCGAGCGCGCCGCCGAGCAGGGTCAGGAAGCTGTCGATGAAGCGGTGATCCTGCACGAGATAACGGATCATGACCGCGTCGGAGACCGAGCCGTCCAGCAATTCGCGCACGAAGCGATGGCCGACGGATTGCGACCAGGCCGGCTGGCTGGCCTGGCGCAGGGTCTCGGTGAAACGTTCGGTCATGAGCTTGGCCTTTCGCTAATCGGGATTTCCCTATCAGCGTCGCCGCTACTACCGCACGCTATTTCAGCCGCGCCGCGACGATCTTGGCGAGCTCGCCGACGCGCTGCTTCGCCTGATCATGCAAAGCCTGGTCGCGCTCGCCGCCGGAGACGCGGACCTCGACCGTCGTCAGGCCCTTGCGGATATGGATGCGGTTCATGATGTCGAGCGCCGCCTCGTCGCCCAGGCCCGCAACCGGCGTCTTCGCCTCGGACACCTTGATCGCGCTCTGGAACCAGCGCTTCGAGAGATCCTCGTTGGCGGCGACATTGCGGACGCTGACCTGGATCTGGTTGAGCTCGATCGTACGCTTGCCGTCCTTCTCGACGGTGCGCTTGGCGTCGAACTGGCAGCCGATCGGGTTCGGCAGCGCTTCCTGCCGGTTCTCGCGGCTCTCATGGGTGATCTTGCCCATCAGCTTGCGGGCATCGCCGATGGTCATGCCGGGGAAGGTGGCCTTGATCTCCTCGGGCGTCAGCAGCGCGCAGGCATCCGGCCACTGCTCGACCGGGGCGACGGAAGAGGGGCGGGTGTCCGCCGGCACGGTCACGGCACTGTTCGTCGCCACCTGCTGGGTCGTGTCGACCATGCCGGTGCCGCCCTGCCAGCGTGCAGCGGCCTGCTTCGCCAAAGCGAGCGCGTTCGGCGCGGTCTGCTCGGAATAGAGGTCGACCGAGACAGCGTAGATCAGGTCGTCCTTGCGGGCGCGGATCACCACGCTCGAGGAGTTGGTTTCCTGGAAAGCCTCGTCGCCGATGCCGCTCACCGGCTCGAGCTTGAGCGTGATCTTGGGATCGGCCGCGACCTTCTCGCGCGTTCCCCTGATCGAGGCGAAGGCCTGGGCCGGCGTCTCGCGGCCCCTGGCGATGCCATCCCAGCGGATCACCGTGACCGAGGCGAAGCGGGCATGGTCGAGCTTCGAGGTCGGGCTCGGCAGCTTCACAGAATACATGCAGCTCTCGGCATATTGCGGGCCGCGGCTGATCGGGCTCAGCGTCGGCCCCTTGGCGGTTATCGGTCGGCCGGGAAAGAGCGCCTCCAGATCGGCCTGCGGCAGCAGGCGGCAGGCGTCGGGCGCCTTGCCCGCAGCAGTGGCCGGTTCGGTGGCGGGTGCCGTCGTGGTGGTCTGGGCGAGGGCGGGGCCGGCGAGCGCCAGCAGCAGCGGGGTCACGAGCACGGAACGGGCGAGCATCGGATCAGGTCTCCAGGGACGGGCGCGCCACGGTCGATCGCGGCTGCGCCGTTCGGGGACGCGTCAATCTAGGGGGAGGGTGGCGCGATCATGGCGCCGCACGGGCCGCGACAATGGTTGCTGACAAGGACTGTCAGCCGGAAGGACAGCCCGGCCGAGCCTGCGGCACGCCGGACATCCGATCGAATCTTCGGCCCAGGGTGTGCTGTTTTGCGAGCGCTGCGCCGTGCGCGGACGCGCCGGGATTCAGTTCGGCCGGCGGGCCAGCGCCAGGGCGGCGCGCTTCGACCAGAGCCGCTCGCACAGGCTCACGACGGCAAGCCCGCTGACGCCGCCCATGATCTTGACCAGCGCATCCAGCCCGCGGGCATGCCGGCTCGCCTCGAAATGCTGGGCGATCTCGAGGCCGGCGGCGCCGGCGACGATGGACAGGAGAATCGCGCCCTTGCGGGCCGGATAGGCGATAGCGAGCGCCGCCGCGGCGACCAGATAGGCGATGAAGCGTTCGAGCTGCGGACCCATATGCGCAAGATGCGGGCGCGCGCCGATCGGTGACAGCGTCGCGAACACGACGAGGGCGACGGCGCCCCAGCCGATCAGCGCAGCCCAGCGGCGCATGGAACGCTCGTCCCCGAAGAATCGCATCGCCGCCTTCTGCGTCTGCCGTTGCACCATTCCGTCCCCGGAAAGCAGAAAGGGCCCAAGCGGTCATCGCTCAAGCCCTCGAAAATGCTGGCTCCCGGAGCAGGATTCGAACCTGCGACCAATCGATTAACAGTCGATTGCTCTACCGCTGAGCTATCCGGGATCGGTGGGCGGCGTATACCGACGCTGCCGGGAACACGCAACCCCTTTGCTGGCATCCGACCGGAGAAAATCGTGGGAAGACGATCTGCCCTATCGTCAATTCACAGTGGCGCGAGAGTTTCGGTTGCGGCGCGCCGCGGCATGTGGTTATAGGCCCAGCCGTGGAGCGCGCCTTTGGTCACGCTCCCTGGATGGCCTCGTGGCGGAGTGGTTACGCAGAGGACTGCAAATCCTTGCACCCCGGTTCGATTCCGGGCGAGGCCTCCAAATTTCCTTTCATGATCATGCTCTAGTCTCGCAGAGTGCGACCGGGAGCCGGCGCGTCAACCCGGGCGGTCCGGCGGGACACCCTGCCGCAGCCGCCCAGATCGGCCTCCGCCGGCTAATTGATCGGCTTGATGCTGCCGAAGATCGCGTCCAGCGCCTTGCCGTTGGCCTCGCGCTCCGCATCGTTGCCCCAGACCGTCAGCATCATCACGCGGCCGTTGCCGGCCGGCATCAGGATCAGATCGACGGTCGTCGGCCCGTTCTCGTCGCTCGTCCGGAACTGGAAGACCGTCGAATCGATGCCGCTGATCTTCATGTCGGCCTTGATCGGCTCGACGGCCTTGATCTCGTTGTCGCGCATCCATGTCTTGGTGTCGGCCAGCATCTTGTCGATCTGGCGTGCCTCCGCGGATTCTACCGAGAAGAAGACACCCTCGTCCTTCGGGCGCGCCTGGAAGCCGTATTCGATGTCCTCGCTCGACCAGTCGTTCGGCAGCGTGATGGTGATCGAGGGGTTCTTGGCCGGGACGGCGAAGTTCTTGGCGAAAGCGGGCACCACGAAGAGGCCGAGCGCAAGGGCGCCGGCGGCAATGCGGGAGAAGAGCATCTGGAACGGTCTCTCGTGCCAAACCAAGGTGATGGTTTGCAACACGTGACGAAAATACCACCCCTGCGATTTGACGCAACGGCAAGTCCCAGAAGCCTTCATCCTCAGTGGCATCACGGGCTCGATCAGCGCCGCCTGATGCATTCGACCAATCCCAGGCACCAGTGGGCGAAACATGCCATCGGCCGCTGCAGCGGCGGTACGTCGGCCGTCGACGCTCCGGCCTCCTGCTCCCTCAGCATCCCGATGACCTGCCCTTCCGTAAATCGTGAGGGGCGCATCGTCCGTCTCCGTGAGTGACGGACTCTAGTCAAATCTGGAGGAAGATCAGGGGCTCAGGTCACACGCTAAACCATTGGCGTATCGTGGTTATTGCCTTTCGTCCGAGGCCTCAAAATTCCATCGCGGCGACGGCAGATGCGCTGCGTTGATGCTCAGACTCCGTAGACGAGATAGAGTACCGCCAGGGCCCCGCCCGAGAGCAGGCTGAGCTTGCCTGCACGGCTGCGCAGGAACGCTTCCACCGCACGGGCGAGCGCCGCAAGGGCGAAGGCCGCGGCGATGAACGATCCAACCGCGAGCGCGGTGAAGGCGATGACCTTCCAGGCGGGGGCGGCACCACCGGCGATCAGCAGCCAGTCCACCACGATGCAGAGCGCCAGCAGTTTCAGCGCGGCCTGCCAGCGCTCGGCCCGGGTCGGCGGCTTGCGTATCGTGGTCCGTTCGCGGGCGCGTGAGGAGGCGCTGCGAGCAGGAGAGCCGAAGGCGGGCAACGCTGCGGGCGCCCTGTCGGGGATGGCCCGAATATCCCGGGCCCAGCTCTCGGACATGCGGGCCTGATCGCGGAGGATCTGGTCGTTGACCCGGTTCAGGTCGTCGAAGAAGCGATCCTGCCGGTTGATCTCCGGGCTCTTGTAGGGATCTTCGCCAGGCGCATACCACATGCTCGGCCCCCGTCGTTCGGTTCTGTCGCGAATCCTCGATATCGGCAGTCGAACGCGGCTTGCGGGCCGCAGAGGCGGTTTCGCACGTTTCGCGCTGCGGCTATTCCCGACGCTGTCCGCCGATGCCGGCGCGCTCGCAGATGGGGCTGGCCGGATCGACCGGGCGTAGATGGGAAACTCCGGCTCGCGGCGGCCGGCTTGCCCGCCGAGGTGACATGCTTCCCGCCTACTAGCCTCGGCCTGCTGTCAGAAGGTATAGCCGATGCGGATGCCGTAATTGGTCAGACCCTGGTTTGCATGGCAGGTGTTCGCATTGGAGATATGCTCCACCGTCGCCATGATCGACCAGTTCGCGTCTAAACGGTAGCCGAGCGACCCCGTCGCGCGGATGAGCGGCGAGCAGCCGAGGCTCAAGCGGTCGAACCGCGGGAAACGGCCGGTCTCGCCGTTGTGCAGGGCGCCGCCGAGACTGCCCTCGACGAAGACGGAGCGCGTGATGTCGTAGGTCCAGGTGAAACCGGCATAGAGCTGGCTGGTGTCACCGGCCGTATTCAGCGTTCCGCCGAGATGCAGACGCGGGACCAGGAAAGCCATCAACGGATCGGCGGGCTGGAACGGCTTCGAAAACAGCAGCTCGCCATTGATGTCGACCGAGCCGCTTTCCCGCGTTCCTGGCCCATGTGCGAAGACGCCGCCCCGGATTTCGGAAACCAGCGATCGAGCGACGGCCGGCGGAGCGTAGGCAAGCGGGTTCGCCAAATCCGCGGCGGAGACGTCGAAAGACAGACCAGTCAGCAGGCAAAGACAGACCACAAGGCAAGTGAGCGCATGGCGCATCGGCAGAATCCCGGTGAGCCCCCCGAGGGAAGGTTAACGCGGCTTCCGGCCAAGGGAATCCTCGTAGGGGCTGGCAGATCCTATTGCGCTCACCTGTTGCCGATTTGCCGCGCCGGCGGTGGCCGGACACAACTGCTTAACTTTGGCGCCGCCGCCTGACGCGCTCCAGCAACCCAAGGCACCAGTGGGCGAAACGTGCCATCGGCCGCTGCAGCGGCGGTATGTCGGCCGCCAGCAGCATCAGGCCGAGCGGCAGCATCCAGGCGCCGAGAATCGGCAGGAACGAGAAGACGCCGCCGATCATCAGCGCGAGCCCGGCCGGAATCCTGATCAGGCGTGAATCGGGATGGCGGAGCCAGCGCATCGCCCCGGCGAGGCGGGGAGGAAGCTCGGCCTCGATCCGCCTGAAGGCGATCCGCAGTTCCTGCCGCGCGGTTGGAAAACTCATGTCACCTCGGTCATGCCGCCACCCGACGCAAACGCGCGGCCGAGGCGATGGTTCGTCGCTTACCATCATGCAGGGGATTTGGCTCGGCGACACGATCGACGCCCCGAAGGTTCATGACTTCGCGCTTGCGATGGGCGGCCGACACGTGAAGACGGGGCGGGGGCCGGTCCGAGACGGGAGGTCTCGCCAGACCGGTGACTTTGGGGAAGATTTGGGCTTTGCCTTGCGGGATCGCGAGGTTAGCCTTGCTATCCGGCCAGCATTCTGTGGTCGGTGCCGTAGCGGACGATGCCCGGCCGGGGGGAAGGCCGGGGCGCGCCGGCAAATCGCGTGGCTGGCCGAGGACTTTGATGGCGCGGGCGAATCTCGACACGGTGACCAGCGCTGTCGATGGACTTTTGGATGCGGCGCTCGATTTCGAGCAGATGCCCGGCGCGATCGAGCAGGTTCGCAAGCTGTTCAACGGCTCGAAGGCTTGTCTTGGCCACTTTGGCCCAGACACCCACCCAGCGGACTCGATCACCAACAATTCCGATCCGGAGCTCGATGCGTTCTGCTACCGCGAACTGATGACTGAAGCGCAGTCCTTCATCGCTCAAGTGGCAGGGGTGCCTGTAGGGACCGTCTATCGGGATCATGCCCTGTTCGGTGATGAGCTTCGCTCAAACCGCTTCTGGCGGGAATGGATGGCGCCGCAGGACATGTATGGCGGGATGGCCAGCCGCGTGCTGGAGGCCGGTCCCTCCTTCTGGCTTTGTGACGTGCAGCGTGGGCGCGGGCAAGAGCCCTTCGATGCCGCCGACATCGCGCTGTTCGAGCGACTGATGCCGGTGATGCGGCGTGTGACGCAGCTGCGCCAGCAACTCGGTCGCCTCAGCATCGAGCGTGACATGGCGCGGCGGGCGCTCGACGAGCTGTCGCTCGCCATCATCATCGTCGATCGCAGCCTGCAATTGGCCTATGCGAACGCCGTTGGCGAAGAGTTGCTGGCCACTCCCGACAGCCCGCTCGGTCTGCGCGGCGGCAAGCTGCATGCGCGTGCGCCCTCCGAGCAAGGTCGCCTGAAGGATCTGGTAACCGAGGCAGGCGACCGCACTGCCATGCGGGGGCAGATGCTGCTGACGGCGCGCAATCCGGACGCGCGCGACGTTTCCCTCGCGGTGACGCCGCTGTCCCCGGCTTACGCCCTGTCCGGGCGCGTGAACGATGTGATGATCGTGGCGCGCGCGGTCGAGCCGGCCAGCGGCGGTCTCATCGCGGCAAGGCAGATGTTCGACCTGACGGAGGCCGAGGCCAAGCTGGCGCTGGGGCTGGCCTCAGGACTGTCATTGGCCGAGGTCGCACAGGGACAGGGCATCAGGATGACGACGGCGCGCACCCATCTGGCGCGAGTCTTCTCAAAGACGGGGACTCGGCAGCAAAGTCAGGTCGCCGCCCTGCTGCGTGCGGCGGAGCTGCCGCTTCGCAGGCCATAGGGCGGGGCCTCCACCGCGGCTGAGGCCGGCTTGCGCTACCGCGGCGACTTGCCTTTTGCCGCCGCCTCGCCCAAAACCCGCGGGCAGGGTCGAGGCGTTCGTTCGGGCGCCTTCCTCCGGAGATTTGAGCATGAGCAGCTTCGCCGAACTGCGGCGCATGATGGTCGATTGCCAGTTGCGCACCTATGACGTGACCGATCGGGCCGTGCTCGCCGCGGCCGACACGGTGCCGCGCGAGGCATTCCTGCCTGGCGAGCTCTCGCATCTGGCCTATCTCGACCGTCAGGAGCCGCTGCCGGGCACGAGCCGGGCCTTGCCGGCGCCGATGGTGACGGCGCGGATGATCCAGGTGCTCGACCTGCAGCCGGGCGAGGAAGCCCTCGAATACGGCGGTGGCTCGGGCTATGGCGCGGCGCTGATGGCGGCGATGGGCGCCAAGACGACGCTGCTGGAGCCGGACGAGGCTGCCCTGGCACTGGCGCGCGCCGCTTTCGCGCAGCCTGGCGTGCCGGCTGTCGAACTGCTCGCGAAGCTACCGGAGCACAGGCAGTTCGACGCGGTGCTGGTCAGCGGTGCCTGCGAGACGCAGCCAGAGGCGCTCTTCCGTCATGTCCGCCAGGACGGACGGCTGATCGTCGTCGAAGGGGTGGGGCGCGCGGCGCGCGTCACGCTCCACCGCAAGGTGGGCGAATCGCTCTCCGGCAGGCCGGTCTTCGACGCGGCAGTGCCGATTCTTCGCGAGTTCCGCAAGGCTGAGGTGTTCGCGCTGTGAGGGCAAGGCCGGCCTCGAGGCCGGTTTTCCCCAGAAGGGCTAGCCCGTCGGTACTAATCCCGGCGGGAGTGTCGCATTTTTGCGGCAGTTGCGAATTGAAAAGCGGCCGGTTCCTCTCGCATCATTGGCGAGACGGGCTGCGAAGCTTATGATTTTAAATCGAGTGCCGAGGCTGGGGCGATGCCTGGGCGTGACTAGAGTCCGCACAAGAGGCGTCCAGTGATTGTAACGCGACCGACCTTGAAGAAGACCGCGAGCCGGCTGCTGCTCGCCGGCATGCTGGGAGCCGTGACGGGCTCGCCGGCGCTGGCGCAGACGATGGAAGCGGCGCTGGGGCGTGCCTACGCGTCCAATCCGACGCTGAACGCACAGCGCGCCGCAGTGCGCGCCACCAACGAGAACGTGCCGCAGGCGCTCTCCGGTTACCGGCCGCGCATCACCGCATCCGCCGATATCGGCGCCAGCATCACCGAGAGCGACACGCCGGCCGGCGCCCAGAGCAGCACGCACAGCCGCAATCTCTCCCGCCTCAACCCGCGTGGCGCCGGCGTCCAGATCGACCAGAACATTTTCGACAGCGGCAAGACCCGCAGCTCCGTCAGCCAGGCCGAATCGCAGGTGCTGGCGGCGCGCGCGACGCTGCGCAACACGGAGCAGAACGTCCTGCTCGACGCGGCGACGTCCTATATGAACGTGCTGCGCGACACGGCGATCCTCAACCTCAACCGGAACAACGTCGAGGTTCTGGAGGAGCAGCTGCGTCAGACCAGGGATCGCTTCCAGGTCGGCGAGGTGACGCGTACCGACGTAGCCCAGGCCGAGGCACGCCTGTCCTCGGCGCAGTCGCAGGCGATCCTGGCCGAATCCAATCTCAAGACCTCGATCGCGCGCTTCCGCCAGAATGTCGGTACCGAGCCCAGGCAGCTCGCGCCCGGCCGTCCGGTCGAGAACCTGCTGCCGAAGTCGCTGCCGGCCGCGCTGAACGGCGCCTTGCAGGCGCATCCGGCGATCATCGCGGCGCTGCACGGCGTCGATGCGGCAGAGCTGCAGGTCAAGGTCACCGAGGCGGATCTCGGTCCCACGGTCGGCGTACGCGGCCTGGTGACGCAGCGCTACGACAACCAGTTCTTCGGCGACAACCGCACCTCGGCCAGCGCGGTCGCGACCCTGACCATCCCGATCTACGAGGGCGGGCAGGTCTATTCGCGCACCCGGCAGGCCAAGGAGACGGCCGGTCAGCGCCGGATCGAGGTCGACACCTCGCGCGACACAGTTCGTGCCGCCGTCGTCTCGGCCTGGGGCGCGCATGATGCGGCCAAGGCGCAGATCACCGCCGCGCAGGCACAGGTGCAGGCTGCCGAGACCGCACTCGCCGGCGTGCGCGAAGAGGCCAAGGTCGGCCAGCGCACCACGCTCGACGTGCTGAACGCCCAGCAGGAACTGGTCAGCGCTCGCTCGACGCTGGTCACGGCACAGCGCGACCGGGTCGTGGCGTCCTATGCCGTCCTCTCCGCGATCGGCAAACTTTCGTCCGAAACGTTGAAGCTCAGGGCCGAGCACTACGATGCGCGCAAGCACTATGATCAGGTCAAGGGCCTGCTCTGGGGCACGCAGACGCCGGACGGACGCTGAGCCGGCGCGCTCGAGCATGTCCGCGCGTCTTCGAAACGCGGACATGATTCCGCGCTTTGCAGCGCCGTATCCTCTGCGCGCGACCGGGTATCCGCTTCGCTCGACCATGCTTTGAAGCCGGCGCGGCGCAGCGCCGGAGCAACACTCCGGATTTCTCCTGTGGGCCGGCCTCCAGGCGCCTTGCCTGCCGGTTTTCCGATGAAATACTCATGCAGCGGGGCGCACTGATTCCTGAGGCGTCTCTTGCGTCGAGTGACCGGAATCAGCATGAGCGCGCAGCCCAAGGCCAATGAACCTTCGATGGAGGAGATTCTCGCCTCCATCCGGCGGATCATCGCCGATGACGAGAAGCCTGCCGCGCCGCCGGAGGAAGCTGCTCCGGAGCCGGTCGCACTGGCGCCGCAGCCCGAGCCGGAACCCGAACCAGAGCCGGAGCTGATCGAGGACGACGTGCTCGACCTCGGTGCCGAGGCCGAGCGCATCGTCGAAGAGCCGGTCGCGGCAGCTGCGGACGACATCGACTTCGTCGAGCCGCAGGCAGCGGCATTGCCCGAGCCCGAACCGGAGCCGCCTCAGCCCCAGGCCTTCGTGCCGCCGCCGATCCAGCAGCCGCCGTTCCAGCAGCAGCCGGCACCGCCGATGGACATGGCAGCGCTGATTTCCGACCAGACCGGCGCAGCCGTGCACAACGCCTTCGGCGCGCTCGCCAACACCGTGCTCAGCAACAATGCGCGCACGCTGGAGGATCTGGTCAAGGACATGCTCAAGCCGATGCTCAAGACCTGGCTCGACGACAACCTGCCGGCCATGGTCGAGCGGCTGGTGCGTGCGGAGATCGAGCGCGTCGCCCGCGGCGGGCGACGCTGAGGCTTCTTGAGAATTGCCGCGCCTCTCCGAAGCACTGCAATTCTCCCGGTCTTTGCTTTATCGAAGTTTCTTCACGCGAGCCAGTGCCGCTTCGTTCGAAAATCCGACGCGATAAAGACGTGATAGATCATCGTGATCGCGTCGGATCAGACGTGCGATGATCTAGCGGCGCCCTTTCCGGACGGGTGCCCGGCGCGGCCCGAAGGCCCCGCCTTCGTTGAGACTCTGGATAGCGTAGCCGGCGAGCGCCATCAGCGCGGTCTGAGGGCCGAGCCGCGAGACCAGAAGCTGCATGCCGAGCGACAGGGGACGGGGGTAGCGGCCGGACGCCGCTTCCGACGCGACCCAGGCGCCGACCAGGTGAACGAGAAGTCTCATTATCGCCCCCTCAGAGCAGGACTTTGCGGTTGCTGCCGAGATCGGGCCGCGAGCCGGTGATCGCCGCGCCCGCCATCTTGACCGACGTCACGATCTTGCCGGGACTGTCCCAGAATTCAGCCAAGGTGGGCCGCACCTTGAGCACGCGAATGTTGGGATCGTCCTTGCTTTCCCAGAAGGCACGGGCAGCCGGCGACCAGAGCTCGGCCACGCGCTCGCGGTCATCCAGCAGGTTGCCCGTGCCGGTGACGGAGACATATTTGTACGATCCGTTGTCGCCGAAGCAGAGGCAGACATTCTCGTTGATCTCGATCTCGTCGTCCTTGTGAGAGCGCAGATCGGTGAGGAAATAGATCGCATCCTCGTCGCGGTGGGCGTGGGCGCTCATCGGGCGGGCGCGCAGCTGGTCGCCATTGCCGTCATGGCTGACGAGCATGCACAGGCCGATCTCCTCGATCAGCTCCCAGGCGCGGTCCTGGTCGGTCTTCCTGGTCATCGGGGCCTCCTTACATTGGTTCTATGCCCAACTGGCGTCGGGCCGGTCTGTTCCCGCGGAACGCTTGGGCAGGATCCGCGTTCGAGAGGGCATGCGGCGCCAAAGCGCGCGCCTCGTCTGGAGTGTCCCCCAATGAAGAAGCCCGCCTCGCGGATCGACATGCCGTCGAACGCCAAGAATGAAGTGATCGCCATTCTCAACGAGCGCCTGCAGGACGGCATCGATCTGGCGCTCGCCACCAAGCAGGCGCACTGGAACCTGAAGGGGCCTGGCTTCATCGGCGTGCATCTGATGCTCGACGGCTTTCGCAAGGAACTGGACGAGCATGTCGACACCGTCGCCGAGCGCGTGGCCCAGCTTGGCGGCACCGCCCTTGGCACGACCCAGACGGTGGCGTCCGGCAGTAGCCTGAAGCCCTATCCGACGGACATCCTTTCCGTGAAGGATCATCTCGATGCGCTGATCGAGCGCTACGCCGGCGCGGCGAACAGCGTTCGCGATGCGATCGACAAGACCGACGAGGCGGGGGATGCCGGCACCGCCGATCTGCTCACCGCCTACTCGCAGAGCCTCGACAAGGCGCTGTGGTTCCTGCAATCGAGCGCCGCCTGAACACCGACAAGGCCGCCATGCATCGAAATCGTTGACGGGACGCCCGTCGGTGCGCTCTTAAGACCGCAGACCTTTTTGGCTTTCGTTTTCGCGGCCGGGGCAGGTTCCCCGGCCGTTTGGCGTTCGAGCAGAGCGATGATGGACAAGACATTCGAGCCGGCCTCCGTCGAGGCGCGCATCAACAAGGCCTGGGAGGAGGCGGACGCCTTCAAGGCGGGTCGCGGGGCTGCGCCCGGGGCCGAGCCCTATTGCATCGTGATCCCGCCTCCGAACGTCACCGGCTCGCTGCATATGGGCCATGCGCTCAACAACACGCTGCAGGACCTCCTTTGCCGCTTCGAGCGCCTGCGCGGCAAGGACGTGCTTTGGCAGCCCGGCACCGACCATGCCGGCATCGCGACGCAGATGGTGGTCGAGCGCAAGCTCGCGGCCGAGAACAAGACCGATCGTCGGACCATGGGCCGCGAGGCCTTCCTGGCCGAGGTCTGGAAGTGGAAGGAGGAGTCGGGCGGGACGATCGTCAACCAGCTCAAGCGCCTCGGCGCCTCCTGCGACTGGTCGCGCGAGCGCTTCACCATGGACGAGGGGCTCTCTGCCGCCGTCCTCAAGGTCTTCGTCGGCCTGCATAAGCAGGGGCTGATCTACCGCGCCAAGCGGCTGGTGAACTGGGATCCGAAATTCCAGACGGCGATCTCCGACATCGAAGTGCTGCAGCTCGAGAAGACCGGCTCGTTCAAGTGGCAACGCGGCGGCGAGGAGGCGTTCGACGCCGGCAAGCTGGAAAAGGCGCTGGCCAAGGACCCGAACGGCCACCTCTATTATTTCGACTATCCGATCGAGGGCGCCGCCTACGATCCGGAGAATCCTGCGACCTATATCACCGTCGCGACGACCCGGCCGGAGACGATGCTGGGCGACACCGGCGTCGCGGTGCATCCGGAGAACGACAAGCTCAAGGGGCTGATCGGCAAGAACGCCGTCCTGCCGCTGGTCGGCCGCGTCATCCCGATCTTCGGCGACGAATATGCCGATCCGGAGAAGGGCACCGGCGCGGTCAAGATCACCCCGGCGCACGACTTCAACGACTTCGACGTCGGCAAGCGCAATTCGCTGAGGGTCGTCAATATCCTGGACGGGGAAGCTCGCATCCTGATTCAGGACAATGCCGACTTCCTGGAAGGCGCTGCGCCCGAAGCCGAGACGCTGGCGCTGCACGGTCGTGACCGCTTCGCGGCGCGCAAGGCCGTGGTCGGGCTGATGGAGGCGCGCGGCCTGCTGCGCAAGGTCGAGCCGAACACCCACACCGTGCCGCATGGCGACCGCTCGGACGTTGTGATCGAACCCTGGCTGACCGACCAGTGGTATGTCGACGTCCAGCCGCTGGCGCAGCGCGCGCTCGCGGCGGTCAGGGACGGCAAGACCCGGATCACGCCGGAAAGCTGGACCAAGACCTACAATGACTGGCTTGAGAACATCGAGCCCTGGTGCGTCTCGCGCCAGCTCTGGTGGGGCCACCAGATCCCGGCTTGGTACGGGCCGGACGGCGAATGCTTCGTCGCCGAGTCGGAGGCAGCGGCGCAGGCGCTGGCGCTTAGCCATTATGGCGGGCCGGTCGAGCTCAAGCGCGACGACGACGTGCTCGACACCTGGTTCTCGTCGGCGCTGTGGCCGTTCTCGACGCTGGGCTGGCCGGAGGAGACGCCGGAGCTCAAGCGCTACTATCCGACTGCCACCCTGGTCACCGGCTTCGACATCATCTTCTTCTGGGTCGCCCGGATGATGATGATGGGCCTCAATTTCATGGACGAGGTGCCGTTCCGCGACGTCTATCTCCACGCGATGGTTCGCGACGAGAAGGGCGCGAAGATGTCGAAGTCGAAAGGCAACGTCATCGACCCGCTGGTGCTCATCGACACCTATGGCGCGGATGCGCTGCGCTTCACTTTCGCGGCGATGGCGGCGCAGGGGCGCGACATCAAGCTGGCGACTTCGCGCGTCGAGGGCTACCGCAATTTCGCGACCAAGATCTGGAACGCGGCCCGCTTCGCCGAGATCAATGGCTGCCTGCGGGCGGAGGGCTTCGACCCGGCGACGGCGACGCTGCCGCTGAACCGCTGGATCCTGTCCGAGGCGGCGCGTACCGCCGAGACGGTCGCCGCCGGCATCGAGAGCTTCAAGTTCAACGAGGGGGCCGATGCGGCCTATCGCTTCGTCTGGGGCCAGTTCTGCGACTGGTATCTCGAACTGTCGAAGCCGGTGCTTCAGGCCGAGGAACTGGACGCGGCCGGCACTGCGGCGCGGGCGGAGACGCAGGCGACGGTGGCGCATGTCATCGACCTGATCTGCCAGCTGCTGCACCCGTTCATGCCGTTCCTGACCGAGGAGCTCTGGGCGCAGAAGGCCCATGCCGGTGCGGCGCGTGCAGTGCCGGCCGGCGAGGCGGGTCTGGTCTGCCTGACGCGCTGGCCGGAGTTGTCGGCGCTGGTCGACGAGACGGCCGAGGCCGAGATCGGCTTCGTCGTCGATCTCATCTCAGACATCCGCTCGATCCGCTCGGAGACCAATGTGCCGGGTGGGACGCAGGTGCCGTTGGTGCTGGTCAAGGCGAGCGCCGCGACGAAGGCGGCTGTCCAGGCCTGGGCGCCGATGATCGAGCGGCTGGCGCGGCTTTCCGCGATCGAGTTCGCCGATGAGGCGCCCGGCCAGTCGGCGCAGATCATCGTGCGCGGCGAGGTCGCGGCGCTGCCGCTGGCCGGGATCATCGATCTCGACGCCGAGCGCGGGCGTCTCAACAAGGAGCTCGCCAAGCTCGACCAGGACATCGTTGCGGTCGAGAGGAAGCTCGGCAATCCCGACTTCATGGCGCGCGCGCCGGAGGAGATCGTCGAGGAGAACCGTGAGCGCAAGGCAGCGGCGGAAGCGCGCAAGCTCAAAATCGCGGAGGCACTGGAACGGCTCGCCTGAGCGGCCACTGTCACGTGCGCGTCAGGCGAAACTTGGTATGGTTCCAGGCAACGAGCCTGGAGCCCTGCCATGTTCCGCCGCAACGCCTTCGGTCAGTTCAGCGTCGATGATTTCCTGACCGAGGCCGGCACGCCGTCGCGGCGGCGCTTCCTGACCGGGCTCGCGGCCTCCGGCCTCCTGCTGACGAGCGGTGGCGTCATCGACCAGCGCGTCTGGGCCAATCCGGTCTTCGCTGCCTATCCGTTCGGGCTCGGCATTGCCTCGGGCGACCCTTCCGCCGATGGGTTTGTGATCTGGACCAAGCTGGCGCCGCTTCCGCTCGCCCGCAATGGCGGCATGCCGATGAAGGCGGTCGAGGTCGCCTATGAGATCGCGACCGAAGCCAATATGCGCGGCAATGTCCAGCGCGGTACGGCACTGGCGCGGCCCGAGCTCGGGCATGCGGTCCATGTCGAGATCGCCGGACTCCAACCCAATCGCGACTATTTCTACCGTTTCAGCTGCGGCGGCGAGCGGACCATGATTGGCCGCGCCCGGACGCTGCCGGCTGCCGGCGCGAGCCTCGAGCGCGTCAATTTCGGCGTGCTCGGCTGCCAGCGCTACGAGGACGGCTTCTTCACCGCCTTCCGCCATGTCGCCGACGAGCGCTTCGATTTCGTCTTCCACTATGGCGACTACATCTACGAGTACCGCATGGTGAGGCCGAACGAGCGGCCGCTGCCGGTGGCACGGGTGATGCCGGGCGAACCCGACGAGATCTACACGCTCGCCGACTATCGCCAGCGCTACGCCATCTACAAGATGGACCCCGATCTCCAGCTCGCCCATGCCTCGGCCCCGTGGATCGTCTCGTTCGACGACCACGAGGTCGACAACAACTTCGCCGGGATGGTCTCGGAGGAGAACATCCCGCCGGAGATCTTCGCGCTGCGCCGCGCCGCCGGCTTCCAGGCCTGGTACGAGCACATGCCGCTGCGCCGGACCTCGCTGCCGAACGGGCCGTGGATCCAGGCTTATCGTCGCTTCCAGTTTGGTGATCTCGCCCAGATGGACGTGCTCGACACCCGCCAGTTCCGCAGCGACCAGCCTTGCGGCGACGGCTCGCACGCAGCCTGCGCCGACGCGCTGAAGCCCGAGAACACCATGCTCGGCGAGAAGCAGGAGGCCTGGCTCGGCGAAGGCCTGCGCGCCTCGCAGGCGCGTTGGAACGTTCTGGCGCAGCAGGTCATGCTCATGCGCCACGACCGCGATCCGGACCCGGAGAAGACCGGCTACAGCATGGACAAGTGGGACGGCGCCGTTGCGGCGCGCAAGCGGCTGTTCGACACGCTGGAAAGCGCCGGGATCGGCAATGCCGTGGTGCTGACCGGCGACATCCACCAGAACTGGGCGGGCGAGCTCAAAGCCGATTTCGATGATCCGAGATCGAAGACGCTCGGCGTCGAGTTCGTGTCGACCTCGATCACCTCGGGCGGTGATGGCGCCGACATGACCAAGGCGGGGCAGGCGGGGCTGAAGAAGAACCCGCATATCGGCTTTTTCAACAACCAGCGCGGCTATATGCGCCACAGCCTGTCGAAGGATCGCTGGCAGGCGGATTACCGCGTTCTCGACAAGGTCACAGTGGCCGGCGCTGCGGTTTCGACCCGGGCGAGCTTCGTCGTCGAGACGGGGCAGCCGGGTATGAAGCCGGCTTAGTGAACCGCTTGCGAGGCGCGGCAACCATCATGCCTCTGCGACGCCATGAACCTGTCGTCATATTGACTCTAGCCCAAGAGATTAGTGGCCTGACCGCGACAATTGAATTAATGCATGGGACGCAGGGCAGCCCTGCAACCGGCGCGAGAACCCAGGAACGGTTTCCCCTACATGCTCAAGCGTGCTTACGACTGGTGCGTTTCCTACGCGTCTCACCCTGCCGCGCCCTGGCTGCTCTTCGCCATCACCTTCGTCGAAAGTTCGGTGAGCCCGCTGCCACCGCTCCCGTTGCTGATCCCGATGTGCATCGCGCGGCCCGACCGCGCCTGGGTCTATGCCGGCGTTTGCTCGCTCGGCGCCGTCACCGGCGGCTATCTCGGCTATGCGATCGGGGCGCTGCTCTATGAATCGGTCGGCGCCTGGCTGATCGGCATCTACGGTCTGCAGGAGAAGGCGGCCCACCTGATCCACACCTCGCAGGACTACTGGTTCTGGGTGCTGCTGACCAAGGGCCTGACCCCGATCCCGTTCAAGATCGTCACGATCATGTCCGGCTTCCTGCATTTCGACATCTGGAAGTTCACCGTCGGCATGGTGATCTCGCGCGTCACCTTCTTCGCGATGATCGCGGTGGCGCTGCGCTATTACGGCGACGACATCCGCATCTTCATCGAGAAGCACCTGCCGATGACGGCGCTGGCGCTGGTGGTGGTCGTCGTCGGCGGCTTCTTCGTGCTGCCGATGGTGCTCTGAGCGAGCGAAAAACCCCCAGACCTCCACATTCTGCTGACGAACCTGCTGCTCGCCGCCTGCCCTTCGGGCGGCGATGCCTTATGGTCGCCCTGAACGATGCAGCGCTGGAGGGTTCGATGCGCCCACTCCAACGATCGGATGGCGAGGCATGAGCGCCCGCCGCCCGGATCTCGCCGAACTCGATTTCGCCAATTTCGCCCGGCAGTTCGACCGTTGCCTGCGGCAGGACAAGGTCATCGCCTTCTCGCGCTGGCGCGACATCGTCGAAGCGGTGCCGCCTGGCCTGAAGGATTTCTTCTGGCGCGTCGTCGAGGCCCATCTCAGCCCGGCCGCGGAGACGCGGCTGCGCGGCCTGCGCGACTGGCGCGACTTCCATGGCGAGGTCCTCGACACCCGCTTCCGGCGCCCCTCCGCCGAGCCCCCGCAGTTCCGCACGCCGAAGCAGGAATTCGATTCCTATTCGGCGATCTTCTGGCGCTTCGGCTCGACCGATGCGCGCTTCGACCAGAGGTTCGGCCGCCTCGTCCTGCTGGCGTTGCGCAAGGAAAGCAGCACGATCGCCAATCGCGGCAAGGGCTCCTATGACGACCTCGTCGTGGTGATGCGCCGGACCGGGCGCTTTCGCGAGCTCGCGAGCTTCCCGATCTGCACCGAGCCGGGCGCCCAGTACTCGCAGCGCGCCAGCGGCGGCGATGCGCGCTACAAGGGCGTCAAGTTCAGCAAGGCCGACGGCGTCGACATCAACAAGGACGGCATCAAGGATGCCGGGCGCCTGACCGAGGGCACCTACCAGTATTTCGAGAAGAAGGGCGGCTTCCTGGGCGACCGCGCCTTCCAGGTGAAGAGCACGCAGGTCGCCGAGCGCGACACCGACGGCGACGGGCGCTTCACGCAGGACGACAAGAGCCGGATCGACCCGTCGGGGGCGGGGACCAGCATGTACATTCACCGCGGCGGGGCGGACAATGTGCTGGAGCCCAACACCTGGTCGGCCGGCTGCCAGACCATCCCGAAGAATCGCTACCCGACCTTCCTCAAGGCGGTCGGGACCCCCGGCGCCTTCTACTACGTGCTGGTCAATGCTGCGTCCTGAAGCCCTTGCCGCCGGCCTGGCCATCGTCCTGCTCGCCGTTCCTGCCGTGCGGGCGCAGTCGGAGGGCGTCATGCCGGCGCCGGCCGGGCAGGTCGCCTGCTCCTTCGGCGCCTTCGTCAGCGAGACCGACCCGGCGGGGCTGAACGTCCGCGCCGGCCCGGGCACCAATCACAAGGTGGTCGGCACGCTGCCGCCGGTGAAGCTCAGCGGCGACGATCCGCCGGTGCGCGCCATGGTCGAGGTCGAGGTTTCGGCCGGGGCCAATGGCTGGTTCAGGATCGCCAAGGCGCGCGACAACGAGATGCTGACCGACGCGCCGCCCCGGCCGATGTTCAAGGGCTCGGGCTGGGTCAGCGGGCGCAAGCTGACGGTGAAGTCGCAGGCTGCCGCCGGCCGGCTGCGCCCGGACGCCAAGGCGCCGGCTGTCCTCTCCGGCCAGGACGGGCTCAGCCTCGACGGCGACGCCTTCGTCCAGAACGGTCGGCTTCTCGGCTGCAGCGGCAAATGGGTGCTGATCGAGTACGGCCTGCCGGCTGACAGCGAGGTTCTGTCCGGGCTCGAGATCAAGCCTGCCGCGAAAGCCGGAGCGGAGGCGGGCCGGTTCCGTGCCTGGGTCGACCGCATCTGCGCGACGCAGGAGACGAGCTGCGACAGCGGCTGAACGATCAGGCCTTCCGGAACACGACGCTGAGATTGTTCGCCGGCATCGGCGTCACCTGCGGCTCGCCTAAGCCGGCGGCTCGCGCGAGTTCGGCGACGGCCTCGAGCTCGCGCAGGCCCCATTTCGGATTGCGCCGGCGCAGGCTGTCGTCGAAGACGGCGTTGCTCGCCGCCAGCGGCACGTCGTGCTGGCGATAGGGACCGTAGAGATAGAGCGGCCCGCCGGTCGGCAGCAGTTCCGCTGCGTGCCGAATCAGCCCCTCGGCGGCGGCCCAGGGCGAGATATGGATCATGTTGATGCACAAGATCGCATCCGCCTGCGTGACCGGCCAGCGTGGCGCCATCGCATCGAGCCGGATGGCCGGGCGCAGGTTCGGCAGGGTGCTCGTGCGCGCCCAGGCGTCGATGCTGGCCAGCGCAGCCGGATCGGGGTCGCTCGGCTGGAAGCTCAGGCCCGGAAAGGCGGCTGCGAAGTGGACGGCATGCTCGCCGGAGCCGCTGGCGACCTCCAGCACGAGCCCTTGATGCGGAAGCACTTGGCGGAGCACGGCAAGGATCGGCCCGCGGTTGCGCTGCGTCGCCGGGGCCAGCTGGCGGGGATCACGGTGATGGAGATCGTCCTGGGGCATCGTCTTCTCCCATCGCGTTCGGCCGTCAATGCGTTATAAGCGGCAAAGAAGCAGGCCGATAGCGAGCGCGGCCCTGCAGCACCCGAGCTGGTTTTGTTAACGGAGATTCTGGTCGTCATCGTCCTCACCGTCATCAACGGTGTGCTTGCCATGTCGGAGCTTGCGGTCGTCTCATCCCGCCCGGCACGGCTGAAAGTCCTGAGCGATCAAGGCAGCAAAGGCGCCGCGAAGGCGATCCGGCTCGCCGAGAATCCTGGCCGCTTCCTCTCGACGGTGCAGATCGGCATCACGCTGGTCGGCGTGCTGTCCGGCGCCTTCTCGGGCGCAACGCTTGGTGCGCGCCTGTCGGAATGGCTCGGAACGCACGGATTGTCGAGTACGGCTGCCGATGCACTCGGCGTCGGCACCGTCGTCGTCCTTATCACCTATCTCTCGCTGATCATCGGCGAACTGGTGCCCAAGCAGATCGCCTTGCGCGATGCCGAGCGCGTCGCCGCGCGCGTCGCGCCGGCGATGGTGGTGCTGGCCAAGGTTGCCTCGCCACTGGTCTGGTTGCTCGACACGTCGGGCAAGCTGGTGCTCGCGCTGCTCGGCCAGAAGGGCGAGCCGGAGGAGACGGTGACCGAGGAGGAGGTCCGCACCATCATCGCCGAAGCCGAGAATGCCGGCGTGCTGGAGCGCGACGAGCGCGAGATGATCTCCGGGGTCATGCGCTTTGCCGACCGCTCGGCCCGTGCATTGATGACGCCGCGGCGCGAGGTCGAGGTGATCGACCTTGCCGATGCGACCGACGAGATCAAGGCCCAGGTCCGGGCCACCAAGCGCTCGCGCCTGCCGGTGCAGGACGGGGAGGCCGACGCGATCATCGGCGTCGTCACTGTCAAGGACATGTTCGACGCGCTCTCGGACGGTGACGGCCGCGACCTGCGCAGCCTCGTGCATGAGGCCCCGGTGGTGCTCGACACCAGCGGGGCGCTCGACGTGCTGCGCGCCATTCGCGCGTCAAATGTCCATCTCGCGCTGGTCTTCGACGAATACGGCCATTTCGAGGGGATCATCACTTCGAGCGATGTGCTCGAGGCGATCACCGGCGCCTTCCAGGAGGACGAGGCCGACGAGCCGGCGATCGTCCCGCGTGCCGACGGCTCCTTCCTGGTCGCCGGCTGGATGCAGGTTGACGAGTTCTCGCACGAGCTCGGCATCCATGTGCCGCGCGACGCCGACTACCAGACCGTTGCCGGCTTCGTGCTGGCCGAGATGAACCGGCTGCCGAATGTCGGCGAGAGCTTCGAAAAAGGCCATTGGCGCTTCGAGGTGGTCGATCTCGACGGCAGGCGGATCGACAAGCTGCTGGTCAGCCGGATCGATTGAGAAGCTCTCGTAATCCTCATCCTGAGCGCCCAGCCGAAACGAGGTTGGGCTCCGACATTCATCACGGTGTCATCCCGGACAAGCCGCGGAGCGGCGCCGATCCGGGATCCATTCCGGAGCCTATCCGATAAGGGTTCCGGAATGGGTCCCGGGCCTCCCTCCGGTCGCCCCGGGACGACCCGCGTTTATTTTGGCAAGAGGGAAGCGAGCGATTGTTGACCCTGTCTCAATGCAGTGATCTAAACTTTCCGCAGGGGCCAATCGCGACCGCCCCGTGAGGCGTCAGCCCAAGGATCGCGTCCACACTCCTTGCTCAAGGATGGACGCTCATGTCTTCCAACATCCAGATCACGCCTGCGCAATTGTCCCGGCTCGTCGGCCTGCCCGATGCGCCCACCCTGGTCGATGTCCGCATCGACGAGGACGTTGCCGCCGATCCGCGCCTGCTGCCGGCGAGCGAACGGCGCAGCCATCGCGACGTTGCCGCCTGGGCCTCGGCCTATGCCGGCCGCAAGGTCGTCGTCATCTGCCAGCGCGGGCAGAAGCTCAGCGAGGGCGTCGCCGCCTGGCTGAGGCATGAGGGCGTCGCGGCGGAGAATCTCGCGGGGGGCTTCGAGGCCTGGCGCGAGGCGGGCGGGCTGCTCGTCGAGACCGGCAAGCTGCCGCAGCGCGATGCAGCCGGGCGCACGCTCTGGGTGACGCGGGCGCGGCCGAAGGTCGACCGCATCGCCTGTCCCTGGCTGATCCGCCGCTTCGTCGATCCTCACGCCGTCTTCCTGTTCGTCTCGGCCTCGGAAGTCGCGGATGTCGCCGACCGCTTCGGGGCGACGCCGTTCGATATCGACGGCGTGTTCTGGAGCCATCGCGGCGAGCGCTGCAGCTTCGACACGATGATCGAGCAGTTCGGGCTGTCGTCGCCGGCGCTCGACCAGCTCGCCATGATCGTGCGGGCGGCCGATACCGCGCGGCTCGATCTCGTGCCGCAAGCGGCCGGCTTCCTCGCGGCGTCGCTCGGCCTGTCACGGATGTATCGCGACGATCTGGCACAGCTCGAGGCCGGCATGCTGCTCTACGACGCCTTCTATCGCTGGTGCCGCGACGCGGGCGACGAAACCCATAACTGGCCGTCCGCGCCGGGAAAGATCTGAGGACCGGGCGATGACGACTGTGACGAATGAAGGGGCGGCGATGGCCGCCCCCGCCACGCCGACCCTCGCCGAGGCGACGCGGGTCTGGCTCAAGATCGGCCTGCTCTCCTTCGGCGGGCCGGCCGGGCAAATCGCGCTGATGCACAAGGAACTGGTCGACGAGCGCCGCTGGATCGGCGAGCGCCGTTTCCTGCATGCGCTCAACTACTGCATGCTGCTGCCGGGCCCCGAGGCGCAGCAGCTCGCCACCTATATCGGCTGGCTGATGCACCGCACGGTCGGCGGGCTGATCGCCGGCCTGCTCTTCATCCTGCCGGGCGCGCTGGTGATGTGGGGCCTCTCGCTGCTCTATGTGCTCTATCGCCAGGTGCCGCTGGTCGATGCGCTCTTCTTCGGCGTCAAGGCGGCGGTGCTCGCCATCGTCATCGAGGCCGGCCTGAGGATCAGCAAGCGGGCGCTGAAAAACCGGGCGATGATCGTGATCGCGATCGCCGCCTTCCTGGCGCTCTTCCTGCTCAAGGCGCCTTTCCCGCTGGTGATCTTCGGCGCGGGGCTCGTCGGCTGGCTGGGCAACCGCTGGGCGCCGGCCCTGTTCGGTGGCGGTGGCCATGCCGGCAAGGACGGCGCGCCGGAGTTCAAGGGCGTGGTCGACCTGATGTTCGAGCGCGGCGAGCTCACCCATACCGAGCCCTCGGCGGGGAGGGCACTGCGGGTGCTGGCGCTCTGGTTGCCGCTCTGGCTGGGGCCGGTCGCGCTGCTCTGGGTGCTACTCGGCGGCGGCAATGTCTTCACCCAGATCGGCGCCTTCTTCAGCGCCATGGCGGTCGTCACCTTCGGCGGCGCCTATGCCGTGCTCGCCTATGTCGCGCAGGCGGCGGTCGAGACCTATGGCTGGCTCGTCGCCGGCGAGATGGTCGACGGGCTCGGCCTGGCCGAGACGACGCCGGGGCCGCTGATCCTGGTGCTGCAGTTCACCGGCTTCCTCGCCGCCTGGCGCGGGCATGGCGGGCTCGACCCACTGGTCGCCGGCAGCCTGGGCGGCCTGCTGACGGTCTGGGTGACCTTCGCGCCCTGCTTCCTCTGGATTTTCCTCGGCGCGCCCTACATCGAGGCGCTGCGCGGTAACAAGGCACTATCGGCGGCGCTGACGGCGATCACCGCCGCTGTCGTCGGCGTCATCGCCAATCTCGCGCTCTGGTTCGGCCTGCATGTGCTGTTCAAGGCCGTGCGGCCGGTCGTGATCGGCCCGCTCGCGCCGGATCTGCCGGTTTTGGCTTCGCTCGACTGGCGGGCGGCGCTGCTGGCGGCTTTCGCGATGATCGCGCTGCTTCGCTTCAAGCTCGGCATGGTGCCGGTGCTGGCGGCCAGTGCGGCAGCGGGCGCTGTGCTGGTGCGGCTGACGGCGTGATCGGATTGTTGCGCAGGTTGGAATTCTGAACTGCCCGCAGCGGTGATTGCGATCCATCGCTGAAATGGTCATCTCGACCGGCGGAGGCACCCGAGATGACCCACCGTTTCCTAGAGATCGCGACGACACCGGCCGTGAAGGCTGCCCAGGAAGCACAGGGCAGCCGGCGCAGCTATGCAAGGCAGGAGGCGGGCGAGCCGCATCATGACCGGCTCGGTGAGGCCGAGGCCGGTTTCATCGCGGCGCGCGACTCCTTCTACCTGGCGAGCGTGTCGGAGACGGGCTGGCCCTATCTGCAGCATCGCGGCGGTCCGGAGGGCTTTCTGCGCGTGCTCGACGAGACGACGCTCGGCTTCGCCGACCTGCGCGGCAACCGGCAATATCTCAGCCTCGGCAACCTATCGGCCGATGACCGGCTCTGCCTGTTCCTGATGGACTACGGCCATCGGGCGCGATTGAAGATCTTCGGCCGGGCCAGCTTTCACGATCTCGCCGCCGAGCCGGAGCTGGCGCAGCGCCTGATCGTGCCGGGCTATCGCGCCGTGCCGGAGCGCGGCGTCACCATCAAGGTCGAGGCCTTTGACTGGAACTGCCCGCAGCACATCACGCCGCGCTTCAGCGAGGCCGAATTGGCGCCGGCGCTCGCGCCGGTGCGGCAGCGTCTGGAAGAGCTGGAGGCGGAGAATGCCCGGCTGCGGGCCGAATTTGGGGCCCGCGCCGGCGCTTAACGGCGTTCGCCCGGCTCGATCACCCGGTATTCGGCGTCGACGATCTCGCCACGCGCCGTCTCGGGCCGCCTGCGCTCGAATGGGTTCTGCGGATCGATGCCGGCCGCGCGCATACGGCGGCGCATCTGCCAGGCGGCGACGGCACCGCCGGCGATGACGAGCGGCACGAGGATCAGTGCCAGGCTGGCCGCGACCAGGAAAATCAGCACGCCGACGACAAAGGCACCGGCCATGACCAGCCAGCTCGCCCAGCGGGGCAAGCGGACCAGGCGGGCGCTGGCGGCGTTGTTGAGGTCGATACGGATCATTGGCTCGTTTCGTTTCGTGTCACCCGCGGTTAATCTAGGAAGCGAATGCGGCGTTGACGAGATCGGGCGTGCCCGGGCGATGACGATTTCGTCAGGACGGCGCGCGCCAGTCATAGATCCAGGCGTGGCGCTTGCGCATGCCGTCTGGACCCATGCGGCGCATGGCGAAGTCGCGGGCGAAGCTCCAGGGCCGGCCGAGATGATAGGCCTCGCCGTTCTTGCGGCTGGCCTGCTGGACCCGCGTGGCACGTTCGGTCCGCGCCCCGGCATAGGCTGCCAGCGCCGCCGGTACCGCGGCTGATCCTTCGCGCGCCAGCCGCATCGCAAGCTCATGCGCCAGCACGGCAGCGTCCTCGATGGCGAGAGCCGCGCCCTGGGCCAGGAAGGGCAGGATCGGATGGGCGGCGTCGCCGAGCAAAGCGATGCGGCCCTTGGCCATCCTTGCGGGCGCGCGGTCGTAGAGCGACCAGATCCGCCAGTTCGGCGCGCGCTCGATCAGGTCGCGCAGGCCAGGGCCGGCATTGCCGGCGATCTCGGTCAGCTGCGAGGCGTCGCCCTCGCGCGACCAGCCGGGCCGTGCCTCGCGCGCCGCGCGAATCAGGACGAGGTTGATCTCCTTGCCGCCGGAGACAGGGTAATGCACCGCATGGCGGGCCGGGCCGAGATGCAGCGCCACCGCCGGGCGGCGCAGCGCGTCGGGCAAGCTTTCCGCGGGGATCAGCGAGCGCCAGGCCTCCCAGCCGGTGAAGCCGGGCTCGCCCGCATCGCCGACGAGGGCGCGGGCGCGCGACCAGAGCCCGTCGGCGCCGATCAGGGCCATGGCCTCGACCGTCTCGGTTCCACCGCTTTCGCTGCCGAGCGTGACGGATACGCCTTCCTCGGTCTCATGCGCATCGACGAGGCCGCGGCCGATGATCCAGCGGATGTTCGGCAGGGTTCTGGCCGAATCGAGCAGGAGCTGATGCAGATCGGCCCGCTTCAGCGAGCGCGAGGGCGTCGCGCCTTCGACCGGCGGCGCGAAGGGCATGGCGAGCAGCGGCTTGCCGCCGCCCCAATGGCCGATCGCCAGCGCCTCGGGCCGAATCGCGGCGCGGCGCAGCGCCAGGCCGAGATCGAGCGATTCGAGCACGCGCCCGGCATTGGGCGAGACCTGGATGCCGGCGCCGGCCTCGTCGAAACGGGTGCGCTTTTCGGCGATCGCGACGGGAATGCCGCGGCGGGCAAGCGCGATCGCGGCGGTCAAGCCGCCTATGCCGGCGCCCGCGATGAGGATCGGGAGAGTGGCCACGATGTCATGTCCTGCCGCGCCCCCGGCAGGATATCCTCACGCCGCCTTGGCGGCGGTGTCGTGGTATTCGCACTCGGCCGGCTTGCTGTGGCCATGGCCGACCGACGGCTCGTATTTGAACAGCGTCGAGCAATAGGGGCAGACGATCTCGTCGTCGGAACCCATGTCGAGGAAGACGTGCGGATGGTCGAAGGGCGGCTTGGCGCCGATGCACATGAACTCGCGCGCGCCGACATGGATCACGGCGACGCCGGGATCATTGTGGAAATGCGGGGTGCCGTGATCGGCCATGGTTTTCGTCCTTGCAAATTCGGCGGCACCATAATCGTTCGCCGCGGGCTGCGCCAGCGCGCGTGAAGCAGACCGACATCGCTGCTGCCGTGACCTGTCGCCGCTGCGCGCGGCGAGGCGATCAGGGCTGGCGGGCGCAGTTCTGGCCGATCCCGCGCGCCTGCTCGGTTTCCGCCGGACTGAGCGCATCGGCGAGCGCCTTGACCCAGAGATTCGCCTGCTTGAGCCCGTCCATCGAGCAGCCGCAGACGCGCTCGCAGATCTCCTTCGGCGTGCCGGTACCGGTGCAGGAGCGCTGGCAGGCGGTCAGGAACGGTGCGGCCTCGGCATCCGGAAGCTTCTGCGTGGCCACCTGGCCGGTGGCCTGCATGAACAGGAACAGCGCGCCGATGAAGAGCGGCTGGTGGACGAGATAGACGAACAGGCTGTTGCGGCCGCCGAGGACGATGACCTTGGCGGGGGCGGACGTCGCCCGCCAGTTCGCCCAGAAGCTGCCCGGCGCTTTCGGCAAAGCTGTCCGCGCCAGCACCATGCCGGCGAGCACGCAGCCGAACCAGGGGAAGACCGGGACGAAATCGGCAGTGAGCGGCCAGGGGCCGAAGCCGAGGAAGGAGAGCCAGTCCTGGGTGAAGACGTTGTGACCCAGGATGAAGGGCAGGGCGAACACGATGACTGCCGTGATGGCGATGACCAGCGTCGGCAGGAACAGGAAGGGCAGGGCCAGCACGCTCGCCAGCGCGATGTGATGCAGGATACCGAAGAAGATGAAGACATCCGGCAGCGCGAACCAGGTCGCGGAGGTGACGAGGACCGCGGCGCAGGCGATCAGGGCGACACGGCGCAGATAATTGCCGCGGTCGAAGCCCTTTTGTGTCGCCAGCACCAGGCTGAAGCCGACGATCACCAGGAAGGAGCCGGCGATCAGCCGGGCGAAGGCGCGCCAGGCCGGATCGGTGACGACGTCGACCCGGATCAGCCGGAAATAGGAGAGATCATAGGCGAAGTGGTAGACGAACATCGCAAGCAACGCGATGCCGCGGGCCAGATCGACCAGTTCGATACGGCCGCCGGCCGAGGATTGGGCTTGCTCGCTCATGGTCTCGTCATAAGCGGCGCGCGGCGTCGCGGGAAGGGGCGGCCCTTCCTCATCAACTTGCGCGAGTCATCCCGGACGTAGCGAAGCGGAGATCCGGATCCATTCCGGAGCTTGTCCGATAGAGGGGCCGGAATGGGTCCCGGGTCTCCCTCCGGTCGCCCGGGACGACCAGCGCCCAGGTGAGAGGATGCTACCCAAAGCCGCGCCGCCATGGCAGACCAACCCGACGATCAAAGCAAGCTTGGCGGCAGGGCCGATGCAGACATTCGATTCCGACGGCGTGCAGATCGCCTATCTCGACCTCGCGCCGACCGGCGAAGGCTCTGGCGATCCGATCGTGCTGATCCATGGCTTCGCTTCGAGTCATGCGGTGAACTGGGTCAACACGCAGTGGACGAAGACGCTGACCCATGCCGGCCGGCGCGTCGTGCTCTACGACAATCGCGGCCATGGCCGCAGCCAGAAGCTCTACGATCCCGAGGCCTATCACTCCAACATCATGGCCGAGGATGCGCGCCGGCTGATGGATCATCTCTCGATCGAGCGCGCCGACATCATGGGCTATTCGATGGGGGCGCGGATCTCCTCGCACCTGACGCTCGCCCATCCTAAGCGCGTGCGCTCGCTGCTGCTGGGCGGGCTCGGCATCCATCTGGTCGAGGGGGTCGGGCTGCCGCTCGGCATCGCCGACGCGATGGAGGCGCCTTCGCTCGCCGACCTGACCGATCCGATGCAGCGCATGTTCCGCGCCTTCGCCGAGAACACCGGCAGCGATCTCAGAGCCCTCGCGGCGTGCATACGCGGCACGCGCCAGACGCTGAGCAAGGAGGAGGTCGGCCATATCGCGGTGCCGACCCTGGTCAGCGTCGGCACGAAGGACGACGTCTCAGGCTCCGGCCCGGAGCTGGCGGCGCTGATCCCGGGCGCGCAAAGCTTCGCCATCGAGGGGCGTGATCATAATCTCGCGGTGGGCGATCGTACGCACAAGCAGGCAGTCGTCGAGTTCCTGGCTCGCCGGCCGTAGAACAACGTTCTCCTCAGGTAGAATATTATTCTACGCCAATGGCTTGCGACACTTGCCTCGCAAATCGATTCTTGTTCTTTGCGGCTTGATTCAGCTAGAAGGCGGCACCACGTGCTCTGGCGCGAGCTGATCGCACCAGATTGATCTACGAGCGAACCGTAGCGGAGAACGCCATGCCATCCGGGCGCCCGAATATCGAGATCCGCGATCCAGCCACCGGCCTCGACCGTGTCGATCCCGTCTGGTCCCGCCTGCGCAACGAAGCCGAGCTGGCGATCGCGAGCGAGCCGGCGATGGCGAGCTTCGTTCTGGCGACGATCTTGAACCAGCCGAGCTTCGAGGCCGCGGTCGCCCATCGCATCGCGGCGCGGCTCGGCCATGGCGCCGTGCCGGCAGAGCTGATCGCGCAGGCCTTCGACGAGGCGATCGACGCCGATCCCGAGATCGGGCAGGGCATCCGCGCCGACGTGCTCGCCGTGCTCGACCGCGATCCCGCCTGCTACCGGCTGATCGAGCCGGTGCTCTATTTCAAGGGCTTCCACGCGCTCCAGACGCACCGCCTGGCGCATTGGCTGTGGCGGCAGGACCGGCGCGACTTCGCGCTCTATCTGCAGAGCCGCTCGTCGGAAGTGTTCCAGACCGACATCAACCCGGCTGCCAAGATCGGCAAGGGCATCTTCCTCGACCACGCCACCGGCCTCGTCGTCGGCGAGACCACGGTGATCGAGGACAATGTCTCGATGCTGCAGGACGTGACGCTGGGCGGCACCGGCAAGCAGGGCGGCGACCGCCATCCCAAGATCCGCAAGGGCGTGCTGATCGGCGCCGGCGCCAAGATCCTCGGGAACATCGAGGTCGGGCAATGCGCCCGCGTCGCCGCCGGTTCGGTCGTGCTCGCGGCGGTGCCGCGCAACACCACGGTCGCCGGCGTGCCGGCCAAGGTGGTGGGCGAGGCCGGCTGCGCCGAGCCCTCGCGCTCGATGGACCAGATCCTGGCCGGCGATTGCGGCGGCGGCATCTGAGGCCGCGCCGAAACTCTATTCCAGCCCTCATCCTGAGGAGCGGACGTTGGTCCGCGTCTCGAAGGATGGTCCAGCTGTTTCCGGAGCTTCCTGAAGCATCCTTCGAGACTCCGCTGCGCGGCTCCTCAGGATGAGGGCTGCAGGCGGGGCCCCTCAGCCCTGCACGAGTTTCTTCTTGTGGTCGTCGAGATGGCCGAGATCGCGCTCGGGATCGAGCCGGTCGCGCACGCGCTGCTTGAGCTGCTTCACATCCGGGAAGCCGCCATCGACGGTGCGATCCCAGATCAGATCGCCATTGTAGTGGATCTGGAAGATGCCGCCGGTGCGCGGGATCAGCACGACCTCGCCGAGGTCCTGGCCGAAGGTCTGGAGCAGCTCCTGCGCCATCCAGGCTGAACGGAGCAGCCAGTTGCACATGCTGCAATAGGTGATGGCGATGCGCGGGCCGGGCTTGGGTTCGGTCATGGTCCACTCCGAAGCGGTGCCGGGCGAGGGCCGGCGGGTTCGAAAACGCTTCTGCCGCCATGGCATCGCCAGGGCAAGCGGCCCGCGCGGGCGACGCTCTGACGCGATACTTTGCCTTTGGCTTGCATCCTGCCCCAAAACCCCCTAATGCGACCGCGTTTTCCGGCCCTGCGCGGGCGTCGTCAGGAACTAAGGTGTCATGGCCAAAGAGAAGTTTGCTCGGACGAAGCCGCACTGCAACATTGGAACGATTGGTCACGTTGACCATGGCAAGACGTCGTTGACGGCTGCGATCACGAAGGTTCTGGCTGAGTCTGGCGGCGCGTCGTTCACGGCGTATGACCAGATCGACAAGGCGCCCGAGGAGAAGGCGCGCGGCATCACGATCTCGACGGCTCACGTCGAGTACGAGACGCCGGCCCGTCACTATGCGCACGTCGACTGCCCCGGGCACGCCGACTATGTGAAGAACATGATCACGGGCGCGGCGCAGATGGACGGCGCGATCCTGGTTGTGTCGGCTGCCGACGGCCCGATGCCGCAGACCCGCGAGCACATCCTGCTGGCGCGCCAGGTCGGCGTTCCCGCGCTGGTGGTGTTCATGAACAAGGTGGATCTGGTCGACGACGCCGAGCTGCTCGAGCTGGTCGAGATGGAGATCCGCGAGCTTCTGTCGAAGTACGACTTCCCGGGCGACGACATCCCGATCACCAAGGGCTCGGCCAAGGCGGCGCTGGACGGCGTCACCCCTGAGATCGGCCATGACGCGGTGATCGCGCTGATGAAGACGGTCGACGACTACATCCCGCAGCCTGAGCGCCCGATCGACCAGCCGTTCCTGATGCCGGTTGAGGACGTGTTCTCGATCTCGGGCCGCGGCACGGTTGTGACCGGCCGCGTCGAGCGCGGCATCGTCAAGGTCGGCGAGGAAATCGAGATCGTCGGGCTGAAGGACACGGTGAAGACGACGGTGACCGGCGTCGAGATGTTCCGCAAGCTGCTGGACCAGGGCCAGGCCGGCGACAACATCGGCGCGCTGCTGCGCGGCACCAAGCGCGAGGACGTCGAGCGCGGCCAGATCCTGTGCAAGCCGGGTTCGGTGAAGCCGCACACGAAGTTCAAGGCCGAGGCCTACATCCTGACCAAGGAGGAGGGCGGGCGCCACACCCCGTTCTTCACCAACTACCGCCCGCAGTTCTACTTCCGCACGACGGACGTGACCGGCGTGGTGCACCTGCCCGAGGGCACCGAGATGGTGATGCCTGGTGACAACATCACCATGGAAGTCCACCTGATCGTCCCGATCGCGATGGAAGAGAAGCTGCGCTTCGCCATCCGCGAAGGCGGACGCACCGTCGGCGCAGGCGTCGTCGCTTCGATCATCGCGTAAGCTTCGGCTCCGCGACAATTATGGAAAGGGCGGCGGCAACGCCGCCCTTTTTCGTTTCCGGTGACGATCGCGACGGCGGCACTGGCTTCACGATGAGGATCGTGCCAGCTTCCTGTATCTTGCATACGGACTGGAGAACGCGATGAGTCCCCGCCATTCGCTCGCCGACAGGCTGCGCCAGCCCGGCCTCGTCGTCGCGCCCGGCTGCCATGACGCCATCGGCGCAAGAGCGATCGAGCAGGCCGGGTTCGAAGCGGTCTACATGACCGGCAACGGCCTCTCCGCCAGCCTGATCGGCGCGCCCGATATCGGCCTCCTGACCATGACCGAGATGGTGGCGCGCGGCCGGGCCCTGGCCGCGGCGATCAAGGTGCCGCTGATCGCCGACGCCGATACCGGCTATGGCAACCTCAACAACGTCGCCCGCACCGTCGCCGAATACGAGGCGGCCGGCGTCGCCGCGATCCATCTGGAGGACCAGGTCACGCCCAAGCGCTGCGGCGCGATGAAGGGGCTGGCGTTGGTGACGCCCGAGGAGCATGCCGAGAAGATCCGCATCGCGGTCGCGACCCGGCGCGATCCGGATTTCCTGATCATCGGCCGCTCGGATGCCAGGCTGCCGCTCGGCCTCGACGAGGCGATCGCGCGCGGCAAGGCCTATGCGCAGGCCGGCGCCGATCTCGTGCTGCTGGAGATGCTGCAATCCGAGGAGGAGATGAAGCGGGCGCTGGGCGAGATCGCGGCACCGCTGATGTTCAACTATGTCGAGGGCAGGGTGCCGCCATTGACGGCGGCGGATTTCGAGCGGCTCGGCTTCAAGCTGCTGAGCTATCCGGTGGCCTCGACGCTGGCCTATGCCCATATGATGACGGCCTTTGCGCGCGAGCTGAAGCGCACGGGCACGACGCGCGGGCTGGAGCCTGCCATGCTCGATCTGCCGAGCTACGAGGCTTTCCTGGGTCGTGACACCTATGCCTGATCTCAAGGTCGAGCAGCCGAAATCGCTGGTCGCCATCGTCGAGGAGCGCCTGCGCGATGCGATCGTGGACGCCGAGATGCGCCTTGGCGAGACCTTGTCGGAGGAAGCGCTGAGCGAGGCGCTGGGCGTGAGCCGCACGCCGGTGCGCGAGGCGCTGGCGCGGCTGCAATTGCAGGGGCTGGTGACGATCGTGCCGAAGAAGGGCACCTTCGTCTTCGCGCCGACCGAGGAGGACGTCTCCGAGCTCTGCGTCTTCCGCTACATGCTGGAGACGCAGGCGCTGCGCGAATGCATGAGCAAGGCGCGCCAGGCGGCTCTCGCCGCGATGAAGGGCGCCCTCCTGGCGATGGAGACGGCGCAGGCGAACGGCAGCCGCCGCGACTATGCCCGGGCCGACACCGTCTTCCACGAGGTCTTCTTCCAGCATTGCGGCAACCGCTATCTCGGCAATGCCTATCGCGGGGTCTCCGGCCGCGTCGCGGCGCTGCGCACGCATCTCTCGGTCCCGCTGGAAGGCGAGCAGGAGCGCTCGATGGCAGAGCACCACCAGATGGTCGAGGCCTTCGCGGCCGGGCGCCTGGCTGATCTCGACTCGATCCTGCACCGGCACATCATGCGGGCCTGGGACGCCTATGCCGATGTGCTGCGCACCGGCGGGGTGCGGGGCTGAGCGGAGCTGGCGACCACTAAATCATCTTGCATACAGTGTCCTAGAGCCTATGCTCTTGGGCGAGAGCCTGTAACGGCCGTCGAAGCTCGGGAGGAGCCGCATGACCATCGCCCTGAAAGCTATTGCCCTGACGCTCGCACTGGCGGCGACGCCAGCCCTGGCGCAGGACAAGGTGAGGCTCGTCACCATCGCCGAACTGTCCGGACCGGGGGCGACCGCCGGCACCAATTGGAAGAGCGGCATCGAGCTTGCGGTCGAGGAGATCAACGCCAAGGGCGGCATTCTCGGGCGCAAGATCGACATGGTCGCCTATGACACGCAGACCAACCCGGCCAATGCCCGCGCCGCCGTGCAGCGCGCGATCGACGAGGGCACTCATGCGGTGCTCGGGCCGGTCTATACCGGCTCGATCATGGCCTCGATGCAGATCGCCCAGCGCGCCGAGATCGCGCAGTTGGCGGCCGGCGACGGCACGGCCTACACCGCCCAGGGCAATCCCTTCATCTTCCGGACCTCGCTCAGCCAGTCGGCGGCGATGCCGAAGATCGCCGCCTATCTGAAGGACCAGGTCAAGGCCAAGTCGGTCGCCGTGGTCTGGGTCAATAACGATTTCGGCAAGGGCGGCCACGAGGCGATCCTGAAAGAGCTGAAGAGCCGCGGCATCGAAGTGCCGGTCGATCTCTCGACCGAGCAGGGCCAGGCCGATTTCGCCGGCGAGGCGATCAAGGTGAAGAACGCCGCGGTCGATGCCGTCTTCGTCTACCTCAACGAGGAGGAGAGCGCCCGGCTGCTGGTGGCGATGCGCGACCAGAATGTCGGCAAGCCGGTGATCGGCGAGACCACGATCCTGAGCCAGAAGGTGATCGAGCTCGCCGGCAAGGCCGCCGATGGCGTGCGCGGCCATGTCGGCCAGACCGTCGATGCGCCGATCCCCGCTCTGCAGGAGTTCGGCAAGCGCTTCGAGGCACGCTTCAAGTTCGTGCCCGACCACAACGGCATCAAGGGCTACATGGCCGTGCATGCGGTGAAATGGGCGACCGAGAAGCTCGGCAAGTTCGAGCCGACCAAGGTCGCAGCGACCCTGCACGGTGCGACGATCAAGCCGGAGGAGGAGCCCGGCATCCTGATGGAGACGACCTTCGACGCGAAGGGTGACGTCCAGCGCGAGAGCTTCCTGGCCGAGGTGGTCGACGGCAAGCAGAAGATCATCGGCCGCCTGCCGAAATGAACGATAGGCCGCTCCCGCGGCGGAGCTTGAAATGGCGGTGGCGACACCGCCCTTTTCGTTGCGCCAAGGCGCATCCGCCGGCGCGCAGCGCAATGTCCCGCTACGCCAAGGCCTTGGCGTGACCGGCTGACGATTTGAGTCAACTTTGAACAGGGCGGTTGCGATTTCGACTTGAAAAGCGGGTAGGGTTCGGGCTAAGCAACCGGCGCTACAGGGGTGTAGCTCAGTTGGTAGAGTACCGGTCTCCAAAACCGGTTGTCGTAGGTTCGAGCCCTACCGCCCCTGCCAGCCGCAAATCGCGGCGATGCCGCCTGTCTCTGCGCCAGCGATCGGCTGGCGATCGAGCCGACGGCGCAGCCCCTTATTCCGTACCCTCCCGTCTCGCGAGAACGTGACCTCGGCTTCGCCGATGCCAGCTTTGCACGCGAGCGGTGGGCTTTACGCTCCGGCGCCGTCCCGCATGCCTTGGCGCATGCCGCCGGAGATTGTCGATGAAGCTGTTTTCAAGCATCCGGGTCGCAGCGCTCGCGCTTTCCAGCATTCTCACCTCGGGGCTTGCCGGGGCAGCTGACATCAAGGTCCTGACGGCCGGCGCCTTCAAGCCGGTCGTGCTGGCCGTTGCCGCCGAATTCGAAAGGTCGAGCGGGCACAAGCTGATCATCGACAACGACACGGCCGGCGGATTGCAGCGCCGGATCAGCGCGGGTGAGACCTTCGACGTCGCCGTGCTGACACCGGCCGCAGTCAAGGATCTCATCGAGAAGGGCAAGATCGCCGCGGGCACCGCGTCCGATCTGGCGCGCACGGCCGTTGGCGTCGCGGTCAAGGACGGTGAGACCCGTCCCGACATCGCGACGGTGGCGGGTTTCAAGGCGGCGCTGCTCGCCGCCCGCAAGGTCGCCTATATCGACCCGGCTGCCGGCGGCTCCAGCGGCATCTATTTCGCGAAGCTGCTCGAGACCATGGGCATCGCCGAGGAGATCAAGGCCAAGGCGGTGCTGGTGCCCGGCGGCCTGGTTGCGCAGCGGCTCGTCACCGGCGAGGCCGATCTGGCAATTCACCAGATCAGCGAGATCCTGGCCGTCCCCGGGGCGAGGCTGGTGGGGCCGCTGCCGGCCGAAATCCAGAACTACACGACCTATACCGGCGGCCTCGGCGCGGCGAGCCCGCAGCCGGAGGGCGCCCGGGCCTTGCTTGCTTTCCTGCGGAGCGAGGCGGCCATGCGCGTTCTGACGGCAAAGGGCATGGAAGCCGCGGGGCAGTGAGCCCGGCGCCGAGCGCGAGCATCGCCGCGGCGCGCAAGAAGCCGCTTGGCGAGCGGGCAAGAGCGTTGTAAGAAGCCCCTAACGACGGCGCGCGGCTCCCTGAGCCCCGCGCCGCGAATCTTTCAGGACCGCCGAATCGCTGCCCGAAAGCGGCGATCCGGAACCGAGGTGACGAGCCCGATGGCGAAGACGAATCCCTTCCAGTTCCTGCAGGAGGTGCGCAGCGAGGCCTCCAAGGTGACCTGGCCCTCGCGCCGCGAGACGCTGATCACCACCGGCCTGGTGTTGCTGATGGTGCTCATGTCGAGCCTGTTCTTCCTCTTCACCGACACGGTCATCCGTTGGGGCCTCGGCCTCATCCTCGCGCGCTGAACGGAAGCAAGAACGTGAGCACACGCTGGTATATCGTCCACGCCTATTCCAACTTCGAGAACAAGGTCGCGCAGTCGATCAAGGATCAGGCCGCGCAGCGCAACCTCTCCGACAAGTTCGATGAAGTGCTGGTCCCGACCGAGAAGGTCGTCGAGGTCCGCCGCGGCCGCAAGGTCGACACCGAGCGCAAGTTCTTCCCGGGCTATGTCCTCGTGAAGTGCGAGATGACCGACGAGGTCTATCACCTCATCAAGAACACACCCAAGGTCACGGGCTTCCTCGGCGCCGACAAGGCCAAGCCGATGCCGATCCCCGAGCACGAGGCTATGCGGATCAAGGGCCAGGTCGCCGAGGGCATCGAGCGGCCGAAGCCGACCGTGGTGTTCGAGGTCGGCGAGCAGGTGAAGGTCGCCGACGGCCCGTTCGCCTCGTTCAACGGCGTCGTCGAGGATGTCGACCACGCCCGCGCCCGCCTGAAGGTCGCGGTCTCGATCTTCGGCCGTGCCACGCCGGTCGAGCTAGAATACAGCCAGGTCGAGAAGCTCTGAGGCTCGTCGCCTATCGAGATTGCCAAGGGCGCCGGAAACGGCGCCCTTTTTGCGTGCTTTCGTAGTTAACGCCTCCTTCAGGCGTGTATGAGATTGTCCGCTCCGGCTTTCGGGCGGGCGGGCATGTTTCCCAAGACTTTCAAGGCGACGGTCGGACAGCGCCTGGCGCTGTGGGGTGTGCTGCTCGGCGCGCTGTCCTGCCTTTATGTCGCGACCGAGCTGATCGGTTCGCGCAAGCTCGAAGCCTTCACGCGCAGCCTGACGGCCCAGAGCGATCTCGCCAGCCGCCTCGAAGCGACGACCATGCTGTTCGAGCGGATCAGCGTCGCGATCTTCTCAGGTGTCCGCCCCGAATCCTCCGATCTCGAGGTGCTCGCGATCGCGGCCGAGGACATCGCCACCCGGCTCGACGGCAAGCTGCAGGCCGATACGCAGGTGATCGCGGTGCGCGCCAGGGCGATGCGCGAGGCCGCGGACATTGCCACGGCGCGGGCCGAGCTCAGGGTGATCGCCGACAGGCGCTCGGCCCTGCGGCGTGGGCTTGGCGAGGAGATCGGCCGGCTGAGTGCCGACCTGTCGCAGCATGTCGAGAGCGCCCACCAGAACAAGGTGCTGCTCTCGCTGCTCGGGTTGTTCAGCCTCGTCTTCATCGTCAGGCTGGAGCACCGCTGGCTGGTCCGCCCGATCAGCGAGATGGCGCGGGCCCTGGCGGAGAACCGCAAGGAGCGCGGGCTCGAGATGCTCGCGATGCGCAGCGACGAGATCGGCATGCTCGGCCGCGCCCTGCTGGCGCATCAGCGCGGGCTGCAGGCCGAGCAGGAGGCTGTCGAGGCGCGCGTGAGCGCATTGTCGGGCGAGGTCGCGCGCCAGGAAGCGGCCCAGGCGCGCAACGGGGCCTTCCAGGAGCGGATCGCGGCGATCGCGCAGGCGCTGGAGCAGCATGCGGCCCGGCTGTCGCAGGCCGCCGGCGAGTTCGCGCAGCTCTCCGGCGTCGTCGATGAGCGGGCCGGGGCGGCGACGCGATCGACGCAGCGCGTCTCCGGCCATGTCGATCATGTCGCCGGAGCGATCACCGAAGTGTCCTCGCTGCTGGCCACAGCCGCGAGCGAGGCACAGCGCACCTCGGATGTTGCCGATGCGGCGAAGGCGCTGGTCGAGGAGGCGACTGCCGACACGGTCGTGCTCAGCGATGCCGTCGGCAAGATCGTCCAGGTCATCGACATCATCGGCACCGTCGCCAGCCAGACCAACCTGCTCGCGCTCAACGCCACGATCGAGGCGGCACGGGCCGGCGAGGCGGGCAGGGGCTTCGCGGTCGTCGCCGGCGAGGTGAAGCAGCTCGCGCACCGCACCGCCGAGGCGACCGACGACGTTCGCAGGGGGCTGAGCCAGATCACTATCGCGGCCCAGCGCATCACCCTGCGGGTCGGTGCGCTGGTGACCTCGGTCGAGAAGGTCGACAAGGCGGCTCTCTCGATCGCCGAGCTGACCGCCCGCCAGGATGTCGGCTCGCGCTCGATCAGCGAGACCACGACGCGGACGGCGGGCGATGTCCGGCTCGTCGCCGAGCAGGTCGAGCAGCTTGCAGGCACGCTGGCGAGCTGGCGCCAGACCGCCGGCGCGGTCACCACGGCTTCGGCCGATCTCGACCGGCAGGCAGCGGAACTCCGGCAGGCCGTCGACGGGTTCATCCGGCGCAGGGAGGTTGCGGGCGCATGAGCATCGCGTTTCCGAAGCCCGGGACGGACATGGCAGACGGGCCGTCGCTGCCACTCGCCGCAAAGGTGCTGCACTGGCTGACGGCGGCTCTGGTGCTCGGCCTGTTCGCCACCGGCGTCACCATGAAGCAGCTCGGCCAGGGACCGGCTGCCGATCTTCTCTATCTCGGCCACAAGACCGCCGGTGCCCTGCTGCTTTGCCTCGTCTTGGTGCGCATAGGCTATCGGCTGTTCGCGCAGGTCACGGCGCGCTGGCAGAAGGGTGCCGCCAGCCGGCCGGTCCATGCGCTGCTTTATCTCGGCCTGCTGGTGGTGCCGCTGCTGGGCTGGGCCGGTGCCTCCAGCTATGGGGCACGGCAGCTGCTGTTCGGTCTCTCGCTGCCGGAGATCCGGTCGCCGGAGGCGGGCCATGCCGAGCTGCTGCTGCTCAGCCATGCCTGGCTCGCCTTCGGCCTGATCGCGCTCGTCGTCGTCCATATCGGCCTGGCGCTCGGCGACTATCTGGTGCGCGATCCCAGGGCCGATTGAGCCGCCCCTCAATTTCCGAGCATGTAATCCGCCAGGCTGTAGCAATGGCTCGCCTGATAGGCGTTCCGACCGCGGTTCATATGCGTCAGATTGAAGGTCCTGATGGCGCCAAGGGCGCGGCGATCCGCGAGGAAGCGGCGGATCGAGGCAGAGCTGCGCACATTGATGCCGATCATGTCAGCGCCACCGGGGAAGAAGTAGCCGACATCTTCCGGCGTCGTCACGCAGCGCTCCAGAAAAGCTTCGTCCACATGGCCCTGCTCGAGCGAACGGTCCGTCGTGAGATCCGAAAGATGCACCAGGAAACTCGCCCGGACGTCGTCGCCGTCCGCATAGAGCGTGAAGAGTTCCATCCAGCTGGCATTGACGCGTGCGAGGGGCTTGTCGGAGGTCGACGGCAGGCAGGACACGGACCAGTAGTGGCGCTCGCTCCTGCGCGGGATGGGGATGCAAGTTGCGCCGTAGAGCCCGAGGATCTCCAGGATTTCTCGCGCCTGTGGGCGACGAAGCAGCTTCTGGAACCGCGGGATGTATTTGAAGCGCAGCTCGAGCGATTCAGACCGCTCCTCGGCGTCGGGCAGGTCCGCCTTGCCTTCGATCCAGTCGCGCTGCTGCTCGGGATCCAGGAACTGGCGCAAGCCGGTGGCGGGCCGGCGGGCCGTCGTGCTCTTATCGGGGGCCATGACACTCCATCTGCGCGAGGCATTGTGGTGAACAGATCATGGACCGGTCTCCGGACAAGCCACGACCGGAGCCCGTTCTTGACCAGGGCGAAAGGCTGGCTGATCCCGCGCCTGGTCGGCAGGGCCTCGGCTCGCGCCTGCGACACGACGCCCGCTTCGCCAGGACCCATCAGGGGCTTCCCTTTCGCAGCGGCCTGTGCCATAGGGCGGCCCTCACATGCGTGGGAGGCGCGCCGGTCAGCCAGCCGGAGCTTCGCGCCGCACCACGCCCTGCAACACCCCGATCCGGAGCGATAGCAGCTCGCGGGCGGGGCGTCGTCGTTCCGGTCGGCACCGGGGCGGACGACAGGAGCAGCCATCATGGCAAAGAAGATCACGGGCTACGTGAAGCTTCAGGTTCCGGCGGGCGCGGCCAATCCGTCGCCGCCGATCGGTCCCGCGCTCGGTCAGCGCGGCCTCAACATCATGGAATTCTGCAAGGCCTTCAACGCGAAGACCGCGCAGATGGAAAAGGGCATGCCGATCCCGGTGATCATCACCGCGTATCAGGATCGCTCCTTCACCTTCGAGATGAAGCAGCCGCCGGTCTCGTACTGGCTGAAGAAGGCTGCCGGCCTGACCGCGGGTTCGAAGACCCCGGGCAAGGGTGGCAATGTCGGCAAGGTCACGTCGGCTCAGCTCAAGGAGATCGCCGAGAAGAAGATGGCGGATCTCAACTGCGACAACGTCGATTCGGCGGTGGCGATGATCCGTGGCTCGGCCCGTTCCATGGGCCTGGAAGTCGTGGGCTGAGGGGGAACTGACAATGGCACATGTCGGAAAGCGCGTCGTCAAAGGCCGTGAAGGCATTGACCGCATCAAGCTCTACCCGCTCGCCGAGGCCGTCGCGATGGTCAAGGCCCGCGCCAACGCCAAGTTCGACGAGACCGTCGAGATCGCGATGAATCTCGGTGTCGATCCGCGTCACGCCGACCAGATGGTCCGCGGCGTCTGCAATCTGCCGAACGGCTCTGGCCGTACGCTGCGCGTCGCCGTCTTCGCCCGCGGCGCCAAGGCCGAGGAGGCCAAGAAGGCCGGTGCCGACATCGTCGGCGCCGAGGATCTGGTCGAGACCGTGCAGAAGGGCGAAATCAACTTCGACCGCTGCATCGCGACCCCGGACATGATGGGCCTCGTCGGCCGCCTCGGTAAGGTGCTGGGCCCGCGCGGCCTGATGCCGAACCCGCGCGTCGGCACAGTCACCATGGACCTGACCGCCGCCGTCGCCGCCTCGAAGGGCGGCTCGGTCGAGTTCCGCGTCGAGAAGGCGGGCATCGTCCACGCCGCCGTCGGCAAGGCCTCGTTCGATGCCGACAAGCTCGGCGAGAACATCAAGGCGTTCGTCGATTCGGTCTCGAAGGCGAAGCCGGCCGGTGCCAAGGGCACCTATATCCAGCGCGTCGCGATCTCCTCGACCATGGGTCCGGGCGTCAAGATCGAGCCGAACACGGTCCTCGGCGGCTGATCTCGCGCCGCGGCCGCCTTCGGGCGGCCGCAGCCCCACCTTGCGCTTCGGCGCAGGGATTACCACTTGGCAGAAGCCGGGGGAGGGTCTATAGCCTCCTGCGTGTTTCCATAAGTGACGGGGCTTCCGCGTGCTTGGCACGAGGAGGTCCATTTCGCGTTTTTCGGTGGTTCGCCACCGAAAAAATGGGTGTCGGGTCCGAGGGGAGCGATCTCCGAGGGCGAGGCATCCAGTCCTGTCTGAGACTGCAGGTGCGCCTTTGGCTCCGGCCAGGGGGCATAATTTCGCCAAGAGGCCTGCATAGACGGTGCAAGAGCTTTTCCGGCGCCGAAAGGTGCCGAACGAGGTTCGAACCATCTCGCCCGATCACGGCTTCGGCCATGGCTGGGGACAGGGCACTGAGCGTCGCTCCGGTGAGGGGTCGGTGTCAACCGGTCACTTTTCGCGAGCGGCACGTGCAACTGGCGGCGGGTCTCAAAGCCTGTCGCCTACCGGAGAGAGCCCAGTGGATAAAGCGGCAAAATCTGATGCCGTCGCGACGCTGAACGACGTCTTCTCGAAGACGTCGGTCGTTGTCGTGGCCCACTATGCGGGCTTGACGGTGGCCCAGTTCCAGAAGCTTCGTCGCGAGATGAAGGCCAATGGCGCCACCGTGAAGGTCGCAAAGAACCGGCTGGCCAAGATCGCTCTTGAAGGCACCGACGTCGCGTCCATCAGCCCCTTGCTGACGGGTCCCACCCTGATCGCCTATTCCAGCGATCCGGTCGCGGCGCCGAAGGTCGCCGTCGCATTCGCCAAGGAGAACGACAAGCTCGTCATCCTCGGCGGCGCGATGGGCACGACCGCCCTGAACCCCGATGGTGTCAAGGCTCTGGCCACGATGCCCTCGCTCGACGAACTGCGCGCCAAGTTGCTCGGCCTCCTGCAGGCCCCTGCGACCAAGATCGCCCAGCTCTCGACCGCGCCTGCTGCGAAGCTCGCGCGCGTGTTCCAGGCATATGCCGACAAGGACGCTGCCTGAGCAGCCGACAACCCTTAATCGTTCGAACCTCTTACATCAGGAACCTGAACCATGGCCGATCTCGCCAAGCTCGTCGACGAACTCTCGTCGCTCACCGTTCTCGAGGCCGCTGACCTCGCCAAGTTGCTCGAAGAGAAGTGGGGCGTCTCCGCCGCCGCCGCCGTCGCCGTCTCCGCCGGCCCGGCCGCCGGTGGCGCTGCCGCCGCCGCCGTCGAGGAGCAGACCGAGTTCACCGTCGTTCTTGCCGCCGCCGGCGACAAGAAGATCGAGGTGATCAAGGAAGTCCGCGCCATCACCGGCCTCGGCCTCAAGGAAGCCAAGGACCTGGTCGAGGCCGCTCCGAAGCCGGTCAAGGAAGCCGTCGCCAAGGACGAAGCCGAGAAGCTCAAGAAGCAGCTCGAGGCCGTCGGCGCCAAGGTCGAGCTCAAGTGAGCTCGGGCCGGCTGATGCCGGTCCGTCTCTAGTCGACAAGGACAGTCCCGGGGCGGCTCGCCGCCTCCGGGGCTGTTGCGTCGTTTCCGGTAACCGGAACGACGCTTTGCAGGGCCTGCCACGGTGCAGGTCGATCCAGTTCGAATGTCGGCGCGCATGAAGCGCCGAGCGGCTCACCCGGCGGCCCGTTCCGCCCGCGGCCCGGACCACCGGGTGAGCCGTCCGAGATTGCGAGGAACATGATGGTAACTTCCCTCCAGGGTCGCAGGCGCGTCCGCAAGTTCTTCGGCAAGCTCAAGGAAGTGGCGGAGATGCCGAACCTCATCGAGGTTCAGAAGGCGTCCTACGACCAGTTCCTGATGGTCGAGGAACCCAAGGGCGGCCGCAGCGACGAGGGCCTGCAATCGGTCTTCAAGTCGGTGTTCCCGATCGGCGACTTCTCGGGCGCCTCGCTCCTGGAGTTCGTCAAGTACACCTTCGAGCCGCCGAAATACGATGTCGACGAGTGCCGCCAGCGCGGCATGACCTTCTCGGCGCCGCTCAAGGTGACGCTGCGCCTGATCGTGTTCGATATCGACCCGGACACCCAGGCGAAGTCGGTCAAGGACATCAAGGAGCAGGACGTCTACATGGGCGAGATGCCGCTCATGACGGACAACGGCACCTTCATCGTCAACGGCACAGAGCGCGTCATCGTCTCGCAGATGCACCGCTCGCCGGGCGTGTTCTTCGATCACGACAAGGGCAAGACCCATTCCTCGGGCAAGCTGCTGTTCGCCGCCCGCATCATCCCCTATCGCGGCTCCTGGCTCGACATCGAGTTCGACGCCAAGGACATCGTCTACGCCCGTATCGACCGCAAGCGTAAGATTCCGGTCACCTCGCTGCTGTTCGCCCTCGGCATGGACGGCGAGGAGATTCTCCAGCGCTTCTACAACCGCGTCGTGTATGTCCGCGACAAGGACGGCTGGCGCGTCCCGTACGACGCCGAGCGCATGAAGGGCTTCAAGGCGAGCGTCGACATGATCGACGCCGACACCGGCGAAGTCGTGATCGAGGCCGGCAAGAAGCTGGTCGCGCGCACCGCCCGCCAGCTCGCCGACAAAGGCCTCAAGTTCCTGCGCGCGACGAACGAGGATCTCATCGGCCAGTATGTTGCCGAGGATCTCGTCGACCCCACCACCGGTGAAGTTCACGCCGAGGCCGGCGAAGAGCTGAGCATGGCCGCCGACCCGAAGACCGGCGAGGTCAAGGGCAACCTGATCGACCTGATCAACAAGGGCTACACCGAGATTCCGGTGCTGGACATCGACCACATCACGGTCGGTCCCTATATCCGCAACACGCTCCAGGTCGACAAGAACTCGCGTCGCGAGGAAGCGCTGTTCGACATCTACCGCGTGATGCGCCCGGGCGAGCCGCCGACGCTCGAGACCGCCGAGAACATGTTCCAGTCGCTGTTCTTCGACTCGGAGCGCTACGACCTCTCGGCCGTCGGCCGCGTCAAGATGAACATGCGGCTCGACCTCGACGCCGCCGACACCGTGCGCATCCTGCGCAAGGAGGACATCTTCGCGGTCGTCAAGGCGCTGGTCGACCTGCGCGACGGAAAGGGCGAGATCGACGACATCGACCATCTCGGCAACCGGCGCGTGCGCTCGGTCGGCGAGCTGATGGAGAACCAGTATCGCCTGGGCCTCCTGCGCATGGAGCGCGCCATCAAGGAGCGCATGTCCTCGGTCGACATCGACACCGTGATGCCGCAGGACCTGATCAACGCGAAGCCCGCGGCCGCCGCGGTGCGCGAGTTTTTCGGCTCGTCGCAGCTCTCGCAGTTCATGGACCAGACCAACCCGCTCTCGGAAGTCACCCACAAGCGCCGTCTCTCGGCGCTTGGCCCGGGCGGCCTGACCCGCGAGCGCGCCGGCTTCGAGGTGCGCGACGTCCACACCACGCATTACGGCCGCATCTGCCCGATCGAGACGCCGGAAGGCCCGAACATCGGCCTGATCAACTCGCTCGCCACCTTCGCGCGCGTCAACAAGTACGGCTTCATCGAGAGCCCGTACCGGCGCATCCGCGATGGCAAGCAGACCGACGAGATCATCTATCTCTCGGCCATGGAAGAGGCGAAGTACAACGTCGCCCAGGCGAACGCCGCCGTGGATGAGGAAGGCCGTCTGACCGACGACCTGATCGTCTGCCGCCGCGCCGGCGAGGTCATCGTCGTGCCGGTCGACAAGGTCGACTTCATGGACGTCTCGCCCAAGCAGGTCGTCTCGGTCGCCGCGGCGCTGATCCCGTTCCTCGAGAACGACGACGCCAACCGCGCCCTGATGGGCTCGAATATGCAGCGCCAGGCGGTGCCGCTGGTTCGCGCCGACGCGCCGTTCGTCGGCACCGGCATGGAGGCCGCGGTCGCCCGCGACTCCGGCGCCGCCATCGCGGCCCGCCGCGCCGGCATCGTCGACCAGGTCGATGCGACCCGTATCGTCATCCGCGCTTCGGACGAGATGGACCCGACCAAGCCGGGCGTCGACATCTACCGCCTGCAGAAGTTCCAGCGCTCGAACCAGTCGACCTGCATCACGCAGCGTCCGCTGGTCCGCGTCGGCGACGTCATCAAGAAGGGTGACATCGTCGCCGACGGCCCGTCGACCGAGTTCGGCGAGCTCGCGCTCGGCCGCAACGTGCTCGTCGCGTTCATGCCGTGGAACGGCTACAACTTCGAAGATTCGATCCTGCTCTCGGAGAAGATCGTCTCGGACGACATCTTCACCTCGATCCATATCGAGGAATTCGAGGTCATGGCCCGTGACACCAAGCTGGGTCCCGAGGAAATCACGCGCGACATTCCGAACGTGTCGGAAGAGGCGCTGAAGAACCTCGACGAAGCCGGCATCGTCTACATCGGCGCGGAAGTGGCGGCGGGCGACATCCTCGTCGGCAAGATCACGCCGAAGGGCGAGAGCCCGATGACCCCGGAAGAGAAGCTGCTGCGCGCCATCTTCGGCGAGAAGGCTTCGGACGTGCGCGATACCTCGCTGCGCGTGCCGCCGGGCGTCCAGGGCACGATCGTCGAGGTCCGCGTGTTCAACCGCCACGGCGTCGACAAGGACGAGCGCGCCCAGGCGATCGAGCGCGAGGAGATCGAGCGTCTCGCCAAGGACCGCGACGACGAGCAGGCGATCCTGGACCGCAACACCTTCGCGCGTCTGGCCGAGATCCTGACCGGCAAGACCGGCCTCGCCGGTCCGAAGGGCTTCAAGAAGGACACGGTCATCACCCGTGAGGTGATGAGCGAGTTCCCGCGCTCGCAGTGGTGGCTGTTCGCCACGGCGGACGACGCCCTGATGACCGAAATCGAGGCGATGCGGAAGCAGTACGACGAGTCGAAGAAGCGCCTCGAGCAGCGCTTCCTCGACAAGGTCGAGAAGCTGCAGCGCGGCGACGAGCTGCCTCCGGGCGTGATGAAGATGGTCAAGGTCTTCGTCGCGGTGAAGCGCAAGATCCAGCCCGGCGACAAGATGGCGGGCCGCCACGGCAACAAGGGCGTGGTCTCGCGCATCGTGCCGGCGGAGGACATGCCGTTCCTCGAGGACGGCACCCATGCCGACATCGTGCTGAACCCGCTCGGCGTGCCCTCGCGCATGAACGTCGGCCAGATCCTGGAGACGCATCTGGGCTGGGCGGCCGCCGGTCTCGGCAAGCAGATCGGCAAGGCGATCGACGCCTATCGCAAGGCACACGACTCCAAGGCCCTGCGCGCCTCCTTCGACGCCGTCTACGAGGACAACGAGATCATCGCCTCGATGGACGACGCCGAGCTGATCGAGATGGGCCAGAACCTGCGCCGCGGTGTTCCGATCGCGACGCCGGTGTTCAACGGCGCCAAGGAGTCCGACATCGAGCGGCTGCTGGAGCAGGCGGGCCTGCACTCGTCCGGTCAGTCGACGCTCTATGACGGCCGTACCGGCGAGCCCTTCGACCGCAAGGTCACGATGGGCTACATCTACATGCTGAAGCTGCACCACCTGGTGGACGACAAGATTCACGCCCGCTCGATCGGCCCGTACTCGCTGGTCACCCAGCAGCCGCTCGGCGGCAAGGCCCAGTTCGGCGGCCAGCGCTTCGGCGAGATGGAGGTCTGGGCGCTGGAAGCGTACGGCGCCGCCTACACGCTGCAGGAGATGCTGACGGTGAAGTCGGACGACGTCGCCGGCCGTACCAAGGTCTACGAGTCGATCGTACGCGGCGAGGACAACTTCGAAGCGGGCATCCCCGAGAGCTTCAACGTGCTCGTCAAGGAAATGCGCTCGCTCGGCCTCAACGTCGAGTTGATCAACACCAAGCCGAAGCAGGGCGACGTGCCCGCCGAGGCAGCCGAGTAAGGCGTCACGCCCGCAAGGGCGCGACGGCGTTCGTTACTCATGCCGGCGGCAGTGGCGCCGCCGGCCGATGGACAAAGGCCGGGCAGGGCGGTTTTCCCTAAAACCCCACCGGCCAGAGGAGACAGGCTATGAAGCAAGAGGTCATGAACCTTTTCGGCCAGCAGCCGGTGCAGCAGGCGTTCGACGCGATCAAGATCTCGATCGCGAGCCCTGAGAAGATCGCATCCTGGTCGTTCGGCGAGATCAAGAAGCCCGAGACGATCAACTACCGCACGTTCAAGCCGGAGCGCGACGGCCTGTTCTGCGCCCGCATCTTCGGGCCGATCAAGGACTACGAGTGCCTGTGCGGCAAGTACAAGCGCATGAAGTTCAAGGGCGTGATCTGCGAGAAGTGCGGCGTCGAGGTGACGCTGGCACGGGTCCGGCGCGAGCGCATGGGTCATATCGAGCTCGCCGCCCCGGTCGCGCATATCTGGTTCCTGAAGTCGCTGCCCTCGCGCATCGGCCTGCTGATGGACATGCCGCTCAAGGACCTCGAGCGCATCCTCTACTTCGAATCCTACGTCGTCCTGGAGCCGGGCCTGACCCCGCTCAAGGACCGTCAGCTGCTGACCGAAGAAGAGTATGTCCGCGCTCAGGAAGAGTACGGCGCCGACACCTTCACGGCGATGATCGGCGCGGAAGCGATCCGCGAGATGCTGCGCGCGCTCGATCTCGACCAGATCAACGCCGACCTGAAGCATGAGATCGCGACGACGACGTCGGAGCTCAAGCCGAAGAAGCTGATGAAGCGCCTCAAGATCATCGAGGCCTTCCAGGAGTCGGGCAACAAGCCGGAATGGATGGTGATGACCGTGATCCCGGTCATCCCGCCCGATCTGCGTCCGCTCGTGCCGCTCGACGGCGGTCGCTTCGCGACCTCGGACCTGAACGACCTCTATCGCCGCGTCATCAACCGCAACAACCGCCTGAAGCGGCTGATCGAGCTGCGCGCGCCCGACATCATCATCCGCAACGAGAAGCGGATGCTGCAGGAGTCGGTCGACGCCCTGTTCGACAACGGCCGTCGCGGCCGCGTCATCACCGGCGCCAACAAGCGCCCGCTGAAGTCGCTCGCCGACATGCTGAAGGGCAAGCAGGGCCGCTTCCGGCAGAACCTGCTCGGCAAGCGCGTCGACTATTCCGGCCGCTCGGTCATCGTCGTCGGCCCGGAGATGAAGCTGCACCAGTGCGGCCTGCCGAAGAAGATGGCGCTCGAGCTGTTCAAGCCGTTCATCTATGCGCGCCTCGACGCCAAGGGCTACTCGACCACGGTCAAGCAGGCCAAGAAGCTGGTCGAGAAGGAGAAGCCCGAGGTCTGGGACATCCTGGACGAGGTCATCCGCGAGCATCCGGTGCTGCTGAACCGCGCACCGACGCTCCACCGCCTCGGCATCCAGGCCTTCGAGCCGGTTCTGATCGAGGGCAAGGCGATCCAGCTGCACCCGCTGGTCTGCGCCGCGTTCAACGCCGACTTCGACGGCGACCAGATGGCCGTGCACGTCCCGCTGTCGCTGGAAGCGCAGCTGGAAGCGCGCGTCCTGATGATGTCGACCAACAACATCCTGCACCCGGCGAACGGCATGCCGATCATCGTGCCGTCGCAGGACATCGTGCTCGGGCTGTACTACCTCTCGATCATCTCGGATGGCGAGCCGGGCCAGGGCAAGATCTTCGGCGATTTCGGCGAGCTCGAATACGCGCTGCACGAGAAGGTCGTCACGCTGCATTCGAAGATCAAGTATCGCTGGACCGGCGTCGGCCGTGACGGCCAGTCCTACACCAAGATCTACGACACCACGCCGGGCCGCGTCATTCTCTCGACCGCGCTGCCCGAGCATCCGGCCATGACCTTCGACGTCGTCAACAAGCTGATGACCAAGAAGGAGATCTCCAACATGATCGACGCCGTCTATCGCGGCTGCGGTCAGAAGGAATCGGTGATCTTCTGCGATCGCGTCATGGGCCTCGGCTTCAAGCACGCGTTCAAGGCCGGCATCTCGTTCGGCAAGGACGACATGGTGATCCCCGAGAACAAGTGGGAGATCGTCGATGCGACCCGCGTGCTCGCCAAGGACTACGAGCAGCAGTACCAGGACGGCCTGATCACCCAGGGCGAGAAGTACAACAAGGTCGTCGACGCCTGGGCGAAGTGCTCCGACAAGCTCGCCCAGGAGATGATGGCCCGCATCTCGACCGTGAAGAAGGACGATGCCGGTCGCGACAAGCCGATCAACTCGATCTACATGATGAGCCACTCGGGCGCCCGCGGTTCGCCGGCGCAGATGCGCCAGCTCGCCGCCATGCGCGGCCTGATGGCCAAGCCGTCGGGCGAGATCATCGAGTCGCCGATCATCTCGAACTTCAAGGAAGGCCTCGACGTTCTCGAGTACTTCAACTCGACGCACGGCGCCCGCAAGGGCCTCGCCGACACGGCGCTCAAGACGGCGAACTCGGGCTACCTGACCCGTCGTCTCGTCGACGTGGCGCAGGACGCGATCATCTCCGAGGTGGATTGCGGCTCGGATAACGGCATCAAGATGCGCGCCATCGTCGATGCCGGCCAGGTCGTGGCCTCGCTCGGCATGCGCATCCTGGGCCGTTCGGCGGCCGAGGACGTGGTCGATCTCGATGGCAACGTCCTGGTCGCCAAGGGCGCGGTGATCGAGGAAAGCCACATCGCCAAGATCAACGCCGCCGGCGTCCAGGAGGTGAAGATCCGCTCGGTCTTGACCTGCGAGACCAAGAACGGCGTCTGCGCGACCTGCTATGGGCGCGATCTTGCCCGCGGCACGCCCGTCAACATGGGTGAGGCCGTCGGCGTCATCGCGGCGCAGTCGATCGGCGAGCCGGGCACGCAGCTCACCATGCGTACCTTCCACATCGGCGGCGCGGCCACGATCGCCGACCAGTCCTTCGTCGAGTCGAACTTCGAGGGCACGGTCAAGATCCGCAACCGCAACGTCGCGCGGAACTCGGATGGCGATCTGATCGCGATGGCGCGTAACCTCGCCATCGTCATCACCGGCCCGGACGGCGCCGAGCGCGCGGTGCACCGCGTCCAGTTCGGCTCGAAGCTGCGCGTCGACGAGGGCGACAAGGTCAAGCGCGGCCAGCGCCTGATCGAGTGGGACCCCTATTCCCGCCCGATCCTGGCGGAAGTCGACGGCAAGGTCGGCTACGAGGACCTGGTCGACGGCATGTCGATGACGGAGACGACCGACGAGGCGACCGGCATCAGCAAGCGTCTCGTGATCGACTGGCGCGGTTCTGCCCGGACGTCGGACCTGCGTCCGGCGATGACGCTGAACGGACCGGACGGCAAGATCGCCAAGCTGCCCCGCGGCGGCGAGGCGCGCTACATCCTGCCCGTCGATGGCATCATCTCGGTGGAGCCGGGCTCGTCGGTGAAGGCCGGCGACGTGCTGGCGCGTGTCTCGACCGACTCGGCCAAGACACGCGACATCACCGGCGGTCTGCCGCGCGTCGCCGAGCTCTTCGAGGCGCGGCGTCCGAAGGATGCCGCGATCATCGCCGAGAAGGCCGGCGTCATCGGCTTCGGGCGCGACTACAAGAACAAGCGTCGCGTCACGCTGACTCCGCATGACGGCACCGATGGCGTCGAGTACCTGATCCCGAAGGGCAAGCACATCCACCTGCAGGATGGCGACGTCGTCGAGATCGGGGACTACATCCTCGACGGCAACCCGGCGCCGCACGACATCCTGGCGATCAAGGGCGTCGAGGAACTTGCCGCTTACCTGGTCAACGAGATCCAGGAGGTCTATCGCCTCCAGGGCGTGACCATCAACGACAAGCACATCGAGGTCATCGTCCGGCAGATGCTGCAGAAGGTCGAGATCACCGAATCCGGCGATAGCGACATTCTCACCGGCGACCAGGTCGACCGGATCGAGCTGGAAGAGGTCAACGCCAAGCTGCGCGAAGAGGGCAAGAAGCCGGCCTCCGGCGTTCCGGTCCTGCTCGGCATCACCAAGGCCTCGCTGCAGACCCGCTCGTTCATCTCGGCCGCCTCCTTCCAGGAGACGACCCGCGTCCTCACTGAGGCGGCGGTCAACGGCAAGATGGACATGCTGGAAGGCCTCAAGGAGAACGTCATCGTCGGCTCGCTGATCCCGGCCGGCACCGGCGCGCAGGTTGCCCGCATCAAGCAGGTGGCGACGCGTCGCGACGATCTCATCGTCGGCCAGAAGGCGGATGCTGCGGCCAAGGCCGCGGCTGCCGCTGCGGCGGTGCTGCCTGCAGCCGAGTAATACCGGCGAACTTGCTGACTTTGTGGAACGGCCGCCTTCGGGCGGCCGTTCTCGTTTCAGCACTCTTGACCTTTTCTAGTACAATTGGGCTAAGCTTACGTTGCGAAACCTGTCGGGGGGCAGCGATGCGCCAGGGTGTCTTTCTTTGTGCGGCTGGAAGCGGCCGAGCGACGAAGGGCATGCTGCCACGCCATGCGGAGGCATGGTCGGCGAATGGAAGCTCCGTTCTGCGGACCATGCCTGGGTGCGACCGGGGCTATGGACGAAAAGTTTCTCGACAGTCTCTACGAAGCGGCGGTGGTGCCGGAACTATGGCCGCAGGTTCTGCGGCGTTTCCAGGAGATCGCGCGTGGCGCCGGCGCAGTGCTGGTCGCGGTGACGCCGAGCTCCAGTCGCTGGATTTCCTCGACGGCCGAGTTCGATCAGGTCGTCGCGACGCATTTCAATAACTTTCCCGGCAATGAGCGGACGCGGCGCCTGCTCGAGCGCCGCCATGCCGGCTTCCTGCGCGACATCGACATCTTCTCGGAAGGCGAGATGGCGAACGAGCCGGTCTATCGCGATTTCCTGCTGCCGCAGGGCCTGGGGATCGGGGTCGCGACCTCGATCGCGTCGCCGACCGGCGAGGCCTTCATCCTGCATGCCGAGCGCCAGCGGGAGGAGGGCCATGTCGAGGACAAGCTGATCGCGCGTTTCGACCTGATGCGGCCGCACCTGGCACGGGCCATGCTGCTCTCCGCCCGGCTCGAATTCGAGCGGGCGCAGGGCGCGGCCCGGGCGCTGGAGGCGATCGGATTGCCGGCTGCCGTCCTCGATCGAGAAGGGCGGGCGCTCGCGCTCAATCCCCGCTTCGAGGCGCTGATCCCGTCGGTCGCCGTCGACCGCCCGTCGCGCCTGGGGCTCGTCGATGCTGCGGCGGACGGCCTCCTCGCGGCGGCCCTGCAGGCGAGGGGACGGATCGCCAGCGCGACGGTGCGGTCGATCCCGGTCGCGCGTCGCGAGAGCCAGCCGCCCCTGATCCTGCACCTGACGCCGATCCGCGGCGCCGCCCACGACATCTTCTCGCGTGCCGCGAGCATCCTCGTCGTGACGCCGGTGGTGGTGAAGGACGTGCCGACTGCCGATGTCGTGCAGGGGCTGTTCGACCTGACGCCGGCCGAGGCCAGGCTCGCCGCGCTGATCGCCGCCGGGCATCGCCCGCGAGAGGCGGCCGCGGCCCTCGGCGTGATGGAGGAGACCGCGCGCTCGACTTTGAAGCGCGTCATGGCCAAGACCGGCCTGCATCGCCAGGCCGACCTGATCGGCCTGCTGCGCGGCGCCGGCGTGACGAGCGACCTGCCGGGCTCTGGTGAGCGGACGCCATGAGCGGGGACATCATTCCGCGCGACGCAGTGCCTCCGCCGCGCGATGGTTTCGTCGCCGCGGTCGAGGCGATCTACGATGCAGCCGCCGTCCCCGAGCGCTGGCCGCAGGCTCTGCAGGAGATCGCCGACAGCTTCGGAGATGTCGGCGCCATCATGATCTATCAGCGGGAGGATGGCGGTTTCGGCTCGATCTGCTCGCCTCTCCTCGAGGCGGCACAGCGCGACTACGAAGTTGGCGAATGGTGGCGGCAGGACGTGCGGTTCTCGCGCTCGATCGAGCGCGGCGCCATCGCGCGTCATGACGCTGTGACCGATCGCGACATCGCATCGCCCGAAGAGATGCGGACCCTGCCGTTTTACACGCAGTTCCTGCGCGGCCATGGCCTCGGTTGGTTCGGCGGCGTCGGCATCTCGCCCGATCCGCGCGTCTCCGTCGCCCTGTCGATCCAGCGCTCGGACCAGAAGCAGGCCTGGACGGAGGAGGAACTCGACAGGCTGAGCCGGATCGGCCGCCATGTCGAGAATGCCTTGCGGCTCGGCATCCGCCTGATCAATGCCGAAGCCTCGCAATTGGCCCTGTCGGATGCGCTGGCGCGGGTCGGCGTCGGCGTTTTCCTGCTCGCCGGCGATGCCCGCGTGCTGTTCGCCAATCCCGCCGGGCAGGCGCTGCTCGGGGACGGGCTGGTCGTCGCTCATGGCCGGCTGACGGCACGGAGCGAGACGGCGCGCGAGGCCTTGCAGGCACGGATCGCGGAGGCGGCGTTCGGCGACGCGGTGGCGCGCAGCGGTCCGCCGCAGCCCGTGCTCGTGCCGCACCCCCAGCGCGACGGCTTCCTCGCTGTGCACATCCTGCCGGTGCGGCCTGCCGGTGGCGGCCCCGTCGAAACCCTGCTGGCTGAGGCCGTCGCCATCGCGGTGGTGACCAGTTCCAAGGCTGATGCGCCGGCCGACCCTGCCCTGGTGCGCGATCTGTTCGGCCTGACTTTGGCCGAGGCGCGGCTCGCGGCGCTGGTCGGCGCCGGCCGCCCGCCGCGCGAGGCCGGGGAGCAGCTCGGCATCACCGAGGCAACCGCGCGGACCACGCTGAAGCGCGTCTTCCAGAAAACCGGCACCACCCGGCAGAGCGAGCTCACGGCGCTCCTGGCGCGGATGGTGGTGCGTTAAAGCCTTCAGGCCACCTGCCGGCGGGCGCGGGCTCTCTTGCCGGGTGCTCAGCCGGCACGCACACCCATTACTTTTCGGAAAGATGTGGCGAGATCGGCTCACAGCGAAACAGAGGCATGGTCGCGGCAGTAAAATTATGGCAACTCCGTGGCGCTATAGGTCTCACAATACGGCGCGAAGCGCGAGACGCTGGGGCAGGGCTGGCAGATGCTGGAAGTTGCGATTGTCGGGGGTGGTCCCGGCGGGCTGATGACGGCCTGGCAGGTCCGCAAGAAGATGCAGGGCCTGTGCCGGGTGACACTGTTCGAGGCGTCCGAGCGGCTCGGCGGCAAGATCGTCACGCGCCGCTTCGACAACGCGCCGGCCCTCTACGAGGCGGGGGTCGCCGAGATCTACGGCTATTCCCAGCTCGGCCACGACCCGTTGCGCGAGCTGATCGAAGGCTTCGGCTTTCAGACCATCCCGATGGATTCGCAGGCTCTCCACCTCGACGGCAAGCTGGTCGACGGCGTCGAGGGCATGCGCCGGCGCTATGGCGATGCGACCGCTGACGCCATCCTGGCGTTCCGGGCGCGCTGCGCCGAGCTGATGTCGGAGCAGGCCTATTACGAGGGCGCCGGCAAGCACGACAACAACCATCCCTGGATGTTCATGAGCGCCGACGAGGTGCTCGAGCAGGAGGTGGCCGATCCCGTGGCGCGGCGCTTCTTCCGGGCGATGGCACGCTCCGACATCGCCTCCGAAGGGCACATCAGCAATGGCCTCAACGCGCTGAAGAACTATCTGATGGATGTAGACGGCTATATCGACGTCTATTCGATCCAGAACGGCAATGAGCAGCTGGTCGAGGGCCTGAGCGCCAATCTCGACGCCGAGGTCTTCCTGAACCATCGCGTCCTTCGTGTCGGCAAGGCGGATGGCGGCCGCTACCGGCTCGACATGATGAACGGGAAGGGGCCGGAGACGCGCGAATTCGACTTCGTGCTGATGTGCCTGCCGCACAACTGGCTCGGCACCATCGATTTCGGCGAAGGCCGGTTGCGCCAGGGCATGAGCCGCCATCTCGCCCATTTCGACCGGCCGGCGCATTACCTGCGCGTCGCCGCGCTGTTCGACAAGCCGTTCTGGGAGGGGCAGATCGAGGGCGCCTGGTTCATGTCGGAGAGCTTCGGCGGCTGCTGCGTCTATATCGAGGGCGCCCGGCACGATGTCGGCCGCCACGGCGTGCTCAACTGGCTGATCGCCGGCATCGACGCGCTGTCCTATGCCAATCTTGACGACGAGGCGCTGATCAAGGCGGCGCTGAAATCGCTGCCGGCCTCGCTGGGCGATCCCTTCCCGCATCTGATCGAGGCGAAGGTGCATCGGTGGATGGCCTCGGTGAACGCCATTCCGGGCGGCGTCCCAGTGCGCGACGTGGTGACGAACCACATGCCGGAGCCAAAGGAGCATGACGGGCTGATCGTCGTCGGCGACTACCTGTTCGACTCGACGCTGAACGGCGTGCTCGATTCCGCCGACATCGCCAGCGACCTGATGCTGGGCAAGGTGATGCGCCAGCGCTACGCGACCGGGCTCGCCAAGAGTGCTGGCGAGGTGAGCGGCGTCGTCGTGCCAGAGCCGTCGCTGCGCATCGACCGCGGCTATTTCGACGCCTATCGCGGCGCGGGCCCCTATGGCGAGGTCTGGCGTCGCTTCAGCGATCCCGCCTATATCCGCGACCTGATCGACATGGTCTGGCAGCCGAAGCCGGGTTTCAAGCTGCTGGTCACGGGCTCTGCCTCGGGCGAACTCGTCGGCGCGCTGCGCGAGCTCGGCATCGACGCCTGGGGGATCGAGAACAACCGCTACATCCATGGCCGCACGCCGGCGCATCTTGCGCAATACAATCTGTTCGGCACGGTCGCGGACCTGCCCTTCGAGGACGGTTCCTTCGACATCGTCTATGAGAGCTGCCTTGCCCATCTCGGCACGCGCGGCGTCAAGGATGCGCTCGGCGAGCTGCATCGGGTGGCCAGGCGGGGCGTCTATTTCGGCTCGGTGACGGCCGACCTCACGTCGGAGGTCTGCGACATGTACGACCTGCTGCGCGGCGTAAAGAAGCTCGCGACCTGGTGGGAGTGGTCGGAGCTGTTCTTCGACGAGGATTTCGACATGGCGGTCCAGGGCCAGGAAATGCTCGACGCGCTCTGGGAGCGCACGCTCGCCGCCGGCAAGGGCCCCGGCCGCTGGTACGAGGATGCGGAAAGCCTGCGCTACTGCTTCTTCAACCGAATCGCGCCCGATAGCGCCTGAGCCAATCCGATCCGAGAGGGAGCGGCGGGCGCTGGTCCAGCCCCGCCGGTGATCAGTGAGCGACGACGAGGTCAAGCCGGGCACGGGCGAGAATGGTGCCGCGCCCGATCCGGCGACGAAGGCCACCGGCGCGGCGAAGCGGCCGGCGGCGCGCCCGCCCGAGGAGCCGAAGCGGCGCGCGCTGTCCGGCGCGGCAGCGGCGGATGACGATGAGGACGAAGACGACGACGACGAGGATGATGAGGAGGAGGACGACGAGGACCATGACGGCCCGGTCGTCTACACCGCCGGCGAAGCCGCGGGGGCGCTGAGGGGCGTCCTCTCTTTCACCTGGCCGCATCTCGGCCCGCACCGGCTCGGCATCGCCCTGGTCGGGCTCGGCCTCCTGGTCGAGATGGCCTTCAACGTGCTGATGCCGCTCTCGCTCAAATACCTCCTGGACGAGGTGTTCGAGGACAAGGATCGCAGCGAGCTGATCTTCATCCTCAGCGTGCTCGGCATCGCCGGCATCGTCACCTCGGTGGTGGCGATCTGGTACGAATGGATCGACGCGAAGGTGACGGCGGCGATCACCACCGACGTGCGCCGCTCGCTGTTCGAACATATCCAGAAGCTGCCGCTGAGCTTCTACGAGCGGCATCGCCGCGGCGAGATCCTGTCGCGCTTCTCCAATGACATGACCACCTATGAAGAGTCGGTCATCCATTTCGCCAATTGGGGCGCGCTGCCGCTGCTGGAGCTGCTGGCCGGCATCGCCCTGCTGATCTACCTCAACACCGAGCTCGGCCTGCTGGCGCTGCTGATCATCCCGATCGCGCTGATCGGGCCGCGGCTGCTCACGCCGAAGGCGGTCGCCGCCAGCTACGAGGTCAAGCGGGCGCAGGCGGGCGAGCTCGGCGTCGTCCAGGAGAATATCGGCGCCCAGCCGGTGGTGAAGGCCTTTGGCCTCATCGGCATCTCGCAGCGCTGGTTCGGCCAGCGCAACAGCGTGCTGCGGGCGGCTCAAAGCCGCTCGACCTTCCTCAACACCATGGTCGAACGCTCGATCACCATCGTGGTGCTCTGGCTGCACCTGATCGTGCTGGCGATCGGCGCCTATCTAACCTTCAACGACGTGATCACGGTGGGAACCTTCGTCGCCTTCGAGGCGGTGTTCTGGGAGATCACCTACAATCTCAACCACCTGACCCAATACATCCCGGTGGTCATCGACGCGTCCGGCGCCGTCAGGCACATGCGCGACATCCTCGACGAGCCGATCCGGGTCTCCGACCGGCCCAACGCAGTCGAGTGCCCGCGCATCGCGCACGAGATCGGTTTCCAGGGCGTGCGATTCTCCTATGGCGGGGAGGGCGCCCAGATCGACGGCCTCGACCTTGCGATCCCTGCCGGCTCGCGCGTCGCCATCGTCGGGCCGAGCGGGGCGGGCAAGAGCACGCTGCTCAGCCTGCTCCTGCGCTTCCATGACCCGCAGCGCGGCAAGGTGACGATCGACGGCGTCGATATCGCCAGCGTCACCCGCGATTCGCTGCGGGCCCAGATGGCGGTGGTGTTCCAGGACAATGTCCTGTTCAACACCTCGCTGCGCGAGAACATCCGGCTCGGTTCATTGGACGCGTCCGACGCCGAGGTCGAGGCCGCCGCCAAGAAGGCCGAGATCCATAAGTTCATCATCAGCCTGCCGGATGGCTACGACACCATCGTCGGCGAGCGCGGCGAGACCCTGTCAGGCGGACAGCGTCAGCGTATCGCCATCGCCCGCGCCTTGCTGCGCGACCCGGCGATCCTGCTCCTCGACGAGGCGACCTCGGCGCTCGACCAGACCACCGAGGCTGCGATCAACCGCACGCTGAAGAAGATCGGCCGCGGCCGCAGCCTGCTGTTCGTGACGCACCGGCTGACCTCTGTCGCGGATATGGACGAGATCATCGTGATGGACGCCGGCCGAGTCGTGCAGCGCGGCGACCACGCTACGCTGATGCGCAAGCGCTCCGGCCTCTATCGCAAGCTCTGGAACGACCAGATGCGGGCGAGTGCCGAAGATGACGACGATTGAAGCTGAATCCGTCTGTCACTTTTAGTCTAGAGACTGCTTCGCCGGTCAGCTTCCAGAATAAGCTGACCGCCACAGGCCCAAAGGGGCAAATCCGGGGTTGACGCGAATCCTTACCTGAGTCATAAGCGCGCCACTGTCGATGGCTGTCGGACACGTTTGTCGCTTGCCTTTGTTGCAAGCGAGGTTCGCGACCGAAACTCCATCGGAATTCCAGCGTCTAACGACGACATGGCAGGACGCATGAATGCGGGCTCGTTCCGTGTTCCTCTGCATGGCGAACGCGCCTGAGGCCCCGTAAATGGGCGCCGATGGCGCGGCTTCGTTTGGTCATGGCCTCTTGCGGCGCCGGAATGGACACGAAATTCATCTAGCGCTCAAGGGAGCGAGAGGCCTTAAATGCCGACAATCAGCCAGCTGATCCGCAAGCCGCGTTCGCCGGTCAAGGCGCGTAACACTGCTCCGGCGCTCGAGAATTGCCCGCAGAAGCGCGGCGTCTGCACGCGTGTCTACACGACGACCCCGAAGAAGCCGAACTCGGCGCTCCGCAAGGTCGCCAAGGTGCGCCTGACCAACGGCTTCGAGGTCATCGGCTACATTCCGGGTGAAGGCCACAACCTTCAGGAGCACTCGGTCGTCATGATCCGTGGCGGCCGCGTCAAGGACCTTCCCGGCGTGCGCTACCACATCCTGCGCGGCGTGCTCGACACGCAGGGCGTCAAGAACCGCAAGCAGCGCCGTTCGAAGTACGGCGCCAAGCGTCCGAAGTAATTTTCCTGCCCGACCGGCGGGGCAAGATGCCTCAGCCGGTTCGCAGCTTTTGAGATTTGACCGGAGACTAGACGATGTCCCGCCGCCACAGTGCCGAAAAGCGCGAGATCATCCCGGACGCCAAGTTCGGCGACGTGATCGTGACCAAGTTCATGAACTCGGTCATGTACGAGGGCAAGAAGTCGACTGCCGAAGGCATCGTCTACGGCGCCTTCGAGATCATCGAAGGCAAGCTGAAGAGCGATCCGCTCGCCGTCTTCAAGACCGCGCTCGAGAACGTCGCCCCGGCGATCGAGGTCCGTTCCCGCCGCGTCGGCGGCGCGACCTATCAGGTCCCGGTCGAGGTCCGCACCGAGCGCCGCCAGGCTCTCGCCATCCGCTGGCTGATCGCCGCCGCCCGCGGCCGCAACGACCGCACCATGGTCGAGCGCCTTTCGGCCGAGCTGATGGATGCTGCCAACAACCGTGGCAACGCCGTCAAGAAGCGCGAAGACACGCACCGGATGGCGGAAGCCAACCGCGCCTTCTCGCACTACCGCTGGTAATTCGTCCGTTCGGACCCGGAAAGACAGAGCATCTCCATGCCCCGTTCTCATCCCATCGATCGCTATCGTAACTTCGGCATCATGGCCCACATTGATGCCGGCAAGACGACGACGACCGAGCGCATCCTGTTCTACACCGGCAAGAGCCACAAGATCGGCGAAGTCCATGACGGCGCCGCCACCATGGACTGGATGACGCAGGAGCAGGAGCGTGGCATCACGATCACCTCCGCCGCGACGACCTGCCTGTGGCGGGATCACCGCCTGAACATCATCGATACCCCCGGCCACGTCGACTTCACCATCGAGGTCGAGCGTTCGCTGCGCGTGCTCGACGGCGCCGTCTGCGTGCTCGACGGCAACCAGGGCGTCGAGCCCCAGACCGAGACGGTCTGGCGCCAGGCCGACAAGTACGACGTCCCGCGCGTCGTCTTCGTCAACAAGATGGACAAGATCGGCGCCGATTTCTATCGCTGCGTCCAGGACATCATCGACCGCGTCGCCGGCAAGCCCGTCTGCCTGCAGCTTCCGATCGGTTCGGAGTCGAATTTCGCCGGCGTCATCGACCTCATCAAGATGAAGGCGATCGTCTGGAACGGCGAGGCGCTCGGCGCTTCGTTTGAAGAGCAGGAGATCCCCGCCGATCTCGCCGACAAGGCTGTCGAGTATCGCTCGAAGCTGGTCGAAGCCGCCGTCGAGATGGACGATGCGGCGATGGAAGCCTATCTCGACGGGACCGAGCCCGATGCTGCCACGCTGCGCCGCCTGGTGCGGACCGCCGTGCAGCGCCGCGCCTTCCACCCGGTTCTTTGCGGCTCGGCCTTCAAGAACAAGGGCGTTCAGCCGCTGCTCGACGCCGTCGTCGACTTCCTGCCGTCGCCGGTCGATCGCGGCGACATCAAGGGCATCGACTTCAAGACTGAAGAAGAGACCGTTCGTCACCCGACGGACGAGGATCCCTTCGCCATGCTCGCCTTCAAGATCATGGACGACCCCTTCGTCGGCACCATCACCTTCTGCCGCGTCTATTCCGGCAAGGTCGAGGCCGGCCAGGGCGTCATCAACTCGACGCGCGACAAGAAAGAGCGTGTCGGCCGCATGCTGCTGATGCACGCGAACAATCGCGAGGACATCAAGGAGGCTTTTGCCGGCGACATCGTCGCCCTGGCCGGCCTCAAGGACGTCCGCACCGGCGACACGCTGTGCGATCCGGCCCACGCCGTGATCCTCGAGCGCATGGAGTTCCCCGAGCCGGTCATCACGATCGCGATCGAGCCGAAGTCCAAGGCCGACCAGGAGAAGCTGGGCCTCGCCCTGTCGAAGCTCGCGAACGAGGATCCGTCCTTCCGCGTCTCGACCGACCAGGAGAGCGGCCAGACCATTCTCAAGGGCATGGGCGAGCTGCATCTCGACATCAAGGTCGACATCCTGCGCCGGACCTACAAGGTCGACGCCAATATCGGCGCGCCGCAGGTTGCGTATCGCGAGACGCTGACCAAGAAGGCCGAGATCGACTACACCCACAAGAAGCAGACCGGCGGCACGGGCCAGTTCGCCCGCGTCAAGCTCGTCATCGAGCCGAACGAGACCGGCAAGGGCTTCGAGTTCGAGTCGAAGGTCGTCGGCGGCGCGGTGCCGAAGGAGTACATCCCCGGCGTCGAGAAGGGCCTCAACTCGGTCATCGGCTCCGGCGTGCTCGCCGGCTTCCCGGTCGTCGACGTCAAGGTCACGCTGATCGACGGCGCCTTCCACGAAGTCGACTCCTCGGCCCTGGCCTTCGAAATCGCCTCCCGCGCTGCTCTGCGCGAAGGCCTGCAGAAGGGCGGCTCGGTCCTGCTCGAGCCGATCATGAAGGTCGAGGTGGTGACGCCTGAAGACTATACCGGCTCGGTCATCGGTGACCTGAACTCCCGGCGCGGCCAGATCCAGGGCCAGGACATGCGCGGCAACGCGGTCGTCATCAACGCGATGGTGCCGCTGGCGAACATGTTCGGCTATGTGAACCAGCTGCGCTCGTTCAGCCAGGGCCGCGCCAACTACACGATGCAGTTCGACCATTACGAGCAGGTGCCGTCCGCGGTGGCTGCCGAGGTTCAGGCCAAATACGCCTGATCGAACAACGCATTACACGGAACAATTGAGAAGATCTGACGGAGGCTGACATGGCCAAAGAGAAGTTTGCTCGGACGAAGCCGCACTGCAACATTGGAACGATTGGTCACGTTGACCATGGCAAGACGTCGTTGACGGCTGCGATCACGAAGGTTCTGGCCGAGTCTGGCGGCGCGTCGTTCACGGCGTATGACCAGATCGACAAGGCGCCTGAGGAGAAGGCGCGCGGCATCACGATCTCGACGGCTCACGTCGAGTACGAGACGCCGGCCCGTCACTATGCGCACGTCGACTGCCCCGGGCACGCCGACTATGTGAAGAACATGATCACGGGCGCGGCGCAGATGGACGGCGCGATCCTGGTTGTGTCGGCTGCCGACGGCCCGATGCCGCAGACCCGCGAGCACATCCTGCTGGCGCGCCAGGTCGGCGTTCCCGCGCTGGTGGTGTTCATGAACAAGGTGGATCTGGTCGACGACGCCGAGCTGCTCGAGCTGGTCGAGATGGAGATCCGCGAGCTGCTGTCGAAGTACGACTTCCCGGGCGACGACATCCCGATCACCAAGGGCTCGGCCAAGGCGGCGCTGGACGGCGTCACCCCTGAGATCGGCCATGACGCGGTGATCGCGCTGATGAAGACGGTCGACGACTACATCCCGCAGCCTGAGCGCCCGATCGACCAGCCGTTCCTGATGCCGGTTGAGGACGTGTTCTCGATCTCGGGCCGCGGCACGGTTGTGACCGGCCGCGTCGAGCGCGGCATCGTCAAGGTCGGCGAGGAAATCGAGATCGTCGGGCTGAAGGACACGGTGAAGACGACGGTGACCGGCGTCGAGATGTTCCGCAAGCTGCTGGACCAGGGCCAGGCCGGCGACAACATCGGCGCGCTGCTGCGCGGCACCAAGCGCGAGGACGTCGAGCGCGGCCAGATCCTGTGCAAGCCGGGCTCGGTGAAGCCGCACACGAAGTTCAAGGCCGAGGCCTACATCCTGACCAAGGAGGAGGGCGGGCGCCACACCCCGTTCTTCACCAACTACCGCCCGCAGTTCTACTTCCGCACGACGGACGTGACCGGCGTGGTGCACCTGCCCGAGGGCACCGAGATGGTGATGCCTGGTGACAACATCACCATGGAAGTCCACCTGATCGTCCCGATCGCGATGGAAGAGAAGCTGCGCTTCGCCATCCGCGAAGGCGGACGCACCGTCGGCGCAGGCGTCGTCGCTTCGATCATTGCGTAACGGCTGATCTGAGGGCGGAAGCCCTTCGGGGCTTTCGTCTTTTCACGTCACGGAGATAACACGACCATGAACGGTCAGAATATCCGGATCCGCCTCAAGGCGTTCGACCATCGTATCCTCGATGCGTCGACGCGCGAGATCGTCTCGACTGCCAAGCGCACCGGCGCTCAGGTCCGCGGCCCGATTCCGCTGCCGACCCTGATCGAGAAGTTCACCGTCAACCGCTCGCCCCACATCGACAAGAAGTCGCGCGAGCAGTTCGAGATGCGGACCCACAAGCGGGTTCTCGATATCGTCGATCCGACCCCGCAGACGGTCGACGCCCTCATGAAGCTCGATCTCGCCGCCGGCGTCGACGTCGAAATCAAGCTCTGATCCGATTAAACGGGTCCTCTGTTTCCGGTGCCCCCGGATGGACATGACCCCAAAGGAAGGTATGCACCGATGCGTTCCGGTGTGATTGCACAGAAAGTCGGGATGACCCGCATCTTCACCGATGCCGGCGAGCACATCCCGGTCACCGTGCTGAAGCTCGACAACTGCCAGGTTGTCGCGCACCGCACGAAGGACAAGAACGGCTATGTCGCCGTGCAGCTCGGGACGGGCCGTGCCAAGGTCAAGAACGTCTCGAAGGCGCAGCGCGGCCATTTCGCCGTTGCCAAGGTCGAGCCGAAGCAGAAGCTGGTCGAGTTCCGCGTCAGCGACGACGCGTTGATTCCGGTCGGCGCCGAGCTGACCGCCGACCACTTCGTCGTCGGCCAGTTCGTCGACGTGTCGGGTACGACCACCGGTAAGGGCTTCGCCGGCGGCATGAAGCGCTGGAACTTCGGCGGTCTGCGCGCCACGCACGGCGTCTCGGTCTCGCATCGTTCGATCGGTTCGACCGGTGGCCGTCAGGACCCGGGCAAGACCTTCAAGAACAAGAAGATGCCGGGCCATCTGGGTGCCGAGCGCGTCACCACGCAGAACCTGCGCGTCGTCCAGACGGACGCCGAGCGCGGGCTGATCCTGGTCGAGGGCGCCGTCCCCGGCGTTGCCGGCGGCTGGATCCATGTCCGCGACGCGGTCAAGCGCTCGCTGCCGAAGGACGCGCCCCTGCCGGGCAAGTTCAAGGTCTCCGGCGAGGGCAAGGCCGAGAGTGTCGAGGCTCCTGCGGCCCAGGCTGAGGAGAACGTGTGATGAAACTCGATATCGTCACTCTTGAAGGCGGCAATGCCGGCTCGCTCGAGCTGTCCGACGCGATCTTCGGCCTCGAGCCGCGCGCCGACCTGCTCGCCCGCATGGTGCGCTACCAGCTCGCCAAGCGCCGCGCCGGCACGCACAAGTCGAAGGGCCGGTCGGAAGTCGACCGCACCCGCAAGAAGATCTACAAGCAGAAGGGCACCGGCGGCGCTCGTCACGGTGCAGCTTCGGCTCCGCAGTTCCGCGGCGGCGGCAAGGCCTTCGGTCCGGTCGTGCGCGACCACGCCCATGACCTGCCCAAGAAGGTCAAGGCGCTCGCTCTGCGCCATGCGCTCTCGGCCAAGGCCAAGGACGCCGGCCTGATCATCATCGACGACGTCAAGCTCGCCGAGCCGAAGACCAAGATCCTGCTCGGCCATTTCGGCAAGCTGGACCTGTCGAGCGCACTGGTGATCGGCGGCGCCGAGATCGATGTGAATTTCGGCCTGGCGGCGCGTTCGATCCCGAATGTCGACGTCCTGCCGGTTCAGGGCATCAACGTCTATGACATCCTGCGTCGCGACAAGCTCGTGCTGACGCGCTCGGCTGTCGATGCGCTGGAGGCGCGCTTCAAATGAGCCAGTCCAAGAACCTGGATCCGCGCCACTACGACGTCATCCGTGGCCCGGTCATCACCGAAAAGGCGACCATGCTCTCCGAGCACAACAAGGTCGTCTTCAAGGTCGCGAAGACCGCGACCAAGCCGCAGATCAAGGCGGCGATCGAGAAGCTGTTCGACGTCAAGGTGATCAGCGTCAACACGATGGTCACCGAGGGCAAGATGAAGGTCTTCCGGGGCCGTCTCGGCCAGCGCTCGGACGTCAAGAAGGCGGTCGTGACCCTCGAGGAAGGTCACTCCATCGACGTGACCACTGGGCTTTGAGGGAAGGATCGTCATCATGGCTTTGAAGAGTTTCAAGCCGATCACGCCGAGCCTTCGCCAGCTCGTGATCGTCGACCGCAGCGAGCTCTACAAGGGCAAGCCGGTCAAGGTGCTGACCGAGGGCAAGTCGTCCTCGGGCGGCCGCAACAATCTCGGCCGCATCACCGTCCGCTTCCGCGGCGGTGGTCACAAGCGCACGCTGCGCCTGATCGATTTCAAGCGTCGCGGCAAGGCCGGCATCCCGGCTGCCGTGGAGCGGATCGAGTATGATCCGAACCGCTCGGCCTTCATCGCGCTGATCAAGTATCAGGACGGCGAGCTCGCCTACATCCTGGCGCCGCAGCGCCTGGCGGTCGGCGACAGCGTCATCGCCGGCGACAGCGTCGACGTGAAGCCCGGCAACGCGGCCCCGATGGGCACGCTGCCGATCGGCACGATCGTCCACAATGTCGAGCTCAAGATCGGCAAGGGCGGTGCGCTGGCGCGTTCGGCGGGCAACTACGCCCAGATCGTCGGTCGCGACCAGGGCTACGTCATCGTCCGCCTGAACTCGGGCGAGCAGCGCCTGATCAGCGGCCTGTGCTATGCGACGGTGGGCGCGGTCTCGAACCCCGACCACATGAACCGGAATGACGGCAAGGCCGGGCGCTCGCGCTGGCTGGGTCGTCGTCCGCACAACCGTGGTGTCTCGATGAACCCGGTCGACCATCCGCACGGCGGCGGCGAAGGCCGCACTTCGGGCGGCCGTCATCCGGTCACGCCCTGGGGTCTGCCGACCAAGGGCAAGAAGACCCGCTCGAACAAGCGGACCGATACGTTCATCGTGTCGAGCCGTCACGCCCGCAAGAAGAAGAACTGAGGTCCGTCATGGCGCGTTCGCTTTGGAAAGGTCCGTTTGTCGACGGATACCTCCTGAAGAAGGCCGAGGTCGCCCGTTCGGCGAGCCGGTCGGAAGTCATCAAGATCTGGAGCCGCCGCTCCACGATCCTCCCGCAGTTCGTCGGTCTGACGTTCGGCGTCTACAACGGCCACAAGCATGTGCCGGTGAACGTCTCCGAGGAGATGGTGGGCCACAAGTTCGGCGAGTTCTCGCCGACGCGCACCTTCCCCGGCCACGCTGCCGACAAGAAGGCGAAGAGGAAGTAAGCCATGGGTAAGCCCTCAGCCCCCCGTGCGCTGCCCGAGAACGAGGCCAAGGCGGTAGCGCGCAACCTGCGCGTCTCCCCGCAGAAGCTGAACCTTCTCGCCCAGCTCATCCGCGGCAAGAAGGTCTCGACCGCGCTCGCCGACCTCGAGTTCTCGCGCAAGCGGATCTCGACCGATGTGCGCAAGTGCCTGCAGAGCGCGATCGCCAACGCCGAGAACAACCATGATCTCGACGTCGACGATCTGGTCGTGTCCCAGGCTTTCGTCGGCAAGGCGCTGGTCATGAAGCGCTTCCATGCCCGCGCTCGCGGCCGTGGCGCCCGCATCATGAAGCCCTTCGCCAACATCACGATCGTGGTGCGCGAAGTTCAGGCTGCGAAGGCCTGAGGAGAGAACGATGGGTCAGAAAATCAATCCGATCGGCCTTCGTCTCGGCATCAACCGGACCTGGGATTCGCGCTGGTTCGCCGCCAAGGGCGAGTACGGCAAGCTGCTTCATGAGGACATGGCCATCCGCGCCGCCCTGATGAAGCTGCTGAAGCAGGCCGCCGTCTCGAAGATCATCATCGAGCGTCCGCACAAGAAGTGCCGCGTCACCATCCACTCGGCTCGTCCGGGCGTGGTGATCGGCAAGAAGGGTGCCGACATCGAGAAGCTGCGCAAGACGGTCGCGAAGCTGACGAACGCCGACGTGACGATCAACATCGTCGAGGTGCGCAAGCCCGAGATCGACGCGACCCTGGTCGCCGACTCGATCGCGCAGCAGCTCGAGCGCCGCGTCGCCTTCCGTCGCGCCATGAAGCGCGCCGTGCAGTCGGCGATGCGTCTGGGCGCCGAGGGCATCCGCATCAACTGCTCGGGCCGTCTCGGCGGCGCGGAAATCGCGCGCCTCGAATGGTATCGCGAGGGCCGCGTGCCGCTGCATACGCTGCGCGCCGACGTCGACTACGGCGTCGCCACTGCCTTCACGACCTATGGCACGTGCGGGATCAAGGTCTGGATCTTCAAGGGCGAGATCCTCGAACACGACCCGATGGCCCAGGACAAGCGCCTCTCGGACGAGGGCGGCCGCTCCGGTGGTGAGCGCCGCGAACGTCGCGAGCAGGCTGCGTAAGGCTGATCGAGAAGAGCCATGCTGCAACCAAAGCGCACTAAGTTCCGTAAGCAGTTCAAGGGACGCATTTCCGGCGTCGCCAAGGGCGGTACGGACCTCAACTTCGGCCAGTTCGGCCTGAAGGCCCAGGAGCCGGAGCGCGTCACGGCCCGCCAGATCGAGGCGGCCCGTCGTGCCATCACCCGCGCCATGAAGCGCGCGGGTCGAGTCTGGATCCGGATCTTCCCGGACGTGCCGGTCTCGAAGAAGCCGACCGAAGTCCGCATGGGTAAGGGCAAGGGTTCGCCCGAGTTCTGGGCGGCCAAGGTCAAGCCTGGCCGGATCATGTTCGAGCTCGACGGCGTGCCGGAGGATATCGCCCGCGAGGCGCTCCGTCTGGGCGCCGCCAAGCTGCCGATCAAGACCCGCTTCATCCAGCGCATCGCCGAGTAAGGAGGGCGAGATGAAATCGACTCAACGCCTGTCCGATCTCAAAGTGATGAGCGCGGACCAGCTCCAGGACGAGCTTCTCAAGCTCAAGAAGGAGCAGTTCAACCTGCGTTTCCAGCGCGCCACCGGCCAGCTCGAGAATACCGCTCGGGTCACCCTGGTGCGCAAGGAGATCGCCCGCATCAAGACACTGCAGCGGTCGAAGACCGCAGCAGTGAGCGCCTGAGGAGTAGGGGACCATGCCGAAGCGCGTGCTGCAGGGCGTCGTCGTTAGCGACAAGCAAAACAAAACTGTTGTGGTCAAGGTCGAGCGGCGTTATACGCACCCGCTCCTCAAGAAGACGGTGCGCCGTTCGAAGAACTATCACGCCCATGACGAGGCGGGATCGTTCAAGGTCGGTGACTCGGTCTGGATCGAGGAGTCGAAGCCGATTTCCAAGCTGAAAAGCTGGGTTGTGCTCGACAACGCTCCCAAGGCGTAAGTCGAATCATTGAGGCCAGGGGGCGATCGACCCCCGTCAGTCGTAGTCCGGGCTTAGGCAATCCGCCTTTGTCCGGAAACCGCGCTGATATGGAATGGAAGGATCAAGGCCATGATCCAGGTGCAGACGAATCTCGAGGTCGCCGACAATTCCGGTGCCCGCCGCGTGATGTGCATCAAGGTTCTCGGCGGCTCGAAGCGGCGCTATGCCCGCATCGGCGACATCATTGTGGTTTCGATCAAGGAAGCCATCCCGCGCGGCCGCGTGAAGAAGGGCGACGTCATGAAGGCGATCGTCGTGCGCACCGCCAAGGACATCAAGCGCGCCGATGGTTCGGTGATCCGCTTCGACCGCAACGCGGCCGTGCTGATCAACAACCAGAAGGAGCCGGTGGGCACCCGCATCTTCGGACCGGTTCCGCGCGAGCTGCGCGCCAAGAACCACATGAAGATCATTTCGCTCGCTCCCGAGGTGCTGTGATGGCTGCGAAAATCAAGAAGGGCGACAAGGTCGTCGTGCTCGCCGGCCGCGACAAGGGCAAGAACGGCGAAGTGCTCCAGGTCCTGCCGAAGGACGCCCGCGCCGTCGTGCGCGGCGTGAACCTGGTGAAGAAGCACACCAAGGCGACCGCCCAGTCCGAGGGCGGCATCATCAGCAAGGAAGCCACGATCGACCTGTCGAACCTGGCCGTCGCCGATCCGAAGGACGGCAAGCCGACCCGCGTCGGTTTCAAGGTGCTCGATGACGGCCGCAAGGTTCGTTTCGCCAAGCGTTCGGGGGATCTGATCGATGGCTGACAATCAGCAGGCGGCTCTCTCGCCGCGTTTGAAGAAGCATTACGAGGACGTCGTCCGTCCCGCGATGATCGCCGAGTTCGGCTACAAGAACGTCATGGAAGTGCCGACCCTCGAGAAGGTCGTCATCAACATGGGCGTGGGCGAAGCCACGGCCGACCGCAAGAAGGTCGACAACGCCGCCGGCGACCTCGCCATGATCGCCGGCCAGAAGCCGGTCATCACCAAGTCCCGCCTCGCCATCGCCGGCTTCAAGCTGCGCGAGAACATGGCGGTGGGTGCCAAGGTCACGCTGCGCAAGACCAAGATGTTCGAGTTCGTCGATCGGCTCGTCACCATTGCTCTGCCGCGCGTGCGCGACTTCCGTGGCCTCAACCCGAAGTCGTTCGACGGGCGCGGCAATTTCGCGCTCGGGATCAAGGAGCACATCGTGTTCCCCGAGATCAACTACGACAAGGTCGACCAGGTCTGGGGCATGGACGTGATCGTCTGCACGACTGCGAAGTCGGACGACGAGGCACGCGCTCTGCTCAAGCACTTCAACTTCCCGTTCCGGCAGTGAGCCTTCGGGCTCATACGCGGAAACCAGGAGATATCGATGGCTAAGAAAAGCTCCGTCGAGAACAACAACCGCCGCAAAGCGCTCGTGAAGAAATTCGCGGGCCGTCGTGCGCGTCTTCTCGCGATCGCTAATGACGAGAACCAGTCGATGGACGAGCGCTTCCTCGCTCGCCTGAAGCTGGCCGAACTGCCGCGCAATTCCGCCGGCATCCGCGTGCGCAACCGTTGCGAAGTCACCGGCCGCCCGCGCGCTTTCTATCGCAAGTTGAAGATGTCGCGCGTTGCTTTGCGCGAGCTCGGCAACAAGGGGCTGGTTCCCGGCCTCGTCAAGTCGAGCTGGTGAGGAGGTAGCATCATGGCGATCATCGATCCGCTTGGCGATATGCTGACCCGCATCCGCAATGCGCAGATGCGGCGCAAGTCGCGCGTTTCCACCCCGGGCTCGAAGCTGCGCGCCCGCGTTCTGGACGTGCTGCAGTCGGAAGGCTACATCCGCGGCTATTCGACCACCGAGTTCGGCAACGGCCGCACGGAGTTCGACATCGAGCTGAAGTACCACGAGGGACAGCCGGTCATCCGGTCGATCTCGCGCGTGTCGAAGCCCGGCCGTCGCGTCTACTCCTCGGTCGAGACCATGCCTCGCGTGGCCGACGGCCTCGGCGTCACCATCGTCTCCACGCCCCGCGGCGTGATGTCCGATCACCTTGCCCGCGAGCAGAACGTGGGCGGCGAAGTGCTCTGCAAGGTCTTCTGACCTTTCGCGCACAGCTGCTCATCAGGAGAGATCCAATGTCTCGTATCGGTAAGAAGCCCGTTCCGGTCCCCGCTGGCGTCACCGCCAACGTCTCGGGCCAGCTGGTCAAGATCAAGGGCTCGAAGGGCGAACTGTCCTTCGAGGTTCCCGAAGAGGTTTCGGTCGCACTGGAGAACGGCGCCATCGCCGTCCAGCCGCGCTCGCAGACCAAGCGCGCCCGCGCGCTCTGGGGCACCTCGCGCGCCCGCATTAACAACCTGGTCGTCGGTACGACGGCCGGATTCGAGAAGAAGCTCGAGATCAACGGCGTCGGCTACAAGGCCGCGGTCGCCGGCAAGGTCCTCAAGCTCTCGCTCGGCTACAGCCACGACATCGACTATCCGATCCCGGCCGGGGTCGCGATCGTCACGCCGAAGCCGACCGAGATCGTGATCTCCGGCATCGACAAGCAGGTCGTTGGCCAGACCGCCGCCGAGATCCGCGATTATCGCGGTCCCGAGCCCTACAAGGGCAAGGGCGTCAAGTACGCCGGCGAGTTCATCTTCCGCAAGGAAGGCAAGAAGAAGTAAGGACGGCAGCCATGAGCAAGCAGACAGTTGTGACTGCGCGCCGCAAGGCCCGCGTCCGCCGCGCGATCAAGAAAGTGGCCAATGGCCGCGCCCGCCTGTCGGTGCACCGCACCGGCAAGCAGATTTATGCGCAGGTCATCGACGACACCAAGGGGCTGACGCTCGCTTCGGCGTCGTCGCTCGACAAGGACATCCGCGCCGACATCAAGTCGGGTGCGAATGTCGAGGCCGCGGCGCAGATCGGCAAGATCCTTGCCGAGCGCGCCATCAAGGCCGGCGTCAAGGAGGTCGTGTTCGACCGTGGCGCCTATATGTACCATGGCCGCGTCAAGGCGCTGGCCGAGGCCGCTCGCGAAGGCGGGCTGAGCTTCTGATCGGTTGACTATCGCGGGATGCGGGAGGCCTCACGGGCTTCCCGCATATCGCATTTGGAAAGTCGCTCCATTCCGGAGCGCTCGAGCGAGCGGCGGGCCACGATCGGTACCGTCCGCGCAAGTAAGAGGAAGATATGGCGAGAGAACCTCGTGACCGTCAGAACCGCGAAGAGCGTGATTCTGAATTCGTGGACCGCCTCGTCCACATCAACCGCGTCGCCAAGGTGGTGAAGGGCGGCCGTCGCTTCGGCTTCGCTGCCCTCGTCGTCGTCGGCGATCAGAAGGGCCGCGTCGGCTTCGGCCACGGCAAGGCCCGTGAAGTGCCGGAGGCTATCCGCAAGGCGACGGAAGCCGCCAAGCGTGGCCTCGTCCGCGTCCCGCTGCGCGACGGCCGCACGCTGCACCATGACGTCCACGGCCGTCACGGCGCCGGCAAGGTCATCCTGCGCGCTGCCCCGGCCGGTACCGGCATCATCGCCGGCGGCCCGATGCGCGCCGTCTTCGAGGCGGTCGGCATGCAGGACGTGGTTTCGAAGTCGCTCGGCTCTTCGAACCCCTACAACCTCGTGCGCGCCACCTTCGATGCGCTGAAGAACGAGGATTCGCCGCGCAGCGTCGCCGCGCGTCGCTCGCTCAAGGTTTCGGCCCTGCAGACCCGCCGCCGCGATGCCGGCGCGGATGCCGGCGCGGACGCGTGAGGAGGTTTCGATGGCAAAGGCTGAGAAGACCTTCACCGTCGAGCAGATCGGTTCGCCGATCCGCCGCGACGCCTCGCAGCGCCAGACCCTGATCGGTCTCGGCCTGAACAAGATCCGCCGCCAATCGACCCTGCAGGACACGCCGGCTGCGCGTGGCATGGTCGAGAAGGTCAAGCACCTCGTCCGCGTCGTCGACGCGAAGTGAGGAGGGCGAACCGATGAAACTCACAGACATTCGTGACAACGAAGGCGCAACCAAGTCGCGCATCCGCGTCGGCCGCGGCATCGGCTCCGGCAAGGGCAAGACCGGCGGACGTGGCGTGAAGGGCCAGAAGGCTCGCGCCGGCGTGGCGGTCAAGGGCTTCGAAGGCGGCCAGATGCCGCTCTATCGGCGCCTGCCGAAGCGCGGCTTCCACAACCTGTTCTCCAAGGATCTGAACGAGGTCAACCTCGGGCGCATCCAGCAGGCGGTCGAAGCCGGGAAGCTCGATGCCAAGGGTGCGGTGACGGTCGAGGCGCTGGTCGCCGCCGGCGTCATCACCCGGCAGGCCAAGGACGGCGTCAAGATCCTCGGCGTCGGCGAACTCAAGGCGAAGCTCGCCTTCGAGGTGGCCGGTGCGTCGAAGTCGGCCGTCGAGGCGATCGAGAAGGCCGGCGGCACGGTCAAGATCCTGGCGGCTGCCGCTTCACAGGCGTGACTTCCACGCTTACATGACTAACGCGAGCGGCGGCCGGGCCCGAAGCCTTGGCCGCCGTTCGACTGTCTAGACCAGAGAATCACCCAAGGACCGGACGCATGGCATCGGCGGCTGAACAGCTTGCGGCAAACCTGAACTTCGGCGCGCTGGCCAAGGCCGACGAGCTGAAGAAGCGGATCTGGTTCACGCTGGGGGCGCTGATCGTCTACCGGCTCGGCACCTATATCCCGCTGCCCGGCATGAACCCGGATGCGGTCGCCGACCTGTTCAAGCAGACCCAGTCGGGCGTGCTCGGCCTGTTCAACATGTTCTCCGGCGGCGCGGTCGGCCGGCTCGCGATCTTCGCGCTGGCGATCATGCCTTACATCTCGGCCTCGATCATCATCCAGCTGCTCTCCAGCGTCGTCCCGACCTTCGAGGCGCTGAAGAAGGAGGGCGAGGCGGGCCGCAAGATCCTCAACCAGTACACGCGCTATCTGACCCTGGTGCTGGCGCTGTTCCAGGCCTGGGGCATCGGCGTTGGTCTTCAGGGCTCGGGCAATCTCGTGCTGGAGCCGGGGCCGTTCTTTCTGATCTCGACCACCATCACGCTGGTCGGCGGCACCATGTTCCTGCTCTGGCTCGGCGAGCAGATCACCAGCCGCGGCATCGGCAACGGCACGTCGATGATCATCTTCGCCGGCATCATCGCCGAATTCCCGGCCCAGCTGGCGCAGACGCTCGAGCTCGGCCGTCAGGGCGCCATCTCGACCGGCCTGCTGCTGCTCGTCATGGTGATGGCGGTCTGCGTCATCGCCTTCGTGGTCTTCGTCGAGCGCGCCCAGCGCCGCCTGCTGATCAACTATCCCAAGCGCCAGGTCGGCAACCGGATGTATGAGGGCCAGACCTCGTTCCTGCCGCTGAAGCTCAACACCGCCGGCGTGATCCCGCCGATCTTCGCCTCGTCGCTGCTGCTGCTGCCGACCACGATCGCCAGCTTCTCGCAGGCTTCGGGCGGCACCGGCATCCTGGCGACGATGGCGACCTACCTCGCGCATGGCCGGCCGCTGTTCATGTTCCTCTATGCGGCGCTGATCATCTTCTTCTGCTTCTTCTACACCGCGATCGTATTTAATCCGGTCGAGACGGCGGACAATCTCAAGAAGCATGGCGGGTTCATGCCCGGCATTCGCCCGGGCGAGCGCACCGCCGAACACATCGACCGGGTGCTGACGCGCATCACCGTGCTTGGCGCCGCCTATTTGACTATCGTCTGCTTGATCCCGGAGTTCATGATCACCTATGCCCAGATTCCGATCATCCTGCTCGGCGGCACCTCGCTGCTGATCGTGGTGACGACGACCATGGACACGGTGGCTCAGGTCCATGGTCATCTCCTGGCCCATCAATATGAGGGGCTGGTCAAAAAAGCGAAGTTGAGGGGGGCAAGGCGCTGATGAGGCTGATTTTCCTGGGGCCGCCGGGGGCGGGCAAAGGCACTCAGGCGACACGGATCGTCGCAAAGCACGGCATTCCGCAGCTCTCCACCGGCGACATGCTCCGCGCGGCAGTCGCCGCCGGCACGCCGGTCGGCCTCAAGGCCAAGGCGGTGATGGATGCCGGCGGGCTCGTCTCGGACGAGATCGTCATCGGCATCGTCGCCGACCGCATCGAGGAAGCCGACGCCAGGAAGGGCTTCATCCTCGACGGCTTCCCGCGCACGCTGGCGCAGGCCGAGGCACTCGACTCGATGCTGGCCGGCAAGGGACTGAAACTCGACAAGGTGCTGGAGCTGCGCGTAGACCAGAGCAAGCTGGTCGACCGGATCGTGCGCCGGGCCGAGGAGGCCAAGGCCGCCGGCCAGCCGGTGCGCAAGGACGACGACCCGGAGGTCTTCAAGACCCGGCTCGAAGCCTATAACCGCGATACCGCGATCGTCGCGCCCTATTACGACAAGCGCGGCCAGCTGACGCCGATCGACGGCATGCAGCCGATCGAGCAGGTCGCGAGTGCGATCGACGAGGCGCTGGCGGGCTGATATCCAGCCTGATCGGTCATTCAGACGCCGCGCGGCCTTCGCCGCGCGGTTTTTTCTTGGCGAAGGAGCCGGGCCCATGGCCGATGGCGATGACGACTATGTCTATGACGAGGCGACCGGCGAGTGGCGCCCGGCTTCGGAACTGGCGGCGGCTGCGGCGCAGCAGCGCGAGGTCCGCGACGCCTCCGGCAACATCCTGGTCGACGGCGATGCGGTGACGCTGATCAAGGACCTCAAGGTCAAGGGCGCCAACCAGACCCTGAAGCAGGGCACGGTGATCCGCTCGATCCGGCTGACGGACAATCCCGAAGAGATCGACTGCCGGCACGAGACCATCAAGGGATTGGTGCTGCGCACGGAGTTCGTGCGCAAGCGGTGAGGGCGCTCAGGTCAGGCTAGCCAGTTCTCGACTTCGAGCCCGTCGACGTGGGCGAATTCATCGATGTTCGCCGTGACCACGATGCAGCCGAGCGCGAGAGCCTGTGCAGCGATGAGCATGTCGTTACCGCCGATCGGTTTCCCCCTTGCCTCAAGGGCCGTGCGCAGATCGGCATAGGTACGCGAGGCAGCTTCGTCGAAAGGAATGGTCTCGATCTCGGAGAGTAACGCCTCGACTGTTGCCGACAGGCGCGCCGAGCCGGCTTTCCTGCAGCCATAGCGCAATTCGGCCGCGACGATCACGCTCGTCAGGATCTGGCGATCACCGATCTCGGCGATGCGTTTTGCGGCACGGCCCTGCGGTTGCCGCACCAGATCAGAGATGATGTTGGTGTCGAGCAGATAACGCGTCAAATGTCGCGCTCCGGCGCCGGAACGGGATCGCTGATCTCCGGGAAGACACCGTCGAGCGGCTCGAGGCTTTCGAGCAGGGCGGACAGGCCTCGTTTAGCCAGCGGCTCGATGACGAGGCGGTCGCCGTCTCGGCGCATCAGAGCCTCGTCGCCGGGAAGCTCGAATTCGACAGGGATGCGAACAGCCTGATTGCGGCCATTGCGAAACAGCCTGACATGCCGGATTTCGTTCATGTGCGCCGCTCCGGATAGTTGGCATATGCCACAGCATATGCTCAGCCCCTGCTTACGGCAAGGCTCACGCCAAGCTCTCGTTACAGCTGGCACACTGGTGCGCTTTTGCGCCGGCGCAGGCGCGATTTCGCGCGCCGCGGTTGCAATTGACACATCTCCTCCCGCCGACTGAACTCCGCCCCAGGCCGATGACGGCCAAGACACGGGACGACGGCAGCCTATGCCGGTGGCACGCGCCATCGCCGGTGATCCGATCGGCCGGCAAACGGGAGGACGACATGAAACGGGTTGCTTGCCTTGTGGCGGCTGCGCTGCTGGCGACGGCTTCGACGGTGCTGGCGCAGGACGCGGTCAAGATTGGCGTCCTCAACGACCAGTCGGGCAATTACGCCGAATTCGGCGGGCTCGGCTCGGTCGAGGCGGCCAAGCTCGCGATCGAGGATTTCGGCGGCTCGGTGCTAGGCAAGCCGATCGAGATCGTCTCGGGCGACCACCAGAACAAGCCGGATGTCGCCGCGGGCCTGGCGCGGCGCTGGTACGATGTCGACGGCGTCACCGCCATCGCCGACCTGACCAATTCGGCCGTGGCGCTCGCCGTAGCCGGCATCGCCAAGGAGAAGCAGAAGGTCGCGCTCTACAACGGCCCGGCGACGACGCGCCTCTTCAACGAGGACTGCATGGCGACCGGCTTCATGTGGACCTTCGATACGGCGACCTCGGCCAAGGGCACGGCGCTGTCGATCCTGCGCGAGGGCGGCGACAGCTGGTACATCATCGCTGCCGACTACGCCTTCGGCCATCAGCTCACCGCCGACATCGAGAAGGTTGTTGCCGCCAATGGCGGCAAGACACTCGGTACCGTGCGGGCGCCGCTCTCGACGCCCGACTTCTCCTCCTTCCTGCTGCAGGCGCAGGCCTCCAAGGCCAAGATCGTCGCCTTCGCCAATGCCGGCAGCGACACGATCAATTCGATCAAGCAGGCCGGCGAGTTCGGCCTCGTCGATGGTGGCCAGAAGCTCGCCGCCATGGTCGTGGTCCTGAGCGACGTGCATGGGCTCGGCCTCGACAAGGCCAAGGGGCTGATCACCACCGCTGCCTACTACCATGACGCCGACAAGCCGAGCCGCGCCTTCGCCGACCGCTACATGGCGCGGACGAAGAAGATGCCGGGGATGATCCAGGCGAGCGTCTACTCGTCGGTGCTGCACTATCTCAAGGCGGTCAAGGCGGCCGGCACGGCGGCGGGTCCTGCTGTCGCGGCCAAGATGAAGGAACTGCCTGTCGACGACTTCTACGCACCCGGCGCCAGGATTCGCGAGGACGGTCGCCTGATGAACGACATGTTGCTCGTCGAGGCCAAGGGCCCCTCCGAATCGAAGGCGCCCTGGGACTATTTCAAGGTGGTCCGCAAGATCCCGGCGGCCGAGATCATCGCGCCGCTGTCGGAGAGCAAGTGCCCGCTGGTGAAGAAGTAAAGGCAGCCGGGGCGAGCGCGCCCGGGTTGACAGGGCGCGCTTAACCGACTACCAGCGCGCCATCCGGTTTCAGCTGAGCGATGCCGATGCCTTCGCAAGAAGGATCGACGTCGCTTTCTCGCGTGGACTGGATTCAACGCTCCGCAAGGGCCGGCCTCCACCGGACGCGGAGTTCTTGTCATTGTCATGGCGCCCGGCGTCATGGCCGCAATGGAGAGGTGAAGACCATGGCTCGTATCGCGGGCGTCAACATTCCGACCGGCAAGCGCGTCGTCATCGGTCTGCAGTACATTCACGGCATCGGCGCCCACAAGGCCAAGGAGATCTGCGATAAGGTCGGCATTGCCGCCGAGCGCCGGGTCAACCAGCTGACCGACGCCGAGGTCCTGCAGATCCGCGAGACGATCGACCGCGACTATCTCGTCGAGGGCGATCTGCGTCGCGAAGTCTCGATGAACATCAAGCGCCTGATGGACCTCGGCTGCTATCGCGGCCTGCGCCATCGCCGCTCGCTGCCGGTGCGCGGCCAGCGTACCCACACCAACGCCCGCACCCGCAAGGGCAAGGCGAAGCCGATCGCCGGCAAGAAGAAGTGAGTTTCGGCGGGCCGGGCGACCGGCTCGCTGCAGTATTTTGCGTCGCCTGACCCGCTCGCGGGCAGGCGATATCCCCAGCGCCTGGCATCACGGGCGCGCCTGAAGGATGGAAGAAAGAGACTATGGCCAAGGAAGCCCAGCGCGTCCGTCGTCGCGAACGCAAGAACATCGTCTCCGGCGTCGCGCATGTGAACGCCTCGTTCAACAATACCATGATCACCATCACCGACGCGCAGGGCAACACGATCTCGTGGTCGTCCGCCGGCACGATGGGTTTCAAGGGCTCGCGCAAGTCGACCCCCTATGCAGCCCAGGTCGCCGCCGAGGACGCTGCCCGCAAGGCTGCCGAGCACGGCATGCGCACCCTCGAGGTCGAGGTCACCGGTCCGGGTTCGGGCCGCGAGTCGGCGCTGCGCGCGCTGCAGGCCGCCGGCTTCACCGTCACTTCGATCCGCGACGTGACGCCGATCCCGCACAATGGCTGCCGGCCGCGCAAGCGTCGCCGCGTCTGAGCCTTAGCCGGATCGAAGCGGCGTCCGCAGGGGCGGACGCCGGTACGGGGCGGCCCGCCGCCGCCATTATTGAATCACCAGGAGTGCGGTCGTGATCAGCAAGAATTGGCAGGATCTGTCCAAGCCTAACAAGCTCGAAGTCAAGGTCGGCGACGACCCGAAGCGTCTGGCCACCGTGATCGCGCGTCCGCTCGAGCGCGGCTTCGGCATGACGCTCGGCAATGCGCTGCGTCGCGTGCTGCTCTCCTCGCTCCAGGGTGCCGCCGTCACCGCCGTCCAGATCGACGGCGTGCTGCATGAGTTCTCCTCGATCCCGGGCGTGCGCGAGGACGTCACCGACATCGTCCTGAACATCAAGGCGATCGCCATCAAGATGCAGGGCGAGGGTCCCAAGCGCATGACCCTGCGCAAGACCGGCCCGGGCGCTGTCACCGCCGGCGACATCAACACCATCGGCGACGTGTCGATCCTCAACCCCGAGCTCGTGCTCTGCACGCTGGACGACGGGGCCGAGATCCGCATGGAGTTCACGGTCAACACCGGCAAGGGCTATGTCCCCTCCGAGCAGAACCGTCCCGAGGACGCGCCGATCGGCCTGATCCCCGTCGACAGCCTCTACTCGCCGGTCAAGAAGGTCTCCTATCGCGTCGAGAACACCCGCGAGGGCCAGAACCTCGACCGCGACATGCTGACCATGCAGATCGAGACCAACGGCTCGGTTTCGCCCGAGGATGCCCTGGCGCTCGCCGCCCGCATCCTGCAGGACCAGCTCGCCGTCTTCATCACCTTCGAAGAGCCGCGCAAGGAAGAGGCCGTCTCGACCGCGCCGCAGCTGCCGTTCAACCCGGCCCTGCTCAAGAAGGTCGACGAGCTCGAACTGTCGGTCCGCTCGGCGAACTGCCTGAAGAACGACAACATCGTCTATATCGGCGACCTCATCCAGAAGTCGGAGGGCGAGATGCTGCGCACCCCGAACTTCGGCCGCAAGTCGCTGAACGAGATCAAGGAAGTGCTGGCCACCATGGGCCTCCATCTCGGCATGGACGTGCAGGGCTGGCCGCCGGAGAACATCGAAGAGCTGGCCAAGCGCTTCGAAGAGCACTACTGAGACCCCGGCGCGGGACTGCGTCCCGCGCCACTTCCCGCCCGGCGCATGAGCACCGGAGCATAAAGGACGGCCGTTCCGTGGCACGGCGGCCGTAAGCAACGAAGGAGCCAAACATGCGTCACGGTTTCCGCGGTCGTCGTTTCAACCGCACTGCCGAGCATCGCCAGGCGATGTTCGCCAACATGGCCCAGGCCCTGATCAAGCACGAGCAGATCACCACCACGCTGCCGAAGGCCAAGGACCTGCGTCCGGTCGTCGAGAAGCTGGTCACGCTCGGCAAGCGCGGCGACCTGCACGCCCGCCGCCAGGCGATCGCGCAGATCAAGGACGTCGCTTTGGTCGGCAAGCTCTTCGCGGTCCTCGGCCCGCGCTACAAGGAGCGCAATGGCGGCTATCTGCGCATCATGAAGGCGGGCTTCCGCTTCGGCGACAACGCCCCGCTCGCCGTCATCGAGTTCGTCGATCGCGACGTCGACGCCAAGGGCAAGGATTCCGGCCCGGTCTTCACGGCGGATGACGAGCAGGCGGCCTGAGCCGCGCCGACATCAAGCATTTCGGAAGGGCGGTCTTCGGGCCGCCCTTTTTGTTTTGCCTGTGCAGGTCAGAGGCGAGAGGGGATTGCTGCGCGAGATTGTTGCGCCCGCTTGCGCTTCTCCCCGCGTCAGGTGGGTGCTAGCGTCTGCCCGAACCGGGCAGGGCGGTTCCGAAGACCGCTTTGGAGAAAGCCCGGCGTCGAGGGAGATATTCGCATGAAGCGCGCTGCTCTGGCCATTTTAGCCGCCATCGCCATCCTGCCCGCAGCAGCCCAGGACAAGTATCCGTCGAAGCCGATCAACATGCTGGTGCCCTTCGCGGCCGGCGGCTCCTCCGACGTGATCGCCCGCCTCGTCGGCGAGGAAATGGCGCAGGTTCTCGGGCAGCGCATCGTGATGGAGAACATGGGCGGAGCGGGCGGCGCGACCGCCTTGACGCGGGCGGCCCGGGCCGAGCCCGACGGCTATACCATCGTGATCGGCAACAGCGGCACCAATGCCGCCTCCTATACGATCTACAACGACCTGAAATACACGCCCGCCGATTTCGTGCCGGTCGGCCTGGTCGCCAAGACCTCGCCGATGATCGCGCTGAAGCTCGACTTCCCGGCCAAGGACCTCAAGGAGTTCCTCGCCTACGCCAAGGCCAATCCCGGCAAGCTCAGCCTCGGCCATGCCGGCGTCGGCTCGTCGAACTATCTGATCTGCCGCAACTTCCTGAAGGCGTCCGGCCTCGACGTGGCGCTGGTGAGCTATCGCGGCGCGGGCCCGGCGCTGAACGACCTGATGGGCGGACAGATCGACGGCGTCTGCGATGCAGCGACCTCGCTCTCCGGCGCGGTCCAGGGCAACAAGGTCAAGGCGCTGGTGGTGGCGACGCCGCAGCGCCTGCCGAGCCTGCCCGATGTGCCGACCTCGGCCGAAGCCGGGCTGCCGGCGTTCCAGGCGCAGGGCTGGAACGCGATCTTCGCGCCGAAGGGCACGCCGCAGCCGGTGATCGACAAGCTCAATCAGGCGCTGCGCACAGCGCTTTCCAGCGAAAAGCTTCATGCGCGCTTCAAGGAGCTCTCTTCGGTGCTGCCTGAAAAGGACGAGATGTCGCCCGAGTTCGTCGCCAAGATGGTTCCGGCCGAGATCGAGAAGTACAAGGTGCTGCTCAGCGACGCCAAATAGGCTTTCAGGCCCGGGCGCTGGCGAGTTCTGTGGCGAGGTCGAGCAGAACGTCCAGCGGCTGCTCGAAGATCTCGGCGTCGGGAGAGACGCCATAGAGCCCGAAGATGAACGCAGTCGTCTCGTTACGCTCGGCAAGGGCCATCGCCCAGCCGGCGAACTGCCTGTGAGCGATGGCATCCTGCGCCAGCAGGCGCAGATCGCCATGGCGCGGATCGACCATGATCCGGCCATAGGTTTCCGCGATAGACCCGGCCTCGCCTTCGAGGACCTGGGCGAATCCACCCGGTGTCGCCATCAGGAAACCTGTGAGATGCCTTTGCGCATTGTGTCGCCGCGCCGTCTCGAGAATGCGCGCGAGCTCGACACGTCGATCCGCCTCGACGAGTCGGCTGCGGCTGGCATAAACAAGGCGCACGAGGCTCACGTCGACATTCCTTCCGGGGGTGAGATGAAGGGTTTCGCGACCCGGAACGGAAGCACGCAGCGCGTGTTTCGCAGACTATCCGGGCTGCTGCCGTGGAGGGATAGTTCGGGAAACGAACGCCCGGGGCAGTCGTTTTGTTTCAAGAAGGAGATCGGCATGCGCCGTTCCATCGTGCCGAACCGCAGTCAGCTCGTCGCTCTGACCCTCGGCCTTGCACTGTCCGCGGGCGCCTCGACGCTGGCCCTCGCCCAGGCCCGGCAAGTGCCGGAGGCGCGGCAGCAGATCACGCTGTCCTTCGCGCCGGTCGTGCAGAAGACCGCGCCTTCGGTCGTCAACGTCTATGGCGCGCGTGTCGAGCGGCGGCCGCAGAACCCGTTCATGGACGATCCGTTCTTCCGCCGCTTCTTCGGTGATGGCGGTTTCGGCCTGCCGCGCGAGCAGGTGCAGCGCTCGCTCGGCTCGGGCGTCATCGTCGATGCCGGAGCGGGGCTCGTCGTCACCAACAACCACGTCATCGAGGGGATGACCGAGGTCAAGGTGGCGCTGGCCGACAAGCGCGAATACGAGGCGACGATCCTGCTGCGCGATCCGCGCACCGATCTCGCCGTGCTCAAACTCAAGGGCGCCAAGGAGCTTGCGGCGATCGAGGTCGGCGATTCCGATGCGCTGCAGATCGGCGATCTCGTGCTGGCGATCGGTAATCCCTTCGGCGTCGGCCAGACGGTGACGCAGGGCATCATCTCGGCGCTGGCGCGCACCCAGGTCGGCGTCGGCGACGCCCAGTCCTTCATCCAGACCGACGCCGCGATCAACCCCGGCAATTCCGGCGGCGCGCTCGTCGACATGCAGGGCCGGCTCACCGGCATCAATACCGCGATCTTCTCGAAATCGGGCGGCAGCGTCGGTATCGGCTTCGCCATTCCCTCGGCCATGGTCCGCGTCGTCGTCGACAGTGCCAAGACGGGGGCGACGACGGTTCGCCGGGCCTGGTTCGGGGCGCGGCTGCAGGCGCTGACCCAGGACGTCGCCGACGGGCTCGGGCTCGACCGGCCGGCCGGTTCCGTGGTCGCCAGCGTCGTCGATTCCGGGCCTGCGGCCGAAGGCGGCCTCAAGCGCTCGGACGTGATCCTCGCCGTCGACGGCGTCGGCGTCGACGATCCCGAGAGCTTCGGCTATCGCTTCGCGACCCGTCCGATCGGCGGCACGACGCAGCTCACCGTGCTCCGCGGCGGCAAGCGCATCACCGTCCCCGTCAAGCTGACGCCGGCGCCGGAGACGCGACCGCGCGAGCCGGTCAAGGTCGCCGGCCGCTCGCCCTTCACGGGGCTCACCGTGCTGAACCTGTCGCCGGCGGTCGCCGAGGAGCTCTCGATCGACCTCTCGACCGAGGGTGTCGTCGTCGGCAATATCGAGGAAGGCAGCCCGGCCGCGCGCGTCGGCTTCCAGAAGGGCGATCTCATCCTCGCCATCAATGGCGAGCGCATCAATGCCTCGCGCGAGATCGAGCTGGCGACGCGCGAGCGCAAGCGCTCCTGGGAGGTGACGATCTCGCGCGGCGGTCAGACCGTGACGTCCGTGTTCGGCGGGTGAGGTGACCGACCTCTTCTCCGCCTCCGGCCTCGACAAATCCGGTCCGCGCCCGCTCGCGGACCGGGTGCGGCCGACGACGCTCGGGGAGGTCTCCGGCCAGGATCACCTGACCGGCGAGGACGGCGTGCTGACCCGGCTGATCGCCTCGGGCTCGCTCGGCAGCCTGATCTTCTGGGGGCCGCCCGGCACCGGCAAGACCACGGTGGCGCGCCTGCTCGCGGGGCAGACCGATCTCGGCTTCGAGCAGATCAGCGCGATCTTCTCAGGCGTAGCCGATCTGAAGAAAGCCTTCGACGCCGCCCGCGGCCGCCGGCTCGGCGGCAAGGGCACCTTGCTGTTTGTCGACGAGATCCACCGCTTCAACCGGGCCCAACAGGACGCCTTCCTGCCGGTGATGGAAGACGGCACGATCACGCTGGTCGGCGCCACCACCGAGAACCCGTCCTTCGCCTTGAACGCCGCGCTGCTGTCGCGCGCCCGCGTCCTGACCTTCAAGGCGCTCGACGAGGGCGCACTGCTCTTCCTGCTCGGCCGGGCCGAGGCGCTGGAGAATCGCGAATTGCCGCTGACGCCGGAGGCGCGGCTCGCGCTGGCGCGCTTCGCCGATGGCGATGGGCGGGCGGTGCTGACGCTGGCCGAGGAGACCTGGCGCGCCGCCAAGCCGGGCGAGATCTTCGACGAGGCCGGTCTTTCCGAGGTGATCCAGCGCCGTGCGCCGATCTACGACAAGGCGCAGGACGGCCACTACAATCTGATCTCGGCCCTGCACAAGACGATCCGCGGCTCCGATCCGGACGCGGCGCTCTACTATTTCGCCCGCATGCTCGATGCCGGCGAGGACCCACGCTTCCTGGCGCGGCGGCTGGTGCGCATGGCGGTCGAGGATATCGGCCTCGCCGACCCGCAGGCGCTGGTGCATGCCCGCGCCGCCGCCGAGACCTATGAGCAGCTCGGCTCGCCCGAGGGCGAGCTCGCTTTGGCCAATACGGTAATCTATCTCGCCACCGCGCCAAAATCGAACGCGGCCTATGTCGCCTACAAGGCGGCGATGAGCACCGCCAAGCAGGCGGGCTCGCTGACGCCGCCCAAGACGATCCTGAACGCCCCGACCAAGCTGATGAAGGAAGAGGGCTACGGAGCGGACTACGCCTATGACCACGACGCCCCCGACGCCTTCTCCGGCCAGAACTACTGGCCGGACGCACTCGGCCGGCAGCGCTTCTACGATCCGCCCGAGCGCGGCTTCGAGCGCGAGATCAGGAAGCGGCTGGAATACTGGGAGAAGCTCCGGCAGGAGCGGGGGGAGTAGGGCGCTCTTCTGCCGATCGCAGGAGAATGCCAGCTATTCTCCGTCATGGTCGGGCTTGTCCCGACCATCCACGTCTTCCTTCGGACGGCGCGGTGTCCAGGACGTCGATGCTCGCCACAAGCGCGAGCATGACGGCATTGGCAGCTCTGTAAAAAGCAATTGCTTCTAAAAACTCCGCTCGATGAACACCTGCGTCGAGATCTGTCGCCCGGCCAGTCCAACCGGGATCTCGCGGCCTGTCAGTGCGATCTTCGCCCAGGCGACCGAGCTCTCGATGCCGGCCTTGAAACCCTCGACCGGCGTCCAGACCAGATTGGCGGCGAAGCGGTCGATCCTGACCTCGCCGCGGATCTGGCCGGCGAGCGGCACTTCGAGCCAGTAGCGGCTGAGATAGGCGTTGCTGGCGAGCTCGTCGGTCCATTCGAAGCGGCCGGAGACGACGCCGGAGAAGCCGCGCGTGGCATCGCTCGCCACCAGCACGCGGTTGACGGTGCGGGCGTCGAGCACCGAGCCGAGATAGGGCGCCCCGTCTATCGCGCCGGCGAGCTGAGCGGTCAGGCTCCAGCCATGGCCCAGCGCCTCGCCTTCATAGGTCGCGCCGACGATGCCGGCCCGGCCGAAGCGCGCGGGCGTGCCGGGGATCTCGCGCAAGGCGAGCGCGCCATGAATGGTCCAGCCGTCCTGCTCGTAAACGAGGCGGCCGATTGTGTCCGGTATGCGCCGCCCGGTCGGGACCGGTGCGCTCGAGGCGGTGTTGCCGAGCGCGGGATCTTCGAGGGCCAGCGTGGCCGTCCAGCTCTCGGTCAGCGGCAGTTCCAGCGCGATGATGCCGACGGTGCGCGAGGGTACGCGCGCCGAGAAGATGAACTCGTCGCCGGTCCAGAACGAGAAGCGCGAGGCATCGAGGCCGAAGGTCCAGGGGCCGACCAGGATGGTCGCCTCGTCGATCGAAGGATCGCTGGCGCCGTCGACCGGGCTGTACAGAGTGAAGCCGAAGGCCGTGCCGACGCGCAGGCCCGAGGCGAGCTCATGCGAGGTCGCGATGCGGAAAGCGGCGCTCAGGGGGAAGGAGGTCGCGGCCGGTGGGGCCGGTGGGCCGTTGCGCGAGGCGCGGAAGGAATCGCGCTGCATGCCGGCGCTGACAGTGCCGGAGATGGCAAGGCAAGTGGCCGACCCCGGCAGGACGAGGCCGCGCTCCGGCGGGTCTTCGTCCTCCTCATCGTCATCATCGTCGTCGCTGTCGTCGTCCGCCTCCTCGCTCGAATCCGCGGGCTTGGCCGGCCCGCCGGTGAAAAGCGGCTGGATTTCGGGAGGCGCGATCGTGCAGGCGCGAGCGAAGCTTGGCGCCTGCGCCGGGCGGGACGGCAGGCGCAGCGGCGCGGCGAGGGCGGTCTGCGAGAGGAGGGCGAGGCCGAGGCCGGCAGGCAAGATCGCGCGCCAAGCCGCGCCGATACGCTCGCCTCCCGGTTCGGAACCGCATGCCATCGGCGCGACGACCACCCCTTGCGTCTCGACTTTTCTGCCGGGCGGGGAGGCGGCAAGTCAATCGTTCCGAGGAAGGAGCGTACGGCATCCTCGATGAAAGCGGCCTGCTGGCGATCGCAGACCACCGGATTGCAGCGGATTTCGTTTGTGCGCGATGACGCGGCGCTCTATGCCTCGGGAATGCTTTCCACCGCTCTCGTCTTCCTCGGCGCCGGCATCGGCGGCGTGCTCCGGCACGGCGTCAACATCGTCTCGCTGAAATGGCTCGACATGTCGTTCCCGTATGGGACGATGGCCATCAACATCATCGGCTCCGGGGTGATGGGCCTCGTCGCCGGTTTCCTCGCCTTCAAGGCGGGCGAGGGCTGGACGCAGAATGCCCGGCTCTTCCTCGCCACCGGCATTTTGGGCGGCTTCACGACCTTCTCGGCCTTTTCGCTCGACGCGGTGCTGCTCTGGGAGCGCGGCGAGATGATGCTGGCCGCATTCTACGTGCTGTGCTCGGTCGTCCTCTCGCTCATGGCGCTGGTCGCGGGGCTCGCTCTGGTCAGGGGGCTATCATGAGAACCGGGGGCAAGGGACCGAGCGGTCCTCCACGCGGCAACAGTTCCAAGCGTGGCGGCAGGCCGCCTGCCTCAGGCGCGCCGAAAGGCAAGCGCCCGAGCCATGACGCGCGCCGCTCGGCCCGAGCCAGGCCGCGGCCGGCGGAGGACGAGGTCGTGCGTACCGAACCGACGCGCAACCCGAAGCCACATCATCCAGCGCCGAGGGCCGCAGGTGCGCGCACGCCAGCACCGCGCACGCCCGCGACACGCAAGCCGCCGATCACGGATGCGCCGACGCGCGCCGAGGTCAAGGCCGTGACCGCCGAGGTGCTCGCGACCGGCGTGCAGCAGCTCGTGGTGACGCCGGACGAGAACGAGATGCGGATCGACCGCTTCCTCGAAGCGCGTTTTCCGCAGCTCTCCTTCAGCCATATCCAGCGCATCGTCCGGAAGGGCGAACTGCGCGTCAACGGCAAGCGCGCCGACAGCAAGGACCGGCTCGAAGCCGGCCAGACCGTGCGCATCCCACCGCTCAAGCTCGAGCAGGCGGCGGAGCGGCCGCGCTCGGCCAAGGCCGATGGCGACACGATCGGCTTCCTGCGCTCGATCACGCTCTACGAGGACGACGACGTCATCGTCCTCAACAAGCCGGCGGGCCTGGCTGTGCAAGGCGGCTCCGGCACGACGAGGCATGTCGACGGCATGCTCGATGCCCTGACCGGCAAGGACGGGCAGAAGCCGCGCCTCGTCCATCGCCTCGACAAGGATACGGCCGGCTGCCTCGTCATCGCCAAGTCGCGCTTCGCCGCGGCGACTTTGGCCAAGACCTTCCGCTCGCGCTCGGCCCGCAAGGTCTACTGGGCTCTGGTCGCCGGCGTGCCACGTGTGCGCCAGGGCCGGATCTCGACCTATCTCGCCCGCGAGGAGGCTTATGACGGCGACCAGCGCATGGCCGTCGCCCAGCATGGCGACGACGGCGCGATGCATGCGGTGACCTATTACGCCGTGGTCGAGACCGCGGCGCAGAAGCTCGCCTGGCTCTCGCTCAAGCCGGTGACGGGACGCACCCACCAATTGCGCGCCCACGCCGCCCATATCGGCCATCCGATCGTCGGTGATCCCAAATACTTCAACATCCAGAACTGGGAGCTGCCCGGCGGCATCCAGAACAAGCTGCATCTGCTCGCCCGGCGCATTGTGCTGCCGCATCCGCGCGGCAAGGGCACGATCGACGTCAGCGCGCCGCTGCCGCCGCATATGCGCCAGAGCTGGAACCTGCTCGGCTTCGAGGATGCGCCCTACGATCCGATCGTCGATGCGCCGGACGAGTGAGGTTTGCACGAAAAAGTTGCGTAACCTAGCGTGAGAACACTTGTCGAACAAAACGCGATATGTTCTAAGTTTGTTCCTGTGAACCCTTTGTCACGGGAGGCTTTCCATGTTGCGCATCGCCTTGCTTGCCGCCGGCTTCGTTCTGTCGTTCTCCTCCGCCGGCTTTGCCCAGTCGCAGCCGGCCCCAGTTGCCCCGAAACCGGCTGCTGCGGCGCCTGACGAGCCGGTGCCGCGTGCCGCCCGGGCCGAGGCGCGACGCGACTGCTATGCCGAGAACGTCGCGCTGTCAGGCGATGACCTGCGCCGCGCCATGCGCGAGTGCATGCAGGAGCGTTTTCCCAGCGTGAAGCTCTATGCCAGCGATGGCCTGACGCGCGACGGCAAGCCGACAGCCGAGACGGCGCGGGCCGTCTGCAAGCAGGAAGCCGATGCGACCGGGCTCAAAGGGGCCGAACGGACGGCAGCGCTGGTCGCCTGCTTCAACGGCAAGCGGCCGGACCTCGCCCAGCGGGCCGAATGCCGCAAGGAGGCACGCGGCAAGGGGCTTGATGGCGAGGCCCTGAAGGCTGCCATCGTCGAATGCGGCCGCAGCCCGCAAGGGTGAGGCCATGACGGCATGAGGGCCTTGCGCCGGCGGAGATGGCGGGCTGCCGCCAACTCCTGTAGAGCGCGGCACATGGACCTCATCATCTTCGATCTCGACGGCACGCTGGTCAATTCCGAGGCGATCATCCTCGGCGCGCAATACGAGACCTTTGCGCGCTGTGGCCGACCGCACCCGGGCCGCGAGGCCGGGCTCGGCGTCATCGGATTGACCCTCGACATCGCGCTGATGCGAGTCGCCGGGCTCACCGAGCCGGACGATGTGCTGACGCAGACCTATCGCGAGGTCTTCAACGGCATGCGGCAGCAGGCGGAGACCGACCCAGCGCTGGCCGAGCCGCTCTTCCCCGGTGTGGTCGAGCTGCTGGCGGGGCTGTCGCAGCGGCCTGCCACCGTGCTCGGCATCGCCACCGGCAAATCACGCCGCGGCGCCGACTACATCGTCGAGCGCCATGGTTGGGCGCCGATGTTCAAGACGATCCAGACTGCTGATGATGCGATCTCGAAGCCGCATCCGGAGATGATCCTGCGGGCGATGGCCGAAACCGGAGCCAGGCCAGAGCGGACGCTCATGGTCGGCGACAGCACCTTCGACATGGAGATGGCGGTGGCGGCTGGTGTGACCCCGGTCGCGGTCTCCTGGGGCTTCCAGCCGGTCGCGGCGCTGCGGGCGGCCGGCGCGCGGCATGTGATCGAAGCTTGCGCCGAGCTGACCGGGATCGTCGACGGGCTGACGGTGACCGAGCCGGCCTGAGGGCGAGTGGCCCTGGCAGGCGTTCAGGGCGCTTCGAGCTGGCCGAGTTCGTACAGCAGCGCCGCGCCGGTGCGCAGCCCGCTATAGAAGCAGTCGAGCGTCAGGTTCTCGTTCGGCGCGTGGTTCGCCTCGTCCGGATTGGCATAGGGCGTGACGAAGGCGGGAATGCCGAGGATCTTGGTGAAGACGTAGCCGGGCAAGCTGCCGAAGCCGGCCGGGATCAGCAGCGGCTCGACGCCCTGCGCCGCGACGAAAGCTCGGCGCAAAGGCGCGGTGAAGGGTGAGGCGATCGGCGTCTTCGAGGGCTGCATGCCGGCATCAGCAGCGATGAACTCGACCTCCGGCGCATGCTGCGCCACATGCGCGGCGACCTTGCGCAGGATGTCCTCAGGGTCCTGCGCCTCGACCAGGCGGATGTCGCATTTCACCATGGCTTCGTTGGGCAGCACCGTCTTGGAGCCGGGGCCGCCATAGCCGCCATGGAAGCCGTTGATGGTCAGGGTCGGCCGGAAGCAGAGGCGCTCGTAGAAGGGCCGATCGGCCGGCGCGTCGAGCCTGGTCAGACCCAGGCTGTGCTTCACCGCCTCGATGTCGAGCGGCAGGGCGTCTATCGCGGCGAGTTCCTCGGTTGTCGGCGCTTCGATGTCGTCGTGCAGCCCGGGAATCGTGATCTCGCCTTCGGCATTCTTCATGGTGCCGAGCAGATGCACCAGCGTCCAGATCGGGTTCGGCACGACGCCGCCGAAATTGCCGGAATGCACGTCGCGGACGGCATGCCGGCAGCGCAATTCGAAAGAGACGACACCGCGCGAGCCGAACTTGATCGCGGCCGCGCCGCTGGCATGGCGCGGGCCGTCCGCGGTGACGGCGAGATCGGCCCTGAGCATCGCCCTGTTGGCCTCGACGAAGCCGGCGATGTTCGGGCTGCCGATCTCCTCCTCGCCCTCGAGCAGCAGGATGACGTTGCAGGGCAGGGTGCCGTGCACCGCAAGATGGGATTCGATCGCGAGGATCTGGGCGAAGTGCTGGCCCTTGTTGTCGCCGACGCCGCGCGCATAGATCCGGCCGTCGCGGATCGTCGGCTCGAAGGGCGGCGAGAGCCATTTGTCGAGCGGGTCCGGCGGCTGCACGTCGTAATGGCCGTAGAGCAGCACCGTCGGCTTGCCAGGCGCCTTCTGCCAGCGGGCGACCACCATCGGGTGCCCGTCGGTCGGTACCAGGCTGGTCTCCAGCCCGATCTTCGTCAGCATCTCGACCAGCAACGCGCCGACCTCGGCGATGCCGATATTCTGCGCGCTGATGCTGGGGTGACGCAGATAGGCGAGCAGGCGATCGAGGAAGGCGCTGCGGTTCGCCTCGATATGCGCGAAGACGGCAGCCAGCGTGTCGGAAGAAGCCATGGTCGCGCCGCCTGCCCGAGTTCTGATCCTGCGGCACGGTAGAGTGCCATGCTTGGCCGCGTCCAATGCGCCAAACGCAGTCCGGAAAACCGCTTGCCGGCACGCGGTCCAGGTGGGCCAGTAATATCCTCGCAACCACGCTGACTCAGGACCGTTTAACCTGAACAGGCGTTCAGATTTGCGTGTTAACCACCTGCTGACTGGCCTGGTCGCATCGTCTTCACACGACAGGGACAAACCGACACGAAACAACGTCGGACAGGGGTTGAACGATGATTGGCCACGAACTTCGCGAATTCGTCGATCACGTGATGGACAGGCGCGTGATCGACGATGAAGACGTCCGAATTCTTCAGCGTGAAATCTTGCACGAGGTCGTCCTGACCCGTGACATCATCGATGTGCTGGTGGCGCTCGACCGTGCCGTCGCCGACAAGTCGCCGCTCTTCGCCGATGTATTGCTGGCCTTCTGCGTCGACTTCTCGGTCTGGGAAAGCCGCCCGACCGGCCGGATCGACCGTGACAAGGCGCACTGGCTGGTGACGACGCTCTCGGCCGGCGACGGTCCGACGCCTCTGGCGCAGAAGATCGCCTTCGAGGTCGTCCGCGAAGCCGAGTCCTGCGACGAGGCCCTGGTCAGCTTTGCCCTGCGCAAGGCCGATGCCCGGATTTCCACCGCCCCGATCGCCCAGCGCGTGACCCTGGCGAGCTGAGATCGATTGACTGATTGGAGCACAAGAGCCGGATCCGACCAGATTGGATCAATCTGGTCGGTGAATCCGTCTCTCACTTTAAAATGGAGAACGCTTTTCCGATCAGCTTGCGGTGCAAGCTGATCGGAGCGTGCTCTAGCGCCCGGCCGCCGCCGGGCGTTTGCGCACGTTACAAAACTTTCGCATCAGTGGACGGATGCGCTTGCCTCCCGTAAAGCCCGCACTGCACAATCAAAGCTCCGGGCCGGGGGGACGCCACGCATGTTCTCGAAGATCCTGATCGCGAACCGTGGCGAGATCGCCTGCCGCGTCATCAAGACGGCAAAGCGGATGGGGATCGCGACGGTTGCGGTCTATTCTGACGCCGACCGCGATGCCTTGCATGTCGAGATGGCCGACGAGGCCGTGCATATCGGCGCCGCCCCAGCCGCCGAATCCTATCTCCAGATCGACAAGATCATTGCCGCCTGCAAGCAGACGGGTGCGCAGGCCGTGCATCCCGGCTATGGCTTCCTCTCCGAGCGCGAGGCCTTCGCGAAGGCGCTGAAGGAGAACGGCATCGTCTTCATCGGCCCCAATCCGGGCGCCATCGCTGCGATGGGCGACAAGATCGAATCGAAGAAGGCGGCAGCTGCCGCCGAGGTCTCGACGGTTCCAGGCTATCTCGGCGTGATCGAGAACCCCGAGCACGCCGTGAAGATCGCCGACGAAATCGGCTATCCCGTGATGATCAAGGCCTCGGCCGGCGGCGGCGGCAAGGGCATGCGCATCGCCCATTCGGCCGGCGAGGTGGCGGAAGGCTTCGCCCGCGCCAAGTCGGAGGCGGCGTCCTCCTTCGGCGACGACCGCGTCTTCGTCGAGAAGTTCATCGTCGATCCCCGCCATATCGAGATCCAGGTGCTGGGCGACAAGCACGGCAACGTCATCTATCTCGGTGAGCGCGAATGCTCGATCCAGCGCCGCAACCAGAAGGTCCTCGAGGAAGCGCCGTCGCCGCTGCTCGACGAAGCCACGCGCCGCAAGATGGGCGAACAGGCGGTCGCGCTGGCCAAGGCCGTGAACTACGACAGCGCCGGCACGGTCGAGTTCGTCGCCGGCCAGGACAGGTCCTTCTACTTCCTTGAGATGAACACGCGCCTCCAGGTCGAGCATCCGGTGACCGAGATGATCACCGGCATCGACCTGGTCGAGCAAATGATCCGCGTCGCCTATGGCGAGGAGCTCGCGATCAGCCAGGCCGATGTGAAGCTCAATGGCTGGGCGGTCGAATCCAGAGTCTATGCCGAAGATCCGACCCGCAACTTCCTGCCCTCGACCGGCCGGCTCGTCACCTATCGCCCGCCGAGCGAGGGGCCGGATGGCGACGCCACCGTGCGCAACGACACCGGCGTGTTCGAGGGCGGCGAGATCTCGATCTACTATGATCCGATGATCGCCAAGCTGGTGACGCATGCGCCGACGCGCGAGGCGGCGATCAAGGCGCAGGCGCGGGCGCTCGATGCCTTCGCCATCGACGGCATCCGGCACAACATCCCCTTCGTCGCAGCGGTGATGCAGCATCCGCGCTGGATCTCGGGCAACCTCTCGACCGGCTTCATCGCCGAGGAGTTCCCGGAAGGCTTCTCGCTGCCGCAGCCGGAGGGCGAGATCGCCTTGCGCATGGCGGCGATTGCGATCGCCTGCGACCATCGCCTGAACAGCCGCAAGCGCCACGTCTCGGCGCAGATGGAGGGCTGGCGCAAGGTCGAGTTCGAACGCACCCGCATCGTCTCGCTCGGCGGCGAGCGCTTCGAGGGTGAAGTCACGGAGCAAGGCGGGGCGGTGACGATCGCCTTTCCCGAGCGCAGCCTCACCGTCGCCAGCGACTGGCGGCCGGGCGAGTCGGTCTGGCGCGGCACGATCGACGGCGTTTCGATCGCCGCGCAGGTCCGGCCGATCCTGAACGGCGTCGCGCTCGGCCATGCCGGCGCCTATGCCAACGCCCATGTCTACACGCCGCGCGAGGCGGAACTCGCCGCGCTGATGCCCGAGAAGGTTGCTGCCGACACCGGCAAGTTCCTGCTTTGCCCGATGCCCGGCCTGGTCAAGGCACTGCTCGTTGCGGTCGGGCAGGAGGTCAAGGCGGGCGAGCCGCTCGCCATGGTCGAGGCGATGAAGATGGAGAACGTGCTGCGCGCCGAGAAGGACGTCACCATCGCCAAGATCCTGGCGAAGGAGGGCGATTCGCTGGCGGTGGACGCCGTCATCATGGAATTCGCCTGAGGCGCTTGCCTTCGCGGGGCGGCCGGATGATTGTCGCCGCCCTATCATGCGAAGGTGGCGACCATGCTGACGATCTGGGGGCGGATCAGCTCCATCAATGTGCAGAAAGTGGTCTGGGCCGCCGGCGAAGTCGGCCAGCCCTTCGAGCGGATCGATGTCGGCGGCCAGTTCGGCGGCAATCACGAGCCGGCCTATCTCGCCAAGAATCCGAACGGCCAGGTGCCGACGCTTGAGGATGGCGAGATCGTCATCTGGGAATCGACCAGCATCGTGCGCTATCTCGCGGCCCGCTACGGCGCCGGCTGGATCTGGGAGGAGGACCCGGCCAGACGCGCCGAGGCCGATCGCTGGATGGACTGGATGCTGTCAGAATTGCAGCCGTCGATGACACCGGCCTTCTGGGGGCTGATCCGCAAGACGCCGGGCTATACCGACGAGGCGGTGATCGCTGCCTCGGTCGCCAAGGCCGAAGCCAAGCTCGATATCCTCGAAGCGCATCTGGCGGGGCGGTCCTACGTCGCCAACGAGCGCTTCGGCATGGGCGACATCGCGGTGGCGCTCGGCGCGCATCGCTGGCTCCACATGCCGGTGGCGCAGAAGGACTGGCCCAATATCCGCCGCTGGTATGCGCAGGTTTCGGCACGGCCGGCGGCGGGACCCGCCATGCCGTTGCCGATCACGTGAGGACGGCAGCCCGCGCTTGACCCGCCCGATTTGGCGGTCATGATCGCCGCCATGCGCGGTTTCCTCGTCATTCCCGTCCTGATAGCGCAATTTTCCTGTGCGGCAGCGCTCGCGCAGGTGCCGACCAATCCGGTGCAATCCGGCGATCGCATGCAGGTGGCGAATTGCGTCAGACAGGGCCTTGCCGCCAGTCCCGCCTGCATCGGCCTCGTCGCGGTGCCCTGCGTCAGCGCCGCGTCGGGCAATGATCGCGCCCAGGCCGAGATCTCCTGCGCGAGGCGTGAGGAGGCGGTCTGGCGCGAGCGGCTGACATTGGCGGGCACGGCCTTGGAGCGCTCGCTCGACGCCGGGGCGCGCAGCCAGTTCGCGGCACTGCAGCTGGCCTGGCAGAGCTACGCCGTCCAGAAATGCGCTTTCTATGGCGCCTCGCAGCCGCCGGCGCGCTCGGCCGGGCTGCAGGCGGGCTGCGAACTGCGCGAGGTGGCGGAGCGGGCGCTGGAGATCGAGCGCCTGGCGGCACGGCAGACCCGCCGCCCGCCGGCGCAGCCGCCGCAGATCATCCGGTAATATCGCGTCATGGTCGGCCTTGAGCGACCGTCTCAGGCCGGATAGGGCGCTGGGCAGCGTCGTCTTGCCCTGAGATTCTCGGGTCTGCGCTTCGCTCCGCCCGAGAATGACGGCTGGAGCCGCACGGCCTTCACCGCAACGTGAATGCGATCCCTTATCGAACTCCCGCCGCCCTCAGCCGTTTCCTAACGGCCTGTCAGCTTTCTGCGCGTAAGGGGAGGCGGGTCTGTTCAAGAAAGCCATGTTCTTCACCCTCTCAAAGATCCTCTGGTTCCTGGCCTCGCCGGTGAATCTCGCCATCCTCGGGCTGGTGCTGGCGAGCCTGCTCGCCTTCACGCGCTTTTCCGGGCCGGGGCGCTGGCTCGGGCTGATCTGCGTCGTCGTGCTCGGTCTGCTCGCCTTCAGCCCGTTGCCGCGCATCGTCGTCAGGCCGTTGGAGGATCGTTTCCCGCAGCAGGCGGTCAACTCCGGCAAGGTCGACGGCATCATCGTGCTCGGCGGCGCAATCGGCGTGGCGCGCGAGGACATCGTGCTCAACTATGCCGCAGCGCGGATGACCAAGGCGGTGGAGCTTGCCCGCGCCCATCCCGAGGCGAAGCTGGTCTTCGCCGGAGGGGGCGGCAATCTGCTCTCGCCGGTGGTGCGGACCGAGGCAGACGGGGCGCGGCTGCTGTTCCTCGGGCTCGGCCTGCCGGAAAGCCGCCTCGTCCTCGAGGACAAGTCGCGCAATACGCTGGAGAATGCGGTGTTCACCCGCCGGCTGGTCGATCCCAAGCCGGGCGAGCGCTGGCTGCTGGTGACCTCAGCCTGGCACATGCCGCGCGCCATGGGCGTGTTCCGCAAGGCAGGATTCCAGGTCGAGGCCTTCCCGGTCGACTTCCTCTCGGCCGGCACGTCGGCAGACTATGTTCAGCCTTACCGCAAGGCGTCGCGCGGTCTCGATATCGCCGACGACGCCTTCAAGGAATGGGTCGGGCTCGTCGCCTATTATCTCGCCGGCTACAGCGATGCGCTGTTTCCGGGTCCGAGGCCAGCAGGTGCCGCCCGATAAGGAACGGCGCCTGCCGACCGGATCGTCCGGTGCAATGATTACCGGCCCGTCGCTTCGATCAGCAGCTTCGCGGCAACTTGCGCTCCATCGGTGCGGATCGTGCGTGCCACTGCGGACGCCCGTGCTCCAGTCTCGGGTGCAAAGGCGATGGCCAGCGCTGCGGACAAGGACTCGCGGGTCGGCGTCGAGCCGTCATTGGCCGCGCCGATGCCCAGCTCCGCCACGCGGACAGCCCAACAGGGCTGATCCACGACTTGGGGGACGATGAGCTGCGGCACGCCGGCGCGGGCGGCCGCGACCGTCGTGCCCGCGCCGCCATGGTGCACGACGGCCGCCATGCGCGGAAACAGCGCCTGCTGATTGACGTCGCCGGCGATGGAGAAGCAGTCGTCCCGATCTTCGCCGGGCGCAAGCCCTGCCCAGCCTCCAAGCACCACGATGCGGCGCCCTTGCGCCCGGATGACGTCGGTCGCGACGTGTGCAGCCTCCTTGACGGATGGTAGCGACATGCTGCCGAAACCCACATAGATCGGACGTTCGCCCTCCTCGAGGAATGCCATCAGTTCTGCGGAGAGCGGCCGCTGATCAGGCAGGATCCAGGCGCCGGTCTGAACAGCGTCGCAAAGATCGGTCGGCTGCCATGGCCATAGCACCGGGTCGGAGGCCAGCAGCGGCCGCTCGCCGAGAACAAGATCGCGAGCGCTGTCCACGGGCGGCAGGCCCACCGATACGCGATGGGTCGTAAGCGCCTCGCCGAACAGCGCATTCACTGTCCCGGCATTGAAGTCCCACAATGCCCGGTTGTCGGTCACGCCCGCGGGCAGAGGATGGCCCGGATAGAAGAACGGCCGATGGTGATGCGACGGCAGGAAGAACGGGCAGAAGGTGACGTGCCGATAGGCAAGGCCCCTGAGCTCGGCGACAGACCGTGCAGCGCCTACGGACGGAAACAGGCCGGTCGCGACGATCGCATCGCATCCTTCGGCCGCTTCGGAGATGGCGGCGAACTGCGCAGCCATCATGTCGGATGCCAGGCTATGGAAATCCGCGGCCGCCCGAGGCTTTGCCCGATCAGCTACCCATTGGCGGATCGGCATGAAGGCCGGTGCGAGCGGCACGCCGGCGCGCGCCAGCAGGTCGATGAATTCCTGGTCCGGAGGGGCCGAAACGATGGCCTCTACGCCGAGCGTCTGCAATTCAACGGCCAGCGCAACCATGGGTTCGACGTCGCCGCGCGAGCCGTAAGTCGATAGCAGTACACGCATTTTTCTACTCCCTTCGGCCTGGGGATCAGGCCGAGGGCAGCGTTGCTAGTCCATGGAGGGGGGCTTGCCGCAAGTCCCGGGGTGCGTTAGACGATGATAGTGGCAAAGGGCGGAGGCATTCCTCGGCCCTTTTTTGTTGCCTCACCGCGGCACGATGCAAGCAGGCCGCCTTGGCACGCCCTAGTCCTGCTCCGCCCCTTCATGTCCCGGCAGGCGCAGGCGATAGACGCCGCGGAAATCGTCGGGATCGACCGGACGGCCTTTCCGGGTGATGACCAGCCTGCCGTCCTTCATCAGCTGCACCGCGACGCGGCGGATCGGCTGCATCAGCGGACCCCAGCCATCGGGATGGTCGCCGCCTAGGGCGCGGGCGACGTCCATCGGCCCGAGCGTACGCTCGTCGCCGCGTTCGGCCGCGAGGCGCAGGATGGTCTCGGCGAGGTCTTCATCGGTCGGTCTGGTCATGCCGCTTGCTGGGCCGGCGGCGGAGCTTCGTCAAGCGGCCTTGCTTCCCGCGCCGACCGCTGCGGCCGAATCCGAGGCGAATTGCCGGCGCCACATCACCGTCAGCACCGCCGCGGTGGCGATCAGGAAGAGCCAGGGCGAGATGAACCAGCCGAGATAGGCGAGCGCGAAGAAGAAGGCGCGCTGGCCGCGGTTGAAGTGCAGCCCGGCCGCGACGTTCATCGCCACCGCCTCGCGCGCCGCCGCGAGCGTCTCAGGCTTGTCGGCTTCGGTATGAGGCGGGATCGCACCGATCAGGATGGCGCAGTAGTTGAACAATCGGTAGGCCCAGCCGAACTTGAAGAAGGCATAGGCGAAGATCACCGCGAGTCCGATGACCTTGATCTCCCAGGCAGTGCGCGTCGTCTGCGTGGCGAAGGGCAGGTCGGCGAAGATCTGGACGACGCGGTCGGCCGATTGCAGCAGCGTCAGCGAGCCGCCGATGGCGATCAGCGAGGTCGAGGCGAAGAAGGCGGTGCCGTTCTGCAGGCCGTTCATCACCTGCGTGTCGATGATCCGGTTCTCACGCCTGACCGATTCCATGATCCAGCGCTCGCGGCGCTCGTTCATCAGCGCGTTGAGGCTGCGCCGCGCATGCGGGCCGACTTCGACGGCTAGGAGATAGCCGACCCAGGCGGCGGCGAAGAAGGCGATCGCGATCAGGTCGAGCGGTCCGAATCCGGCCATGAGCCCCTCCGACCGGCAGATTGGCGAGGCCAGCGCGTACCTGCAAGCCTGTCGATTGACGCCGGCCGTCGCAGCCGCCACTTTGCCGGCCTCGCAAGGGAGGGCCGGCCGTGCCGCAGACGATAACCAAGGGCTACAAGGCGCTGCTGGCCGAGGCGGAAGCTGCTGTGAAGACGCTCTCGGTCGACGAGGCGAAGGGCCTGGTCGGGCGGGGCGATGTCGTCTTCGTCGATCTGCGCGATCCGCGCGAGCTCGAGCGGGAAGGGCGCATGCCCGGTGCCTTCCATTGCCCGCGCGGCATGCTGGAATTCTGGATCGATCCGGACAGCCCCTATGCCAAGCCGGTCTTCCAGGAGGACAAGCAGTTCGTCTTCTTCTGCGCCGGCGGCTGGCGCTCGGCGCTGGCGGCCAAGACGGCACAGGATATGGGCCTGAAACCGGTCGCGCACATCGAGGGCGGCTTCGGCGCCTGGAAGAAGGCCGGCGCTCCGTTCGATGCGCCTGAGCCGAAGCAAGGCTGAGCGCGCCGCTTGTCCCATTACGTCGTCGTTTTTCTTGTCATCTGCTTTCTCTTCCGCAAGCCGCTCGGACGCCTGCTGGCGAAGCAATTCCCCGACCGGGGCAAGCGCCAGCGCGTGCTCGGCACGATCATCGCGGCGTTCCTGCTGGTGATCGGGATGAGGCTGCTGGCTCTGTTCTGGTGACGCGCGCGCGGCCCGCGCGTCATTCAAGATCATGACTGCAATGCGAAGACCCATCGGTCTTCATTGCAACCGTCCCATGCATCGGACGCAGCTTGCACACTAAGCGGGCATCAGGCATCTTGCCTGCCTTGGCTCCAACTCAGGAAAGGGAGGGCTGAATGGAATTCGCAACCATCGTCGCTCCCGCCATGCGATCCCGCCTCCACTAGGTCGGATCAGCACGAGGCCCGCCTCTTCGGCGGCCCGAGCCATCATTTCCAGACACGTTTTCTGAAGCCGCGGCCTTTGCTGCGCTTCGCCTGAATTTGGAGCCGGTCTCTCGGGACCGGATGCTTTCATGTCTCTTTCTCCCAAGACGGAGCGGCAGGAGCCGTTCCGTGCCGTTCTCGGCTTCACATTTTCGCATTGGGGCCGCCAACGCTGGCGCGTCGCCGGCGTGGTCTTCACCGTGATGGCGGCGACGGCCGCCGACCTGTTCATGCCGCTCTACGCCGGGCGGCTGGTCGATGCGGTCGCCGGCGAGAAGGCGAGCGGGCTCCAGGCCGCGCTCGTCGCGCTCGCGATGATGATCGCGCTCGGCGCGGGCACGGTGTTCTTCCGGCACCTGTCCTTCATCGGCATCACCGCGATGACGCTGCGCACCATGAGTGACGTGGCACGCGAGGCTTTCGCCCGCCTGCAGCGCTTCTCGACCGACTGGCATGCCAACAACTTTGCCGGCTCGACAGTGCGCAAGATCACGCGCGGCATGTGGGCGCTCGACCTGCTGACCGACACGATCGTGATCGCGCTCTTGCCGTCATTGATCGTGCTGCTCGGCACGACGGTGCTGCTGGCCTGGCACTGGCCGGCGATGGGCGCGGTCGTCCTGGCCGGCGCGCTGATCTACTGCGCCGTGACGATCCTGCTGTCGCTGCGCTTCGTCGCGCCGGCGGCGACGCTCGCCAACAGCTGGGACACGAGGCTCGGCGGCGCGCTGGCCGACTCGATCTCGTGCAACCCGGTGGTCAAGGCGTTCGGTGCCGAGGCGCGCGAGGACAGCCGCCTGACCGGCGTGCTGGCGAAGTGGGCCGGGCGGACGCGGCGGACCTGGGTGCGTGGAACCTGGTCGGGAACCGCGCAACAGATCGTCCTGCTGGCGCTGCGGGCCGCGGTGATCGGCCTGGTGATCTGGCTCTGGGCCAATGGCCAGGCCTCGCCCGGCGACGTCGCCTTCGTGCTGACCAGCTATGCCGTCGTGCATGGCTATCTGCGCGATGTCGGCCAGCACGTGCATAACCTCCAGCGTTCGGTGAACGACATGGAGGAGCTGGTCGCGATGCATTCGCTGCCCTTCGGCGTGCCGGATCGTCCCGGCGCGACGGCGATGGACGTGACCGCCGGTGAGATCGCCTTCGAGCGGGTGACCTTCCACTATGGAGGCCACATCGAGCCGCTCTATCGCGATTTCTCGCTGACGATCAAAGCGGGCGAGAAGGTCGGTCTGGTCGGGCGCTCCGGCTCCGGCAAGACCACCTTCGTCAAGCTGGTGCAGCGTCTCTACGACGTCACCGACGGGCGCATCGCCATCGACGGGCGCGACATCGCCTCGGCGACGCAGGCATCCCTGCGGGCGCAGATCGCGATCGTGCAGCAGGAGCCGGTGCTGTTCCACCGCTCGCTGGCGGAGAACATCGCCTATGGCCGGCCGGGCGCCAGCATGGCGCAGATCGAGCAGGCGGCGAAGCTCGCCAACGCGCATGAGTTCATCATGCGCCTGCCGAAGGGCTACGGCACGCTCGTCGGCGAGCGCGGCGTCAAGCTCTCGGGCGGCGAGCGGCAGAGGGTGGCGCTGGCACGCGCCTTCCTGGCCGATGCGCCGATCCTGATCCTGGACGAGGCGACCTCGAGCCTCGATTCGGAATCGGAGGCGCTGATCCAGGAGGCGATGGAGCGGCTGATGGAAGGCCGCACCACCATCGTCATCGCCCACCGGCTCTCGACGGTGCGCGCCATGGACCGCATCCTGGTCTTCGACCGCGGCAAGGTCGTGGAAGAGGGCCGGCATGAGGCGCTGCTGAGCCATGACGGCGGCATCTACCGGGCGCTGTTCGAGAAGCAGGTCAGCGAGCTGGCCAAGGGGCTGGTGGTGTAGAGCCACTGCCTTCGCAACAAGGGAAAGGGCCGTGTGAGCGGCCCTTTTTCATGTCGGTGTCGCTGCGATCAGGCGGCCTGCTCTTCACCCTCCGAGCGCCGCCGCCCGAGCAGGAAGAACAGCCCCGAGCCGAGGATGCCGATCGCGCCGGCTCCGGCGCCGACATAGATCATCTCGCTGTCCTGTTCGGCCTGCCTGGCGGCATCGTCGGCGATGATCACGGCGTCCTTGCCGGGCTCGTCCGGCAGGTACTTGATCTTCAGCGTGTCGACCGTGAGCTTGTCGTTCCTGACGATGCGATTGGCGAACTCGTTCGAGACCGAGACCTTCTCGGCGCTGCGGTCCTTGCCCGCTGCATCCTTCCAGGCGAGGTCGACAGAATAGCTGGTACCCCCGCGGCGGCGCTTGGTCCGGGTCGCGCCCTCGACCGAGGCCTGTGCCTCGATGCCCTTCGCCGCGATCGTCCTGACACGCTCGCCATCCTGCCAGCTGAAGAAGGCGAGGACCGGCCCTCCGATCGCTGCGATCAGCAGCAGCCATTTGATCTTGCCGGTGATCCAGCCGACGATTCCGCTCATTGGGGCCTCCATCGAGACAGTTCGGGAAAGGAGCCCGGCACTTCCGGCCGGACGCCTGCCGCCTGTCCCAGCCAGCGCGATTTTCGCGGTCCGGAGGGCCTCGCGCATGGCGTGCATGCGCCTGCGTCAATCTTTCGAAAGTCGAACTATTTCGATGCCTTGGCGGCGCGGATCGCCGAGCTCGGCGCGGCCGCGCGCGGCCTCACCCCGGCGACCGGGCCGGCAGGCAGCGGCTCATCCAGATCGCGAGCCGGCGGCTTGTCATCCTGCATCGGCTTGCTCAGAAAGCGATTCATGCCGGTCAGGTAAGTCTCTGGCAAAGCCCAGTTTCTGGCACTGGCGATGACGCTCTCGAGATAGCCGGGGCGGGGCTTTCCGATCTGCGCACTGCGCCCGACATAGATCAGAGCGCGCTTGGCGCCGCCCTCGACCACGACCGGCTGATTGATCTTGATGTAGAGACCGCTCGCCAGCTCCTCGAACTTGTCGAGGGTGCGGATATCGCCGAGCGCGCAATCCCAGAGCACGCCATGGACGCTCTCGCGCGGGTCGCGGAGCACCGAGGCATAGCCGTCCGTGGTGACGATGAAGCGATGGCGCGGCAAGCGGGCGAGGCCGAGCGGCTTCGAGCGCGGGCAGCGCTCGCGCATCGCGGCGACATCCATATTGGCGCCATAGGCGAAATAGAGGGGCATTGGTGCGGGTTACCGAAGTGGCCTCCTTCTCCCCTCGGGGGAGAAGGTCCGGCAGGGGATGAGGGCGGTTCGACCGGGTGAGGCGGGACAGGTCTATGCCTTCCTTCCCTCATCCGTCAGCGCTTCGCGCTGCCACCTTCTCCCCCGAGGGGAGAAGGAAGAGGCCTCCTCACTTCGTCTTGTTGAACAATTCCCGCCCGATCAGCATGCGGCGGATCTCGCTGGTGCCGGCGCCGATCTCGTAGAGCTTGGCGTCGCGCAGCAGGCGGCCGGTCGGGTAGTCGTTGATGTAGCCGTTGCCGCCGAGCAGCTGGATCGCGTCGAGGGCGAGCTGCGTCGCCTTCTCGGCGGCGATCAGGATGGCGCCGGCGGCGTCCTCGCGCGTGGTCTCGGCGCGGTCGCAGGCCTTGGCGACGGCGTAGACATAGGCCTTGCAGGAGTTCATCGCGACATACATGTCGGCGACCTTGCCCTGGACGAGCTGGAACTCGCCGATCGGCTGGCCGAACTGCCTGCGCTCGTGGATATAGGGCAGGACGATGTCCATCGCCGCCTGCATGATGCCGAGCGGGCCGGCCGAGAGCACGACGCGCTCGTAGTCGAGCCCGCTCATCAGCACGTTGACGCCGCGGCCGACCGAGCCGAGCACGTTCTCCTCGGGAACCTCGCACTCCTCGAAGACGAGCTCGCAGGTGTCGGAACCGCGCATGCCGAGCTTGTCGAGCTTCTGATGGGTCGAGAACCCCTTCATGCCCTTCTCGATCAGGAAGGCGGTGATGCCCTTCGGACCGGCTTCCGGATCGGTCTTGGCGTAGACCACCAAGGTCTCCGCGATCGGGCCGTTTGTGATCCACATCTTGTTGCCGGTCAGGACATAGCGGTCGCCCTTCCTGACCGCCCTGGTCTTCATCGAGACGACGTCGGAGCCCGAGCCCGGCTCGGACATGGCGAGCGCGCCGACATGCTCGCCCGAAATCAGCTTGGGCAGGTACTTCTTCTTCTGCGCATCGTTGCCGTTGCGGGCGATCTGGTTGACACAGAGATTGGAATGGGCGCCGTAGCTGAGGCCGACCGAGGCCGAGGCTCTGGAGACCTCCTCGATCGCGACGCAATGCTCGAGATAGCCGAGGCCGGCACCGCCATATTCCTCCGGAACGGTGATGCCGTGCAGGCCGAGCGCGCCCATTTCCGGCCAGAGATCGCGCGGGAACTGGTTGGTCCGGTCGATCTCCTCGGCGCGCGGCGCGATCTTTTCCTGCGCGAAGGCATGGACGGTGTCGCGGATCGCGTCGGCGGTCTCGCCGAGGTCGAAATTGAAGGGGCGGGGCGCGTTGGCGAGCATGATGTCCTCCCGGCTCGGATGAGGCCTTTGCCCGGTTATAGCGCGGTTGGGCCTCAAGTCAGCGGGCATGCGCCGATAGTTGGTTCTGCACTGATGCGCAGGCTTTCGGGAGCGGTTCGCGGCAAATCCGCCACAGCGGATCGATTTGCCGGGTTGTGAACGGCTGTTCATTGCCTTGCCGGTGCCCTGGCGTAAGCCTTCCGCAGCGGCCGGGGAACACGACGTGACTGGACTGATTTTCGACGGCAGATGGGGCGGCTTGGCCCTTCGGCTGGCGCTCCTCGCCGGCACGGCGCTCGTTGCGCCTGCCCACGCTCAGAATGCGACCTGGCACACGGCGCCGGTCTCGACCAATTTCAATGCCGGCCTGAACTGGGACACCGGGGTGCGGCCGACCGGCACCGCCTTCTTCGGCACGTCGACGATTACGAACCTGTCGTTCGCGAACGATGTCACCATCGGCGGGTGGACGTTTAACGCCAATGCCGCGAACTACAGCTTCAGCAACAACCGGATACTGGAATTCACCGGAGCGGGTATCGTCGTCAACGGCGGCAGCGCGACCATCAGCAACAGCGGCGACCTCTATTTCCGGAACGCCAGCTCGGCGGGCAGCGCCTCGATCACGAACAGCTTCTTCACGGAGTTCCACGGCACCAGCTCGGCCGGCAACGCCGCCATCACCAACACGGCTTACCTGCTGTTCTATGACGACAGCACGACCGGCAACGCGACGATCGTCAACAATGGTGCTGGCCTGATCAACTTCCACACGTCGAGCACGGCTGGAAGCGCCACCATCACCAACAACGCCAGCCTGAGCTTCTACGACACGAGCAACGCGGGCAGCGCCACCATCACCAACACGAGCAGCCTGATCTTCTATGACAGCAGCTCGGCCGCAAGCGCGAGCATCGTCAACGAGAGCAGCCTGATCTTTCGCGGCTTCAGCACGGCCGGCTCCGCGACGATCACGACGGCGGCCGGCGCGACGACCCAGTTCATCGCCGCCGGCAGCAGCGCCGGAGCGCGCTTCATCACCCAGGCCGGCGGCACGGTTGATATCTCGGATCCCACCGGATTGGCCGCGATGACGGCCGGCTCGATCGAGGGCGTCGGCAACTATGTCATCGGCGCCAAGCAGTTCACGGTCGGCTCTAACAATCTCTCGACCGAAGCGAGCGGCGTCATCTCCGGCAGCGGCTCGCTGGTCAAGACGGGCACAGGCACGCTGACCTTATCTGGGGTCAACACCTATAGCGGCGGCACGACGATCTCCGGCGGCACATTGCAGCTTGGCACTGCCGGTGCGGTCGGCTCCATTCTGGGGACGGTCACCGTCGGCAACGGGGCGATATTCAATATCGTCAACGCCGACACGAGCGGCGTCACGACGATCTCGAATAATGGGCGCATGAATTTCCGCGGCACCAGCAGCGCCGGCACGAGCAGCTTCACCAACACCGGCTACGGCCTGACGCAGTTCTATGACACCAGCACGGCGGGCAATGCCACCATCATCAACGACGGCTCCTGGGGGTTCAACGACACCAGCACCGCCGGCAACGCCACCATCACGAACACCTACAGCATGGCTTTCGACGGCAGCAGCACCGCGGGCAGCGCCACAATCTTCAACAATTATGGATTGTCCTTCAACGGCAACAGCACAGCCGGCAGCGCCACCATCACGAACAATTCCAGTGGAATTCTCTATTTTTCCGGCAACGCTACGGCAGGCAATGCTGTCATCGCCAACAACGGCAGCCTGTCGTTCAACGGGAGCAGCATGGCGGGCAGCGCCACTATCACCAACACCCACAATGTATACTTCTATGGAACAAGCACGGCGAGCAATGCTGTCATCACCAACAGAAAATACCTGAGCTTCAACAACGCCAGCACGGCTGGCAGCGCCACCATCACCAACAGCAGCAGTGGCACTCTGTACTTCTATGATACGAGTACGGCCGGCAACGCCACCATCACCAACAACAACCTTCTGGAATTCTTGGGCACCAGCACGGCAGGGAACGCCACTATCGACAACAGATTCGGGGTTCTGAAATTCTACGCCGCCAGCACGGCAGGCAGCGCCACGATCATCAATGGCGGCTCCGGCTCGATAGATTTTTACGGAGGCAGCACGGCGGGCAGTGCGACCATCGACAACAGCCGCGATCTATATTTCTTCGACAACAGCACGGCGGGCAATGCCACCCTCGTCAACGATGCCGGAGGAACGGTCAATTTCTCGAACAGCACCGGCCCGAACGGCGATGGCAAGCTGAGCGCGGGCTCGATCGCGGGCGCCGGCAATTACGTTCTCGGCGCCAATGAGCTCACCGTCGGCTCGAACAATCTCTCGACCGAGGTGAGCGGCGACATCTCCGGCGCCGGCGGCTCACTGGTCAAGACCGGCACGGGCACGCTGACCCTGACCGGCTCCAAAACCTATACCGGCGGCACGACGATCTCGGCCGGCACGCTCCAGTTCGGCAACGGCATATCGGGCGGCAGCATCAATCTGGCCGGCAGCATCAACGTCACCGGCGGCACGCTGGCGATCCAGGCGCCGACGACGCTGAACGTCGCGCAGACCGTGACCTTCGGCGACACCACCACGCTGTCCATCGCCGCCGGCACGGGCAGCCCCGTGCTCTCCGCCAACAGCGTCACGATCGGCAACGGCGTCACCTTCAACCTCAGCGGCATCAGTGACGCGAGCCAGCTCGACCTGGTGCTGATCGATACCACCTCCGGCATCGGCGGCGACTTTGCCAGCATCAGTGTCGGCGGCTTCAGCGGCGCGGTGGACTACCTCACCCTCTCCACCCGCAAATCGGCTGACGGCCTGCAATATCTCGCCAGCTACAACCTGGCCTGGAACGCCCACAACACTCTCGCTCATGGCACCTTCACGTTGACCAATGCCACCGACAGCTTCACGGTCGGCGCGGTGCTGGCCGATCAGGCTGCGAACCCTGCGACCGGCTGGAACGGCACCGCGCTTACCAAGGCGGGCGCGGGCACGCTGATCCTGACCGGAACCAACACCTATACCGGCGGCACGACGATCTCGGGTGGCACGCTCCAGATCGGCAATGGCGGCACGACCGGCTCGATCCTCGGAGACGTCGTCAACAATGGCCAGCTCGTCTTCAATCGCAGCAATGCGATCAGCTTCAATGGCGCCATCAGCGGCACAGGCGGCCTGACCAAACAAGGTTCCGGCGTGCTGATCCTGTCCGGCACCAACAGCTATTCCGGCGAGACCTCGATCGAGGCCGGCGCGGTCGTCATCGACGCTGCCCGGGCGATGTCGGCGGCGTCGGGCTACATCATCGCAACCGGCGCGCAATTACAGATCAGCGATGGGCTGGGTGCCGTGACCGCCGCATCGATCGCCGGCGCGGGCGCGATCCAGATCGGCAACGGCACGACACTGAAGGCTGGCGGCAGCAACGCCTCGACGACCTTCTCCGGGTCGATCAGCGGCAATGGCGGGTTCGACAAGACCGGCACCGGCACGCTGACGCTGACGGGAGCCAACACCTATACCGGCACGACCAAGGTCTCGTCCGGTAAGCTCGTCGTCAACGGCTCGCTGGCGAGCAGCGTCACGCTCGACGGCGGCACGCTCGGTGGCTCCGGCACGGTCGCCGGTGTGAGCGTCGCCAGCGGCGCGACGGTGGCACCGGGCAATTCGATCGGGACGCTCACCGTCTCGGGCAATGTCTCCTTCGCCTCGGGCTCGACCTATCAGGTCGAGATCAACGCCGCCGGGCAAAGCGACAGGATCGTCGCCTCGGGCTCGGCGACGCTCTCGGGCGGTACGGTGCAGGTCCTGGCCGAGAGCGGCAACTACGCGGCGTCGACGAGCTA
>NZ_JBBBBQ010000004.1:0-514206 GCF_037120455.1 Allobosea sp. CCNWLY174 | reverse complement strand
GCCGCGGTCTCCTCGAGCGAGGAGGCCTGCTCCTCGGTGCGCTTCGACAGATCGTCGGCGCCCGTGTTGATCTCGCGCGCCGCGATCCCGACATCCGACGCCGTCACCTGGATCGTCGACACCGTCGCGGAGAGGCGGGCGATCGTCTCGTTGACCGCGTCCTTGAGCTCGGCGAAGCGCCCGCGATAGGCGGTCGGCACCTGGCGGGTCAGATCACCCGCGGCGAGCGCCTGCAGCACGTCGACGAATTCGGTGGTGGCGCCGTCGACCACGGCGTTGATCTCGTTGATGCCGGCAACGAGCTTCTGCATCTGCTCGTCGGCATCCTCGACCTTGAGCCGCGCCGAGAAATCACCCGCCGCCGCTGCCGCGACGACCTCGCCGACATCCGACACCACCACGGACATCGCGTCGGCGGAGCGAATCCGGTCCGCCGCGGCGGATCGCTCCTGCTCCTGCAGCAGCGCGACCTGCTCGGTGCTCTGGCGCAGGACCGCCACGGCCCGCGCCATGTCGCCGACCTCGTCCTGCCGCTTGGTATGCGGTACCGTGATCGCGGTCTCGCCAGCGGTGAGGCGGCTCATGCTCGCGCTGAGATCGAGCAGCGGACGCGTGATCGAACGCTGTGCGAACAGAAGCGCCGCGGCGACCGAAGCCAGCAGGGCGGCGAACAGCACTGACGGGAGAATCCACTGAACCTGGCGCGTGAAGGCAGCGGCCTCTTCGGAGAGCCGGTTCCCGACATCTTCGTTGCGCTTGCCGAAGGCGACGAGCTGGTCGTTCAACGCCTTGCGATTGGCGCGGTTCTCATCGTTGTTGCCCTGCTGATTGGCCGCCGCGGTCGAGACCTCGCGACCGAGGCGAATCAGCTCGCCGCGGAAAGTTATGAACTCCTCGACCAGCTTCTGCAGCTTGAGCGCGGTCTCGCGCTCCTGGGCCGGCACGAGCGCAACCAGGTCGGCGGCAAGCTTGCGCATCACCGGGAAGCGCGCCTCCTTCGGCTTGGCGAAAGCCTCCGCCTCCTTGGCGTCCTTCGACATGTAGATGCCGCGGGAATCCATCACCACGGCGAAGACCTGCGTGTTGAGCCGCTCGGTGAGCAATGCGATCTCGCCCTGAACGTCGGAACGCGCGTTGAGGTCGCCGGAACGTGACAATGCGTAGAGGCTCAGGACTGCGGAAAGGATCGCACCGGCGGCGACGATCCCCAGCATCGCCAGCACCTTGAAGCGGATCGATTTCATATTCTTGCTCGTACTTTTCTGCGCGATCGAAGACTGACCCGCACTTAAACGTTCGGCATGACCCGGCACCGAAGCCCACAAGGCTTAAAAAGCTTTGCCGGTAGTGGTTAAAGGCCATTTAAGACAGCCCGACTTCCCTTGCGAAACTGCGGTAAAACTCGGCAACTCCTCGCCTTTCAGCTGCATAGTTGAGCAACTACCTACACAGGGTGGCAGCCCGTGCGACATGCAGGTACGGCATGTCGCACTGTGGCATTCCGGCCACGCTCTGCGTCGGCCACAATTTCGCCACATGCTGTTCACCCCGGCGCCACGCGAGACCGTGAATTGAAAAGGACCAGCCGGCGAGGATCATTGGAACTTGTCGGCAATTCGCCTGTTTTCGCTGCCAGCCGCTGCCCAATCCAAGAGCCGAGTCATGTCCGCCCACCTGCCCGACGCCGCCACCGCCTGTTCCCGCCGCCGCTTCCTGACGATGGTCTCGGCCTTCTTCCCCGTCGGCCTCGCCGGCTGTGTCAGCGGCCCGCAGCAGCCCTACGAAGCCCGGACCCCGGTTCACCAGAACGCAGCCTTCCTGTCGATGTATGACGAGCGGCCCGACGAGCGGCATCCGCTGCCGGCAACCGATATCGACGAGGTCGACACGCGCTTCCTGCGCCAGGAAGTGGAATATCGGACCCCGGAGCGGCCCGGCACGATCGTGGTCGACACCTCGGCCCGCTATCTCTACCTCGTCCGCGAGAACGGCCGCGCCATCCGCTACGGCATCGGCGTCGGCAAGCAAGGCATGTCATGGCGCGGTCGCGCTACAGTCGCCCGCAAGGCCGAGTGGCCGCGCTGGACGCCGACCGCCGCGATGATCGCCCGCGAGCCGGAGCGGAACGCCCGCTGGGCCGGCGGCATGGCCGGCGGCATCGAGAACCCGCTCGGCGCCCGCGCCCTTTATCTCTACCAGGGCAACCAGGACACGCTCTACCGCATTCACGGCACCAGCGAGCCTTGGTCGATCGGCAAGGCGGTGTCGTCGGGCTGCATCCGCCTGTTCAACCAGGACATCATCGACCTCTACAGCCGCGTCCCGACCGGGACTCCCGTGGTCGTCCTGAACCGCAACCCAATCGGGGAGCCGCAGATCGACGAGACCGACGCGCCGCTGCCCCCGGACGACATCTGAGGCTCGCGGCCGCGACAGTCGGCTACTTCGGGAAGGGCGGCTCGCAGCCGCCCTTTTTCATGTCGCCGCCGCGCCGTCACGGTCCCTTCGCCAGATCGGGCTACTCCTCCAGCCCCGGGCGGCTGCGATTTGCCTCGACGCGGTTTTGCGCTACGCCCTGCCGGTCGGCAGCCCGCCGACGAGACGATGAGACCGCCAGATGCGCGTGACGATGATCGGTTCAGGCTATGTCGGCCTGGTCTCCGGAGCTTGCTTCGCCGATTTCGGCCATGAGGTGACCTGCGTCGACACCGACGCCGGCAAGATCGCCGCCCTGAAGCGCGGCGAGATCCCGATCTACGAACCCGGCCTCGACGACCTCGTCGCCAACAATGTCCGTGCCGGGCGGCTCTCCTTCACCACCGAGCTCGCCGGGCCTGTGGCGGCGGCCGATGCCGTGTTCATCGCGGTCGGCACGCCCTCGCGCCGCGGCGACGGCCATGCCGACCTGTCCTATGTCCACCAGGCGGCGCGCGACGTCGTCGCGGCAGTCGACGGCTTCACGGTCGTCGTCACCAAGTCGACCGTGCCGGTCGGCACCGGCGACGAGGTCGAGCGGATCATGCGCGAAACCCGACCCGATGCCGATTTCGCCGTCGTCTCCAATCCGGAGTTCCTGCGCGAAGGCGCGGCAATCGCCGACTTCAAGCGCCCGGACCGGATCGTGATCGGCACCGAGGACGATCGCGCCCGCAAGGTGATGGAGGATCTCTACCGGCCGCTCTACCTCAATGCGGCGCCTCTGCTGTTCACCGCGCGGCGGACCTCCGAGCTGATCAAATACGCCGGAAACGCCTTCCTCGCGACCAAGATCACCTTCATCAACGAGATGGCGGACCTATGCGAGCGGGTCGGCGCCAATGTCCAGGAGGTGGCGCGCGGTATCGGCCTCGACAACCGCATCGGCGGCAAGTTCCTGCACGCCGGCCCCGGCTATGGCGGCTCCTGCTTCCCGAAGGACACGCTCGCGCTGATCAAGACCGCGCAGGACATGGAAAGCCCCTTGCGCCTGGTCGAGACGGTGGTGGCGGTCAACGACCAGCGCAAGCGTGCGATGGCGCGCAAGGTCATCGCCGCCTGCGGCGGCTCGGTCCGGGCCAAGCGCATCGCCATCCTCGGCCTCGCCTTCAAGCCGAACACCGACGACATGCGCGAGGCGCCCTCGCTGTCAATCGTGACGGCGCTCCTCGACGCCGGCGCCGAGATCGTCGCCTATGACCCCGAGGCGATGGACAGTGCCAAGGCCTTGATGCCGGAGATCGCCTACGCGCCCGACGCCTATTCCTGCCTCGACGGCGCGGATGCGCTGGTGATCGTCACGGAATGGGACGCCTTCCGCGCCCTCGACCTCGACCGGGTCAAGGCGGCGCTGCGGCATCCGGTCGTGATCGACCTGCGCAACATCTACCGCTCCGGCGAGATGCACGCGCGCGGCTTCACCTATGTGAACGTAGGTAACGCCTGAAGCCCGTTCCCTGGCGACGCGACAGAAAGGCGCCGGGCGTTCGCCTTGATAGCGTCATAAGCCGTCACCACCTTTCGGAGCGACAGGGCGACCGCCTTGTCCACCATGAGAGGAGATGACGATGACGCCGCAAGAACGCGACGTGATCGCCGGGATTTTCGATCGCCTGCGTCAGGCGGAAAACCAGCCGCGCGACCCCGAGGCTGAACGTTTCATCGCCGACAGGCTGCGCGAGCAGCCCTATGCCGTCTATGCGATGGCGCAGTCGGTCTACATCCAGGAGCAGGCGCTCACCAGCCTGCAGGGCCAGATCGAGCAGTTGCAGGCCGAGATCCAGCAATTGCGCAGCCAGCCGCCCGCTCCTGCTCCGTCGCAGCAGTCCGGCGGCTTCCTGTCGGGCATCTTCGGCGGTGGCGCGAGCCAGCCGGCTCGCTCCGGCTCTGTGCCGTCCTTCCCGCAGCGCGCCGCGCCGCAGCCGGCTTCGCCGCCCTGGGGCAGCCAGGCCGCAGCGCCGCAGCAGGGCATGGCCCCGCAGCAAGGCATGGGGGCGGCTCCCGCCCCCGGCACCTGGCAGAACCAGGCAGCCCAACCGCAGGCTCCGGCCCGAGGCGGCGGCTTCATGGCGAGCGCGCTGACGACGGCCGCCGGCGTCGCCGGCGGCATGGTCGCCGGCAACATGCTGATGAACGCGCTCGGCGGCAACAAGAGCGCCGCAAGCGAGACCAAGCCGGCCGAAGCGAGCACCGCTCAGAACAAGGACACCGGGCAGAACGACGAAGCTGCCCAGAACACGCAGACGGCGGCTGACCAGCAGCCGGCGGCGGAGCCGCAGCAGGCCTATCAGGAGCCGACCTATCAGGACGCCAACTATGACGATGGCAGCTACGATGACGGCATGGGCGGCGGCGGCGACGACGACTGGGCCTGAGGCCTGACATGGTCCGCTGAAACGACGAGGCCCGCCTGGCGACAGGCGGGCCTTTCTTGTCGGACGGGTGCGGCCGGTCTCAGATCACGAAGACCTTGGCACCGACGCGGACGCGCTCGTAGAGATCGACAACATCCTCGTTGTTCATCCGGATGCAGCCGGAGGACACCGCCTGGCCGATCGTGTTCGGCTCGTTGGTGCCATGGATGCGATAGAGCGAGGAGCCGAGATAGAGGGCGCGCGCGCCGAGCGGGTTCTCCGGACCACCGGCCATGAAGCGCGGCAGATCGGGACGGCGCTTCAGCATCTCGGCCGGCGGCGTCCAGCTCGGCCATTCCGCCTTGCGGGTGATCGCCTTCATGCCGGCCCATTCGAAGCCGGGCCGGCCGACGCCGATGCCATAGCGCAGAGCGCGGCCGCCGGGCTGGACCAGGAAGAGGAAGCGGCGCGGCGTATCGATAACGATGGTGCCGGGCTTGTGCGGCCCGTCATAGGCGACTTCCTGCTTCTGGAAGCGCGGGTCGAGGGTGCGCGCGATCGGCCGCTCCGCCGGGATCGGCTCGCCGAGCGCAGCCGACCGGCGTTCGCGGCGCGGCTCCATCGGATCGCCCTGGATCGGCACCGGCGCCTCGTAGTCGGAGAGCCGGCGCATCGCCGGCTGCTGGCCATAGGCGCCGCGCTGCGGGCGGTTGTAGACCGCCCCGCCCCGGCCATAGTCGGTCGGGTCCTGGCCAGTCATCATCATCTCGATGAAGCCGCCGCCATATTGGCCGCGGCCGGCCGAATGCGTGACCATGGGATCGGCCGGGCGCCAATAGGTCTCGGCATAGACCTGGCCCGACAACAGCACGCAGCCGAGCGCGGCAAAGGGAACGAGATAGAGCGGACGCATGACGCAACTCTCTTGACGCAACAGGCTTGAAGCGTGAGGCGATGCGTTGAAATGAATGGTGAATCGTTGACTCTATCAGCCCCGGAACCGGCCTGATCGCTCAACTTCCCGTGGTTAACCTTAGCGATCCCCGAGCAAACGCGGTAAACGCCCGGTTCACGCCCCCATCAGCGCCGACTCTTGCGGATGGCGAGCCAGAGCCGCAGCAGCGTCCGGCAACGAGCCACGTCGAAGGCGAGCATCAGCCCGCCATAGACGGCAAGACCAAGCGTGCCCTGCAGCAGCAGTTCGGGCAGAGGAGAGAGCCGGCCGGAGAGCGGCCAGACGACGATCGCCATGGCGACCACCGCCGCGATGATGATGCCGATCTCGCGCCAGTTCAGGGAGACCGGGAGCGAGCGCAGGCCGACCCAGCCGGTGATGGCGAGAACCACGAGGAAGCTGAGGGTCTGGCCGAGCGCATAGCGTTCCGGGCCGAGCGCGCCGGCGGAGAAGACCAGAGCAAGGTTGACGAGGAGACCTGCCAGGGCCGCCAGCGTCACCAGGCCGGTGCGCTTGCCGAGCAGGAAGACCGGGTAGATGCCGGCGGCGAAGACAGCGAGCGCGACGAGGCCCGGCAGAAGCAGCTGCAGATAGCCGGAGAAATGGCCATGGAATTTCGCCGGCACGAGCAGCGCCTCGAAAGCCGGCAAGACCAGGAAGAGGCCGGCGGCCACCGGCAGCGACACCATCAGCACGATCACGAAATTGGCGGCGATGCGCTTCTGCGCCGCGCGCACACCCTTGGTCTCGTCGAGCCGCAGCACTTCGCGCAGCATGACGATCTCCAGCGTCGTGGCGAGCATGCCGAACAGGCGCAACCCCATATCGGCGGCGAGCGAGAAATAGCCGGCTTCGGCGAAGCCGTTGCTGTCGGCCAGCAGCGAACGGTTGAGCAGCGGGATCAGCGAATAGATCGCGTTGGCGCCGACGATCGGCAGCGCATAGCGCGCGAAGTCCGATGCCAGATCGCGCCGCGCCGCCGACCAGGCGAGCGGTCCATCCGCCAGCGCCCGCCGCACCGCGAGCAGGGCCGCCATGGCGCTGAGGACGCCGCCGAACATCACGACCGTCGCGTCGCGCGTCCACCAGGCGCCGCCGACCATCAGCAGCAAGGCGAGCACGTTCTTGACGATGATCAGGCGGGCATAGGCGGCATCGAGGAAACGGGCCCTGGCGATGGCGCCGTGGTAGTCGAACAGGCCGGCGCAGATGCCGCCCAGCACCGAGCCGGCGACGAGCATGACCGGCAGTCCGAAATCGACGCCGGCGACGACCGCCGCGACCAGGATGCCACACAAGGCGAGCGTGATCCCCGCGCTCAGCACATCGAGGGTCGCCCGGATCTGCGGCTGTTCCTCGCGGGTCTTCTGCGAGTAGAAACGGACAGCCGAGAGCCTGATCCAGTCGAGCAGCGCGGTGTTGAGCAGCACGAGCATCGCCGCACCGATGGCGTAGCGGCCGAATTCGGCGGGCCCGAGGAAATAGGCGATGAGCAGCCCGAGGACGAAGTTCAGCCCGGCATTGATCACGAAGGGCAGGAGTACGGTCATGACGCCATCGCAAAGGGGCAAGCCGACTCAGCACCGGCCGCGCATGACTGCGCTGATCCCGCCTAGCCGCCAAACCCCGCCCGTCCAAGCGGAAACTGGCGCAGCCTCGCTCTGCGCCTTGGCGACAGACTGAGCCTATGCCGAGCGATCCGATCTTCTACCTGGTCGGCTGGATCACGACCCTGCTGATGGGCATCGGCAAGGGCGCCTTCGGTGGCGGCCTCGCCATCCTCGGCGTGCCGCTGCTGGCGCTCGTCGTCGATCCCCTGCAGGGCGCAATCATGGTGGCGGTGCTGGTCGCCGCGATGGACCTTGTCGCCATCGGCAGCTTCGGTGTTTCGACCTGGTCGAAGCCGGATCTCGCCTGGCTGATCCCCGGCCTGATCGTCGGCATCGCGATCGGCTATGCCGTCTTCCTGATCGTCGACGCCCGCATCGTCACGCTGATCATCGGCATCATCACTCTCGCCTTCACGGCACACTGGTTCCTGCGCGGCCGGACCGCGCCTGCCGGCCAATTGCCGGTTTCGCCCCCGCTCGCGCTACTGGCCGGGACGGCCTCGGGCTTCACCACCTTCGTCGCCCATGCCGGCGGCCCGCCGGTTGCGATGTATCTGTTGGCACGCGGGCTTTCCAAGACCGCCTTCGTCGGCACGACCATCGCCTTCTTCATGCTCGGCAACATCCTGAAGCTGCCGCCCTATCTGGCGCTCGGCCTGAAGCAGCCGCAGGCGCTCTGGGCTGCGCTGGCGCTGCTGCCGGCAGCGCCGATCGGCGTCTGGATCGGCCGCTGGCTGCATGAGCGGCTCGACCAGAAACGGCTGTTCTTCGCGTGCTATCTGCTGCTTGCAGCGGCAGCGCTGAAGCTGACGGCCGACGCCGCCCTTGCATTGCTGCGATAGCAGCATGGCAGGCGCGCGAGCGCCCCATCTTTGCAGCAGACCAGATTGGCCCTAAGCGATCGACCATGACCGCCCTGCCTGCCCTTCGCGACGCCACCGACGCCGACTCGGAGCCTCTCGCCACCCTGATCGCCGCGACCTTCGCCGAATATCCGAACTGCTGGTTCGACTGGTCGGAATTCCCGGAGCTGCGCCGCCCCGCCAGCCACTATGCGCAAAAGGGCGGCAAGCTCTGGGTCGCGGATGGGCCGGGCGGGCGCATCGTCGGCTCGATCGCCGTCGTGCCGGTGCCGGACCAGAATGCGGTCGAGCTGTTCAAGGTCTATGCCGATCCGAGCCAGCGCGGCAGCGGGCTGGCGCAGGCCCTGTTCGCCCGCACCCTCGCCTTCGCTGAAGCCGGCGGCTATGGCGAGATGATGCTGTGGTCGGACAGCAAGTTCGCCCGCGGCCACCGCTTCTACGAGAAGCTCGGCTTCGTGCGCTGGCCGGGCGAGCGCTACCTCGCCGACATCTCCTCGACCTGGGAATACCATTTCCGCAAGCCGCTCGCCCCGGCGCAGTCATGAATCTCAATACCGCGCTGCGGGCGGTTCTCGGCATCGCGCTGCTCACCGCGATGGATGCGGTGATCAAGGCGCAGATGCAGCAGCACCCGTTCCTGCTGGCGCTGTTCATGCGCTTTGCCGCGGGCGCCGTCTGCGCGATTATCGTCGTCGCGGTCTTGCGGCCGGCACGGCCGACGCGCACGAGCCTGATCGGCAACAGCATCCGCATCCCGCTGGTCATCGTCACCGCCGGCAGCTTCTTCTATTCGATCTCGGTGCTGCCGCTCGCGGAGGCGCTGACGCTCTCCTTCCTCGCCCCGGTCTTCGTCGCCCTGCTCGGAGCGCTGATCCTGAAGGAACGGCTCGACGGCCGCATCCTGCAGGCGCTCGGCTTCGGCCTCGCCGGCATGCTGGTGATGGTCTGGCCGCGCCTGCAGGGCGGCGTCACCGGCGCCGAACTCGGCGTCGCCGCGGCACTCGTCTCGGCGATCTCCTACGCCTTTAACCTGATCCTGCTGCGCACGATCGCGGTGAAAGAGCATCCGGCGATCATCGTGCTGTTCCAGAACGCCGGGCCGGCGCTCTGCCTGGCCTGGCCGGCCTGGTACGTCTTCCAGCCGATGAGTGGTGGCGACCTCGCTGCCTATCTCTCCGCCGGCGCGCTCGGCGTCGCCGGGCATCTGTCGCTGACCTCGGCCTTCGCCCGGGCGCCGGCCTCGCGGCTGGCGCCGATCGAGTACACGGCGCTGGTCTGGGCGAGCCTGCTCGGCTGGTTCGTCTTCAGCGAAGTGCCGCTCTGGACCACCTATGCCGGTGCGGTCCTGATCGTCGCCGGCGCCCTCGCCGTCAGCCGGCGCTGATAGTCGCCACGAATTCGCCGGCTTGGTCGGCTTCTGCACGAGGCAATGCGAAGGGAGAGACCGCCCGCCATGCTTGCATTCCTGTCCGACTGCGATTGACCGAAGCATGCAGCGCGCCGGCACCGCTGCTCGCGTCCTGCGCGAACCCGGCCTTCCCGCCGCGCTCTGCGTCCATCTCCTGTTCGGCCTCCTCCTCGCCATCCGGACGCTCAGCAGCTTCACACCGCCGATCGAGACGAGCATCGAGGTCGAACTGGTTGCGCCGGAGTCGCTGGCGCCTCCCGCTCCGGCCCAGGCGCCCGCTCCTCCCCTAGCCGAGATTGCGTCACCTCCGCAGCCGGCTCCCCCCACTACGCAGCCGGAAAAGCCAGCCAGCCGGCCCGTTCCACCACCGGCCGAGCCGCCTGCGATGATCACCGCCCGGACGCTGCATTCGGAAAGCGTGCTGGCCAATCCGCGCAGCCGCGGCGCGCGTGAGGCGCTGAAGACGCTCGAGGCGAGCGAGCGCATCGAGCAGCTTTGCAATCTCGAGGCGATGAGCCAGATCCATGCCTGGAAGGCGGAGTTCGAGCCGGATCGCGTCGTCGCCTATGCCATGGCCAGCACGAAGCTGACCAAGGGCGCCCTCGAAGCCGAGGGCGCCGCCTTCCGCAGCCGCAAGCAATGGTACGGCCTACGGTTCCGCTGCGAGATGGCGGCAAACGGCAAGGTCGCCGGCTTCCAGTTCCGTGTCGGCGAGGCGATCCCGCGCAGCGAATGGGCTGCGCACGACCTGCCGCCCGAGCATTAGCCCTGCTGCGAGAGCCTCAGGCCGGCTTGCCGCAATAGGCCTCCAGCCGGTAGCCGTCGGGGTCGACGACGAAGGCGGCGTAGTAGTCGGGGCCGTAGGAGTCGCGCAGGCCCGGCTTGCCGTTGTCGGTGCCGCCCGCCGTGAGCGCCGCCGCGTGGAAAGCGTCGACGCTCTGGCGTGTCGGCGCGACGAAACAGAAGTGCAGATTGGAGTCGCGGTCCGGCGGCACCGGCGCCGAGACCACGCCGATCCAGAGCCCGACGCTCCCCTTGCCATAACCGAGCGAGCTCTCGTCGGCACTGAGGCAACCATAGCCGAGCGCGCCGAGCGTCGCGTCGTAGAAGCGTTTCGTACGAGGAAGCTCGCGAACGCCGATAGAGATGTGATCGAACATGATGGTCGTCCTCCTGTCAGGTTGTGATGCGCTTGGCGCGGAAATCGGCCTGGAGCTGCCAGCTCCCGCCGCCATCGCGCGAGCGGTCGCCGATCCAGTGGAACGAATCCCGCGTGATCTCAGTGAAGCGCCAGCGGATCGCGGTGCCGTCGTCCAGCCTGCCGTGCTGGACTATGTCGTTGCCCTCGGCCCGGCCGATCTGGTGCGTGTAGTACTGCTTGACCGGGTCGTTCCAGCGGATGTGCCAGGCATCCTCGCCGGGGTCGTATATGCGTAGCGTCGTGCCGTGGAAGAAGCCCGGCAGCGCCCAGACATCCTGCACGGCGCGCCCGCCGAGTACCCAGCCGAAATGGATCCCGCCCTTGGCCTCATGGCGCTGGCCGTCATCGGTGTGCATCACGGCAGCCATCGTCCACGCGCCGACGAACTGGCCGTAGAGGGCGAGCTTGCCGGCGAGTTCAGGGTCCGGCCCGGTCGCGATAAGGGCATTGGCCAGCGTCGATGGCGCTGCTGTCATGATCGGGCTCCGTCTGGACCAAGTTGGTGTCCAGCTTGACCCGGAGCCTCGGGCAGCGCTTGGGAAAAACTGCTAAACTCGCGAACCATGACGGCGACCGCCCATCTCCTGGCATCAGGCCCCGGCTGGCGGGTCAGCGACATCGTCTGCACGGCCGGCCCGGACGACCGCGCCTTCGAGGAAGCGCACCCGCAGCACTGCATCGCCATCGTCCGCAGCGGCTCGTTCCGCTACCGCTCGACGCAAGGCAGCGCCGTGCTCGCGCCGGGCGCGCTGCTGCTCGGCAATCGCGGCGCCTGCTTCGAATGCGGCCATGAACACGCGGCCGGCGACCGCTGCCTCGCCTTCCAGTTCGAGCCGGCCTGGCTCGAAGGCGTCGTCGCGGCCGTGCCGGGCGCCCGGCGGCTGGACTTCGCGCAGCCGCATCTGCCGGCGCTGCCCGTGCTCGCCAGTGTCGTCGCCGAAGCGGAAATCGCCGCGGACGAGCCCGAGAGGCTGGAGGAAACCGCGCTGCGCCTCGGCGGCGCCGTGGCGAGCGTGCTGTCAGGCGCAAAACCCGGGATCGGGACGCCAAGCGCCCGCGACGAACGCCGGGTCACGCGGACGCTGCGCCATATCGAAGCGCATTGCGAGGACACTCTTCCGATCGATGAGCTGGCGCGGCAGGCGGCGATGAGCCCCTACCACTTCCTGCGCACCTTCAGGACCCTGGTCGGTATGACGCCGCATCAATATGTGCTGCGCACGCGTCTCCACCGGGCGGCCATGCTGCTGCGCCGGACGGACCAGCCGATCGCGGGCATTGCCTTCGATTGCGGCTTCGGCGACCTCTCAACCTTCAACCGCCGCTTCAAGCGGGTGATGGGCGTGAGTCCGGGCGCCTATCGCATCGCGTGAGCAATATTCAGCGCTTGCCGCCGAAGATCATGCAGGTTTCGGTGCCGTGCGCCAACAGCTTGCCTGCTGCGTCGACCAGCTTGCCTTCACTGGTCGCGACCGAACCGCCACGATGGATCAGCCTGCCCTCGCAGCGCACCGGGCCGCTGGCAGGCATGACCGGGCGGACATAGTTCAGCTTCATCTCCAGCGTGGTGTAGCCCTCGCCGACCCGCAGCGTCGAATGCACGGCGCAGGCCATGGCGGAATCGAGGATCGTCGCCGTCCAGCCGCCGTGGATCGTCCCGAGCGGGTTGAAGAAGCGCGGCGAGGGCGTGCCGACGAAGACCACCCGGCCCTCCTCGACCTCGGCGATGTCGAAATCCATCGCATCGGCGAAGGGCGGGCCGGGATGGCGTCCCTCGATCATCCCGCGCAGGAAGGATGCGCCGTCCTCCGCCAGCAGGACATCACGGCTGACGACTCCGACCTCACGGGACACGGCTACGCTCCATCTCTATCGTGTAGATGCACGATAGAGATGGAGCTGGATAGCGGTCAAGCCGGCTGGTGCGAGATCAGCCGACTTCCCTCGCCGCCCGCCGGATTGCCTTGAGACTGTCGCGCGTCTCGCTCCAGCGTTCCTGGCCGAGCCCGCCCTCGATCCTGTCCTGCGCCGCGCGCCAGTAAGGGATCGCCGCCTCGATCGCGGCGCGGCCCTTCTGCGTCACGGCATAGGTCAGCGCCCTGCCCTTGCAGTCGACCGGCTCGATCAGCTTCTCGGCGGCAAGCAGTTGCAGGTTGCGCGTCAGCGAGGTCCGCTCCAGCGCGAAGCGGTCGGCGAGCTCGGTGACGGAGCGCCAGGCGCCGGTCGAAAGCGCCGAGAGCAGAACGAACTGGGTGATCTTCAAGCCACTCGGCCGCATCGCCTCGTCATAGGCGCGGGTGACGGCGCGTGCGGTCATGCGGACATGCAGCACCACACAGGAACGGGCGATGTCGTCGAGAGGGAGATCAGGGACTGGCGTCGTCATCCCGCCACGATAGCGGGTTTAGTGTCCGGCCGCAGCAGGGCAGATGGCGGCAGTCATCGCGTTCACCTTTTACGCAGCGGATTCCTTGACTCCGGCAGCCCTGGGGCCTATCTCCGCCACGTCGGTTAGCACTCACTCGGTGAGACTGCTAACAGACCCCTTTCACGGGCAAATTCGAGCCCGTCCAGAATAAGACCGAGAGGAAGACAGAACCATGAAGTTCCGTCCGCTGCATGACCGCGTTGTGGTCCGTCGCCTTGATGGCGAAGAGAAGACCAAGGGTGGCATCATCATCCCCGATACCGCCAAGGAAAAGCCCCAGGAAGGCGAGATCGTCGCAGTCGGCCCCGGCGCCCGCGACGACGCCGGCAAGCTGGTTGCTCTCGATGTCAAGAAGGGCGATCGCGTCCTCTTCGGCAAGTGGAGCGGCACCGAGGTCAAGATCGACGGCCAGGATCTCCTGATCATGAAGGAATCCGACATCATGGGCATCGTCGGCTGAGCAGCCAGGCGCCCACCCGTCCGTAGAGTTCAATCAGGAGTAGTCTCATGGCTGCCAAAGAAGTTCGCTTTTCCACCGACGCCCGCGACAAGATGCTGCGCGGCGTGGACATCCTCGCCAATGCCGTGAAGGTCACGCTGGGTCCCAAGGGCCGCAACGTCGTGATCGAGAAGTCGTTCGGCGCCCCGCGCATCACCAAGGACGGCGTCACCGTCGCCAAGGAGATCGAGCTCGCCGACAAGTTCGAGAACATGGGCGCTCAGATGGTCCGCGAAGTCGCTTCGCGCCAGAACGACCATGCCGGCGACGGCACCACCACCGCCACCGTGCTCGCCCAGGCGATCGTCCGTGAAGGCGCCAAGTCGGTTGCGGCCGGCATGAACCCGATGGACCTGAAGCGCGGCATCGACCTCGCCGTCGAGGCCATCGTCGCCGACCTCAAGAAGAACTCCAAGAAGGTCACCTCGAACGCGGAAGTCGCGCAGGTCGGCACCATCTCGGCGAACGGCGACGAGTCGGTCGGCAAGATGATCTCGACCGCGATGCAGAAGGTCGGCAACGAGGGTGTCATCACTGTCGAGGAAGCCAAGACCGCCGAGACCGAGCTCGACGTCGTCGAGGGCATGCAGTTCGACCGCGGCTATCTCTCGCCCTACTTCATCACTAATGCCGAGAAGATGGTCGCCGAGCTCGAGGACCCCTACATCCTCATCTTCGAGAAGAAGCTGTCGTCGCTCCAGGCGATGCTGCCGATCCTCGAGGCCGTCGTGCAGACCGGCAAGCCGCTGCTCATCATCGCCGAGGACGTCGAGGGCGAGGCTCTGGCCACGCTCGTCGTCAACAAGCTCCGTGGCGGCCTGAAGGTCGCAGCCGTCAAGGCTCCGGGCTTCGGTGATCGTCGCAAGGCCATGCTCGAGGACATCTCGATCCTGACCGCCGGTCAGATGATCTCGGAAGACCTCGGCATCAAGCTCGAGACCGTGACGCTCCAGATGCTCGGCCGCGCCAAGAAGGTGCGCATCGAGAAGGAGAACACCACGATTATCGACGGCGCCGGCAAGAAGAAGGACATCGAGGGCCGCGTTGCGCAGATCAAGGCGCAGATCGAGGAGACCACCTCGGACTACGACCGTGAGAAGCTCCAGGAGCGTCTGGCCAAGCTCGCCGGCGGCGTCGCGGTCATCCGCGTCGGCGGCGCGACCGAGGTCGAGGTCAAGGAGAAGAAGGATCGCGTCGACGATGCCCTGAACGCCACCCGCGCTGCGGTGGAAGAAGGCATCCTGCCGGGCGGCGGCGTCGCCCTGCTGCGCGCCCTGAACTCGGTCAAGTCGATCAAGACCCAGAACGACGACCAGAAGACCGGCGTCGAGATCGTCCGCAAGGCGATCGCTGCTCCGGCCCGCCAGATCGTCGACAACGCCGGCGGTGACGGCGCGGTCGTGATCGGCAAGCTGCTGGAGTCGAAGGACTACGCCTGGGGCTACAACGCCCAGACCGGCGAGTACGGCGATCTGGTCAAGGCCGGCATCATCGACCCGACCAAGGTCGTGCGCACGGCGATCCAGGACGCGGCTTCGATCGCCGGCCTGCTGATCACCACCGAGGCGATGATCGCCGAGACGCCGAAGAAGGACGCCCCGATGCCCCCGATGGGCGGCGGCGGCATGGGCGGCATGGACTTCTGAGGAAGTCCAGACGCCCCAGACATTAACTGCCGAAACCGGGCAAGCCCGGTTTCGGTGGCGGCATGGACTTCTGATCCAGGCCACCAGGCTCAACTATGGAAGGCCCGGCGCAAGCCGGGCCTTTTTCGTCACATCACCCAAGATCCTGGCGATATCGACCCGGACAATCTTGCCAGCTGCCGCAAGGTTCTTCCAACTGCAGACATCGCACGACTATCCCGTTCCCCGTGAGTCGGGCCGGCCTTTCGCCATCGCGCGCCACAATGAGGCATACCCGCGCGACGGGCGGAGCGGAGATCATCAATGGTTCGGCGGTCTGCTGTGATTGTCGGCGTCTACGCCATGATCGGCTTCCTGGCGGTAGCGGCCGCGGCCGCGAGCGGCTGGTACGCCTTCCGAGACGCCCCGCCCACCATCCTGTCGGTCGCAGTTGGCGGAAAGGGCGGCAATGTCGATCAGCTGATGGGCGAGGTCCGCGATCTTGTCGCGACGCAGTCGAAGACCATCCGCCTCGAGATCGTACATACCGACGGCTCGGCGACGAATGCGCGCCTGGTTGCCGACGGCAAGGCGGCCCTCGCCTCGGTGCAGGCCGACATCATGACCGCGCCGACCGTCAGGGCCGTCGCAGTCGTTGCGCGCGAACATTTCCAGCTGATCGCGCGCCGCTCGTCCGGCATCCGGAGCCTGCGGGATCTTGCCGGCAAGCGCCTCGCCCTTCCGCCGGAAGGCACCTCGGGCAATCAGAACTTCTTCGCACTCGCGCAGCATCACGACCTGCCATTGGCCGAGATCAAGGTCAGCGCCGGCCCCGTCAACGACAACTTCGCAGCACTGGAGCGCGGCGAGATCGACGCGATCGCCTTCGTCAGGGCACTACGCGATCCCGCCACTGTCGAGGTCATGCGGCGCCTGCAGCAACGCGGCGACGGGCTCTTCTTCGTGCCGGTCGAGCAGGCCTCAGCGATCAAACTGGTGAAGCCCTATGTCAGCGAAAGCAGCATCAGCCAGGGGACCTATCAGGGATATCCGCCCGTCCCCGAGCAGGACACGCCGACGCTGGCGATCGGAATCAATCTTGTAGCGGGCGTCAAAGTGCCGGACGCCGCCGTCGAGGAACTGACACGGATCCTGTTCGAAGAGCAGTTGCGTCTCGCCTTCCGGACACCACTCGCCGCGGGTATCGCGCGGCCGGCACAGAACGGCCCGTCCGTGGCGATCCATGCCGGCGCAAAAGCCTATTACGACGGCGCCAGGCCGTTCCTTCTGGTGCGCTATCGCGATGAGATCACCTTCATGATCTCGATGCTGACCATCGCGTATTCCGGCGTGATGATGCTGCGGCTGCAGATCCGCAACCGGCGCAAGGTTCGGGTCAGCGCCTACAATGACAAGCTGATCGACATCGCGTCGCGGGCGCAGGAGGCAGATGACCTTGCGACGCTGCACGGCTGCCGTAAGGATCTCAACCTGCTGATCCAGCGGGTGATGAAGGATTTCTCGGAAGAGCGGATCTCCGACCAGGGCTTCCACGTGTTTTCGTTGAGCTGGGAGGCCGTGCGCGCCTCGATCGCCGAAGCGATAGGCGAAGCGCGCGCGTCCGGGCAGGCCGGCAAGCGAGTAGCTGCCTAGGCGGCTCGACTTTGCACAGGCATGTGAAGCCACGCGCTTGCATCGACTTTGGTTGTAGGCCCTAGATCGCAGCTGGTGCGGCATCCTGCCGCGCTCTGCTTTCGGGGGTCCCTTTCATGAACAACCCTGCTTTGGGCGATGCCGCCAAGTTGATCGGCCGCATCCTGCTCGCCCTGATGTTCGTGCTCGCCGGCTGGTCCAAGATCAGCGGCTATGCCGGCACGCAAGCCTACATGGCCTCGGCCGGCGTGCCCGGCATCCTGCTGCCACTCGTCATCATCGTCGAGCTGATCGGCGGCCTGATGATCGTCGTCGGCTTCAAGACCCGCCTCGTCGCCCTCGCCCTGTTCGCCTTCACCATCGCAGCCTCGGTGCTGTTCCACATGAACTGGGCGCAGCCGATGCAGCAGCTCATGTTCATGAAGAACCTTGCCGTGGCCGGCGGCTTCCTCGTGCTGTTCGCGGCCGGCGCAGGCGCCTATTCGGTCGACAAGGACTGAAGCCCATCACAAAACGCTGAAAAAGCGCGGCCCGGACTTGAGCCGGGCCTTTTTTGTGCGCAGGGCTGATCTACAACGCTTTCTACTAGGCAGCGCGTCTCCCGCGCTGATTCCCCGACAAGGACGATGCCATGCGCCTGTTGAGTTTCGCCGTCGCCGCGCTTGCCGTGATCGCGCTCGTGGTCGGCCAGCAAAGCGGCAGCCACGGCATCCTCGGCCTCGGCGCCGTCGGCCTGCTGCTAGCATTCGCCACCTTCCGGGCTACCGAGATCAGCACCTTCCTGAAAATCTTCTCGGTCATCTTCGCGGTGGAATACGTCGCGACCGGTGCCGGCGCGGTGCTGGCGCAAGTCGGCTTCTGGCCGGCCGGCTGGCAGGCGATCGCACCGCCGGCGAGCCTGCCGACGACGATCGCCGTCTTCGGCATCCTCGTCTATGCGATCTCGTTCATCCCGGCGATCCGGCGCATCGCCCGGCTGGCTTCGCCCTATTTCGAGGCGCCGGAAGCGACCACGGCGCAGCTCTGGCCGGTGAAGCCCTTCTCGATCGGCACGGGCCGCCTCGGCATCGCGCTGCTGGTCTTCCTCGTGGTGCTCAACCAGATCCAGGTCGGCATCTCGCTGCGCCTTTCCTTCTTCAACCGCGATTTCTACAACGCGATCCAGGAGAAGGACGCGGCGACTTTCTGGTACCAGCTGATTTACGTCTTCAGCGTCTGGGCCGCGATCTTCGTCATCTCCAACCTGATCGAGATGATCGCCAACTACACGCTCCTGATCCGCTGGCGCCGCTGGATGGCGGAGAGCTTCAGCGCGGCCTGGCTGCGCAACGCCAATCACTACCGGGTCTCGCTCGCCCACACCGCGGACAATCCCGACCAGCGTATCGCCGAAGACACGCGCGCCTTCGTCAACCAGACCTACAGCTTCGCCCTGCCGCTGCTGACGCAGGTATCGACGCTGGTCTCGTTTTCGATCATCCTCTGGTCGATCCCGGTTGCCAGCGTCGTGCCGGGGACCGAGATCAGCATTCCCGGCTTCATCTTCTGGATGGCGCTGATCTATTCGGTCGCCGCGACCTGGATCGCCCATCTCATCGGCCGGCCGATGATCGGCCTGGAGTTCGAACAGGAGCGGCGCGAGGCGAATTTCCGCTATTCGCTGGCCCGCCTGCGCGAATATTCCGAGCAGATCGCCCTGATGCGCGGCGAGACCTCCGAGCAGCGCCACCTCACCGAACGCTTCGGCGACATCGTCCAGAACTTCTACCGGCTGGTCTGGGCGCGGGTGCGGCTGACGACCTTCACCCTGTCCTTCGCGCAAGCCAATGTCGTCGTGCCCTACATCCTGCTCGCGCCGCATTACTTCTCGGGCAAGATCACGCTCGGCATCATGACCCAGGTCGCCTCGGCCTTCGACCGGGTGCAGACGGCGATGTCGTTCTTCATCGACCGCTACCAGTCGATCGCCTCCTATGTCGCCTCGATCAACCGCCTCACCACCTTCGAGGCTGCGATCGCCCAGGCGGAAGCGCAGGGAGCCGGCGGCGCAGACGCCGGGATCGACATCGCGCAGAAGGCCGGCACGGACACGACGATCGAGACGCTGTCGCTCACCCTGCCGAATGGCCAGCCGATCGTGAGCGCATCCGACCTGACCCTGCCTGCGGGTCAGTCGACGCTGGTCGTCGGCCCCTCGGGCTCCGGCAAGTCGACCCTGTTCCGGGCGCTTGCCGGCATCTGGCCCTTCGGCAAGGGCAAGGTAGCGGCGCCCGCCGGCCAGACCATGTTGCTATTGCCGCAGCGGCCCTATCTGCCGCAGGGATCCCTGCGGGCGGTGCTGTCCTACCCCGCAGAGCCGAACGCCTTCAGCGATGCCGACATCCGCGCAGCCATGGAGAAGGTCAAGCTCGGCCATCTCACCGATCGGCTCGATGAGGTCGACCTCTGGGGCCAGCGCCTCTCAGGCGGCGAGCAGCAGCGGCTCGCGGTCGCCCGTGCGCTGCTGGCCAAGCCCGACTGGCTCTTCCTCGACGAAGCGACCGCCTCGCTCGACGAGACGCTCGAGAACGAGATCTATGCGATGATCCGGCGCGAACTGCCGCAGACCAGCATCGTCTCGATCGGTCACCGCTCGACATTGCGCGCTTTGCACGACGGGCTGGTCGCGATGGAAAAGAACGCCGACGGCACCTTCAGCCCGAAGGCGAAGGCCATGGCGGAGGCGAGGTAACCACAGCGACCTGTCCCTCTCCCCTGGCGGGATAGGGTGAAGATGAGGGGTCTCGCAACGCAGGTCGCTGGCCGTGCGTCGTGTGGAGGCGGCCCCCTCCCAACCTGAGCGAACCCTCATCCGGCCCTTCGGGCCACCTTCTCGCAAGGGAGAAGGGCGGGTGCCGCCTCAGATACCGCGGTCGAAGCGGATTTCGCCAGCACCCGTCTTGATGACGAGACGGCCTTCGACCAGGTCCCATTGCCGTGCGGTGCGCAGAGCCATCAGATAGCTGCGCTCGAAATCCGCGACGCTCTTGTCGCAGGCGGCCTTGGTCACCGCGATCGGGCCGACGGCGAAGCCCTGCTGGCGCAGCGGATAGGCCGAGGCCGAAAAGGTGTTGCAGCCGGCAAAGCCGGTGCCACGCAGATTGGAATCGACCTTCAGCGTTGCCTTGAAGCTGTTGATCGGCTTGCCGTTCAGCTGGGTCGCCGTCCAGGAGGCGTCGAACGGAAAATTCTTCTCCTGCTTCGGCGGCGGAGCGTCCTGCGGCTGCTCACTACGAGACGGCATCTGCTGGCGACGCTGCGCGAGCGCATCGCTCACCAGAACCGGCGAGAGGGAGAGAGCGAGAGCGGCCAGGAGGCCAAGGCGCGACTGCGTATTCAACTGGTCCAGACCCCGATTGGAAAGAGCGACAGCCCGTAGGAGAACCCGATACTTTCCACTGCACCGATCGTGGTGGCGAGCGCAAGTCTCGATCCCACCGCTTTTGGCACGCCTTGCACCGAAATCGCCTCGCCCGGCCGAACTACCCGGACATTGCGTCGGGAATCCGGCGTCTGAACATGTTCCGCAAAAGTGGGCACCACTTTTGCGATGAGAACATGTTCGTCTTTGAGTTTGCGCGAATTCTGTTCGTTCGGCTGTTACCAGCCGAACGGAAAGCGCGTCAGATTCTCGCCAGCAGCCGCTCGATCAGCGGGTTGGAACGGCGGAAGACATAGTCGAGCGCCCGTACGGTGATGTCGTCGGCACCGGCCTTGCTCAGTTCCTCGACCAGCGGGAACACCGCCTTGCGCGGGCAGTGCAAGGTGACGACACCATCACCACTGGCGGTGCCGAAGGGCAGACGCGCGCCGAGCCGGTGCGCGATCTCGCCGAGCCGCTGCGGCGAGACGGCGTTGAGCACGGCGCGGACCTCGCGCACCGAGCGCGCCTCCTCCTCGGCCGCGATGCGCGACAGGATGGCGGCGGCGGCATCGCGCGCCTGCTTGCCCCATGGCGCACGTACGGATGCGACGAGATTGGCCTCCGAGGCCAGGATCACGCCGTCGTCCAGCACCTTCAGCGCATTCGCCGTCAGCGTCGCGCCGGTGGTGGTGATGTCGACGACGATCTCGGCGGTGCCTGCGGCCGGAGCCCCCTCGGTCGCGCCCAGGCTCTCGACGATGCGGTAGTCGGCGAGGCCGTGATTGGCGAAGAAGCGCCGGGTCAGGTTCACGTATTTGGTGGCGACGCGCAGCTTACGGCCGGTGCGGGCGCGCATGGTCGCGGCGACGTCGTCGAGATCGGCCATGGTGCGCACATCGATCCAGGCCTGTGGCACGGCGACGACGACATTGGCCTGGCCGAAGCCCAGCGGCGCCAGCATGACCATGCTGGCATCGGCATCGGCGACCTGCTCGCGCACGAGGTCCTCGCCGGTGATGCCGAGATGAGCAGCGCCGGACGAAAGCTGCGCGACGATCTCGGAGGCCGAGAGATAGGCGACCTCGGCCCCGCCGAGCCCGGCGATCTGGCCGCGGTACTCGCGCTGGCCGCGTGCCTGAACGAAGGAGAGGCCGGCGCGGCCGAAGAAGGCGGTGGCGTTCTCCTGCAGCCGGCCCTTGGAGGGCACTGCGAGAACCAGCGGCGCGTCGTTGGTCATCTTGTCCGTCCCGCTCATGCCTTGCCTCCCGCGAGACGATCGAGCCAGAGCGAGGCGCCGACGGCCGGCACCGGCGCGGGCGCGCCGAGGCGCTGCAGCACGCCGTCATAGCGGCCACCGCCGGCGATCGGCTTCAGATCCGGCCGAGCCGGATCGTGCAACTCGAAGATGAAGCCGGTGTAGTAGTCGAGATTGCGGGCGAAGCCGGCCGAGAAGGAGATGCTGCCGACATCGACGCCGCGTGCGGCGAGGAAGCCGGTGCGCTCGTCGAAGGCGTCGAGCGCGGCGGAGAGATCGAGCCCGGCCTCGCCGGCAAGCTTACGGAGGGCGGCGGAGGCGCTGTCCGGATCGCCGCCGATCGCCAGCGCATGCGCGATCACGCCGCTCGCCTCGCCATTGACCGGATTGTCGCGCTCGGCGGCGCGCGCCAGGAAGCGCTCGGCGATGTCGCCGGCCGAGCGGCCTCCGACGGTCGAGATGCCAGCGATCGAGAGCACGTCCTCCACGAAAGCGCGCGCTGCCTTGGGATCCTGCCCCTCCAGCGCCTTGAGCAGGCCGGCATGGGCGTGCTCGACCTCGTTCACAGGCGGCTCGAGCGCGGCGACGGCGTCGGCGCCCTTGCCTTGCGCCACAGCGCGCATCAGCCGGCGGCGGGCGGCCTGCGGCACGCCGAGCCGATCGAGCAGCGCGGTCAGAAGCGCGACATCGCCCATCAACAGGCGCGGCCGGCTCAGGCCGAGTGCGGCGGCGGCTTCGACCGTCAGGGCCATGATCTCGGCATCGGCGGCAGCGAAATCGCTGCGGCCGAAGGATTCGAGGCCGGCCTGGGCGAACTCGCTCGGCTCGTTGGCGCCGCGCATGCGGAAGACCGGGCCGGCATAGGCGTAGGACGCCGGCTCGCTGGCATGGACGGCGATATGCGCCAGCGCGACGGGGATGGTGTATTCCGGCCGCAGGCACCATTCGCGCCCGTCATCGTCCTGCGTCAGGAAGATGCGGCGGCGGATATCCTCGCCGGAGAGGTCGAGGAAGGGCTCGACGGGCTGCAGGATCGCCGGCTCGGCGCGCCTGTAGCCCTCGCGCTCGAACGGCGCGATCACGGTCTCGAGCTTTGAGCGCATGGCCGGCACTTTACAAAAACCCTGTTGCGGCGCCGTCCTAGCAGGGACGCCCGCGATTTTCGACGGTTTTTAGGGAATTGGGTGAACGGGAATCCGGAGACCGCCCTTCCCTTCTCCCCTTGCGGGAGAAGGTGGCTCGGCGAAGCCGAGACGGATGAGGGGTCGCGCCACATTCCAGAAGGAGCGAGTGGAGCGCCACGGAACAAGCGCAGCGCGACCCCTCATCCGCCTGCCGGCACCTTCTCCCGCAAGGGGAGAAGGGAGCTAGCGATGTCGCGCCAACACCCGCTTCACTCCTTCGACCAGTTCGCCCTTCGGCACGGAGAACTGCGCCTGCGCCTGGCGCTCCTTGTGCTCGGCCGAGTCCTTGACGTCGCGGCCCGCTGCAGCGAGTTCGGCGCCGAGGATCAGGTCCTTGATCACCACCGTGCCGGCCTCGCGCTCCGAGGAACCCTGAATGATTGCGCAGACGGCGCCGCGGCGGTCGGCATATTTCATCTGGGCGTTGAAGCCGGAGGAGCCGAGATAGAGATCGGCCCGGCAGAGCGCCCTGCCATGCTCGTCCTTGGCCTGCCGAAGCTGCGCGACGAAAGCCTGATAGGCCGGCATGAACTCCGGCGATTTGTTGTCCATCGCGGTGACGACGACGAGCGGCAATTCGTTCTTCTGGTCGACGATCGGCGACTTCACCGCCTTCAGCGCCGAATAGAGCCGGGAGACGCCGATCGAGAAGCCGGTCGCCGGCACGGGCTCGGGCCGGAAGCGGCCGACGAGGCCGTCGTAGCGCCCGCCGCCCGCGACCGAGCCGAAGCGGACGACCTGTCCGTCCTCATTGGTGACCGGGAAGGTCAGCTCCACCTCGTAGACCGGGCCAGTGTAGTATTCGAGACCGCGGACGATCGACGGGTCAATACGAATGCGGTCGGGACCATAACCGGCAGCGCGAACCAAGTCATTGATTTGACTGAGTTCCTTGAAGCCTTCAGCGGTAAATTCTGGACTTTGCTCATTCCAAGCGTTTGCGCGTTGCTGCTCGGTCCGATTGTCAGCCCACATTTCAGGCGCTGAAGTGACCACTTGGATGATGTAGTTAGTTTGGGTCTGGTCCAGACCCGCCCCCTTGGTGAAATCCCCGCTTTCGTCCTTGCGACCCTCGCCAAGCAGCAGGCGCACACCCTCGGGTCCGAACTTGTCGAGCTTGTCGATGGCGCGCAGCACCGTCAGCCGGCGGCCGACATTCGCGTCGCCGCCGAGGCCGATCGCCTTCATCACCCCGTCGAGCACTTTTCGGTTGTTGACCTTGACGACATAGTCGCCGCGCTTGATGCCGAGCTTCTCCATCGTGTCGGCGGCGAGCATGCAGATCTCGGCATCGCCGGCGACCGTACCACTGCCGACGATGTCGGCATCGAACTGCATGAACTGGCGGAAGCGGCCCGGGCCCGGCTTCTCATTGCGGAAGACATAGCCGACGCGGTAGCTGCGATAGGGCTTCGGCAGCGCGTCGTAATTCTCGGCGACATAGCGGGCGAGCGGCGCCGTCAGGTCATAGCGCAGCGAGAGCCACTGCTCGTCATCATCCTGGAAGGAGAAGACGCCCTCGTTCGGCCGGTCCTGGTCCGGCAGGAATTTGCCGAGCGCGTCGGTGTATTCGACGAAGGGCGTCTCCACCGGATCGAAGCCGTAGAGCGAGAAGCTCTCGCGGATCACGGCGAGCATGCGCTCGGTAGCGGCGACATCGGCCGGGCCGCGATCGACGAAACCGCGCGGCTGGCGGGCCTTCAGCTTGGCAGGGGCGGACTTGTCGGCGGACATGGCGGGGAACTCGGTAAGTCAATGCTGATCGATGTCCGAGCGGGTTAGACCGGACCGCCGCTTGGGGCAAGCACGGCGGCGCAATCCGGCCAAGCGCATCATTCGCGGGCCGCTGCGACGGCACTCGCCCTCGCAGGGTCACCAGCCATAAGCAGGATCTCAGCGACGGAACGCCCGGCAGCGCGCATCGAAGGCGGCGAAAACCTCTTCGCTGTTGGATATGTCGAAAACGGCCTCGCGCGGCCTGCCGCCGCGATCCATGCGGCCGCTCACGACGAAGCGCTGGCCGCGTGCGAGCTGGTCGCGCGCGCCGGGCGAAAGCGTCGCCATGCCATTGAATTCGCCATCGCTGAACACGAGGCCCTCATCCGCGCCTCCGACTTCCCAGCGCTGCGGGCGCCCGTCGATCGAGACCGGCGTCGGCGAGTTCGAGATCGACCAGTTGCCGGGCGGCAGGAACCAGTTGCTGATGTCAACGCCACCCTTCGAACCCTTGCTGCAACTGAGCGAGAGGCTGAAAGCCCGGTCATTCGAGCTGATCGAGATGTCGACCTGGACTTTCGTCGGCTGGGTCAGCCGCCAGCGCGAGGGCTTGCGCGGAGCGGCCGGCGGAGTTTCCGCCGCCGGCTTTGGTTCGCTCGCCGCAGCCGGTGGCTGCTCGGCCGCATGCTTCGGCTGGCTGACGCCAGCAGCGGGTGGCACGTCGACCTTCGGGACCTCGGCTGGCTTTGCGGGGCTGTCGGGGGATCGCAGCAGGGCATCGACAGGCTCGGCCGCGACGGGAGCTGGCTGCGGAGCAACGGGTGTGGCGGGAGCGGGAACCGGAGCTGGAGCCGGGACAGCCACTGCCTTTGGCGCCGGAGGACCGTCGATGAGCGTGGCCGACACCAGCTTGACGATCCTGCCGGCAGCCCCGCATGCGACGGAGCTGATCTTGAGGCGGGCGCCCTTGCGGAAAAGGTCGTCGAACGCGGCCTGGAGGCGGGCATAGGCCGCACGATCCCTGATATCGTAGGCCGCAGGCAGATTGATGTAGCTGTCGTCGTAAGGCGGCTCGTTGAATGTGAAGCCTTGCAGCTCGCCCTTCTCGACCACGCGGTCGACGACCTGCCCCGTGCCTGTGCCGCGGACACAGCCTGAGCCGGTCGGCAGGCCGGTGATCGCGACGACGCGCCCGGTCTGGTCCCTGTCGATCCGAATCTGTGCGGCTGCCGGTGTCGCCGCGGCAGCAGAAAGCAGGGTGAGACACGCCAAAGCGACGAAACGCGAGCTGAGACAATCCGTCATGGGCATCAATTCCGTTGCGGCATGGAAAGGATAGAGGCACTCCGGCCAATATTAACGATGATATTGGCGGCCACGATCCTCCCGGCGCAAGCGCTTTCTACAACGCCAATCCTTCATCCCAGTACGGAGTCGCCCCGTAAAGCTCGGCGAGATAATCGACGAAGGCGCGGACCTTGTGCTCCATGTGCCGGCGGCTCGGATAGACCGCGTAGACCGCGACGCGCTTGCCGACCGAATAGGCCGGCAGCACCCGCGCCAGGGCGCCCGATTTCAGCTCCGGCCCGACATCCCAGGTCGAACGCAGGGCGATGCCGACGCCCGCCAGCAGGGCTTCGCGCACGACTTCGCTGGAATTGGTGCGCAGCTGGCCGTTGATCTTGACCGTCACCTGGCCCTCCGGTCCGTCGAGACGCCATTGGTCGGCATTGTGGGCGATGAGGGTGTGGCGCGCGAGGTCTTCGATCGTCCCGGGTATGCCGCGGGCGGTGAGGTAGCCCGGCGTCGCGCAAAGCACGCGGTGGTTCGGCGCCAGCCGCTTCGCCACCAGGCTGGAATCGCGCAAGTCTGCGATCCGGATCGCGACGTCGAAGCCGTCGGCGACGATGTCCACGAAGGCGTCGCTGAGGATCAGCTCGACATTCACCGCCTGGTTGGCGTCGAGGAAGGGCTTGAGATGCGGCGCGACATGCATCCGCCCGAACGAGGTCGGCGCCGAGACGCGCAGGGTACCGCGGGCCTGCCCTGTGCCGCTGGCGACCCAGGCCTCCGCCTCCTCGATCGAGCCGAGGATCGAGACGACGCGCTCATAGAAGCCCTGGCCGGCCTCTGTCAGCGAGAGTTGCCGGGTGGTGCGCTGGAGCAGGCGCACGCCGAGCCGGTCCTCCAGGCGGCGGATGCGCTTGGAAATGACGGCCGGCGAGAGATTGAGTTCGCGTGCGGCGGCGGACATGCTCCTGGCGGTGACGACATGGGCGAAGACGTCGAGGTCGCCGAATCTGTCCATGCGTCCACCATCTTTTCCGTTTTGGAAATAATCATGCACGTTAGCCCCGCTGCATCCCCTGTGGAAGTATTCTAGAGTCCTGCGAGAACCGGAGAGGGTGAGGACGGAGTGTCATGAGTGCGATCGCCTTTCCGGCGCCCGATGCCGGCATCCTCGCCCGCCGCGACGCCATCATCTCGGGCCTTGCCAAACTGGTCGCGCGCGACGCGCTGATCACCTCCGAGGACGAGCGGCGGCCCTATGAGACCGACGCGCTGACCGCCTATCGCCGCATGCCGCTCGCGGTCGTGCTGCCTTCGACCACGCGGGAGGTCGCGGCGGTGCTGCGCTATTGCTCCGAACAGGGCGTGCCGGTGGTGCCGCGCGGCGCCGGCACCTCGCTAGCCGGCGGCGCGATCCCCCAGGAGGACGCGGTGGTGATCGGCGTCTCCAAGATGAACCGCATCCTGGAGATCGACTACGCCAACCGGGTGGCAAAGGTGCAGGCCGGCGTCACCAATCTCGCCGTCACCGGCGCCGTCTCGGCAGACGGGTTCTTCTACGCGCCCGATCCGTCCTCGCAGCTCGCCTGCTCGATCGGCGGCAATATCGGGATGAACTCGGGCGGCGCCCATTGCCTGAAATACGGCGTCACCACCAACAACGTGCTTGGGGTCACCCTGGTCATGCTGGACGGGAGCATCGTCGAGATCGGCGGTGGTCACCTCGACGCCCCCGGCTACGACCTGCTCGGCCTGATCGTCGGCTCGGAAGGCCAGCTCGGCATCGTCACCGAAGCGACGGTGCGTATCCTGCGCTCGGCGGAAGGCGCGCGGCCCGTCCTGTTCGGCTTCCCGACCAGCGTCGAGGCCGGTGCGGCGGTCGCAGCCATCATCGGCGCCGGCATCATTCCTGTGGCGATGGAGTTCATGGACAAGCCGGCGATCGAGATCTGCGAGGCCTTCGCCCATGCCGGCTATCCGATGGATTGCGGCGCGCTGCTGATCATCGAGGTCGAGGGCTCGGAGGCCGAGATGGATGCCCAGCTCGCCCGCATTGTCGCGATCGCCCGGGAGCACGGCGTCGGCACGGTCAAGGAGAGCAAGTCGGCGATGGAGACGGCGGCGATCTGGAAGGGCCGCAAATCCGCCTTCGGCGCCACCGGCCGCATTGCCGACTATATCTGCATGGACGGCACGATCCCGACCGGGCAATTGCCCTTCGTGCTCGAGCGCATGGACGAGATCATCAAGGGCTATGGCCTACGCGTCGCCAATGTCTTCCACGCCGGCGACGGCAATCTCCACCCGCTGATCCTCTACAACTGCAACGACCCGATCGAGGCGCAGAAGGCGGAGGACGCCGGCAACGACATCCTCAAGCTATGCGTCGAGGTCGGCGGCTGCCTGACCGGCGAGCACGGCGTCGGCATCGAGAAGCGAGACCTGATGACGGTCCAGTTCAACGAGGCCGATCTGCACCAGCAGCAACGGGTCAGGGCAGTGTTCGATCCGCGCTGGCTGATGAACCCGGCGAAAGTGTTCCCGCTGGAAGGGCGGATCGCGGCCTGATGCTCCACACCCCCACCACAGAGGCGCAGGCCTGCGCCGTCGTCGCCTCGATCGTCGAGGCGCGCGTTCCGCTCGCCATCCGCGGCGGCGGCACCCGTTCCGGTCTCGGCCGGCCGGACAACGCCGTCAGCACGATTTCGAGCGCCGAACTCACCGGCATCACCCTGTACGAACCCTCCGAGATGGTGATCGGCGCAAAAGCCGGCACGCCGCTGAAGCTGATCGAGGAGACGCTGGCAAGCCGCGGCCAGATGCTACCCTTCGAGCCGATGGATCATCGCGCTTTGTTCGGCACTGAGGGCGAGCCGACGATCGGCGCGATCGCGGCCGGCAACATCTCGGGCCCACGGCGGATCAATGCCGGCGCCGCTCGCGACTCCCTGATCGGCATCAAGCTGATCAACGGACGCGGCGAGCTCGTGAAATCCGGCGGGCGGGTGATGAAGAACGTCACCGGCCTCGATCTGGTCAAGCTCGTCTCCGGCAGCTTCGGCACGCTCGGCTTCCTGACCGAAGTGACTTTCCGCGTGCTGCCGCGGCCGGAGCGCATCGTCACCCTGATCTGGGAGGACCTCGCCGACGAGGCCGCGGTGGCGCTGCTGTCGGGGGCGCTCGGCTCGCCCTTCGAGCCGATGGCTGCAGCGCATCTGCCGGCCGGCGTCGGCGCGGAGCACGCGCGCACGCTGCTCAGGCTCGAGAATTTCTCCGCTTCGATCAGCTACCGCGCCGCCGAGCTCGCGCGCCTGCTCAAAGGCTACGGCCGGCCGCAGCTGATCGAGGGCCGCGCCTCGGACGCGCTCTGGCGCGAGGTCAGGGATGCAGCCTTCTTCGCCGGCACGCCGGAGGCTGTCTGGCGGCTTTCGCTTGCACCGACCAACGGGCCGAAAGCGACCGCCGCGATCGCGCGCATGGTACCCGGCGCGCGCTGGTTCTACGATTGGGGCGGCGGCCTCATCTGGCTCGCCGTGACAGCCGACGGCGATGCCGGAGCGGCAGCGATCCGCACCGCGCTGAAGCCGCTCGGCGGCCATGCCACGCTTGTGCGGGCGCCCGATGCGGTGCGGGCAGCGGTTCCCGTCTTCGAGCCGCTCTCCGAGCCGCTGATGCGGGTGACGGCGGGCATCAAGAAGAGCTTCGATCCGGAGGGCGTGTTCGAGCCTGGCCGGATGTATGCGGGGGTGTGAGATGGCGTGTCGTCGTCATGGTCGGGCTTGTCCCGACCATCCACGTCTTCCTTTCGCGAAGGCGGTGTTCAAGACGTGGATGCTCGGCACAAGGCCGAGCATGACGGTGTAGGATCATGCAGACCAACTTCACGCCCGAGCTTCTCGCCTCCGACCCGCGTCTTCCGGCCTCCGAGAAGATCCTGCGCACCTGCGTGCATTGCGGGTTCTGCACCGCGACCTGCCCGACCTATCTCCTGCTCGGCGACGAGCTCGATTCGCCGCGCGGGCGCATCTACCAGATCAAGGACATGCTGGAGAGCGGCAAGCCGGCGACGCCGGACGTGGTCAAGCATGTCGACCGCTGCCTCTCCTGCCTGTCCTGCATGACGACCTGCCCCTCGGGCGTGCACTACATGCACCTGGTCGACCATGCCCGCGCCCACATCGAGGAGACCTATGAACGGCCCGTCGTCGACCGGACGTTGCGTGCGGTCCTGTCGGCGATACTGCCCTATCCCGGCCGCTTCCGTCTCGCCATGCTGGCGGCGCGGCTTGGCAAGCCGCTGGCGGGCCTGCTCGGGTCGCTGCCTGTCGTCGGCGACCGGCTGAAGGCAATGCTGGCGCTGGCGCCCTGGAGCCTGCCCGATCGCTCTTCGATGGAAGGGCCAGCTTCCTTCCCGGCCGAGGGCGAGCATCGCAAGCGCGTCGCCATCCTCTCCGGCTGCGCCCAGCCGGTGCTCGATCCCGGCATCAACGAGGCGACGATCCGCCTGCTGACCCGACATGGCGTCGAGGTGATACTGCCCAAGGGCGAGGGCTGCTGCGGCGCGCTCGTCCACCATATGGGCCGCGAGCATGACGCGCTCGCCTTCGCCCGCGCCAATATCGACGCCTGGATGGCGGAGATCGAAGGCGAGGGTCTCGATGCGATCCTGATCACGGCGTCGGGCTGCGGCACCACGATCAAGGATTACGGCTTCATGTTCCGCAATGAGCCGGCCTATGCGGAGAAGGCGACGAAAGTCGCCGGCCTCGCCAAGGACGTGACCGAGTTCGTCGAGACGCTGGAGATCGCGCCAACCCGAAGCTTCGACCTCACCGTCGCCTACCACTCCGCCTGCTCTATGCAACACGGCCAGCAGCTCAAGGACGGGCCGAAGCGCCTGCTGGCGCGGGCCGGCTTCCGCGTCAAGGAGGTGCCGGAGGGCCATATCTGCTGCGGCTCGGCCGGCGTCTACAACATCCTCCAGCCGGAGATCGCCGGGCAGCTGCGCGAGCGCAAGGTCGGCAACATTCAGCGCACCAGGCCGGACCTCGTCGCCACCGGCAATATCGGCTGCATCACCCAGATCGCGAAGGGCTTTGCCGACCGCGGCGCCACGACGCCGATCCTGCACACCGCCGAACTGCTCGACTGGGCGACCGGCGGGCCTTTGCCGGAGAAGCTGGCCAAGGCAGGGATCGGGGAAGCGGTGGCACCGGAGCTCGTCGCGGCTGAGTGATTAAGCGCGGGGAACCCCTCTCCCGGATGGGAGAGGGGCAGGGGTGAGGGACCGCCGCTTATCATCTGAACGCAACGGCACCGCTGCGACCTCAATCGGATAGGGCAGGCCCTCATCCCTGCCCTTCTCCCACACGGGAGAAGGGTTCCCCGCGCCCGTCATCTGCGCGAGCCAGCCTGCGTCGGCAGGCCGTCACCTTCGGACGCTCCTAGCCAAGCCCGAGAATGACGCCCGAGCATGCTGGCTGTGTTCTTCACGCGATTGCCTCCACGGCTATGATCGCCGATCCTCCCGCCACCAAGGGAGGACAGGCATGACATTCGGCTTCATCGAGGGTTTTCGCGTCGAGGTGCTCGACCCGCGCTTCCATCGGATCGTGCCCGGCTCGGCCCGGATGGAGCGGCTGTGGACCGGGGCGCGCTGGTCGGAAGGCCCGGCCTGGTTCCCGGCGCACCAGACGCTGGTCTGGTCCGACATCCCCAACAACCGGATGCTGCGCTACGACGCCCTCACCGGTGAGGTCGGCACGTTCCGCCAGCCAGCGCGCAATTCGAACGGCAACACCGTCGACCGGCAGGGCCGGCTCGTCACCTGCGAGCATGGCGGGCGACAGGTGACGCGCACCGAGCATGACGGCTCCGTCACCGTGCTGGCGAGCCACTACCAGGGCAAGCGCCTGAATTCGCCCAACGACGTGGTGGTGAAGTCGGACGGCTCGATCTGGTTCACCGACCCCGATTACGGCATCCTGACCGACTATGAGGGCGACAAGGCGCAGAGCGAGATCGGCCGCTGCAATGTCTATCGCATCGATCCGCACAGCGGCGAGATCGCCATCGTCGCCGATGATTTCGTCAAGCCTAATGGCCTTGCCTTCTCGCCCGACGAAAGCGCGCTCTACATCGCCGACACCGGGGCGAGCCATGATCCGGAGAACGGGCCGCGCCATATCCGCAAGTTCGCGGTGACCGGCGACGGCGCAACGCTAGGCGCTTCCTCGGTCTTCGCCACCTGCACGAGCGGGCTGTTCGACGGATTCCGCTTCGACGTCGAAGGCCGGCTCTGGAGCAGCGCCGCCGACGGTCTCCACGTCTTCGACCCGGACGGCACGCTGATCGGCAAGGTGCTGGTGCCGGAGGTGGTCGCCAATCTCTGCTTCGGCGGCCCGAAGCGGAACCGGCTGTTCATCTGCGGGACCACATCGCTCTATGCGCTGATGACCCACACCAACGGCGTCGGCTGAGCGCTGACGAGGGCCATAGTCGCCCGACCGAAGGTTCCAGATGGCACGGCTTTTGCCGAGATGGCGCACCACTCCTCACACCGGTGCGCGCAATGCTCAAACGCTTGGCGGGGTCCGCCCTCATCGCCCTTTTCCTGACCAGTCCGGCGTTGGCCGAGACGGTCGTCCGCTACGGCATCTCGATGGCGGACATACCGTTGACCTCCGGCCAGCCCGATCGCGGTGCGGGCGCCTATAAATTCACGGGCTATACGCTCTACGATCCGCTGGTCGCCTGGGAGATGAATATCGGCGACCGGCCTGGCAAGCTGGTTCCGGGGCTTGCCACGGGCTGGAAGGTCGATCCTGCCGACCCGACGAAGTGGCTGTTCACGCTACGCGAGGGCGTGAAGTTCCATGACGGCAGCGCCTTCGACGCCGACGCCGTCGTCTGGAATCTCGACAAGGTGCTCGACGAGAAGGCGGCGCATTACGACCGGCGCCAGGCGGCGCAGGTCAAACCGCGCCTGCCCTCGATCGCGAGCTGGCGCAAGGTCGACGCCAAGACGGTCGAGATCACCACCAAGGCGGTCGACTCCTTCTTTCCCTACCAGATGCTCTGGTTCCTGGTGTCGAGCCCGGCGCAATACGAGAAGCTCGGCCGGGACTGGGACAAGTTCGCTCGCGAGCCTTCCGGCACAGGCCCGTTCAGGCTGACCCGGTTGGTGCCGCGCGAACTCGCCGAGCTCAGCAAGAACGCGGATTACTGGAACAAGGACAGGCTGGCCAAGGTCGACAAGCTGGTGCTCGTGCCGATGCCGGAGGTGCTGGCGCGGACCAATGCTCTGATCGCGGGCCAGGTCGACCTGATCGAGACGCCGGCTCCCGACACCGTGCCGCAGCTGAAGCGGGCCGGCATGCGCATCGTCGAGAACGTCACGCCGCATGTCTGGAACTACCATCTCAGCGTGCTTCCCGGCTCGCCCTGGACCGATATTCGGCTGCGCAAGGCGATGAACCTGGCGATCGACCGCAACGGCGTGGTGGCGCTGATGAACGGCCTCGCCAAGCCTGCCGTCGGCCAGGTCGATCCGGCGAGCCCGTGGTTCGGAAAGCCGGGCTTCGAGATCAAGTACGATCCGGAAGCAGCCAAGAAGTTGCTGGCGGAAGCCGGTTACTCGCCCGCCAAGCCGCTGAAGGCGACCTTCGTGATCGCGCAGGGCGGCACCGGCCAGATGCTGTCGTTGCCAATGAACGAGTTCATCCAGCAGAACCTGAAGGAGGTCGGCATCGAGATCGACTTCAAGGTGGTCGAGCTCGAACTCTTGTACACCCACTGGCGCAAGGGGGCGAAGGACGAGATCAACGCGGGCATCAGCTCGAACAACATCGCCTATGTCACCTCCGATCCGCTCTATGCGATCATCCGGTTCTTCCACTCGAACCAGGCAGCGCCGGTCGGTGTGAACTGGGGTGGCTATGCGAGCCCCGTGGTCGACGGGCTGCTCGACGAGGCGATGAAGACCTTCGACGTCGCCCGGCAGGACGCGTTGCTGGCCAGGGCGCATGCGCAGATCGTCGACGACGCGGTTCTGGTCTGGGTCGTGCACGACACCAACCCGCATGTGCTCTCGCCGAAGATCAAGCAGTTCGTGCTGGCCCAGCACTGGTTCCAGGACCTGACCACGATCAGCCTGGACTGACCCCTGCCCCCGGAGCCGGCCTTCGCAGGCTCCGGGCCGCCGCTATGGCGCAGGAGGCTTCTCCGGCTGCACCCAGCCGACGAGGAAGGGCATCAGGAGCCCGAGCAGCATGAAGCGTGTCAGGTGATGCGCTCCGACATAGAGCGGGTCGAGCCCCATGGCGAAGGCAAGCATCGCCATCGCCTCGAGCCCGCCCGGTGCGAAGGCTGCCATGGCGCTGGCATAGGGCACGCCGGCGAGCCAGGCCGCCGGCCAGGCGAAGGCGAAAGCCACCGCCATCGAGACGACGAAGCCCCCGATCGCGAGCGGGAACAGCGCCGCGATCTCGCCCCGCTTCAGATTGGAAACGCGCCCGCCCATCGCGGCGCCGAGCATGACCATCACCGCGATCGCGATCTCCGGCGGCATGGTGCCGTGGACGAGGCCGGTGCCGTGCAACACGGCGCTCGCCAGTGTCGCCCCGAGGATGAAGGGCGCGGTGATACCGATGCGCTCGAAGATCAGTCCCGTCACCAGGCCGCTGCCGAGCAGCAGCGCCAGGTCGCCGACGCTGGCGATCGCGACCGGAGGCGGCAAGGAGAGCGGGGTGCCGCCGCTGCTCAGCTTCATGATGCTGGGCAGCACCGCGACCAGGACGAGGATGCGGAAGAGCTGGATCGCGGCGATGCGGCCGATATTGGCGCCCTTGTCCTGCGCCACCGAGATCACCGCCGAGAGCGCGCCAGGCGCGGCGGCGAGGAGCGAATCGATCCAGCTCCAGCGTGCGACGAAGCGCAGATAGGCGCCGGTCGCCAGCATGATGGCGAGGAGGCCGACAACCAGCACCAAGAGTGAGCCGGGATAACGCGCCGTCGCGGCGAGCGCCTCGGGCGTCGCCGCCGAGCCGATCAGCGCGCCGGACATCACCATGGTCGAATCGAACCAGGGGCGGCGAAGGTCCGGCAGCGGCCGGGTGATGCCGAAGATCGAGACCACCAGCATCGAGCCCGAGAGCCAGGCCGCCGGTACCCCCAGCAAGGTGAAGAGCGTGCCGCCGACCGCCGCACAAGCGATCACCGCCGCTTCACGCGACAAGGTGCGCAGATGATAGGGGATATAGCTTGGGACAGGCATGAGGCTCGCGATGCGCCGTCAGGACGCATCGGGCATCAATGGAGGCGGCTGACGCTCAGGTCAAACGCCCCTGACGCAAGCGGGGCATGACCGCCGCCGATATCAGCCCGCCAGCGCCTTCTGCAGCCGCGCCACCGCATCATGGAGATCCGAAGCCTTGCGGGCGAAACAGAAGCGCAGGCCGGTCTCGCCGCCGGGCCCGAAGGCGGTGCCCGGCGCCAGGCCGACATTGGCCGTGTCGACCAGCTCGATCGCCAGCTTGCGGGAATCGGTCCAGCCGTCGACGCTGAAGAACTGGTAGAAGGCGCCGTCCGGTGCCTGCAGCTCGACGCGGTTGGTCGCCTTCAGCCCCTCTGCGACGATGCGGCGCCCTTCGGTGGCGCGGGCGATCTGCTGCGCGACAAAGGGCTCGCCCTCCTCCAGCGCCGCGATGGCGGCGCGCTGGACGAAGACCGGCGAGCCGGAGGTGGAGTACTGGATCAGGTTCTCGACGATCTGGCCGAAAGCGGGCGGCACCTCGATCCAGCCGACGCGCCAGCCGGTCATCGCCCAGTTCTTCGAGAAGGTCTGGACGAAGAGGATGCGGTCCTCCTGCTCCATCACGTCGTGGAACGAGGCCGCACGCGCCGAACCGTCATAGACGAAGCGGGCATAGATCTCGTCGGCGATGATCCAGATGCCATGCTTGCGAGCGATGGCGAGGATCGCGGCGAGCTCGTCACGCGTCGCGGTCCAGCCGGTCGGGTTGGCCGGCGAGTTGATGACGAAGGCGCGGGTGCGCGGCGAGATCGCCGCTTCGAGCTTCTCAAGGTCGAGCGTGAAGCGCCCATCCTTGAACTGCATGGGAACGCAGACCGGGTTGGCGCCGGCAATGCCCATGGCAGCAGCGAAGTTCGGCCAGGCCGGGGTCGGTATGATGAGTTCGTCGCCGACGCCGGCGATCAGCCGGACCGCGATCTGGACCGACTGCATGCCGGAGCCGGTGACGTAGAAGCGGTCCATGGCGAAGGGGCGGCCATAGAGCGCGCTGTGATAGCGTGCCAGCGCCTCGCGCAGCTCCGGAATGCCACGCTGCCAGGTGTAGAAGGTCTCGCCGTCGGCCAGCGACTGGTTGGCGGCGCGGACGATGAAGTCCGGCGTCGGCAGATCACCCTCGCCGACCCAGAGCGGGATCAGCCCTGGCTTGAGCCGGCCATGATTGACGACCTCGACGATGCCGCTCTCGGGCGCGTTGCGCGCCTCGGGGCGCAAATCGGCGATCAGGCTGGTGCCGGCCGGTGCGTGCATGTTCATGAGCGATCCTTCAGGCGATCCGTCGCGAGAAACATGCAGGCCAATCTAACGCAGATCGCGCCCTGGCGGCATGAATTGACGAGATCGACCCGATCGGTCGCAGTGATGGATCGCGAGGCGTGCCGACGAGCCGGCACCCCTCGAAAAGTGCGTCAGGCCCTCTGCTTCAGCAGGTCGCGGATCTCGCCGAGCAGGACGACATCCTGCGCCGGGGCCGCCGGCTCGGCCGGAGCAGCAGCGGCTTCCTTGCGCTTGAGCCGGTTGATGCCCTTGACGACCATGAACAGCACGAAGGCGATGATCATGAAATTGACGGCAATGGTGATGAAGCTGCCATAGGCAAGGACGGCGCCCTGCTTCTTGGCATCGGCGAGGACCGGGGAGGTGACGGCGCTGTTGAGCCCGATGAAGTAGTTGGAGAAGTCGACGCTGCCGATGGCGCCGATAAGCGGCATGATGATGTCGCCGACGAGCGATTCGACGATCTTGCCGAAGGCAGCGCCGATGATCACGCCGATGGCGAGATCGACGACATTGCCCTTCAGGGCAAACTCCTTGAATTCCTTGATCATGGCGCGCCTTTCCGAATGCCTGGCCAGTCTTCGGCATCACGCTGCGCAATGCCGCCCCCGCGCGCACGCTAGACCAGCGACACTCGTGGTGGAAGCAGGCTTCCGGCCGTTTTCCTCGGCATTTTCTCACGGAAAAGACCGATTCCAGGCTGCAATCATCCAATCTGCGAAGGTCGCGCGACGACGAACGTTGCGGCAGCGACCCGGTCCTGCCGCGACGCCTCCGTCAAAAGCCTTCGAGCACGATCTTGCCCTTGGCCTTGCCGCTTTCGAGCAAGGCATGGGCGCGCTTCAGGTTTGCCGCGTCGATCCTGCCGAAATGCTCGCCGAGCGTGGTCCGGAGCTTGCCGGCATCGACCATGGCGCCGACTTCGTTGAGCAGTTCGTGCTGAGCGATCATGTCGGGGGTGGTGAAGAGCGAGCGCGTGAACATCAGCTCCCAGTGCAGCGAGACGCTCTTGCGCTTCAGCTTCATCACGTCGATCGGCGCGGGATCGTCGATCAGGCCGAAGCGGCCTTGCGGCGCGATCAGTTCGACGATCTCGTCGAAATGCCGGTCGGTCTGCGTGGTCGAGAAGACAAAGGCCGGCGCGCCGATGCCGAGCCCGGCGACCTGAGCGGCCAACGGCCTGGTGTGGTCGACGACGTGGTCGGCGCCGAGCTCCCTGACCCAGTCCTGCGTTTCCGGCCGCGAGGCGGTCGCGATCACCGTGACGCTGCTGAGCTGTTTGGCGAGCTGGGTCGCGATCGAGCCGACGCCGCCGGCACCGCCGACGATCAACAACGCGTTCGCAGCGCCAGCAACCGGCTTGCGGATGTCGAGCCGGTCGAACAGCGCCTCCCAGGCGGTGATCGCGGTCAGCGGCAGCGCCGCCGCCTCCGCGACCGAGAGCGAGGCCGGCCGGCGTCCGACGATGCGCTCATCGACCAGATGGTATTCGGCATTCGTACCGGAACGGCCGATCGCACCGGCGTAGAAGACCTTGTCACCCGGCTTGAACAGCGTCGCATCCGGGCCGACCGCCTCGACAGTGCCGGCGGCGTCCCAGCCGAGCACCTTCACGCCACCAGCCTCGGGTTGCGAGCGCAGGCGCATCTTGGTGTCGACCGGATTGACCGAGACCGCCTCGACCCTGACCAGCAGATCACGACCGGCTGCTTCGGGCTTGTCGAGGGTGAGGTCGAGCAGCGCCTCGGGATGCTCGATCGGATGGGATGCGCGGTAGCCGACGGCCTTCATCGGAAAATCTCCTGTTGCAGGCCCAGACATACTGTTAGGCTCAGGAGCTGCAATACGCACAAATTGGACCAGTAGTATCACAATGGATACTGTCGGATGTTGAAGACGAAGAAGCGCTACGACTGCGCCGCCGGCTGCCCCGTCGAGGTGACGCTGGACCTGATCGACGGCAAGTGGAAGGGCGTGATCGTCTACCACCTGCTCTCCGGCACGCTGCGCTTCAACGAGATCCGGCGCAAGCTTCCGAGCGCGACGCAGCGCATGCTGACCCGGCAATTGCGCGAGCTGGAGGAGTGTGGACTCGTCCTACGGACGGTCTATGCGCAGGTTCCGCCGCGGGTCGACTATGCCCTGACCGAGGAAGGCCGTTCGCTCGAAGAGATCGTCCGCGCCATGCATGCCTGGGGCGAGCGGCGGCTGGAACGGCTGGCGCAGGTCCAGGCAGCCGCCTGAGGACAGGCCGAAAGGCCGATGGCGGCGGCAGCGCCGCGGCGATAGATTTGCCGGCGATCGCCGTTGCAAGGAGGTGGGATGCTACCGGCCTGGTCCGTCGTCCTGAGCGCGCTCGGCTATCTCTGCGTGCTGTTCGCGATCGCCCATCTCGCGGACACGGCGGGGCGCCGGCTGATGAGCGGCCGGGCGCGGACCACGATCTATGCGCTGGCGCTCGGCGTCTACTGCACCTCCTGGACCTTCTACGGCTCGGTCGGCTTCGCCAACCGGGCCGGTTTCGACTTCCTCGGCATCTATGTCGGCCCGGCGCTGGTGATCGGGCTCGGGCACCGCTTCGTCGCCCGCATCGTCGCCATCGCCAAGTCGCAGAACATCACCTCGATCGCCGACTTCGTCGGCGCCCGCTACGGCAAGAGCGAGCGGGTCGCGGCACTGGTCTGCATCGTCGCGGTGGTCGGCGCCCTGCCCTATATCGCCCTGCAATTGAAGGCGGTGGCGAACTCGCTCTCGGTGTTCTTCGCCGCGGCCGGCGGACCGCCGCCGATGACCGACATACCGGTGCTGAGCGACCTTGCCTTCCTCGTCGCGCTGGTGCTCGCCGGCTTCGCCTGCGCCTTCGGCACCCGCCATATCGACGCGACCGAGCACCAGGACGGGCTGGTGCTGGCGATCGCGGCGGAGTCGCTGGTCAAGCTCGTCGCGTTCCTCGCGCTCGGCGTCTTCGTCGTCTACGGCCTGTTCGACGGGGCCGGCGATCTCTTCGCCCAGGCGGCCCGGGCCGCGGGCGACAGGCCGCCGATCTGGGAGCGGACATCGAGCTGGCCGATGTTCCTGACGCTGACGGCGCTGTCCTCCTGCGCCGCGCTGCTGCTGGCGCGGCAGTTCCACATGGCGATCGTCGAGAACCGCGACGTCCGCGACGTGCGCCGCGCCGCCTGGATGTTCCCGCTCTACCTCGTGCTGATCAACCTGTTCGTGCTACCGCTGGCGGCCGCCGGCGAGGTGCTGCTCCCCGGCTCGGGCGTCGACCGCGACATGACGGTGCTGCTGTTGCCGCTGGAGAAGCAGGCCGGCCTGATTGCCCTCTTGGTCTTCATCGGCGGGCTCTCGGCGGGCACCGCGATGGTGATCGTCGCCTCGGTCGCGCTGGCGATCATGATCTCGAACCATCTCGTCACGCCGCTGCTGCTGCGCGGGCGCGGCGTCAGCGTCGATCCCGAGCGCGCCGCTGCGCTGATCGAGGGCGGCGAAGGCCGCAGCGGCCCGACCGGCGGCGATCTCGGTTCGCAGGTCGTGCATATCAGGCGGGGCGCGATCGTCGCCGTGATTCTGCTCGGCTATGCCTATTACCGCGCCGCCGGCGAGGCGGCGCTGGTCTCGATCGGCCTGCTCTCCTTCGCCGCCACGGCGCAGATCGCACCGGCCTTCTTCGGCGGGCTGATCTGGCGGCGCGGCACCGCGCTTGGCGCGGCAGCCGGCCTGTCGGCCGGCCTGCTGACATGGCTCTACACCCTGCTGATACCGAGCCTTGCCAATCCGGGCGGCTACTGGGCGGACATCGTCGCGCACGGGCCGCTCGGCATCACCGCCCTGCGGCCGGAGGCGCTGTTCGGCCTGTCGCTGCCGGCCCTGCCGCATGGCGTGCTCTGGAGCCTCGGCATCAACCTCGCCTGCTATCTCGGCTTCTCCATGCTGCGGCCGGCAAGCGCGATGGAGCGGCTGCAGGCCAACGCCTTCGTCGAGTCGGACCGGGCGACCATGGCCCAGTCCTTCTCGCTCTGGCGCTCCAGCGTCACCGAAGCCGAGCTGCAATCGACGATCGGCCGCTATCTAGGCCAGGAACGGACGCAGCGCGCCTTCGAAGGCTTCGCCCATTCGCGCGGCGAGGTGCTGACCGGCACGCGCGAGGCCGACATCCACATGCTGCGCTTCGGCGAGCACCTGCTCTCCTCCGCGATCGGCGCCGCATCCTCCCGCCTCGTGCTGTCGCTGCTGCTGAAGCGGCGCAATCTCTCGACAGAGGCCGCCTTCAAGCTGCTGGACGACGCTTCGGCGGCGCTGCAATACAATCGCGATATCCTCCAGAACGGTCTCGACCATGCCGGCCAGGGCATCACCGTGCTCGACCGCGACCTCAGGCTGCTCGCCTGGAACAAGGCCTTCATCCAGCTCTACGACCTGCCGCCCTCGCTGGTGCGCTTCGGCACGGGGCTCGACGAGATCGTGCGCTACAACGCCCAGCGCGGCGCCTATGGCGCCGGCCGGCACGACGAATTGATGGCGGCGCGGCTGGAGAGCTTCGTCAACGACCGCGAACCGGTTCGCCTCAAGCTCTACCCGTCGAAGAATGTCATCGAGATCCGCTCGAACCCGCTGCCGGATGGCGGCATCGTCACCACCTATACCGACATCACCGATGCGGTCGCGGCCGAGGAGGAGCTGGAGCGGACCAACGAGACCCTGGAAAAGCGCGTCGCCGAGCGCACCGAGGAGATCAGGCACGTCAACACCGAATTGCAGCGCGCCAAGGCCGAGGCCGACGAGGCCAACGCCTCGAAGACGCGCTTCCTCGCCGCCGCCAGCCACGACATCCTGCAGCCTCTGAACGCCGCGCGGCTTTACGCATCCGCCCTGGTCGAGCGCGATCGCAGCAGTGCGCAGCCCGATCTCGCGGAGAACATCGACGCCTCGCTCGACGCGGTCGAGGAGATCCTGACCGCCTTGCTCGAGATATCGAGACTCGACGGCGGCGCGCTCAAGCCGGAGATCAGCGCCTTCCGCTTGGACGAGCTGATGCGCCAGCTCCAGCGCGAATTCGAGCCGAGCGCCCAGGAGAAGGGGCTCCAGCTCGTCTTCGTGACGACCGCTGCGACCGTCCGCTCCGATCGGCGCCTGTTGCGCCGCCTGCTCCAGAACCTCGTCTCGAACGCGATCAAATACACGCCGAATGGCAAGGTGCTGGTCGGCTGCCGCCGGCGCGACGGGCAAGTCTCGATCGAGGTGCTCGATACCGGGCTCGGCATCCCCGCGAGCAAGCAGAAGACCGTGTTCCGCGAGTTCCAGCGCCTCGACCAGGGCGCCAAGGTGGCGCGCGGCCTCGGCCTCGGCCTCTCGATCGTCGAGCGGATCGCGCGCACCCTTGACCACAAGCTCGCTCTCGCCTCGACGCCCGGGCGCGGCACACGCTTCTCCATCCTGGTGCCGCGGGCCGCGCCGCTGCCGGCGATGGCAACGGCATCGGCTGCGCGCGGCACCCCGTCCAGCAGCCAACTCGCGGGCCTCAAGCTGCTCGCCATCGACAACGAGCCGACGATTCTCGACGGCATGCGCCTGCTGCTCGGCGGCTGGGGCTGCAAGGTCGAGACCGCCGGTGGTCTCGACGAAGCCTCGGCGCTCATCGCCACGACCGGCGCGCCGGATGTTCTGATCGCCGACTACCATCTCGACCATGGCGAAAACGGGATCGCAGTGATCTCGGCGCTGCGACAAAGCGTCGGCGGGCTGCCGGCGATCCTGCTGACAGCAGACCGCTCGCCCGAGGTGCGCGAGGAGGCGGCAGCGCTCGACATCCATGTGCTGAACAAGCCGCTCAAGCCAGGCGCGCTGCGGGCGCTGCTGGCGCAATGGCGCGCGACAAGGCTGGCGGCGGAGTGATCTGACAGCGATGGAATCCCTTCTCACCGCTCTGCGGCGCACGCTGCCCTTCGGCTTGCTGGCGGGCGCCGGGGCGACCCTTGCCATCGCCGCGATGGAACAGGCTGCCGCCATTGCCGGGCGGCCGCTAGGCCTCATTCCTTTCGTCACATCGATCGTGTTGGTGCTGTCGCTGCCGGACGCGGCGCCGGCCAGACCTCGCGCCCTGATCGGCGGACACCTCGTCGCCAGCCTGGCAGGCTACGCCGTGCTATCGGTGGCAGGGCATTCGAGCCTTGCTATCGCCATTTCCGTCGGCCTCTCCGCCTTCCTGATGCACGTCACCCGGACGATGCATCCGCCGGCGGGCATCGATCCCCTGCTGATCGTCGACCAGCAGCTCGGCTTCGACTTCCTTGTGCTCGTCGTCTTGCCTGGCGCACTGGCGCTGGCGGCCTTCGCCTCACTCTGGCACAGGCTCGGCCGGCGTCTGTCCGGTTGAGCCCCCCGCCTGCCGCAGCGCTTCCTCAGCCGCAAGGAAGGCGGCAACCTCCGGGCTCGGCTCCGGGCTTTGGGCAGTGAAGCCCATCTCGGCGAAGAGGCGCTCGGCCGGCACATAGGCTCTGCCCTTGCGGTCGTAGAGCGCCGCCCGCACGAGCGCGACCGCGGCGACGATCTCGCTGCCGTCGCGCCCGTCCGCCAGGACACGGTGCTGGATCACGACCCAGCTCTCGCTCCAGCAGAGCAATCGCGTCTCCAGCCGGAGGGCGCGAAACAGGCGAACCTCGCGGCGGAAACGGATCGTGCCGCAATTGACCACCGGCACCCAGCCATGGCGCAGGACCGCGCGCCACAGGCCGCTGCGCAACATCAGGTCCGTGCGGCCGAGATCCATCAGCCCCCAATAGCGCGCATTGTTCATGTGCAGGCTGGTATCGAGATCATGGGGCCAGACCCGGAAAGGCAGGATCGAGGCCTCGAAGGGCGGCTTCAGCTGCGGCTGGAAGGGCCGCGTCAGCAGCAGCCAGATCAGGCGGAACCAGAGATTCATGACGGCGTCCCGGATGGAATAGTTCAGTTGTAAACTATTTTGCCGCCACGGCCAGACCCGCCTGTCCAGTGGCTTCGAACGCGCCGCTTCACCGCGATCCAGGCAGAAAAAATGCGAATGCTGCGCCGCACGATCCTGCGGCTTCAGACGCCGCGACAGCGCCGCCATGCGGATTTGGCGGGATCACGCGCAAGATCATGCTTGCCAACTGCGCTTTTTGCGCAGAAGCATCTGCGCTTTCCGGTGACCGCGTCAGACGGTACCGGCCCACGGGACGACGCTCCAGCGATGCAGATCGAACTCGATTCCCGCGACAAGACGATCCTGCGCATCCTCCAGAAGGATGGCCGGATCACCAATTCGGACCTCGCCGACAAGGTCCACCTCTCGCCCTCCGCCTGCCTGCGCCGCGTGCGCCAGCTCGAGGAGAGCGGGCTGATCCGCGGCTATGTGATGATGCTCGACGAGCGCATCGCCGGGTTCCCCGGCACCGCCTTCGTCTTCGTCACGCTCGACCAGCAGGGCCGCGCCTCGCTGGAGAGCTTCGAGAAGGCGGTGCAGGACCTGCCGGAGATCCTCGAATGCCATCTGCTCGCCGGCGCGCATGATTACCTGATGCGGGTGATCTATCGCGACAGCGCCGATTTCGAGCGCATCCACACCGACATTATCACGCAATTGCCCGGCGTTACCCGGGTGCAGTCGACGCTGACGCTGCGCACGATCAAGAAGACCTCGGCCCTGCCGATGTGAGGCAAAATGATGCGCAGGTTTTCAGGGGGCAGGCTTCGATATCCATGACGCGGTCATCCCGGACGGAGCGAAGCGCAGATCCGGGACCCATTCCTGAGCCTCACCGATAAAAGTTCCGGAATGGGTCCCGGGTCTCCCTGCGGTCGCCCGGGACGACCTGCGTTTCTTTAGCGGTCAAAGAGCCCTTCGAACCGTTGCGTTCATTTGCGGTGACGCTCTGAGGAGCGATGACGGCCTTGGCGGTTGCTGCCCCGAAAGGGTTGCGGGAGCAGGCATCACAGTCGATAACGAGCCCCCAACAGGAATCGCGCCCGTGACCGACGCCAAGACCAATGCCGATGTCGCCGGCCTGCCCTTCGAGGCGGCCCTGAAGGAGCTGGAAGCCATCGTCGCCCGGCTCGAACGCGGCGACGTCGCGCTGGAAGAATCGATCGACATCTACACTCGCGGCGAAGCGCTTAAGGCGCGCTGCGATACGCTGCTGAAGCAGGCTGAAGCCCGGATCGAGAAGATCACGCTTGGCGCCGACGGCAAGCCGACCGGCACCCAGCCGCTCGACGTCGGGAACTAGGAGCGCAACTGGCGCGCCGCGAGATGCGGACTACGCCTTCCGTAGCGAGCAGGCCGCTCACGGCCCCGCCGCCTTTCGAGCTTGCGATCTCGCTCACCGGCGAGGACCGCGTCGCAGCCGCGATGCATCTCTACCGCGACCTGATCGCGACGCGGCGCCGCAACGTCCTGATCATCACCGGCATCGCGCTGCTCCTGATCGTCCTCGGGCAGCTCTCGACCTCCTGGGGTGGGAGCGGCCGCGGCGACTACGCCCTGATGGGCCGCAATTTCCTCGACGCACTGCTCGGTCCGACCGGCATCCTCCTGGCGATTTTCGCCTTGGCGGGCGTCATGGCCTACGCGTTCTTCGGCCTCTCCACGCGCCGTCGCCTGCGGCGCTGGTATCGGAACGAGGGCCTCACGACCGCGACGCCTTGCAGCTATCGCCTTCATGAAGCCGGCCTCGACAGCAGCGAGCCGCACCACCGCAGCCATATCCCGGCCTGGCGCCTGCGCCAGCTGGCCGAAGGTCCCGAGCACTTCTTCATCGAGATCGAAGGGGTCGACGATCTCGTCGCGCTGCCGAGGCGAGACCTGTCGGCCGAACAGCAGGCGCATCTTCGGGACTGGGCCGGGTTCTGCATCGGCCAGGCGGAGCCTTCGGATACCGACGCAGCGGAGCAATCGGCAAAGGAACCGGCCGACGAAGCGCCTCTCGATCTGCGCTTTCGCCTGACGCCCGAGGATCGCACGGCGATGGCCCTCCGCCAGCAGGAGCGGTTCTGGCCGCGCAGCCGCCTGCTGCGCCGGACGGCATTCGGCCTCGTCTTCGCGCTGCTGCTGGTGCCGGCGGTCATGCTGCTGCTGTGGAGCATCGATCCCGATCGCGTGCCCTTCGCATTCGCCCTGCCGCTCTTCGCCGAGATGGCGGTTAAGACGTTCTGGCCGATCACGGCCGGGCTCTGCGGCCTGGTCCTGGTCGGCCATGTCGCGACGCCGCTGCTCATGCGCCTCAATGCCAAGAGCCTCGGCAAGACCCTGCATCGACGGGCCAGCGACAATGAGGTCCGGGTCCTGATCTCGCCGGAGAGCATCAGGAGCCGGCAACGCGGCATCGAGAGCCGTTATGACTGGGCGGCGTTCACCGGCATCGAGCGGCGCGGCGACCATATCTTCGTCGTTCTGCGCCGCGGCGATCCACTGCTGCTGCCGGCGCGCGTCCTCAATTCCGACCAGATGCAGCTCTTCGATCGGCTGGCGGCCACGCATATCGGCCGCGCTGGAGGCACTGCATGAGCGGACGCCGCGATATTGCGCTTTGCATCGCCCTGCTAGGCAGCGCGCTGCTGGCCAGCCCCGCGAGCGCAGAGCCCCTGCCACTGCCGGATGGCCTGATGCTCGACCTGCCGCAGGGTTGGCGGATCGACGGCACCGCCGAAGGCGAGACCGGCAAGGATGGGCGCACCCGCGTCCAGCTCGTGTGCGAGGCGGAGGCCTGCAAGCGCACGCAGGAGACCTGCACGATCCTGATGCGGCCTCAGCCCGTCGCCGGCGCAGATGACGCCGCCCGGCTCGCCTCGCTCTATGCTGCACCGATGGACCGCTATTTCCGCATCCGCGCGGTCTTGCGCAGCACGAGCAAGGATGCGCAGGTGCTGCAGCCACTCGGGCGCGTATCACTTGGGACGCGCGACTGGTGGATGATCGAGACCGACGCCCGCCACAACTACAAATCCGGGCTGTTCGCCGAGACGGTGATCGACGGGCGCTATCTCGGCGTGATCTGCAAGACCTGCGAGACCGGTAGCGAGCGCCACCAGGCCGGCCGCGCCATCATGACGAGCATCAGGCCGGCGGACTGACCGCAGCGGCTTCGCCGAGCACGGCTTCGATCAGTCGAGCAACGTGCTGCACGGCCGGATCACGCTCGCTGCGCCGATGCCAGGCAAGATGCAGCGGAAAGCCCTCGATTGCGACCGGCGGCTCGAAGGTGACGAAGCGGTCGGCCTCCTCCGGCGGCAAGATTCGGCTCGGCAGCAGCGCGATCAGCTCGGAGCCCAACAGCAAGGGCGGCACGCTGAGGAAACTCGGCACCACCAGGCCGATATGGCGTGTGCGACCGAGTCGGGCGAGCGCCTCGTCGAGCGGGCCATGCGTCTTGCCGCGGCCGGACACCAGCACATGCGGAAAGGCGAGCCAGCGGTCGAGATCGAAGCCGGCTGCCGCCGGATGATCCCGGCGCATCGCCACGACATAACGCTCGCGCAACAGCCCCCGGCGGGTGAAATCGGCGTCGATCGTCGGGAAGACCGAAATGGCGAGGTCGGCCCGCCCCTGCGCCAGGGCCTCCAGAGTCGCCGGCGCACCCTGCCAGGGCAGGATGGCGAGGGTCAGGCCCGGCGCGGTCTGTCTCAACCGCTCATAGACGCGGCCCGTCACCAGAGCCGGCGGCAGTTCGGCCGTCATAACCCGGACGGTCCGCACCAAGCTCTTGAGGTCGGGCTCGGGCGCGTCAAGCAGCGCGCTCACCTGTCCGAGAATATCACGCAAGGGCTGCTGCAGGGCCTGCGCCTTCGCGGTCAGGCGCATCCGCCCCCTGCCCCGCAGCAACAGCGGATCGCCGAAGAGATGGCGGCAGCGTTCGAGGGCGCTGGAGGCAGCCGGTTGCGAGAGGCCGACCCGCTCGGCGGCGCGCGAGACATGCGCCTCGTCGAGCAAGGCGTCGAGGATGACGAGCAGGTTGAGATCGATCGCCCGTAAATTCATGATATCGATAATACGATATATCGATCATCCGTTGGAGTAATTTCTTGGTCAGCGACATCCTGCTTTCGAACCGAAGGAGATCGCCATGACGCAGACGCTGATCCTGCTCTTCCACCCCGATTATCAGAGCTCGCGCGCCAACCGGGCATTGGCGGAGGCCGCCAAGAGCTGCCCCGGCACGGAGGTCATCGACATGCAGGCGATCTATCCGGATGGGCGGATCGAAGGTGACGTGGAGGTCGCGCGGCTGCTGTCCGCCGAGCGCATCGTGCTGCAGTTCCCGGTGCAATGGTATTCGACGCCGCCGCTGCTCAAGGCCTGGCAGGACGCGGTGCTGACCCGGATGTTCTACATCCACTACGAGGCTGAGGGCGCCAGGCTCGCCGGCCGGCCGCTCATGGTCGCCGCGACCGCCGGTAACGTTCCCGAGGCCTACACGCCGAGCGGGGCCAACCTGTTCTCGCTGCGCGAGCTGCTGAAACCGCTGCAGGCGACGGCGCATCGCTGCGCCCTCGCCTGGCAGGAGCCGTTCCTGATCTATAATGCGCGCCGGGCCGACGCCGAGGCGCTGGCGGCGGCAGCCGCGCACTATGTCGCGCGGCTTGCCCGGCTCGAAGCGCGACAGGACGCTTGATCGGCCGGGATCGCGTCAGCTTAGGCCTATTCGGCCTTGTTCGTGCGGACGAGCGCCATGAGAATCGCGGCGCCCAAGCCCGACTTGACCAGCGAGCCGAGCAGGAAGGGCACGACACCGACGAGCATGGCCTTCTCCGCACCGATCAGGGAGGAGAGCCAGAGGCCGCCGAACAGCAGGCAGAGCGCGTGGCCGAGCAGCATCGCGGCGAAGGCGAAAGCCGGCCGGTTGCCATTCCAGCCGCGCTCGGCAAGCCAGCCGACCAGTGCGGCGACGAGGGGGAAGGAAGCAAGGTATCCGGCGGTCGGGCCCATGAAGGGGGCGAGGCCGCCGCTGCCATTGGCGAGCACGGGCAGGCCGGTCGCCGCCTCGCCGAGCCAGGCGAGGATGGTGAGCGCGCCGAGCCGCCAGCCATAGAGCGCGCCGATCAGGATCACCGCCAGCGTCTGCATGGTCATCGGTACCGGCAGCATCGGCACGCTGATCTGCGAGGCGATCGCCAGGACGAGCGTACCGAGCAGGACGGCGGCGGCCTTGATATGGACCGGACGCGCCTGCAGCCCGAGCGGGCTGAAGCGGACAGGCGGAACGTAGCTGAGGTCACTCACGAGATCGTCTCCATCGATTCCATAATTATAGATAATTTTGTAACTTGATCTATCGTAGAGTCCACAGCCGCGCCAGGAATGCAAGCGCGTCCGGCGCGCTCATCCGTGAGCGCATCGCTGCACAGCTCCCGCTGCGATCCTGCCCGCCAACAGACGAGCCGGCCTCAGCCCTGGATCGCAAAGACGTCCCGCGTTCCGCCGGCGGCGGTCCGCACCGGCTTGGAGCCGATCCACTGGACATGGCGGGCGAGGATGGCTGCCGCCTCATCCACCTGCCCGGCGCGCAGCGCGGCGAGGATGGCGCGGTGGTCGTGGTCGGTGCGCGCTTCCCAGTCCGAGCGCCAGGCCGAGAACAGGAAACGCGCGCTGGCGGCATGGAGATCGTCGATCGCCGCGAGCAGCCGCGGCATGGCGCAGGGCGTCACGATCAAACGGTGGAAGCGCCGGTTCGCCTCCTCCCAGGCGCGGACGTCCGGAGAATTATCGCCGGCGCGGGTCGCTTCCTCGGCCTCGTCGAGGATGGCGCGCGTCAGATGCGGGCCCGCATGGCGCAGCGCCAGAACCTCCAGCGCCGCGCGCATCTCGGCGACCTCGCGGACCTCACGCAGGTCGAAGGCGGCGACGCGCACGCCGCGACGCGGCTCGCTGACGGCGAGCCCCTGTGCTTCCAGCCGCTGGAAGGCCTCGCGCACCGGGACATGGCTGGCGCCGAACTCGACCGCGATATGGTCCTGCCGCAGCCGCGCGCCCGGCTCGATCTGCCCGGAGATGATCCGCTCGGCGAGGATGCGGCTGATGCGGACCGGCAGGGTCTCTGATTTCTCTTTGGCCATGCATTATCGATAATTTCCCGCAGCAGCCGCGTCGAGCCCGTGCGCCCGGTTGTGCCCTTGCCGTACACAGCATCCGGGGCCAGTCTCCCTTCCTTCACAGGAGGACATCGCCATGTCGCAGCTGCCCGATCATGACCCGGTCGCGGGCGATACACGCTCCTGCGAGGCGCTCGAGCAGGTCATCGTACCGCGTGCGCATGATCTCGGCGGCTTCTCCGTCCGCCGCGCCTTGCCCTCAATCGGGCGCAAGATGGTCGGCCCCTTCATCTTCTTCGACCAGATGGGCCCGGCCGAGTTCCTGCTCGGCGAAGGCATCGACGTGCGCCCGCATCCGCATATCGGGCTCTCCACCGTCACCTATCTCTTCGACGGCGAGATCATGCATCGCGATTCGCTCGGCACGGCGCTGCCGATCCGGCCGGGCGCGGTCAATCTGATGACGGCGGGGCGCGGCATCGTCCATTCAGAGCGTACCGCGCCGGAAGAGCGCGTGAAGGCGCCCAAGCTCTACGGCATCCAGACCTGGCTCGCTCTGCCGAAGACGCATGAGGAGATCGCGCCGGAATTCATCCATCACGCAGCGCCCGAGCTGCCGCGCATCGTCGGCGAGGGCAAGCGCGTCAGCCTGATCATGGGCTCGGCCTTCGGCGAGACTTCTCCGGTGAAATTCCCCTGGGACACGCTCTACGCCGAGGCCGTGCTGGCGCCGGGCGCGATCCTGCCGCTCGATCCCGACTATCACGAACGTGCCGTCTATATCGTCACCGGCAAGATCGACATCGCCGGCGACGAGTTCGGCGCCGGCCAGCTCCTGATCTTCAAGCCGGGCGACCGGATCTCCATCCTCGCCGTCGACCAGAGCCGGCTGATGCTGATCGGCGGCGAGCCGATGGACGGCCCGCGCCATATCTGGTGGAACTTCGTCTCCTCATCGAAGGAGCGGATCGACCGGGCCAAGCAGGAATGGAAGACCGGCCGCTTCGACACCGTCCCCGGCGACGAGGAGGAGTTCATTCCGCTGCCGGAGCGCTGAACGTACCGACATGCCGGCCGAATCTCCCGATCGCTCTCCGGGCGGCGCGCCGGATGCGGCGGATGGCGCGCGTTCGTCACGCAAGCGGCTGATCGGCTTTGTCTGGGCGGTGCTGACGGTCTCGATCTTCGCCGGCTGGTTCGTGGTCACGCGCTTCAGCGTGACCCGCAGCCTGAACGTCTGGGACCTGACCGCGCTGCGCTACGGCATCGGTGCGATCCTGCTGGCACCGGTGCTGCTGCGCGATCTGCCACCAAAGGCCTGGCGCAACGGCTTCATCTTCAGCGTCCTATGGGGCGCTCCCTTCGCGGCCCTGGTCGCGCTCGGCGTGCAGATGACCTCGGCCGGGCGCGCCGCCTCGGTGACGCCGACCCTGATGCCGGTCTTCGCCGGGCTGCTCGGCTGGCTGCTGCTGCGCCAGCCTCCCGGCAGGGCCAGGCTCGCCGGCTATGCCGCCATTGCCGCCGGACTCTGCGGCCTGGTCGTCACGGCATCCAGCGGCGGGGCGGCGCCGAGCCTGCTCGGCCTCGGGTTTCTGGCGCTGGCAGCGGCGATGTGGGCCGGTTACACGCTGCTCTTGCGTGGCAGCGGCCTCAACCCGATGCAGTCGGCAGCGCTGATCTGCTTCTGGTCAGGCCTGATCTTCGTTCCGCTCTATGTCGTCCTCGGCATCGGCCATCTCGGGCAGGCGCCGACAGCCGAGATCGCAGTCCAGGGCGTCTATCAAGGCGTGTTGATGAGCATCGTCGCGCTGATCAGTTTCAACCGCGCCGTGACGCTGCTCGGCGCTTCGGCCGCCGCGGCGATGATCGCGCTGGTGCCGGTCATCGCCTCGCTGCTCGCCATCATCGTCCTTGGCGAAATCCCCACAGCGGCAGAGGGTATCTCGATCGCGTTCATCGTCGCTGGCGTCCTGCTGGCGACGCGGCCGACGCCAGCCTCTGGCCGAGGTTGAGCCCGCCTTCTCAGGCGAGCTCTGAGATGTCGCGCAAGCGCGGCACCCGTGAAAAGCCGATGAGGAGCAACTGGATCAGGAAGCCGGCGGTCGCCAGCTGCAGGCACGCGGCGATGCCGAGATGCGTTGCCACGGTAGCGCCGATCGCGGCGCCGACCGGGCGCGCGCCGAAGGTCGCGGTCATGATCAGCGCGGAGACGCGGCCGAGCATCGCATTCGGCGTGACCGCCTGGCGCAAGGTCATCGTCGAGATCGACCAGATGATCGGCCCGACGCCGAACAGGAAGAAGCTCGCCGCGACCAGATGGATGGAGGGAAACCAGAGCGTCGCGAGCATCACGCCGGCTGCACAGAGGCCGGCGAACGGGCCAAGCAGGATCAATGTCCCGAAGGAGACCCGGCGGGCGACATGGGACGCGCATGCGGCGCCGACGATCATACCCGCGCCGTAGATGCCCAGGGTGATGCCGACCTCAGTCGCGCTGAGGCCGAGATTCTGGACGGCGTAGGCGACATAGACTGCCTGGAAGATGAACCAGGAGACGTTGAAGAACACCGCCGTCATCAGGATCGGCCTGAGCAGAGCATGGCCGGCGACGAAACGCGCGCCTTCCTTGAGATCATGCAGCAGGTCGCGCCGCGGGCCGGACGGCGCCTCATCCTTCGGCAGGCCGGCCAGCATGAGCGCGGCGAAGATGGAGAGCCCGGCCGCTAGGCCATAGGCACTCGAGATGCCGATCCAGCCGACGAGTGCCCCGCCGAGCGCCGGACCGCCGGCATAGGCGGCGCTGCGCGCCAGCTCCAGCCAGCGATTGGCGTCGGCGAGCCGCGCGCGTGGCACCACCGAGGGGACGAATGCCGGGGCGGCGACGCTGTAGCAGACCGTGCCGACGGCGCCGAGCGCACCGAGGACGCCGAGCCAGGTCAGGTCGAGACTGCCCAGAGCGAGCAGCAGCGGGATCGCCAGCAGCGACGCCGCGCGCAGCACTTCCGTGCCGACCATGAGCCGACGTCGCGAGGCGCGATCGACCATCAGGCCGGCCGGGATCGACAGCAGCAGAAAGGGCAAGGTCTGCGCCGTCTGCAGCCAGCCGGTCTCGGCCGGGCCCGCCGCCAGCAGGAGGACCGCCGCCAGCGGTGCCGCGGCCAAGGCGATCTGCTCCGAGAACTGGGCAAAGAGATTGGACCAGCCGATGCGGCGAAATGCCGTCGGCAATGGCGTGATATCGGCCGGTTGCATGACGTTAGTGTCCTCGGAAGCGGTTGTGAGGACACCAAAATGCCTTGCCGGCATGGGAGCCACCCGTTTCGTGGGAAGGCAGGGCGCTCGCGCTGATGACGGGCCGGATTTCCAACTCCGGTTTGCCAGCGCGCCACTCAGGCTCTATTTCCAGATCATCTCAGCGAAGGATCCGACAGCCTCGTGCCTCGCCCCAACACGCCGCTCCTCGACAAGGTGCCCGATCCGGCCGCATTGCGCCGGCTCGACGATGCGCAATTGCGCCAGCTAGCCGACGAGCTCAGGGCCGAGACGATCGACGCCGTCTCGGTCACCGGCGGCCATCTCGGCGCCGGCCTCGGCGTGGTCGAGCTCACCGTCGCGCTGCATCATGTCTTCGACACGCCGCGGGACCGGTTGATCTGGGATGTCGGCCACCAGGCCTATCCGCACAAGATCCTGACCGGCCGGCGCGCCGAGATCCGCACCTTGCGCCAGCCGGGCGGGCTCTCCGGCTTCACCAAGCGCGCGGAGAGCGAGTACGACCCGTTCGGCGCCGCCCATTCCTCGACCTCGATCTCGGCCGGGCTCGGCATGGCAGTCGGGCGCGACCTCGCGGGCGGGAAGAACAACGTCATCGCCGTGATCGGCGACGGCGCCATGTCGGCCGGCATGGCCTATGAGGCGATGAACAATGCCGGAGCGACCGGCTCGCGGCTGATCGTCATCCTCAACGACAACGACATGTCGATCGCGCCGCCGGTCGGGGCGATGTCGGCCTATCTCGCCCGTCTCGTCTCCGGCCGGACCTATCGCTCGCTGCGCGAGGTCGCCAAGTACCTCGCCGAGAGGCTGCCGCGCTTCTTCCATGAGAAGGCGAAGCGTACCGAGGAATATGCCCGCGGCTTCTGGACCGGCGGCACCCTCTTCGAGGAGCTCGGCTTCTACTATGTCGGCCCGATCGACGGGCATAATCTCGACCATCTCCTGCCGGTGCTGCGCAATGTCCGCGATGCGCAGACCGGGCCGATCCTCGTCCATGTCGTGACGCAGAAGGGCAAGGGCTACGCCCCGGCCGAGGCGAGCGCCGACAAATACCATGGCGTCGTCAAGTTCGATCCCGTCACCGGCCTGCAGGCCAAGGCGCCGGCGAATGCGCCGAGCTACACCAATGTCTTCGCCAACGCCCTGATCAAGGCGGCGCGCGAGGACGAGAAGATCGTCGCCGTCACCGCCGCAATGCCGTCCGGCACCGGGCTCGATGCCTTCGGCAAGGAATTCCCCGGCCGCACCTTCGATGTCGGCATCGCCGAGCAGCACGCCGTGACCTTCGCCGCGGGGCTGGCGACGGAAGGCTTCAAGCCGTTCTGCGCGATCTACTCGACCTTCCTGCAGCGTGCCTACGACCAGGTCGTGCACGACGTCGCCATCCAGAAGCTGCCGGTGCGCTTCGCGCTCGACCGGGCCGGCCTGGTCGGCGCCGACGGCGCGACCCATGCCGGCGCCTTCGACATCGCCTATCTCGGCTGCCTGCCCGACATGGTGGTGATGGCGGCGGCGGACGAGGCCGAGCTGACCCATATGGTCGCGACCGCGGCCGCCTATGACGACGGGCCGATCGCCTTCCGCTATCCGCGTGGCGAAGGCGTCGGGGTCGAGATGCCGCAGCACGGCGTTCCACTCGAAATCGGCAAGGGCCGGATCGTCAGGCAGGGCACGCAGGTCGCCCTGCTCTCGCTCGGCACGCGCCTCGCCGAATGCCTGTCCGCCGCCGAACAGCTCGGCCAGCGCGGACTTTCGACCACGGTCGCAGATGCCCGCTTCGCCAAGCCGCTCGACGAGGAGCTGATCCTGCGCCTCGCCAGGGAGCACGAGGTGCTGGTCACGGTCGAGGAGGGCTCGGTCGGCGGCTTCGGCAGCCACGTCCTGCAATTGCTGGCACGCGAGGGCGCGCTCGATCGCGGCCTGAAGATCCGCAGCCTCGTGCTGCCCGACATCTTCCAGGACCACAACAAACCCGAGGCGATGTACGCCGAAGCCGGGCTCGATGCGGCGGGCATCGTGCGCACCGTCGAACAGGCGCTCGGCCCCGCCAGCATCATTCGCCGCGCCTGAACCCGTGACCACCGGCCTGCCACGCCGGGTGCGCGCCGACCTGCTGCTGGTCGAGCGCGGCCTGTTCGAAAGCCGGGCGCGGGCGCAGGCTGCCATCACCGCCGGCCTGGTCCGCGCCGACGGTGTCGTGCTGCGAAAGGCTTCGGAGACTGTCCCCGACACGGCCGCAATCGAAGCGCAGGCGGCGCATCCTTACGTCTCACGCGGCGGGGTGAAGCTCGCCGCAGCGCTCGATGCCTTCGGCTTCGATCCCAACGGACTGACCTGCCTCGATGTCGGCGCTTCGACCGGCGGCTTCAGCGACGTGCTGCTCCGGCGTGGGGCGGCGCATGTCTATGCCGTCGATGTCGGCCAGGCGCAGCTGCACGAGAGCCTGCACGGCCATCTGCGCCTGACCAGCCTGGAGAGTCAGGATATCCGCACGCTCGATCCTGGCCTGTTCGGACAGGCACCGGCGCTCGCTGTGATCGATGTCAGCTTCATCTCGCTGAAGCTCGTGCTGCCGGCGGTGGCGCCGCTGCTCGCCGCGGACGCGCGGCTGGTCGCGCTGGTGAAGCCGCAATTCGAGACGAAGCGTTCGGCGCTGAAGAAGGGCGTGCTGCGCGACGAAGCACTGCAGCAACAGATATGCATGGAGATCGCAGACGCTGCCGCCGGCCTCGGCTTCGCCATTGCAGGACTCATCCCCTCCCCGATCGAGGGCGGCGACGGCAACCGCGAATTCCTGCTTGGCGGCGAGCGAACAGCTTAGCTCGCCATCACGGCGTCGATATCGGCCTGTACCGCATCTGGATCGATATAGGCCGCCTCGCCCTGGCCATTGGCGTTGATGAAGGCGGTGGCGCGGGCGATCAGGCGGCGCAGCGACAGGCTGGCGACGTCGACGATCAGCCCCGGATCCTCCTCCGCCGGCATCTCGTCGAGCAGCGCCGTCGCCGTGTAGATCAGGCGGTCCATGGCGGCGCAGAGCGCATCGAAGCTGCGGGCATGGCTCTGATCGAGCCCGCGATAGGCCGCCATGGCCTCACTGGCGCAACGCAGCGGCGAGCCAGCGAAGTGTTCGACATAGCCGAGGGCGCGCCAGGCCTTGAGGTCGCCGACGATCTCGCGGTCGATCGGCACCATCTCCAGCAGCATCAGCGCCTCGCTGTGCCGGTTGAGGTAGTCGGTCGAGAGTTGCGGAGCAGCTCCGCTCACCGCAGTCGGTGATGTCTCGGTGGCGGAAGCAGACATGAAGAGGCCCCGGAAGCACCGCGACTATGCTGTGCCAACCGCAAACAAAGTCTTGATCCGGTCACGATAAGGCGGAACACACCGGAGGATGTGTGGTCGCTATGCCGTTACCCTGCCGCCGGAGGCGATGCGCGAAGCCTTCGCCTATCGCGAGCAGCCGAACTTCCCGCCGCGCTACAATATCGCGCCGACGCAGCCGGTGCCGGTGGTGCGTCTCGACGAGGGCCGGCGCCAGTTCATCCTGATGCGCTGGGGCTTCATTCCCGGCTGGGTCAAGGATCCCAAGGACTACCCTCTGGTCATCAATGTCCGCAGCGAGAGCGCCAGCGAAAAACCGTCCTTCCGCGCCGCCCTCACCCGCCGGCGCTGCCTGATGCCGGCCGACGGCTTCTATGAATGGCACCGCCTCGGTGAGGGCCGCCAGCAGGAAAACAGGCCCTATCTCTTCCGCAGGCCGGATCGCGGTATCTTCGCCTTCGCGGCGCTGTGGGAGACCTGGCACAGCCAGGACGGCTCCGAGATCGACACGGTCGCGATCGTCACCGGCCCGGCGAACGGGCAGATGGCGGCGATCCATCACCGCTCGCCGGTCGTCGTACCGCCCGAGGCATTCGACGCCTGGCTCGATCCTTCGGCGGAGCCTGCCGCCGTGCAGAGCCTGATGCGCCCGCCGCCAGACGATTTCTTCGAGATGTTCCGGCTCGGCGCAGGCGTGAACAAGGTCGCCAATGACGGCCCGGAGGTGCAGGAGCCGTTCGACCCTGCTTCGGAACCGGCACCTGCTCCCAAGCCTGCCATGCGTTCCCGTCGGGGCGGCCCCGACGATGCACAGGGCAGCCTGTTCTAGCGCTGGCCATAGCCGCGCGCTTACTCTGGTTCCAAACGAGACCAACAGTGGGAACGCACGATATGGATGGCCGCCGCCCGACGATGAGCTCCCTGCACGGCATGGTCGCCGCTGCCCACCCGCTGGCAGCGCAGGCCGGCGCGCGCATCCTCAGCCAGGGTGGCAATGTCTTCGATGCCGTCGGCGCGGTCGCGTCCGCCCTCAACGTGGTCGAGCCGTTCATGTCGAGCCTCGCCGGCATGGGGTCGGCGATCATGTGGGTCGCTGCCGAGAAACGCGTCCGCGTGCTCGATTTCGTGCCGCCCGTGCCGGCGAGCTTCCCGCTCGAACGCTTCACGCAGCGCTCCGAGCTCGAGCGCGGGGCGCTCGCCGTCGCTCCGCCCGACAACCTCGCCGGCTGGTGCGAGCTCAACCGCGCCTATGGACGGCTGTCGCTGGAGCAGATATTCGCGCCGGCGATCGCGCTCGCGCAGGACGGCTTCCCGATCGCCGAGTTCGGCGTGATCGAGTTCAACGAGCAGGCGCCCCTGCTGCGCGAACGGCCCGATCTCTACGAGAACTGGGCGCGAAACTATCTGCGCGACGGCGGGACGAGCGTCACGCTCGGGCAGATCCTGCGCCAGCCCGAGCTGGCCGCGACCCTGCGCGACATCGCCGCCAAGGGCCCCGATCATCTCTATCGGGGCGCGCTCGGCGAGACGATCACAAGCCATCTCAAGGCGCAGGGCGGCACGCTCACCATGTCCGATCTCGCCAAGGTCGCCCCGCGCTGGCGCGAGCCACTCGCCGCCGACTATCGCGGCCGGCAGGTGCACGTGCCGCCGCCCGCCTGCGAGGGCTTCCAGTTCCTCTTGACCCTGCGCATCCTCGACGGCTTCGACCTCGGCAAGCTCGAACGCAACGGCACCGAGCATCTCGACATCGTCTACCGCGCCATCCGCCTCGCCGCCGGCGTCCGGATCAACAACAACAACCCCAATCCCGAGAAGCTCGCCGAGATCCTGTCCGACGCCTTCGTCGAACGGCTACGGGCGCGGGTGCGCGACGGCAAGCCGATCGACGGCCCGACCGAGCAATGGATGCCGCAGGCGCCAGCGGGCGAAGACCCCGGCCACACCACCTCCTTCTCGATCGCCGATCGCGAGGGCAACCTGATCTGCGTGACGCAGAGCATCGGCAGCCCGTTCGGCAGCGGCGTCGTGGTGCCGGGCACCGGGATCACCCTCAACAACTTCCTCTACTGGGCCGATGTCCAGCCCGGCAGCCCGAACCGCTCGCTGCCCGGCTCGGAACTGCCGATGTGCATGTCGCCGACGCTCTCGACCAAGGACGGTGCGCCGGTCCTCGCGCTCGGCACGCCCGGCAGCTACGGCATCATGCAGACGCAGGTGCAGGCGATGGTCCAGCATGTCGATTTCGGGCTGCCGCTGCAGCATGCGATCGAGGCCCCGCGCGCCCGGCTCTGGGACGGCCGCGAGGTCGAAGTCGAGAACCGCATTCCTGCCGGGACGATCGCGGCGCTGGCCGAGCGTGGGCACGGCATCTTCGCCAATGAAGGCGGCTGGACGATGCGTGTCGGCGGCATGCAGGCGGTGTCGCGCGATCCAGCGAGCGGGCGGCTGACCGGTGCCTGCGATCCGCGCCGCGACGGCTATGTCGCGACGCCCTGAGCGGCCACAGCGCCAGGTCGAGGCCCTTCGCCGGCGGCGCCAAGGATGGAAGCATTGTGAGCACGGCCCCCGACGATCTTCAGTCCTGGCTGACGGATGCATTGCTGCCGGGCTGGATCGCCCGCGCCTACGACCCGGCGCGGCCCGGTTTCGTCGAATATCTCAGGCCGGATGGAACGCCCGAGGCCGGCGATCTGCGCACGACGCTGGTCACGGCTCGGCTGACCTATGTCTTCAGCCACGCGCATCTGCTGGGGGTCCCGGGGGCGCTTGCCGCCGCGCGCCACGGCCTCGCCTTCCTGACCGGCGCCTGCCGGCGCGCCGACGGGCGCTTCGTCCATTCCTGCACTGAGCGTGGCGAAATCGTCGACGGCAAGACCGACTTCTACGACCTCGCCTTCGTGCTTTTCGCGCTCGGCTGGTTCGCGAAGGCGACCGGCGAGACGGACGTGCTGGCAATCGCCGGCGAGGTGCTGGACTTCCTTGATGGCGAGCTGGCCGACCCCGCCGGGGGCTTTCGCGAGGACACGCTGGGCACGCAGCCGCGGCGGCAGAACCCGCATATGCATCTGCTCGAGGCCTGCCACGCCCTCGCGGCGGTGTCGCACGACCCGCGCTGGCTGACGACGGCCGACAGGCTCGTGCAGCTGATGCGGGAGCGGATGCTGGACGGCAATGGCACGCTTGGCGAGTTTTTCAGCGAGGACTGGGCGGCCTTCCCCGGCTCGCGCGGACTGATCCGCGAGCCCGGCCATCATTTCGAGTGGACGTGGCTGCTCTATCACCATGAGCGATTGACCGGGTCGGCCGAAGCTCGCGAGACGGCGCGCAAGCTCCATGCGTTCGGGCAGCGTCAGGTCGACGCTACCGCCAATTCATCGCGGCTCGTCGTGAACGAGGTGGACCCGGCAGGGCGCGTGCTGAACGGCGCTGCGCTGCTCTGGCCGCAGACTGAATACCTAAAGGCGCTCGTCGCGCGCATCGAATTCGAGGGCGACGCCGATGCCGCAGCACGGCTCGACCAGCATCTGCGCCTGATGTTCCGGCACTTCGTCGATCGCGAGAGCGGAATCTGGGTCAACCAGCTCGACGACCGGGGGCAGCCGATCAGCGACAGGGTCCCTGTCCGGGTGCTCTACCATCTGGTGCTGGCGCTCGCCGAGGTCTGCCGCGTCACCAAGCGCGACGCGGCCTTCCAACGAACTTCGCCCGCTACAGCACCGAGCCGGGATTGAGCAGGCCCTTGGGATCGAGCGCCGCCTTCACCGTCCGCATCAGGTCGAGCTCGACCGGGTCCTTCACGCCGGGCAGGAGTGAGCGCTTGAGGCGTCCGATGCCATGCTCGGCCGAGATCGAGCCTTTGAGCTCGGTGACGATGGCATGCACCGCCTCGTTCATCGCGCTCCAGCCGGCGAGATAGGCGGCCTTGTCGGCGCCGACCGGCTGGCTGACGTTGAAATGGATGTTGCCGTCGCCGAGATGGCCGAAGGGCACCGGCCGGCAGCCCGGCACCAGCGCCTCGACAGCGGCGATCGCGCGCTTCAGGAACTCCGGCGTCGCCTGGATCGGCACGGAGACGTCGTGCTTGATCGAGCCGCCCTCATGGGTCTGCACCTCCGAGAGCATCTCGCGCAGCTTCCAGAGATCGGCGCGCTGGCCGAGCGAGCCGGCGAGCACGGCATCGGTCACGAGACCCTCCTCGAGCGCCTCGCCGAGGAAAGCCTCGACGGCGTCGCTAAGCCCGGTTTCGGCTTGGGCGCTGACCTCCATCAGCACATACCAGGGCGATGGCTCGGAGAGCGGATCGCGGGCGCCGCTGGCATGGCGGACGACGAAGTCGAGGCCGATGCGCGGCATGATCTCGAAGGTGGTGAGCGTGCCGCCGGCACTGGCCTTTGCCTTGTTCAGCAAGGCGAGCGCGGCCACTGGATCGGGCACGGCAAGGAAGGCGGTGGCGCGCGCCGCCGGCAGCGGGAAGAGCTTCAGCACGGCGGCGGTTATGATGCCGAGCGTACCCTCCGAGCCGATGAAGAGGTTCTTGAGGTCGTAGCCGGTGTTGTCTTTGCGGAGCTGGCGCAGGCCGTTCCAGATGCGGCCATCGGCCAGCACCACCTCGAGGCCGAGGCAGAGCTCGCGGGCATTGCCATAGGCGATCACCGCCGTGCCGCCGGCGTTGGTGGACAGATTGCCGCCGACCGTGCAGGAGCCCTCGGAGGCCAGCGAAAGCGGGAAGAGCCGGCCTGCGGCCTCGGCGGCTTCCTGCGCACGCTGCAAGGAGACGCCGGCTTCGACCGTCATGGTGTCGCCCGCGGGATCGACCGAGCGCACCTTATCGAGCCGCTGCAGCGAGAGGATGATCTCCCGGCCCTCGGCGATCGGGATCTGCCCGCCGACCAGGCCGGTGTTGCCGCCTTGCGGCACGACGGTCACGTCGTTTTCGCTTGCCCACCTCATCACGGCCGAGACTTCGGCCACGGAGCCCGGCCGGACGACAGCCTGCGCCTTGCCGCGGAAGAGATCACGCCATTCCTTGAGATAGGGCACCATCGCGTCGGGGTCGCTGATGACGTTCCTGGCACCGACGATACCGGCCAGAGCTTCGATAACGGACGCGCTCATCCTGCCTCCAAGGCGATCTTATCTGCGGCCGGCGGCGGCCTTGCGGAAGACGCCGACGAGTTCGATGTGGGCGGAATAGCGGAACTGGTCGACCGGCGTCACGCGCTCAAGCGCATAGCCGCCTGCGACCAAAAGCGCTGCGTCGCGGGCAAAGCTGCCGACATCGCAGGAGACATAGGCGATGAGCGGCACCTTCGAGGCCGCGAGGCGCCTGACCTGCGCCTCCGCGCCAGCGCGCGGCGGATCGAGCACGACGGCATCGAACACGTTGAGCTCGTGCTCCAGCAAGGGGCGGCGGAAGAGGTCGCGCGCCTCCGCAGCAACCGGCTTCAGGCCTTGCGTATGGTTGGCGGCCCGGCTCAGCGCCTGAATCGCGGCCTTGTCGCTCTCGAAAGCCGAAACCTGCGCCTTTTCGGCGAGCCGGACGCTGAACGGGCCGCAGCCGGCGAAGAGATCGGCGACGCGCTTCGCCTTCGGGATCGCCTCGAGTACGAGGCGCGACAGGATCGCTTCGCCCTCCGCGGTCGCCTGCAGGAAGCCGCCGGGGGCTGGCGTCACCGCGGCCTTGCCCATCAGCTGGAAGGGAGCGCGCCGCTCGACGATGATCTCGCCATGCATGGCGAGCCGGGCGAGATCGAGCCGCTCGGCCGCTTCGGTGAGTTGCCGGCGCAGGCTGTCGCCGGCTGGCCCGTGGCCGCGGATATCGACGTCCAACCCGGCCTGCGAGGCGGTGAGCTGGATGTCGAGCGGCTTGTTCGAGGCGCGCAGGCGGTTGGCGAGATGCTGCGCCACGAGCGGCGCCCGCTCCAGCCCCGGCGCCAGCACCGGGCAGGCCTCGACCTCGATCAGGTCGTGTGTACCTGCCACCATGAAGCCGACGCGCATGCCTTCATCCTCACGCCTGGCGTGGAAGGTGACGCGCCTGCGGCCAGCGCCATGGGCATCGAGTAGGGGACCGACTTCGGTTTCCAGCGCGGCGCGGGAGAGCGCCGTCACCACCTGCTGGCGCTTCCACTCGGCATAGAGCCCCTCGCCCATATGCTGCGCCGCGCAGCCGCCGCAGCGCGTGAAGAGCGGGCAGATCGCGGCGATGCGCGAGGCGGATGGTGTCAGGATCTCGACGACCTGCGCGCGATCGCCATCGCGCACGGCCCGCACACTCTCGCCCGGCAAGGCGAAAGGCACGAAGACCGGGCCGCCCGTCGTCTCGGCGACGCCGTCCCCGCGCTGGCCGAGCCGCGCGATCGTGAGCGTTTCATTCATGGCGAGGGCGGACATTGGTCAGACCATGATCAGGAAAAGTGTCATGCGGTTTTCCGTTTGATCATGGTCCACTCAATGTTGCGAGGCGGATTCACGCATCAGGATATCCTATCCTGATGCGATCCGGCTCGCGGCTCGTGACGTGATTGCGGGTTTGGCCTATCAGGTGGCGAGCGACAGGGAAATGGCTGGAGTTGCCTGACATGACTATCCGCAACGGCGTCGTCGAAGCGATCGGCAACACACCCCTGATCAAATTGAAGCGCGCCTCGCAGGAAACCGGCTGCGAGATCCTCGGCAAGGCCGAGTTCATGAACCCCGGCCAGTCGGTCAAGGACCGCGCCGCGCTCGCCATCATCCGCGAGGCCGAGAAGAGCGGCGCGCTGCGCCCCGGTGGCGTCATCGTCGAGGGCACGGCCGGCAATACCGGCATCGGCCTCGCGCTCGTCGGCAATGCGCTCGGCTATCGCTCGGTGATCGTCATCCCGGAGACGCAGAGCCAGGAAAAGAAGGACATGCTGCGGCTCGCCGGCGCGACGCTGGTCGAGGTCCCGGCGGTCGGCTACGTCAACCCGAACAATTACGTGAAGGTCTCCGGCCGCCTCGCCGAGGAACTGGCCAGAACCGAGCCGAACGGCGCAATCTGGGCCAACCAGTTCGACAATACCGCCAACCGCCAGGGCCATGTCGAGATGACTGGTCCGGAGATCTGGCAGCAGACGCAGGGCAAGGTCGACGGCTTCACCTGCGCCGTAGGTACCGGCGGGACGCTCGCCGGTGTCGCCATCGCGCTGAAGGGCTTCAACCCGAAGATCCGCATCGCCCTCGCCGACCCGATGGGCGCCGCGCTCTACGCCTACTACACCACCGGCAAACTCAAAGCCGAGGGCTCCTCGATCACCGAGGGCATCGGCCAGGGCCGGATCACGGCGAATCTCAAGGACGCGCCGATCGACGTCGCCTTCCAGATCACCGACGAGGAAGCGATCCCGCTCTGCTTCCAGCTGCTTGAGGAAGAGGGCCTGTGCCTCGGCGGCTCCTCCGGCATCAACGTCGCCGGCGCGATCCGGCTGGCGAAGCAGATGGGGCCCGGCCACACCATCGTGACCATCCTCTGCGACTACGGCACGCGCTATCAGTCGAAGCTGTTCAACCCGGAGTTCCTGCGCTCGAAGAACCTGCCGGTGCCCGGCTGGCTGGAGCGCGATGGCGGGCTGAAGGACGTGCTGACGAAGGTAATGGCCTAGACGCCGTGCGCCCGCCGACCGGATCACTTCTCTCCGCGCTGCTGAACGCGCCGATCCGTCAAGGTCGGGTCGTCTGGATCGGATTGCGACCGGCACGACGCACGGCGATGACCAGCGTCGAGACGGCCACGGCGAGTGCGGCGGAAGGGCTCGTCGGTGATCGCTACAGCGGCCGGAGCGGTTCGCGGCAGGTCACGCTGATCCAGCGAGAACATCTCGCAGCGATCGCCAGCCATCTCGGGCTGGACCGGGTCGCTGCGGAGCAGCTGCGCCGCAACATCGTCGTCGAAGGCATCAACCTCGCGACCTTGAAGGGCCATCACTTTCGCCTCGGCGGCGCCATCCTCGCCTGGACCGGCGAATGCCATCCCTGCTCACGGATGGAGGAGGTTCTCGGCCAGGGCGGCTACAACGCCGTGCGCGGCCATGGCGGCATCACGGCGCGGGTGATCGAAAGCGGAGCGATCGCGATCGGCGACAGGCTGGAGCGGCTTCCCGCAACCAGCCTGTAACTGGGCGACGTCATGCCACCTGCGCGCCAGCGTCGATCGCCTCGATGTCCCCGGCGCGGTCGTACTGCGCCTGGTCGAGCATGCCCTGGCGCTTGGCGACGATGGTCGGCACCAGGGCCTGGCCGGCGACGTTCACGGCGGTGCGACCCATATCGAGGATCGGGTCGATCGCCAGCAGCAGGCCGACACCGGCGAGCGGCAGGCCGAGGGTCGACAAGGTCAGGGTCAGCATCACGGTAGCGCCGGTCAGGCCCGCGGTCGCGGCCGAGCCGATCACCGAGACGAAGGCGATCAGCACATATTCCTGGATGCCGAGCGGGACGCCGTAGAACTGCGCGACGAAGATCGCCGAGATCGCCGGGTAGATCGCGGCGCAGCCATCCATCTTGGTGGTGGCGCCCAGCGGCACAGCGAAGGCGGCGTATTCCCTGGGCACACCGAGACTCTTCTCGGTCACGGCTTCGGTCACCGGCAAGGTGCCGACCGAGGAGCGCGAGACGAAGGCGAGCTGGATCGCCGGCCAGGCACCGGCGAAGAAGCGCAGCGGCGAGAGGCCGTGCAGGATGAGCAGCGCCGGGTAGACGATCAGCAGCACGATGGCGAGGCCGAGATAGATCGCGAAGGCGTACCAGGAGAGCTGCTGCAGCGTCTGCCAGCCATATTGCGCGACGGCATTGCCGAGCAGGCCGATGGTTCCGATCGGTGTCAGGCGGATCACCCACCACAGGATCTTGCGGGTGATCGCCAGCAGCGACTCGTTGAAGGCGAGGAAGCTGTCGGCGCGCTCGCCGACCTTCAGCGCCGCGACGCCGACGACGATCGAGATGACGAGCAATTGCAGCACGTTGAAGCCGAGGCGGGTGGTCGCCGCCCCGCCATCGATCCGCGTCGAAGCCTGCAGGGCGAACATGTTGGCGGGAACGAGGCCCTTCAGGAAGTCGAGCCAGGAGCCGACCGCGCCCGGCGCCTTGGCGCTGGCGGCGAGCACTCCGGAATTGATGCCGGGCTGGATGATCAGGCCGAGCGCGATGCCGATCAGCACGGCGATGAAGGCCGTGACAGCGAACCAGAGCAGCGTCTGCCAGACGAGCGCAGCCGCGTTTGAGAGCTGCCGGAGATTGCTGATCGAGGCGACGATCGCGGTGAAGATCAGGGGCGGCACCAAGGCCTGCAGCAGTTGCACGAAAATCGAGCCGGTCGTCGCCAAAGTCGTCGTCAGCCAGTTCGGCTGGCCGGCCGCATCGGGGCCGATATTGCGCGCGATCCAGCCGAGCACGAGCCCGATCACCATGGCGGCCAGGACCTGGAAGCCGAAGCTCGCAAAAAATGGCTTGGGGCCGGCGGTCGCCGCGCCGGCTCGGGGCGTCACTGTGGTCATGGCAGGAACTCGTCAATCGCCGCAGCGCGGCTGCACATGTCTGCCGCTTATATAAGCACCGCACCAAACTGCGGGAAGCCAGACACGGCCATATTGCACCGATAGAGCAGCAGGACCTTTCTCCATGAAACTACTCCGCGGAGAATAATTTTCTCCAAGCTCGTATCGATGTCCGCGAATGCCTCCGTTCAGCGCAGTGGCCAGACGAAGAGGATCAGCGGCACAGCGAGCAGGATGACCAACAGCGACAGGGGCGCGCCGAGCCGCGCATAGTCGCCAAAGCGGTAGCCGCCGGGGCCCATCACCAGCGTGTTGCACTGGTGGCCGATCGGTGTGAGGAAGTCGCAGGCCGCGCCGATCGCCACCGCCATCAGGAAGGCGTCGGGGTTGTAGCCGAGCGTCTTGGCGAACCCCGCGCCGATCGGCGCCATCACCAGCACGGTCGCGGCATTGTTGAGGAAGGGCGTCACCGCCATGGCCGCGACGAGCATCAGCCCGACCGCGCCCCAGCCGGGCAGGCCGGCGCCGATTTGCGCCAGCAAGCCGGCGAAGACATCGGTCGCGCCGGTGACGCGCAGGCTGTCGCTGACCGGGATCAGCGCCGCCAGCATCACCAAGATCGGCGCCTCGACCGAGTCATAGGCGTCGCGCAGCGTCAGGGCGCGCGTCACCAGCAGGAGCACCGCAGCGGCGAAGAAGGCGATCGCCACCGGCAGCAGCCCGAGCGCGACGACGATGACCGTCGCGGCGACGATTGTGCCGGTGACCAGACGGCGACGCGTACTGCCGAGTTGGAGGCTGCGCGCCGCCAGCGGCAACAGGCCGAGCTCGCGCAGGCGCTCGGGCAGCAGGTCCTCATCGCCCTGCAGCAGCACGACGTCGCCGGCGCGCAGGCGAATGTCGCGCAAGCGCTCGGTGAAGCGCTCGCCGGCGCGGCTTATGCCGAGCAGGTTGATGTGGAAGCGGGCATGCAGGTCGATCTCGGCAGCGCTCAATCCCTCAAGGAGCGAGCCTTGCGTGACGATCGCCTCGCCGGTGCGCGCGGGATCGAGCGAACCTTCCTTCTGCGTCGAGCGATGCTGGCCGGTGAGCTCGAGTTCGCCCGCGGCGACAACGCGTTCCAGCGCCTTGGGCTCGCCGCGTAGCAGCAGGATGTCGCCGGCGCGCAGGCTGGCATCGGGCAGCGGCGCCCGGCGGCGCTCGCCATCGCGCAGGATGGCGACGACCTCGACCTCGCCATCGCCCGGCTTCCTGAGATCGGCGACAGTCTTGCCGGTGAGCGCCCCCTTCTCGGGGAGACGCGCCTCGGTGACATAGTCCTTGATGCCGACAGCCTGGTCGAGCGAGCGCGAGCCCTGGCGATCCTTCGGCAGCAGCCTGTAGGCGACGCTGAGGAAGGCGCAGCCGGCGAGCGCGATGCCGATGCCGACCGGCGTGAAGTCGAACATGGCGAAGGGCTCGCCGCCGAGCTCCTGCCGCACGCGCGCGACGATGACGTTCGGCGAGGTGCCGACCAGCGTGACGATGCCGCCCAGCAGCGAGGCGAAGGCCATCGGCATCAGGAAGACCGAAGGCGACTTCCCGTCCTTGCGGGCGAGTTGGTAGGCGATCGGCAGCATCATCGCGAGCGCGCCGATGTTCTTGATGATCGCCGACATGGCGGCGACGACGAAGACGAGGACCGCGACCTGCGCCTGCGTCGAGCGCAGTGAGGGGGATATGCGGGCGAGCGCGGTCTCGACCAGCCCGGAGCGCGCCACCGCGGCGCTGACGATCAGGGCGCTGGCGACGATGATGACGATGTCGTCGGAGAAGCCCTTGAAGGCTTCCCTGGCCGGCACGACGCCGAGCGCGACGCCCGCCAGCAGGGCCAGGAGCGCGACCACATCATAGCGCAGCTTGCCCCAGACGAAGGCGGCCATCATCGCGGCGACTAGTGAGCAAGACAGAATCTGTGGCAGCGTCATCCGGGCAAGCTATCCGAAGGGGCGCGCCCCGGGCGCGGTCAAAGCCACTTTTTCCAGCGAAAGAACATGTAGGGCAGCACGGCGAAGAGGATCATCAGGCCGATTGCCATCGGGTAGCCGAGCTGCCATTCCAACTCCGGCATGGTCTTGAAGTTCATTCCGTAGATCGAGGCGATCAGGGTCGGCGGCATCAGCGCGACCGAGACGACCGAGAACAGCTTGATGATCTTGTTCTGCTCGATGCTGACGAGGCCGAGCGTCGCATCGAGCATGAACTGCAGCTTGCTCGATAGGAAGGTGGCATGCTCCTCGATCGCCTGAACGTCGCGCAAGGCGGAGCGCCATTCCGGGTTGAAACCGCCGGCCGCCTTCTTGGTGCGCTTGAAATTGGCGGAGAGGTAGAGCAGCACGCGCTCGACCGAGACCATGCTCTCGCGGACATTCGAGATGATGTGCTCGTACTGGCCGATCTTGCGCACCACCGCCTGATAGACGCGGCCCTGCTCGACATGGGCGCTGTCGCCGTCGAAGATCTGGCGCGAGCGCATGTCGACGCGATCGCCGACGCCGCGCAGCACCTCGGCGGCGCGGTCGACGATCGCCTCGATCAGCCCCTCGATCACGCCGGCAGGCTCGAGCTCGCAGCCGCCCGGCTTGGTGACGCGGTTCTTGAAGATGTTGAAGGCGCCGGGCTCGTCATAGCGCACGGTCACCAGCGCCTTCTCGGTCAGGATGAAGGTGACGTCGGCGAGGCGCGGGACGTTTGTGTCGGACTGGCAGATGATCCGCGCCGTCATATAATGCGCGCCGTTCTCGGCGTAGATGATCTCGGACGGTTCGAGATCGTGCATCTCCTCCTTCGTCGGAATGGAGATGCCGAGATGGCGCTCGACCCTGGCGTCCTCGGCCGGCGTCGGGTTGAGCAGGTCGATCCAGATCGACCCCGGCGGGATCTCGTCTTCGGCAATGAGGTTGCGCGGCGCGAGCTTGTCGCCGCTCGTCTGGCAGATGCCGTGGATCAGGAGCATGGTCGGTCGTCCGGAATCGGGCACCGCAAGGCGCGATTTGTGCCGCAACAACTCCAAACGTCCGGCGGTGTCAAACCGATGACGGTTCTGGGGCAGCGGCTGATCCCGCGGCGGTATTCCCGCTCGGGCCAGAAATCTGGCAGCGCTGCGGCAGGGTTAGCACAATATCAATCGCCGGATGAGAAGCTGAACGAATCCGTCGCCCCTCCGGACTTGTCATGCTCAACGCCGCAAAGAATCTCAGCATCAAGACTATGCTTCTGACTGTGCTCGGCCTTGCCAGCGCAGCGATCGTCACGCTCTCGTCGCAGGCGCTCTGGCAGGCCTGGACGCGCCACAATACCGCCGTCGAGGTGTCCGCTCTCGCCGATCTGAACAAGGCCTATTTCACGGCGCTGCAGAACCTGCGCTACGAGCGCGGCAATGGCGCGAGCGCGCTGACCATGCCGACCGACAAGAACGCCGGGATGATCGAGGACGTGCTGACGCGCCGAAAGCGTCTGGACGACGCCATCGCCACGGCCCAGACGATCGTCCGGGACAACGGCTATGAGGTCGCCAAGACCGTCTCGACCGAGATCGACGGCCATGTCGCAGCGCTCAAGCCCTTGCGCGCGAAGGTCGACGGCAACTGGAAGCTGCCACTGGAGTCGCGGGAGAAGGAGCTGGCCGGGGCCAGCATGGCCCAGACCGGCAAGTTCCTGAGCGCGCTCGAGGCTGCCTCGGCGACGCTGGAGGAACGCATTCTCGCGCTTGACGCCAGCTTCGCCAACCTGACCTCCGTCCGCTCGATGGCCTGGGCCGCACGCTCGCTCAGCGGATCGTCGACGATCGTCCTCAACAACGCCGTCGCCCAGGACCGGCCGCTGGACGCCAAGGAGAGCAATGCCGTCCTCGTCAACGATGCGCGCATGGAGTTCGCCTGGGGCGTGGTGAGGCAGCTCATCGGCCAGGCCAGCACCCCGCAGGCGCTCAAGGACGCGCTCACCACCGCCGAGAACACCTATTTCGGCGGCACCTTCAAGGCGACGCGGGCCGATCTCGTCGCCAACGTGACGGGCGGCCGCAAGCCTGCGATCAATCCCGATCAATGGCGTAACCAGATCGTCGCCGCCTCCGAGACAGTCGGCGCCGTGGCGAGCCGCGCCATTGACGTCGTCTCGGATGTGGCGGACGCGAAGGCCGATGCGGCAATGCGCTCGCTCATCGTCTACGGCCTCCTCCTGCTGGCCGCGCTGGCGCTCGCGCTCATCGGGCTCTGGCTGGTGCAAAGCCGCGTGACGCGCCCGATCACCGCGCTGACCGCCTCGATGAAGCAGCTGGCGCAGGGCGACTTCACCGCCGAGGTCATCGACAGCGGCCGTAATGACGAGATCGGCGGCATGGCCGCCGCCGTCCGGGTGTTCAAGGAGAACGGTTTGCGTGTCCAGGCGCTGGAGGCGCAGGAGCGCGCCGCCGCGGCCGAGCGGGCGGCGCGGACCGAAGCCATGGTCGCCGTGGTCAGCGATGTCGGCACGGTCGTCGCGGCTGCGGCTGCGGGCGATTTCAGCGCGCGCCTGCGCCTGGAAAGCGCCGATGCGCAGATGCAGCAGCTGGTCGACGGCATCAACCAGATCAACGCCGTGGTCGACGGCGCGACCACCGAGTTCGCCGACATCCTCGCATCGGTCTCGCAAGGTGACCTGACCCGCCGGGTCGCGACCAGCTATCAGGGCCGCTTCGCCGAGCTCAAGCACTCCGTGAACGAGACGGTCGAGCGCCTCTCGGAGACGATCGGCGGCATCCAGGCGACGACCTCGCAGGTCTCGGCCTCCGCTCGCGAGATCAAGGCGGGCGCCGACGATCTCGCCAAGCGGACCGAGGAGCAGGCCGCTTCGCTCGAGGAGACGGCCGCGACGACCGAGGAACTCGCAGCTTCGGTCAAGGCTAGCGCAAGCTCCTCGAAGGTGGCGGCATCGTCCTCCGACGAGGCCACGAACGTGGCGCAGCAGGGCGGCGCGATCGTGCAGAACGCCGTCGAGGCGATGGAGCGGATCGAGGCGGCCTCGCGCAAGATCACCGACATCACCTCGGTGATCGACGGCATCGCCTTCCAGACCAATCTGCTGGCGCTCAACGCTGCGGTGGAAGCCGCACGCGCGGGCGATGCCGGCAAGGGCTTCGCCGTGGTCGCCTCGGAGGTCCGGACGCTGGCGCAGCGCTCCGCCGAAGCGTCCAAGGACATCACGACCCTGATCCAGTCCTCGACCACCGAGATCGAGGAGGGTGTGAAGCTGGTGCGCTCGGCCGGGACGGTGCTCGACAAGATCGTCACGGCCTCCCGGCAGGTCGCGGCGACCGTCGTCGAAATCTCGGCAGCGGCAGGCGAGCAGGCCAACGGCATCGACGAGATGAGCCAGACCGTCGCCCATATGGACGAGATGACCCAGGCGAACGCGGCTTTGGCCGAGCAGAGCGCCGCCTCGGCCGCTTCGCTCGCCGACCAGATCCACAGCCTGGATCAGCTCGTCGCGGCCTTCCGCATCGCCGGCGGCGAAGCGCGCTCGACCAGCGAGCCGGAGCGCCTGCGCAACCTCGCCGCGGCCGCCATGTCGGAAACCCGCTCGGCGCCGCGCACTCCAGCGAGGAAGGCACAACCTGCCCCGGCAGCTGCGATGCCCGCCCGCAAGGTCGCGAACGGCGGAGCGCGGGACCGCGAGTGGGAAGAGTTCTGAGCCTTCCGGCTCAGACGCCGCCCTTCACCCCCTCAGGCGGCTTGATCTCCTCGGGCACGAAGAAGTCCGGCATCAGCGGCACCGACGGATCGACCCGGTAGGGCGTGAAGTCGGTGACGCCCTCGCCGGCCATGAAGTTGTCGTCGATCAGGAAATTGCCCGAGAAGCTGCGCGAGGGCTTGTTGAAGACCATGTAGGCGGCGTCGGCCAGCATCTCCGGCGTGCGGCTCGCCTGCACCATCTTGTCGCCGCCGAGGAGGTTCTTCACCGCAGCAGTGGCGACCGTGGTGCGCGGCCAGAGTGCGTTGACGGCGATGCCCTTGGGCGCCAGCTCGCCGGCAAGGCCCAGCACACACAGGCTCATCCCATACTTCGCCATGGTGTAGGCCAGGTGCGGCGCGAACCAGCGCATCTTCATGTCGAGCGGCGGCGACAGCATCAGGATATGCGGGTTCTCCGCCTTCTCCAGATGCGGAATCGCGTATTTCGAGACCATGAAGGTGCCGCGCGTGTTGATCTGGTGCATCAGATCGAAGCGCTTCATGTCGGTCATCTGGGTATTGGTCAGCGAGATCGCGCTGGCATTGTTCACGACGATGTCGAGGCCGCCGAAGGTCTCGGCCGTCTTGGCGATCGCCTCGGCCACGCTCTGCTCGTCGCGGACGTCGACCATCAGCGGCAGGCACTTGCCGCCGGCGGCCTCGATCTCGGCAGCGGCGGTATAGATCGTGCCTTCCAGCTTGGGATGCGGCTCGGCCGTCTTGGCGGCGATGGTGACATTGGCGCCGTCGCGCGCCGCTCTGATGGCGATGGCGAGGCCGATGCCGCGCGATCCGCCGGTGATGAAGAGCGTCTTGCCCTTGAGCGACATGGTGTCCTCCCTCGTTAACTCTGCAAGCTGAACCGGTCCGGCTGACTGCCGTCGGCATCGGTGAAGCCATAGGCGCGCGCCAGATCGGCGACATGGAGCACCTGGCCGGCATGGCGGGCGATATCAGGGTCGGCGGCGAGCGCCGCGACCGCGCGGCCGGCATAGAGCGGGGTCTCGCTGGTCTCGGCGGCCATGCCAGCATCACGCACGCGCTCGGTCAGGACATGGCCCGGGGACAAGGCCAGCGCGGTGACGCCATAGGGTTTCAGCTCCTGCGCCATCGCCAGCGTCAGCCGGTTCATCGCTGTCTTGGACAGGTCGTAGAAGACATCGCCGAGATAGCCGCCGGCGGTGTCGAAGCTCACCGTGACGATCAGCCCCTGCCGCATCTGGACCATGGCGGGCGCGACGGCACGCGCCAGCAGCAATTGCGCGTAGACGCCGCTCTCGAAGCTCTCGCCGAGCCGTGCCACCGGGCGGCGCCAGAACGGCGCGCCGAAGGCGGAGCCATCAGGATAGCGCTCGCCGTCATAGCCCTCATTGCCGCCCCAGACCGCATCGACGACGCAGTCGAGCCGGCCGAAGCGCCGAAGGGACCAGGCGACGAGCTGATCGACCTCGCGCTCATTGGTATGGTCGCAGCGATAGGGCTCGCCGCGGCCGCCTGAAGCCTCGACCTCGCGGGCCGTGTCCTCGAAGGTCTCCGAACGCTGGTCGGTGCGCGGCCCGGCCTCGCTGGAGCGGCCTGTGACGATCACGGTGGCGCCGGCCTGGCCGAGCGCCCGGGCGATGCCGCGCCCCAGCCCGCGCGAGGCGCCTGCGACGAGGCAGACCTTGCCGGCTAGCGGCTTTTGCGGGCTGTCATCGGTCATTCGGATACCGCTGGCGCAATGCGAGCAGCTCCGCTAGAAGCCCCCTCCCCCGAACGGCGAGGACGGTCATGGAAGCGAGCGATGTCGCGGCCTGCTGGGAGGCCAATGCCGAAACCTGGACCCGGCATGCGCGCGCCGGCTACGACCTCTACCGGGACGCCCAGAATACCCCGGCCTTCTTTGCGCACCTGCCCGATATCGAAGGACTGGACGGCCTCGACATCGGCTGCGGCGAGGGCTCGAACACGCGCAAGCTCGCTGAGGCCGGCGCCAGCGTCACCGCGATCGACATCGCGCCGACCTTCATCCGCCATGCGCGGGAAACCGAGGCCGCCAGCCCGCTCGGGATCGACTACCGCGTCGCCGACGGCATGGCCCTGCCCTTCGCCGATGCCTCGTTCGATTTCGCCACCGCCTTCATGTCGCTGATGGACATGCCGCATCAGGACCGCGTGCTGGCCGAGGCCAAGCGGGTGCTGAAGCCGAGCGGCTTCCTGCAGTTCTCGATCCTGCATCCCTGCTTCGCCACGCCCGGTCGCAAGGTGATGCGCGACGAGACGGGCACTGTGCTCGGCATCGAGGTGCGCGAGTACTTTCGCGTCACCGACGGCGAGATCGAGAGCTGGCGCTTCGGCGCCGCGCCGCCCGAGGAGAAGGCCAAGGTCGAGCCGTTCCGCGTGCCGCGCTTCCACCGCACGCTGAGCGACTGGATCAACCTGCTCGTCGCGAGCGGCCTCCGGATCGAGCACATGCACGAGCCGGGCGTCGATGCGCAGACGGCCAAGGCCGTGCCCTATCTCGCCGACACCTATATCGCGCCGCTGTTCCTGCACATGCGGGTGCGGAAGCCGGTGCGATAGGTCAGGCGCGGCAAGCGGCGTCACGCCGCGAAGACCGCAGCCGAATCCTCGACCGCGCCGGCGCCCTCGGTCACCGCCAGCTCCAGCGCCGTGGCCTCGCCGACATGGTGCTCGGCATAGAAGCGGGCTGTGGCGAGCGCCGCGGCACCCTGATCCTCTCCCTGCAGCGCCAGCGCCTTCTTGGCGAGGCCGGTGCCGCCCTGGGCGAGCGCGAACAGCTTGAGATAAGGCGTCGCGCCGGCGAGCGCGCTCGCCTGGTCGATGCCCATGGTCGCGAGCATCCATTCGGTCGCACGCTCGAGCGAGTCGACGGCGGCGCCGAGCCGGGCCGCGCTGTGGCCGAAGCCGGGCGTATTGGCCTCGCGCACCTGCGCAACGACGCCGCGCATCTCGCCGATCAGCGCCTTGACGGCATCGCCATTGGAGAGCGGCAGCTTGCGCAGCACGAGGTCGATCGCCTGGATGCCGTTGGTGCCCTCGTAGATCGTGGCGATGCGGGCATCGCGCAGGTGCTGGGCGGCGCCGGTCTCCTCGACATAGCCCATGCCGCCGTGGATCTGGACGCCGGTGGAGGCGACCTCGACGCCGATATCGGTGGCGTAGGCCTTGGCGATGGGCGTGATGATCGCCGCCCGCTCGGCCGCCGCCTTGCGCCTGGCCTCGTCGGGGTCGCGATGCGAGCGGTCGAGCAGTGCGGCCAGCAGCAGCGAGAGCGTACGCGCAGCCTGCGTCTTGGCGCGCATCTCCATCAGCATGCGGCGGATGTCGGGATGGACGATGATCGGGCTCATCGGCGCGCCCTTCGGCGCATCGAGCGCGGTGCCCTGCTTGCGCTCCTGCGCGAAGGAAAGCGCCTGCTGGTAGGCGCGCTCGGCGATGGCGACGCCCTGCACCGCGACGTTGAGGCGGGCATTGTTCATCATCGTGAACATGCAGGCGAGGCCGCGGTTCTCCTCGCCGATCAGCCAGCCGATCGCGCCGCCCTCGTCGCCATAGCTCATCGCGCAGGTCGGCGAGGCATGGATGCCGAGCTTGTGCTCGACGCCGGTGCAGCGGACATCGTTGCGCGCGCCGAGCGAGCCGTCGGCATTGACCAGAAATTTCGGCACCAGGAAGAGCGAGATCCCGCGCGTGCCGGGAGGAGCGTCGGGCAGGCGGGCGAGGACGAGATGGACGATATTGTCCGTCATCTCGTGATCGCCATAGGTGATGAAGATCTTCTGGCCGCTGATGCGGTAGGTGCCGTCGCCGGCGCGCTCGGCCTTGGAGCGCAGCGCGTTGAGGTCCGAGCCGGCCTGCGGCTCGGTCAGGTTCATCGTGCCCATCCACTCGCCGGAGACGAGCTTGGCGAGGTAGGTCTCCTTCAGATAGTCGGAGCCATGGGCATGCAGCGCCTCGATCGCGCCGACCGTCAGCAGCGGGCCGAGCGCGAAGGCGAAGGCAGCCGAATTCCACATTTCGGTGCAAGCCGACTGCACCAAGGTCGGCAGGGCCTGGCCGCCATAGGCCTCCGGCCCCGGCAGCGCGTTCCAGCCGCCTTGCGCCCAGGCGTGATAGGCTTCCTTCCAGCCCGGCGGGGTGATGACGGTACCATCCTTGAGCTTCGAGCCGACGCGGTCGCCGACGACATTCAGGGGCGCGAGGACATCGCCGGCGAACTTCGCGGCCTCCTCCAGCACGGCCTCGGTGACGCCATCCGCGAGTTCCGGTGCGAGCCCCTCGGAGATCAGGGCGTCGAGCCCGGCGACATGGCGCATCGTCGCCAGGATATCCTCGACCGGAGCACGGTACGACATCGCTTACCTCCCTCGGCGCCCGCACTTTCGAACCGGGCATTCTGCTCGTTGCGTTTGACGGCGATGTTAGCGACGAACTATGCCCGCCGCCACGCGCAAGCCGGCGCAGGTTCGCGCATGCCGCGTCGGCATTGTTATAGTTTACATGTGAACTTTCAAGAGCGACCGTGACAGGACCTCGTCAGACCCAGCGCCTTTTCGCCGACGACGCCGGCATCGCCGCCGCCGCGCAGCTGCTGCGCGCCGGCAAGCTCGTCGCGCTGCCGACCGAGACGGTCTACGGGCTCGCCGCCGACGCAAGCGACGACCGCGCCGTCGCATCGATCTATGCCGCCAAGGAGCGCCCGAGCTTCAACCCGCTGATCTCGCATCTGCCGGATGTCGATGCTGCCAGGCGCCAGGGCCTGTTCGATGCGCCGGCGCTGGCGCTGGCGAAGGCGTTCTGGCCGGGCCCGCTGACGTTGGTCGTGCCGGCTTCGAGCTCGTGCACGGTCTGCAGCCTCGCCCGCGCCGGGCTCGACAGCGTCGCGCTGCGGGTGCCGTCGCATCCGGTGGCGCGCGCTGTCCTGCAGGCAGCGGGCCGGCCGATCGCGGCGCCCTCGGCCAATCGCTCGGGCCGGGTCAGCCCGACGCAGGCCGAGCATGTCTTCGCCGATCTCGACGGGCGGATCGACGCCGTGCTCGATGCCGGGCCGACGGCGGTCGGCGTCGAATCCAGCATCGTCGCCTGCCTCGGCGGGGCGCCGCGCCTGCTGCGTCCGGGCGGCGTGCCGCGTGCGGCGCTGGAGGCTGCGATCGGGCAGGCCCTCGTCATCGTCGAGGAAGGCGGTACGGCCCCGCTCGCGCCAGGCCTACTCGCCTCGCACTACGCGCCGCGGGCCGCGGTCAGGCTGGATGCGGAGGCGCCGCGACCGGGCGAAGCCTGGCTCGGCTTCGGTCCGGGACCGGATGGCGCCCTGCCCGCGCTCGCCTTCAACCTGAGTCCGTCAGGCGACCTGACCGAGGCCGCCGCCAATCTCTTCGCCGCGATGCGCCATCTCGACGATCAACGCCCGGCGACGATCGCCATCGCGCCGATCCCGATGCGAGGCCTTGGCGAAGCGATCAACGACCGGCTGCGCCGCGCCGCGGCGCCGCGTTGAAGTCGGCATTATCGCCCGAGATCCGCTTGCAATTCCGCAAGATCTGGCAATGCTGCGCGCGGAGTTGCTGGAGAGTGACCATTGTCGACGTCGAAGCTCGCCTGGGATGATTTCCGCCTGATCAAGGCGATCGCCGATGCAGGCGGGCTGACCGGCGCGGCAGCCGCCCTCAACGTCAATCATTCCACGGTGTTCCGCCGGCTCGGCCAGATCGAGGAGCAGCTCGGCCACGCTCTCTTCGAGCGCCGCAAGACCGGTTATGTCGCGACCTCGGCTGGCGAGGAGATGACGACGCTGGCCTCGCGCATCGATGAGGACGTCACCGCTTTCGGGCGCAGGCTCGCTGGGCGCGACCTCGCTCCGTCAGGTGACTTGCGCGTGACCACCACCGACACGCTCTATCTGCATGTGCTGCTGCCGATCTTCGCAGCGTTCCGGGCAGCGCATCCGCTGATCCGGCTCGACGTCGTCATGGCCAGCCAGACCCTCAATCTCTCGCGCCGTGACGCCGACGTCGCCATCCGCGCCAGCGATTCGCCGGGCGAGACGCTGGTCGGCCGCCGCCTCGCCAACCTGAACTGGGCCGTCTACGCCCGCGCCGACGCGCCGGCGACCGAGGCCGAGTCGCATGATCCGAAGCTGCTGTTCCGGCGCGACTGGGTCGCGCTCGGCGACCCGCTCGGCTATGTCAAGGCTGCCCGCTATGTCCGCGACCATGTCCCGGCCGAACGGATCGCGCTGCGTTCCTCGGCCGTGCTCGGGCTGACGGAAGCCGTCGAGCAGGGGATGGGCATCGGCCCCCTGCCCTGCTTCATTGCCGACCAGCGGCCGGGGCTCGTGCGGCTGCTGCCACCGGACCCGGACTTCTCCACCGGGCTATGGATCCTGACCCACCCCGACATCAGGCATGCGCCACGCGTGCGCGCCTTCATGGATTTCGTCGGCGGCGAGCTGGCGAAACGGAAGGCGCTGCTTGAAGGCGCCGGCTGAGCCTCACCCGATCTCGACGACCACCCGACCGCGCACCTTGCCGTCGAGCAGAGCGCGGCCGGTCTCGACGACATCCTCGAGCGGGATCGTCGTCGTCATCGCCGCCAGCTTCTCACGGTCGAGATCGCGCGCGAGACGCTGCCACGCTTCGAGCCGGCGCGTCTTCGGGCACATCACCGAATCGATGCCGAGCAGCGCGACGCCGCGCAGGATGAAGGGCGCGACCGAGGCCGGCAGGTCCATGCCCTGCGCCAGGCCGCATGCGGCGACAGCGCCGCCGTACTTGGTCATCGACAGGACATTGGCGAGCGTGTGCGAGCCGACGGCATCGACACCGGCGATCCAGCGCTCCTTGCCGAGCGGGCGCCCAGGCCCGGAGAGTTCGTTCCGATCGATGATCTCGGCCGCGCCGAGACCCTTGAGATAATCCGCTTCCTCCGGCCGACCGGTCGAGGCGATCACATGCCAGCCGGCCTTGGCGAGCAGCGCGGTCGCCACCGAGCCGACGCCGCCGGCCGCGCCGGTGACGACGACCGGGCCGTCGGCCGGTTTCACGCCATGGCGCTCCAGCGCGAGCAGGCTGAGCATGGCGGTGTAGCCAGCGGTGCCGATCGCCATCGCCTCGGCAGGGGTCATTCCGTCGGGCAGCGGCACCAGCCAATCGCCCTTGACCCGGCTCTTCTGAGCATAGGCGCCCAGATGCGTCTCGCCGGTGCCCCAGCCGTTGAGGATGACGAGGTCGCCGGGCTTGAATTCGGGATTGTCGGAGGTCTCGACCCGGCCGGCGAAATCAATGCCGGGGATCATCGGCCAGCGCCGCACCACCGGGGCGCGGCCGGTGATGGCAAGGCCGTCCTTGTAGTTCAGCGTCGAATGGGTGACGCGGACGATGACGTCGCCTTCCATCAGGTCCGCTTCGGCGAACTCGCCGAAGGCGACGCTGGTGCCGGCTTCGCCCTTGTTGGCTATGAGGGCCTTGAAGGTCGACATGAACTCACTCCCGGGACGCGATCGAACTTTCCCTAGGAGTGACCCGCCCGGCCGCCGCCTGCAAGCGGCAAGCTCGTGCGGCTTTAGTCAGGCCGGCTGCGGCACGGCGCGCGCCACCGGCTTCTCGACGATCGGCAGGTTGATCAGCGCCGAGGCGACGCCAAGCGCGACCGAGAGCCACCAGACGATGGTGTAGGAGCCGAACTGCTCATAGAGGATGCCGCCGAGCAACACGCCGAGGAAGCCACCGACCTGATGCGAGAAGAAGGCGAAGCCGTAGAGCATCGCCATGTACTTGGTGCCGAACATCAGCATGACCAGCGCCGAAGTCGGCGGCACGGTCGAGAGCCAGAACACGCCGATGACGATGCCGAAGGCGATCGCGGTCGTCGGGCTCGGCGGCAGCAGGATGAAGGCGGCGATGGCGACGGCCCGGCCGAGATAGATCCATGCGAGCAGATGGCGCTTGGGCATGCGTGCCGTCAGCCAGCCGGAGCCGAGCGAGCCGACCGCATTGGCAAGGCCGATCGCGGCCAGCGTCCAGCCGCCGACCCAGGCCGGCAGGCCGGTGTCCTTGAGATAGGCAGGCATGTGCACGGTGATGAAGGCGAGCTGGAAGCCGCAGGTGAAGAAGCCGAGCACGAGCAGGACATAGGAGCGGTGCTTGAAGGCCTCGGCCAGTGCCTGCGCGATGCTCTGGTTCGGCGCCACAACCGCGCCGGGCGCAGCCGCAGGCTGCTTGGTGCCCCGCATCGCCAGCATCACCGAAAGCGGCAGCACGGGCAGCAGGGTGAAGGCGAAGACGATCAACGCCTGCTGCCAGCCGAGCGTCTCGATCAGGATGTTGCCGATCGGCGGGAACAGGAACTGGCCGAAGGAACCGGCGGCAGTGCCGGCGCCGAAGGCGAGCGGGCGCCATTGCTCAGGCAGGAGTTTACCGAAGGCGGCGAGGATCAGGTTGAAGGAGCAGGCCGAGAGCCCGAAGCCGATCAGCACGCCGGCGCCGAGATGAAGCTGCAGCGGCGTCGAGGCATAGGACATCGTGACGAGCCCGGCGGCATAGAGCAGCGCGCCGGCGCAGAGCACCCGCACCATGCCGAAGCGATCGGCGATCGCGCCGGCGAAGGGCGCGCCCAGGCCCCAGAGCAGATTCTGGATCGCCAGCGCCAGGCTGAACGTGTCGCGGCCCCAGCCGAACTGAGAGGTCATCGGGATCTGGAACAGGCCGGCGCTGGCGCGCGGGCCGAAGCTGATCAGCGCGATCAGACAGCCGGCGGCGACGATGATCTCCGGCGCGTAGCCGCGCCTGGCGGTTGCGGTCATGACGGGCTCCGGAGCGAGAATCGTGTGTCTGCACGATAGGGCGTGCAACCCGAGCATGCCAACGCGATTCCGTTACGTTGCGCATCACAGGATTGCATGATCGCCACGCAGCAAATTCATCGGATTTCGTCGGCAAACAGCTGTTTATCTGCTAGGATCGCCTCTGCAATCTTGGAGGCGACCAATGCGTGCCGTCATAGAGTTGCTAGCTGACTACAGCGCCTGGCTGTCCCGGATGCTTCTGGTGACACCGGAGTTCATCACCAAAGATCGACGGGGCAACATGCCGCCGCCCTCCGGCGGCATCGGCGCCTATTGACGGTCGCTGCCCGCCTTCGACGGCGGGCAGCGAGAGCAGCTGGGCTATTTGCCCCAGCGCAAGGCGAGCGGATCGAGTTCGCGCGCGAGCTCGAGCAGGCCTTCGCGCGTCTGCGGATGCAGCGGCGTCAGCGGATGGCGCACCGCGTCCGACTTGATCACGCCGCCGGCCTTCATCACCGCCTTGGCCGAGCGCAGGCCGCATTGGCGGTTCTCGTAATTGATGATCGGCAACACGCGGGCATAGAGCGCCGCCGCCTGCCTGCGGTCGCCCGCGGCATGGGCGGTGAGGATCGGCTTGATCAGGTCGGGGATCATTGCCGAGGTCATCGTGCCGGTGGCGCCGGCGTCGAGATCGGCCATCAGCGTGATCGCTTCTTCACCATCGAACGGGCCGACGATGGCGTCGCCGCCCGCCTCGATCAGCGAGCGCAGCTTGCCCGCCGTGCCCGGCACCTCGAGCTTGAAGTAGCGCACGAGCGGCACCTCCCTGTTGAGCCTGACCATGAACGGCACGGTCATCGTCACCCCGGAGAGCGGCGCGTCCTGGAGAATGATCGGGATTCCCGCTGCATCCGCCACGATCTTGAAATGCTCGATCATGCCCTGCTCGTCGGCCTTGAGCAGTGCGCCATGATAGGGCGGCATCATCATCAGCATCTTCGCGCCGGCCTCGGCCGCCGCCTTGGCGCGCTGCGCGGCGATGCGGGTCGAGAAATGCGAGGTGGTGACGCAAACCGGCACCCGGCCGGCGACCTGCTCGATCGAAAGCCGCATGACCTCGTCGCGCTCGGCGTCGGTCAGCAGGAACTGCTCGGAAAAATTGGCAAGGATGCAGATGGCATCGACGCCCTGGTCGACCATCAGGTCCATCACCCGGCGATTGCCCTCATGATCGACGTCGCCGTTCTCGTGGAAGATCGTCGGCGCGATCGGGATGATGCCCTTATAGGGTTCGCTCATGGCAAGGCCTCGGCTGTTCGTGGCTGGGAGGGGGTGGAGCTCATTGCGTCTGCCAATCGCCACCGCCGGGAAGCCCGCGCTGGTAGATGGCGAGGTCCTCGGGCGAGAAGCAGCAAAAGATGACTGCGTCGAAGGAAGCGCCGGCCTTCAGGGCTTCCGCGACCGTCGCCACGGCGATATCCGCCGCAGCCGCGATCAGATAGTAGATCCCAGTGCTGATGCTCGGGAAGGCGACGGTTCGCACGCCTGCGCCGGCCGCGACCGCGAGGGAGCGGCGATAGCAGGAGGCGAGCAGCTCAGCCTCGCTCCGGCCGCCGCCCTGCCAGACCGGCCCGACCGTATGGATGACGAAGCGCGCCGGCAGGCGATAGCCCTGGGTCAGCTTGGCGTCGCCGGTCTGGCAGCCGCCGAGCCGGCGGCATTCCTGGAGTAATTCCGGCCCTGCGGCGCGATGGATCGCACCGTCGACGCCGCCTCCCCCCAACAGCGAATTGTTGGCGGCGTTGACGATGGCGTCGACGGCAAGCGTGGTGATGTCGGCCTGGATGGCTTGAAGTCTGCCGGCAATTCTCATGGCTGGCTGTCCTTCCGCTGGTATCGGATCGCCCCGCCCTGCCGACGATACAAGCACAGTGGTGATCGATCGCCACCGGCTCTCCATCGAACGATGCGTCAGTCGGCGACACCGATGACGAAAGCCAGCCCGGCCGTCACGCGCGCCATCTCGGCGGCGGTCAAGCGTCCGATGGGGCCGGATACCCGGCTGCGCATGAGGGTGACCGGCTTGTCGACCATCACCTGCGATCGCTCGCGCAAGCCATTCTCCAGCGACGGTTCGATCATGACACGAAGGTCCGACGCATCGACCAAGGTCGACGTCATCTGACAGACCACAACGGAGGGATGCGCGGCTGGAATCGCATCGCTCTGAACGATGACCGCTGGCCGTGGCTTGCCAGAATCTCCGGCAGCCGCGACGATCACGACAGCGCCCCGGCTCAAGCTCAATCGTCCCTCGCCGGGCTGTCAAATTCGGACACCGATTCGATCCAGCGCAAGGCGTCGTCCTCTGCGGCGAGATCGAGCCTCGCGACCTGCCGCACGATCCGAGCACGGACAGCCGGCGAACGCGCATCGGGAACGAGCAGGCGCACCTCGCGCAAGTTTTGCTCGCGCCGTCTACGACGCATGTCGCGCATCCGCTCTGCAACCGCTGCCACGGCGAGACATCCGGTAACGAGCGGAAGACGTAACGCGTTACGAGCTTGCCGGCAAGATCGCCCGCCATGCCGCCACCGTCACGCCTTCGCCGCGCGCGCCGTCACCAGCTTGCGGATACCGCGCCTTGTCGAGCCGATCAGCGGGAAGAGCAGGAGCGCAAGAGCGATCGCCATCAGGCTCGCGACCAGGGCGTTCGACCAGAAGATCGAGAGCGAGCCCTGGCTGAAGATCATCGACTGGCGGAAAGCGTCCTCCGCCTTGTCGCCGATGACCATGGCCAGCACCAGGGGCGCGATGGGATAGTCGAGCTTCTTGAAGAGATAACCGACGATGCCGAAGGCGAGGGCCAGCCAGATGTCGAATTCCTTGTTGCCGACGGTATAGGCGCCGATGAAGCAGACCACGACGATCGCCGGGCCAATGATCGAGAACGGGATGCGCAGGATCGAGGCGAAGAGCGGCACCGTCGCCAGCACCACGATGACCGCGACGACGTTGCCGAGATACATCGAGGCGATCAGGCCCCAGACGAAGTCGGGCCGCTCGACGAAGAGCATCGGGCCGGGGTTGAGGCCCCAGATCATCAGCCCGCCCATCATCACCGCAGCTGTCGCCGAGCCGGGGATGCCGAGTGCCAGCATCGGCAGCATGGCCGAGGAGCCGGCGGCATGGTCGGCTGTCTCGGGCGAGATCACGCCCTCGGGCTCGCCCTTGCCGAACTTCTCGGGATTGCGCGAGGAGCGCTTGGCCATCGCATAGCTCATGAAGGAGGCCGCGGTCGGGCCGCCCGGCGTGATGCCCATCCAGATGCCGATGATGCTGGAGCGTATCAGCGCCAGCCAGTAGCGCGGCAGCTTCAGCGCGGTGGCGAGCACGTCGCGCGGGCTGACCTTGGCCTTGACCCCATCGAAGCGCAGGCCCTCCTCCATGGTCTGCAGCAGTTCGCCGAGGCCGAACAGCCCGATCACCGCGATCAGAAAGCTGACGCCGGCGAGCAGCACGTCGAACTCATAGGTCAGGCGGACATTACCCGAGACCGAGTCCATGCCGATCGAGGCGAAGGCGAAGCCCATCGCCATCGAGACGATGGTCTTGAAGGGCGAAGCGCCACCAAGCCCGACAAAGCTGGCGAAGGTCATGAAATAAACAGCGAAATACTCCGGCGAGGAGAATTTCAGCGCGAAGCGCGCGACCCAGCCGGAAAGCAGCGTGATCAGGATGACGCCGGCCATGGCGCCGATGCCGGCCGACAGGAAGGCAAAGGAAAGCGCTTCGGTCGCCCTGCCCTGCTTGGCCATCGGGTGGCCGTCGAAGGTGGTCGCGACCGAAGAGGGCTCGCCGGGGATATTGAACAGGATCGAGGTGGTCGAGCCGCCGAAGAGCGCCCCCCAATAGAGCGAGGTCAAAAGGATGATCGCCGAGACCGGGTCCATGCTGAAGGTCAGCGGCAGCATCAGCGAGACGCCGTTGGGCGCGCCCAGGCCCGGCAGGACGCCGACCAGGATACCGAGCAGCACGCCGGCGAACATCAGCGCGATGTGATGCGTGGTCAGCGCGATCTGGAAGCCGTGAAGAAGCGAGGCGAAGTTTTCCATGAGATGCTCCGGCTCGCGGCTCTAAAGACCGAGCATCGCTTCGACCGGCCCCTTGAGCAGGCCGACCTGGGCGAATTTCTCAAGGCCGAAATAGAAGAAGGCGGCGGTGCCGAAGGCCGTCGCGAGCGAGGGCAGCCAGCCATAGCGGCCCTGGAAGCGCATCGCGAAGACGAGATAGAGCAGCATCGCGACGTACATGCCGAGCGTGACGGTCAGGATGACGAAGGCCAGCATCGGCAGGAAAAAGGACAGCACGCGCTTGCCCTGCTCCCTGTCGAGGAAAGTCCCGGCGAGCGCCGCCGAGCCGCCCATACGCCGGCCGATCGTGGTCACGATCGTGCCCGCGCTGGCAAGCGCGATCAGCAGCCCGCAATAGAACGGGAAGGCGCCGGGCTGCGGGCCGGAGGAATCCCAGCCGATGCCGAACTCGCGGGCGCCGTTGACGATGACGAGGCCGAAGGCGAGCGTCGCCAAAGCTGTCGCGATCTCGGCCTGGAAACGGCTGATCATCGGCTTTCCTCCTGCAAACGTCGGACGCCCAGCCCGGCCATGTCGTCCCGGGCGACCGAAGGGAGACCCGGGACCCATGCCGGAACGGTTCTGGCATGGAATCCCGGATCAGCGCGGCTTCGCCGCTTGTCCGGGATGACCGGAGATTGACGAGGTCAGTTTACGACCCAGCCTTCGCTCTTGAAGACCTTGGCGTTGGCGGCCTCGTCCTTGGCGACGAAGTCGGAGAGCTCCTTGCCCTTCATGAAGCGGGCGGTCTGCGCGGTACGGGCGATGAACTCGGCCCATTCCGGGGTCTTGCTGACCTTCTCCATCACGTCGGCATAGAAGGTGACCGCGTCGGCCGGGACCTCGGCCGGCAGCCAGACGGTGCGCGGCATCTGGAAGGATTCGAGCGGCAGGCCGGCTTCCTTGCAGGTCGGGATGTCGCCCCAGCCCTTGCCATCATGGATCGGCTCGCTCTTGGCGAGGCGGACCGGTGAGAAGACGCAGAGCGGCTTCACCTGGCCGGCCTTCCACTGGCCGATGTTTTCGTTCGGGTTGTTGGTGTTGGAATCGACATGGCCGCCGGCGAGCTGGGTTGCAGCCGCGCCACCGCCCTGGAAGGGCACGTAGATCCACTTGGCGCCGGTCGCCTCCTGGATCATCGCGGTCAGGGTCTGGTCGGTGTCCTTGGACTGGCTGCCGGCCATCTTCAGGCTGCCTGGCTTGGCCTTCGCGGCCTCGATATAGGCCTTGGCGTCGGCATAGGGCGCGTCGCCCTTCACCCAGATCAGGAACTCGTCGAGCGCCAGCGCCGAAACCGGCGTCAGGTCGGAGAGCTTGTAGCCGAGCTTGGCGACGTAAGGCAGGAGATAGGCGTTGTTGGTGCCGAAGACGACCTTGTGGGCGTCGCCCTTGGCGCCCTTGCCGTAGATGTAGCCCTCGGCGCCGCTGCCGCCGCCCTTGTTGAGTACCACGACCGGCTGCTCGATCAGCTTGTGCTTGGTGATGATCGACTGGACGATGCGGGCGAAATTATCGGTGCCGCCGCCGGGCCCCGAGGTCACGACGAACTCGATCGGCTTGGTCGGCTGCCAGGCCGCGGCCGGAACCACCGCGGCAATGACGGAAGCGAACGCGGCGCCGGCCGCAATACAGAAACGTTTCATGCTGTCTCTCCCTGGATGATCGTTGGAACTGGCGCGGCTCTTCTCGGCCGCTGCGCCGGGAAATCTGCGTCAGGCGGCCTTGCGCGCCGCCTTGCCCTCGCTCGCCATCTTGATCGCGAGCGACAGCGCCGCGCGGGTGGCGCCGAGATTGGCGATGCCCTTGCCGGCAATCTCATAAGCGGTGCCGTGAGCTGGCGTGCAGATCGGGAACGGGAAGCCGCCGATCAGCGTGACGCCGCGGTCGAAGCCCATCAGCTTCATCGCGATCTGGCCCTGGTCGTGATACATCGTCAGCACCGCGTCGAAGTCACCGTTCTTGGCGCGCAGGAACACCGTGTCGGACGGGAACGGACCCTCGACCACGTAACCCTTGGCCTTGGCGGTCTTCACCGCCGGCTCGATCGTCTCGATCTCGTCGCGGCCGAAATTGCCGCCATCGCCGGCATGCGGGTTGATGCCGGCGACCGCGATGCGCGGCGGGTTGAAGCCGGCGGCACGCAGATTCTTCTCGGCGAGCTCGAGCGCCCGCAGGATGCGCTCCTGGGTGATGTTCTGCGCCACTTCGGAGAGCGGGATATGCGAGGTGACGCGCGCGTTCCAAAGCTTGTCCAGCACGTTGAATTCGCTGGCCGGCCCCTCGAACGCGATCGCGTCGCGCACGAAGCGGATCTCGTCGTCATAGCCGGGATAGGCAAAGCGCATCGCCGCCTTGTTGAACGGGGTGAAGAACACCGCATCGGCCTTGCCGGACGCGGCGAGACGCAGCGCGCGGCGGAAATTGTCGGTCGCGGCCTTGCCGCCGGCGAGCGTCGCCGTGCCGCGCTGGAGATCGGCCGGATCATGATTCCTGAGGTCGACGAAGACCGGTTTGCCGGCGTCGGCCGGCAGGGCATCGCCCTCGCCGATGACGCGAAGATCAGGCGTGAGGCCGGCATCGTCGGCGCCGAGCTGGAACAGGCGGTAGTCGCCGAAGACGATATAGCGGGCAGCCTTGCTCAGATCGGGCTCGGCCAGGATGCGGGCGGTGAGTTCGGGGCTGATGCCGGAGGGATCGCCCATCGCGACCGCGATCACCGGCAAGGAAGCCTGCGCCTTGATGTCCATCTCGTCCTCCCGAGGCCGGCCACCGCCGGCTGCTTGGCTTCCGGCCTATCATGGGGGCCGCCGCGAAAGCAAGTATGCTGTATGCAGCATAACATTCCTGCACTACTCTGCCGCGAGTCCGGCGACGGCTTCACCTGTCCACAGGTCTCGCTACGTCCGGTCGGGAGGTCGTCGCCGGAGCCGGGCCGCTCGCGTTGACAGCGCGAAAGCGCCATGCCGTACAGAAAGACAAAGGAGAGCCGCGATGACGAACGAGGCCGGCATGTCGAGCGAGGCGCAGGATACCTATCCGCGCATCACCCGCCGCACCCTGCATGAGGAAGTGCTGGAGCGACTGCGCGACATGATCATCGAGGGCAGGCTCGGCCCCGGGCAGCGCATCAACGAAGGCGCCGTCGGGGGCCAGCTCGGCGTCTCGCGCACGCCCCTCCGGGAAGCCATCAAGACCTTGGCGAGCGAGGGGCTGGTCGAGATCCAGCCGGCCAAGGGGGCGATCGTCCGCAAGTTCTCGGCCGGTGACCTGTTGCAGATCCTCGAGGTTCTGAAGACGCTGGAACAGCTCGGCGGCCGGATGACCTGCGCGCAGGCGAGCGACGAGACCATCGCCGCGATCAAGGCGCTCCATGACGAGATGATGGAGCTTTATCGGACCCGCAACCGGCTCGACTATTTCAAGCTCAACCAGGCGATCCACAGCGCCATCGTCGCCGCCTCAGGCAACGACGTGCTGGTCGAGATGCACGGCACCTTGCAGGCCAGGATCAAGCGGCTGCGCTTCATCGGCAATGAGGGCCCGGAGAAATGGGCCGGCGCGGTGGCCGAGCACGAGGAGATGATCGCGGCGCTGCTGAAGCGCGACGGCGACGCGCTCGCCGCGATCATCGGCAAGCACATGGACTCGACGCTGGTGCGCGTGCGCGACGTGCTCTGAGCCGCTCGGATCGAGCGGCCGGGAGGATGTCGATGAAGATCTTGGCCTTCAGCGATCTGCATCGCGACAAGAACGCCGCCTGGTCACTGCGAGACGCTGCGCGAGCCGCAGACGTCGTCATCGGAGCAGGCGATTTCGGGACGAGAGGCGAAGGCCTGGCCGATACATTCGACATCCTGCGTGACATCACGGTCCCCGTCCTGGTCGTCGCCGGCAATCATGACAATCTCGCTGAGATGCAGGCCGCCAACCGGGGATGGCCGCATCTGCATGTCCTGCACGGAAGTGGTGTTGCGGTCGGCGGCACTCCATTCTTCGGCCTCGGCTACGAGATACCGGCGACCAACGAAGCATCCTGGAACCAGCGCCTCCCGGAGGCCGAAGCAGAAGAACTGCTCGCGGCCTGTCCGGACAAGGCCGTGCTCGTCACGCACTCACCGCCTTATGGGGTGGCGGACCTGCAGCGCAACGGCCGGCATGAGGGCAGCAGAGCAATCCGGGCCGCCATCGAGCGGCACCAGCCGCGACTGGTGCTCTGTGGGCATATCCATCACGCCTGGGGCACGATGGGCGCCATCGGCCACTCTGCGGTGCATAATCTCGGCCCCGCAGCGCACTGGTTCGAGATCTGAAGCTCGACCGCCCGCAGCTCAGTGCCCGCTGAAGACCAGCGTCTTGATCGGCAGGACCAGCGCCTGGATGCGCAGCAGCATGGCGTGCACCACCCCGGTCGCGTCGACCGCGTGCAAGGCGACGCGCCGTAGCGTTCCGGTATCCTTGGCGGCGATGATGTCGTGGTTGTTGCTGTAGGCGTTGGCGATGCAGCTCGACCCCGGCGTCACCCCGTCGAGCCCGCCCGGATAGAGCGGCTCCATATAGGTCAGGATCGTTCCCGGCCGCACGACCTGCTGGGCGTCGATCAGCTGCTCGCCGCTGCGGACCTGGCCGGCCGCGATGAAGTCCTGGACGCCGGTCACGACCATCGGGATGACCGTCCAGGGCTTGGAGATGCAGGTCACTTCGGCGACCATGCCGACCTTCATCACCTGCGCCTCGATCTGGCCGAAGCCGGCTTGCAGACGCCCGCGGCCGGCCTCTTCCGGGATGATCGCGCCGGCCGGGCGCATGAACGGGTTGACGATGTCGCCAGGCCGCAGGGTGAACTGCTCGACATGGCCGTTGAAGCCGGCCCGTACCACTGTCTTGGCGAGTTCGACCTCGGCCTGCGCCAAGGCCGCCTCGGCACTGGCGCGTTCGGCCGGCAGCAAGGTCGAGATCTTCGTCTGGGCGGCCGCTTGCGACGCTGTCGTCGAGGCGACCGCGGCCTCGCGCCCGGCCGTGATGTTCTCGAGCCGCTCGATCTCGCGGGTCGCGACGATGTCGTCGTTGCGCCGCTTCAGCTCGCGCTTGGTCTGCAATTCGTCGAGCGCCTGCTGCAGCGCGCTCTTCGCCTCCTGGATCTTGCCGTCGAAAGTGAGGATGTCGGCCTTCGCGACGACGAGCGCGGCATCCACCTCGGCGAGCTTGCGCCGCGCCGTCTCGACCGCCGCCCGCTGGCTGGTGCTGTCGAGGGTGAAGATCGGCGCGCCCTGCGCGACCTTGCCGCTGACGCCGACATGCACCTGCGCGACGCGGCCGTTGATCTCCGGAATGATCGGGACGCTGCGGAAGAACACGGTCGCACTGGTGGTGGAGGGGTGGTTGTAGAAGATCACCGTAATCAGTCCGACCGTCAGCATCACGCAGGTGACGATGCCCCAGCGCAGTTCGAACCAGACCGAATAGAGCGTGATCTCCTTGCCCAGCCGCCTGCCTTGGCCGTAGCGGCGATAGAGATAGTCCGGGACGATGGTGAAGAGGGCACAGACGAGGAGTTCGAGCATCGCGGCCTCCTCAGTGCTGGCCAGCCGGCGCGGCGGCCACGGCTGGCGGAGGCGCCGGCTTGTCGTCCGGCGGCACGATGCCGTGCTCGATATCCGACGCCGCCTCGCCACCGCGGCCCGGCGCGATGCCAGCGATCTTCTCGAGTGAGCCCGCCATGCGGCTGAACATGCCGGAGAAATCGGGGACGTCGATCAAAGCGAGCATCAGGCCGATGACCCAGAACAGATGCACATGCGTGAACAGGGCTAGCAGCCCGAGCACGGCGACGATCTCGAATTGCAGCTTGTGGGATTTATGCGCGATGCGCTCGGGCAAGGTGTGCAGGCGCAGGAAGAGCAACCCGACGCCCAGGACAGCAGCGAGCAGAATGATCGCCGCGACCACCATCAGGATGTCCGTGCTGCCCGGACTTGTGATGAAAGCCGGCAGGTGAGACGCCGCCGCCGGGTGAACCTGGTCCGCCATTGCATCCCCCCGGAGCGATTGACGACTTGAGGTCAGGTGAGAGCCAAATCCTGCGAAAGTCAATCAGCCCGAGCGAGCTAGGCTTGGCGTCTTGACAGGTCCGCAGCCCTCGCCTCCGCTTGGGGCAAGAAGCCGGCGAGGAACGGTCAGCCATGCTTACCCTGCGCCAGATCGAGGTGATCCGGGCGATCATGATCACCGGCACGATCGCCGGCGCGGCGAAGCTGCTCAACGTCTCGGCCCCCGGCATCAGCCGGCTGATGAAACACACCGAGCGCTCGCTCCGGCTCAAGCTGTTCGAGCGCCGGCAGGGCCGTTACGTGCCGACGCCGGAGGCCAAGGACATCTTCGAGCAGATCAACGGCGTCTACCGCAAGGTCGACGACCTGCACTCGATGCTGGCCCGGATCGAACGCGGCGGCGACGTCGACTTCAAGCTCGGCTCGGTTCCGAGCATCTGCCATGTCATGGTGCCGCGCGCGATCGAGCGCCTCAGGCGCAAGCATCCCGACCTGCGCATCGACATCAACATCCTGAAGATCGAGGAAGCGCTCGACTATCTCCTGCTCGGCAAGGGCGAGATCGTCGCGATGAGCTACAAGCTGGATCATCCAGGCCTCGACTTCGTGCCTCTCGCCATGGGCGAGCTGCTCTGCATCGTGCCGCAGAACCATCCGCTCGCCGGCTACAGCAGCATCTCGGCCCGCGAGATCGTCCAGCATCAGCTGATCGGCATCGACCCGACCGACCCCTATGGCCGGATCATGAGCGAGATCTTCCAGCGCCAGGGGCTGCAGTACGAGATGGCGATCAAGGCGCGCTTCGGCACCACCGTCTGCTCGCTGGTGCGCGCCGGGCTCGGCATCGCCATCATCGACCAGTTCACCGTCGCCCATGGCTCGATGCAAGGCATCGCCACGATCCCGATCGAGGAGCCGACCCAATTCCAGACCTATGTCGCGATGAAGAACGACAAGGCGCTCTCGCTCTATGCCGAGACTTTCGTGAAGTTGCTGCGCGAGGAGATGAACGCGGTGGTTTCGCCGCGGCTTGCCGCAGAAAGATAACATCATGTTAGGCGGCAGCGACGAATTGGTTATCGCGTTACGGCGGCAAATCGGTTTAGCTGCGGGCTCATGCACAAGCCTGCCGAGACGGGCCGTGACAGGGATGGAATACCGACCATGGTCATCGCCAGGAAGAGCAAGCGGGTGCTGCTCGGGCTGATCGGCTTCCCGATCGCGCATTCGGCGACGCCGACGACGCAGGAAGCTGCGGCGCGAGCCGCCGGGATCGAGGCGCATTACCATCTGATCGAGGTTGCGGGCGCCGGCCGCGAGGACCTCGCCGCCATGCTCGACGGCATCCGGCGGCTCGGCTTCTCCGGCATCAACGTCACCTATCCCTACAAGGAAGCGGTCGTGCCGCTGCTCGACGGGCTGTCCGAGCAGGCTGCGGCCATGGGCGCGGTCAACACGATCGTCGTCGACGACGGCCGCCTGATCGGCCACAACACCGATGCCTCGGGCTTCGCCACCGCCTATCGCCGGCTCGGCCGGCAGGATGGCGACAAGCCGGTCGCGATCATCGGCACCGGCGGCGTCGGCAAGGCGATCGCCTTCGCGCTCGCCGGCTGCGGCGTCACCCGGCTGCGGCTCTGCGACGTCGATCGCAGCCGGGCCGAAGCGCTGGCCGGGCTCCTCGGCACCCGCGCGAGCGTCGAGATCGCCGCCAGCGCCGAGGCGGCGGCAGAGGGGGCCGCCGGCATCGTCAACGGCACGCCGGTCGGCATGCTGCCGGACCGCGGCATCCCGATCGAGCCAAGCGCGATCCAGGCCTCGCAATGGGTCGCGGACGCGGTCTATCACCCGCTCTGGACACCGCTGCTGAAAGCGGCGCAAAAAGCCGGCGCAACGGTGATGACCGGGCGCGAGCTCTCGATTCACCAGGCGGTCGATGCTTTCCGGCTCTTCACCGGCCTGGAAGCATCGGAGGCGGTGATCGGCGCCGCCTTCGACTCCGTGACCGCGGCGGGCGAGACGACCGAACACGCCGCCTGAGCAAGACGACCCGGACAACACCGGGCGGGGATTTTGGAGACTAGGGACAAGTGGAGGAAACGAGCATGAAGAAGCACTGGATCATCGCTGCCGCGCTCGGCATGGCCGTCAGCCTGCCGGCCCTGGCGCAGGACAAGGTCAAGCTGGTCGACGTCGTCGAGCTCTCGGGCGCGGGGGCGACCGCCGGCACCAACTGGAAGAACGGCATCGATCTCGCCGTCGCCGACATCAACGCCAAGGGCGGCATCCTCGGCAAGCAGATCGAGATCGTCCATTACGACACCCAGACCAATCCGGGGAACACCCGCGCCGCCGTGCAGCGCGCCATCGACGAGGGCACCTATGCCGTGCTCGGCCCGGTCTTCTCCGGCCCGATCGGCGCTTCCATGCAGATCGCCCAGCGCGCCGAGATCGCCCAGCTCGTCGGCGGCGAGGCGGCCGGCCTGACCAAGCAGGGCAACCAGTACCTGTTCCGGACCTCGCTCAGCCAGACCGCGGCGATGCCGAAGATCGCCAAATACCTGAAGGACACGGTCAAGGCCGCCTCGGTCGCCGTCGTCTGGGTCAACAACGACTTCGGCAAGGGCGGCCGCGACGCGATCATCCCCGAGCTGGAGAAGGCCGGCATCAAGCTCGCCGCCGACGTTGCCACCGAGCAGGGCCAGGCCGACTTCGCCGCCGATGCGATCAAGGTCAAGAACTCCAATGCCGACGCGATCTTCGTCTATCTGAACGAGGAGGAGAGCGCCCGCTTCCTGCGCGCTGCCAAGCAGCAGGGCATCACCAAGCCGATGGTCGGCGAGACCACCCTGCTCGGCGCCAAGGTGATCGAGCTCGCGGGCGACGCCGCCAACGGCGTCAAGGGCCATGTCGGCCTCTCGATCGACGCGCCGATCCCGGCCTTCCAGGAGTTCGGCAAGAAGTTCCAGGCCAAGTACAACTACGCCTCCGACCATAACGGCATGAAGGGTTACATGGCCGTCTACATGGTCAAGTGGGCGACCGAGAAGCAGAAGAAGTTCGACAAGAAGGGCGTCGCCGACACGCTGCGCGGCGCCACAATCAAGACCTCGGACGAGCCGGGCATCCTGATCGAGACCACGATCGAGAAGAACGGCGACCTCGACCGCGAGAGCTTCCTCGCTGAGGTCAAGGACGGCAAGCAGGTGATCACGGCGACGCTGCCGAAGATCAACCCGTAAGAACGACGAGCCGCATCGTCATTGCGAGCGGCAGACAGGACAAGCACAGGGAACCCCTCTCCCGGATGGGAGAGGGGCAGGGGTGAGGGACCGCCGCCGATCGTAAAGGCACTACGGTTCCGTTCCGCCTTCTGCGGAAAGGGCAGGCCCTCATCCCTGCCCTTCTCCCACACGGGAGAAGGGTTCCCTGCGGATGTTCAACAGTCGGCATTTTCTGGAAAGCCTCGGTTCAACAAGCTTTCCAGCCCACGGCCCAACACCGAGCGAGCAAAGCCATGGCCGAATTCCTCGCCTATCTCATCGCCGGCATCGCCACGGGCGCGATCTACGCACTCGCCGCGATCGGCTTCACCCTGGTCTGGCAGACCTCGCAGACGATCAACTTCGCCCAGGGCGAGTTCGTCATGCTGCCGGCCGTGCTGGTCCTGCTCGCGATCAAGCTGTTCGGCGCGCCGATCTGGCTGGGAGCGCTGATCGGCATCGCCGCCTTCATCCTGATCTTCGGCGTCGGCTTCAAGCTGACCATCGTCGATCCGATGATCCGGCACGGCGTGCTGCCGCTCGCCATCGCCACCATGGCGCTGTCGATCATCATGAAGGAAGGCGCCAAGGATGGCTTTTCGGCCGAGGCGCAGAAATTCCCCTCCTTCGTGCCGACCGAGACGATCTCGGTGTTTGGCGCGGCGATCTCGCTGCAGCATGTCGCGATCATCGCCGTCGCTTTTGCCGTCATCGGGCTTCTGCAATGGTTTGTCGGCGGCACCCGGCTCGGCCGCCAGATGCAGGCGACCGCGCAGAACCCGACGGTGGCGCGCATCCTCGGCATACCCGTGGAGCGCATGGTGCTTCTGACATTCGTGATCAACGCGGCGCTCGCGGTCGTCGCCTCGGTGCTGATCTCGCCGATCTATCTGGCGAAATTCTCCAATGGCGAGGTGATCGGCCTGTTCGCCTTCATCGCGGCGATCGTCGGCGGCTTCAACCAGGTCCGCGGCGCCCTCGTCGGCGGGCTGATCGTCGGCATCGTCGACAGCATGGCGGCCGCCTACATCTCGACCTCGTACCGCCTCGCCGTGCCCCTCGTGCTCCTGGTCGTCGTCATTCTCGTCAAGCCGGAAGGCCTGATGGGCCGCAAAGAGGAGCGCCGCGTATGACCGCGCCCGCAACCCACGGCGCCGCGACCTCCGCGGCGCGCCGCCTGCCCCTGCCCGGCTTCGTCGACGGCACGCTGCTGACGCTGGTCATCGCCGCGGTCATCCTCTGGTTCGCTCCCTCCGGCATGGGCCGCTACGGCACCTATGTGCTCTCGCTCTGGCTGGTGATGAGCGTCGCGGTGATGGGGCTCAACCTTACGCTCGGCTATGCCGGCCTGAAGTCGCTGGCGCAGGCCGCCTTCATGGGCATCGGCGCCTATGCGACGGCGCTTTTGACCAGCAAGGTTGGGCTGAACTGGTACGCCTCCTTCGCGATCTCGGGCCTCATCACCTTCGCGGTCGGGCTCGTGCTCGGCTTCCCGGCGCTCAGGGTCAAGGCGCATTACCTCGCCTTCGTGACGCTGGCTTTCTCGACGCTGATCTGGCTCATCCTGCGCAACGAGCAATGGCTGACCGGCGGCGTCTTCGGCCTCTCCAACATCCCGCGGCCGAGCTTCTTCGGGCTCAAGCTCGACGGCGCGCTCGCCTTCCACCGCTTCGTCGTCGTGGTCACCTTCCTGCTCGCCGTCGTGCTCTGGTGGATGATCCGCTCGCCCTGGGGCCGCGCCTTCACGGCGCTGCGCGAGAACCCGATCCGCGCCGCGAGCCTGGGCATCGACACCCGCATGTACACGCTGCTCGCCTTCGCGATCGGCTCGGCCTATGCGGGCTTCGCCGGGGCGCTCTATGCGCCGCTGGTCGAGTTCATCGACCCCTCGCCCTTCTCGCTGTCGCAGAGCTTCTTCCTGCTGCTGATGGTGGTCGCGGGCGGCGCCGGCTATCTGCTCGGCCCGTTCATCGGGGCGCTGCTCGGTGTCGTGCTGCCGGAATGGCTGCGCTTTGCCGGCTCGCTCTACCTGATCATCTTCGCGGCGATCGTCATGCTGCTGCTGATCGCCTGCCCCCAGGGCATGAGCGGCCTGCTCGAACGCGGCTGGGCGAAGCTCACCGGCAAGAAGGAGGGCGCGCGATGACCGAAGTCCTCGAGGTCTCCAACCTGCACAAGGCCTTCGGTGGCATCAAGGCGGTGAACGGCGTCTCCTTCAAGGTCAATGAAGGCGAGATCCTCGGCATCATCGGCCCCAATGGCTGCGGCAAGTCGACCCTGTTCAACTGCATCCTCGGCCAGCTCGAGCCGACCGAGGGCGCGGTCAAGCTCGACGGCCGCGACGTCACGAACATGCGTCCCTCCGAGCTTAACCGGCTCGGCGTCAGCCGCACCTTCCAGCTGCTGCAGGTCTTCCCCGAGCTCTCGGTGCGCGAGAACCTGATCCTCGCCGGGCAGGAGCATGAAGGCACGATGCTGTCGCGCTTCTTCGGCGCGCGCGACGCCGGGCTTTCGGCCAAGGCCGAGCAGATGATCGGCTTCTTCAAGCTCGGCCACCTCACCGAGGCCAAGGCCGGCGGGCTCTCCTATGGCCAGCAGAAGCTGCTCGACGCCGCCATGGCCTTCATGGCCGGGCCGCGCCTCGTCCTGCTCGACGAACCGGCCGGCGGCGTCAATCTCACCATGCTGGGCGATCTCAAGGAGCGCCTGCGTGCCATCAATGCCGAGCAGGGCGCGACCTTCGTGGTGATCGAGCACAACATGGATTTCGTGATGTCGCTGTGCTCGCGCGTCATCGTGCTGGCCGAAGGCAAGGTCCTGGCCGAGGGCACACCGGCCGAAGTCCGCGCCAATCCGGCGGTCATCGAAGCCTATCTCGGGCATTGAGGAGCGATGCCATGACCACTCCCATCCTCGAACTCGACGGCGTGGTCGGCGGCTACGGCGCCATGACCATCCTCAACGGCACGACATTCAAGGTGCCGCGAGCCGCGATCACCACTGTGATCGGCCCGAACGGCGCCGGCAAGTCGACCGTGTTCAAGGCGATCTTCGGCCTGCTCAAGGTGCGCGAGGGCCATATCCGGCTGGAAGGCCAGGAGATCACCAACTGGAACCAGCGCAAGCTGCTCGAGGCCGGCATCTGCTACGTGCCGCAGGGCCGCAACATCTTCCCCGAGCTCTCGGTGCGCCACAATATCGAGCTCGGCGCGGTCGCGGCCGGCAGCCAGATCACCGACATGCCCAGGCGCATCGAGGCGGCGCTCGACCGCTTCCCGTCGCTGCGCGCCAAGGCCGATGTCCAGGCCTCGACGCTCTCCGGCGGCCAGCAGAAGCAGCTCGAGATCGTGCGCGGGCTCCTGCTCGACCCCAAGCTGGTGCTGATCGACGAGCCCTCGATCGGGCTCTCGCCGATGCTGGTGCAGGAGACCTTCGACATCCTGAAGGAGCTGCGTGCCAAGGGCGTCACCATCCTGATGATCGAGCAGAACGCCCGCTCGGCGCTGGAAATCTCCGACGAAGGCCTGGTGCTGGAGCTCGGCCAGACCCGCATGCAGGGCCCGGCAGCCACCATTCTCGCAGATCCCCGCGTCGCCCAGCTCTTCCTCGGCGGAGCGATGACCGAAGCGGCCTGAGAACACCGCAGCGTCCTCCGATCTCGCTATTTTGAGCAGCGGGCGAGACGGCGTCGCGCCCGCTGCTCATCGACTAGCTGATGATCACAACCTTGCCGACCGCGCGGCCGCTCTCGAGCAGTTCATGTGCCTGCGCGATCTCGTCGAGCGGGACGCGCGCGGCGATCTCGTGGCTGAGCCAACCGCCTCGCAGCCCCTCCCCGATCGCAGCCGCGGCCTCATCATGCGCGGCCGCATCCATGACATAGACCAGCACGAAGCGGATCGCGGCATCGAGCTGAAGCAGCGGCCAGTAGGGCAGGACGGGCTCGGCAACCGCATCGGACGAATAGGTCGCGATCACGCCGCGCGGCGCCAGCACCTGCATGGTCAGGTCGAGATTGGCGCCGAAGGCGACCTCGACGACGCGGTCGACGCCACGTTCCTTGCCGGTGAAGTCCCGAATGCGCGCCGCGAGATCGTCATTGTGGCGGTTGAGCACGAGATCGGCGCCCGCCGCCTTGGCGGAACGCGCCTGCTCCTCGCGGCTGACGGTCGCAATCACCCGCGCCCCGCTCTGCTTGGCGAACTGGATGGCGTAGCGGCCAACTGCGCCGGCCCCGCCAGTGACAAGCACGACCTTGCCGGCAACGGAGCCATCGGCGAGGACGCAGCGATGTGCCGTCATCGCGGGTACGCCGAGAGCGGCGCCTTCCTCGAACGTGACACTTGCCGGCAGCGGCTGGACCTGCCGCGCCGGCAACGCAACATACTCGGCCGCGCCGCCGAAGGGCCGGCCGAGCGCGGCTTCATAGAACCAGACCCGTTCGCCGATGCGGCTCTCCAGCTCGGGCGAGCCGGCTGCGACCACTTCCCCCGCGCCGTCCTGATGCGGGATGACCAGCGGAAATGGCATCTCACTGCGGCCGAGCCAGCCGGCGCGCGCCTTCCAATCGGACGGGTTGATGCCGCTGGCGTGGACCCTGATCAGCAATTCGCCCGGGCCGGCGATCGGCTGAGGCTGCTCGCTGACTTCAAGGACCTCGTTCGCCGGTCCCTTGCGCTGATACCATGCTGCCTTCACTGCCGTGCTTCCTTGCGTGGTTGCGAAAGCAGGCAAGTGTCGTCATAGCTCATCTGGCACAAGTACGTACAAAGAGAACATGTACTATCATGGATGTAAGTGTCGTTGAGCCCATTCACGCCACAGGAACACGACCGCGCCGCGAGCCGGCGGCCCGCACGGGCTGCGGCGTAGAGGCGACGTTGTCGGTGATCGGCGGTGTCTGGAAGCCGGTGCTGCTGTTCCAGCTGCTGCGGGGCAAATTGCGCTTCAATGCGCTGTGCCGGCTGACGCCGCGCGCGACGCCGCGGATGATCACCCTGCAATTGCGCGAGCTGGAAGCGGACGGCGTGGTGCGCCGGATCGTCTATCCGGAAGTGCCGCCCAAGGTGGAATACGAGCTGACCGAATTCGGGCAATCGCTGGAGCCGGTGCTGCTCGCCATGCGCGCCTGGGGCCAGAGCTTCCAGGCGCGCATGGACGCTGCCGAGGCCGAGCCTGGGGGAGGATCAGCTCAGCCGCGCAGCATCTGCATCGCAGCGGGATAGTAGCGGAAGCCGTCACCGGCCTTGGCGAGGTTGCCGAAGCCCGGCCAGGCGAAGTGATAGGACATTACCGGCGTCTTCTGCTCGGCCAGCATGGTGAGCAGCTTCACCCGCGACTGCACCGACATCTTCGGGTCCCAGTCATAAGCGAACTCGACCCGGGGATTCTCGGTCAGGAGGATCGGGTGGTGGGTGAGATCGCCGAGGAAGACGAAGGACTTGCCCGCCGAGGAGACGTTGAAGATGGTATGGCCGGGGCTGTGGCCCGGCGCCGAGATCGCGGTGATGCCCGGCAGGAACTCCTGCCCGTCCTTGAAGAAGACGATGCGGTCGCGCACCGGCCGCAAATTGGCGCGGGCATGGTCGCCGAAGGCCTTGAACGGCGTGCCGAGGCGGGCGTCGTCGAGCCAGTAATCATGGTCGACCTGGCTGATATAGATCTGCGCATTGGGGAAGTTCGGCTTGCCCTCGGCCGAACAGATGCCGCCGGTATGGTCGATATGGGCGTGGCTGCAGACGATGGCGTCGATCGAAGCCGGGTCGATGCCGGCCTCCTGCATGCTTTTCAGCAGCCGGCCGGTCGTCGGGCCGAAAGCCTTGGAGAAGCCCATGCCGGTATCGAACATCACCAGCCGGTCGCCGAAATTGACGATCGGGATGTTCTGCTCGAGCACGACATTGTCCTTGGCCAGGAAGTTCGTTTCGAGCAGGCCGTAGACCTGTTCCTTCGGCAGGCCGAGGAAGCTGGAGCCGGGATCGCCGAGCGGCAAGGGCCCGTCCGAAACCACAGTGACCTCGGCCTGGCCGAGCCCGAAGCGGTAGTAATAGGGCACCTGGCTGTTCGCGAGCGGGGCCTTGGCCAAGGCGCCGCCGGGCAAGGCCGCGCCGGCGGCGAGCGCGGCCGCACCGGACAGGAAGCCGCGGCGGCTGGTGGACGGGATGAGCAGGTTCGACATGGCGTTCCTCCGCGTGGAAAGGGAGCGGCGTCGGGCGCCGTCTTCTTCGCCGGGCGGCCTTGCGTCGCGTTAGGCCTTGCCGGAAGGAAAGGATGCACGCCTGTGGAGTGGACGGCCAATAAGGCTTCGCTCTAGTCTGCATAAGCGAAAGCTCGCGCTCGCGGGCCAATTAAGGGGAACGGGACGACGATGGATCTGCGCCAGTTGCGCTATTTCACGGCCATCGTCGAACAGGGCTCGTTCTCCAAGGCAGCGCTCAAGCTCCGGGTGGCGCAGCCGGCGCTCAGCCAGCACCTGCGCCATATGGAAGACGAGCTCGGCGTCGCCCTGCTGCATCGCGGCACGCGCGGGGTGCAGCCGACCGAGGCGGGGGAGCGCCTGCTCGCCAAGGCACGTACCATCCTCGCCGAATTCGCCGAACTGCGCGACAGCGTGCGCGGCGAGCAGGCGGCGCCGGCCGGCGAGGTCAGGATCGGCCTGCCAGGCACGGTCAGCGAGCAGTTCAGCGTGCCATTGATCGAGGCGACGCAGGAGCGCTTCCCGGATGTGCGCATCCGCGTCGCCGAGGCGATGAGCGGCTTCGTGCTCGACTGGCTGCGCAAGGGCGAGGTCGATCTCGCAGTGATCTACTCGACCTCCGATCCGAAGGGGCTCGGCATCCACCACGTCCTGACCGAGGAACTCTGCCTCTTCGGTATCCCGGCTCTGACGGCGCTGAAAGCGCCTGCCGGCAAGGCGGTGACGCTGACCGAGGCCGCCGGGCTCGACCTGATCCTGCCCGGGCCGGGCCACGGCCTGCGCGACCAGATCGACGAGGCGGCGGCCGGCATCAACGCCACCGTCCATGCCGCGGTCGAGATCGAATCCTATTCGCAGATCAAGCGCCTGGCCGAGCGCGGCCTCGGCTACAGCATCCTGCCGCGCATGGCGGTCAGGGCGCAGGAGAAGGCCGGCATCTTCCAGACCTGGCCACTGGAAGAACCCTCGCTCTATCGCAAGGTCTACCTGGCATATTCGACCGAGCGGCCGATGACGGCCGCAGCCCGCGCCATCGGCCAGCTCTCCTGGGAGATCCTGCGCGGCCTCGTCGCCGACGAGCGCTGGACCGCGACGCTGGGCGACGAGACCGATCCGCCCGCCTTATACGGCTGATCGGGATTTCGTCTTTGACAGGCGGCGCGGCGAGCCGAACACTCGCCGGCAAATCAGCTCACGAGGACACGCCTTGAAGACCCGCGCCGCCGTACTGCACGCCAGCCCCGTCACCGCGCCCTATGCGCAGTCGAAGCCGCTCCGGATCGAGGAGGTCGAGCTCGCCCCGCCCGGCATGGGCGAGGTGCTGGTCAAGGTCCGCGCCGCGGGCCTCTGCCATTCCGATCTCTCGGTGATCGACGGCAACCGGCCGCGCCCGGTGCCGATGGTGCTCGGCCATGAGGCCGCCGGCGAGGTCGAAGAGGTCGGCCCCGGCGTCACCGACCTCAGGAAGGGTGACCGTGTCATCATGGTCTTTGTGCCATCCTGCGGCCATTGCGCGCCGTGCAGCGAGGGGCGCCCTGCCTTGTGCGAACCCGGCAACGCCGCAAACGGCGTCGGCGAGTTGATGGCGGGCGGGCGCCGGCTCTCGCAGAACGGCCAGCCGGTGCACCATCATGTCGGCGTCTCCGCCTTCGCCGAGCACACGGTGATGTCGCGCCATTCGCTGGTCAAGATCGAGGCCGACATTCCCCACGAGATCGCCGCGCTGTTCGGCTGCGCCGTGCTGACCGGAGTCGGTGCGGCCGTGAACACGGCGAAGGTCCGGGCCGGCGAGACGGCGGCGGTCGTCGGGCTCGGCGGTGTCGGCCTCTCCGCTTTGCTCGGCGCCGTCGCATGCGGCGCCTCGCGCGTCATCGCCGTCGACCTCTCGGACGAGAAGCTGAAGATCGCCCGCGAGCTCGGCGCGACCGACACCTTCAACGCCGGCGCGCCCGATGTCGTCGAGGCGATCCGCGCCGCGACCAAGGGCGGCGTGGACCACGGTCTCGAAATGGCCGGCTCGGTGAAGGCGCTGGAGCTCGCCTACCAGATCACGCGGCGCGGCGGCACGACGACGACGGCGGGCCTCGCCAACCCCGCTCATACGATGTCATTGGCGCCGGTTCGGCTCGTCGGCGAAGAGCGGACGCTGAAGGGCTCCTATGTCGGCTCCTGCATTCCGGTGCGCGACATTCCCCGCTTCATCGACCTTTATCAGCGCGGCCGGCTGCCGGTCGACAAGCTCTGGACCAGCTCGAGCCCACTCGAGGGAATCAACGAAGGCTTCGACGCCCTTAACGAAGGCCGGACGATCCGGCACGTCATCCAGATGTGAGGCTCAGGCGGCGGGCTGGTCTCTCACCGTCGCGGCGCGGGGCGCCAGCGCCGCGGCAAGCGCCGCAATCAGCATCAGCGCAACCGCGAGCCCTGCGAGCGCCGAGAAGCCGGCACTGGCATAGAGCGGCCCGAAGCCTGTCGTTCCGGCAAAGAGCGCGAGATAGGTGACGCCGCTGTTGAGGCCCATGATCGCGCCGCGGCGGCTGGGATCGAGTGCCGCCAGCCGGAGGATCAGCACGTTCAGCGCGGCGTGATTGGCCATGCCCCAGCAGAAGACGACGGCGAGCAGTGCCGGATAGGAGGCGGAGGCAGCGGTCATCGCCAGATAGACAGCACCGACCACCGCAAAGAACAGCGGCAGCAACCGGGCGGGACCGAGCCGGTCGATCCAGCGGTCGAGGAAGGTCGTCGCACCGAAGCCGAGGCCATAGCACAGTGCCAGCAGGCCACCGGCACTGACCGGCAGGCCGAGCCCGCGATGCAGATGGTCGCCGACATAGCCATAGACGCCGTAGAACGAGGCCATGAAGGCGGCGCAGGCGAATAGCAGCGGCGCGATGCCGGGAACCCTCAGCGCCGAGAGCGGCGACGGCGCGGTGCGCCTGGTCGGGTTGCCGCCGGCTGTCAGCTTCGTTGTCCCGGCCATGGCGGCGAGCCCGGCGACCACGACGATGGCGTAGACCATGCGCCAGCCGAGGACATCGGCGATCACGGCCGAGAGCGAGACGCCGGCGACCATGCTCAGCGTCCAGCCGAACAGGACGACGCCGAGCGTGTCGCTCTCGCGGCCGGCGGGTGCTGCCAGCGCAGCGAGTGTGTAGATCGCCGGCAGCGCAAGGCCGGCGGCGAGCCCGGCCAGCAATTGCGCGCCGACGAAAGCCGGCAGGGCCGGTGCCGCCCCGCTCGCCGCGAGGGCCGCCAGGAAGGCAAGCAACGCGTAGCGCAGGACCCGGCCTGCGCCGAAGCGGTCGATCAGCCCGGCGAGCAGCAGGGCGCTCGCCGCCGTGCCGATACCGAAGGCTGCCGAGGCCGCCATCACCGCCGGCACGCCGCTGGCGAAGCTCTCCGCCACGCGCGGCGCGATCGGCCCCAGCGCCAGCGAGTTGGCGCCGACGAGGCCGATGCACAGGCAGAGTGCATAGGCCGCGGCGGGGATGCGAGCGATGCCGGCTGCTGTTTGATTTTCATTCGTCATTTCGACAGAATGTCCGAATTTGATTCAGCTTCAATCGAGGATCAGCGAATGCTCGAAAAAACAGATGGCGTTCGGCGCAACCGCGGGTCCGAGCGCGAACTCGATGCGATGGACCGAAAGCTGTTAGGCGTCCTGGTCGAGGACGCGACGATCAGCTACGCCGATCTCGGCGAGCGTGTCGGCCTGTCGCCGCCGGCGGCGCATGAGCGGGTCAAGCGGTTGCGGCGCTCGGGTGCGATCAAGCGGGTTGCGGCGCTGATCGAGCCGGAGGCGACCGGCAAGACGCTGCTCGCTTTCGTCCATGTCGACACCACCGGCTGGGGCAAGACCACGACGCTGCTGGCGATCGAGGCCCATCCCGAGGTCGAGGAGATCCATTCGGTCGCCGGCGACACCTGCATGATGCTGAAGGTGCGCACGCAGAGCACGCACGCGCTCGAGGGCCTGCTGGCGAAGATCTACGACGTGCCCGGCGTTACCGCGACGCGCAGCTATGTCGTGCTCTCGACCTACCTGGAACGGCCGGTCCAGCCTGGCATCACCGGCGAATGGCCGGGGCGGGTGAAGGCCCCTCGGCTGCCGGCCCCAGCCGGCGCGGGCTGAGCCTCAGCCGAACATGGCGGAGGTGCTCGCCGGCTTGGCCGCGAATGGCACCTTGAGGTGGTGCATCCGCAGCGGCTGGTGCAGGACATAGCCGCCCTTGTCATGGTCCGACAGCGCCTCGAAGCGGGCGAGCAGCTTGCTGCGCGCCGCCTGCGCCCGCTCCTCGCGCGACGGATCGATCACTACGGCACGCTCCAGGAAGGCTTCGGCATCGGAAAACGTTTCGATACGGTCGTATTCGATCCGCCTGATCTCGTTGACGATGCCGCGGCGCCTCGCCCTGACAATCGCATCCTGTGCGGCCTGCCGGACCTCGGTCTCGTCCTCGATCAGCCGCAGCGCATCGAAGAACGATCCTTCCGACAGGGGTTCGATGACGATGACGCTGCCACCCCTGCCGACGACGCGGGCGGCCTCCTCCAGTGCCAGCAGCATGTCGGGGACAGGGATATGGTGCAGGCTGTTGAGAAAGATCGCGGCGTGCATGCTGGCATCGCCCCAGGGCACGAGCTGGGCACAGCCCTGCTTCAGCGTGGCCTTGGGCACAAGAGCCTGCGCGACCTCCAGCATCGCCTCGTCCGGATCGAGCCCGGCGACGCTTGCGCCTCGCTCGGCCAGCGCCTGCAGCAGATTGCCCCGACCGCAGCCGATATCGAGAATGCGCCGGCCTTGCAGGGGCGCAAGTAATCCTCCCAGGATATCGACGGTATCGCCTGCCGGCAGCGTCCACATGGTCAATCAATGCTTGCGCCCGCAGCGGGGCGCAAGACCTGTTCTCGTACGATCCCAAGCTACTCCTTACGGGCGAACAACCTGGCCGCGATTCACCTGTTCCGCTTCACCCGTGCTTGTGCACGATCGTCTTCGCGACGGCGAACTCCTCCAGCGCCATGAAGCCTTTCTCGCGGCCATGGCCGCTCTTGCCGGTGCCGCCGAAGGGCAGTTCGATGCCGCCGCCCGCACCATAGCCGTTGATGAAGACCTGCCCGGCGCGGACGCGCTTGGCGACACGCTGCTGGCGTCCGCCATTATTGGTCCAGACGCCGGCGACGAGGCCATAGGGGGTCGAGTTGGCAAGCTTCACCGCGTCCTCCTCGTCGTCGAAGGAGAAGGCGGCGAGCACGGGACCGAAGACCTCCTCCTGCTCCAGCCGGTTGCCGCGCGGCACCTGGCCGAACAGGGTCGGCGTCACATAGAAGCCGCCATTGGGCACGCCCTGCGCGATCGCGCCCTCGGCGAGGACCGGAATGCCCTGCTCGCGGGCCTGATCCACGAAGCTCTGCACCCGGCCACGCTGCTTGGCGTTGATCACCGGGCCGCAATCGAGATCCATCTCGGGCGTGCCGGCGCGCAGCTTGGAGAACTGCCTGGCGACGGCGCCGACGAAATCGTCATAGATGGTCTTCTGGACCAGCACGCGGCTGCCGGCCGAGCAGGTCTGCCCGGTGTTCTGGACGATCGCCTTGCAGACGATCGGCACGGCGGCGTCGAAATCGGCGTCGTCGAAGACGATCTGGGGCGACTTGCCGCCGAGTTCGAGCGTGCAGGTGATGAAGTTGTCGGCGCAGGCCTTCTGGATGATCTGGCCGACTTGCGGCGAGCCGGTGAAGGAGATGAAGCCGACGCCGGGATTGCGACAGAGCGCCTCGCCCGCCTCATGGCCGCGGCCGGTGACGATGTTGATGGCGCCATCGGGGAAGCCGACCTCGGTGGCGAGCTCGGCGAGGCGCAGCGCCGTCTGGCAGGCATCCTCGGCCGGCTTGAGCACCACCGCATTGCCCATTGCGAGCGAGGCGGTCAGCGAGCGGCCGAACATCTGCGCGGGATAGTTCCAGGGCAGGATGTGGCCGGTGACGCCATAGGGCTCGTGCACGACATTGACGCTGTAGCCGTTGAGGAACGGGATGACGTGGCCGTGCACCTTGTCGGCGGCGCCGCCATAGAACTCGAAATAACGGGCGGTCGCGTCGATGTCGGCCCGCGCCTGCGCCATCGGCTTGCCGGTGTCCTGCGCCTCGATCTTCGCCAATTCGTCGAAATGGTCCTGGACCTTGAGGGCGAGCCTGGAGATCAGCCGGCCGCGCTCGGCCGCGGTCAACCTGCCCCAGGAGCCTTCATAGGCGGCGCGGGCAGCGCGCACCGCATCATCGATGTCCTCGGCCGTGCCGCAGGCAATGCGGGTGAATTCCTCGCCGGTCGCCGGAGCGAGCACCGCCATGGTCTCGCCGGTGCGGCCGGCGACATGCCGGCCGTTGATGAAGTGCTGGGTCATGATGGTCTCCGTATACGGCGATGCCGTCTCGTCTTGTCTCATTGCAGCCCGGCTGCGGCGAGCGAGCTTTCGGCCAATTGGGTTTCGCTGACCTCGCCGCGCTCGATCGCATAGGCCTTGGCCGCGAAGTTGCGCAGCAGACTGGGGTTGGATTCGGTGATCAGCAAGGCGATGTCGGGATGGCTGTCGCGCAGAGCGCGCAGGGCGGCGGCATAGCGGTTGGCCAGAACCGGGGCGAGGCCCTGGAAGGGCTCGTCCAGCAGGATGACGCGGCTGCCGATCATCAGCGCCCGGGCAAGAGCCGCCATCTTGCCCTGCCCGCCGGATAGCCCCGCCGCCGGGCGCTGACGCAGATCGGCGAGCTCGGGCAGCACAGCATAGATGCGCTCCAACCTTCTTTCGATCTCGGCCTCGCCGAGCTTCATCACCTCGGCCGGCAGGCGGATGTTCTCCTCGATGGTGAAGGTCGAGAACAGCCGGCGATCCTCCGGCGCATAGCCGATGCCGAGGCGCGGCCGCTCATGCGCCTTCACCGTATCGAGCGGCTTGCCGTCGAAGCTGATCGCGCCGCCGGTCACCGTCATGAAGCCCATGATGGCGCGCAGCAGGCTGGTTTTGCCGGCGCCGTTGCGGCCGATCAGCGCGACGGTCGCACCCTCCTCCAGCGACAGCGAGGCCCGGCGCAGCACCTGCACGCCTTCGATCTCGGCCGAGAGCTCCCTGATCTCCAGCATCTCAGACCCCCACCCCGATCACGGTCTCACGCACCTCCGGATGGCTGAGGATCTCGTCCGGCGTGCCCTGATGGGCGATGCGCCCGCCGGTCCAGACCGCGACGCGATTGGCGTAGCGGGCGACCACATCCATGTCGTGCTCGACGAAGACCGCGGTGGTGGCGCGGGCGTCGAGCACGCGGGTCAGCGTGTCCATCACCTGGAACTTCTCGGTCGAGGACACCCCGCTGGTCGGCTCGTCCATGAAGATCAGCTTCGGTTCGAGCGCGAGCGCGACGGCGATGTCGATCAGCTTGCGCATGCCTTCGGGCAGTTCGCGGACAATGCGGTTGCCGGTCGCCTTCAGGCCGACCAGATCGAGCAGCGCCCACATCTCCTCGGCTTTGGGGTGGCGCTGCATGGCGAGGAAGGGCGACCAGGAGCCCTCGCGCGCCGAGAGCGCCAGCAGCAGGTTCTCGATCACGGTGTTGTCGAGGAACAGCTGCGGAATCTGGAAGGAGCGGCCGATGCCGAGACGGGTGATCGCCTGCGGCGAGAGGCGCGTCACATCCTGCCCATTGAAGACGACGCGGCCGGATTGCGGCTTGAGATAGCCGGTACAGAGATTGATGAAGGTGGTCTTGCCGGCGCCGTTCGGGCCGATGATGGCGATGCGCTCATTCGCCGCGACCTTGAGCGAGGCGCCGTTCGCGGCCTGCACGCCGCCGAAGCGCAGGTGGAGGTCGTCCGCCTCGAGGATGACGCCGCTCATCGCCCGCCCTCCTCGCGCTGCGGCCTGCTCTTGCCGGCGACGATGCCGTAGAGGCCCGCCGGGGCGAAGAAGATGATGACCAGCAGCATGACGCCGAGGACGGCATGCCAGGTCTCGGGCGCATAGACCGCCGCATAGCCGCGGATGATCTGGAACATCAGCGCGCCAAGGAAGGGCCCGGCGACGCCGCCGATGCCGCCCAGGATCGCGATGAAGACGAATTCCCCGGAACGCACCCAATAGGCCAGCTCCGGCGTCACATGGCCGGAGACGAGCGCGATGATCGCGCCGCCCAGCCCCGCCAGCAGGCCGGAGAGCAGATAGGCGCCGTAGAGCACCTTGCGCGGGGAGACGCCGAGATATTCGAGCCGCGTCTCGTTCGACTTGATCGCCTCCAGCGCCTTGCCGCCGGGCGAAAGCAGGTAACGCGCGACGAAGAGCGCCGCGAGGATGCAGAGCACGAGCGTGACATAGAAGGTCGCGAGCTCGAACTGCTCGCGGCCGAATTCGATGCCGGCGAAGGTCGGCCGCGGCACGCGCTTGCCGTCGGCGCCGCCGGTGATCGAGAACAGCTTCTCCAGCAGCGAGAAGAACACCATGGAGATGGCGAGGTTGAGCATGCCGAAGAAGATCGCTCGGTAGCGCACGATGAAGAGGCCGACGATGGCGGCGAGCAGGCCGGAGGCCGCCATGCCGACCGGGATCAGGATCAGCGCCTCATGGCCGACCTTGGCCGCCGCCAGGAAGGCGACGGCATAGGCGCTGAACGAGAAGAACAGGCCATGGCCGAAGGAGACCTGGCCGGCGCGCAGCAGCACCATGATGCCGAGCGCCGCAAGGCCCTCGCAGAGCGCCACGGTGAGGATCACGGTCGACCAGGGCGAGAACAGCGGGAAGACCGCGAGCGCCGCGATCAGCGCAAGGCCGAAGACGAGCTGGCGCGCCATCACACCTTCCTCGTCTGCACGGTCGAGAACAGGCCCTGCGGACGGACCAGCAGCACGAGCATCATGATGAGATAGGGGATCAGCACGTCGAACTCGGGAGCGAAATAGACCGCGGCCGAGCGCCCGAGCCCGATCAGCAGCGCCGCCACCGCCGCGCCCTCGATGCGGCCGAGCCCAGCCGTCGCGGCCACCGCGAAGGAGAGGACGAGCGTGCCGGCGCCGATGCCGGGGGTCAGCGAGGTCGTGGCCGAGGCGAGCGCGCCGCCGAGCGCCGCCAGCGATGCCCCGATGATGAAGGTGATCAGGTAGACCCGCGTCGCGTCGATGCCCATGGCGGTCGCGGCTTCGCGATCCTGCGTCACCGCGACGATGGCGCGGCCGAAGCTGGTGCGGCGCAGGAAGAAGCGCAGGCCGAGCAGCACCGCGAGCGCCACCAGCGGCATCAGGACGAGCTGGTAGGTGGTGTAGAAGATGCCGAAGACCTCGACGGTGCCGAGCCAGTTCATCGGCGCGTTGGCGAAATAGGGCTGGACGCCGAAGACGACCTTCTGCGCGTCCTCCAGGATCATGAAGACGGCGAAGGTGACGATCAGCTGCAGCACCTCCTCCTTGCCGTAGACGCGGCGCAGCAGGGCGATCTCGACAAGGCCGCCGACGAGGATGCCGACCAGCGCGGCCGCGAGCAGCAGCACCGGAAAGGCGAGCCAGGTCGGCAGCCCGGCGGCGCCGAGCGCGAGCACGCCGGCCGCCGCGACATAGGCGCCGATCGCATAGAACGAGCCATGGGCGACATTGACGATGCCGAGCACGCCGAAGATCAGCGACAGCCCGACCGCGACCAGGAAGATCAGCGAGCCATAGGCCAGGCCGTCGAGTGCAGCGAGGAGGAGCATTTCAGGAGGCATGCGGTCCGTTCTTGAGATTTTTTGGACGGTTGCTTTCAGCACGTGTCGTCCCGGGCGACCGGAGGGAGACCCGGGACCCATGCCTGAACCGTTCCGGCATGGGTCCCGGATCAGCGCCGCTGACGCGGCTTGTCCGGGACGACCAGTGCGAGGAAAGCGACGTCACTTCGCGTAGTCGAAGGTCTCGATCGACTTGTCGGTGACGAGGTCCGGCTTCACCTTGGCGAACCAGTCGAGCGACTTCTCGCCGAGCGGCGTGGTCACCAGCTTGCCGGGATAGAGCGCCATCTTGTCGTAGACCGCGAAGGGATAGTCGGGCACGCGCTTGGTCGTGCCGAGCAGTTGGTCCTCGAGCCCCTGATGGTCCTGCCGGATGGTGACCGTGCCCGTCAGCGACTTGAATTCCAGTCCCTCGAAGGCGGCGATGACCTCTTCCTTGCTCGGCCATTTACCGCCGGCGCCGGCCTTCTCATAGGCCTTGGTCAACCCGGTCAGGGCCTGCTGCATGTGGAAGGTCGGGTAGATCGGATAGACGCCGGTCTTGTCCTTGTACGCCTTGACGAAGGACTGCATCTCCGGCGTGTCCTTGTGCTTGGGATGGCGCCAGTAATGGTCGCCGCGAGAGCCGACGATCACGCCCTCCGGCAGGACGGCGCCGAGCCGCTCCAGCGAGCTTTCGGCCAGCGGCAGCACGAAGGTCGACTGCTTCAGCAGGCCGCGCGCCGCCGCCTGCTGGACGAAAGTGTCGAGATCGCCACCCCAGGAGGTCGAGATCACGACGTCGGGCCGCAGCGCCGAGAGGCGGGTGATCTCGGTGGAGAAATCAGGCGCGCCGAACTTGGGGAAGAGCTCGGCGACGACCTTCACATCGGGCTTCAGAGCCTTGAGGCCGGCCTGCAGGAGCGCCCAGGATTCACGGCCCCAGGCATAGTCCTGGTTGACCACCGCGACGCTCTTGAAGTCGGGTTTGACCTTCATCAGGTAGAGCAAGGTCGCCATCATCTCGGCGCCGGCATGGGCTTGCGTGCGGACGGAATACTTCCACTTGCCGTCCTCGAAGATGGTCTGCGTGCCGCAATCCCACATCACATTGACGACCTTGAGGTCCTCGGCGACGGGTGCGAGCGCATTGCAGGAGCCGGACGAGATCGCGCCCAGCATCACCTGCGCGCCCTGCTCCTGCACGACGCGGCGATATTCGGAGAGCAGCTGGTTGGTGCCGGCGCCCTCATCGACATAGACGGGCTTCAGGGGCACGCCGAGCACGCCGCCCTTGGCGTTGATCTCCGCGATCAGGAGGTCGGCGGCATTGCGGCCGGGCACGCCGAAGACCGAGGCCGGCCCCGACAGGAAGGTCGCGATGCCGACCACCAGTTCCTTCGGCTTGTCCTGTGCCAGAGCCGAGCCTGCGAACAGCGTGCCGGCCAGCGCGGCCAGCGCCAGTTTCATCGTCTTCATGAGCATCCTCCCAGAACCTCGCATGACATCGGGCGCTCTTGAGCGGCGCCTCGTCCGGCGAAAAAGGGCGCATAGAGCCAGCACTCGGACAAGAAGGATAAAGCGATGAAGGCCATAGGGTTTTTCTATGGAGCCGGGCGCTATGGCCGCCATCGCGAAACGCTATTTGACTTCATCGGGCCGACGACGATCTCTCGCGCGGAACGGAAGGCGCGCGACGGTCTGATGACGAATGCTCTCGATGGAATCCTGGTGGTGGCGCTGGAGCAGGCGGTGGCCGCTCCGCTGGCGAGCTGCCGGCTCGCCGATGCCGGGGCCCGCGTCATCAAGCTGGAGCGTGAGGAAGGCGATTTCTCGCGGGGCTATGACGACTATGCCGGAGGCCTGTCCTCCTATTTCGTCTGGATCAACCGTGGCAAGGAATCCTGCCGGGTCGACCTCAAGGATCCGAATGACCTCGCTCTGGTCGAAGCGATGCTGGCGGAGGCCGACGTCTTCATCCAGAACTTCGCGCCCGGCGCGACCGACCGGCTCGGGATCGGCAGCGAGGCGCTGCGCCAGCGCCATCCCAGGCTGATCACCTGCGACATCTCCGGCTATGCGCCCGGTACGCCGCACTACACCAAGAAGGCCTATGACCTCTTGATCCAGGCGGAAGCCGGCCTTGCCGCCGTGACCGGCAGCCCCGACTCCGGCCCGACGCGGATCGGCATCTCGATCGCCGACATCGCCACCGGCAATGCCGCCTATGCCGCGATCCTCGAAGCGCTGATCCGGCGCGGTCGCACCGGCGAAGGGTCGCGCATCCAGCTCTCGCTGTTCGACACCATCGCCGATTTGATGAACGTGCCCTATCTCACCCGGCGCTATGGCGGGATCGAACCGCCGCGGCTCGGTCTAGCCCACCCCTCGATCGCGCCCTATGGCGTGTTCCGCCTCGCCGATGCCGAGGTGCTGATCTCGATCCAGAGCGAGCGCGAATGGCAGATCCTGGCCCGCGACGTGCTCGGCAATGACGGCCTGCTCGACGACCCACGCTTTGCCAGCAATGTGCTGCGCGTGCGCAACCGCCCTGCCCTCGATGCCGCGATCCAGGCGACGCTCGCCACCCGAACCTATGCCGAGACGGCAGCAGGGCTCGATGCCGCCCGCATCGCTTATGGCACGGTCTCGACAATGGCCGACCTGATCGACCATCCGGCCGCGACCGCCCTGCCCGTCCCGACCCCGAACGGCCCGATCGAGGTGCTGGCGCCACCGGTGCTGGTCGACGGCGAGCGCGCCCTGATGCGGGCGCCACCTAGCCTCGGCGAACATGATGAAGCGTTACGCCGCGAGTTCATGGCGAAAGCGGCGCGATCGGCCTGAGATGAGCATGACCACAGCCAACGATCACACCGACATCCGCGAGGCGGTGGCAAGGCTCTGCGCCGACTTCCCCGGCGAGTACTGGCGCAAGCTCGACCGCGAGATGGCCTATCCCAGCGAGTTCGTGACGGCACTGACGCACAGCGGCTTCCTCTCTGCGCTGATCCCGGAGGAGTATGGCGGGGCAGGACTTACGCTCTCGGCCGCGGCGGCGATCATGGAGGAGATCCAGCGCCAGGGCTGCAATGGCGGCGCCTGCCATGCCCAGATGTATGTGATGGGCACAGTGCTGCGCCATGGCAGCGCCGAGCAGAAGCAGCGCTATCTGCCAGCAATCGCCTCGGGCGAATTGCGCCTGCAGGCCTTCGGCGTCACCGAGCCAACCAGCGGCACCGACACCACCGCTTTGCGCACCACCGCCCGCCGCGAAGGCGACCACTACGTCGTCAATGGCCAGAAGATCTGGACCAGCCGGGCTGCGCAATCGGACCTGATGCTGCTGCTCGCCCGGACCACGCCGCGCGATCAGGTGCAAAAGCGTACTGACGGGCTCTCGGTCTTCATCCTCGACATGCGCGAAGCCTCGAGGGATGGCCTCACGATCCGGCCGATCCGCACGATGATGAACCACGCCACCACCGAGGTCTTCTTCGACAATGTGAAGGTGCCGGCGGCCAACCTCGTCGGCGAGGAAGGCAAGGGCTTCCGCTATATCCTCTCCGGGATGAACGCCGAGCGCATCCTGATCGCGGCCGAATGCGTCGGCGACGCCAAATGGTTCATCGACAAGGCTTCCAATTACGCGAAGGAGCGCCAGGTCTTCGGCCGGCCGATCGGCCAGAACCAGGGCATCCAGTTCCCGATCGCCAGGGCCTACGCCAATATGCGCGCGGCTGAACTGATGGTGCGCGAGGCGATCCGCCTCTACGAGGCCGGGGCCAATCCGGGCGCCGAGGCCAACATGGCCAAGATGCTGGCGGCGGACGCCTCCTTCGAAGCGGCGAACGCCTGCATCCAGACGCATGGCGGCTTCGGCTTTGCCGAGGAATACGACATCGAGCGCAAGTTCAGGGAGACGCGGCTCTACCAGGTCGCGCCGATCTCGACCAACCTGATCCTGTCCTATCTCGCCGAGCACGTCCTCGGCATGCCGAGAAGCTACTGAGCGCAATGGATATCGATCATCTGAAATCCTGGATCGGCCGCTCGGAAGAGGCGTCCGACCTGATCACGCCGCGGCTCGTCGCCAGCTATGAGGCGACATTCTCCCCTCACCTGGCGCCATACCCGCAGGGCGAAGCGCCGCTCGCCCTGCACTGGTGCCTGGCCCCGCCGATCTCGCCGATGGCCGCGCTCGGTGATGACGGCCACGCTGCCAAGGGCAAGTTCCTGCCGCCGGTGCCGCTGCCGCGGCGGATGTGGGCGGGCGGGCGGATCGAAACGCTCGCTCCCTTGCGCACAGGCGACGAGGTCACCCGCCGCTCGATCATCGGTGACGTCACGTACAAGGCAGGTCGCGCCGGCCCGCTCTGCTTCGTCGCGGTCAACCATGAACTCGTCACGGCGCGCGGCGTCGCGCTGCGCGAGCGCCATGATATCGTCTATCGCGAGGCGGCCAAGCCCGGAGCCCAGCCGGCGCCGGCTCCAGCCGAGCCCCGCCCGGCCGATCTGACCTGGACGGTCGAGGCAGACCCGGTGCTGCTGTTCCGCTATTCGGCGCTCACCTTCAACGGCCACCGCATCCATTACGACCAGCCTTATGTCACCGGCGTCGAAGGCTATGCCGGCCTCGTCGTGCACGGGCCGATCCAGGCGACGCTGATCATGAACATCATCGCGACGCTCTCCGGCGGCGAGCCGATCCGGCTCGACTATCGCGGGCTCGCGCCGCTGATCGCCGGCGAGGCGTTCCAGGTGAAGGCGAAACGGCTCCCGGACGGCGCCATCGCCGCCTGGACCGAGGGCGCCGACGGGCGAGTGCGGATGGAGGGCGTGAGCCGGTAACACGCGCGTCATTGCGAGGAGCGCAGCGGCGAAGCAATCCAAGGGCGGCACAACGTCCCCAGGATTGCTTCCCACCGCGCGCAATGACGAAAGTCCCCGTGTCACGGTCCTGCCATGGTGCTAGCGTCTGTCGCAGCACCTCGCTTCAGGAGCCGATGATGGACCGCGCCCGCAGTTTCAGCCGCCGTGACACGCTCAAGGCCGGGGCCGCCATCGCCGCGGCCGGCGCGCTGGCCAGCCCGGTCGCGGCGCAGGCCCCGGCCAAGCTCAAGCTCCGGCTGCTGGAGACCAGCGACCTGCACGTCAACGTCGTGCCTTACGACTACTTCCGCGACGCGCCCGACGACACGGTCGGCCTCGCCAAGACGGCGAACCTGATCAAGGCGGCGCAGGCGGAAGCCAGGAACAGCCTGCTCTTCGACAATGGCGACTTCCTGCAGGGCTCCTCGCTCGGCGACTTTGTCGCCTACAAGAAGGGGCTGAAAGCCGGCGAGACCCATCCGATGATCGCCGCGATGAACGCCCTGCCCTATCAGTGCGGCACGCTCGGCAATCACGAGTTCAATTACGGCCTCGATTTCCTCGAGCACGGCCTCGCCCGTGCCGAGTTCCCGATCGTCTGCGCCAATGTCGACCGGGTCGGCGGCGGCACGCTGATCGAGCCCTGGCGCATCTTCGAGCAGAGCTTCGAGGACGAGGCCGGCACGAAGCATGTCCTCAACATCGCGGTGATCGGCTTCGTGCCGCCGCAGATCATGCAATGGGACAAGGGCAATCTCGACCGCAAGGTCACCGCAATCGACATCGTCGATGCCGCGCAGAAATACCTTCCGGAGATCGCGCTGGCCCATCCCGACCTGACCATCGCGCTCTGCCACTCGGGCATCGCCGGCGGCGAACGCAAGGGCGGCGAGGAGAATGCGGCGCTGCACCTCGCCAAGCTCGACGGCATCGACGTCGTCCTGACCGGCCATCAGCATCTCGTCTTCCCTGGCGGCAAGGCCTTCGACGGCATTCCCGGCGTCGACAACAAGAAGGGCTCGCTGCATGGCAAACCGGCCTGCCAGCCCGGCTTCTGGGGCTCGCATGTCGGCATCGTCGACCTCGAGTTGGAGAAGCGCGACGGGCGCTGGCGCATCGCCGACTTCAAGGTCGACCCCAAGCCGATCTATGAGCGCACGCCCGACCGCAAGATCGTGCCGAAGGCCGAGGTCGAAGCCGCCGTGCTGGCGACGGTGAAGGCCGACCACGAGGCGACGCTGAGCTATATGCGCGAGCCGGTCGGCACCACGAGCGCGCCGATCAACAGCTATTTTGCCCTCGTCGCCGACGATCCTTCCGTACAGATCGTGGCGGAGGCGCAGATCGCCTATGCCAAGCCGCTGATGTTGCAGACGCCGTACAAGGACCTGCCGATCCTGTCGGCCGCAGCGCCCTTCAAATCGGGCGGGCGCGCCGGGCCGGCCTTCTTCACCGATATCCCTGCCGGGCCGATCGCGATCAAGAACGTCGCCGACATCTATCTCTACCCGAACACGGTGCAGGTCGTGAAAGTCAGCGGCGCGCAGATCCGCGAATGGCTGGAGCGCTCGGCCGGCATCTTCAACCAGATCGACATCGCCAGGACCGAGGAGCAGCCGCTGATCAATCCCGGCTTCCCAGCCTTCAATTTCGACGTGATCGACGGCGTCAGCTACCAGATCGACGTGACGCAGGCCTCGCGCTATGACGGCGACGGCAAGCTGGTGGCGCCAGACGCCCATCGCATCGTCGACCTCGCCTATCAGGGCAAGCCGATCGACGAGAAGGCTGAGTTCATCGTCGTCACCAACAATTACCGTGCCTCCGGCGGCGGCAATTTCCCGGGCACCAAGACGACGCTGGTGCTGGAGGCGCCAGACCTCAACCGCGACGTGATCGTGCGCTACATCATCGAGAAGAAGACGATCAATCCGGCGGCCGACAACAACTGGTCGCTGAAGCCGCTGCCGGCGACCGTCAACGTCACCTTCCCGACCTCCCCGGCCGCCGTCAGCAAGAAGCCGGAGACGCTGAAGGCGCAGCCGGTCGGCGATGCCGGCGAAGGCTTCGTGAAATACCGGCTGGGCGGCTAGCCGCTCAGGACCTGTTCTTCGTCGCCCAGCAGGCCGAGCCGCTCTGGACGCTGCGCCAGACGCCGTTCGCCTTGCAGCCGTCGAGCGGCGGCGTGCAGACGCGGGCGATGCAGGCTGAAGGGTTGCTGCCGACCTTGTTGCAGTTCTGCTCGCAGCTCCTGAACATGGCGGAGCAGGAGGTGCTGACCTGCTTGCAGCCCTCCTGAGCCTGCACGGGGCCATTCAGAAGCATGACGAGCGACGCCGCCATGCCTGTCATGATCGCCAATCTATTCATGCGCACCCCCTCCGCGACAGAGCAGCGATCGTGACGCGCACGATGGGCGCGTCAACGAAGCAAGGTCGGTACCTCCGCCGAACCGCCTCGCCCCGTCGCCGCAATGCGACCGGTGCGTGACGCTCCGTTCGTCTCCACCTGACCAGCTTGCCGCCAATATGCTAACAGCCCCGGCATGCTCGCCCGCTTCTTCGCCTATTATCGCCCCCATCGCGGCCTATTCTTGCTCGATTTCGGCTGCGCCGTGATCTCGGGCCTGCTCGAGCTCGGCTTTCCGATCGCGGTGAAGCTGTTCGTCGACCAGCTGCTGCCGAGCGGGAACTGGAGCCTAATCGTGCTGGCCTCGCTCGGCCTGCTCGCGATCTACCTGATCAATGCCGGCCTGATGGTGGTTGTGACCTATTGGGGCCACATGCTCGGCATCAACATCGAGACCGAGATGCGCCGCAAGGCGTTCGACCACCTGCAAAAGCTCTCCTTCGGCTGGTTCGACAACCAGAAGACCGGCCATCTCGTCGGGCGCCTGACCAAGGACCTGGAGGAGATCGGCGAGGTCGCCCATCACGGGCCGGAAGACCTGTTCATCGCGGTGATGACCTTCATCGGCGCCTTCGCGCTGATGCTGATGGTGCACCCGCAGCTCGCGCTGATCACCGCGACGATCGTGCCGCTGATCGCCTGGCTGACCAGCCGCTATGGCCGGCGGATGACGGCGAACTGGCAAAAACTGTTCGGCAGCGTCGGCTCCTTCAACGCCAGGATCGAGGAGAATGTCGGCGGCATCCGCGTCGTCCAGGCTTTCGCCAATGAGGAGCACGAGCGCAGCCTGTTCGCGGTCGACAACCAGCGCTATCGCCGCACCAAGCTCGACGCCTACCGGCTGATGGCGGCCTCGACCTCGCTCTCCTATTTCGGCATGCGCCTGACCCAAATGGCGGTGATGATCGCCGGCGCCTATTACGTGCTGACCGGCGATCTCAGCGCCGGCGGCTTCGTCGGCTTCCTGCTGCTGGTCACGGTGTTCTTCCGGCCGATCGAGAAGATCAACTCGGTGATCGAGACCTATCCGAAGGGGATCGCCGGCTTCCGGCGCTATACCGAGTTCCTGGATACGCGGCCCGACATCGCCGACCTGCCCGGCGCCATCGCAGTCTCCGGCCTCAAGGGCGACATCGCCTATGAGAACGTCAGCTTCGGCTACACGCCCGACCGCAAGATCCTGAACGGTATCGACCTTGCGATCCGCGCCGGCGAGACCATCGCCTTCGTCGGCCCGTCAGGCGCCGGCAAGACCACGATCTGCTCGCTGCTGCCGCGCTTCTACGATGTCGATGGCGGCCAGATCACCATCGACGGCATCGATGTCCGCCAGATGACGCTGGCCTCGCTGCGCGGCCAGATCGGCATCGTCCAGCAGGACGTCTTCCTCTTCGCCGGGACGCTGCGCGAGAACATCGCCTATGGCAAGCTGACGGCGAGCGAGGAGGAGGTCGTCGAGGCCGCCCGGCGCGCGCGGCTGGACGAGATGATCGCGCGCCTGCCCGGCGGGCTCGATACGGTGATCGGCGAGCGCGGCGTCAAGCTCTCGGGCGGGCAGAAGCAGCGCCTCGCCATCGCCCGCATGTTCCTGAAGAACCCGCCGATCCTGATCCTCGACGAGGCGACCTCGGCGCTCGACACCGAGACCGAGCGCGCCATCCAGGCCTCGCTCGCCGAGCTCTCGAAGGGCCGGACGACACTCGTCATCGCGCATCGCCTGGCGACGATCCAGGATGCCGACCGCATCATCGTCATCGACGAGAGCGGAGTCGCCGAGCAGGGCCGGCATCAGGAGCTGGTGCAGCGGCCCGGGATCTACCGGCGCCTGCATGAGGCGCAGTATGGGGGCAGGGCAAGCTGAGGGGCTGAAGAGCCTACCTCGTCATGGTCGGGCTTGCCCCGACCACCCACGTCTTCGCTGATTGAAGGCGGTGTTCAAGACGTGGATGCTCGCCACAAGGGCGAGCATGACGTAGTGGAGCAGCGTGGTGTTCATGGTTTCCGGGCTCGCTGCTCTCCAGCGCCCCGGAATGACGAACCTCAGCCCCGCGCTTCGAGCGCCTTGACGATGGCGTCGCCCATCTCGGTCGTCGAGACCGCGTTGGCGCCGGGCGCGGCGATGTCCTTGGTGCGGGTGCCGGCGCCGAGCACGTCGGCGATCGCGCCTTCGAGCCGGTCCGCCGCCTCGCCGGCGCCGAAGGAATAGCGCAGCGCCATGGCGAAGGAGCCGATCATCGCGATCGGGTTGGCGAGGCCCTTGCCGGCGATGTCGGGCGCCGAGCCATGGACGGGTTCGTACAGCGCCTTGCGCTTGCCGGTCGCCGGATCCTCGGCGCCGAGCGAGGCGGAAGGCAGCATGCCGAGCGAGCCGGTCAGCATCGCCGCGACGTCGGAGAGGATGTCGCCGAAGAGGTTGTCGCAGACGATGACGTCGTACTGCTTGGGCCAGCGCACCAGCTGCATGGCGCAGTTGTCGGCCAGCACATGCTCGAGCTCGACATCCTTGTAGTCGCGGGCGTGCTGGGCGGTGACCGTCTGCTTCCAGAGCACGCCGGTCTTCATGACGTTGTGCTTCTCGGCCGAGGAGACCTTGTTGCGGCGGGTACGGGCCAGCTCGAAGGCGACGGCGCAGATGCGCTCGATCTCGCCGGTGGTGTAGAGCTGGGTGTCGACGCCGCGCTTGGAGCCGTCCTCGAGCGTGACGATCTCCTTCGGCTCGCCGAAATAGACGCCGCCGGTGAGCTCGCGCACGATCAGGATGTCGAGCCCTTCGACGACTTCCGGCTTCAGCGACGAGGCCGAGGCCAGCGCCGGATAGCAGATCGCCGGGCGCAGATTGGCGAACAGGCCGAGATCCTTGCGCAGGCGCAGCAGGCCGGCCTCGGGGCGGTGCTGATAGGGCACATCGGCCCATTTCGGGCCGCCGACCGCGCCGAAGAGCACGGCGTCAGCTTCCTGGGCGAGCTTCATGTCGCCTTCCGAGATCGCCTGCTTGTGGGTGTCATAGGCGATGCCGCCGACGAGGCCGCGCTCGAGCGAGAACGAGCCGAGGCCCTGCTTCTCGAACCAGGAGACGATCTTCTCGACCTGCCCCATCACCTCGGGGCCGATGCCGTCGCCGGGGAGCAGCAGGAGCTTGTGGTTCGCCATCGATTGAGCCTCGCGCAACAGAAATGCGCTGGCTGCTTACGAGGCGCAGCGTTCGTGCGCAAGCACAGGACGGCTGCGCCTCAGACGCGCCCGCCCTTCAGCGCGCGCAAGACCTTCTCGCCGGGGCGACCCGTCTGCGGCATGCCGACCTTGCCCTCGATGTCCTTGATCGCCGCCCGCGTCAGCGCGCCGACCGCGCCATCGGGCTCGCCGACGTTGTAGCCGCGCTGGATCAGCAGGCGCTGCAATTCGCGGCGCTGCTCGCGCGAGAGCGGCAAATCGTCGGTCGGCCATTCGCCCTGCACACCCGGCCGGCCGCGCAAGCGATCGGACAGGAGCGAGATCGCAAGGGCATAGGAATCCGCGCCGTTATAGCTGTAGGCGGCGTCATAGTTCTTGAAGACGAGGAAGGCCGGGCCATTACGGCCGGCCGGCATCAGCAAGCCGGCATTGCCGGAACCGGTCAGCGCCGAGCCGTCGAATTTGACGATGCCTCGCGCCGCCCAGGACGAGACCGGCTGCTTCGGGTTGCGCCCGGTCGGGCCGGAATAGCCACCGGGCACGCGGACCTCGTAGCCCCAGGTCGCGCCGGTGACCCAGCCGGCCTTGTCCATGAAGTTCGCGGTCGAATGCAGCGCGTCGGGAATGGAGTCGACGAGGTCGCGCCGGCCGTCGCCATCGCCGTCGACGGCGAGCCGCAGGTAGGTCGAGGGGATGAACTGGGTGTGACCAAAAGCGCCGGCCCAGGAGCCGAACAACCGCTCGGGGCGGACATCGCCGCGCTGGATGATCTGCAGGGTAGCGATCAATTCGCCCTTGAAGAAGGCATTGCGGCGCGGCGCCAGGCAGGCACCGGTCGAAAGCGCCTGGACCAGCGGCATCTTGCCCCGCGCCTTGCCGAAATCGCTCTCGACGCCCCAGACCGCCGCGATGGTGTGGCGGTCGACGCCGAAGCGCTGTTCGGCGGCGGCAAGCGTCGACGCGTGCTGGCGCATCATCGAGCGCCCTTCCGCGACCTTCTCGTCATCGACCAGCGTGCCGAGATAGTCCCAGATCGGAGTCTTGAACTCCGGCTGGTTGTTCATCGCCTCGATCACTTTCATGTCGGGCGTGACGCCCGCCATGGCGCGATCGAAGGTGGCGCCGGAGACGCCCTTGGCCGCGGCGGCCGAACGCAGGCCGGCGACGCAGGAGTCAAAATCGGCCCGGGCCGCGGTCGCGGCGGCGAGGACGAGAGGCAAGGCCAGGATCAATGTGCGCATAAGTCCACCGAATCGCAGGATTGACGCAAAACTAGGGCGCTGCGGTTAACGGAGGTTAACCATGCGAGGCCTGCCGCGCGCGGAACGCCGAAACCGGCTATGTCTGATCGACCTCGACTCTCGCGCGAATCGCCGCAGGCCCGCATGTCCACCGCCGCCATCGAAGCGCTCGGCTTCTGCGCCGCCCTGCTCACCACTTTCTGCTGGCTGCCGCAGGCCTGGCAGACGATCAAGACGCGCGACACCAGCGGCATCTCGCTGTGGACGCAGGCGCTTTTTGCCACCGGCATCGTGCTCTGGCTGATCTATGGCGTACTGATCGCCTCATGGCCGCTGATCGGCGCCAATACGGTGACGCTCGCGCTGGTGCTGATCATCCTGACGATGAAACTCCGCTACGGCTGAGCCGTTGATCCCGCCGATCCTGCGCAAATCCGGACCCTGCCATGCCAACCCTCAGCGCCGCCCATCTCTTGCCGATCGCCATGCTGATCGGCTCGAACGTCTTCATGACCTTCGCCTGGTACGGCCATCTCTCCTACAAGAGCACGGCGATCTGGCTGGCGATCCTGGCGAGTTGGATGATCGCGCTGCCGGAATACATGCTCGCGGTGCCGGCCAACCGCATCGGCTCCGCCGTCTATTCGGCCGCCGAGCTGAAGACGATGCAGGAGGTGATCACGCTGTGCGTCTTCGCCGGCTTCTCCGTGTTCTGGCTCAAGGAGCAGCTGACCTGGAACCATGCGATCGGCTTTGCGCTGATCGCGGCCGGCGCCTTCTTCATCTTCCACGCCAAGGCCTGAGCGATGGCGCCGATCCCGCACTCCGGCCACCCTGCCGTCGAAGCCTATCTCGCCGAGGGCTATAACAGCGTCGTCGGGATGTCCTCGCGCTTTGCGGCAGCGATCTGCGCGCGGCTGCTGCGGCTGCAGACGGCGGAAGGCATCGGCGGGCCGATCGCCGAAATCGGCGCTTTCGAGGGTCGCTTCTTCATCGCGCTGGCGCATGCGCTGGAGCCTAGTGAGCTTGCCCTCGGCATCGACATCTTCGAATGGCCAAATCCTGAGGTGAAGGATCGCTTCGAGGCGAACTGCCTGAAGCACGGCATCGCGCCCGAGCGCCGTGTCACCGTCAAGGCCGATGCCGGCACGATGTCGCCGGCAGAACTGATCGGCCATGCCCGCGGCGAGAAGCTGCGCTTCATCCATGTCGACGGCGAGCATTCGCGCGCGGCGCTGAGCAAGGATCTGGCGCTCGCCACCGCCTGCCTCGCCGAGGGCGGCCTCATCGTGCTCGACGACATGCTGCATCCCGGCTACCCGACGCTGATGGTCGCGGTGCAGGACTATCTTGCGGCCAATCCCGACATCGTTCCGCTGTGCATCATCGACCGCGAGACCATTGTCGGCGCGACCAAGTTTGTGCTTTGCCAGCGCGACTGGTTCGAGCGCTACCAGGCGGCCATGCTGACGATCTTCAAAGAGCAGGTCTGGCCGCTGGGAGCCGACTTCGAGCCACATTGGTGCCTCGTTCTGTCGCTCGATACGCGGCTCGCCGAGATCATCTGATTCTGCTCGATGTTTCCCTGAGGATGACTGCCTTGCTCAAACCGATGCCGCTCGCCCTTTGCCTTGCCGCCCTGTCCGGCGCCGCCCTTGCCGGACCGACCTGCTCGCCGAGCGACGAGCGCGCCCGCATCCTCGCCTCGGCCTCGACCGGCAATCTCCATCGCGACTGGAAGGGCGGAAACCAGGTCGGCTATGGCTGGTCGCTGCAGGTCGACCGCAGCGTGCGAGACGCCGCCGGGACCGAGTACTATGTCGGCGATCTCTACGACACCAACGGGCATCTTGCGACCCGCAAGGTCTTCGTCGTCGAGCGCGAATGGGATTGCGGGCCGTGACGCTCAGCGTGCCGGCCTGACCCGCAGCACCTTGCCGTTCGAATCGTCGCTGAGCAGGTAGAGGAAGCCGTCCGGCCCTTGCCGGACGTCGCGGATGCGCTCGCCGAGATTGCTCAGCAGGCGTTCCTCGCCGGTGACCTTCTCGCCATCGGTCGAGAGCCGCGACAGCAATTGGCCAGCGAGCGCGCCGACGAAGAGCGAGTTCTTCCAGGCCGGCCAGCGATCGCCGGTGTAGAAGGCGGCGCCGGAAGGCGCGATCGACGGGTCCCAGTAGAACAGCGGCTGTTCCATCCCGGGCTTGGACGTGCCGTCGCCGATCTTCACGCCGGAATAGTCGATGCCATAGGTGATGACCGGCCAGCCATAGTTGAGGCCGGCCTTCGGCGTATTGATCTCGTCGCCGCCGCGTGCGCCATGCTCGGCCGTCCAGAGCTGGCCGGTCTGCGGGTGAAGGGCGGCACCCTGGACATTCCGGTGGCCAATCGACCAGATCTCCGGCTGCCAGCCCGGCTTCTTCGGATTGCCCTCAGCCGCGCCGCCCTCCGGCTTGATGCGCAGGACCTTGCCGATATGGTTCTCCGGGTTCTGCGCCTGGTCGCGCTGGCTGTAGCGGTCGCCGACTGTGACGAAGAGCGCGCCGGTCCGGTCGAAGACCAGCCGTGAGCCGAAATGCATGTTGCTCGCGATCGTCGGCATCTGCCGGAAGATCACGCTGAGGCCCTCAAGCGCAGTGCCGTTGGCGCTCAGCCTGGCGCGAGCGACGCTGGTGCCGTTGCCGTTGGGGCGCGGCTCGGCGAAGGAGAGATAGAGATAGCGGTTCTGGGCGAAGTTCGGATCGAGCACGACATCGAGCAGGCCGCCCTGCCCACGCGCCACGACATTGGGCACGCCGGAGATCGGCGCCGAGAGCTTGCCATCGCTGCCGACCATCCGCAGCCGGCCTGGCCGCTCGGTCACCAGCATGCGCCCGTCGGGAAGGAAGGCGAGGCCCCAGGGGTTCTCCAGCCCGCTCGCAACGGTTTCAACCACGAGCTCTCCGGCGCTCGATGGGTGCCGTTGCTGGGCGAAAGCCCAGCCCGGAAGAAGCGTTGCAGCAAGAACGAGCGCTCGAAAAACCCGCATCATCCGCACCTCTCCTCCGTTTCGCCTGGAAACGAGATAAGGTCCCGGACAGCGCCTCGCCAGCTGTTTTGCGCCTAGCGGCCTGGATTGCTCTTCATGATTTCGCGATAGCAACGGGCGCAGCAAGCGAATTCTGCCGTGCGACGCCGCTCTGCACACGCAGCAGGCGCCGTGCGAGCAGATAGCACAGAACGGCAATGACCAGTCCGGCGGCGACATCGACGAAATAGTGCCCGCCATCGATCGGCGTGGCCGCGATCATGGCCAGATTGAGCGCACCGAAAGGCCAGCGCAGCACGGAATGGGACAACGCGGCCAGCAACATCAGGAGGCCTAGCGCAGCATGATACGACGGAAAGGTGATAATGCCCTCGGCCTTCGACAGGTCGAGCTCGAGCGGCAGCCCAGCCCGCAGGGCATGCATGTCCTTGACATGCACGAAGGCAGCCGAGGGCGACAGATTGGGATAATCGGCGGGGCTCAGGTTGAGATGGACGAACATCGCCATCGCCGGCAGCAAGCCTGAGATCGCTATCGTTACGATGCCGGACAGCATCATGGCCAGAATCATGACGCGTGCCGCGTGTCCCAGGCCCGAGAACGACAGCACGAGCATCAGAACCAGCACTTGCGGGATGAAGCTCTGATAGGCCACGCGAAACAGGACACCCAGCAATGGGCGCTGGTCGACGACCTTGAGATAGGCCAGCCAATCGAGCCCGAGGCCCTGGTCGATCGCGGACAGAGCCGCATCCTGCATCGGCATACCCAAGGTCGCGGCGAGATAGGAAAACAGCGCCCCGACCGTCATAAACGCCGTCATCTGACCACAGAGGTCCAGCGCATCTGCGAGGCGTGCTTCGCCGCGACGGTATCGGTAGTAGCGAGCGGCGAACGCTAGGCCCGCTCCCACCGCGACGGGTCCGGCAAGCGAGAGCGGCACGACCGAGATTTGCGAGAACGCCAGCCAGGCGAGATCGACCAGGAGCAAGCTCCCAGTCAGGATCCAGGCCAGACGGTTGGCCCGATCCGCGATCACCCCATGTCCCGACATCGCACACTCCAGCGGCTTTGCCGCCATCATGCCCTCGGGCCCTTAAAGCCGGGTCAACACTATCCTCGAAACGGACCGAGTCGTGCATTCGTCGCAAGGGCGTTTACCGGTCAGCCGCCTCGAGTTCACGCCGGAGCCGCACGATCTCCGCTCTCTCGTCGAGTGTAACATCGTCACTGGTGACCACGGCCCCTGCCGCGACGTCGCGCTTCAATGTCACGCCATGCGCCAGTCCGATCGGCAGCGCCTTCGCCGCGCGGCTGGCGGCGGCTGGCATCAGTCTGCCATAAACGGTGTAGCCGCCCTCCCCATCCAGCATCTCGCCGGCCTCGAGATCGCGCTTGGCGGTCGCGACCGCATCGCCGCGCCAGCTCTTGGTCGTGCCGGTCGGCTCGCCGCGCAGCGCAGCGTTCAGCACCGAGATCGAGAGCTCCAGCCCGATCAGGTGGAAGGGCTTGTACATCGCCGCATAGAGGCCGGTGGCATCGGTCGGCAGCCCGTATTGCTTGAAGCAGGCGGCGGCGTAGGGGTTCGGCGCCTTCAGTACGACATAGACGCCCCAGCGCAGGTCGCGGAAGACCGGCCGGCCGTCGCGCTCCAGCGAGGAGACGACCTCGACCATGCCGTCATGCTCGAGCTGGCCGCCGACCGCCTTCGGCCGCAGCACATGAGCGAGATCATCGACACCGCAGGGCGGGAAGGCGAGGCCACCCTCCGGCACGTCGAGGCCGCTGGCATTGGCGATCGCCGCCATCTCGATTGCGGACTTGGTACCGTCGAGGAAGGAGTTGAACATTTGCGGGTTCATGCCGGCGGCCTTCGCCGCCTCCGGCGTCAAACCGTAATGGCTCCAGACCTCGTCCGGGGTGACGCGGTGATAGGCCGGCAGGTATTTCGTGCCCTTGCCGGCGGCCGCGACCGTGAATCCGGTCGCGCGCGCCCAGTCGACCATCTCGGCGACGAGCGCCGGCTGGTCGCCATAGGCCATGGAATAGACCACGCCGGCCGCCCTGGCCCTTGCGGCAAGGACGGGGCCGACCAGCACATCGGCCTCGACATTGACCATGACGACATGGCGCCCGGCCGCGATCGCGGCGAGCGCATGGCGGGCGCCGGCGGCCGGATGCCCGGTCGCCTCGATCACCACCTCGACACCGTCCATTTCCGCGGCGGCGACGCCGCTGTCGACGAAGCGCGTGGCGGCGATGCGGGCCTCGTCCCAGCCGACCGTGCGGCAGGCCTGACGCGCCCGCTCGGGATCGAGATCGGCGATCGCCGCGACCTCCAGCCCCTCGATATGCGGGACCTGGGCCAGGAACATCGAGCCGAACTTGCCGGCGCCGATCAGGGCGCAGCGAACGGGACGGCCGGCCTCGGCGCGGACGGCGAGCTTCGGCATCAGGTTCATCGCATCGCCCTTTTCTCGCTGGCCGTCACGGCGCAGGGATCGTGCCGCGTACCCTGATGCCTCCGTCAGACTCGCGACGCAGCACCACGACATCGCCCGACCTGGGGAATACTCCGGTCAGCGCGGTGATGTTGACCTGATGGGTCACCATCACGACCGTTCCCGCATCGCGCGGCAGGCCGGACAGCCGCCGTCGGAGCGCATTCGTTGCGGACTCGCGCTCGCCGGAGCGGCCGAAGAAGGAGTTCAGCGCCTCGGGTGCGTCCTCGACGGCCCCCAGGCTCATGAGCTGCGCGGTGTCGCGCGCCCGGCACCACTGGCTCGTGAGCACGAGGCCGACGCGCACGCCGCGCCGGCGAAACTCATCCCCGATCCGGCGGGCCTGTGCGCGGCCTTGCTCGCCAAGATTGCGCTGCGTCGCGCAGTCGCCGATCCGGAAGCCGGCCGGATCGCCGACCCCAGGAGCGTCGGCATGACGCAGCAGCGCGATGTGCCCAGGCGTGGCAAGCGCATCCCACAGGGCGTCTGCACTCTCACGCGCCGCCGCAGTCGCCGCAAACGGCAGCGTGGCGAGCGCGACCAGCACGAGCCGGCGCGGCAGCGACGCGGGCACGCCCATCGGAAGGCTCACTCCGGCTTCACGCCGGCTTCCCTGATGATCTTCTCCCAGGTCGCGATCTCCTGCTGATGGTAGGGCCGGAAGGCGGCGGGGTCGCGGATTTTGAGGGTGAAGCCGAGCTTGAGGATCTGCTCGGCGATCGCCGGCTTGGCGAGCGAGGCCAGCACGGCCTTCGACAGGGTATCGAGGACCGGCGCCGGCGTCGCGGCGGGCGCGAAGAAGGCGGCCCAGCTGTCGGCGTCGGCATCGGTCACGCCCTGCTCGCGCAGGGTCGGGATGTCCTTGGCGCGCGGATTGCGCTCCGGGCTCGCCAGCGCGATCGCCCGAAGCGTGCCGGCGTTGATCTGCTCCAGCACGGACGGCAGCGTCGAATTGGCGATGTCGATGCGCCCGCCGATTATCTCCTGCACCAGCGGCGCCGCGCCGCGGAACGGCACATGCGTCATCTTGATGCCGGTGCGCTGCATGAACAGCTCCATGGCGAGATGCGAGCCGGAGCCGACGCCGGTCGAGCCGTAATTGAGCTTGCCGGGATCGGCCTTGGCGAGCGCGATCAGCTCCTTGATGGTCTTCGCCGGCAGGTCGTTGCGCACCACGAAAGCATGCTCGAAGGCGCCGACGCCGGCAACCGGAGCGAAATCCTTGACCGCGTCGTAGCCCGGGTCCTTCAGCAGAAACATGTTGTTCCCATGCGTCTGGTTGTTGCCGAAGATGAAGGTGTGGCCGTCGGCTGCGCCATGCGCGACGGCGCGGGTGCCGACCGCACCCGAAGCGCCGGCGCGGTTATCGACGAGGACGTTCTGGCCGATCGAGGTCGAGAGATCCTGGGCGACGAAGCGCGCGATCGCGTCGGTCGGCCCGCCGGCCGGATAGGGCACGACCAGGGTGATCGGCTTCGACGGATAGCTCTGCGCCCGGACGATGGCCGGAGCGAAGACGGCGCCGGCAACGAGGCCAAGCGTGGAACGGCGGGTCAGCGACATGAACTTCCTCCCGGGAGCCCGATTGGGAGACGGGCTTTCGCGGGAGGATTACGGGCAAAGCGGGTTTGCGTCCAGCGACTGGCGCGTAAGTGGCGTCCTGTCTTAGCCTTTTTGGCAATGAGGCTTTGAGGGAGACGAGATGCCATGACGGTCCGGATCGAACGCAGCGGCAAGGTCGCGACCGTGATCCATGCGCGTCCAGAGGCTCGCAACGCCATGGATCCGGACAGCGCCATCGCCCTGACCGACGCCTTTGTCGCGCTCGATGCCGATCCGGAAACCGCCGTGATCGTGTTCTGGGGCGAAGGCGGCGCCTTCTGCGCTGGATGGGACCTGAAATACGCTCAGGCCTTCACGCAGGCCGAGCGCTTCCGCAGCGAGATCGTCGAAGGCCTCGCCTTCCCGCCGGGCGATGCGCCGCCGCCGCGCGGGCCGATGGGGCCCTCGCGCCTGGAGATGAGCAAGCCGGTGATCGCGGCCGTGGAAGGCCCGGCTGTCGCCGGCGGCATGGAGCTTGCGCTCTGGTGCGACGTCAGGGTGATGGCGCAGGACGCCTATTTCGGCGTCTACTGCCGGCGCTGGGGCATTCCGCTGATCGACGGCGGCACGGTCCGTCTGCCGCGCCTCGTCGGTCAGGGCCGCGCGCTCGAGATCGTCATGACCGGCCGCAAGGTCGAGGCCGAGGAGGCTCTGCGCATCGGGCTGTGCGAGAAGGTCGTTGCCCGAGGCGAGGCACGCGCCGCGGCCGAGGCAATGGCGCAGGAGATCGCGCGCTTCCCGAGCGGCGCCATGCTGGTCGACCGCCGCAGCGTCATCGCCGGGCATGGCCTGCCCGTCCGCGAGGCGCTGGCGCGCGAATGGGAAGGCGGCGTCCATACCATCGCGACCGAAGGGGCGGCCGGCGCCGGCCGCTTCGCCGCCGGCAAGGGCCGCGGCGGCGATTTCAGCGAGATCTAGGCGGAAAGGCCCGCCCGCTTCAATCGCTGCACCGCGACGTCGAGCGCCTGCAGGAAAGCCGAGCGATCCTTCTGCGAGAACGGCTTCGGGCCGCCGCCGATGCTGCCCATGGCGCGCAGGTCTTCCATCATGTCGCGCGTCGCCAGCGCCATGCCGATCGAGGCCTCGGTGAAGGGCTTGCCGGTCGGGCCGATCACGTCGGCGCCGGCCTTGATGCAGCGGTCGGCGAGCGGGATGTCGGCGGTGATGACGATCGCGCCGCGGGCGGCACGCTCGGCAATCCAGTCGTCGGCGGCATCGAAGTTGCCAGGCACGACGACGCGCTCGATCCAGGGCTCGCGCGGCACCTGCATGAAGCTGTTGGCGACGACGAAGACCTTGAGCCGGTGCCGCTCGGCGACGCGATAGACCTCCGGCTTCACCGGGCAGGCGTCGGCGTCGATATAGATCACGATGGTGTTGGCGGGCGCATCCATGGCGCCGGCATCGCAGCCGAGCGGCCCCCACGCAAGCCCTTATGCCCGCCTTATGCGTGCAAGCGCCTTCCGCATGGCGGCCTTATCGGGGGCGGACCTACATCATCGGCATCGATGGAGGTCGATATGTCGATGAACAAAGCCTTGTTCCGCACCAGCCAGCAGCGCCGTGCCCGCGCCGTCTATGACAGTGTCGCCAGCCGCCGCCCGGTCGTGGGGATCCTCTGTGCCGAGATGGTCGCGCTCGCCGTGTTCGCACTCGCCGCCGCCGCCGTCCTCGGCCTGCGCGCCTGGTTCGCCTTGCCGAACTGAGGACGCCGCCATGGGACAATTCAAGCCGCTGCAGCCGCTCAATGGCGAGAGCCATCTCTTCCTGGTCGGCCGGTCGAGCCACGGCTTCTGGGTCGCGCGCGACCTCGAAGGCCGCAGCGAAGGCATCTTCCGCAACCAGAAGGAGGCGGTTCGCTTCGCCCTTTCCGAGGGCGGCCATCCCAATGCCGTGCTGATCTCCCCGAACGGAGTCGAGCCCAGCTATGGTCTGGGCGTCCATTGAGGGCATGCCCGGTGCCGACAAGGCGAGCCGCGACCTCGACAGGGCGCTGCTCGCCATCTTCCTGGAAGCCGCCGGCGCACTGATCGACCAACTCGCCGGCGCCGGCATCGGCGATCCTGCCGACATCGCCCGGCGGCTCAACCGCCGCGGCTTTCCCTGTTTCGGCCGGCCACGCTGGGGCGCTGGCACTGTCGCCATGGTGCAGCGCCGCTGGGCGCTCCGGCACGCTGGGGATGGGGTGCTGCCGCGCCAAGAAAGCGCGTGCTCTCGCTGCGACTCTGCCCTAGGCTCCCCTTCTGCTTCGACTTCACGGCCCGATGTCCACGGGCCGGCCGTGGCAGTCGGAAGCCGGCCGCCATGACCTGAGCTCGCAGCCGTCCCGACCCGCTCAGCGCAGGTTCAAACCCCTTCGATTCGAAGCGGCGATGCCTGCCATTCCGACCGAAGGAGACGAGACATGGCAAAAGGCGAGCAGCGTAGCAATCGCGAGGCCAAGAAGCCCAAGAAGGACAAGCCGAAGGCGAGCGCGACCCCTCCGGCGGGCTTCGCATCGGCCGTCGCCAAGGCAGCGGCGGGTCCGAAGAAGAAATGATCCGCTTCCGCACGATCGACCCCACCCAGCCCGAGAAGCCGGCACCGCAACCGGCTCCCGTGCACGCTGTCGCAGCCGTACAGGCAGAGCCAGTGCCGGAGGACACCCCTCCGGCCACCCGCAAGGGGCTGGTCCGCAAGACGCCGCTGCGGGCGAAGAAGGCCAAGACTGCCCCACTCCTTGACAGATAGGTCCTGACGAATCGGCCTCAGGCCGCCTCGGCGACCTCGTCCGTCCAGACTTTGAACCCGGTCAGCGTGTTCGGTCCGAAGGTGGTGGCGATCGCGACATCGGCAGCATCGCGTCCGCGTGCGATCAGCACCCGGCCGATGCGGGGGACATTGTTGCGCGGATCGAACATCTGCCAGCCGCCATCGAGAAAAGCCTCGAAGGAGGCGGCGAAATCGCCCGGCGGCCAGGGTGGCGGCGTGCCGACATCGCCGAGATAGCAGGTGCAGTAGCGCGCCGGAATGTTCATCGCCCGGCAGAAGGCGATAGCGAGGTGGGCATAGTCGCGGCAGACGCCGCGCCCTTCGCGATAGGCCTCGGAGGCGCTGCGGGTGACGCTCGCGTCCATATAGTCGAAGGCGATGCGCTGGTTGACGAAGTCGCAGATCGCCTGCACCCGCGCCGCGCCCGGCGGGGTATGACCGAAAAGCTCCCAGGCGAGATCGAGCAGGCGATCGCTGTCGCAGAACCGGCTGGCGAGTAGGAAGACCAGGCACTCTTCCGGCAAGCGCTCCACCGGTACCTGCCCGGCCTTGCGGTCGAACGCCTCCGGCAGGCCGCTATCGCTGATCACCGCATCGGCGGAAATGCGCATCGTGCCCTGCGGCGCCACCAGGCGGCTGCACCAGTTGCCGAAGCCGTCGCGATAGGCAGTGACCGGCGTCGGAGGCTGGATGCGCATGTGATCCGGCGCCGAGAGATCGGAGACCCGGCTGAAATGCACGTGCAGCATCAAGATCATCGGGGTCGGCTGTGGAAAAACGTAGTCGAGTTCGTAGCCGATCCGGAGTTTCATGCATGGGCCTTCTGCGCGTCGGCGCGCTGTCGTCTTCTGGCTCCCCAGCTTGCTCTACCAAGCACGTTTCGGGCCAGGGCGATACGGTTGCGGACGTCTGCCGCGGACAGGCCGTTTTCGTTCCCCGGTCGACGGCACGCCGCGCTGCCATTCCTGTCGTTTCTGGCCACTATCAAGCAGTCTTGCTTGCAGTGCCCGCTCCGGGGGCCTAAACCACGCCCCGCGCCCGCGACGGGCGCCATCGTTCTCCCGGAGATCTGGATCATGGCTTTCCTTGCCGACGCCCTGAAGCGCGTGAAGCCGTCTGCGACCATCACCATCACGCAGAAGGCGCGCGACCTGAAAGCGCAGGGCAAGGACGTGATCTCGCTCTCCGTCGGCGAGCCCGATTTCGACACGCCGGACAATATCAAGGAAGCGGCGATCGCCGCGATCCGCCGCGGCGAGACCAAGTACACGCCGGTCGCCGGCATTCCGCAGCTGCGCGAGGCGATCACGCGCAAGCTGAAGCGCGAGAACGGCCTCGACTACAAGGCCTCGCAGACCATCGTCGGCACCGGCGGCAAGCACGTCATCTACAACGCGCTGCTCGCCACGCTGAACCCGGGCGACGAGGTGATCTGCGTCGCCCCCTACTGGGTCAGCTATCCCGAGATGGTCGCGCTCTGCGGGGGAACCCCGACCTTCTGCGAAGCCACCATCCAGAACAACTTCAAGCTCCAGCCGGCCGATCTCGAGGCCGCGATCACGCCGAAGACCAAGTGGCTGATCCTGAACTCGCCGTCGAACCCGTCGGGCGCCGCCTACACCCATGCCGAGATGAAGGCGCTGACCGACGTTCTGATGCGCCATCCACATGTCTGGATCCTGACCGACGACATGTACGAGCACCTGGTCTATGGCGACTTCAAATTCGTCACCCCGGCGCAGGTCGAGCCTGGCCTGTACGAGCGCACGCTGACCATGAACGGCGTCTCGAAGTCCTATGCCATGACCGGCTGGCGCATCGGCTACGCCGCCGGTCCGCAGCACCTGATCAACGCCATGGACCTGGTCCAGGGCCAGCAGACCTCGGGCACGTCGGCGATCTCGCAATGGGCCGCGGTCGAGGCGCTCGACGGCACGCAAGAGCACATCCCGGTGTTCAAGAAGGCGTTCGAGCGTCGGCGCGACCTCGTCGTCTCCATGTTGAACCAGACCCGCGGCCTGAATTGCCCGACGCCGGAAGGCGCCTTCTACGTCTACCCGGACTGCTCGGAGCTGATCGGCAAGACCCTGCCGAACGGCAAAAAGATCGAGACCGACGAGGACCTGGTCATGGGCCTGCTGGAGAACGAGGCGGTCGCGGCCGTGCACGGCTCCTCCTTCGGCCTCGGCCCGAACTTCCGCATCTCCTACGCCACCTCGGACGAGAAGCTGGAAGAGGCCTGCCGCCGCATCCAGCGCTTCTGCGCCGAGCTGCGCTGAGACATCGCAAGGCCGGCGGCTCGGCTGCCGGCCTCGTCCTCATCCGCGATGACATTGGAAGAGCAGCGCGCCCTGATGCTGTCGGGGCGCATGTATGACGACCTCACGCCCGAGCTGATCGCAGCCCGGGCGCGGGCGGTCGGTCTGACCGACGCCTACAACCGCAGCTTTGGAAAGCCGCAGGCCGAGCGCGAGGCGCTGCTGCGGGCTTTCCTGCGCGATGTCGGCCCCGGCGCCCATTTCGAACCGAATGTCCGCTGCGAGTTCGGCTTCAACATCTCGATCGGCCACAGCTTCTACGCCAATTTCGACTGCGTCATGCTTGATGGCGGCGAGATCACCATCGGCGACCATGTCCTGCTCGGCCCGCGCGTTGGCATCTACACCTCCAATCACGCCATCGACCCGGCCGAGCGTGTCGCCGGCGGCTGCTATGCCAGGCCGGTCAAGATCGGCAACCGGGTCTGGGTCGGCGGCGGCGTCCAGATCACGCAAGGCGTCACGATCGGCGACGACAGCATCATCGGCGCCGGCAGCGTCGTGACGCGCGATATCCCTGCCGGCGTGATCGCTGCAGGCGTGCCCTGCAAGGTGCTGCGCGCGATCACGGCGGTGGACAGGACAGGGTTTCGCTCGACGCGCCCTTGAGTGGGCTCGGTCCCATCCGGGCTTCGTGAATTGCGGCGGCCCGCACCTTTCGGTAACGCTCCGACATGAATCGTCGCGCATTCCTGCTGCTCGCCGCTCTCTGCTCGCTGCCTGCTCTTGCCGAGGCGCAGACGCCCCTGCCCTCGCTCTCCGTCCGCGAGGCGCATGAGGCAGCCAAGGCCGGCAAGCTCGTCCTCGTCGACATCCGCACGCCCGAGGAATGGGCCGATACCGGCGTGCCGGAGGGCGCGATCAAGCTCGACATGACCGGCAGCGCCTTCGAGGTCAGGCTGGCAGCCCTGAAGCTCGACCATCCCGGCAAGCCGATCGCGCTGATCTGCCGGACCGGCAACCGGACCTCGACCCTGCAGAAGACGCTCGCGGCGCGCGGCTGGAAGGAGCTGGTCGATGTTCGCGGCGGGCTGCTCGGCAATCCCAAGGACAAGGGCTGGCTGGCGGAAGGCCTGCCGGTGACGAGCTATCCCTGACACGCCTCCTTCTCCCCTCGGTGGGAGAAGGTGTCTGCGAAGCAGACGGATGAGGGCGGTGCGACCGGGTGAGAGAAGGATAGATCGAGCCTTCCTTCCCTCATCCGTCAGCGCTTCGCGCTGCCACCTTCTCCCCCGAGGGGAGAAGGATTCAAGAGATCCGGCCGCCGCTCCCTTGTAATCTGCTCCGCCTGCTCGCGCCGCCACCTTGCTATGCGGGCATGGTCGCCGGAGAGCAGCGCCTCGGGCAGGCCCCTGCCTTCCCATTCGCGCGGGCGGGTGTAGTGGGGGTACTCGAGCAGGCCGTTCTCGAAGCTCTCTTCGGTGCCGGAGGCCTCCTTGCCCATCACGCCGGGGATCAGCCGCACGCAGGCATCGAGCAACACCATGGCGGCCATCTCGCCGCCTGACAGGATGTAATCGCCGACCGAGACCTCGGTCAGCCCCCGCCCCTCGATCACGCGCTCATCGACGCCCTCGAAGCGGCCGCAGACGATGACGACGCCCTCGCCGGCAACATAGTCCCGCACCATGCGCTGGCTGAGCGGCCGGCCGCGTGGCGACATCAGCAGGCGCGGCCGGGTATCGTCGGCCGGAACCGCAGCGTCGATCGCCGCCGCCAGCACGTCGCAGCGCAGCACCATGCCGGCACCGCCACCGGCCGGCGTGTCATCGACATTGCGATGCCGCCCGATGCCATGCTCGCGGATCTGATGCGTCTCCAGCGACCAGAGCCCGCTGCGCAGGCCCTCGCCGGCCAACGAGGCGCCGAGCGGGCCGGGGAACATCTCGGGATAGAGGGTCAGGACCGAGGCGCGAAATGCCATCGTTCAAGCAAAGCGCAGCGCCGGATTGCCGTCCAGCGCCGCGTAGTCATCAACGCTGGCGATGACGTTGTCGAAAGCGGCGAAGGCCTCGGCCGGTAGCATGGTCAGCACCGCGACCGCGCGCATACCGGCGCGGCGGGCCGCCTCGACGCCGTTCGGCGCATCCTCGAAGACGATGCAGTCGGCCGGCTTGACGCCCATGCGCTCGGCCGCCGCAAGGAACATGTCGGGATGCGGCTTGCCGGGAAAGCCCTGGCTCGGCGAGACGATGGTGGCGAAGCGCTGGCGCAGGGAGAGCGTATCGAGGATCAGCGCGATGTTCGGCGGCGCCGCAGCGGTGCCGACCGCCATCGGCACGTCATGCTCGCGCGCCCGGTCGAGCAGGTCTATCAGTCCCGCGAGCGGCTTGACCAGCGGGCCGTAGGTCTCGCGATAAAGCCCTTCCTTCTCCTCGGCGAGCCGGTCGAGCTCGGCCGCGTCGACGCCGGGGAAATGCGGGCCGATGATGTCGGAGATAGCCATGCCGGCGGTGCGCGCCGAGAAGGTCGCACGCTCGAAGGGCAGGCCGTGCTTGCGGTACCAGACCTCCCAGGCGTCGTCATGGTAGCGCATATTGTCGACGATGGTGCCATCCATGTCGAAGATCAGGCCCTTGGCCGGCGTCTCAGGCAGCATCGTCATCCTCGAACAGGCCGGCGGGAGGCAGGGCCTCGATGCGCTTTGCGGCGATGTCGATGCGCGGCGCATAGGCCTTGGTGAAAGGCATCAGCACCGAGCGGCCATCTTGCGTCTCGATGTCGATGAGGTCGCCGGCGCCGTAATTGGCAACGGCGGTGACCGTGCCGAGGACGGCTCCATCAGGGCCAATGACCGTACAACCGACGAGGTCGGCCTGGAGGAACTCGTCCTCGTCCTCGGGTGCCGGCAGGCGCGAGCGCTCGATATGGAGCTTCACGCCGTTCAGGAGCTCGGCGCCCTCGCGGCTGGTCACGCCCTTGAGCCGGGCGACGACCACTTCCTTGGCTGGCCTGATATCGGCGATCTCGAAGCGCCGGCCCTTCTCGTCGACGAGCGGGCCGTATTCGGCCAGCGCCAGCGGATCGGCGGTGAAGGTCTTGATCCGGACCTCGCCGCGCACGCCATGCGGCGCGCCGACGATGCCGAGCAGGACGAGGTCGTCGCTCATCGATGGCCCTTCCGGGACAGACCGTCAGACCACAAGACCGCAGCGTCTCTCCGGTTCGTCATGCTCGCCCTTGTGGCGAGCACCCACGTCTTGAACACGACCCTGCAGGACGGAAGACGTGGATGGTCGGGACAAGCCCGACCATGACGGGAGAGGCTCACGCAGCTCACTCAGCCGCGGCTTCGGCCGGGGCAGCGCTCTTCTCGGCCTTCTTCTCGGCGCGCTCCTTGGCCTTCTCGCCGGGAACGGCCTTTTTCGGGTTGTTGCGGGCCGGACGCTTGGACACGCCGGCAGCGTCGAGGAAGCGCAGGACGCGGTCGGTCGGCTGGGCGCCCTTGGCGAGCCAGGCCTTGGCCTTCTCGAGATCCAGGATGACGCGCTCCGGCGAGTCCTTGGCCTTCATCGGGTCATAGGCGCCGATCTTCTCGATGAAGCGGCCATCGCGCGGCGAGCGGGCGTCGGCGACGACGATGCGGTAGTACGGGCGCTTCTTCGCGCCACCACGGGTCAGGCGGATCTTCAGGGACATTGCTCTTCTTCCTTTGGTTCGAGCGGTAGAATTACTTCTTCTTGAACGGGTTGTTGCCGAGGCCGGGCAGACCGCCGAGGCCGGGCAATTTCGGCATCATGCCGGCGGGCGGGGTGACGCCCTTGGGCAGACCGGGGAAGCCGCCCGGAGGCAGCGAAGGCAGGCCGCCACCGGCCCCCAGCTGCTTCTGCAGTTCAGCGAGCTGGGCCGGATCCATCTTCGAGGGGTCGGGCATACCGGCCGGCATGCCGCCGCCGCCGAGCCCGAACATGCTGCCGAGCTTGCCGAGCATGCCGCCCTTCTGGCGGGACATCTGCTTCATCATGTCCGCCATCTGGCGGTGCATCTTGAGCAGCTTGTTGATCGCTTCCGGCGAGGTGCCGGAGCCGGCGGCGATGCGCTTCTTGCGGCTGTTCTTGAGCAGGTCGGGATTGCGGCGCTCGGCCGCCGTCATCGAATTGATGATCGCGATCTGCCGGGCGATAACCTTGTCGTCCATCTTGGCGTTGGCGATCTGGTTCTTCATCTGCGCCATGCCGGGCAGCATGCCCATCAACCCGCCGAGCCCGCCCATCTTCTCCATCTGCTGGAGCTGGGTGCGCAGGTCGCCGAGGTCGAAATTGCCCTTGGCCAGACGCTGGGCCAGTTCCTGCGCCTTGTCGGCATCGACCGTGGCCGCCGCCTTCTCGACCAGGCCGACGATGTCGCCCATGCCGAGGATGCGGTTGGCGACGCGCGAGGGATGGAAATCCTCGAGCGCGTCGGTCTTCTCGCCGGTGCCGACGAGCTTGATCGGCTTGCCGGTAACGGCGCGCATCGAGAGCGCGGCGCCGCCGCGGCCATCGCCGTCCATGCGGGTCAGCACGATGCCGGTGAGGCCGACGCGGCTGTCGAAGGCGCGGGCGGTGTTGACCGCGTCCTGGCCGGTCAGCGCGTCGGCGACGAGCAGGACCTCATGGGGGTTCGTCGCCGCCTTGACTTCGGCGACCTCGGCCATCAGCGCCTCGTCGAGCGTGACGCGGCCGGCGGTGTCGAGCATGACGACGTCGTAGCCGCCGAGCTTGCCCGCCTCGACGGCGCGCCGCGCGATCTGCACGGCGCTCTGGCCGGCGACGATCGGCAGCGTCTCGACGCCGACCTGCTTGCCGAGGATGGCGAGCTGCTCCATCGCGGCCGGACGGCGCGTATCGAGCGACGCCATCAGGACCTTCTTCTTGTCCCGGTCGGTCAGGCGCCTGGCGATCTTGGCAGTGGAGGTGGTTTTACCCGATCCCTGCAGACCCACCATCAGGATCGGCACCGGCGGCACGGCGTCGAAGGTGATGCCCTCGCCTTCGCCACCGAGCGTGTCGATCAGGACGTCGTTGACGATCTTGATGACCTGCTGGCCGGGCGTGACCGACTTCAGCACCTCGGCGCCGACGGCGCGCTCGCGGACCTTGTCGGTGAAGCTGCGCACGACCTCGAGCGCGACGTCGGCCTCGAGCAGCGCCCGGCGAACCTCGCGCAGCGCGGCGTTGACGTCGTCCTCGGTCAGCGCGCCCCTGCGGGTCAGGCCCGAGAGGATGCCGGAAAGTCTGTCGCTCAGCGTGCCGAACATGCGGCGATTGCCCTATCCTTGTTTGCCGGCGTCGGCCGCAAGAACCAACATGACCGCCAAACGGTTTCGCGCCCGAGGGCGCAGACGCGCTGTCGGGCGTTGACCTCCGGGCTCATGGTAGCTCAGCGAGCGGCCCGGTCGGCGGATGAGGTTTCGGCGATGTCGGCGAAACGAATGCGCGCGTTAAAGCGGACAAATGCGGCGAAAGTCAAGCTGAAGCGCACAAGCGGCGGCTGCGCCAGCCCTGCGCGATCCTCATCACGGAGATACAATGAAGCTTCCGGTCCTCGCCGCCGCCTTGTTCGCGCTCGGCCTCACCCAGGCGCAGGCGCAGTCCTGCGAAGGCAATTTCTCCGTGGTCGGCACGCCGATGCTGACCGGCCTGACCTACAAGACCTGGGACATCGTGCAGAAGCGCGCGCCGGCGCGGGTGCTGAAGGATCTTGGCGCCGCCGTCTCGGCCGAAGGATTCGCCGACATGCGGATCGACAATGCGACCAGCTCCGTCCTCGCCATTCAGGAGACCTCGGGCTCCGGCCGGCCACAGACCCTGCGCATCACCGCCCGCAAGAGTGGCAGCGGTACGCGGGTCGATGCGGTCTTCGTCGTCCAGCAGGGCCAGGTCGCTCCCGAAGGTTACGTTCGCGACGCGCTCTGCCGGGTGATCTCCGGCGCGCAGGGCTGATCCTGCGCAAGACGCGGCGTCTCGCTCAGGCGGCGCCGCGACAATCCTGCCAGAATCCGCCATTAGGCGGATACGCCAGCCGATTGTGCCTGACAGGATCCCTCATAGATGACGACGCATTCGGGCGCAGCCTTCCTGACCGCCTTGCTCCTGGCCGGATGCGCCGGGGCGCCGCGCGAAACCACGGCGCCGAGCCCGCGCAAGATCGAGCGCCTCGCCGCAGTGAAGGTCGATCCGGCCGAGGCGGTGCGCATCCTCAACGCCTATCGCGCCGGCAAGGGCCTCGGCCCAGTGAGGCTCGACTCGACGCTGACTACGATGGCCCAGCGCCAGTCCGACGCGATGGCCGCCAGCGACGACCTTTCCCACAGCGCCGCCGGCAGCTTCAATTCCCGCGTCAGCGCCGCCGGCCTCGACACGGTGCGCGCCGCGGAGAATCTCGGCGCCGGCTACTACTCGACGCAAGAGGCCTTCGACGGCTGGAAGAAATCCTCCGGCCACGAAGCCAACCTGTCGATGCCGCAGGCGACGCGCATCGGCCTTGCCCTCGCAAAGAACCCGCAGACCCGCTACGGCGCCTGGTGGACGCTTGTACTGGCGGGCGATCCGGAGAAGCGGCAGGAGATGTCGGCAGGGCCCCTGGTGCCGGCGCGCGGCAGCGGGACAACGACCTTTCGCTGGGGCGCGCCGCTTTAGGACGTCATCGCGGACGGATTGCAGAAAGAAAGGAAATTCCTTACCTATCCAACAGGAGGTTGCGATGATCACGAGCAAGCTGACGAGCAAGGCGCAGACGACGATCCCGCAACCAGTCCGCGCCGCCCTCAAGCTCAGGGATGGCGACGAGATCGCCTATGTGATCGCCGACGATCATGTCGTGATCAGCAAGGCGACCTCGCCGGCTGCCGAAGACCCATTCGCGACGTTCGGCGAATGGGACAGCGAGGCGGATCGGAAGGCTTATGCCGGTCTTTGAGCAGGGCGACGTCGTCCGCGTCCCCTTTCCCTATACCGATCGCGCGACGCGCCAGCATCGGCCGGCACTGGTCGTGTCGGCCGGCGGCATTGGAGACGGCGAGGCACTACTCTGGGTCGCGATGATCACGAGCGCCGAGAACCGCCCCTGGCCCGGTGACGTGCCACTGGGAGCGCGATACCGCGAAGCGGGCCTGCCGGCGCCATCGACGATCCGCCCCTGCAAGATCGCCACGATCGAGGCTCGCCATGCGCAGGCGATCGGCCGCGTCGACGACGGGCAACTTGTCGACGTAATCACGGCAATGAGCGGCTATCTGCGCGCAAAATAGCACTTTACAAACATCCCGTCCTGGTGATGGCTCTGGTCTTTAGCGGAGCCTCTACACCATGACCTTCGAAGCCTGGGCCGCCTTCGCCGCCGCCACAGCCGTCCTCCTCGTCATTCCCGGGCCGACCATTCTCCTGGTGATCTCCTACGCACTCGGCCAGGGCTGGCGCACGGCGCTGCCGATGGCGGTCGGCGTCGCGCTCGGCGACTTCACCGCGATGACCTTGTCCATGCTCGGCGTCGGTGCGCTGCTGGCGACCTCGGCGACGATCTTCACCGCGTTGAAATGGGCGGGCGCGGCCTATCTGATCTATCTCGGCGTCAAGCTCTTCCGGGCCGGCGGCAGTCTCGATGCCGAACCGCGCCGGGACGCAAGCTCGGCGCTGAAAATGCTCGGCCATGCCTGGCTGGTGACGGCGCTGAACCCGAAGAGCATCACCTTCTTCGTCGCCTTCCTGCCGCAGTTCCTCGATCCGAAGGCCGATTTCTGGACGCAGATGCTGATCTTCGAGGCGACCTTCATCACCCTCGCCTTCGCCAACGCCTTCGGCTACGCGCTGATCGCCTCGCGCGCCCGCACGCTTGTCGGCAATCCCCGTGCGATAGGTCTGTTCAACAAGGCCGGCGGCACGCTGCTGATCGGCGCCGGCATCGCCACCGTCGCGGTGCGCTCGGGCATCAACTGAGGGCTCACGCATGAGCGGACGCGACGCGGATACGCTCGGCTTCTACGCGGCCGAGGCACAGGTCTATGCCGGGCGCGCCCGCGAACTCGGCGAAGCGCGGTTGCGACGCTTCACCGAAATCATACCAACGGGCGGCCAGGTGCTCGAACTCGGCTGTGGCGGTGGCCAGGACAGCGAAGCCCTGCTCGGGCTCGGCCTCGACGTCAGCCCGACCGACGGCTCGCCCGAACTCGCCGCACAGGCGCAAAAGCGCCTCGGCCGGCCGGTCTCCGTGCTGCTGTTCGAAAACCTCGTGGCAGAAGCTGCCTTCGACGGGGTCTGGGCCAATGCCTGTCTGCTGCATGTCCCGCGGCCGGCCCTGCCCGGCATCGTCGCGAGAGTGCACCGGGCCTTGCGGCCGGGCGGCGTCTTCTACGCCAGCTACAAGGCCGGCGAGGCGGAAGGCCGCGACCGCTTCGGCCGCTACTACAACTATCCGGATGCCGACTGGCTGCGCACGGCCTACGGCCACGGCAGCTGGAGCCGCATCGATATCGAGGAGGATCTGGGTGGCGGCTACGACCAGGAGCCGACGCGCTGGCTGCACGCGACGGCGATCAAGTTGTCTTGAAACCGACGGCGCGGTCTTGACGCTGCGCGATACGCGCACGACCTGACTATGCCATGACACGCCGCAAGCTCCTGCGCCTTCTCGGCATCCCCGCCCTTCTTGGCTCCTCCGGTTTCGCCTGGGCCTCCTATGCGCGCTCGCGCAATCCCTATTACCAGGGCCCGGTCAACGACCATTTCGACGGTCTGGTCTTCACCGACGGCCGGCCGGTCACCAAGGGCTTGGCCGATGTGCTGCGCTGGCAGTTCTCGAAACGCGAGCGCGAGGCCTTTCCGGCGCAATACGAGGCCCCGCCGCAGGACAAACCGCCGGCTCGCGTCGAAGGCTTGCGCGTCGTCCATCTCGGCCACGCCTCGTTCCTCTACCAGGTCGCCGGCCTCAACATCCTGATCGACCCGGTCTTTTCCGAACGCGCCAGCCCGTTCTCCTTCTTCGGGCCCAAGCGCGTGAACGCCCCTGGTGTCGCCTTCGCCGACCTGCCGAAGATCGACGTCGTGCTGGTGACGCACAACCATTACGACCATCTCGACGTCGAGACGCTGGCGCAGGTCCATGCCCGCGACAACCCGCGCATGATCATGCCGCTCGGCAACGATGTGATCGTCAAGGCGCGCGAGGCGAGCGTTCGCGCCGAGGCGCATGACTGGGATACGCGGCTCGAATTGTCCGACAAGGTCGCGACCACGCTGGTGCCGAGCTATCACTGGTCGGCGCGCGGCGCCTTCGACCGGCGCATGGCGCTGTGGTGCTCCTTCGTGATCGAGACCCCGGGCGGCAAGCTCTTCCATATCGGCGACACCGGCTATCATGACGGCTCGCTCTATGAGCGGCTCGGCCGGGAGCACGGCCCGTTCCGCCTGGCGGCGCTGCCGATCGGCGCCTATGAGCCGCGCTGGTTCATGAGCGACAACCACATGAACCCTGAGGAAGCGGTCAAGGTGATGCGCTCTCTGCGCGCCGAGCAGGCTCTCGGTCACCATTGGGGCACTTTCCAGCTCACGGACGAAGGCGTCACCCGCCCACCCGAGGCGCTTACGGTCGCGCTGCAGCAGGCTGGATTGCCCGAGGAGCGCTTCCGGCCGATGCGGCCTGGGCTGGTGTGGGAGGCGTGAACACCTAAGTCGACTCGGTCGTCGCGGGCGACCGGAGGGAGACCCGGAACCCTTTTCGGATAGGCTCAGGCATGGATTCCGGATCGGCGCGGCTACCGCCGCTTGTCCGGGATGCCCACGTCGTTGCTCCAGACGTATGCCCTATTTCGGCTGGACGTAAACGTTGATCTCGAGGTTCGGGTCCCCGGCGTCCTTGAGATCGCTGACATACTCTTCGAGGAAAGCGTCCTTCACGACGATGTTCTTGGCCTCGAGATAGGCCGTGATCGTCTCATAGGTCGAATCGATATCGTCATAGGGAGCGGTGTGGACGAAGCGCAGCGCGCGACCGACCGGTGACTGGCCGTTGCGCACGCCATTCGCCAGCGCCGTGGCAGCCGGCTTGTCGACCGGCAGCATCGCCTCGAACTTGAAGCCGTTGTCGTCGGTCTCGACGAACAGGCTGAGCGGCCGGCCCGCGACCTTGAGCCCGGCCTTGTCGGCCTCGGCCCGCAGGAGAGCGATCGTCTCCCCCAGTTTCTGGAAACCCTGATCCCAGCTCGCCTGCCCGGCGAAGAGCAATACCGGCTTGGCCGTCAGCTGCACCTCGTCGACATCGGAGGGGTCGCCCTTCTTGCCGGCGAGCGTCGCATTCGAGTCGGGCGTGCCGGTCTGCTGTTGCTGCACAGGGGGCGCGGGCTGCGGGCTGGGCAGAGTCGGGGGCGGCTGGACGGGTTGCGGCTCGGCCGGCGCCGCAGGAGCGGGCTGGACCGGCTGCGGTGTCACGGGTGATTGAAGCGCCGGCGGCGGCTGCACCGGCTGCGGTTCGGTCTGAGCCGGCTGACCGCCCTGGCTCTGGGTCGGCGCCTGCTGGGCATTCTGCGCCGGCGTCGCAGTCCCCGGCGGCGCGGTGAGCGGCGTGCTCTCCACGGCAGTCGGCGGCGCCACGCGCGTCTGCGCGGCAGCCGGACAGGCAAAGGCGAGCGCAAGAAGGAGCGCGCTGAATCTCGACTGCCGCATACCCGAATATCCCGAGCTGACACGACCGATTCGCGCCGTGCCGCAAACTACGCTGATCCCGTAACGGCAGGAAGATCGCGAAGGGTGGCAATTTTTCGGCATCGCGCTCATATACCGCCAGCATCATGGACTTGTGACGATATGAACGCCCTCGCCAATCGCCGGTTCCTCAAGATGAACGGGCTCGGCAACGAGATCACTGTGCTGGATCTGCGCGGAACGACGCATATCGTCTCCGAGACCGAGGCCCGCGCCATCGCCAGCCAGGAGCGCACCCGCTTCGACCAGTTGATGGTCCTGCACGACGCAAAGGCGGCGGGCATCGACGCCTATGTCCGCATCTACAACACCGACGGCTCCGAGGCCGGCGCCTGCGGCAACGGCACGCGCTGCGTCGCCTGGGCGATGACCGCCGACCCGGAGATGGGGCAAGCCGGCCGCGACGGGCTCCTGCTGCAGACCAAGGCCGGGCTGCTGCCGGTGGCGCGTCTGTCGGAGGCCGTCTTCACCGTCGACATGGGCGCGCCGCGCCTGGCCTGGAACGAGATCCCGCTGGCCGAGCCCTTCGAGGACACCAGCCGCTTCGAACTGCAGATCGGGCCGATCGACGATCCGATCCTGCACACGCCCTGCGCCGTCAGCATGGGCAATCCGCACACCGTGTTCTTCGTCGACGATCCCTATCGCTTCAATCTCGAGCAGATCGGCCCGCTGCTGGAGAACCACCCGATCTTTCCGGACCGCGCCAATATCGGCCTCGCCGCGGTCAAGGCGCCGGACCATATCGTGCTGCGGGTCTGGGAGCGCGGCGCCGGCATCACCCGGGCCTGCGGCTCGGGCGCCTGTGCGGCGCTGGTCGCGGCTGTGCGCCGCGAGCTTTCCGAGCGCAAGGCGACCGTCAGCCTGCCCGGCGGCGACCTCGTCATCGAATGGCGCGAGAGCGACGGCCATGTGCTGATGACCGGGCCGGCCGCGCTCGACTGGGACGGCGTGCTGGAGCCCGGCCTCTTCGCCGCCGTCGCCTGATGGGCGTCGAGCTCGTCACCTTCGGCTGCCGGCTGAACCTCGTCGAGAGCGAGACGATCGAGCGGCAGGCGCTGGCTGCCGGCCTCTCCGAGATCGCGGTGATCAATACATGCGCAGTGACTGCGGAAGCCGTGCGCCAGGCCGGCCAGGCGATCCGCCGGCTCGCCCGCGAGAGGCCCGAGCGGCCGATCGTCGTCACCGGCTGCGCCGCGCAGATCGAGCCCGCACGCTTTGCCGCCATGCCGGAGGTGACGCGGGTGCTCGGCAATGCCGAGAAGCTCGACCCGGCGCGCTGGCGGACCCTCGCGAGCTCGAACAGCCTGCGGGCTGGCCCGTCGGCCGATGTGACGAGCAAGATCGTGGTCGGCGACATCATGCAGGCACGCGATGCCTCTCCGCAGCGCACGCAGGCGCTCGGCCAGCATACGCGCGGCTTCCTGCAGGTGCAGAACGGCTGCGACCATCGCTGCACCTTCTGCGTCATCCCGCTCGGGCGTGGCAATGCCCGCTCGGCTGATGTCGCCGAGGTCATCGTGCAGGCCCGCCGTCTCGTCGCGGAAGGGGCGAGCGAGATCGTGCTGACCGGGGTCGACCTGACGAGCTATGGCCGGGAGCGCTCGAACGGACCGACGCTCGGCGCTCTCGTCGGCGCGATCCTCGCGGCGCTGCCCGAGCTGAAGCGCCTGCGCCTGTCCTCGCTCGACGCTGTCGAGGTCGATGACGATCTGCGCGATCTCATTGCCGACGAGCCGCGGTTGATGCCGCATCTGCATCTGTCGCTGCAATCGGGCGACGACCTCGTGCTGAAGCGGATGAAACGCCGCCACAGCCGCGCCGGCGCGATCAGCTTCTGCAAGGAGTTGCGCGTTCTACGCCCCGACATCGCCTTCGGCGCCGATCTGATCGCAGGGTTCCCGACCGAGGACGAGGCGATGTTCGCGCGCACGCTCGCACTGATCGAGGAGTGCGGCCTGTCCTATGTCCACGGCTTCCCGTTTTCGCCGCGGCCCGGCACGCCGGCGGCACGCATGCCGCAGGTTGCCGGCGGCGAAATCAAGGAACGCGCGGCCCGCCTGCGGGAAGCCGCGGAGGCGGCCTATGGGCGGCATCTTTCCGCCCGTATCGGCCGGCCGCTCTCCGTCCTGACCGAGCGCGGCGATACCGGCCGGGCCGAGGATTTCACGCTGGTGCGCTTCGGCCACAGCGTCGCGCCCGGTCAGATCCTGGCGGTGACCAGCCATGCCCGGAGCGGCAAATCATTGCTCGCTGCTTGACCCGGCCCCCCTCCCCGGCCATAGCCGCAGCGCTTCATCCGTCTCGCTGCCGTCGCAATCGGGAACTAGCCCGTGACCATGACCAGATCGCTTCGCCTGTCCGCCGCCCTCGCAGCCATCCTGTCCGCCGCCAGCGCCGCCGCGCAATCCTATGGCGATTCCGTGAGCGGCCTCTCGGTTTCGCCGCCGGCCGGCTTCAAGGCGGAAGCCGGCAAGCCGCATCCGCAATTCGACGTGACGATCGACATCTCCTCGAAGACCGGCACGCCCAAGGCGGTGAACACCACCGGCCATCTCTGCACGCTCGGCTTCAAGCCCTCCACGCAGAACGCCCAGCTGACGCGCGACATCGTCAACGAGCAGATGACCAGGCCGGAATGGCAGCAGCTCTATCGCGAGATGTTCGAGACGATCGGCACCGTGTCCGACCTCAAGCTGTTCGAACACCAGGGCTTCACCGGCATCGAGCTGGTCGTGACGCCCAAGGCCGGGCCGAACGCGCAGAATGTGCGCATGTTCACCTCGACCCTGGAGACGGCCAAGGGCCGCACCGCCCTGATCTGCGCCACCGACCCGGCCAGCCTCGCCGCTGCTTTGCCGCAGTTCAAGGCCCTGCGCGCGACCATCCATGCGCCGGAATAGGCCCGCTAACGCCCGGGACTTCAACCTTTGAGGCGGCCCCTAACGCGGTCTCCTCACGGTGAAGGTGGGGGTTCACCCCTTCTGCGCAGCGATCTCCTCACGCAGCGCCCGGCGCAGCACCTTGCCGACATTGGTCTTGGGCAGCGCCTCGCGGAAGATGATCTGCTTGGGGACCTTGTAGCCGGTCAGGTTCTCCTTGCAGAAGGCACGCAGATCCTCGGCGGTGACGGCCGCATCACGCTTGACCACGAAGGCGGTCACCGCCTCGCCGGAATGCTCGTCCGGCAGGCCGATCACGGCCGATTCGAGCACGCCGGGATGCTTGGCGAGCACGTCCTCGACCTCATTCGGGTAGACGTTGAACCCGGAGACCAGAACCATGTCCTTCATTCGGTCGACGACCTTGATCTGCCCGTCCGGCAGGAAGATGCCGACGTCGCCGGAGCGGAAATAGCCGTCCGCCGTCATCACCTTGGCGGTCTCGTCCGGCCGGTTCCAGTAGCCGGCCATCACCTGCGGCCCGCGGATGCAGATCTCCCCGGCTTCTCCGGTCGCCACGTCGTTGCCCTCGGCGTCGCGGATGGCGAAGTCGGTCGAGGGCAGCGGGTAGCCGATCGTGCCGCTGAACTCGGTGATGTCGGTGCGGTTGACCGAGGCGACCGGCGATGTCTCCGAGAGGCCGTATCCCTCGATGATCGGCCGGCCGGTGACCTCCTTCCAGCGCTTGGCCACGGCGGCCTGGGTCGCCATGCCACCGGCAATGGCGAAGCTGAGCTCCGAGAAGTTCACGTCCTTGATCTCGGGATGGCTGGCGAGCGCGTTGTAAAGCGTATTGACGCCCGAGAAGAGCGTGAACCGGCTCGCCTTCAGGATCTTGATGAAGCCGGCGATGTCGCGCGGATTGGCGATCAGGAGGCTCTTGGCGCCGATGCGCAGCATGAACATGCAGCAGCAGGTCAGGGCGAAGATGTGGTAGAGCGGCAGCGCCGTCACCATGACATGCTGATAGTCGCTGCGGCCATGCGGCGCCTCGAGCTGCCAGCCGAGCCAGAGCGCGCATTGCGCGACATTGGAGGCGACGTTGTGGTGCGTCAGCGTCGCGCCCTTGGAGACGCCGGTGGTGCCGCCGGTATATTGCAGAAAGGCGACGTCCCCGGGCGCGATCGTGACCGGGCTCATCGTCCCCGTCTGGGCGAAGACCGTCTTGAGCGGCACCGAGCCCGGCAGATTGTAGGGCTTCACCACCTTCTTGATCTTGCGAGCGACGAAATTGACGATCGTCCCCTTGAACCCCATCAGGTCGCCGGCAGTGGCGATGAGGATCGCGTCGAGCTTGAGGTTGGGCCGCGCTTCCTCGACGACATGGGCGAAGTTCTCGATCACCACCAGCGCGCGCGCTTCGGCGTCGTTGACCTGATGCGCCAGCTCGCGGGCGGTGTAGAGCGGGTTGACGTTGACGACGGTGAAGCCGCCGATCAGCGCGCCGAAGATCGTAGCCGGATAGGCGAGGATGTTCGGCATCATCAGCGCGATGCGGTCGCCCTTCTTGAAGCCCTGCGCCTGCAGCCAGGCGGCGAAGGCGCGCGCGGCGCGCCCGACCTCGGCGAAAGTGATCGACTTGCCGAAGCTCTCGAAGGCCTGGCGATCGGCATAGGTCTCGCAGGCATTGCGGATCAGGTCGGCAAGCGTGCCGACACCGGCTTCGTCGATCACCGGCGGCACGGCCGGCGGATAATGCGCCAGCCAGGGGCGCGCATCCGATGTCGCCTGAGCCGCGGAAAGAACCGTCATCCCCATCCTCCCCTTTGCGGTCCGCCCTGTTGCCGGGCCTGGATGCCGCGCGGCGGACGCCCGGCTGTCCGCCGGTCACGACCCGCACCTTCTGACTGTTCGGCACTACACTGCGCAAGCCTAGCGGCGGGCGCAAGCACCCGCCGCTCGAAAGTTTACATATAAACCTTCTCACTGCAACTCGATAAAGGCGGCATTCGACGAGCCTGGAAGCCAAGCACCACCGCGAGGCCAGGGCGCAGCCCGGTCAGGCTTGAACGGCCTGGCCGGCGAAGCGTCATCATCTTTTAGTTCGTAGACTTTAGTCTAAATATTTCCATTCCGCCGATTTGCGGCGCTGTCTGGCTCAGGCGGGCTCTAGCGTGCCTGCGCCATCGCCTGCGCCGCGACCACCACGTCGGCCGGCTTGCCGGCGAGCTCGGCGAGATGGTCGAAGCGGGCGCTGAAGGTGCCGACACCCGCTGTCGCCGAGCGCAACTCGACGATCAAGCCGCCCATCTCGGCCTCAGGCATCAGCGCGTTGATCTGGTCCCAGCCGCGCCAGCCCGGCCGCGCATCATAGCCAAGGATCTGGCCGCGCCTGGCCGAGACGATCGCCGAGGCCCGCGACATCGCATCCGAGGGAATCACGATCTCGACCGCCAGGATCGGCTCCAGCAGCACGGGCCTGGCCTGCGGGCAGGCCTCGCCCATCGCGATCCGCGCCGCCTGGCGGAAGGCCATGTCGGAAGAATCGACCGTATGGTAGGAGCCGTCGGTCAGCGTCACCTCGATATCGACGAGCGGGAAGCCGAGCGGGCCACGCTGGCAGTAGTCGCGCACGCCCGCCTCGACCGAGGAGATGTACTGCTTCGGCACGACGCCGCCGGTGATCCGGTCGACGAAGCGGATGCCTTCGCCACGCGGCAGCGGCGCGATCTCCAGCACGACATCGCCGAACTGGCCATGGCCGCCGCTCTGCTTGCGATGCCGGCCTCGAGCGCTGGCCTTGCCGCGCAGGGTCTCGCGATAGCCGATTTGCGTCGCGCCGCTGTCGACATTGACGCCATAGCGCCCCGCGAGCCGTTCGAGCGCGACGCGCAAGTGCATCTCGCCCTGGCCGGACAGGCGCATCTCGCCGAACTCCGCACGATGCTCGAGGGCGAGCGCCGGATCCTCCTCGACCAGCTTGGCGAGGCCGGTCGTGAGCCTGACATCGTCCTTGCGATCCTTGACGCCGACCGAGAGTGCATGGACCGGCTCGGGCGGCGCGACAGCGCTGACGACATCGGGCCGGACCTTGCCGACCGCGATTGCGTCGCCGGTGCGCACACCTTCCAGCCGGGCGAAAGCAACGGTCTCGCCCTCCTCCGCTGCCGGGCGGCGCTGCTGCTCGGCGCCCTTGAGTTCGAGCACGCTGGCGATGCGGGCCTCGACGCCGCCGGACGAGGTGATCACGTCGCCTTCGGCCATCCGGCCGCGCAGCACACGTGCCAGCGAGAGCTTGCCACCCTGGCCGGACTGCCAGGTCTTCATGACCAGCGCGAGCGGCGTGCCGCTGTCGACCACGCCGATCCGTCCACGCGTCACGTCCAGGGACGGCGCCTCGTGCCGCAGCGCCTTGAGGAGGCGAGTGACACCGTTGCCGCGCTCGGCCGCGCCGATCAGCACCGGGACGACATGACGCTCTTTCAGTTCGCGGGCGAGATCGTCGAAGATCAGGTCGCGCGGCGGCTCGATATCGCCGAGCAGATCCTCCATCAGGGTGTCGTCATAATCGGCGAGCTTCTCCAGCATGGAGAAACGGGCATCGCGCTCGCGTTCGACTTCCTCGGGCGCCAGCGGCACGATCTCGCTCGGCGCATGCTCGCGGTAGATGAAGGCCCGCTCCAGCGCGAGATCGATGAAGCCGACGGCGATACCGCCTTGCCAGATCGGGATCTGTCTCAGCAGCAGCGGCGTACGCGAGGCGCGCTGCAGCAATCCGAGCGTCTCGCGCACGCGCCGCGAGGCGGAATCGATCTTGTTGAGGAAGAGGAAGCGCGGAATGTCGGCCTCCTCGAGCTCGCGCAGCACCAACTCGAGCGCCGGCGCCTTGCGGTCATCGGCCTCGCAGACGACCACCGCGGCGTCGACCGCCGGCAGGACGTGGCGCATCTCCTGGAGGAATTCGACGGAGCCGGGGCAGTCGATGAAGGTGTAGCGCTCGCCCATGAAGTCGACGCTGGCGACATTGGGCTCGGTGCTCATCTGGTGAGCGCGTGCCTCGGGTGAGGCATCGCCGACGCTGTTCCTGCTCTTGACCGAGCCGGCGCGCGAAACGGCGCCGCAACGCTCCAGTATGCTCTCGAACAGGCTGGTCTTGCCGCTCTGGAAGGGACCGACGATCGCGATGCATCGCGGCCCCCTGCCTCTGACGCCGGACGGGTTTCCTCCAGTGCTGGCGCTCGCAGCCATGTCGTCCTCCTTCGGTTCTGGCCGCGCACGGACGATGGCCTAGACGGCTTCCCGTCCGGGGCGGCGGTTGACCGGCGGGAACGGGAATGGAGCGCCCACGCCGGAAATGCGGCGGTCGCACAGGCCCGACAGGGTCGGGCGGCCGTCGAAGAGGGATGTCGGAGGGCAGGTTCGCGCCGTTCCGGGGGCGGCGCAAGCGGAATGTTGCCGCCGGCTCAGGCCGGCGCCGAGCGGCGCGCTCCATGCGCCTGTCCCCACAGCGTCATCGCCTCGAAGATCGGCGCCAGCGCCCAGCCCCGCTCGGTCAGCGCATATTCGACCTTGGGGGGCACCGTCTCCTGCACGCTGCGCGAGATGATGCCGTCCTCCTCCAGCGCCCGCAGCTGCAGGGTCATCATGCGCTGCGTCACATGCGGCAGCAGCCGGCGCAGCGCGTTGAAGCGGCGCGGCCCCTGCGTCAGCTGGAACAGGATCAGCGCCTTCCACTTGCCGCCGATCACGTCGATCGTCGCTTCTACCGGGCACCAGACATAGGGGATGTCCTTGAGCGAGGGGCGCATCGGCGGCTCCAATCAAGTATAAAAATTGTGCGTACTTACGTCTTCGATACTGCCCTGTTACCTCGTCTCCATCAACCGACGGAGAACACGATGTTTGCGATCTTGGGAGCGACGGGACAGACGGGCGGCGCGGCTTTGGCGGCTGCTCTTGCAGCAGGACAGACGGTCAAGGCGATCGTCCGAGAGCCGAGCCGCGCCACGGCGCTGGCCGACAAAGGGGCCGTTCTGGCGAAGGCCGATTTCGACGATGTCGAGGCGCTGACGGCCGCCTTTGCCGGCACTAGCGCGGTCTACGTCCTGAACCCGGTGCCGCACGCTGCCGAGGACGTTTTCGCTGCGGCAGCAAGGAACGGTGCCGCGATCGCCGAGGCGATCCGCCGCGCCGGGGTGCCGCATGTGGTGGCGCTGTCGTCGAGCGGTGCACATCGCACGGAGGGCACCGGCATCGTCAGGGCGCTGCACGATTTCGAGCAGGCGCTGCGTGGGGCGGCTCCGTCACTGACCTTCATCCGCGCCACCGAGTTCATGGAGAACTGGGCCAGCGTTCTTGCTGTCGCGGCCGAGCACGGCATCCTGCCCAGCATGCGCCTGCCGCTCGACGCCGCCGGCGAGACCGTCTCTGCCATTGATGTCGGCCGGCAGGCGGCGGCCGAGCTCGCCCGTCCGCATGCCGGCGAGTGGATCGTCAACCTGAAGGGGCCGGCGGAGTATTCGCCCGAAGAGGCCGCACAGGCGCTGACCAAACTGTTCGGCAAACCGGTCGTGGCTGTGCCGACGCCGCGCGAAGAATGGGAGCCGGGGCTCGTCGCCGCGGGCTTGAGCGAAAGCCATGCGCGCGAGCTCGCCGCGCTCTACGACGCCATGAACGCCGGGCGCGCCGGTTTCGAGGATGTCGGCGAGACGCGCCGCAGCAAGGTCACGCTGAAGGAGGCGCTGGCCGGGTTGCTGGGCTAGCGATTGCGCCTTTGCCCACGCAGCGTCGGCAGACCGATGCCGACCGCATCGAAGCCGCCGTCGACCGCGAGTACCTGTCCTGTGATGTAGCTCGCCCGCTCGCTGCACAGGAAGAAGATCGCTTCGGCGAGTTCTTCTTCCGCACCGTATCGGGCGAGCGGGATGGCGTCGTGATAGTCGGCGCGAATCTCAGGCGAGTGCACGGCCTTGGCCATGGCGGTCTCGACCGGGCCGGGCGCGACGGCATTGACGCGGATGCCGAGGCCGGCGAGCTCAGCCGCCTGCTGCTTGGTGAGATGGGCGAGTGCCGCCTTGCTGGTTCCGTAGGCGACGCGCAGCGTCGAGGCGCGCAAACCCGAGATCGAGGTGATGTTGACGATGGCGCCGCCGCCATTGTCCGCCATCACCGACGCGGCCGCCTGCGTCGTCAGGAAGGGGCCGTCGAGATTGACTGCGAGGACACGCTGCCACTCGGCGTAGGTCGTCTCCAGTAATGGCTTGAAAACGGCGGTGCCGGCATTGTTGACGAGGGCATCGAGCCGTCCGAAGCGCTCGACCACCGCATCGACCGCTTCGGCGACCTGCCCGGGAATAGCAACATCGCAACCGATCGACATCGTCGCCGTCGGCGCGTCGAGATCGGCCATCGCCTTGGCGAGTTCCGGCTCGTCGATGTCGAGCAAGGCAACGCGCCAGTTGTCGGCGAGGAAGCGCTTCGCCGTCGCGAGCCCGATCCCGCGCGCGGCCCCGGTGACGAGGGCAGTCTTGATCGAATTCTCGGACATGGCGCGGCTCCGCAATCTTGGGGCTTTCGTTCTGCATACAGCCCGGAACGGCCGGCCGGAAGCAGTCAGCGAAACGCCGCCAGCAGCAGGAACAGGCCGGATAGCAGCATCATCCCGTCGAGCAGGAGCTGGAACGTACGCTCGTCCATGCGCCGGACGAGCGCCTTGCCGATGAAGGCGCCGAGCATCAGCGAGGAGCCGACGATGAGCCCCTTTGCGAAGATCATAAGCGGCATCGCACCCAGGCTGCGGAAGGTCCCGACCTTGGTGAGGTAGATGAACAGCGAGGTCGCAGCCTCCGTCGAGAGCAGCGCGCCCTTGCTCAGGCCGTAAGCGGCGAAGGCCGGAATGCTGAGCGGCCCGGTCGAGAGCACGAGGCCGGTCAGGAAGCCGATCGCCGCACCGGCCAGCGCCAGCTGCCAGAGGCCGAGCCTGATCTGGCGCGCAGCCAGCCAGCGCCGGCCAGGGATCATCAGCAGGAAGAACAGGCCGAGGCCGATATCGATGGCCGCCGCCGGCAATTGCAGCAGCGTGCGCGCGCCGAGCATCGCCGCGGGTATGCCGGGCAGCGCATAGGCGAGGAAGGCGCGCCAGTCGACCTCGCGCCACCAGGCCGCGAGCCGCGCCAGATTCGCCATCACCGCGGCCACGGCCATGATCGGCACCGCCTGCTTCGGCCCGAACGACCAGACCAGCACCGGCAACAGCATGATCGAGGAGCCGGTTCCGACCACGCCGCCGACAGTGCCAGCGATCAATCCGACCGCCAGGGTGAACAGCGAGGCATAGGACAGGATCTCGGCCGGCATGCTGATTCTCGTGGCCTTGCCGACGACATTGCGCAAGATGAGTAGGACTGGCCCGGCTCGACCGTCGCAGCGTCTCGACAAACCCGCCGCCCTGCTGTATGGCCACGCCCTCAACTTAAAACAGCGAGCCGAAAGCCCGCGCATCCGCGCGAACACGGCCATGGAGATAGCCATGAACATCATCGAGCAGCTCGACCAGGAGCAGATCGCCAAGCTCGCCGACGGCAAGGAAATCCCGCATTTCCAGCCGGGCGACACCGTGCAGGTCAACGTCAAGGTCAAGGAAGGCGAGCGCAGCCGCGTTCAGGCCTATGAGGGCGTCTGCATCGCCCGCAATGGCGGCGGCCTGAACCAGAGCTTCACCGTCCGCAAGATTTCCTATGGCGAGGGCGTCGAGCGCGTCTTCCCGCTGTATTCGCCGAACCTCGACTCGATCAAGGTCGTCCGCAAGGGCAAGGTTCGCCGCGCCAAGCTGTATTACCTGCGCGATCGCCGCGGCAAGTCGGCCCGTATCGCCGAGCGCGTCGATGCCAAGCCGGCCAAGGGCGGCAAGTAAGCGTCCTTTTCACGCTTCGGGACGTCAGGAACGCGGCCTTCGGGCCGCGTTTTTTGTTGCCTGTGCTTCCGTCATTGGGAGGAGCGCAGGCGACGATGCGCTCCAAGACGACTTGGCGCCCGGTTTTGTCTGAATCGCTTCGCCGCGCTCGCACTGACGGGTCGCTCGAACAGACATTCCTCATACGCATATCAAATCGCCAAGAACACGATTGCAATGCATAATTCGCATTGCTATGTCAGCATATCATTAGCAAGCTATTCATATGGATGCGATGAACGCTCCGGAGCTTCAGGCCGCCTTCACTGCCGAATTGGCATCAGCCAACCGCAAGCTCAGGGCTCTGGTCGACGAGCGCGCCCGCGACATGGGGCTCACGTTGTCGCGGGCTCGCCTTCTGATGCAGCTCGCCAAGGCCGACGGACCGATCCAGTCCGATCTCGCCGGGCTGCTCGACATCGAACAGCCGACATTGGTGCGCCTGCTCGACGGCCTTGAACGTACCGGCATGATCGAGCGCCGCGCAGCCGAAGGCGACCGGCGAGCCCGGCGGGTGTTCCTGACGCCAGTTGCGCGCGCCCAGGCCGAGGACATCCTTGCCTTCCTGACCGATTTGCGTGCCGATGTGCTCGACGGGATCGACAAGGAGGAGCTGGAAGTCGCCCTGCGCGTGCTCTCGCGGATGTCCCGGAACATCGTCGCCAATCGCGGGGCGGCGGGATGAACGCGCCCTCCTCTGCCGCTCCGCAAGCCGGATCGCCACCACCCGCAGCGGCGGCGAGCATGAGCCGGCCGCGGGCGCTGGCCTACATGCTGGCCGCGACCATGCTGGCGATGACGCAGCAGGTCGGCGCCAATCTCGTCACGACCAATGTCTACCAGATCCAGGGCGAGCTCGGCGCCACCGTCGCCGAGACCAACTGGCTGATCGCGGCCTATATGGCGCCGAACGTCTCGCTCTCGATCGCCCTGATCAAGATCCGGATGCAGTACGGGCTGCGCAATTTCGCCGAGATCAGCATCGCCGGCTTCGTCATCGCCGCCCTGCTCAATTTCTTCGTGCACGACCTGCAATCGGCGCTGGTCGTGCGCTTCATGAGCGGCATCGCCGCCGCGCCGCTGTCCTCGCTGGCCTTTCTCTACATGATCGAGCCGCTGCAGCCGCGCCAGAAGCTGACGGTCGGCCTGTCGCTGGCGCTGACCAACACCACGCTCGGCATCCCGATCACGCGGCTGCTCTCGCCGTCGCTGCTCGAGATCGGCGGCTTCCATGGCCTGGCCCTGTTCGAGATGGGGCTGGCGCTGGTCGCATTCGGCCTGGTCTACGCCCTGCCTCTGACCACGCCGCCACGGGTCAAGGTGATCGGGCCGCTCGACGGCGTGAGCTATCTCCTGATCGCGCTCGGCTTCGGCGCCATCGCTGTCGCGCTCTCGCTCGGGCGGATCTACTGGTGGCTGGAAGCGCCCTGGCTCGGCTGGCTCTTCGCAGGCGCGATCCTTTGCCTGACGCTGGCGGCGATCATCGAATTGCACCGCCAGAGCCCGCTGATCGACATACGCTGGCTGACCAGCCCGGCGACGCTGCATTACGCCACCGTGCTGCTGCTCTTCCGCATCGTGCTGGCGGAGCAGACGGTCGGCGCCTCCAATTTCTTTCAGGTGCTCGGCTTCCAGAACGAGCAGACCATGCCGCTCTATGGCGTGATCCTCGTGGCGATCCTGGCAGGTGGCTTCACCTGTGCCACGCTCCTGCGTCCCGGCCGGGAGAATGCCTTCTACGCAGCGGCGCTGGTCTGCATCATGGCCGGCGCGCTGCTCGACAGCAGCGCCACCAACCTGACCCGGCCGGACGACATTCATCTCAGCCAGGCACTGGTGGCCTATGGCTCGGCGCTGTTCCTGCCTGCGGCGATGGGACAGGGCCTTGCCCCGGCGCTGGCGCGGGGACCGGTCTATATCCTCAGCTTCTTCGTGATCTTCCTGTTCACCCAGAGCATCGGTGGCCTGCTCGGCTCGGCGCTGTTCGGCAGTTTCATCACGCTCAGGACCAGCTTCCACTACAGCCAGCTCGCCGAGCATTTCTCGCTGGCCAATCCGCTCGTCGCCGACCGTATCCAGCAGCTCGGCGGCGCCTATGGCCACGTCCTGACCGATCTCGGGCTGACCCGGGCCGAAGGCGTCACCCTGCTCGCCCAGCAGGCGACGCGGGAAGCGACCGTGCTCGCCTATAACGACGCCTTCCTGCTGATCGCTGTGATCGCCGGCAGCGCGCTGATCGGCCTCCTCACCCATCTCGCCATCCTGCATCTGCGGGAACGCTTCGTCGCTCCCGCCACCACTCCCGCCCCCGCGCCCCAGCCATGACCCGCATCTTTCGCTCAGTCTCTACCTATGTCGCGCTCGCCGTCGGCCTCGCCGGCATCGGCGTCATCCTTTACGCATGGCGGCTGCCGCCCTTCGCCAGCGCGATCGAGACCACCGAGAACGCCTATGTGCGCGGCCAGGTCACCGTGATCGCGCCGCAGCTCGCCGGCTACATCGCCGAGGTCGCCGTGCAGGATTTCGCCACTGTCAAGCAGGGCCAGCTCCTCGTTCGCATCGACGAGCGCATCTTCCAGCAACGACTCGATCAGGCCCGCGCCAGTCTCGCGGCGCAGCATGCCGCGCTCGCCAATTCCGAGCAGGCCCGCCACGCCGCCGAGGCACGCCAACGCGCCAGCGAGGCCAATGTCGCCAGCGCCGAGGCCGCGCTGCGCACGGCGGAAGCCAATTGGGGCCGCATCGAGCCGTTGCGCGAGCGCGGCATCGTCAGCCAGACCAACACGGACCAGAGCCAGCAGGCACTCGACCAGGCCAAGGCCGCCCTGACGGCGAGCCACGCGGCCGTCGACGTCGCACGTCAGGACGTGCAGAGCGCCATCGTCAACAAGGCATCGCTGGAAGCGGCTGTGCAGGGCGGCGAGGCCGCCGTGCATCTCGCCGAGATCGACCTGCAGAACACCCGCATCACCGCCCCGCAGGACGGGCGTCTCGGCGAGGTTTCGGCCCGGCTTGGGCAGTATGTCTCGGCCGGTACGCAATTGATGGCGCTGGTGCCGAGCCAGGTCTGGGTGATCGCAAACTTCAAGGAGACCCAGCTCCCCGGCATGCGCATCGGCCAGAAGGTCGGTTTCACCGTCGACGCGCTGCGCCATGCCCGGCTGACCGGCACGATCGAGCGCTTCTCACCGGCGGCCGGCTCGGAGTTCAGCGTGATCCGACCGGAGAACGCCACCGGCAACTTCGTCAAGATCGCCCAGCGCGTGCCGGTGCGGATCGCGATCGATCCCGGCCAGGTGCTGGCGGAGCGGCTGTCGCCCGGCATGTCGGTCGTGGTCAGCGTCGACACCGCGCAGCGCTGACGCGCCGTATGACCTGATCAGTCGGCGATATCGACATCGGTGAGCTGGAAGCCGGCCGATGTCCTGGTGAAGGTGAAGATGCTGCCGCCGCAGGCGATGGCGTAGATTTCGTTGTTGGCGCCATCGCGGTCGTAGACCGGCTTGGTGCGTTGCAGGCAGGTGCGGTTCTTCGTGCTGAAGTCACGCAGCCAGACCTTGGCGCGGAACTGCGCGGCGTCGGCGATGGAAGCATCGCCCATATAGCGCAGCTTCGTCATGCCGGCGACGGCTGCCGCATCATTGGCTTTCAATGCCGCGCGGAACCTTCCGATGAAGTCGCCGAACTCCTTCTGCACGGCCGCTGAAGCCGTGGCCGGCTTGGGAGCCTGGGCGAAGGCGGGAGCGAGGGAGGCGAGAGCAGCAGCTATTGCCAGGGCCGGCAGAGTCTTCATGCATCAGCTCCGTCCGATCGATCAGCGCTGGATGCAGGCTGATCGGGAGAGGAGCCTACCGCAACGTCAGCATCCGCTCCAGCAGCAGCTTAACGTCGCCCTCCGTCTGGTAGAGCCCGAAGCCGACACGCAGGCGGTCGCCGCGCAGGTCGACGGTAATGCCGGCCTGCTTCAGCTTCTCGTGCCACTCCGCCGCATCGGCGTGGCGGAAGGTGAGGAAATTGCCGCGCGCCGGCTCATCCAGCGACACGACCAGATTCTCCAGTGCGAGCACGCCGCAGGGCTGCCGCGCCAAGCCCTCGGCAAAGATCGCTTGCAAGGCATGGGCGTGGGCGTGGATCGCGGCGGCATCCAGACCCTTGGCATCCAGCCAGTCGAACATCGCACCCATGCGATAGAGGCCGGACGGATCGAAGGTCGCGCCCATGAAGCGCCAGCCATTCTCAGCATAGCCGATCTCGCCCTGCGCGCCCGCGAGCGCGCCGAAGGAAGCATACCAGCCGGTGTCGCGCGGGCGCATGGCGAAGCCGGGCGGGCAATGCATGAAGCAGGCGCCCTCGCCCGACATCGCATATTTGTAGCCGCCGGCGATGTAGAAGGCCTTGTCGGCAATCCCAGAGAGATCGGTCGGCCGCGCCAGGAAGCCGTGATAGCCGTCGATGACGACGAGCCGGCCGGGAGCGCTGACGCCGTGGACCAGCCCCTCCAGATCGGTCAGAGCGTAGCCGGAGTTGAAATGGACCTGGCTGACGAAGACCATGTCGGGGCCGGGGCCGGTTTGCGCCGCTGCGACCAGCCGCTCGGTCAGGCCGGCAAAGGGCTCGGCCGGCACGACGGTGAGCTCGATCAAACCGTCCTCGGCGAGCCGCTCGATCTGGCGCCGGAAGGAGTGAAATTCGGCGTCGCTGGTCAACATGCGCGGCTTGCGCTCGCGCGGCAGGCAGGAGAGCAGCCGGTTGACGAATTCATGGGTGTTGTTGGCAGGAACGAGCCCGTCGATCCCTGGCAGGTTGAGATGCCGCGCGACGCCCTGCGCGACCTTCTGCCAGACCGGCCCCAGCACCTCCTGCCACTTGCCGTCGACGAGGCGGGCGGCATCGTCCCAGGCGCGCAAATGCGCATCCCGGGTCGCGTCCGGCCAGAAATGATGGCTGTGCGCGGCGAAATGCAGGCTCGAAGGCCAGTTTTGACGGAAGCGCGAGAACTCAGCCGACAGGTCGAAGGGCGGGCGGCCGAGCGTTGCAGGAACCTTCGTCATCTGGTCCATCATCAGGCTCCGCCACCTTGCCGATCCGACAAAATACTTTAAGCTTAAAATATCTTGCGCCTCTCCCCAGTCAAGGCGCGAGGCGAACGAGGGCGGCATCATGACCAGCGGGACGGGCGATCACCAGAGCCGGATCGAGCCGGGCATGCAGACCGATTTCAAGGAGCGGATGGACTATGGCTCCTATCTCGGCCTCGATCTGCTGCTGGCGGCACAGAAGCCACTGAGCGATGCGCCCGACGAGCTCTTGTTCATCACCATCCACCAGGTGCAGGAGCTCTGGCTGAAGCTGGCCGCCCATGAGCTCGACGGCGCCATCGCCGCGATCCGGGCCGACGAATTGCAGCCGGCCTTCAAATCGCTGGCTCGCGTTTCGCGCATCCAGGCGCAGCTCATCAGTGCCTGGGACGTACTCTCGACGATGACACCGGCCGACTACCTCGCCTTCCGCGATGCGCTCGGCCAGTCCTCGGGGTTCCAGTCCCATCAGTACCGCGCCTTCGAATTCCGCCTCGGCGCCAAGGATCCGCGCATGCTGGCGATGCATAAGCATCACCCCGAGCATCACGACCATCTGAAGGAATTGCTGGAGGCGCCGAGCCTCTATGACGAGGCGCTGCGGCTGCTGGCCCGGCGCGGCCTGCCGGTCCCGGCCGAGTGCATCGAGCGCGACTGGAGCCAGCCGCATGTCGCGAATGAGGGCGTGAAGGCGGTGTGGCTTTCGATCTATCGCGATACGCACACCTATTTCGATCTCTACGAGCTCGCCGAGGAGCTGGTCGATGTCGAAGACCAGTTCCAGCAATGGCGCTTCCGCCACATGAAGACAGTCGAGCGTATCATCGGCTTCAAGCAAGGCACCGGCGGCTCAAGTGGCGTAAAGTTTCTGCGGACGGCGCTGGAGCGCTCGTTCTTCCCGGAGCTCTGGCAGCTGCGCAGCGAGCTTTGATCCTCCTCAGCCCTCATCCTGAGGAGCAGCCGTCAGGCTGCGTCTCGAAGGATGCTCCAGGAGGCTCCGGAGACAGCTCGAACATCCTTCGAGACGCGGACTTCGCCCGCTCCTCAGGATGAGGGCTGTGGGTTGGAGTGCCGGTTCTTACTCGTTGTTCCCGAAGGTCATGTCCCGGCGTGCCGTCAGGATGCTGATCGAATAGCCGGCGATCACGTCGACCAGCGCCATCAGCGTGATGATCACGAAGGTGCCGGTGCCGAAGCCGGGTATGAACAGGAAGATCAGCCCGCAAGCGATGAACACAACCATGGACAGGCCGTGGTTGAGGATCGAGCTCGACTTGGCGCTGGTCGCGTTCATGATCTCGAAGAACAGCACCACCGTCGAGATCGCGAGCAGGAGCTCGCTGACCGTCAGCACGAAGGCGGTGCCGGACGGCAGGCCGATATTGAGAAGCTCGCGCGAGAGCGGCACGCCCAACGCCGCGACGGTGACGCCATAGGCGATGACCGCCAGCAGCATGAAGGGAAAGAAGCGCGCCATCGCATCACCGTTCCGTTTGCCGGCGCAACCTGCTCTTTCGCGGCGCACCGGGAGCCGCTAGATAACAGCCCTGCACTGAACGCGCTACGCGGCTGCCGCCGCGACAGGCGCAGCGCGTTGCCGGTGCAGTTTGGAACTGGTAGAAGCACGTCATGACGGTGAAGCGGCAGAACAGGGGCGAAGTCCGGCGCGTCGTGCGCCGCACGCTGAACCTGCGCCGTTTTCCGACCACCCAGGGCTTCGCCGCGCTGCATGACCATGCCCGCCTGCCCTGGCGCTTCTTCGGCCGCTTCACGGCCTCGCTCGCAGCCGGCCTTACGCTCGCCTGAGACCGGCCGTCCAGCCGGCGACAGGCCATTGCGATGCGTGCTGGCCCCGAGGCGGGCCGCTACCCGATTTCCATACCGAAGGCGATGAAGCCATGACTGCGACCAAGGCCCCCACCACTCTCTACGACAAGATCTTCGAGGAGCACGTCGTCGATCGTCAGGATGACGGCACCTGCCTGCTCTATATCGACCGCCATCTCGTGCACGAGGTCACCAGCCCGCAGGCCTTCGAGGGCCTGCGCATGACCGGCCGCAAGGTCCATGCCCCTGGCAAGACGCTGGCCGTCGTCGACCACAACATCCCGACGACCGACCGCAGCAAGGGCATCGCCGAAGAAGAGAGCCGGATCCAGGTCGAGGCGCTGGCCAAGAACGCCAAGGAATTCGGCGTCGAGTATTTCAACGAGCTCGATATCCGTCAGGGCATCGTCCACATCGTCGGCCCCGAGCAAGGCTTCACCCTGCCCGGTACCACCATCGTCTGCGGCGACAGCCATACCTCGACGCATGGCGCTTTCGGCGCTCTGGCCCATGGCATCGGCACCTCGGAGGTCGAGCATGTGCTCGCCACCCAGACGCTGATCCAGAAGAAGGCCAAGAACATGCTGGTCCAGGTCGACGGCAAGCCCGCCCCGGGCGTCGGCGCCAAGGACATCACGCTCGCCATCATCGGCGAAATCGGCACCGCCGGCGGCACCGGCTCGGTGATCGAATATGCCGGCGAGGCCATTCGCGGCCTCTCCATGGAAGGCCGCATGACCGTCTGCAACATGTCGATCGAAGGCGGCGCCCGCGCCGGCATGGTCGCGCCGGACGAGAAGGCCTATGCCTACCTGAAAGGCCGCCCGAAAGCGCCGCAGGGCGCCGCCTGGGACGAGGCCGTGCGCTACTGGGAGACGCTGCGCACCGACGAGGGCGCGCATTTCGACCGTATCGTCAAGCTCGACGCCGCCAATCTGCCGCCGATCGTCTCCTGGGGCACCAGCCCGGAGGACGTGATCTCGGTGACCGGAGCCGTGCCCGATCCGGACCAGATCGAGGACGAGGTCAAGCGCGCCTCGAAGAAGCGGGCGCTCGACTATATGGGCCTGACCGCCGGCACCAAGATGACCGACATCCCACTCGATGTGATCTGGATCGGCTCTTGCACCAATGGCCGCATCGAGGACCTGCGCACGGTCGCCAAGATCGTCGAGGGCAAGAAGATCCATGAGAGCCTGGACTACGCCATGATCGTGCCGGGCTCCGGCCTGGTGAAGCAGCAGGCCGAGGCCGAGGGGCTCGACAAGATCTTCATCGCCGCCGGCTTCGAATGGCGCGAGCCGGGCTGCTCGATGTGCCTCGGCATGAACCCGGACCAGCTCAAGCCGGGCCAGCGTGCCGCCTCGACCTCGAACCGTAATTTCGAGGGCCGCCAGGGCTTCAAGGGCCGCACTCACCTGGTCTCGCCGGCGATGGCGGCGGCGGCATCGCTGATCGGCCGCTTCGTCGACGTGCGGACGCTGGGCTGAGGCGGATCGGTTCGCGGGAGGACGTCATGAGCACCGATCCCCGCGAAGCCGCCCGCGCCAAGGAGGCCAAGGAAGCGCTCGATCGCGTCCGGCGCGACGATGAGAGCTTCCTCGGCTCCTCCATGGGGCGCGCGGCCGACCACTTCTCCGGCAAGGACGCGCCGGAAGGCGACAACATCGAGCTCTGGGGCCGCAGAATCGGCCGCGGACTCTCGCTGATCGCCTTCATCGGCCTGTCCTGGTGGCTCGGGCATCAACTCAAGATCTGGTGATGGGCAGCGTTCCCTCGATCAAGTCCACCGCTTCGGGCGAGGCCTCGCAGGGCCTCGACTGGGACGGAGTGCGCGCGCCCTCGACCGCCGAGTTCGAGATCCTGGCGCAGGCGGCCTATGACCGCCTGCCCGAGGATTTCCGCAAGCTCTGCGCCGACCTCGTCATCACCATCACCGAGTTCCCCGAGGACGACGTGCTGAAGGAACTCGAGGCCGAGAGTCCCTTCGACCTGCTCGGCCTGTTTTCAGGGATCGGCCTGCCGCAGCAGGGCTACGCCCCGCAGACCGGCCAGATGCCCAACACCATCCATCTCTATCGCCGGCCGATCCTCGACTACTGGGCCGAGCATGACGAGACGCTCGGCGCCATCGTCACCCATGTGCTCGTCCACGAGATCGGCCACCATTTCGGCTTCGACGACGACGACATGGACGCGATCGAGAAGGCGGCAGGATAAGAGACATGCTCGACGAACTGATCCGCCACCTGCCTGACCTCGCTCTGGTCTTCTCGGCCTTCTTCATCGCCGTCGCCAGCCCTGGACCGAGCAATCTCCAGGTGATGGCGACCTCGATGGAGCATGGCCGGAAAGCCGGGATGACGCTGGCGCTCGGCGTCACCACGGGATCGCTGACCTGGGGCATCCTCGCCGCGGTCGGCGTCACCGCACTGATCGTCGCCCATCCCGGCGCGCTCTACGCCATCAAGATCGTCGGAGGGCTCTATCTCCTGTTCCTGGCCTGGCGCTCCGCGCACTCGGCCATGCAGGCGGAGATGCCACCGCCGAAAGCCAGCGGCTCGGGCCGCCGCCTCTATCTGCGTGGCTACCTGATGCACCTCACCAACCCGAAAGCGATCCTGAGCTGGACGGCGATCATCGCGCTCGGCCTGCGTCCCGAGACCCCGGCCGTGGTGCTCTACGCCATCATCCTGGGATGCCTGACGATCTCGCTCGCGATCAACCAGACCTATGCCTACCTGTTCTCGACCGCCTCGATGGTGGCGGGCTATCGCAGGATCCGCCGCCGGGCGGAAGCCTGCCTCGCCGCCTTCTTCACCTTCGCCAGCTTCAAGCTCCTGACGGCGCAGCTCTGACTGAGCCGTCGCCCCAACCTGACCAGACAAGACCTGCCGGAGTATCCGCGATGCAGCCCTTCACCACCCTGACCTCGACCCCCGCCCCGCTGAAGGTGATCAATGTCGACACCGACATGATCATCCCCAAGCAGTATCTGAAGACGATCAAGCGCACTGGCCTCGGCACCGCGCTGTTCTCGGAGATGCGCTACAAGGACGACGGGTCGGAGAACCCTGATTTCGTTCTGAACCAGCCGGCCTATCGCAAGTCGGAGATCCTGGTCGCCGGCGACAATTTCGGCTGCGGCTCGTCGCGCGAGCACGCGCCCTGGGCCCTGCTCGATTTCGGCATCCGCTGCGTGATCTCCACCAGCTTCGCCGACATCTTCTACAATAACTGCTTCAAGAACGGCATCCTGCCGATCGTGGTCAGCCAGGAAGATCTCGACAAGCTGTTCGACGACGCCGACCGCGGCTCCAACGCGACGCTGACCGTCGATCTGGTCAACCAGAGCATCAAGGGGCCGGATGGCGGCGAGGTCCGCTTCGAGATCGACCCGTTCCGCAAGCACTGCCTGCTCAACGGCCTCGACGACATCGGCCTCACCATGGAGAAGTCGAGCAAGATCGACGCCTATGAGGAGAAGCTGAAGGGCCGCGCCTGGGCGTAACCTTCCCTTCTCCCCTCGGGGGAGAAGGTGGCTCGGCGAAGCCGAGACGGATGAGGGAAGGGCCGCATAGGCGGCCCTTTTTGTAGTGTCTCACCCCGTCATAACGCCCTCATTCCCTGCCGGACCTTCTCCCCCGAGGGGAGAAGGAGGCTAGACGATCAGCCCCTGCATCGGCGCGAACCCGCCGGTGCCGGGGAACACTTTCTCGGCCAGCACCGGGCCGGAGAGCCCGAACAGGTCGGCGACCACGCCCTTCGCAACCGCGCGGATATCGGTGGTCGGCCTGAGGTCGCGCTGCTCGTGCAGTTGCTCCGGCTTGAGGCCGGGCCAGTCGACGATCATCCGCCTGCCCCTGACCGCGCCGCCGACCAGGAAGGCGACCGTGCCGGTGCCGTGATCGGTGCCGACCGTGCCGTTGACGCGGGCGGTGCGGCCGAACTCGGTGACGACCATCACCACCGTGTCCTTCCAAACGGTTTTGAGCCCGCTCTCGAAGGTGGCGAGCGCGCCGTCGAGCCCGCCGAGCAGCGTGGCGAGCCTTCCCTTGGCACCGCCTTCATTGGCATGGGTGTCCCAGCCCTCGAACGCCAATGCCGCGATGCGCGGACCGTCCTCGGCACCGACCAGTCGCGCGGCGCCCTCGGCGATGCGCTTCATGCCCTCGGCGCTGTCCGGCCCGCCGCCGCCGCGCGGCTGCTCGGCGCCCTGCTTACTCGCGATCAGTTCGGTCTCGATCGCCCGCTTCAGCACCAGCGCCAGAGCGGGATCGCGCTCGCCGTAGAGATCACCGAGGCGCTGGACGAGGTCGGCGCCGGCCCGCGCCATGCGCGGCGGCGCCCAACCCAGCACCGGCGCCTGGCCCCGCACCACCAGAGGGGGGACCACGCCGACACCGAGCGCGCCGTGGCGCGAGACCGCCTCACCCGGCGGCAGGCTGGCGATCAGCCGGTTGAGCCAGCCGCTATCGGTCTTGCCCGGGCCGCCCTGTCCGCTTTCGAGCACATCCTGCCCGTCGAAATGCGAGCGCTCGCGATAGCCGGTCGCGCTGGCATGGACGATCGCCGCCTGTCCCTCGGCATAGAGCCGGGCCAGGTTCGGCATCGCCGGATGCAGGTAGAAGAAGCCGTCGAGCGGCAGCGCCGCCTCCGGCCCGTCCTTGGCCAGTGCGATGCCCTCGCGCAGATCGGCGTAACCGGGGTCACCGAGCGGGGGCACGGCCGAGAGTCCGTCGAGCGCGCCGCGCAGCACCACCAGCAGGAAGCGGGAATCGCGCGAGCCAGCGGCCGCATGGGCGAATTTCGGCATGTAGGACCAGGCAAAGAGCGCGCTGGCCGCCCCGAGCACAGCCCGGCGCGAGGGCGTCATCCGTTCGCAGTCATCATCATCGGCGGCCATGCTCACCTCCGCTGGAATTCGGGCGACATCAGCAGCAGGGCGAGCGCCTGCGGCTTACTCTCGGCACGCGCCACCGCCTGCCGGGTCTGCGACGACGCGAGCGGGCCGAGCACCTCCTCGACCAGCGCGCGCGGATCGGCGACCGAACCGGCTGCCTGGCGACCGAGCTGGGCGGCAACGTCGATGCGGGTCTTGATCCCCTCGGGCGTTGCCCAGGCGGCGTTCGTGTCGGGATAGCCGTCCGGGCCGGAGGGCTGCCAGAGCGGCTGTCCCATCACGCCGAGCGGCCCGGCGACCTGGCCATAATCCGGCTTGCGGCCGAGCGCCCGGAACGCGGCGACCAGGAATTCCTGCGGCGTGCGCAGCTTGGTCGCCGGCGCTACGCCCGCGAGCTCCGAGGTCACCAGCGCCCGGGAGAGCGCGGCGAGGTCGCCGCCCGTGTCGCGGAAGACACGCGCGAGCTCGGCCACCAGCGCCTGCGGCGGGTCGTCGGCGACGAAATGGCGGGCGAGCTTGCGGGCGATGAAGCTCGCCGTGCTCGGATGGCGGGCGAGATCGGCGAGCGCCGCCATGCCCTTCTCCTTGCCCTCCTGCCGGTAGACCTTGCCGAGCAGCCTCTGGCCGCCAGGATCGTGCAGGCCGGGATTGAAGGCGAAGGAGCCGGGGAAGCCCAACCGCGCATCGCGCCCGACCACCGTCCAGCCGGTGATGATCCGCGCCAGCGAGGTGACGTCGGCCTGCGTATAGCCGCCGGAGACGCCGAGCGTGTGCAACTCCATGATCTCGCGGGCGAGGTTCTCGTTGAGGCCGCGGCCGCGGCGCTTGCCGGCGCGCGAATCCGGACCGATCGAAAGCTGGTTGTCGAGGAAGTTGAGCATCGCCGGATGGCTCTCAACGGCGATCAGCAGGTCCTCGAAACGGCCGAAGATATTGGGGCGGATCGCCTCGCGCTCGAAGGCGCCGGCCATGGCACGAACGAAATTGCCCTTGGCGACCGAGACGCAGAAATGGTTCGACCAGAACTGCACCATCCGCTCGGCGAAGCCGGCCTCGGCCTCCAGCGCGCCCTGGACGCGGCTGACGACCTCCTCGCGATAGACCGCCTGCGGAAAAGGCGGGGCCGGCTGCGCCGGTGCCGCGATCGAGCCCTGCGGCTGGCCAGGCATGGGCGATGCAGCCGCGACCTGAACGCCCTGCCCCATCGCCGGCTGCCCGCCGCCCTGCTGGACGGCGACGCGCTTTGCCTCGCGGGCGGCGCGCTCCTCGTCCTCGAAAGCGTAGAGCGCCCGGCCGATCGGCGCCGCACCGGAGAAGCCGACGCGCGGCTGCGGCGCCCCGTCGCTGCTAATCTCTGCAAGCAGGCGCTCGCGAACGTCTGCAACCGTTCCGCCCTGCCCCGGCTTCGGGCCGAGGCCGAAGCGTTGCAAAACCTGCGTCCTCAAGCGTGGGTCTGACCAATCCGCCATGCCCTCGCCTCCGCCATCTGCGTCGCCATCCGCAAACTCCACTGCAACTATGGCGAAAGCCCGGCCGTCTCCGCGATGGAAAAAGGCCACCGCTCCCGGGGGGAACGGCGGCCCTTTGGAAATCAGGTGATGCGTTCAGCTCACATCGCCGGCAGCGCGGCGACGTCGCGCACCGCTGCGCTGATCCCCGCGATCTTGCCGACCATGGCAGCCTTGCCGGTGGCGAGGTCGACCTTGTAGAGGCCGCCATCGGCGACGAGCCAACCGGTGTTGCTGCCGTCTGCGGCCGTCTCGATGTCGAAAGCGATCGCCTTCGGGGTCACGCCGAGCTTGCCGATCGCGCCAAGAACGCCGTCATTCGGCGGCGCCTGCTTCAGGAGCCCGCCAATCTTGCCGTCGATGTCGTAGAGCGCCGTCTCCTTGGTGCCCTTGACCGAATTGCTGTAGGCGCCGGCGACGACCATCGGCGTCTCGCCCTTGTGCATGTCGGTCTCGGCGAATTTCAGCTTGCCGTCGACCGTGGTCTTGCCATCGTCGACGTTGACGCGAAGGTTGGTGCCATCGGCGCCGATGACACGCAGGCGATCGGCGGCCGGGTTGAAGTCGACCGTCGCCAAGGTGCTGGCGGACAGGACCGTGTCCATCTTCGACTTCATCGTGGCCTTGCCGGCCTTGTCGACCGTGTAGATCGTGCCGTCGGCGGCGAGCGCATAGAGCATGCCGTCGGCGGGACGGACATCGATGCCGGCGATCTTGCCGTTGATGCCGCTGACCTTCATCGACTTGCCAGCCTTCTGGGTGGCGGTATCGACCATGGTCAGCGTGTCGTCGCCGGTCAGAACGGCGAGCGTGCCGGCCTGGGCTGCAGTCGCCGCGAAAGCCGCGCTGAGAATGGTGGAAGCGAGAAGCAGGTTGCGAGCCTTGGTCATGTGACGTCCTCCGGTTCGTGTCGCGATCTCTGAAGGGCTGGCCGACGCCTCCTGCGGCGCGGCACCCATGGCGGATAGCGGCGGACTCCCGGACCGGATGCGAAAGAAAAAATAAAGGCCTCCGGCAGCATCCAAGGCCGCAGGTATCGCGTATCAATGGGCTCGCCGCATCCGAGAGGACGGCGGGAGAGCGGGGAGATGGATGGCGACCGACGCTACGCAGCCGCGACAGACCGGCGAGATCGAAGCCGCGCTGCTCGCCTGCGCCGCTGGCGATAAAACTGCACTCCGCCGCATCTACGAGGCCGAGTCGCCGCGTATGCTCGGTGTAGCGCAGCGTTTGCTGAAGCGCCGGGCGCTGGCGGAGGAAGCGGTGCAGGACGCATTCGTACTGATCTTCAGGCATGCCGGCCGCTTCGATCCCGAGCGCGGCGCCGGCCTGACCTGGATCTACGCGATCCTGCGCAACCGCTCCCTCTCGATCCTGCGCGATGAGAAGCGTACGGAGACAAGCGATACCCCGATCGCCGAGGAGACGGCGAGCGAAGAGGACGATCCCGAGACCGTGATGGCGAAACTGTCCGACGCCAGCGCGCTGCGGGCCTGCCTGGAGACGCTCTCGCCGCAGCGCCGCGGCCTCGTGCTGCTCGCCTTCGTCCAGGGCCTCACCCATGGCGAGATCGCCGGGCGGCTCAAGCTGCCGCTCGGCACGGTGAAATCCTGGATCCGCCGTTCGCTGCTCTCGCTGAAGGAGTGCCTCGGATGAGCCCCGCCGCCGATGCAACCTCCCCCGAAGCCATCGCGCTCGCGGGTGAATATGTCCTCGGCCTGCTCGAAGGCCGTGAGCGCGAGGCCGCCGAGCACCGTCTCGAGCAGGACATTTCCTTCGCGACGGCGGTCGAACGCTGGCGCCGCCATTTCGCCGCGCTCGACGCCACGGCCACACCGATCACACCATCGGCCCATCTCTGGTCCCGCATCGAGGCCGGGATCGCCGGGCTGATCCAGCCGACCGCCTCGGCGGGGATCGCGCGTCCGGCCTTGGCAACCTCCAGCCGCTTCGCAAACTGGTGGAACAGCTTGTTCGTCTGGCGCGGCGCAGCCTTCGCCGGTGCATTGGCGAGCGTGCTGCTGGCTGTCGGCCTCTTCGGCGCGCTCGATCGCGCCAAGCGCCAGCCGCTGATGGTCGCAGTGCTGCTGACCGAGGGCAACGCCGCCGCCGCCGTGGTCAACACTTTCGCCGATGGGCGCGTCGAGATGCTGCCTTTGCAGAGCATCGACGTGCCGGCCGGCAAGGCGCTCGAGATCTGGACGCTGTGGGATCGTGCCGTCGGGCCACGCTCGGTCGGCCTGATCGACCGCGCGCGCTCGACGCCCCTGCGACTCGACAACCTGCCGCTCGGCAACGGCCAGCTCTTCGAGATCACGCTGGAGCCGGCGTCGGGCTCGCCGACCGGGCGCCCGACCGGCCCGATCATCGCCAAGGGCACGACCTCGCAGCGCTTGTGATGGACGGGGCCGGTGCTGACGCGACAGGACGCGGCCGTGCGGCAAGCTCGGCGGCCTGCAAGGCTGACGGCGAGAGGCGATGACTGATCTGAACGGACGAACGGCCCTGATTACCGGCGCCGGCAAGGGCCTCGGCCTCGCGATCGCCAAGGGGCTCGCCGCGCGTGGCGCCGATGTGGTGATCCATGGCCGCAGCCAGGCAGCGCTCGACAGCGCGGCGGCTGAATTGGCGGCGGAAGGCTTGGCGGTCTCGACCTTCGCTGCTGATCTCGCCGACGAGAATGCGACCGCGCAGGCGCTCGGTGCGCTGCTCGCCCGTCATCCCCGCATCGACATCCTCGTCAACAATGCCGGCTTGCGCGATCGCCGGCCGCTCGATGCGCTCGACCGCGCCGCCTTCCGGGCGCTGCTGGAGGTCAATCTCGTCGCGCCGTTCGACCTGGTGCGGCGGCTTGCGCGGCACATTCCTGATGGCGGGCGGATCGTCAACATCACCTCGATCGCCGGCTCGATCGCGCGCGCCGGCGACCCCGGCTATATCGCGACCAAGGGCGGGCTGGAGGCGCTCACGCGCGCGCTTGCGGCCGAGCTCGGCCCGCGCGGCATCACGGTCAATGCCGTCGCGCCCGGCTTCTTCGCGACAGAGGCCAATGCCGGCCTCGTCGCCGATCCCGGCATCGCCGGGATGCTGGCGCGGCGGACCTCGATCGGGCGCTGGGGCGTTCCCGACGAGCTGGTCGGCGCCGTCGCCTTCCTATGCTCGCCGGAAGCGGCCTATGTCACCGGCGTGACGCTACCGGTCGACGGCGGCTATCTCGCGCATTTCTGAACGAAGCTACCTTCACTGCAGGTCGGCGAAGGCCTGCTTCAGGCGCTCGGCCGCCTCGACCACGACGGCGCGCTGGGTCGCGAGGTTGAAGCGCAGGAAGCTGTCGCCGCCGGCGCCGAAACTGCTGCCGTGGTTGACCGCGATCTTCGCCTGCTTTTCGACGCGGGCGATGAAGTCCTTCGGCTCCATGCCGGTGCCGGAGAAGTCGACCCAGGCGAGATAGGTCGCCTCCAGCGGCATCGAGCGCAGGCCGGGGATGGCGTTGATCGCCGCGTCGAAGACCCGGCGATTGCCGTCGAGATAGGTGGCGAGCGCATCGACCCAAGCGGCACCCTCCTTGCTGTAGGCGGCGGTCGACATCTCCATGCCGAAGGAGTTCGGAGAGATGCCGAGCGCGTTCATGCGGGCGCGGAACGGGGCACGCAGCTTTTCATCGGGGATGATGACGTTGCCGACATGGGCGCCGGCGATGTTGAAGGTCTTGGTCGTCGCCGTCATCATCACCAGGCGATCGACGATCTCCGGTGCCGCAAGAGGCATGACCATGTGCTTGTGGCCGGGCATGACCAGGTCGTGGTGGATCTCGTCCGAAACCAGGACGAGGTCGTGGCGGACGCAGAAATCGGCGATCTGGCGGAGCTCGTCACGGCTCCAGACCCGCCCGCCCGGATTATGCGGCGAGCACAGGACCAGCATCGTCTCCTTGCCGGTCATCTGCGCATCCCAGGCTGGGATGTCGAGGACATAGCGGCCGTCCTGCTGCGCCAGCCGGCATTCGACGACGTGGCGGCCGGCCGCCTTAATGACGCGGGCGAAAGCGTGGTAGACCGGCGTCATCAGCACGACGCCGTCGCCCGGCCTGGTATAGGCGTCGACGCAGAGCGCCGTTCCGTTCACCAGCCCATGCGTGGTGAAGATCGCCTCCGGTTCGACGCTCCAGCCATGGCGCTCCTGCATCCACCAGCGGATCGCGTCGCTGTTCGTCTTCTCGTGGCCAAAATAGCCGTAGATGCCATGGGCGGCCATCGCTTCGACCGCGGCCTGGACGCAGGCCGGCGGGCGGAAATCCATGTCGGCGACCCACATGGCGATGCCGTCGGAGACCGGCACGCCGTAGATGGCTTCCATCTTGTCCCATTTGGCGCAGTTGCTGCCGCGGCGGTCGATGCGCAAATCAAAGGTCGAAGCTGCGATCATCATAGGTTCCGATGCATTGCCGGGCCAGCACGAAACCATCGCATACCAAGAAAAATCTTCTCCGCCAGCAGCGTTTCACGCAATTCCCATCTACCGTGACGGTCTGGCGCGGGCTCGCCGCAGAACCTCGAGGGCTGCTATAGGCGGTTCATGCCCCTGCCCGCGCCCCTGATCGAGACTCTCGATTCCGTCGCAAGAATCATGGAAACGGCACGCGATCCCTGGTGGATCATCGCCAGCACCGCAGCGGCCCTGCATGGGGCCAGGCCGATCACCGTTGCCGACGTCGATGTCCTGCTCAGCGTCGAGGATATCGGCCGTATTTTGCCGCTGATCGGGATCGAACCCTATCCGGCGCCGCCGAGCCCGCTGTTCAGGTCCAAAGTCCTGGCCAAATGGGCAACGCAGCCCGTGCCGGTCGATCTCATGGCCGGCTTCGAGCATCGCGTCGGCCATGCCTGGCATCCGGTGCAGCCAGTGACGCGTCAGGCCGTCACTCTCGGCTCGGCGACCGTCTACATCCCCGAGCGGGATGAGCTCAGGCGCATCATCGCAGGGTTCGGGCGCCCGAAGGATCTGGAGCGCGCCCGCCTGCTCGCAGAGCTTACATCACCACCGTGATCGTCTCGGCCGCGCGGGTCAGACCGGTGTAGAGCCAGCGGGCCCGGTGCTCGCGGAAGGCGAAGGCCTCGTCGAACATGACGATGTTGTCCCACTGCGAGCCCTGCGCCTTGTGGACGGTCAGCGCATAGCCGAAGGTGAACTCGTCGGTGTGGCGGCGCAGTTCCCAGGGCACCTCGTCCTCGGTGCCGTCGAAGAAATTCGGCATGACCGAGACCTTGACCGGCTTGCCGCCAGTGTCGTCCTCCGGCGTCACCCGCATGGTAACGAGGCCCTTCTTCGAGGTCTTGAGCTCCTGCACGATCCAGGCGCCGCCATTGAGCAGGCCCTTGCTCTTGTCGTTGCGCAGGCAGACCAGCTTCTCGCCGACTGCCGGGACATTGGCGGTATGGCCCATGAGCTGGCGCATGCGGGCATTGTAGAGCCGGCGCGTCTTGTTGAGGCCGACCAGCACCTGATCGGCCGAGAGCACCAGCTCCGGCGTGATCTCGGCGCGCCTTATGATCCGACTCGCGCCATAGTCGCCGGTTTCGAGCCGCCCGCCCTCGCGCACGATCATCGACATGCGCACGATCGGATTGTCGGCCGCCTGGCGGTGGACCTCGGTCAGCATCACGTTGGGCTGACCTTCCGTGAAGAAGCCGCCGCCCTTGACCGGCGGAAGCTGGGCGGGGTCGCCGAGCACCAGCACCGGCGTGCCGAAGGAGAGCAGGTCACGCCCGAGCTCCTCGTCGACCATCGAGCATTCGTCGATGATGATCAGCTTGGCCTTGGCAGCCGTGCTCTCGCGATTGAGCACGAAGGTCGGGCTCTCCTCGTCGACCCCGCGCGAGCGGTAGATCAGCGAATGGATGGTCTGCGCGCCCTCGCAGCCCTTGTTGCGCAGCACGAGCGCCGCCTTGCCGGTGAAGGCGGCGAAGACGACGGTGCCGTCGACGCCCTCGGCGATATGCCGGGCGAGCGTGGTCTTGCCGGTGCCGGCATAGCCGAACAGGCGGAAGAGCTGTGGCGAGCCGACCTTCAGCCAATCGGCCACGGCGGCGAGCGCCGCGTCCTGCTGCGGCGACCAGCTCATGGGAGGTTGCAGATGCTTTTGGGCATGGCGCACAAGGCCGCGAGTCGGGCGGCCAAGGCAAGCCGGTTCAGGCGGCGCGCAGGCGCCGGGCGAATTCGTCGGCCTCGGCCTGCAGCGCCGAGATGCGTTCGTCGAGCTGGCGGGCGCCGCTCGCGCCCTGCTCGGCATGCGCCGTGGTCTGGACACCGGCGCCGGCGATCGTCGTCACCGCGGCCGCCGCCTGTCCGGTGACCACCGAGATGCGCGCGATGGTCTCACCAAGCCCCTGCAGCAGGCCGGTATGCGAGGCGACCATGGTCGAGATCTCGGTGCTCGCCTGCTCGACGGCGCCGGCGCGGCTCGCGATACCGGTGATCGCCTGCGCAGCCTGCGACAGCGCCGTGTCGACGGTCGCGATCCGCATCGAGATCTGCGCCGTCGCGTCGGCGGTCTGGGTCGCCAGGGCCTTGACCTCGCTGGCGACGATGGCGAAGCCGCGGCCATGCGTGCCGGCGCGAGCCGCCTCGATCGTGGCGTTGAGCGCGAGCAGGTTGGTCTGGCGCGCGATCGCCTCGATCAGCTGGACGACATCGCGGATCTTGCCGGCGTTCTCGGTCAAGCGGCCGACCAGGCCGACCGTGCCGGAGGCGTCGCGGGTCGCGAGGCTCGCTGTCTCGGAGACGCGCCTGACTTCGCGATTGATTTGCTCGACGACCGCTTCCAGCCGCACCGCCGCATCGGCGATGCGTATCGCCTCGTCACCGGCTCCGGCGACGGCCTGCGCCGCGGCATTGCCGCTGTGCGAGATCTGGCCTGCACGGAGGGCGGAGGCGTCCAGCGCAGCGCGCAGGCCCTCGCTCAGCCGGCCGATATCGGCGAGCAGACGGCCGATGCGCGCCTCGAACTCCTGGGCGATTCTGTGCAGTTCCTCCGTCCGATGCTGCCGATGCTGCTGTGCGAGATCGGCCTCGGCATCGCGGGTGACGAGAGTGGCGCGGACCTCGCTCAGCGTGCGCACGGTGCGGGCAAGCTGGCCGATCTCGTCGCGCCGCTTGCCGTAGGGCACCTCGACTGCACGATCCGAGGAGGTGACCTTCGCAATGGTCTCCATCAGCACGCGCAGGGGCCGCGTCAGATAGGTCCGCAGCAGCAGGATCGCGAGCAGACCACCCGCCAGCGGAAGACCGGCTGCGATCAGGATCACGCGCAGCCTGACTTCCTGCGCCAGAGCGCGGGCGCGGCTAGCGGCGAGGCCGGCCTGGCGATCGAGATCGTCGCGGAGCCGCGCCGTCGCCGCGATGATCTGGCGGACGTTCTCGCGCGCCTCGGCGGCTGAGGCCTCGATCAGCGCCGCCTTGGGCGAGACACGCCGGCCGATATCGACGATGTCGCGCTGGAAGGCGATGAAGGTCCTGATGCGAGGATCGAGCACGGCATTGACCTGGCGCTGGCCGGCAGGCAGCGACGACAGCAGATTGGCGCGTGCGGCATCGACAAGCTCGACCGCTTCATCGAGTTGGTCGAGCGCGGTTGCGACCGCCCCCGGCTCCGTCGCATCGTCGAAACGGCTGAGGAGCGAAGCTTGCGCGACCCGGCTCGACAGCAACGCCGCCTTGTTGGCGAGCTGCTGTCCGGAGAAGGCCTCGCGGTCGATCTCGTGGACGGAATCGAGCCCGCTGACCGCGCTCGCCAAACCGAGCGCAGCGGCGACCCCGAAGATCGCGAACAGGACAGTGATCTTGGCTGTAAGCCCGAACGGCCGCATCGTCTTCACCGCTTCGTCAGCGAGCAGAGCTTTCGCAAATGCGAGACAAACAGATCCTTAACGGAGCCAGCTAAGTATCTAAAAAATATAAAATATTTGGCTTGACACCGACCCTTCGACACCGTTGCGAAGGCGCTTCCGCTACAGCACGCAGCGCATCAGCGGTCGACCCGGCTTCTGCCTGGCGACCTCGACGAACCCGGCGCGCTGGAACACGCTCTCCGGACCGACATAGAGCCCGTCGGCGCTGCGCCTGGCCTCGTTGTCCATCGGCGCGGCCTCGACCAAACATGCGCCGCTCGCCCGCGCGAAATCGAGCCCGCCAGCCAGCAGCACCGCCGTGACGCCCTTGCCGCGAAAGCCCTTGCGGACGAAGAAGCAGGAGGCCGCCCAGTTGCGCTCATCCTGTGCCGGCGCATCCGGCAGCGGCGTCGAGGCCCGGCGCGGATTATTCCATTCGGGCACATGCGCCCGCGGCCCGATCTGCAGCCAGCCGATGGCGACATTGCCGGCGAAGGCTAGCACGCCCGGCGGCGGCCCCTTCTACACCCGCTCCTCGAAGAGCTGGCGCGCTCCCTCGCCAAGCAACGGCTTGCGCAATTTCGGCGGCATGCGGAAATGATTGCACCAGCAGCCATAGCAGGGCCCTTGCGGGCCGAAGAGATCCTCGAGCGCCGGCCAAAGCTCCGGCGTCAGCGGGACGACTCGGAAATCCGTCTCTGTCAAGCGCCCCTCCCTCTCTCGACAGGCCGGCCCAAACAGGAGAGGAATGATGCGCCGCCTGCGAGGCGACCGCCAAGCCCGCCGGGAGGCTACTCCATGTCACTCGAACTCTTCGCCGCCTATCTCGTCGCCTGCTTCGTCATCGTGATCGTTCCCGGCCCGACGGTGACGCTGATCATCGCCAACAGCCTGCGCCATGGTAGCCGCGCCGGGCTTCTCAACATGGCAGGAACGCAGGCCGGGCTCTTGATCATGATCGCGATCGTCGGCATCGGGCTGAGCTCGGTGATCGCGGCGATGGGCCACTGGTTCGACTGGGTCAGACTCGCCGGCGCAGCCTATCTGATCTGGCTGGGCTGGAAGATGTATCGCAGCGCCGGCGCAGTGGCCGACGACGCCATCGAGGCGCGCCCGCCGCGCGGCGGCTTCTTCCTGCAGGGACTGCTGGTGGCGCTGAGCAATCCGAAGACGCTGGTCTTCTTCGGCGCCTTCTTCCCACAGTTCCTCGACCCGGCCCGCGACTATGCCACCCAGATCGCAATCATGGGCGCGACCGCCATGCTCTTCGCCGCGGTCAGCGACAGCGCCTATGCGATCCTCTCCGGCCGGGCCGGCCGCTTCCTGTCGCAGCGGCGCGTCCGGCTGATGTCGAAGGTCAGCGGTGGCTTCCTGATCGGCGGCGGCCTCTGGCTCGCCTCGACCCGCGGCAGCTGAACCCCTACCAGGGGATTTCGTCGCCCTTCCAGTTCCGGAAGCTCTTGGTCTCGCGCATGCCAGAGGCGTCGATCGTGGCGATCAACCCGGCGGCGCTCTCGGCCGGCGGGATGTCGGCGCCGCCTCCGCCCATGTCGGTGCGGACCCAGCCGGGATGGAAGAGCAGCACCGCGACCTCGCCGCCGCGCACCGCATTGCCGAAACCGACCATCACCATGTTCACCGCCGCCTTCGAGGAGCGATAGGCGATCGCGCCGGAGGGATTGCTGCCGATCGAGCCCATGCGGCTGCTTATCGTGACGATCTTGCGGCCGGTGCCCGCCTCGACATTGGGCAGGAAGGCCTGCGCCACGCGCAAGGGCGCGTAGACATTGACCTCGAAGACCTCGCGCCAGGCGTTGAAATCCATGTCGAGCGCCGACTGCCGGTCGCGCGGGCCGTAGACGCCGGCATTGTTGACCAGCACGTCGATCGGGCGGCCATCGAGCGCCTGCTTGGCTGCGGCGACGCTCCTGTCGGAGGTAACGTCGAGCTCCAGCGGCGTCAGCGTCCCGGCCTGCCCGCCGGCGACCTCCGCCAAAGCCCCGCCCCAGGGATCGCGCGCCGCGGCGACGACGTGGTCGCCCCGTCGCAGCAATTCCATCGTCAAGGCCAGGCCGATGCCGCGATTGGCACCGGTGATCATCCAGGTCTGGGGCATGGTCGGTCTCCGTCTTAGAGAGCAGACCTAAGCGTCAGGTCTTCGGCTTTCCATAGCCGCCGGCCGTCGGCGTGATCACGGTGACAGCCTCGCCGGCCTGCAGCAGCGTCTGGTCCGATGGCTTCAGCTCTTCGATCTCACCCGAAAGCCGCCGGACCAGCGTCCTGCCGAGCTCGCCGGGCTCGCCGCCCTTCATACCGAAAGGCCTGACCTTGCGATGCGAGGCGAGGATGGCGCAGTCCATCGTCTTGAGGAACCGGATGGTGCGGCTGGTGCCGTCGCCGGCATTCCATTCGCCCTTGCCGCCCGAGCCGGCGCGGATGTGAAAGTCCTCCAGCACGACCGGGAAGCGCGTCTCCAGGATCTCCGGATCGGTCAGGCGCGAATTGGTCATGTGGACGTGGACGCCCGAGGTGCCGTTGAAGCCCGGCCCGGCCGGCGAGCCCGAGCAGATCGTCTCGTAGTACTGGTACTGGTCGTTGCCGAAGGTCAGGTTGTTCATCGTGCCCTGCGAGGACGACATCGCCCCCAGCGCGCCGAACAGCGTGTTGGTCACGGCTTGGCTGACCTCGACATTCCCGGCGACGACGGCGGCCGGATAACGCGGCGCCAGCATCGAGCCCTCCGGCACGATCACCTTGATCGGCCGCAGGCAGCCGGCATTCATCGGGATCGCATCGTCGACCATGACGCGGAAGACATAGAGCACGGCGGCGCGGGTGACGGGCGCCGGCGCGTTGAAATTGTCCTCGCGCTGCGGCGAAGTGCCGGTGAAGTCGACGGTCGCCTCGCGCTTCTCGCGATCGATGGTGATCTTCACCTTGATCGCGCAGCCCTGGTCCATCGGATAGGTGAACTCGGAGTCATGCAGGCGGGTCAAAAGGCGCGCGACGCTCTCGGCGGCGTTGTCCTGGACGTGGCCCATATAGGCCTGGACGACGTCGAGGCCGAAGGAGCGGATCATCTTGCGCAGTTCCGCCACGCCCTTCTCGTTGGCGGCGATCTGCGCCTTCAGATCGTTGACGTTCTGGACGACATTGCGGACCGGATAGCGCGCACCGGTCAGGAGCTTGACCAGCTCCTCCTCGCAGAAGCGGCCCTGATCGACGATCTTGAAATTGTCGATATAGACGCCCTCTTCCTCGATATTGGTGGCCAGCGGCGACATCGAGCCCGGCGCAGTGCCACCGACATCGGCGTGGTGGCCGCGGCTAGCGACCCAGAACAGAATCTGCTGGTCCTCGTTGTCGAAGACTGGGGTACAGACCGTGATGTCGGGCAGGTGCGTGCCGCCGTTGTAGGGTGCGTTCAGGCAGTAGACGTCGCCCGGGCGGATCACCGGATTGTTCGAGATCACCGTCTCGACCGAGCGGTCCATCGAGCCGAGATGCACCGGCATGTGCGGCGCGTTGGCGACGAGCGCGCCGGTCTGGTCGAAGACGGCGCAGGAGAAGTCGAGCCGCTCCTTGATGTTCACGGAATAGGCGGTGTTCTGCAGCGTCACGCCCATCTGCTCGGCGATCGACATGAACAGGTTGTTGAAGATCTCGAGCATGACCGGGTCGGCCTTAGTGCCGATCGCAGCGTTCTGAACCAGCGCCTTGCTGCGGGTCAGGACGAGATGGTCCTTGGCGGTCAGCTTTGCAGTCCAGCCATCCTCGACCACGACGGTCTGGTTCGGCTCGATCACGATCGCCGGGCCGGCAATGCCCTGGCCGCGCGCCATCGCCTCGCGCCGGACGATCGCCGCCTCGTGCCACTGCCCCTTGGAGAAGAAGCGGGTGCGCTCGGCGACCTCCGGATCGCCAGCGCTCTCGGCTGCCGCAGCCTCCTCGAAACGGGCGCCGCCGCCGACGGCCTCGACCTCGACGGCCTCGACGACCAGCGCCTTGGTCTCGTCCATGAAGCCGAAGCGGGCCTTGTGCGCGGCCTGGAAGGCGTCCTGCATTTCGGCGCGGCTGCCGAAGGGTGTCGCGATCGCGGTGTCGGTGCCGGCGTAGCGGATATGGGCGCGGACATGGATGGCAATGTCGCCATCCGGCACGCCCTGCCCGGCAACTTCGCCCTTCGCCTCGGCGCCCAGCCTGTCGGCGAGCACGCCGATCGCGGCCTTGGCCTCGGCATCCAGGGGCACGTCGAGCGCCGCAGTGCGGGTTGCGCGGATCTCGGCCAGTCCCATGCCATAGGCCGAGAGCAGGCCGGAGAACGGGTGCAGCAGCACCGTCTTGATGCCGAGCGCATCGGCGACGAGGCAGGCATGCTGGCCGCCGGCGCCGCCGAAGGAATTCAGCGCATAGCGGGTGATGTCGTAGCCGCGCTGGACCGAGATCTTCTTGATCGCCTCGGCCATGTTGGCGACGGCGATCTGGACGAAGCCGTCGGCGACCTCCTCGGGCGAGCGACCATCGCCAACTTCAGCGGCGAGAGCGGCGAATTTCTCGCGCACCGTCGCGACATCGAGCGGCTGGTCCTGGCCGGGGCCGAAGATCGGCGGGAAATAGGACGGGATCAGCTTACCGACCATCACGTTGGCGTCGGTCACGGCGAGCGGGCCGCCGCGGCGATAGGCGGCCGGGCCCGGATTGGCACCGGCGGAATCTGGGCCGACGCGAAAGCGCGAGCCGTCATAATGCAGAATGGACCCGCCACCTGCAGCGACGGTATGGATCAGCATCATCGGGGCGCGCATGCGCACGCCGGCGACCTCGGTCTCGAAGGCGCGCTCGTATTCGCCGTCGAAATGGGCGACGTCGGTCGAGGTTCCGCCCATGTCGAAGCCGATGACCTTGTCGAAGCCGGCCGAGCGGCCGGTCTCGGCGAGGCCGACGACGCCGCCGGCAGGGCCGGAGAGGATCGCGTCCTTGCCCTGGAACAGGTCGGCGGCGGTGAGGCCGCCCGAGGACATCATGAACATCAGCCGCGCGCCGGTGCGGGCGATGTCGAGCTCCTCGGAGACCTGCGCGACATAGCGGGCGAGGATCGGCGAGAGATAGGCGTCGACCACGGCGGTGTCGCCGCGCCCGACCAGCTTGATCAGGGGCGAGACCTCATGGCTGACCGAGACCTGTGGGAAGCCGATCTCGCGGGCGACCCTGGCGGCGCGCTCTTCATGCGCGGGGTAGCGGTAGCCGTGCATGAAGGCGATCGCGACGGCGCGGAATCCGGCATCGAACTCAGCCTGCAAGGCGGCGCGGATCGCGGCCTCGTCTGCGGCCTTCTCGACCGTACCATCGGCGAGGACGCGCTCCTCGATCTCGACCACTGCGTCGTAGAGCTGCTCCGGCTTGATGATCTCCTTGGCGAAGATGTCGGGCCGGGCCTGGTAGCCGATGCGCAGTGCGTCGCGGAAACCCTTGGTGGTGACGAGCAAGGTCCGGTCGCCCTTGCGCTCCAGCAGCGCATTGGTCGCGACCGTCGTGCCCATGCGGACCTCGCCGACCGTGCCGGCAGGGATCGGCTCGCCTTGCTTCAGGCCGAGATGATCGCGGATGCCCTGGACGGCGGCGTCGCGATAGGCACCGGGATTCTCGGAGAGCAGCTTGCGGGCATGCAATTTGCCTGTGGGATCACGGCCGATCACGTCGGTGAAGGTGCCGCCACGGTCGATCCAGAAGTCCCAACGGCCGTTCGTCATCTGATCCCCCGATTATTGGCCAACAAGGCTCTTTGACGTTTCATCGATAAATCGTCGATGAAACGTTGACAAGCTCATTTCGCCGATTAGGATCGACGATCAGCGATCGGGACATGGCTGAGGGGCCGGGCCGATCTTAGGGGAGGCTTTCATGACGGGACCAGTCCTGGCAACCGCCGCTTTGCGCATGGCCGAGCGGCCCGGCGCGGCGACGCATCGTCGCGAGGCGCGCGCATGATCCGCCGCTTCCTCGACGCACTCTATCTGGTCTCCGGCTGGCTCTCCGGCGTCAGCCTGGTCGCGATCTTCGTGCTGATGATGTTCATGTCGATCGGCCGCGAGATCAGCTTAAACATTCCCTCCGGTGACGATTTCGCCTCCTGGGCACTGGTGGGAATGGCCTTTTTCGGCCTCGCCCACACCTTCAAGCGTGGAGAGATGATCCGCGTCGGCCTGTTGATCGAACGACTCAGCGGCCGCCGCCGGCAGGTCGCCGAACTGGTGTCGCTCACCGTTGCATCGGCCTTCATAGGCTATTTCACCTGGCAGACCGGGCGTCTCGCGCATGATTCCTGGCGCTTCGACGACATGTCGACCGGCGTCGTGTCCGTGCCGCTATGGATTCCGCAGCTCGCCATGGTGATCGGGCTCGGCATCCTCCTGATCGCGCTGCTCGACGAATTCGTCATCGTCGCCCGCGGCGGACGTCCGACCTATCAGCCCGAACCGCCGAAATCCGTCGAGGAACTGGTCGAGCGCGTCGCGCAGGGTGGAGGCGTCTGATGTCCCTGCCCGAACTCTCGCTCGTCCTGCTGCTCTTCCTCGTCGGTATCCTGGCGAGCGGCGTCTGGATCGCCGTCGGCCTCGGCCTTGTCGGCCTCTTGGCGATGAACCTCGTCACCAATGTCCCGATCGGCCAAGTGCTGGCGACGACGGTGTGGAGCGCCACGGCGTCCTGGACCCTCGCGGCCCTTCCGCTCTTCATCTGGATGGGCGAGATCCTGTTCAGGACGAGGCTGTCCGAGCAGATGTTCCAAGGTCTCTCGCCCTGGCTGCAATGGCTGCCCGGCCGGCTGATCCATACCAACATCGTCGGCTGCGGCATCTTCGCGGCGGTCTCCGGCTCGTCGGCCGCGACGGTCGCCACCATCGGCAAGATCGCCCTGCCCGAGCTGGCGAAGCGCGGCTATGACGAGCGCCTGAGCCTCGGCACGCTCGCCGGGTCCGGCACGCTCGGCCTCCTGATCCCGCCATCGATCCCGATGGTCGTCTACGCAGTCACCGCCAACGTCTCGGTGCTGCAGGTCTTCCTCGGCGGCTTCCTGCCCGGCCTGCTCGTGATGGCGCTCTACATGGGCTACGTCATCATCTGGTCCTGGCTGAACCCGGGCAAGACCCCCCCGCGCGACCCGTCCCTTCCGTTCCGCGAGAAGCTCCGGCAATCGGCCAAGCTCGCCCCCTGCCTGCTGTTGATCGCCGCCGTCTTCCTGTCGCTGATCCTCGGCTTCGCGACCGCGACCGAATGCGCTGCCTTCGGCGTCACCGGCGCGCTCTTCCTCGCCTGGTGGAGCGGTACGCTGACCTGGGCGGCGCTGCTCGAAAGCATCATGAGCGCGACCCGCCTCACCTGCATGATCATGCTGATCCTTGCGGGCGCGGCCTTCTGCACGGCGGCGATGGGCTTCACCGGCATCCCGGCGGCGCTGGCCGAATGGGTCAAGGGCCAGCAGCTTTCGCCCCACATGCTCGTGCTGGCGCTGACCGTGATGTACATCATCCTGGGGTGCCTGATCGACGGCATCTCGATGATCGTGCTGACGGCGGTTATCGTGCTGCCGATGGTCAAGGAGGCCGGGTTCGACCTCGTCTGGTTCGGCGTCTACCTCGTCATCCATGTCGAGATGGCGCAGATCACCCCGCCGGTCGGCTTCAACCTGTTCGTGCTGCAGAACATGAGCGGCAAGGACACCTGGACGGTTGCGAAAGCGGCTTTCCCGTTCTTCATTCTGCTCAACGTCGCGGTGGTGATCATCACGACCTTCCCGCAGATCGTGCTCTACTTGCCCAAGCTCGCATTCCCCGATTGAGTTCAAGACCAAGCAAAAGAGAGAGGGACAACGCATGTTCAACCGCAGAACCGCCATCGCCGCCTTCGCACTCGGCTGCAGCGCCTTCGCGCTAGCCGCCCCCGCCTCGGCCCAGACCAAGTGGAACCTGCCGGCGGCCTACCCTGCCGACAACCCGCACTCGGAAAACCTCGTCCTCTTCGCCAAGGACGTCGAGACCGCGACGTCAGGCAAGCTGCAGATCACCGTCCACCCCGGCGCGGCACTGTTCAAGGCGCCGGAGATCAAGCGCGCCGTCGCCAGCGGCCAGGCCCAGATGGGCGAGGTGCTGATCTCGCTGCACGAGAACGAGGACCCGGTCTTCGGCATCGACGTCGTGCCGTTCCTGGCGACCTCGTTCGCCGACTCGCTGAAGCTCTATAAGGCCTCGAAGGCGGCGGTCGAGAAGAAGCTCGACAGCCAGGGGATCAAGCTGCTGTTCATGGTCCCGTGGGCGCCGCAGGGCGTCTATACCAAGAAGGAGCTCAACACGATCGAGGACATGAAGGGCCTGAAGTGGCGCGCCTATAATGTCGGCACCGCCCGCCTCGGCGAATTGCTCGGCATGCAGTCGGTGACGATCCAGGCGGCCGAGCTGCCGCAGGCGCTGGCGACCGGTGTGGTCAACTCCTTCATGTCGTCGGGGGGCACCGGCTACGACTCCAAAGCCTGGGAGACGCTGACGCATTTCTACGACGTCCAGGCCTGGATCCCGAAGGACGCGACCTTCGTCAACAAGGCCGCCTTCGACGCGCTCGACAAGCCGACGCAGGAGGCGATCCTGAAGGCCGCAGCCACCGCCGAAGCGCGCGGCTGGAAGATGTGGGAAGAGAAGACCAACTGGTATCTCGACCAGCTCAAGGCCAAGGGCATGAAGGTGCAGGCCCCGTCGCCGGCGCTCAAGGACGGCTTCAAGAAGGCCGGCGAGACGCTGACCGCCGACTGGCTGAAGAAGGCCGGCGCCGACGGCCAGGCGATCGTCGACGCCTATAAGAAGATGTGAGGCGTGATGCTTTCCTTCTCCCCTCGGGGGAGAAGGTGGCAGCGCGAAGCGCTGACGGATGAGGGAAGGATAGGCTCGACCTGTCCGACTCTCACCCAGTCGTACTGCCCTCATCCCCCTGCCGGGACCTTCTCCCCCGAGGGGAGAAGGGAGCCCCCCGCGCACCGCGCCTCTTTCGGCTAGAGACAGCATGCTCCCTTCCGACGACCTCGGCCCGATCGTCTCTTCCGGCCATCTCGCCTCTGGCGCGATGCCGGCGCTGTCGGAGTTCGAGTTCGCGCTGACGATGACGGTGCACGCCTTCCAGCGCTGGATGCTGCGCTGCATGACCGCCGCCGGTATTCCCGAGCTGACGCCGATGGACGTGCTCGTCCTGCACAACGTCAACCATCGCGGCAAGGCCAAGCGCCTCGCCGACATCTGCCTCGTCCTCAACATCGAGGACACGCATCTGGTGAACTATTCGCTGAAGAAGCTCGAGCGCCTGAAGCTTCTGAAGAGCGGCCGCAAGGGCAAGGAAAAGACCGTCGCGATCACCCCCGCGGGCGAGGACGCCTGCAAGCGCTACGCCCAGATCCGCGAGCAATTGCTGGTGAAATCTGTGCTGGCGACCGGCGTCGATCCGGCCCGACTGTCCGAGATCGCCGCCGCGATGCGCTCGCTGTCGGGCCAGTACGACCAGGCGGCGCGGGCGGCGGCCAGCCTCTAGGCCAAAGGCCTCACCTCACCCCTCCACCAGCCGCCGCGCGATCACCTGCGCCTGGATCTCGGCCGCGCCCTCGAAGATGTTGAGGATGCGGGCGTCGCAGAGCACGCGGCTGACCGGGTATTCCAGCGCAAAGCCGTTGCCGCCATGGATCTGCAGGGCGTTGTCGGCCGCCGCCCAGGCGACGCGGGCGCCGAGCAGCTTGGCCATGCCGGCTTCCAGATCGCAGCGCCGGTCGGCATCCTTCTCGCGCGCGGCGAAATAGGTAAGCTGGCGGGCGATAACGAGCTCGGCCGCCATCATGGCGAGCTTGTCGGCGACGCGCGGGAAGGCGATCAGCGGCTTGCCGAACTGGATGCGCTCCTGGGCATAGCGCAGGCCGAGATCGAAGGCAGATTGCGCGACGCCGAGCGCCCGCGCCGCGGTCTGGATGCGGGCGGCCTCGAAGGTCTGCATCAGCTGCTTGAAGCCCTGCCCTTCGACGCCGCCGAGCAGGTTCTCCCCCTTCACCTCGAAGCCGTCGAAGGCGAGCTCGTATTCCTTCATGCCCCGATAGCCGAGCACCTCGATCTCGCCGCCGGTCAGGCCCTCGACCGGGAACGGCTCGGCATCCGTGCCGCGCGGCTTCTCGGCGATCAGCATGGAGAGGCCGCGATAGCCCGGCGCATCCGGATCGGTGCGGACCAGCAGTGTCATGATGTCGGCGCGAACCGGGTGGGTGATCCAGGTCTTGTTGCCGTAGACCTTCCAGGTGTCGCCGTCCTTCACCGCCTTGGTACGCAGCGATGCGAGGTCGGATCCGGTATTGGGCTCGGTGAAGACGGCGGTCGGCAGGATTTCGCCCGAGGCGATCTTCGGCAGCCAATAGGCCTTCTGCTCGTCGGTGCCGCCGTTCAGGATCAGTTCGGCGGCGATCTCGGAGCGGGTGCCGAGCGAACCGACGCCGATATAGCCGCGCGAGAGCTCCTCGGAGACGACACACATCGAGACCTTCGACAGGCCCATGCCGCCGAACTCCTCGGGGATGGTCAGGCCGAAGACGCCGAGCTCGGCCATCTGCTCGACTACCGGCAGCGGGATGTACTCGTTCTGAAGATGCCATTCATGGGCATGCGGCGTCACCTGCTGCTCGCAGAAGCGGCGCATCTCCGAGCGGATCGCTTCCAGCGTCTCGTCGAGGCCGGGGTCGCCGACGCTGGCGAGGCCCTGGCTCTGGCTGAACAGGGCAACGAAGCGGGCGCGGTTCTCGGGCGTGTTGCCCTCGGCGATCAATTGCTCCGCCGCGTCCGAGCAAGCGGCGGCGACGGCCTTGGCCGTGAGGCCTAGCGCCGGTAGGCGGACGATCTCGCCCTGGCTCATCGGGATGCCGCCGAAGATCTGGGCGGCATACTCGCCTGCGCCGATCCGGATGGCGTAGTCCTCGATCGCGCCGTAGCGATCCTCGGCCTGCAGGCGCTCGCCATAAGCCTTGAGCTCGCGCAGGCCCATCACATAGGTGGCGAGCCAGGAGAGGCCGTGCGCAGCGTGCTGCTCCTGCTCAAGCCTCGCCGAGGAAATCCGGCCGTCGACCAGCACCTTCTGCCTGACGGCTGCGACCGCCTCCTCCAGCAAGGCCTCGAAGCCCGGCAAGGCGGCAGCGATCAACGCGACGGCATTGGCTTCGGAATCGGCCTTGAGGGCGGTGGCATTCATGTCTCTCTCCCTTTGTTGCGGCGCAGCATAAGGGACAAATCCCCGATCGGGAAAGCCGTCTTTTGGCGGAGGGCCGCCGACGCGAGCGGACGGCCGTTAACCGCCTTTCAACCCTGACAAGGGATTATCCGAGTGTCGCGAATTTGCATCATCAGGATTCGCGGTCGCTCATCTGTCGTCTTTGCGAAACGAGGGCCTGGGTCAGTTGCGTCTGCGTCGGCGATCGAAGCGAATGGGCTGGCAGAAGCTGCGCTGGGCGCTGGCGACCGTCGCTCCCTGGGCGCTCTCGGCCGGCATGCTGGTCTCCTTCACCGCTTCGGCCGGGCAGAAGCCCGATGTCCTCGGCCCGCCGGGCTCGCTGATCCTCCGCACCGCGCCGGGCGCGCTCTCCGACCTTGCGGAAGGCCCGTCGCTGCTCGTGGCCGCCAGCGCCTTTCGTATGCCGGAGCGCGCCTATGCCCGCCTGATCCAGCCGGCGCGACTTTCCTTCGAAACGCCCGAGCGGACCTTCGCGATCGACCCGCGCCAGCCGCGCGAGGACATGAAGCGCACGGCCAGCGCTTTCCCGCAGGTCGACCGCAGCAGCAAGGGCGATCCGATCGTGCCCTTACGTCCGACGCTGACCCGCAACGGCCCACCCGGCGAGCTCGAGCAGGTCGTCTTCGGCGACACCCAGCCCGGGCTGATCTCGGGCGGCTTTTCGCTCGAAGCGCAGGAAAGCCCGGAGGAGCCGCCGCTCGGCTTCGAACCCTTCCTGCGCGACGAGGGGATGACCGACCCGGCCCTGTCCGATTCCTCGCCGACGGCGGTTCCGAAGAGCATCGGCTCTCCGCGCCATGGCGAACTGAATCCGGAAAACCTCGACGGCTCGACGCCGTCCGTCTCCACGGCGCTCGGCCAGTCCTCCAGCACGCCCGCAGCCACCGGCGTCGCCGGAGCGGCCTCCGCCACGCCGATGCAGATGGCGCCCGTTGCCGCCGAGCCGAAATCGCGCAGTCGCATCGCCAAGTCGGAGCGCGGCACGACCATCGACCTGCGCACCGTCGACCCCAGCGAGAAGCAGATCTACACCAGCCTGATTGCGCCCGAGAACATGGCCAAGGAGCAGCGCTGCCTGGCCGAAGCCGTCTATTTCGAGGCGCGCTCGGAAGGCGAGCAGGGCCGCGCCGCAGTGGCGCAGGTGGTGCTCAACCGGGTCAAGAGCGGGCTCTACCCGAACACGGTCTGCGGCGCGGTCTACCAGAACGCCAGCCGCCATCTCGCCTGCCAGTTCACCTTCGCCTGCGAGGGCAAGGCGCTGCGCATCACCGAGCCGGGGCCCTGGCGCGATGCCGTCCGCATCGCCCGCGAGGTCTATGATGGCACGACCTATCTGGCTGAGGTCGGCGCCTCCACCCACTACCACGCCGACTATGTCCGGCCGTACTGGGCGCGGAAGCTGAAGAAGATGGACACGATCGGCCGGCACGTCTTCTACAAGCTGCGGCCCGGGCAAACCTAGTCGACGCATTGCCCAACTGTCCAACACGGCAATCGTTGACTATCATTCCGAGTGCTCAAGCGCCCTCATTCATCTGATATCGACGATCTCCAAGCGGCAGGCGCGGGACCTATTCGCTTGAGCGACTGGCAGCGCCTTCGCCGCGTAGGATTTATAGCGATACGGTAATCTTCGGAGTTCCAGCCAGGAAACATGCTTAATATTCGCGGCCTGTCGTTTCTGGCTCCTGCCATTAACGCTGCCAATAACATGCCGTAGCACTTTGCCGATCAAATAGTAAGGTGGCTTCAAAGACGACGAACAGCTGCGTCACGGCAGATCGAGGCGTTTTTGATTTCGGCCTGTGCATCCAAAAGTCTGCTTGGACAGTAATCTGTCTCAAGCTGTTCGGGCTCGCGTGATCACTCCCGCGATCGAAGCGCTTTCGTCTCTGACGGCCGCAAGCTGCAGGGTGATCTGGTGTGTTGGAGCGCCGCCATGGACCATGACAGAGTTCGGCAGGCTCAGGCCCTGCGCGTCAAGGCGCTGATGTGCCGCCGCTGGGCCGATACGGCCCGGGACAGCGAGGGCGCAGCTCGCCTGGCCGCCATGGCGAGCGCCTATGAAGGGCAAGCGGACGCATTCGAACAGGAAGCCACGACGCCCGGCTGCAAACAGCGGGGACGATAGGCGCCGGCGACGCTCGTCAGTGAGGGAGAGTGGCGCCGTCGGTGCTTGCACTGGCGGGGCTCGATCACCCCGAGCGCCTATTCGCCGTAGAGCGCCGAGTGCCGCGCCGCAGCGAGGCGATCGACGCTGTCCTTGGCGACGGCGTCGGGGTTGTAGAGCCAGCAGATCGACTCACCCTCGTTCATCATCCGGCCTTGAGCCAGCTCGGGGCCGGCATAACCGGCCTCGCGCAGGTCGCGCTTCAGCCGGCGGGCGTCCCATCTGATCGCGGCATAGCCGAAGGCGTCGTTGTCGAGGACGAAGCCATCCTCCTTGATCCGCAGGAGGGCGTTGGTGATGTCTTGCGCTGAGTACGTCATGGCCTGTTCTGGGCTGTGATGCTCCTCCCTAACCTGCAAGCCCTTGGCCGACCGATACGGATTTTGCTCGCATTTTAGCGGTTTGCCGATTTTTCGCTGCGCGGAGGCCGGGACTGATCCCGGCCCCGGCCCCGCTGCCCGTCAGCCTCGCCTATGCGGAAGGAGGCCTGCGCAGCCTGAAAGTCCGCGCCTTCCTGGACTGGGTGGCGCCGCGCCTGCGCGCACGCCTAGCCGCTCGTGGCGGGGATCGCTCCTGGAGCATTTTCGGGCGAAGTGGGCACCGGTTCGCGTGATGAAAATGCGATAAAATCAGGACCTGGAAGATTTCCGCGATCCGAAGAATCGCGGAAATCTTCCAGGCGATCGCAGGCCCGGCATTTGCCGCTGACACGGCTTTTTGTGCCGAACCATTCCGCCGCCCGCGCGTTCCTTAAGCATACCCATCACGATCACGAGGAGAGTCCCATGGACTGGAACCGCGTCGAAGGAAACTGGAAGCAGCTCAAGGGCAAGGTCAAGGAGCAGTGGGGCAAGCTGACCGACGACGATCTCGATGTCATCGCCGGCAAGCGCGACCAGCTCGAGGGCAAGATTCAGGAACGCTACGGGATCGAGAAGGACAGGGTCCGGACCGATGTCGACGACTGGTATGGCCGCCAGACCTGGCAATGACCGGCATTGCGAACGGCTCGCTGTAAAGTGGGTTCGCGACCGAACGAAGACCCCGCAGGCCAGCGCCTGCGGGGTCTTCTTGTTGACGGGCCCCGGCGATGGTTCGGCAGGTCGAGGACTACTGGGCGGCGAGCATGAAGGCCGGCAGCCGAAGCAGCGCGACCGCCGGCCGATCCTGTCAAATGACTTTGCATCCACGGCGTCTCTGCCTTAGTTCTGCGCGGAACGGCGGGCAGAGGCGTCTGGCATGGATCGGGATGCGTCGTCGGACGCTCAACTGCGACTTGCGGCCCGCGAGGCCGAACTTGCCCGCGTCCAGAAGATCGGACAGATCGGCGGCTTGACCGTCGACCTGCGCGGCGGCCAGTTCCGCAACACCCGCTCGCCCGAATACCTCGTCGTCCACGGCCTGCCGCCCGAGGCGGTTCACGAGACGCATGAGGCCTGGGTCCGGCGCATCCACCCCGATGACCGGGACCGCGTGCTTGGCCATTTTCTCGAGACCGTTCGCGGTCACGCGACCGATTACGAGGTCGAGTACCGGATCATCAGGCCGAGCGATGGGCAGATTCGCTGGATCCTCGCCAAGGCGGAGATCGAACGGGATGCCGATGGTGCGGCATTGCTGCTCCAGGGCGCTCATATCGACGTCACGGCGCGCAAGCAGGCTGAGGAGCAATACGAACTCGTCGCCCGCGAACTCTCGCACCGGATCGCAAATATCTTCGCGGTGGTTAGCAGCCTCGTCCGGATGGCGGCTCGCTCCGAGCCGGAGAGTCGCGCTTTTGCCGCCAGGATCGAAGAGAGACTGGCGGCACTGCACCGGGCCCACGCCTTCGTCGGCCGCAGCAGGACCGATGCCGAGGGCGGCCTCATCGACCTGCTTTCCCGGCTGCTCGCGCCCTATCGGGAGGGGGCCGGCGAACGGGTCCGGATAGACGGCAAGGACGGCCCGATCGGCCCGCAAGCAGCGACCTGCATCGCCCTCATCGTCCATGAGTTGGCGACGAACGCGGTGAAGTACGGGGCGTTGTCATCGCAGACCGGGATGGTGACCGTCACGGTGGATCGCGACGAACGTGCTGGCCGAATTTGCTGGCGCGAAGCGGGAGGTCCGGCGATCGAGGCGCAGCCCAAGCGCAGTGGCTTTGGCTCGACGATGATCGAGCGCACCATCAGAGCTCATCGAGGCCTGGAGGTGCGATATGACTGGAACCCGGCGGGGCTGTGCGTAACGATCGACGCAAGTCTCGAAGCACTGGGGCGCTGACGTCGCTCAGCCCGCGTTCATCGACTCGATCCTATCCTGCCGATGGTCAACTGTCCCAGCCCGGCCTGGGGAAGCCCGGAGAACGCCATGATGTTCAAGACCCTCGCCATCGCGGCCCTCGTCGGAGCGGCCATCTCGTCCGCGACCAGCGCGAACGCCCAGTATTACGATCCCTACCGGCCGCCGCCGCCGCGCTATGATTACGATCGGCCGCCGCCGCCCTATGGCTACGACCGCCCGCGCTACGGCTATGAGCGGCCCTATCGCCAGCGCTTCGGCGACACCTGCGTGACCTCACGCGGCTCCTGTGCGGCCCGGCCGGCTCCGGCCAATTCGTCCTGCAGCTGCTATATCGAAGGCTTCGGTATGAAGCGCGGTGCCATCGACTGACAGCCGACCGCAAAGCTGCTTCCAGACAAGGCCGGCGGTGCTGGCCGGCTGCTGCGCCGGCCCGCACCGAAACCCTTGAATACTGGGCAGCGTACCGGACGCGGCAGTCATGACGAGACCGCTTCCGCTCGGTTAGAATTAGTTAATTTTACCTTGTTTTGCAGTTAACCTTGTCTTCATAGATCGTCTCTGGCTTTCTCACCCCAACGACGCAGCGGCACCGTTGCGCAACGCAGGGTTGGGCTCAGCTATGACGTTCAGGCTTCTTTCGCTTTCGGCTCTCGCCACCACGGCGCTCATGGGCCTCGCCGCTCCGGCGCTCGCCGGCGGCTGCACCAGCTCCTCCTGCTACCGGGCGCCGGTCAGCACTTGCGGAAGCGGCTCCTGCTACAAGCTGGTTTCGACCCCGCCGGTCTACGGCACCGTCGATGAAAGCTATGTCGTGCGTCCCGAGCGCACCTTCTCGCGGGTCGTCCCGGCGCAGTACGACACCGTCACCGAGCAGGTCGTGATCCAGCCGGAACGCCGCGTCGCCCGCCATATCCCGGCCCAGTACCGGACCGTCTCAGAGAAGGTCCTGATCTCGCCGGCGACCAAGCGCTGGGAAGTCGGCCGCGACGCCTATGGCCAGACCACCGGCTGCTGGGTGCATGTCCCCGCGCAATACGGCTATCAGCAGCGCACGGTGGAAGTGTCCCCGGCCTCGGTCGACTACGACGTCATCCCGGCCGTCTATGGCCAGCGCAGCCGCCGCGTCATGGTCAGCGCGTCGCGGGTCGAGCACCAGACCGTGCCGGCCGAGTATGCGACGCGGCAGCGTCAGGTCCTTGTCAGCCCCGGCTCGCAGCATTGGGCCAAGGGCGGCTACTGAGTTTTCCAAGTTTTCTTCGTAGTACCTGTCACCACGTAAAAACACCTCACGCCCCGGCTTCGGCCGGGGCTTTTTTCTTGTTTTGGATCAACGCTGAAGAGGCGGGCGAGTCGCCCTCATCCGTCATGGTCGGGCTTGTGCCGACCATCCACGTCATCGCGTTCTCGATCGCATCCGGCGTTCAAGACACGGATGCTCGCCACAGGGGCGAGCATGACGCGAATGGATCAATGTCGAGCTCGAAAGGTCGCCGACGCTCAGGCCAGCCCGCCGGTCAGCAGGATCAGCACGCCGATGCCGAGGGCGAAGGCCAGGATGCGGGCCGGCATGGAGAACAAGGTGCCGGGCGGCTGCTTTGTCATGAGGCCGGCGACGACCTCGACCAAAGCGAGCGCCAGCAGCACATAGACGAAGGGCGGGAAGGTCCCCCCTCTGGCGATCCAGCCGGTATTGACCGCAAGCGAGGCGAGCGCGCCAAGGCCGATGCCGGCCGCGGCGAAGAATTGCTCGGGCCGGCTGAAACGCATCGTAACCTCAGCGCCGGCGGAAGTTCTGCGGCCGCGGCGGCATCGGGCCGGGGCTGGCGGTCTTCTGGCGGAAGTTGATCCGGCCACGATCGAGATCGTAAGGCGACATCTCGACGACCACGCGGTCGCCGGCGATGGTGCGGATGCGGTTCTTCTTCATCTTGCCGGCCGCATAGGCCAGGATGACGTGGTCATTGTCGAGCTTGACCCGGTAGTTGCCGTCCGGAAGCACCTCGACCACGGTGCCGTCGAATTCGAGCAGTTCTTCTTTCGCCATTCGCTGATCCTTCGTCTTGTCCTCGGCGCGGGGCCAGGCCAGCTAGGCCGGGCCCCAGCGGTTACGGCGCCTGTCAGTTCGGGCGCCGCCCGCCGCCGCCGGTGCGTCGTTGTCCCGTTCTTTGCTGCAAGAACGCGACGCCGCCAAGTCCCTCCTTGCCGGAAGCCGCGTCTTTTCGCCCGCCGCCCCCATCCTGGCGTTGGGCCGGACGCTCATGACGCTGCTGCTCCGGACGTGCCTGCTGCTGGCGCGGCTGGCTCGGACGGGACTGCTCGCGGCGCGGGTCCTGACGCTCGCCCTGCTCGGTGCGCTGGCCATTGCGGCCCTGAGCGCTCCGGCCGTCGCGGCGCTGCCCCTGACCCGGTTGCTGTCCGTTCTGCGGGCGCCCCTGCCCGCGGCCACCACGGTTCTGCGGCGGCTTCTTCGGGGTGCGGCCATCCCAATGCGGCACGTCGCCGACCGGGGTGAGCGCGATCTTGGTCAGCTTCTCGATCGCGGCGAGATCGCCGCGCTCTTCCGGCGTGCAGAAGGCGATGGCGAGACCCGAGGCGCCGGCGCGCGCAGTGCGGCCGATGCGGTGGACATAGGTCTCGGGCACGTTCGGCAGGTCGAAATTGACGACATGGCTGATGCCGTCGACATCGATGCCGCGCGCCGCGATGTCGGTCGCGACCAGGATGCGCAGCTCGCCGTCACGGAAGGCGCCCAGCGCCCGCTCGCGCTGGCCCTGGCTCTTGTTGCCATGGATCGCGGCGGACGCGATGCCGGCCTGCTCGAGCTGGCGCACCACCTTGTCGGCGCCGTGCTTGGTGCGGGTGAAGACGATGGCGCGTTCCATCTCCGGAACGCTCAGGGTCTTCGCCAGCAACGCCGGCTTCTGGCCGGCTTCGGTGAAGATGACGCGCTGGTCGATCTTCTCGGCTGTGGTCGCGACCGGCGCGACCGCGACCTCGACCGGATCGGTCAGGTAGGCGGAGGCGATCTCACGGATCGCCTTCGGCATGGTCGCCGAGAACAGCAGGGTCTGGCGCTGCTTCGGGATCAGCGTCGCGATCTTGCGCAGCGCGTGGATGAAGCCGAGGTCGAGCATCTGGTCGGCTTCGTCCAGCACCAGGAACTCGATCTCGCGCAGCGAGACCGCGCGCTGGTCGACGAGGTCGAGCAGGCGGCCAGGGGTCGCGACGAGGATGTCGACATGCTGGCCGAGCGCGCGGATCTGCTTGCCGACCGGCACGCCGCCGAAGATCACCGTCGACTTCAGCGAGGTGAACTGGGCGTAGGTGCGGATGCTGGCTTCGATCTGGGCGGCGAGCTCACGCGTCGGCGACAGGATCAAGGCGCGCACCGAACGCGGCTGCATGCGCCGCGGCTGGTTGAGCAGGCGGTGCAGCATCGGCAAGGAGAAAGCGGCGGTCTTGCCGGTGCCGGTCTGGGCGGCTCCGAGCAGGTCACGGCCATCGCGAATCGAAGGGATCGCCTGCGCCTGGATCGGCGTCGGCGTCTCATAACCTTCGGCGGCGAGCGCTTTGAGAAGCGGCTCGGCCAGGCCGAGGTCGGTAAATTTGGTCAAATCAGGTCTTTCTGAGCCGAACGAAATGGGGCGCACGTGGTGAACGGAAGCGCCTCGACATGCCGTCTCGGTCTACGCATGGTCTCTTTCCGCCCGGCGAACCGCTAGCCACTGCGCCGGAGGATGTCGTGTGTCGCGAGCCTTGAGGCTCGCGCCTTGAAAACGGGCGGACGCTGATGGCCCGCCCGATAGGTGTCTTCAGTTGGCGACGAGGTTGCCAGCCGAGGACTTGCCGGTCTTGCGATCGGCGATCAGCTCGTAGGAGACGACCTGGCCTTCGCGCAGCTCGCGCAGGCCGGCGCGCTCGACGGCGCTGATGTGGACGAAAATATCCGGGCCGCCGGCCTCAGGGGTGATGAAGCCGTAGCCCTTGGTGGCGTTGAACCACTTGACGGTGCCCTTGTTCATAGCGGGACTAATCCTTGCACTTCAGATCCGCGTATTCGTGGAACCCATGACCGGACGCGCGGACGCCTTGCCATGGTCTTGTATCGACGTGTGGTGGATCTGAAGTGGCCCGCCGGTCGGAATACCCGCGCGGAGGATTGGCCAGAACCGGCCGCATCTCGTCTTACATCGGTGGACCTAGCACAAATTGCAAGGTCGGTCCAGTTTGCCGGCCAAAGCCCTGCCTTCAGCCGATCTCGTGCACCAGATCGACCAGCCCGCCGAGATCGGACAGCTTGCGGAAACGGACCTCGCCTGCCGGCTCCTCGGCATGCTCCAGCGCCCAGGTCAGCTCATGCGGCACATGCGCGGCCCAGGCGCCGGCGGCGAGCGCCGGCACGATATCCGACTTCAGCGAGTTGCCGACCATCATCGACCGCACCGCCCCGTCGCCATGGCGGGCGAAGAGCTTCTCATAGGTCGCGGCGCTCTTGTCGCTGACGATTTCGACCGCGTCGAAGAAGTCGCCGAGGCCGGACTGGGCCAGTTTGCGCTCCTAGTCGAAGAGATCGCCCTTGGTGATCAGTACCAGCCGGTAGCGGCCTGCGAGACTAGCGAGCGTCTCCTGCGCATGCGGCAAGGTCTCGACCGGATGGGCCAGCATCTCGCGGCCGGCAGCGAGGATCTCCCCGATCACCGCCGGTGGAACCTGGCCGCGGGTGATCTCGAGCGCTGTCTCGATCATCGAGAGGGTAAAGCCCTTGATGCCGAAGCCGTAGAAGGCAAGGTTGCGCTTCTCGGCCTCGAGCAGCTTGCCGGAGATCTCGGCCGCTTCGCCATGCTCGCCGAGCAGCGCGACGAAGCGGTCTTCCGTCAGCCGGAAGAACTGCTCGTTCTGCCAGAGCGTGTCGTCGGCATCGAAGCCGATGGTGGTGAGGTTAACAGTCACGGCCACCTCGTCATGGTCGGGCTTGTCCCGACCATCCACGTCTTCCTTGATCGAGGCGGTGTTCAAGACGTGGATGCTCGCCACACGGGCGAGCATGGCGGCTTGTTTCCCGCACCTGCTGCCTCACGCGTCCTTGGCCTTGATCGCCCCCAGCGCTGCCTGTGCGGCAGCGAGGCGCGCGATCGGCACGCGGAAGGGCGAGCAGGAGACATAATCCAGCCCGACGCTCTCGCAGAAGCCGATCGAGGCGGGGTCGCCGCCGTGCTCGCCGCAGATGCCGAGCTTGATGTTCGGACGCGTCTTGCGGCCGCGCTCTACGGCGATCCTGACCAGCTCGCCAACGCCGTCCTGGTCGATCGTCACGAAGGGATCGGATTCGAGCAGGCCGCGCGCCGTATAGGAGCCAAGGAAGGAGCCGGCGTCGTCGCGGCTGATGCCGAGCGTGGTCTGCGTCAGGTCGTTGGTGCCGAAGGAGAAGAACTCGGCACTCCCCGCGATCTCCTCCGCCCGCAGCGCGGCGCGCGGCAGTTCGATCATGGTGCCGACCTGATAGGTCAGCTCCGCGCCGCTCTCCTTTTTCACGGCCTCCGCCATCGCGTCGATCCGGCCCTTCACCAGGTCGAGCTCGGGCGCGCCCATGACGAGCGGTACCATGACCTCCGGGATGACGGGATGGCCGGTCTCCTTGGCGGCGATCACGGCCGCCTCGAAGATCGCCCGCGCCTGCATCTCGGCGATCTCGGGATAGGCGACCGCGAGGCGCACGCCGCGGAAGCCGAGCATCGGGTTGAACTCGTGCAGCTCGGTAGCCCGGCGCTTCAGCTTGTCGGCGGTCGTGCCCATCGCCGCCGCGACCTCGGCGATCTCCTCGTCGGTATGCGGCAGGAACTCGTGCAGCGGCGGATCGAGCAGGCGGATCGTGACCGGCAGGCCCTGCATGATGGTGAAGAGCTCGACGAAGTCCTGGCGCTGCATCGGCAGGAGCTTGGCAAGAGCGGCGCGGCGACCCTTCTCGTCCTCCGCCAGGATCATCTCGCGGACGGCAAGGATGCGGCCGGCATCGAAGAACATGTGCTCGGTGCGGCAAAGGCCGATGCCCTCGGCACCGAATTCGCGGGCCGCCTTGGCGTCGCGCGGCGTCTCGGCATTGGCGCGGATTTTCAGGCGCCGCACCTTGTCGGCCCAGCCCATCAGCGTCCGGAAGTCGCCGGAGAGCTCGGGCTGCTGCATCTTGACCTCGCCGAGCAGCACCTGCCCGTTGCTGCCGTCGATAGTGACGAAGTCGCCAGCTTTCAGCGTGGTCGGACCGACGGTCATCGTGCCCTTGGCGTAGTCGACGCGGATCTGGCCGGCGCCGGAGACGCAGGGCTTGCCCATGCCGCGCGCCACGACCGCCGCATGCGAGGTCATGCCGCCGCGCGTGGTCAGGATGCCTTCGGCGGCGTGCATGCCGTGAATGTCCTCCGGCGAGGTCTCGACGCGGACGAGAATGACCTTCTTGCCCGCCTTCTTGCCGGCCTCGGCCGCCTCGGAGGTGAAGACGATCTCGCCGGCGGCGGCGCCGGGCGAGGCCGGCAGGCCGGCGGTCAGCACGCGCCGCTCAGCCTTGGTGTCGATCGTCGGATGCAGGAGCTGGTCGAGCGCACCGGGCTCGACGCGGCCGACCGCCTCATTCTCGGTGATCAGGCCCTCGCGGGCGAGATCGACTGCGATCTTGAGCGCCGCCTTGGCGGTGCGTTTGCCGGAGCGGGTCTGCAGCATCCAGAGCTTGCCCTCCTGGATGGTGAACTCCATGTCCTGCATGTCGCGATAGTGCTTCTCGAGGATGCCGTAGATGCGGCAGAGCTCGGCATAAGCCTCCGGCATCGCCTTCTCCATCGAAGGCTTGTCGGATTTGGCGGCGAGCTTTGCCGCCTCGGTGATATCCTGCGGCGTGCGGATACCGGCGACGACGTCCTCGCCCTGGGCGTTGATCAGGAACTCGCCATAGAGCGCGTTCTCGCCGGTCGAGGGATTGCGGGTGAAGGCGACGCCAGTTGCCGAGGTCTCGCCCATATTGCCGAAGACCATCGACTGGACGTTGACCGCCGTGCCCCAGGAGGCCGGGATGCTGTTGAGCTCGCGATACTTGATGGCGCGGGCGTTCATCCAGGACGAGAAGACGGCGCCGACTGCGCCCCAGAGCTGCTGCTGCGGATCCTGCGGGAAGTCGGAGCCGAGCTCCTTCTTTACGATCTCCTTGTACTTGCCGACCAGAACCTTCCAGTCGTCGGCCGAGAGATCGGTGTCGAGATGCAGGCCCTTGCGCTCCTTGTAGTCTTCGAGCGCCTCCTCGAAATGGCCGTGGTCGATGTCGAGCACGACGTTCGAGTACATGGTGATGAAGCGGCGATAGCTGTCATAGGCGAAGCGGGCATCGCCCGAGGCCTTGGCCACCGCCTCGACCGTGACGTCGTTGAGGCCGAGATTGAGGACCGTGTCCATCATGCCCGGCATCGAGGCGCGGGCGCCGGAGCGGACCGAGACCAGCAGCGGATTGGCCGGGTCACCAAAGGTCTTGCCGGTGAGCTTGGCCATGCCGGCGAGCGCGTCCTTGACCTGCCCGTCGAGCTCGGCCGGAAAGCTCTTGCCGTTGTCGTAATACCAGGTGCAGACCTGCGTGGTGATGGTGAAGCCCGGAGGCACCGGAAGCCCCAGATTGCTCATCTCGGCCAGGTTCGCGCCCTTGCCGCCGAGCAGGTTCTTCATGCCCGCCTCGCCTTCGGCCTTGCCGTCGCCGAAGGTGTAGACCCACTTCTGCCCTGCCATAGCCTGCCTTTCCCAACGTTGTCGCCGACATCAACGCCGGCGGGTACGCCTGGTTTCGCATTTGCGGTGCCCGCTTGTTGCAGCGCACCGGGTGCGGGGGTGGTCATGCCGAAAACCGGATGAACAATCAATGATCATGCCGCGGAGCCAGGCCACCCAACCGTCAATTCTGGGCGGCCTGGCGACCGGTCGCGCAATATGGCCAAGGTCAGCGCCGCGCGATAGGGTACCGTCCCCGCCTTTCGAGCAGCGACGACCGCCGCCGATCCGATGGTCGCCAGCGCCACACTCGCCGAGCCAGAACGACACCGAAGCCAACGATGCGCCTGAACGCCTGTCACAACTTCCACGACTTCCGTACCCTCGCCAGGAAGCGGCTGCCGGGCCCGATCTTCAATTACATCGATGGGGGCGCCGATGATGAGGTCACGCTGCGGCGCAACTCAGAGAGCTTCGAGCGCTGCGACCTCGTTCCGAATGTCCTGCGCGGCGTGAGCAGCCTCGACACCTCCGTCACCGTGATGGGCCAGAAGCTTGCGGTGCCGTTCTACTGCTCGCCGACAGCCCTGCAGCGCCTCTTCCATCATCAGGGCGAGCGTGCCGTCGCCGCCGCGGCCGCGCGCTATGGCACCATGTTCGGCGTATCCTCGCTCGGCACGATCAGCCTCGAGGAACTACGAAAGGCCCATAGCGGCCCGCAGGTCTACCAGTTCTATTTCCACAAGGACCGTGGCCTGAACCGGGCGATGATGGAGCGCGCCAAGAGCGCCGGCGTCAACGTGATGATGCTGACCGTCGACAGCATCACCGGCGGCAATCGCGAGCGCGACCTGCGGACCGGCTTCTCGATCCCGTTCCGGCTCAACCTCGCCGGCATCACCCAGTTCGCGATCAAGCCGCAATGGGCGCTGAACTACCTCACCCACGAGAAATTCAGCCTGCCGCAGCTCGACAGCCACGTCGACATGGGCGGCGGCGCAATGTCGATCAGCCGCTATTTCACCGAAATGCTCGACCCGGCGATGACCTGGGGCGACGTCGCCGAGATGGTCAAGCTGTGGTCGGGGCAGTTCTGCCTAAAGGGCATCATGTCCGTCGCCGATGCGAAGCGCGCAGTAGAGATCGGCTGCACCGGCATCATCCTCTCCAACCATGGCGGCCGGCAGCTCGACGGTTCCCGCGCCGCCTTCGACCAGCTCGCCGAGATCGTCGACGCTGTCGGCGACAAGATCGACGTGATCATGGATGGCGGCATCCAGCGCGGCACGCATGTGCTGAAGGCCCTGTCGCTCGGCGCCAAGGCAGTCGGCATCGGGCGCTACTACCTCTACCCGCTCGCGGCGGCAGGCCAGCCGGGCGTCGAACGCGCGCTCGGCCAGCTCAAGACGGAAGTCGAGCGCAGCATGAAGCTGATGGGCGTCACCAGTCTCGACCAGCTCTCGCGCGAGAATTTACGGTTCAGGTAGAACCGGCTCCGCCACGTCTCACAGACGTCTCACTTTTGCGGCGCTACATCCGGAGCGATCAGCGACAACCCAGGGAAATAGGTCCGGTAGCGGGACGCATTGCGCGTGATCAGCGTGTAGCCGGCCACCGCCGCATGCGCGCCGATGAAGAAATCGGGGAGCGGCGATTGCTTCACGCCGCCTCGGCGCCTGTAAGCTAGGAAGCACTTGCCGGCCAGAAACGCAGCGGCAAACGGAATTGGCTCCCGCTCCAGCATCGTCGTCGGGAGGGCCTCATCGAGATCCTCGATCCGCGAATAGTGAACCGAGATTTCGGCATAGACCATCGCGTTGATCACAAGCCGCTGCCGATCTGCAGCCTCGGACAAGGCTCGCGCCGACCAGGCGCCCCAGCGCGTGTCCTGCGTCAGAACGTCAAGCAGGACATTGCTGTCGACCAGGACTGCGCTCATTCGGGCTCGCGCGTCAGCGCCATGATCTCATCGGTCGTCATGGCGATATCACCCTTGCTGCGACGCAGATGCGCGACGAGCCTGTCACCGCGCCCCGTCTTGCGGCGCGCCGTAGCCGGCATAATCCGGACGACTTTGCCGTCGAATTCGAAATCCACCTCGGTCTCGGGCAGGAGACCGGCCCGTTCACGGATGTCGGCAGGAATGGTCACCTGGCCCTTTGACGTGATCCGCATAGCAACATTCCTTACTCTTACACGTAAGAGTAAGACTTTGACCGTGACGCTGCAAGCTCGAGCCCGGCGTGCTCTTACCGTGGCCCGCGCGCCGCCTTAGGCCAGCGCAGCGGCCAGGCGACGATACGCTCGACGATCTCCTCCTCGGCGACCTCGTCCTCGTTGGCGTGCACCTTCCCGCGGACCGACACGCCCGCAGCGACGACCGTCTCGGGATCGCCGGAGACGAGCGGATGCCACCAAGGCAGATCCCTGCCCTCGCCAAGCAGACGATAGGCGCAGGTCGGCGGCAGCCACGGCAAGGTGCGCACCGCCTCCGGCGTCAGCGTGACGCAATCGGGCACCGTCTTCGAGCGGTTGGCGTAGTCATGACAGCGGCAGGTCGCGGCATCGAACAGGCGGCAGCCGATATCGGTGGCGTGGATCTTGCCGCTATCCTCGTCCTCGAGCTTGACCAGGCAGCAGCGGCCGCAGCCGTCGCAGAGCGATTCCCACTCCGCCTGCGTCATCTCGTCGAGCGTCTTGCTGCGCCAGAAGGGCGTGCTTTCGGTCATTGCGTCGGCCATGGCCGCTTATGCACCCTGGAGGTGATCGTCCGCAATCGGACATCGGCGATCGGAACTGACCCCGACCGCGATGGCGGCCCTTAGCGGTCGCCCCTCATTACATCAATTCTAATCTATACTTAGAAAAGTTATAATCTATGAAAATTGACCGAATACTCGGATCGGCCTAACGGGGGGAAGAATTCCCTCGTTTCCGAGTTCGACAATGCTGAACCGCCGACATCTGCTACGCGCTCTTACCATCACCGCGGGCCTGGCCGCGGCGGCCCTTCCCGCGCTGGCCGAGAAGGTCACCGTCACCGATATCGTCGGCCGCAAGGTCGAGGTCGAGGCGCCGGTCAAGCGGATCATCCTCGGCGAAGGCCGGCAGATGTACTTCGTCGGCGCGCTTGACAAGGACGAGCCGTTCAAGCGCGTCGTCGGCTGGCGCGACGATCTCGGCAAGGCCGATCCCGAGACCTTCCGCGCCTATGCCAAGCGCTATCCCGAGATCGCCAAGCTGCCGACCTTCGGCGGCATGAAGGAAGGCGCATTCGACGTCGAGCAGGCGATCGCGCTCAAGCCCGACGTGCTCTTCCTCAACATCGAGGCGAAGATCGCGAGCGACGAGGCCAAGCTCGTCGAGAAGCTCGCCTCGGTCGGCATCCCCGTCGTCTATGTCGACTTCCGCGAGAAGCCGTTCGAGCACACCGAGCCGTCGATGCGCCTGATCGGCAAGCTCTTCGGCAAGGAGCAGGTGGCGGAGGAGTTCATCAAGTTCCGCGCTGAGCAAATCAAGGTCGTGACCGACCGCCTCGCCGCTGCCAAGGACCTGAAGCGCCCGCTCGTGATGGTCGAGCGCGCCGGCGGCTACTCCGACGATTGCTGCATGTCCTTCGGCAACGAGAATTTCGGCAAGATGGTCGACTTCGCTGGCGGCCGGAACCTGGCGACGCCGCTGATCCCCGGCACCTTCGGCACGGTCAATGCCGAGCAGATCGTCGCCTCCAATCCCGATGTCGTGATCGTCACCGGGAGCAATTGGGACGGCTATGTCCCCGGCGGCAACTGGGTCGGCCTCGGCTACGGCGCCGACATGACGGAGGCGCGCCGCAAGCTGACCAATCTGATGAAGCGCCCGGCCTTCACCCAGACCGCCGCCGTCAAGAACGGCCGCGTCCACGGCATCTGGCACCAGTTCTACAACAGCCCCTACCAGTTCGTGGCGATCCAGGAGATCGCGAAATGGCTGCACCCGGAGCTGTTCAAGGACGTCGATCCGGGCGCGACCATGAAGCTGCTGCACGAGCGCTTCCTGCCGCTGCCCTATGAGCCCGGCCTGTGGGTCTCGCTCGAGGCGGGCAAATGAGCCTGGCTCCCGCCAGCGCGGACGATGTTGTGACAACGCCGGCAGAGGCGTCGCGGAGCACGGCCCAAGGGAGAGATGCCTATCGGGCGCTGGCGCTGCGCCGCAAGCTAATCCTCGCCGGCTTCGCCGCCGTGCTGCTGGCCTGCCTGATCGTCGACCTGATGCTCGGCCCGGCCCGGTACAGCGTGAGCGAGGTGGTCAATGCGCTGCTCTCGCCCTCGACCGCACCGGCCGCCGTCCGGGTGGTGATCTGGGACATCCGCCTGCCGGTCGCGCTGATGGCGGTCGTCACCGGCGCCGCGCTCGCCATCGCCGGCGCGCAGATGCAGACCGTGCTGAACAACCCGCTCGCCAGCCCTTTCACGCTCGGCATCTCTGCCGCGGCGAGCTTCGGGGCGGCGCTCGCGCTGGTCTTCGGCGTCTCGATCGTGCCGCTCGCGATCGACTATGTCGTGCCGCTCAACGCCTTCATCATGGCGATGGGGGCTTCCTTGCTGATCCATCTGCTCAGCCAGCGCCGCGGCGTCACCACCGAGACGGTGGTGTTGCTCGGCATTGCGCTGGTCTTCACCTTCAATGCGCTGCTGGCGCTGCTGCAGTTCTTTGCCTCCGAGCAGGCGCTCGGGGCCGTCGTGTTCTGGATGATGGGCTCGCTGACCAAGGCGAACTGGCAAAAACTCGCCATCACCTCGGCCGTGCTGCTGATCTGCGTCCCGCTGTTCGCGCGCCGGGCCTGGGCGCTGACGACCCTGCGTCTTGGCGACGAGAAGGCGGCGAGCTTCGGCATCGACGTGCGCTATCTGAGGCTGGAGACCATGCTGCTCGTCGCGCTGCTCGCGGCGGTGCCGGTCGCCTTCGTCGGCACCATCGGCTTCATCGGGCTGGTCGGCCCGCATATCGCCCGCATGGTGATCGGCGAGGACCAGCGCTTCTTCATGCCGGCATCCGCGCTGGCGGGCGCTGCCGTGCTCTCGGCCTCCTCGGTGGTCTCCAAGTCGCTGATCCCCGGGCTGATCTTCCCGATCAGCATCGTCACCGCTCTGGTCGGCGTGCCCTTCTTCTTCAGCCTGATCCTGACCAGCCGGAGGCGTTCATGGTGAAGCGCCTGACGCTCAGCGATGTCGGCGTCGCCTATGGCAAGCGCCGGATCCTCGACGGGATCACTACGCCGACCATGGCCGGTGGCGAGGTCGTCGCCGTGATCGGCCCCAACGCCGCCGGCAAGTCGAGCCTGTTCCGCCGCATCGCCGGGCTGATCCCGGGTGCCGGCGAGGTCCAGGTCGAAAGCACGACCGGCAAGACGCCCTGCTACCTGCCGCAGGACACGGCGGTGAACGCGGTGCTGACCGTCTACGAATCGATCCTGCTCGCCCGCAAGCAGGGCGGCTCCTGGGGCGTTGGCGACGACGAGCTTGCCGCGATCGACGAAGCCCTGCACGCGCTCGACATCGCCGACCTCGCCTTCCGCGGCCTCGGCGAGCTCTCGGGCGGCCAGCGCCAGCTCGTCTCGATCGCCCAGACATTGGTGCGCCGGCCCGAGATCATGCTGCTCGACGAGCCGACCAGCGCGCTCGACCTGCACCGCCAGTTTGAGGTGCTCAGCCTCGTCGGCCGGCTGGCGCGCGAGCGGCAGATCTGCGTGCTGATCGCGATCCACGACCTCAACCAGGCGCTGCGCATCGCCGACAAGGTGATGGTGCTGTCGCAAGGGCGGCTCGCCGCCTTCGGCGCCCCGCGCGAGATCATCACGCCGGCTTTGCTCGAAGAGGTCTACGGCGTCGTCGCGCGGGTCGAGGCGAACGAAGGCGAGACGCCCTTCATCGTCGTCCACGGCTCGGCCCGCAGGCACAGCCGCGGCGAGACACCGCTTGCTCCCGCCCAGGCAGCAGAATAACCCCCTCTCAGTTCAACCTGGCGACCCGCCGATGTCAGACAGCAGCCTTTCCTCCGGCCTTCCCACTCCTGGCGCCAACTACTCCCTCAAGGAGGAGATCCGGACCTATTGGTCAGGCCGGGCCGCCACGTTCGACAGCCAAGTCGGCCACGCCATCAAGTCGGACGCCGAGCTCGCCGCCTTCCAGTCGCTGCTGCGGCAATCCTTCGGCGCGGAGCCGCGCGAGGTCCTCGATCTCGCCTGCGGCACCGGCGAGATCACACGCGCCCTGCTGTCGCTCGGCCACAAGGTCACGGCACTCGACTTCTCCGAGGAGATGCTGGCCCGCGCCCGCGCCAAGCATGGCGACAGGGCCCGTATCCTCGCTGGCGACGCCGAGCGGCTGCTCGACGACGACGGGACCTATGACGCGCTGGTGACGCGCCACCTGGTCTGGACGCTGACCGATCCGGAAGCGGCCTTCGCCGAATGGTTCAGGGTGCTCAAGCCCGGCGGCAAGCTGCTCGTCATCGATGGCGACTGGATCAACCGCTCATGGCTGCAGCAGATGCTAAACCGAGCCGCGACCTTCCTGCGCGAGCGCGCCGGCGCTGCTCCGCACGCAGCCGATCGCGACGCTTTCGACTCGATCACCAAGCGCTTCTTCTTTCGCGACGGGCTGAGCTTCGAGCGGCTGGGCACGATGCTGCGCCAGGCCGGCTTCGCCCGAATCGAGGCTGCCGACTACGCACAGGTGGTCAGGGCGCAGCAGCGCAACGCCGCCCTGCACGATGCGCTTCGCCTCGCCTCCTCTACGCGCTTTGCAGTGCTGGCGACCAAGGGCTGACTGCGGGGTAACCCCAGCTTCTTTTTGTCGGGCAACCTCACCTTCGCATACTTCCGTTCGGAGCCGCGAGCCCTTACCTTCTGAGATCGGGCTTGGCCTTCGTCGGCCGGTCCGGGACACCGCGGACGCGCCCCCGCGGCAGGCTTAGGATGCCGCACGACCGTGATCGAGTTCCGGAAAGCGAGCTGGAAGACCCGTCTCAAGCGCCTCGCGCTGAGCGCCGACTCGTGGATTGACGCCTCGCTCTATGCGGCGGGCCACCGCGCCGGCGAGATCTATGAACGCATCCGCAGCGTCACCGACCGTCTGACCGTCAGCGGCCCGAAGCGCCTCGCTGCCGAATTCGCCAGCGAGGGGCTCAACGTCGGCATCGCCGGTGCGATCGTGATGCTGATGCTGGCGATCCCCGCCTTTCGCGAAGGGCGCGAGGAGGCGCTGAAGAACCAGGTCTTCGCCGTCACCTTCCTCGATCGCTACGGCTCCGAGATCGGCCATCGCGGCGCCCGCCACGATGATTCGCTGAAGCTCGAGGAATTCCCCGATCATCTGCTCAAGGCCGTGCTGGCGACCGAGGATCGGCGCTTCTACGACCATTTCGGCATCGACGTGATCGGCACCTTCCGGGCTATCACCGTCAACGCCCGCGCCTCGGGCGTGGTCCAGGGCGGCTCCTCGCTGACCCAGCAATTGGCCAAGAACCTGTTCCTCAACAACGAGCGTTCGCTCGACCGCAAGATCAAGGAAGCCTTCCTCTCGCTCTGGCTGGAATACCGGCTGACCAAGAACGAGATCCTGAAGCTCTATCTCGACCGCGCCTATATGGGCGGCGGCACATTCGGCGTCGCGGCTGCGGCCGAATACTATTTCGGCAAGTCGGTGAAGAACGTGACGCTGGCGGAGGCGGCGATGCTTGCCGGCCTGTTCAAGGCGCCGACCAAGTTCGCGCCGCACGTCAACCTGCCGGCGGCGCGGGCGCGCGCCAGCGACGTGCTGAACGCGATGGTCGATGCCGGCTTCATGACCGCGGGACAGGTCGACTCCGCCCGGCGCAATCCTGCGACGCCGATCGACCGCAAGCGCGATGCCAGCCCGGACTACTATCTCGACTGGGCCTTCGACGAAATCCGCAAGCTGGCGGACGACGGCAAGCTCGGTCCCGAGCGGGTGCTGACGGTCAAGACCCCGCATGATCCGGCGATCCAGAAGCGCGCGGACGAGGCGGTCGAATCGATCCTGCGCCAGCATGGCCCGGCCTACCGCGCCCGGCAGGCGGCGACGGTGATCATGGATCCGGACGGGGCGGTGCGTGCGATCGTCGGCGGGCGCGATTATGGCGCGAGCCAGTTCAACCGGGCGACGTCGAGCCTGCGGCAGCCCGGCTCGTCCTTCAAACCTTACGTCTATGCGGCGGCGATGAGCGCCGGGCTCTACAAGCCGACCACGATCGTCACCGACCGGCCGGTCTGCATCGGCAACTGGTGCCCGAACAATTACGGGCGCTCCTATGCCGGCTCGATGCCGCTGACGGTGGCACTGGCGAAGTCGATCAACACGATCCCGGTGCAGATGTCGATCGCGATCGGCAAGGCAACCGGCGAGACGCATGAAGCCCGCGCCGCCCGCATCGGCCGGATGAAGATCGTCGAGACCTGCCGGGCCATGGGCCTGACCACGCCGCTGACCGATACGGTCTCCCTGCCGATCGGCGCCGGCGAGGTCACCGTGATCGAGCAGGCCGCCGGCTATGCCGTGTTCGCCAATGGCGGCAAGCGGGCCAGGCCCTATGCCGCCTTCGACATCCGCAACTCGGCGGGCGAAGAGATCTATCGCCATGACCGCGACGAGCCGACGCCGGCGCAGGTGCTGAGCACGCAGGTCGCCTACGAGATGAACCAGATGCTCTCGACCGTGCCTACCGCCGGCACCGGCCGGCGTGCCGCGCTCGACGGCGTCGTCAGCGCCGGCAAGACCGGCACGACCAATGGCTACAAGGACGCCTGGTATGTCGGCTACACCGGCAACTTGGTCGGCGCGGTCTGGTTCGGCAACGACGATTCGTCCGAGACCGCCAACATGACCGGCGGCTCGCTGCCGGCGATGACCTGGAAGGAGATCATGGCGTTCGCGCACCAAGGCATCGAGCTGAAGCCGATGCCCGGCGTGGCGCCGCAGCCGGGTGACGCCAAGGCGGCAGTTGCCAAGGCGACCGACCCGGCCGCCGCGGCAGGCGCCGGCGCCGGGCATATGCCGCGCAAGTCCTTCGAGGTGCTCTCCTCGGTCGGCGCGATGTTCAAGGCGGTCGAGACGCCGCGGACGGCCCGCGCTTCCGTGCAGGTCGGAGCCCGCGAGGCCGCGACCGGCCTCACCGCCATACGCTGACTGCCATCCATGCGGATCCGGATCGTTCCATGCGCGTCCTCCCGCTGGCCTATGTGATCGCGCTTGGAGCCGGCCTCGGCCTGATCTCCGCCCGCTATGCGGTGGCGGAGCGGCCTTGGGTCGGCCGCGCCCAGGTCGGCGCCTGGACCAGCTGGCCGAACAGCGGCGCGCGCGACATCGATCCCTATATGCGGGCCTATCTGGCCCGCGGCGTGCACCTCCCGCTCGGCGCCGGCGAGGGGCTGGAGCTGATCGCCGGGCAAGACGACGCCGGGCAGGCGCTCGACGCGCGCTGCCGCTATCTGGTCAGCGGGGCGACACCGCCGGCGCGCGGCTGGTCGCTCGGCGTCGCCGACCCGAGGGGCCGGCCCCTGCAGCTGCCGATCGAGCGCGAAAGCTTCACCGATGCCGAGATCGTCCGCGGCGAGCGCGGCGGCATGCGCATCGTGCTGGCGACGACGCCCGAGACCGGTAATTGGCTGCCCCTGCCGGCGGGAGGGCGCTTCCAGCTGCGCCTGCGCCTCTACGACACGCCGATCTCGAGCCATGCCGGCGAGCTCCGGCCGGACACCCTCCCCCGCATCACCAGGATCGACTGCCGGTGAGCGCGATCGACGACAGCCGGGCCGGGCCGGCCGCGAAGCGCCCCCCGGCTACCCGCGCGGATGCGCCTCGCCGATTTCTGTCGCGGCTGGGCAGCGGCCTGCTGCGGTTCGCGCTGCTCACCCTGGCCGGCCTGTTCCTCGCCGGCATCGTCCACATCGTCACCGTGCTGCGCATCCCGGCCCTGGCCACGCATGATGCGGCCACGGTCTATGCCGCGCTCGGTGCCAACGGCCGCGCCGAGCTGGTGACACCGCCACCTGCAGGTTTGCCGGCGATCCTCGACGGCGATCCCAACAGCGTCGCCGCGGTCTGCAGCTACGATCTTTCGGCCGGGCCGCTGCGCGTCATAGCCCACACCGGCTCGCTGCCGCTCGGCCTCACCGTCCATCGCCGTGGCGGCGGCGTCGCCTATGCCATCACCGACCGGGCCGCGATCCGCGGCGTGCTCGAATTCGTGGTGATGACGCGGGAGCAGCTCGACGAGCGGCTGGCGAATGACGAGGAGGGCGAGACCTCGCGGGAGCTGCGGGTGGTCTCGCCGTCGTTGCAGGGGCTCGTCGTCGCCCGGGTGGTGGTCCGCCGCGCCTTCGACCGCAGCGAGGCGGAAGCGCAGGCGACCGGCGTCGCCTGCGGGTTGGCGGATTAGCCAAGCTTTTGTTTTATCGTATTTTCTTCACGCGAACCGGTATCCACTTCGCTCGAGAATGCGCTAGAGCCAGCCATTGCGCTTGAAGCGCCAGAAGAGCGTCAGGCAGGCGGTGACGATGAAGCCGAGGACGATGTAGTAGCCGTAATGCATCTCCAGTTCCGGCATGTTCTTGAAGTTCATGCCGTAGATGCCGGCGACCGCCGTCGGCACCGCGAGAATGGCCGCCCAGGAGGCGAGCCGCTTGGTGATGGAGTTCTCCTGGCTCTGGCCGACGAGCAGGCTCGCCTCGAAGGCGAAGGCGAGGACTTCGCGCAGGCTGTCGATCTTCTCCTGCACGGTGCGGACATGGTCCGTCACGTCGCGGAACATCGGCGCCAGCGTCGGGCGAACCTGCGGCACGCTGCCATTGGTCAGGCGCTGGCAGACGTCGACGAGCGGGCCGGCCGCGTTTCGCAAACGCAAGAGGTCGCGCCTGAGCATGTAGAGGCGCTCGATGTCGCTGCGGGTCATCGGCGTCGCCAGGACCTTGTCCTCGATCTCCTCGACCTCGTCATGGATCGCCTCGAGCACCGGCATGTAGTTGTCGACGATGAAATCGAGGATGGCGTAAAGGATGAAGTCCTCACCCTTGGCCAGCGAGGTCGGGCAGGTCTCCCAATGCTGCCGCACCGACGTGTACGAGTTCGAGGCGCCGTGGCGGACGCTGACGATATAGCCGCGACCGACGAAGATATGCGTCTCGCCGAAGGCGATGCGCTTGTCGGCCATCTGGGCGGTGCGGGCGACGACGAAGAGCGCGTCGCCATATTGCTCGAGCTTCGGCCGCTGATGGGCGTTGGTCGCGTCCTCGACCGCCAGGGGATGCAGATTGAACTGCTGCTGCACGCATTTGAGCAGTGCGGCCTCCGGTTCGAACAGCCCGATCCAGACGACATGGCCGTCCTTGCGGGACCATTCCCCCGCTTCCTCGACCGGGATGTCGGCGACGCGCACGCCATGGGCATAGACGCTCGAGGCGATGACGCCGGCCTCGTGGCGATGGCCATGATCGACGGGCGGATCGGAGGGCGCTTCCGCTGCGGCCGAGGCCGGGAACCTGATCTGCGTCACTGACATGCGATCCCCCACCGATCGCCGGCTCATGATCGGCAAGCTAGACCCAATGCGCGGGGGATGGGAACCACTTTTCGCGACGCGGGACGACGAGGCCTTCGACCGATCGAAGCGCTCGCGTCCGGCGAAAGGCCATCAGCCCTTGTAGACGACGGGAGCGCGCGGCGGCGCACCTTCGCCCTTGCCGCCGAAGACGCCGATCAGCGGCAAGTTGCAGGTGGGGCCGATCTCGCTCTCCATGCCCATGATGGCACGCTCGGCCCGGATCGCCTCGCGTGACGGCATTTCGACAACCAGATTGTCGAGCGAGTAGCGATAGCTCTTCAGCCTGAAGCGCGCCCGCTCGCAAACCCAGAGCATCAGCCCCTCGTTCTCGGCGACGCGCTGGGCGGCCGAATCGCGCTGTTCGGGCGGCACCTGCTGCGAAGCGTCGAGGACGCGCAGGCGCGCACGGTCGGCGTTGATGACGCGCAGGGCATTGCCGCGGAACTGGCCGAGCAGCAGCCGGTCGCCATTGGCGTCCTCGCCCAGGCGATTGTAGCGCGAGGCCTGCGAGGCGAACGAGCCCGAGGTCAAGGCGCGGTAATAGGCGGAGACATCGTTCGATTGCGCCTCGACCGGCAGGATGCGGGCGTGGGCGAGCTTCGAGACCTCCCGGTCGAAATGGCTGCGCTCATGCGCGGGCAGGACGAGGCGCCAGGCCCGGGCCCGCAACTGCTCCTCGTCGTCCGTCAGGTGGGACCATGAGGAGGCTTCTCCGCGAAAGCGCGCACTCCAGTCGCCGATCGCCGGCGCGATCTTGTCGGCGATGATGTTGGGGCGGGGCCGGCCGAGATCGCCGGTGGTCGAGCAGCCGGCGAGCAGTAGGCAGAGTGCCGCGATCGTGGCGACCGAATGGGATGCGAAAAAGTCGGAACCGGTTTTTCGCATGAATCCCACTCGAACTCTGAAACGAGGCACGCGCTGATTTGGATCGATCCAGAATCAGCGTGAACCGAAAGTCCTCACCCGGGACGCCTGCGCCGTGTCTCGCGTTCACCGCGGCCGGCAGGGCGCGGGCGCCGCGGCGGCTTGCTCGCGGCCGGCTCGTGCTGGCGCTCGTAGCGCACGCCGGTGAAGAACAGGATCTGGCCGAACGGGCCCGCCGCTGCGGTCCCCTGGCTGGTTGAGCGCCTGCGCGGCGCGAAAGGAATGACGTCTGCCATGATGCGCCTCCCTTGCTGGCGCCTGTGACCAATTCGCGAACCACGCGGAAGCTGGTTGGCCGCCTGCACAAACCGCACCAGCCATCCTCAAGATCATCAAGCGCCATCATGGTTAACGCCGTGCTAACGCATCGGGGATAAGTTTCGCAAAAGTGCAGTTCGCCCACGAGAATCGCCCATGCCGTCCCGCATCGCCACAGACCTTGCCGAACTCGCCAGGCTGGCCAGCGATGGCGGGCTCGACCTGCGCCAGGTCGCGCTGCGGGTGAAGACCGATCTGCTCCTGGCGACGCCCTGCCCGTCTCCGGAGGACATGGACGCCTTCCGCGCCATGGCCGAGGCCCTGATCCCGATGGTCGACGAGGCGACGGCGACGATCCTCGCCCGCAAGCTCGCGAGCTGGCCGCATGCACCGCGCGAGGCGCTCGCTGCCTTGCGCAACCGTGGGGGCGAGGTGCTGGCCGCGCTGATCAAGCATGACATGCCGCTCAGCGCGACCGAGATCGAGGAGATCGCGGACGAAGGCGATGACGAGGCGAAGACCGCCCTCGCCGGCCGGCGCGACCTGACCAGCAGCGCCAGCATCGCGCTCGCCGGCTGCGGAAGCGCGGAGATCGACGCGGCACTGGTCGCGAACGGGGCTGCATCGCTGCCCCATGCCGCGCTCGACCTGCTGCTGCCGCGAGCGGTGGGCACGCCGGCTCTCGGCGCTGCCTTGCTGGCGCGGGCCGACCTGCCCGTCTCGGAGCTGACGCCGCTCTTCCTGCAGGCGAGCCTGGAAAAGCGCCTCGCCATGATCGATGCCGCCACCGCTCGTGAGGCGCTGGCGCCTTCGCCACGCCCGGCGACGCTCCCCGGCGAGCAGATCTCCGCTCTGATCGCGACAGCGCTCTCCGACCGACGCAACGCCTTCACTGCGCTGGCGCACGCCTTCGGCGGCGATGCGCGCTTCGCGACGGCGATGGCGAACGATGCGTCCCGTCAGCTTGCGGCCTTGGCGCTGATCGGCTGCGGTGCGGCTCCGGAGGATGCGACTCGCTTCCTGATCGGCCTCGGCGACGAGGCTGCCCGCTCGGTCGAGCGCATCTTCGCGCTGGTCGAACTCATGCGGGCGCTGCAGCCGGCGGTGGCTCGCCGGCTCGCCCAGCAGATCGGCGGGATCGCGCCGCGCAGTGCCCGCTCCGGCGCCTTGCAGCCTGCCATGGACCCCAGCGGCACCCCGGCCCGTCCCGGCGCCGAGCGGGCGCCGGTTCGCGGCATCGTTCAGGAGGTCAGGCGCAGGCTCGGTGGCGGCGCCGACTGAACGCTAGCTTTCGACGATGTCGAGACGCGCATCGCCGGCGCGATTCTCGATCTCGACCAGCCAGAGATCGCTGTCGAAGCGGACCTCGCGCGCGACCCGATCCTCTATCGCGAGCGGATCGGCATCGAGCACAAGCTGGAAACGCCGCGCGCCAGCCTCGTCCGCCAGCGCCTGCGGCGCCGGGCCGTAGAGCGCCGCGGTACCGTCCAATCGGTCGAGCTTGACGAAGATCGCGCCGGCTTCGCGCGCGCCGCGCCGGCGCAGCACCGCGACGAGCCCGTCATGCGCAGCCTGGCGCAGATAGGCCGAGACCCAGAAATCGCTGGTCAGGCGCGGCAAGATGAGCGCTCGCGGGACTGAGAATGTCCGCGCCTCTCCGAAGCGCGGGCATTCTCAATCGTCTTGTTCTGTCGCATTTTCTTCCCGCGGACCGGCCGCCACTTCGCTTGAAAATGCTCTAGCGCCGCTGGCCCTTGATGTCAGCCGGCGGCCGGATGTCGGCGCCGTTGATCAGGTCCGCGATCGGATCGCGTGCCGCCGGCTGGGCGGCCGGGGCAGGACGGGCCGGAGCCGGAGCTGCCTGGGCCTGGCGCTGCTGGGCAGGCGCGACCGGCGCCGGTGGGCGCGGCGCCGCATCGCGAGCGGCCGGTGCCAGGGAGCCGGGCCGCGCCGGCGGCATCACCGCCTGCGGGGCGGGCGCAGGCTCGGCGACGGCCGGCGTCTCGACGCGGCGCTGTTCGGCCGGTCGCGCAGCAGACTGCGAGGGCGGCGACAGCATCGGGGCGGGATGACGGCCCTTCTGGAACAGCACCGCATTCAGGACGATCAGCACCGATACCGCCGCGAACAGCAGCACGATGAGGCCCCGGCCCGGACGGCGAGCGAACCAGCGCAGCAGCCGCGTCGGCATCGACGGGGCGGCGCGCCGGCCGGCCGGACGGCGAACAGGCATCGACAGCGTCGCATCGGAGCGGGCACGGGCGGCAAGCGTGGCTGACATGGGTCTTGAGCTCTCGGGTCAGGCGGTCAGACGAACGGGTTGCTTGGTATCGAGGCCACGGCGCGGGGCGCGGGCGAAGGTCGCGATGCGGGCCGGCTCGCTCGCGGCGGCGACGCCGCCGATCGGCAGGCGCACGCCGACGCGGGTGCCAATGCCCGGTGCACTCTCGATGGTGAGCGTGCCGCCATGCAGGCCGACAAGGCCGCGCACCACCGACAGGCCGAGGCCCGTGCCGTCGTGAGCGCGGTCATAGGAGGACTTGGCCTGGAAGAAGGGATCGCCCAGTCGCGGCAGGTCGGTGGCGGCGATGCCGATGCCGGTATCGGAAACCGAGAGGTCGATCATGCAGCCGTCGCGCACCAGAGCGAGCGTGACGCGCCCACCGGGCGGCGTGAACTTGATCGCGTTCGAGAGCAGGTTGAGCATCACCTGCTTGAGGGCGCGCCGGTCGCCGAGCAGCTGCGGCAGGTCCGGACCCACGACGCGTTCGAGCGCGACCGTGCCGCTGCCGGCCTTGAGCGCGACGACATTGCAGCAATCCTCGGCGAGCTCGGCCATGTCGAGCGCATCCTGCTCGATCGTCATCGCGCCGCTCTCGATCTTCGAGACGTCGAGCAGCGTATTGACCACGTCGAGCAGGTGCTGCCCGGAATCATGGATGATCCTGGCGTATTCCTGACGCTGCGCCTGGCTGAACGAAACCGCGAGATCGCCGCTCAGCATCTCCGAGAAACCGATGATCGCGTTGAGCGGGGTACGCAGCTCATGGCTGACCGTCGCCAGGAACTGGCCCTTGACGTCGCTCGACTTGACCGCCTCGACGCGATTGCGCTCGCGCTCCTCGTCGATCGCATGCCGGTCGGTCACGTCGCGGCTGACGCAGACGACGGCAGCGGCGCCGTGCGGGCCGGACTGCTCGATGCGCCGTGCGCTGAGGTCGAGCCAGCGGACGACCGGGCTCGCATTGGCACGCCCATCGGCTCCCGCCGGGACGAAGAGGACACGAAAGCAGGCGGTGGCCCGGCCGCTGCCATGAGCGGCATCGCTCAGCGCCTTCAGGAAAAGCGGCCTGTCGGCAATGTGGACGCGCTCGAACAGGCCGCGGCCGAAGAGCCCCGCGGGCTCGGCTCCGGTCAGGTTGCGGGCAGCTTCGTTGGCGAAGACGACGGACCCGGCCGCATCGTGCCAGGTGACGAGATCGCCGACATGCTCGAGCATCAACTGAGCACGCGCATCGGAAGCCCGATGCTCGCGCAACTCGTCATCGCGGCGATAGAGGAAGCCGACCGTGATGAGCGCCGCATGCAGGATCGCGACGCCAGCGAAGACGGGCATCGCCTGCCAGGTCCATGGCGCCGGCTCCGCGATCATCCCGGTTCCCTGCAGGGCGACGACGACGCCGAGACCGATCACTGCGAGCGCACTGGCGCGCGCCACATAAGGCCGGGAGCCGAAGAACATCGCTTCGGCGGGGACTGCGGCCAGCCAGAGCAGCAGCGGCGAGGCAGCGCCTCCGGTCAGGCAGGCGAGCGTGGTGACCAGCAAGGTCAGGGCCGCGCCGGACAGGCAATGCGCGAGATCCAGCCGGCCGGTGCGAGAGAGGAGGAACACCGCCAGCAGCGGCATCGCCATGGCGACGAGCACGAGCAGTTCGAGCGCGCCGATGCGGCCGCGCCAGGCGATATAGGCCGGCATCAGGCTGAGCGCCGCGACCGAAGCGGCCAGCCTGCTCAGCATGAAGCGCTCATGACGCATGCGCTCGAGCGAATCGGCCAGCGCCGATGGATGGACCATCGCCGCGACCTGCGCCCTCACCGCCGTCATCAAACTGGAAAACCGCAACGCGCACCTCTGCCGGCCGTCGGCACTTTCGCCTCGCCTTGTTGAGCCGATCCTCGCGGCTGCCGTTTAAGCGGGGCTTAAGGCGAGAGCGCCGGAAACCGGGTCTTTTGCCGACGACAGCACAAATAGACTTTTCTTTTCAATGAATTGCGAGACCCGCAGCGCGCTTGCCCGCGCCAGGCTGTTGTTCGCGGCAAGGTGAATGGAAGCTGAAGACGAGACACCGCCTTTGATTCAAATCGATGCTGTCGCCGACACCCGATCTTTCGACCCAGGCGCTATGGTTCGCTCGTCCGTGGGCTGGGGAGCCCGCAACCGGATGGGGACCAAGATGGCTTATCTTCTGCGCAGCATGGCGATCGTCGGCGTGATCGCGCTGAACTCGCCCCTGTACGGAACCAAGAGCGAGCCCGATGCGCTCATGGTCGATGCGAAGGCGGCGATCGCCATCCTCGCCAAGATCGATCCGAAGGCGGCGCTGCAAGGCGCTGCCAGCATACGCGAAGCCGCGGAAGTCCTGGCGGGACTGGAGCCGGAGACGCGCGCGCGGGTGCTTGCCCTGGCCGCGAGCGCCGCAGCCCGCAGCAGCGAAGCGTCGCCGCGACACCGCTGAGGCTTGACCTCGTCGCGCGGCAGGCCGAAGAGCTTCGCCATCCCCGCCCAGGGCCGGCGGGATGAGCCGGAGGCAGACAGCGGAATTCATGAGCGAGAGCCTCGACGAGATCGTCGCCAATTTCGAGCTGCTTGACGAGTGGGACGATCGCTATCGCTACCTGATCGAGCTAGGGCGGACGCTGGCGCCACTGCCTGAAGAGGCACACAACGACGCCAATAAGGTGCGTGGCTGCGCCAGCCAAGTCTGGCTCGAGACCAAGAGCGAGGGCGGTCCCGGCGCGGCGACGCGCCTCTCGTTCCGCGGCGACAGCGACGCGCATATCGTGCGCGGGCTGGTGGCGCTCGCCATCGCCATCCATTCCGGCCACACGGCGCAGGAGATCCTGGCGACGGACGCCTTCGCGATCTATGAGCGCCTCGGCCTTGCTGCCCATTTGACGCCGCAGCGCTCGAACGGCGTGCGCGCGATGATGGAGCGGATCAAGAACGACGCCCGCGCGGCGCTCGCCTAATCGCGAGGTTCCAGCGGAGCCTGGATCGTGGGGCGCGCATCGGACGCGCGCCAGGCATAGCCCACCGGTCGTTCCTGCTTTGCGCCGAGCCCGTAGTGCTCGACCAGCGCCGACAGCGCCAGCCGGAGCACGACCTTGGCAGAGCGCGCCGGCCATTTGCGCTCGCGCTCGACCTGGTCGAGCCCCTTGAGGAAACCGCAGACATCGATCGCCAGGCCCGACATTTCAGGGCCGAGGCGCTTGCAGGCAAAGCGCACGCGCTGGCGCGCCGCCAGGCTGGAATCGGAGGCTTCCGCCGGCCTGCGCACCGCGGCATGGGTGCCGGCGGCAAGGCCCGCATCCCAGTTGACCGTCACCCGCGGCAGCATCTGCGCCAGGGTCAGATCGGCACGAAAGCGCTCGCCGGCGGCGAACTCGACGGCGGATATCTGCGGCTGCCCGTCCTTGCCGGGACGGCGATGGAGCCAGAGCAGCGGGCTCTCGCGCTCGTCCAGCACGACCTGCTGCGCTTGCCCGTCCACCATCACCGTCGCGGTCGCACGCGGCCTGCCGGGCTCCGTGCCGGCAAGGCGCAACCGGCGCTTGCCCGCCTCCGTGATCCAGCCGGCGAAGCCGGCCGCGACCAGGGCCTGCGCCTCGGCGGCCTCGACATAGCCGGCCCCTAGCGTGGCTCCACCGGCACCCCGGCGATAGAGCGCGATCCGGCCACAGCCGAGCGGGGATTCGACGCCATAGGCGCCCGGCTCGCTCAGATGTCGCAGCAGGCGGGATGGCGACTGGTCGCGATCGTCAGCGTTCATCATGCAGCCTCCGAGGCGAAACCCAGCTGCAGGCCGAAGGCGAAATGCGCCAGCCCTGTCTCGAGCGCTGATACGGCGAGGTCGAAGGCCGGCTGATCACGCCGGTCCTCCACCAGGGCGCAGGCATGGCGCACGGTGGTACGGTCGCGCTCGAAGCAGGCGCCGACCTGCGTCAACGTCAGGCCGAAGCCGACATGGGTCAGATACATCGCGAGCTGGCGGGCGAAAGCGACCCGGCGCTGGCCGCGCCCGGTTCGAAGGACCCCGGCAGGCAGGCCCATCGCGCCGCAAACCGCGGCTTCGACCAAGCTCGCCGGCGCCCTCCACCGCATCACGTCTGACCGCTTGGCAATCATCATGTTCATGATATGTTCCATTACGGGCATTGCCTCCCCGAATTCAACCGCGACGCTTACAGGTATATATTCCTACACTTCCTCACTGCAAGCCTGAAGTCGCCCATCCCGACAGGCTCCTGACATGTTTGGGTGGAAGGCACCTGGCGCACAGCGCCACGAAGCCATCGGCGAAGAGAGGTGGCCCCAAAAGAAAAAGCCGCCGGCAATCCGGCGGCTTCACTGCATAGGCGGTGATGCAGCTTGGTCTGCTGTGACTCAGCGACGCTTGCGGCGCTGCTGGCCCAGACCCATCTTCTTGGCAAGCTGCGAGCGCGCCTCGGCATAGTTCGGCGCGACCATCGGATAATCGGGCGGCAAGCCCCACTTCTCGCGATACTGCTCGGGCGACATGTTGTACTGCGTGCGCAGATGACGCTTGAGCGACTTGAACTTCTTTCCGTCCTCCAGGCAGATCAGATAGTCGGCCGTGATCGACTTCTTCACCGCAATGGCAGGCTTCGGTGCCTCGACCGGAACAATCGGGGCGGCACCGCCGACAACACGATTGAGGGCGGCGTGAACGTCGCTGATCAGCGACGGCAAGTCCGATGCCGGGACAGAATTGTTCGACACGTAGGCGGAAACGATATCTGCCGTAAGCTCGATGAAATCGGAACCGTCTTGGTCAGCCATGATGGCGTTGCTCCATTGTTATATTGACCGGTCATAGCGGTGACTGCGCCCAGCTCTGTTTCCAGGCGCGAGCGCCCTCCCTGATCGCCGCCGACGAACGGTCGAATTTCCGCCGGAATAGAATCATGCAAAACGGACCAGCCGGCACTCGTCTAAGCCATACGCTTCAATATCGCAAGTGGCTGGACAAGGATTCGAATACATTCATCGAGACATATTATTGCTTATTTTGCGAGCTTAGATCGTAACCATGACGCTTTGCGCTGCAGCATTTGCGCCAAAAAGTTGTCCTTGTCAGTGTCTACCCCGACCTCTACCTGTCGTCATCGGCAAAGATAGGACGATCGCTATATCGATCGCCTCCTTGGAAATGATCAAACCGAGCCTGGGAACCAAGTATGACTAGCCGAAGCAAGGTCGCCTCGCCGCCGATTGCCGCGGTCCGTCCGCAAAGCCGCGTCGTCCACGGCGTTACCTTGAACGACGATTATGCCTGGTTGCGCGCCGACAACTGGCGCGATGTGCTGCGCGATCCCGATACGCTGCCAGCCGAGATCCGAAAGCATATCGAGATGGAAAACGCCTGGTGCGATACATTGATGGCGCCGACCAAGGCACTCCAGCGCGACTTGATCAAGGAAATGCGCGGGCGCATCAAGGAGGACGACAGCGAGCCGCCCCAGCCGGACGGACCATTCCTCTATTACAGCCGCTATCGGCGTGGCGGCGAGCATCCGCTGATCTGCCGCAAGCCACAGGCGAACGAAGGCGGCAAGCCCGGCCGCGAACAGGTCATGCTCGACGCTGACGCGCTGGCCGAGGGCAAGGAGTTCTTCGATCTCGGCGACGCCGAGCACAGCCCCGACCATCGCCTGCTGGCCTGGAGCGCCGATGAAGCCGGTTCGGAGCTGTTCCTGATCCGGGTTCGTGATCTCGCCACCGGCCAGGACCTGCCGGACGCGATCGCCGATACCTCAGGCGAAATGATCTGGGCAGCCGATTCCAGCGCCTTCACCTATGTCGCGCTCGATGACGACCACCGCCCGACGCGTGTGCTGCGCCATCGGCTCGGCACGCGTCAGAGCGAGGACGAACTGCTCTATGAGGAGACCGATCCCGGCCTGTTCGCCGATATCGACCAGACCCAGTCGCGCCGGCTCCTGCTCATCTCCAGCAGCGACCACGAGACCTCGGAGGTGAGCCTGGTCGACCTCGCCGACAAGGCGGGCAAGCCCAGGCTGGTCGCGCCGCGACTGGCGGGCCGCCAGTATAGCGTCGAGCATCACGGCGACGAGTTGCTGATCCTGACAAATGCCGACGGCGCCGAAGACTTCAAGATCGTGCGTGCGCCGCTCAGCGATCCTTCGCCGTCCAACTGGGTCGATCTCGTGCCGCACAAGCGCGGCCGGCTCATCCTCAGCCACATCTGCCTCGCTGGCCGGCTGATCCGCCTGGAGCGCGAGGAGGGGCTGCCGCGCATCGTCATCCGTGACCTCGAGAGCGGGACGGAAAGCAGCATCGCCTTCGACGAGGAGGCTTATGGGCTCGGCGTCGACGCCGGCTACGAGTTCGAAACCGACCGCTTGCGCTTCATCTACGCATCGATGGCGCGGCCAGCAGAGACCTATGACTACGACCTCGCGACCGGCGAGCGCACGCTGGTGAAGCGCCAGGAGGTGCCCTCCGGCCACGATGCCGAGGCTTACGTCGTGCGCCGCATCTTCGCGACGGCAAAGGACGGCGCCAGGGTGCCGGTCTCGCTGCTGCATCGGCGCGATCTCAAGCTCGACGGCTCGGCGCCCTGCCTGCTCTATGGCTATGGCTCCTATGGCGCGGCGATGTCGGCCTCGTTCCGGACGCGTCCGCTCAGCCTGGTCGATCGCGGCTTCGTCTACGCCATCGCGCATATCCGCGGCGGCACCGACAAGGGCTGGGGCTGGTATCTCGACGGCAAGCGCCAGAACAAGCCCAACAGCTTCACCGATTTCATCGCCGCTGGCGAAATGCTCGCAGCCGAGGGCTTCACCAGCCGGGGCCGCATCGTCGCCGAGGGTGGCAGCGCCGGTGGCATGCTGATGGGCGCGGTCGCCAATCTCGCACCGGAGCTGTTCGCCGGCATCATCGCCGAGGTGCCGTTCGTCGACGTGCTCAACACCATCCTCGACGAGAGCCTGCCGCTGACCCCGATGGAATGGCCGGAATGGGGCGACCCGATCCGGGACGTCGCCGCCTTCCGGACGATCCTGGGCTATTCGCCCTATGACAACGTCAAGGCGCAGGCCTATCCGCCGATCCTGGCGACGGGCGGCCTGGCCGATCCGCGCGTGACCTATTGGGAGCCGGCGAAATGGGTGGCGCGCCTGCGCGCGACCATGACCGGCGGCGGCCCGATCATGCTGCACACCAATATGGACGCCGGCCATGCCGGGGCGGCCGGACGCTTCGATTCGATGAAGGAGACCGCCCTCGCCTATGCCTTCGCCATCACGGCGGCCGGCGGGGGCTGGGATGCCGCTGGATCGAGCTGAGCGCAGTTCCCGCCCGGAAGTTCCATGCCGAGCATCGTCTGGACATGGTGCCGGGCGCATGCATCATCTGCGAAGACTTCAGCCCAGCTCAGGCCCGCTCCATGCTTCGATTCATAGCGATCCTGCTGACATGCCTTTTTCCGGCGGCGGCCTTTTCCCAGGAGCATCCATCCGATCTGATGAAGGAACCCTGGATCAAGGCGAAATGGACGCAAGCGATCAAGGGGGCCAGCTTCAAGAAATGGGACCAATGGATTCCCGGTCTGGGCGGCGTGGGATCGGCTCCGGTCGTCATGCGGGATGCGTCGGGGAAAAGCTGGACAGTTGCCGAGCTGTGCCAGCCGCACAACTGCGGCGACAACAAGCTGGTCGTGATTATCGACCAGCAGAGTCGCGGAATCTGGGGCATGCAATTGACGGCCAACCCCGTCACCCGCAGATATTTCGGTGGTCCGGACGGTGACATGAAGGCGCTGCTGGAAGCCGCGCTCAAGGGCAGCCTGGCCAATGTGCGAGCCCGCGGCCCCGCCACCGTGACACCTCCGGACGCATCGGCCGCCCAGAACGGCCCGACACACGGTGACAGCGACGAAGCCGGCCTCACGGCGCAGCCGGGTGCTGCGACGTCCCGCTGAGCACCTTAGCGTAGGAATCCGATGCTTCGACGAAGGTGATCGCCGTCCGATTAAGGACGAACGGCAATCTGATGCGGATTCAGGCGGATGATACACCCGGTTCGAGCCGCGACTTCTCGCTGGCGAGATAGGTCTTCAACTCGTCCATCGAGGCGAAGACATAGTCGCCATCCGGCGTGCGGGCATGGATCGAGCCGTCGGCGAACATGGTGAACTGCGTCTCGCCGACCTGATAGGCGCCGATCACGCCCTCGTTTGACGCCGCCGGCTCTTCGTCCGGCTGAGCTCCGTCCGGCTTGGCTTCTGCCGCTGATGGCTCGGCTGTGTCGACAGACGACTCGTCTACCGTCGCAAGCGCTGACTCGGCAGCCAACTCCGGCTCCGGGTCGGGCTGCGAAGGTTCATCCACCACGGGAGCGGGCTCGCCCTTCGCCTCCTCAGACGGCGCCTTCTCGGCGACCTCGGCCTCGACTTCGCCCAGGGCACCGGGATCGCGCGGCTGCGTCACCGGCGGCCAGGGCCGCGGCGCTATCCAGCTCTCGGCAGCATCGCTGTCATCACGGTCGCGCCGCGGCGGCGCGACCTCCGGCGCATTGACGACCCCGGCGAGCTGATCGCGCAGCGCGTTGAATTCGTCGTCGACCGATGAAGACGATTCCGACCGCGCGGAGTGATCGATGCGCGGCCACCACAGCTGGTCCTCAGAGCTCGCCGCAGGCGCGGTCTGCGGCTTGTGGGCATCGTCGCGCTCGTCCTCGCCCTGCCCGGCTTCTGGCTCATCCACCGCAGCATCCGGTTCGGCGGTGTCATCGACCTTCTCGTCAGTCGGGTGCGAGGCCTCGTCGATATCGACGGTGTCCAGGGGCTTGCGCTTGTCCTGCGGGTCCTCGGCCTTCTCGTCCGCCTCACCGTTTCCGTCCCGCTCGTCCGGGCGAACATCCGCGGGAGCGAGATCGAACACCGGCGCGACCGGCGGCAAAAGCCAGTCATCGATGTCGCCGGCCGTGGCGGCGGGCGACTGGGGTGGTTCGGCGAGGACGGTCGAGAGCGGCTCGGCACGAGCGGAACGGGCTCCTTCGTCGCCCTCTGCCCTGTCGGCGGCGTCCGCCGCCTCGATTGCTTTCTTCTCGTCGGGGTTATCCTCAGCCTTGCCGAGGCTGGTCAGCGCACCGATCACTGCAGCAGCACCGGCTCCGGCCGCCAGCGTGGTCGCGATGCCGACAGAACCGGCATCGGGCGCCGGCGCCTTCTCGAGCACGGGCTCCGCAGGCGAAGGCGCGGTGGCCGGCACCGGACGCTCGGCGAGATGCGGCTCGGAGACACGCGGCTCGGACAGTGCCACCGCCGCCATGGCGCCGCTGACCAGCCCCTTGAGACGGCGGACCTCGGCGAGAACCGCCGCGAGCGCGAGCAGGATCAAGCCGGCGACCACCGACAGTCCTCCGAGGATGACCTCAGTGAAGCCACTCTCCAGGACGCGATATGGCCAGCCATCGACTATGGCATAGGCACCGCCCGCCAGCAGCGCGAACCCGAGAACCACGAAAAGCCTGACCAACGCTTGCTCCTTTGGGGCGAGACGAGCTGCGACAGCTTGCCGCCTCGGCGGTTAACCTATCGATACCATCCGGTATTGCCAACCAAACGGCCTGCGCCGGCCCTCCCAACGGAACGCTGGCTGGCCGTGCCGGATTTCTCGGGCCACGGCGGTTGCCGCTGCCGGCCGAGGGGCTTAACTAACAGGCGAATGGCGGGTGTTCCGCCGGGCAATCATTGCCCAAGCGTTGCGTCATTGCAGCCATTCTCACGTCGCGATTTCGACAGCCCAAGGAGAGGCCCCATGTCCTTTACCCTGCCCGATCTTCCCTATGCGCATGACGCCCTCCAGCCCTTTATGTCGAAGGAGACGCTGGAGTACCACCACGACAAGCATCACCTCGCCTATGTCAACAACGGCAACAACGCGATCAAGGGCACCGAATTCGAGGGCAAGTCTCTCGAGGAGATCGTCAAGGGCTCCTATGGCAAGAACCCCGCCGTGTTCAACAACGCCGGCCAGCACTACAACCACCTCCATTTCTGGAAGTGGATGAAGCCCAATGGCGGCGGCAAGCTGCCGGGCGCGCTGGAGAAGGCGATCACCGATTCCTTCGGCTCGGTCGACAAGTTCAAGGAAGACTTCGTCGCCGCCGGCGTCGGCCAGTTCGGCTCCGGCTGGGCCTGGCTCGAGGTCAAGGGCGGCAAGCTCGCCGTCAGCAAGACCCCGAACGGCGAGAGCCCGCTGGTCCATGGCGGCACGCCGATCCTCGGCGTCGACGTCTGGGAGCACTCCTACTACATCGACTACCGCAATCGCCGTCCGGACTATCTCAAGGCTTTCCTGGAGAGCCTGGTGAACTGGGACTACGTCGCCGAGCTCTATGACGGCGCCAAGGCCTGATCGTCACTGTCGATCAATGACGACGGACGGGGCCCTGCGGGGCCCCGTTTCGTTTGGTCAAAGCTCAAGCCGCGACGCGCTTGAGGAACTGGTCTACTGTCGAATCGAGCCGCATCGCCTGGGCCGAGACCTCACCGGCCGCCTGGCGGACCTGCTCGGCAGACCGGCCGGTCTCCTCGACGCTGTCGGCCAACACGCTGAGATCACTCGACACGGAGAGGGCCGAGGAGCTCGCCATCGCGACGCCGCTGGCGATCTCGCCGGTGGCGATCGCCTGCTGCTCGATCGAGGTCGCGACCGAGTTGGCGAAGCTCTCGATCGCGCCCATACGGGTAGCGATATTCTGGATCGCGTCGACGACCTCCGTGGTCGCGCCCTGGATCGCCCCGACCTGGCTGACGATTCGATCGGTGGCGTCGGCGGTCTGGGAGGCCAGGCTCTTCACCTCGGCCGCGACCACCGCGAAGCCGCGACCTGCCTCGCCGGCGCGCGCCGCCTCGATCGTCGCGTTGAGCGCCAGGAGGTTGGTCTGCGCGGCGATGTCGCGGATGAGGTTGACGACTTCGCCTATCGCCCGCGCCGTCTCGTCCAGCGCCTGGACCGAGCCGGCCGTGTCGCGGGAGGCCGAGGCCGCCTCGACGATCTCGGTGCGGACGCGGCGGACCTGAAACTCGACCTCGCGGATCGCCGCGCCCATTTCCTCGGCCGCCTGGGCGGCGTTCTCGACATTGGCCGACGCGCCTTGCGAATTCTGGGCGGCGCGAGCGGCGCGTTCGGACGACTCCGCCGCGACCCGCGCCAGGCCGTCCGAAGCCTCGCCCATCCGGTCGGCATTGCTCTTGAAGGCCTCGAGCGCGACGCCGACCTCGCCGCGGAACAGGGCGATAGCCTCCTCGACATGCTTCTGGTGGCGATGGCGGTCCGCCTCGGTCGTCAGTTGCTGCTGCTGCAGGCTCGCCCGCTCGGCGAGGCGCAGCTTGAGCACGCCGAGCGCCCTGGCGATCGCCCCGATCTCGTCCTGGCGGCCAACCGCGTCGATCGGCGTGTCGAGCTTGCCGTCGGAGATGCCGACGATCGCGCGGGTCATGCTCTTCAGCGGCCGCATGGTCCGCGACAGCGAGATCCAGAGCAGCGGCCCGAGCACGACGAGCAGGGCGATGCCGATCCCGATCGTCAGGAACTGCTCCCAGGCCGCGCGGGCGACGAGCCGGGTCTTGTCGAAGCGCAGCGCGACATAGCCGATCTGCTTCTTGAAGCTGCCAACCTTCACCGAGAGCAGCTGCGTCACATAGGTCTTGTCCTCAAGCCGCAGCGTGTCCTGCTCGCCGAGGAGATTCCAGGCTTCCCGGCCGAGCTGCCGGCCGAGCCCGTTCGGGGTGAACGATAGCCGCGCCTCGTCATTGCGCCCGGCCGAAGCGAGCGCGACCAAATCGTCAGCGACGAAACCCGCATCGAAATCGGGATCGCGCTTCAGCGATTCCAGGATGTAGGTCAGGGTGATGGTGTCGCGCGCCAGGATCATCGGCGGCGCGGCATGGGCGATCATCGCTGTCAGCGCCGCCATTTTCTGCTCGAGATCGCCGCGCGTCTTGGTCTCGTTGTAGCGGGCGGCGGCAATGACGACGAAAGCAATCGCGATGGCGACGATGGCGACCGCAGCCCCGGCGATACGGCTGCTGAGCGAGCGCGTCACCCTCTCGACCTGGCCGAGCTGCGGCGCGGCCACATGCGATCGCGGAGCCCGCGACTGAAACCAGGCCATCACGCTCATCTTCCCACGGACTCCAGACACCGACATTCCCAGGCTGCCGGGACCGTCACTCCGCAAGGTGAACGGACGGGGTAAATTTTCGATTGCAGTCGACGCATCCCGCGCGCGCAGCGACAAGACCTCAGGTCAGGCAATGTCCGCGAAACGGCCTATCCGCAGGCCCGGCGGGGCGAACGCCATCAGCGCCGCATGTTCGAGCGGGCGCGTCGCGACGACAGGATCGAGCGCGACGAGTTCGTCGTCGACATGGCCTGGATGGCACATCACCAGATGCGCCGGCCCCGGCCGGATGAGGAAGGCCTCGAGATCGTCAGCGAAATCGCGCTCGGGATCGAAAGGCGAGAAACCGGAGAAGCCGCGATTGGTCGGGATGCCACGTCGGGCCGCGGCCCGGCGCAGCCCCATGGCGAGCCCGGCGACGGTCAGCGCCTTGCCGACCGCGATGCCGCGGGCCCGGATCGCCGCGATCGAATCGGAGGGATCGCGCAGATAGACCGAGCCGGCGGGATAGCGCGCCGCCAGCGCGTCGAGCACCTGATGGCGGACGCCGGGCAGGACATGGACGTGCTGGTGGCCGTCGACAAAATCGGGCGCCCGGCCGAGATGCTGCTCGAAGGCGTCGAGCTGGCGGGCGATCTCGGCCGCAATCTCGGCACGCGCCGCGCCGGAGCGCAGCGCCAGCGGCGCGAGCCCGCCGAGCCTCGGCAGGGTGCCTGATGGCGCGACGGTCGGCATCGGCGAGAGCGGGGCGGCGCAGGTGAGATTAAGGTGAAGGCCGAGATCGGCTCGGCCGGAAAAGGCCGCAAGCTCGCCGGCAAGGCGCGGCCAGTGCGGCCGGTTGGTCATCGCCCCCGTGGCCGAGAGCCTGCCGGCGGCGAGCAGCTCCAGGATCGAGCGGCTGACACCCTCGGTCATGGCGAAATCATCGGCGCAGAGCACGAAGCTGCGGGTCATGCCGGCTGTTACCCCCTATTCATCAGCGCTGGTATATTGAGCCTGCGGTTGGTTCCACAGCCCTAGAGCCCGTCCCGATCAGCTGGCATCGCAAGCTGATCGGTAAAACGGTCTCTAAACTAGAAATGAGAGACGGATTCACCAATCAGATTGACTCAATCTGGTTGGATCCGGCTCTAGCCGAGCAACGAAGGTCCCGAAAGCCTTGTCCGCGATTGCGCCCAGCTCCGCCTCCGCCACGATGCCGGCCCTCGCTCCACGGCCGGAGCTCTCGATCGTGGTGCCGGTCTACAACGAGGCCGACAATCTCGCGCCGCTGATCGCGCGGCTCGAGCCGATCCTCGACGCCCATGTCGCTTCCTGGGAGATCGTCTGCGTCGACGACGGCAGCCGCGACGGCACGCTGGCGGCGCTACGGGCCCTCAACGCGCAGGACAGCCGGATCCAAGCCATCTCGTTCAGCCGCAATTTTGGCAAGGAAGTCGCAATCGCCGCCGGGCTCGACCATGCCAATGGCGACGCCGTGGTGATCATGGATGCCGATCTGCAGCATCCGCCGGAGGTGATCCCCGCCTTCCTGGCGAAATGGCGCGAGGGTTTCCTCAATGTCTACGGCCAACGCACCGACCGCGAAGGCGAGAGCGCGCTGAAGCGCAATTTCGCCAAGGCGTTCTACAAGCTCTTCGCCAGCTTCGGCGAGACCGAGCTGCCGGAGGGCGCCGGCGATTTCCGCCTGCTCGACCGGCGCGTGGTCGAGGCGCTGCGGGCCCTGCCCGAGCGGGCGCGGTTCTCGAAGGGTCTCTATGCCTGGGTCGGCTTCCGGGCGACCGGCGTGCCCTTCGCGGTCGCCGACCGCGCCCATGGCGAGAGCAAGTTCCGCTTCCGCAAGCTGTTCAGCTTCGCCTTCGATGGAATCTCCTCGTTCTCGACCGTGCCGCTCAAGATTGCGACCTGGCTCGGCGTGCTGATCGCTATCGTAGCGACCCTGACGGGCCTGTATTTCATGGTCCGGACGCTGCTCTTCGGCACCGACCTGCCGGGCTTTCCCTCGCTGATCGTCTCGATCATGTTCTTCTCCGGGATCCAGCTGATCTCGCTCGGGATGATCGGCGAATATGTCGGCCGCATCTTCGCCGAGGTGAAGCGCCGGCCGCTCTATCTGGTCGGCGAGCGGGTCGGATTCGACAGGCAGGACAACACGCAACCGCGCGGCGATGAGCTGCCGCCCGGGATCGGGTAGGCGCCATAGCAAGCCCAGTGCTGGACCATCTCCCGCGACGCAGCTATGCGGCTACCTGCAAAGGGGAGCGCCGACCGTGGCGGGCCCGAGTGGCGCGATGCTGAGAAAGATCCTCTCCGTCAGCGGCTTCACGCTGCTCTCGCGGCTGTCCGGCTTCCTCCGCGACACCGTGCTGGCGGCAACGCTCGGCGTGAGCGGGCTGATGGACGCCTTCTCGGTGGCCTTGCGCCTGCCGAACCATTTCCGCGCCATCTTCGGCGAAGGCGCCTTCAACCAGGCCTATATCCCGGCCTATAGCCGCATCCGCGAGCAATCGGGCGAAGCCGCCGCAGCACAGTTCTCGAACCGCGTCTTCTCGCTCAACCTCCTCGTCCAGCTCGTCCTGGCGGGGCTCGCCATCCCGTTCATGCCGGAGCTGGTCCGGCTGCTGGCGCCCGGCTTCGCTGGCGATCCCGCCCGCTTCGACCTCGCGGTGACGCTGACGCGGATCACCTTCCCCTATCTGCTCTTCGTCACGCTGGTGACGCTGCTCTCGGCCAATCTGAACGCCGTCGATCGCTTTGCCGCGGCGGCCGCCGCCCCGATCCTGTTGAATGTCTGCCTGATCGGGGCGCTCTTCGTCGCCTTCCTGTTCCCGAGCGCGGCCCATGCCGCCGCCTGGGGCGTCGCCGTCGCCGGCGTGCTCGAATGGCTGCTGCTATGGATCGCGGCGCGGCAGGCGGGCGTGTCGGCGGCGCTGACCCGGCCGCGCCTCGACGGCGAGGTCAGGGGCTTCCTCAAGGCCTTCGGACCGGCGGTGATCGGCTCGGCCGGCGTGCAGATCGCCCTATTCGCCGACACGATCATCGCCTCGCTGCTGCCGGCGGGCGCCTATTCGGCGCTGTACTATGCCGAACGCCTCTACCAGCTGCCTCTCGGCGTGATCGCGATCGGTGTCGGCACGGTGCTGCTGCCGACGATGAGCCGCGCCATCGCCAACGGCAACGAAGCCAAGGCCGAAGCGGCGCAGAACCGCGCGATCGCGTTGACCCTGGTCGCTGCCGCGCCCTTCGCCGCCGCCTTCCTCGCCATTCCCGAATTGATCGTCGCGGCACTGTTCGAGCGCGGCCGCTTCGACGATGCGGCGACGCAGGCTGCCGGCGCCGTTCTGTTCGCCTATGCGATCGGCCTGCCGGCGATCGTGCTGATCCGCGCCCAGGTCTCGAGCTTCCAGGCGCGCGGCGATACGACGACGCCGATGCTGGTCTCGCTCGCGGCCATCGCCGCCAATGTCGGGCTGAAGCTGCTGCTCTGGCGCAGCCATGGCGCGCCCGGCCTCGCCTTCGCCACTGCCGTCGGCGCCTGGATCAATCTCGGCGCGCTCTACGGCCTGGCGCTGAAGCGCGGCTGGACCAACCCCGATCGCGCCTTGCCGCTGCTGATCGTCATCGTCGGCGTCGCTGCCGGCCTTGCCGCGCTGGTCGCCCGGCTGCTGGCCGAACCGCTCTACGGGCTGCTCATCGGGTTCCCTGTCGAGCCACGCCTGATCGCACTCGCCATCCTCAGCCTCGTCGCGGCAGGGATCTATGGCGTCGTGGCGCTTGGGGGATTGAGATCGGCTGGGCTCTGGCGGCTTCTGCGCTAGCAGCCGCCGTCATTCCGGGATTTCGCTCAGCGAAAGGCCCGGAACCGATTACGATTGCGGCTCAGAAGCTTCCTCCGTCATTGCGAGCGTAGCGAAGCAATCCAGAAGCGGCAGGGCTCTACGTCCCCCTGGATTGCTTCGTCGCTTGCGCTCCTTGCAATGACGGTAGGGCGGTGTGCATGGGTTCCGGGCTCAGGCCTTCGGCCTGCCCCGGAAAGACCGCGTGGTTCAGCCGGCGATCGATCCTACGCCCGCGTTCAGCCGGGCCATCAGGCCTCAGGCGCCCTTGCTGTGGGCGAACTCCATGTAGAGTTCCCGTGCCTTGCGGAACATCGGGCCAGGTTGCAGCTCGCGATCGTCGATCTTGTAGATCGGCATCACCTTCGAATAGTTGCCGGAGGAGAAGATCTCGTCGGCCTGCTCGAAATCCTCATAGCGCAGCGTCGTCTCCTCGACGGTGACGCCGGCCTGGCGCAACAGGGCGATGGTACGCTGGCGGGTGATGCCGTTGAGGAAGGTACCGTTCGGGGCTGGCGTCTTCACCACGCCGTCCTTGGCGAGGAAGATGTTGGAGGTGCCGGTCTCGGCGACATTGCCGAGCATGTCGAGCACCAGCGCGTTGTCGAAGCCCCTGGCCTTGGCCTCGCGCAGCACGCGGGCATTGTTGGGATAGAGGCAGCCGGCCTTGGCGTCGGTCGGGGCGTTCTCCAGGGTCGGGCGGCGGAAGGCGCCCTTGGTCACCGAAAAACCCTTGCCGGGATCGCCCATCGCAGCCTCGAACAGGCAGAGCGCGAACTGGGTCGACTCGGGGTCGCCGATGATGGTGGACGGACCGTCGGCCTCGGCCCAGTACATCGGCTTGATGTAGAGCGCGGTGCCCCCTGCGAACTTCTTCACGCCTTCGGCGGTCTTGGCGACGATCTCCTCGGCCGAGACGGTCGGCTTCAGGCCGAGCGCCAGGGCGGAGCGGTTCACGCGGGCCGCATGCCGGTCGAGATCGGGCGAGACGCCGTCGAAATGGCGGGCGCCGTCGAAGACGCAGGAGGCCTGCCAGGCGGCGTGGGTGCGCGGCCCCATGATGCCGGGATTGCCCTCGCGCCACTCACCGTCGAACCAGGTCCATGTCTGCGAATACCAGGCCATCATGCGCTCCAATCGCCAGTGCTTCTGGCCGGCACCGTCTGCCGCAGGCAGGGCGACGTCAACATGCCCGCCGCATGCCGACGAACGATTGCTGTGATGGATGCGATCGTAGCCGGTGATGGATCGCGGCGGCAGGCGCAGCTTCGTTCACAGCCCTGCGCGATCGAGGCCGAGGCTCAAAAGCCCGCGGACCGCATCAGCGAGACCACCACCATGCCGGTCACGAGCGCCAGCAGTTCGCTGCGCCTGATCACCATGCTGGCGATCGCGGCCAGCAAAGCGAGCCCGGCGGCGAGGCCGAGGCGCTCGATCAGCGGCAGCACGGTCGCGACCACGATCGAGCCCGGCAGGGCGGCAAGCCCGCGCCGCACCCGCGGCGTCAGCGGGATGAAGCTCATCAGCACGACGCCGGAGATGCGGCAGAGATAGGTCGCCAGCGCCATGCCGAGGATGGCGAGATAGGGACCCCAGCTTCCCGGTTCAGGAGGGGTCATCGAGCAAGGCTCCCGCCACGGCGCCGGAGAGCGCGCCGACGATGATGAAGGCATAGCCGTCGACCAGCCGCGCGGTGACCAGCGCGACGACGCCGGCGATGATCCAGGGCAGCATTGCGCGCTTGCCGCGCCAGAGCGGCACGATCATCGCCGCGAAGAAGATCGGCATGACCATGTCGATGCCGTATCTGCGGGGGTCGGCGACGAGGGTGCCGAGCAGGTAGCCCGGGACGGTCATGGCGACCCAGAGGACCCAGAGCGCAAGGCCGGCGCCAAGGACGACACCGAGATCGCGGCCGCCCTCGCCATGGTAGCGCGTGCCGACCAGCCAGTTGGCATCGGTGAAGAAGGAGAGCTGGAAGGCGGTCACGAACCAGGGATAGCGCGAGAACCAGGGCTGCAGCGACGCGGCCTGCAGGATGGTGCGGGCGTTGACCGTCGCCGTCACGAAGGCCAGCGCGACGATCGCCCCCCAGGTCCATTCCGGCCGCCAGAGCTCCATCGCCACGAGCTGGGAGACGCCGGCATAGACCAGCGCGCTCATCAACACCGCCTCGAACAGGGTGAGGCCCTTGGCCGAGGCGGCAGCGCCGAAAGCGACGGCGAAGACGACGACGCCCGGCATCAGCACCGAGACGCGGCGCAGGCCGAGCCGCATGCCCGCGAGGGTGAGCTGGGCCGCGGCCGGCGGGTCGGAATTGTCGTCGGAGGAAGGCATGCGTCCTCGAACCGGTTTCATTGGCTCACGTCAACATCTTGCAAGCTCCGGGCCTCCATGAGCGCCGCGCAGGGCGGGCCGACCCTCTCCTTTTTCACGCGAGCATGCTGCTCTAGAACCGCGATATGCTCTGGCTCTCCTCCATCGATCAGACCGCCCCTGCCCTGCCCGCAGCCTGGCTGATCGCGACGCAGGCGCAACCTGCGAATCTGCCCGAGCGCTCGGAGTTGCGACGCTCCCTCGCCCGCACGCTGCTGGCCCGCCAGTTCGGTCTAGCGGAAGCTGCTGTCGAGATCGGGCATGAGCCCGCAGGACGCCCGCTGATCCTGCGCCCGCGCGCCTCAGGCCTGCACCTGTCGCTCGCAACGCGCGCGGGCCTTGTCGCGATAGCCTTGGCGCATCACTCGGTCGGCATCGATGTCGAGCGGGTCGCACTCGCGAGCGAGCCGCCGTTCGCCATGCTGCATCCGGACGAGCAGCTCTGGCTGGAGAGCCTGCCCGCCTCTGCCAGGCCGCTGGCTTTCGCCCAGCTCTGGAGCGCGAAGGAAGCCTATGTGAAGGCGCTCGGCACCGGCTTCGCGCGGGAGCCCGAGAGCTTTTCGGTGCAACTCGACGGCGCCGAGCGCTTCACCGTGAACGATGACGAGACTGGCCGCCGAGCCGCCGGGGTCATCCGCCTCACGAAAAACGGCGGCCATGAAAGCATGGCCGCCGCGTTCATCATTCTCGATCGAGCCTGATTGTTCAGCCGGGCTGGTCGACCGGCTTCTTCTTCAGGACATAGCCGGCGACGACGACGATCAGCGCGCCGAGAGTGGCCGCCGTATAGAACGGCACCTTGGCGGGCAGGAGACCGATCGGGTTGGTGTCGGAGACCGGCACGCTCACGACCCAGTTCGGCATGTTCGCCTGCAGCCACTGCAGCACCGCCAGGTCACCAAGCAGCATCTCGCCGGCGATCCAGCCGAGCAGCGCCGCGCCGAGCCAGATCAGGATCGGGAAGCGCTCGAGAACCGTCGAGAGCAGGCGGGCGCCGTAGACGATCAGCGGGATCGTCAGCAGCAGGCCGAAGATGAAGAGCTCGAAATGACCACGCGCCGCGGCTGCGATGGCGAGGACGTTGTCGAGGCTCATCACCGCATCGGCGATGGCGATGGTGCGCACCGCCTTCCACAGGTTGTCGGAGGCCTGGATGTCGCCATGCGCCTCTTCCTCGCCCTTGGCGAGCTTGATCGCGATCCAGAACAGCAGGAGAGCGCCGACGACCTTCAGGAAGGGGACGGCGAGCAGGTAGGTGACGACCACCGCGAAGAGGATGCGCAGGCCGACAGCAGCGCCGGCGCCGAGCAGGATGCCGACCTTCCGCTGCTTCTCCGGCAGCGAGCGCACCGCGAGGGCGATGACGACCGCATTGTCGCCCGAGAGCAGAAGGTCGATCCAGATGATCTGGAGCAATGATGTCCAGAAGGCTGAAGATGAGAAATCCATAGGTCGGTCAGTCCCTGTCTTAAAGGGCCGGATCTGGCCGGCGTTGCTTGAGGAAATAGCCAAGGCCGAGCACCAGGACGGCACCCAGGATCGCGGCGGGATATTCGAGCTGGTGTGCCAGCGTCTCGCCGAGCTTGCCGATCAGCCAGGGATCGGTCTCGAACATCTCACCCGCGACCCAGCCGAGCAGGCCGGCGCCGGCCCAAACCAGGATCGGGAAACGGGTCAGCAGCGAGGTGATCAGCGAGGCGCCAAGCACGATCAGCGGGATCGAGATGATCAGGCCGCCGACGAGAAGCGGGATCGAATCCTTGGCGACGGCGGCGATGGCGAGCACGTTGTCGAGGCTCATGACGATGTCGGCGATGGCGACGGTCTGCACCGCCTTCCAGAGCTTGCTGCTGGCGGCGACAGCGTTCTCGTCGCTCTCGCCATCCTCGATGATCAGCTTGACCGCGATCCAGACGAGCAGCAGCGCACCGATGATGTGCAGGAACGGCATGTTGAGGAGGGAGGCGATCAGCACCGTGAAGACGACGCGCAGCAGCACGGCGACGCCGGCGCCGAGCGCGATGCCCTTGGCGCGCTGCTCGGGTGCCAAAGCCCGGCAGGCGAGCGCGATCACCACCGCATTGTCACCCGACAGCACGATGTTGAGCGCGATGATCTCGAAGAGCTTGCCCCAGAGAGCGGCGTCGAGCAGCGAAAACGTCAGATCAGGCACCTTGGTCCCCCCCTTAAGTCTTACGTCTTTTTCGGCGCCGACCACTGCTTGTGGTCAGCGCCGGCGTCGTCGTCAAGCCAGCGCCTGCTCGATCGCCTTGCCGGCAGCCTCTGTATCGAGGCTGCCGCCGAGATCGCGGGTGCGGGTGCGGGCATCGCCAAGCGCGCGCTCGATCGCCGCCTCGATACCCTTGGCCGCCTCGTGCTCGCCGAGATGGTCGAGCATCATTGCCCCCGACCAGATCTGGCCGACGGGATTGGCGATGCCCTGCCCCGCAATATCCGGCGCCGAGCCGTGCACGGGCTCGAACAGGGACGGGAATTCGCCGGTCGGGTTGATGTTCCCGGACGGTGCGATGCCGATCGTGCCTGTGCAGGCCGGACCGAGATCGGAGAGGATGTCGCCGAACAGGTTCGAGGCGACGACCACGTCGAAGCGGTCGGGATTGAGCACGAAATGCGCGGTCAGGATGTCGATATGGTACTGGTCGACCGCGACATCGGGATAGTTCTTCGCCATCTCCTTCACCCGCTCGTCCCAATACGGCATGGTGATCGAGATGCCGTTCGACTTGGTCGCCGAGGTCAGCTTCTTGCGCGGCCGGCGCTGGGCCAGCTCGAAGGCGTATTTGAGCACGCGGTCGACGCCGACGCGGCTCATCACCGTCTCCTGGATGACGATCTCGCGCTCCGTGCCGGCGTACATGCGCCCGCCGACCGAGGAGTACTCGCCCTCGGTGTTCTCACGCACGACGAAGAAGTCGATGTCGCCCGGCTTGCGGCCGACCAGCGGCCCGGGCACGCCCGGCATCAGACGAACCGGGCGCAGGTTTACGTACTGGTCGAACTCACGGCGGAACAGCAGCAGCGAGCCCCAGAGCGAGATGTGGTCCGGCACCTGGGCGGGCATGCCGACTGCGCCGAAGAAGATGGCGTCGTGGCCGCCGATCTGCTCCTTCCAGTCGTCCGGCAGCATCTTGCCGTGCTTGGCGTAGTAGTCGCAGGAGGAGAAGTCGAACTGGTCGAAACGCAACTCGAAGCCGTACTGCTTTGCGGCCGCCTCGAGCACGCGCAGGCCCTCGGGCATGACCTCCTTGCCGATGCCGTCGCCGGCGATGGCGGCGATGCGGTAGACGCGATTGGTGCGGCTCATGTGTTCTCTCCGAAGAAGGCCGAGAATTCGGCGACGACGAGATCGGGGATCTCCTCCGCCAGATAATGCCCGCCCGGCAGGGCCCGGCCTTGGACGTTTTCCGCGCGCTCGCGCCAGAGGGCGAGCACGTCGAAGCACTTTCCGACCGCGCCGCGATCGCCCCACAGCGCCAGCAGCGGGCAAGCGACCTTCCTGCCGCCATCGGCATCGTCATGGGCGATATCGACCGTCGCCGCGGCGCGATAGTCCTCGCAGCTGGCATGGATCATCGCAGGATCGCGGAAGCAGCGCAGATATTCGGCGAGCGCCGCCGGCTCGAACAGCTTCATGTCGGAGGCGCGCCGGCTGGTCCAGTAGAACTTCGGATCGGCGCCGATCATGCGTTCGGGCATCGGCGCCGGCTGGATCAGGAAGAACCAGTGCCAATACGCGCGGGCGAAGGCGTCGGTGGTGTCGCGATACATTTCGCGCGTCGGGGCGATGTCCAGGGTCGCGAGCTTCAGCACCCGCTCGCCATGGTCGAGCGCCAGGCGGTGGGCAACGCGGGCCCCGCGATCATGCGAGCCGAGGAAAAATCGGTCATGGCCGAGCGCGGTCATGACTTCGGCCATGTCCTGCGCCATGGCGCGCTTGGAATAAGGCGCATGATCGGCCGCGCTCGGCGGCTTCTCCGAATCGCCGTAGCCGCGCAGATCCGGGCAGACCAAAGTGAAGCGCTGCGCCAGTTGCGGAGCGATACGCCGCCACATGATGTGCGTCTGCGGATAGCCGTGGAGCAGGAGCAGCGGCGGCCCCTCCCCGCCGGTGCGAACGCGGATGCGCGCACCTGACGTCGTGACGTCGAACAACCGGAAGCCGGGAAACAGATCGTCCGCGACAGGGAGCTCGACCAGCGACATCAGGCCTCACAGATTGCAACAATCAGAGCCGATACCCGGATTTTCAGACGATTTCGTGCGCCGATTATTTCATAATTCTGGTCAATAACGCAGAGCGAGGCGGGCGACTCCCGGACGTCATTCTCGGGCGTAGCGCAGCGCAGACCCGAGAAACTCGTGACGAGAGGGCGCCGGCTGGCGGCCTTTCCGGCAAGAGATGGTCGGCTCAAGGCCGACCATGACGCAAATTCTTACCCGCGCAACACCGCGCCGTAACGCTTGGCCATCTCGGCGACGATCTTGGCCGCCACGGCCTCGATCTCGGCGTCGGTCAGCGTCTTCTGCGTCGGCTGCAGCGTCACCGCCAGCGCCACCGACTTCTTGCCCGGCTCGACGCCCGTGCCCTCGTAGATGTCGAAGACGTTCACCTCGGCAACCAACGCCCGGTCGGCATTCTGGGCGCTCCTTGCCATCTCGCCAGCCGCCACCGCCTTGTCGACGATGAAGGCGAAATCGCGCGTCACCGGCTGGAAGTCGGAAAGCGCCAGCTTCGGCTTGACCTTGGTCGGCTTGTATTTGGGCAGGGGCAGCGCATCGAGATGGATCTCGAAGGCGACCAGCGGGCCCTTGACGTCGAGCGCCTTGAGCACGCGCGGATGCACCTCGCCGAAAGCGCCGATTACGCCCTTGGGCCCGAATTGCAGCGTCGCCGAACGGCCGGGATGGGCCCAGGCCGGACCACCGGCGACGACCTGCAGGCCACCGACGGCAATGCCGAGCCCGGAGAGCAGGCCGAGCACATCGGCCTTGGCGTCGAAGGCGTCGACGGTCTTCGCAGCGCCGTCCCAATGACGGCCAGCCCCCTCCAGTTTCGCGGTGCCGCGGCGCAGGCCGGCGGCGGCAATGAGCTGGCCTTCCGGCTCGTCACTCTGGAAGACCTGGCCGACCTCGAACAAAGCGATGTCGCCGAAGCCGCGATCGGCATTGGCCTGGCCTGCGCGGATCAGCCCCGGCAGCAGCGAGGGGCGCATGTCGGAGAGATCGGCTGCGATCGGATTGGCGAGCACCAGTTCGCGCGAGCCGCCGCCGAAGAGCTTGGCGGCATCATGCGAGATGAAGGACCAGGTCACCGCCTCGACCAGCCCGCGGCTGGCGAGCAGGCGCTTTGCCGCGCGGGTACGCTTCTGCAGCACGGTCAGCACCGGCTTGATCACCTCGCCCTTGATCCGCGGCAGCGGCGCCGGGGCGACGCGATCGAGCCCGGCGATGCGCAGGATCTCCTCGACGAGATCGGCCTTGCCCTCGACATCGGCGCGCCAGGACGGCGGCGCGACCTTGACGCGATCACCGGCGCCGGAGACGTGGAAGCCGAGCGAGGTCAGCGCCAGCTTCATCTCGACCACAGGCAGGTCGAGCCCGGTCAGGCGCTTGACCTCGGACCAGGGGAAATCGATGGCGCCAGGACTCTCGGGCAGCTCTCCCGCGAAGACGACCTCGGAGGGTTCGCCGCCGCAGAGCGTCATGATCAACTGCGTGGCCATGTCGAGGCCGGGAAGGGTGAAGTCCGGATCGATGCCGCGTTCGTTGCGGTACCGCGCGTCGGAGTTGATGCCAAGGGTGCGGCCGGTGCGGGCGATGTTGAGCGTGTTCCAGACCGCGCTCTCGATCAGCACGTCGGTGGTGCTCTCGTCGCAGCCGGAATGCTCGCCGCCCATCACGCCGGCAATCGATTCGACGCCGTTGTCGTCGGCGATCGCGACCATGTCGGAGGTCAACGCATAGGTCCGCCCGTCGAGCGCCAGCACCTCCTCGCCATCCCTGGCGCGGCGGACGACGAGATCGCCCTTGACCTTCGCGGCGTCGAAGACGTGCAGCGGCCGGTTGCGATCGAAGGTCATGAAGTTGGTGATGTCGACGAGCGCATTGATGGGCCGCAGGCCTATGGCGCGCAGGCGCGCCTGCAGCCATTCTGGCGACGGGCCGTTCTTGACGCCGCGCACCAGCCGGAGCGCGAAAACCGGGCAGAGATTGCGGTCCTCCTCGGCGAAATCGAGCTTGAGCACGACCGGGCACGGGAAGGTGCCGCGTACCGGCTGGACCGGCGGGGTCTTGATCGTGCCGAGGCCGGCGGCGGCGAGGTCGCGGGCGATGCCGGCGACCCCTAGCGCATCGGCGCGGTTCGGCGTCACCGCGATCTCGATCACGGCGTCGTCGAGGCCGGCATAGGTCGCGTAGGGCTGGCCGACCGGCGCATCCTCGGCCAAGTCGATGATGCCGTCGTGATCCTCGGAGATCTGCAGTTCGGCGGCCGAACAGAGCATGCCGTTCGACTCGACGCCGCGGATCACGCCCTTGCCGAGGGTGATGTCCTTGCCGGGGATATAGGTGCCGGGCGGAGAGAACACGCTCTTCATGCCGGTGCGGGCATTGGGCGCGCCGCAGACGACCTGGACCGGCTCGCCCGAGCCGGTGTCGACCATGCAGACGCGCAGCCGGTCGGCGTTCGGATGCTGCTTGGCCTCGATGACATAGGCGATGGTGAAGGCCGAGAGCGCCTTGGCCTTGTCCTCGACGCCTTCGACCTCAAGACCGACACGCGTGAGCGTCTCGGTGATGGTGTCGAGCGATTCGGTGGTGTCGAGATGCTCTTTGAGCCAGGAGAGGGTGAACTTCATGGTCTTCCGTCGCTACGCATCGTGACTGCCGAGAGTGCCGGGACGGCTTGATTGAGCTCGTCCTCGCCATCGGCCTTGATCTTCATGGCATTGCCGCGCCAGCTGACTTCGCGCGCGACGAAGGCATAGGCCCAGATGCCGGGGAAAGCGAGATCGCGCGCCAGGTAGGCGAGCGGCGTCCGCCAGTTCAGGAACCAGCCGACGCTCCTGGCGAGCACGATCTCGCCGGCATACCAGAGCACGAGCACGGCCAGCACACCCAGCCAGGCGGGAAAGCCGAAGCCCGGCGCGCCGAAGCCGGCGAGCACGGCCGGCACCAGCGGCCCGACCAGGATCTCCGGCGCGAAGAAGGGCAGGAAGGTGACGCGGCGCAGGCGCGCCCAGCGGAACTGGCGCTGGACCACATCGCGCAGATTGCGCGGTCCGAGCGGCTGCTCGAAGGGCTGGCCGACGAGATGGACATGCTTGCCGGCCTTGCGCACCAGCTTGGTCGCCGCCGCATCCTCGGCGATTTCCGCTGCGAGCGCGGCGATGCCGCCATTGGCGTCGAGAAAGGGCTTGTTCCAGAGCATCGACTTGCCCTGGGCGAAGCCGAAACCGAGCGCCTCGCCGGCATATTGCCAGCGCGCCTGGAAGGTATTGAGGAAGGCGCACTCGACCTCGGCGCCGAAGCAGCCCGGCCGCGAGCCGGCCGGCGTCGAGCAGACGAGGCCGGTGTCTTCGCGCCAGGAGGCCATCAGCCGCTGGACATAGTCCTTCGGCATCAACACGTTGGAATCGGCGAGGATCACCCAGTCATGACGCGCCGCCTCCCAGCCCTTGACGCAGTTGTTGAGCTTGGGATTGGCGCTGACCGCGACATCGCCGACGATCAGGCGGACGCGATCGGCCCCGTAGATCCCGATCAGCTCCTCGATCAATGGCACGATCGGGTCATGGCCGTCGGCGACGCAGAAGATCGTCTCGTAGTGGGGATAGTCGAGTTCCAGGCCCGAGGTCAGCGTCTCCCGGCTGAAGGTCTCGATGCCGCAGACCGGGCGCACGATCGTCACCGGCGGCGCGAGCTTCTGCAGGCGTGACGGTGCCTGCTTGCGACGCAGGCGCACGAAGGCGACGGCCAAGCACAGCAGATTGGCGGCGACCATCAGCGCCGCGATCAGCCCAGCCCATTGCGCGCCGTTCATGCGTCTCCCCTCAGGGTGAGGTTTAAGAGGTCAGACCGCCGGTCAGAGTCGGCAGGTCGAGCGGACGGAAGCCGTAATGCGACAGCCAGCGGACATCCGCCTCGAAGAACGGCCGCAGGTCCGGCATGCCGTATTTCAGCATGGCGATGCGATCGATGCCCATGCCCCAGGCGAAGCCCTGATAGACGTCCGGGTCGAGCCCGCAATTCCTCAGAACGTTCGGATGGACCATGCCGCAGCCGAGGATCTCGAGCCAATCCTCCCCCTCGCCGAAGCGGATCTCGCCATCCTTGCGCGAGCACTGGATGTCGACCTCGGCCGACGGCTCGGTGAACGGGAAGAAGGACGGGCGGAAGCGCATCTTGACGCCCTCGACCTCGAAGAACGCCTTGCAGAACTCCTCCAGCACCCATTTCATGTGGCCGAAATGGGTCTTCTTGTCGATGACGAGGCCCTCGACCTGATGGAACATCGGCGTGTGGGTCTGGTCGGAATCCATGCGGTAGGTCCGGCCCGGGCAGATCACCCGGATCGGCGGCTCATGCGACATCATCGTGCGCACCTGGACCGGCGACGTATGGGTGCGCAGCAGCTTGCGCTCGCCATTGGCATCGGGCGCGAAGAAGAAGGTGTCGTGCATCTCGCGGGCGGGATGGCCGACCGGGAAGTTGAGCTTGGTGAAGTTGAGGTCGTCGGTCTCGACATCCGGACCTTCGGCGACCGAGAAACCCATGTCGCCGAAGATCGCGGTGATCTCGTCGATGACCTGGCTGATCGGGTGGATGCGCCCGCGCGCCTCCGGCCCCTCGCGTACCGGCAGCGAGATGTCGAGCCGCTCGCTCGCGAGCCGCGCTTCCAGCGCCGCCTCGCCGAGCGCGTCCTTGCGGGCGGCGATCGCCTGCTGGACGATGTCGCGCAGACCGTTGATGCGCGGGCCCTGCTCCTTGCGCTCCTCCGGCGTCATCGTGCCGAGCGTCTTCAGCAGGCCCGAGACCGAGCCGGACTTGCCGAGCGCCGCGATGCGCAGCTGCTCCAGCGCCGCCTCGTCGCCGGCCGCCTCGATCTCCCCGACCAGGGACTCGCGAAGGGTATCGATGTCGTTCATGCCAATAAGGTCCGTTAGCGAGCCACCTTCTAGGGGGTCCGGCAAGCGGATGCCAGTCCAATCACGCTGGCAAAGCATCCCGTTCACGCAGTTCTCGACGCTGTCGGCACTCTAGCCACGGCTTCATGACAATCCCGTCGCAATCATCCTTACCTTGGACGGCAAGGGGCGACAGGAATGGTCCGGCGCAGCTATGCAGTGCCGATGACGGAGACGACGAGCATGCCTGACAATACCGCCCAGAAGAACTCGCCCTCCTACCGGATCGCCGCACTCGACCAGGACTTCATCCTCGGCGATTCGACGCGGGGAGCACGCTTCATGCTCGAATACCAGAAGGCCGAGGATGCCTTGCGCGCCCGCGGCATCGTCTCGACCATCGTCGTCTTCGGCTCGGCACGTGTGCGCGAGGGCAATCCCTGGTACGAGGCGGCGCGGGAGTTCGGCAAAATCGCCTCGGAGCGCGGCGGCGCGCTTGACGGCAAGGAGAGCGGCAAGCGCCATGTCATCGCCACCGGCGGGGGGCCCGGCATCATGGAGGCCGCCAACCGCGGCGCGACCGAGGCCGGCGCGGTCACGATCGGCTTCAACATCACCCTGCCGCACGAGCAGGAGCCGAATGCCTGGTCGACGCCGGACCTGACCTTCCGTTTCCACTATTTCGCGATGCGCAAGATGCACCTTGCGATGCGGGCGGCGGCGCTGGTGGTCTTTCCCGGCGGCTTCGGCACGCTCGACGAGCTCTTCGAGATCATGACACTGGTGCAGACCGGCAAGATGCCGCCGGTGCCGATCGTGCTCTGCGACAGCGCCTACTGGCAGGGGCTGATCAATCTCGCGCGGATGGCCGAGGCCGGCTTCATCCGGCAGGAGGATCTGAAGCTGTTCTGCTACGCCGACAGCCCCGATGACGCCTATCGGCGCATCGTCGAGGCTGCCGGCGAGGGCTGGACGCCGAAGGCGGTGGACAACGTGCAGACGTAAAGCCCGCCACATCTCACCGCGGTCGTCCCCGGCGGAGCGCAGCGAAGACCCGGGACCCATTCCTGAACCTTTCTTGGAAAGGCTCCGGAATGGATCCCGGATCGGCGCCGCTTCGCGGCTTGTCCGGGATGACCAGAAAGGTAACGGAAACGAAAAAGGCCGGCGTTTCCGCCGGCCTCTTGCATTCCGATCGGCTAAGTCCGCTCAGGCGGCCTGGGCCTCGGTACCCAGTGCGCCCTTGACCGTCTCGACCACCGCGGCGAAGGCGGCGGCGTCATCGATGGCGAGAGCCGACAGGGTCTTGCGGTCGAGCTCGAGGCCCGCCTTCGCGAGCCCGCCGATGAAGACCGAATAGGTCAGGCCGTGCTCGCGCACCGCCGCGTTCAGGCGCTGGATCCAAAGCGCGCGGAAGGTCCGCTTCTTGTTCTTGCGGTCGCGATAGGCGTACTGCATCGACCGATCGACGGCCGCCTTGGCGGCGCGGATCGTGTTCTTGCGGCGGCCGTAAAAGCCCTTGGCGGCCTTGAATGTCTTCTTGTGCTTGGCGTGGGACGTAACGCCCCGTTTCACGCGAGCCATGTTTGATCTCCGGAAAAGTTAGGGGACGTCAGCCGTTGGGGAGGAAGTACTTCTTCACGTTGGCGGCATCGCCTTCGAAAAGAACGTTCGTCCCACGGTGATTGCGGAGCTGCTTGTTGGTCCGCTTGATCATCCCGTGACGCTTGCCGGCCTGGGCGTAGAGCACCTTGCCGGTTCCGGTGACCTTGAACCGCTTCTTGGCGGCCGATTTAGTCTTCATCTTGGGCATTTCAGCTCCTCATAGGTCGCGAGCGCGAACAATGCGCCGCTTCAATTTTGCTTTGGGAAGCAAAGAACGACCGCCACGGCAGCCCTTATCAGCCGGGCGATCGAAGGTGGCGCCTATGACAGAAAAGCCGCGCCCTTGCAAGCGCGGCCTTCCTTATCCAATCAGGCAAGGGCCGGCTCAGGCTCGCGCCGCGGCTCGGCGATCAGGCAGAACCCGGCCGCGACGATCGCCAGCGCCGAGAACCCGCCGGCGACCGAGACGTAGAAGCCAGTGCTCGCGCCATAGACGTCGATCAGCCAGCCGGAGGCGGCCGAGCCCGCCGCCATGCCGATGCCCATGCCGGTCATCACCCAGGTGATCCCCTCGGTGAGCTTCGCGGCCGGCACATGCCGCTCGACCAGCGCCATCGCGACGATGACGGTCGGCGAGATCGAGGCGCCGGCGATGAACAGCACGATGCCCAGCATCCAGAGCGACGAGACGATCAGCAGCGGCAGCGTCGTCGCCGCGGCAAGCCCGATCGCGAGCAGCAATTGCATGGCGAGCGGCATACGCAGACGGAGCGCGCCGAAGACGAGGCCGGTGATGAAGGAGCCGGCGGCATAGGCCGCGAGCGCGAGGCTCGCCGCTGCCTTGTTGCCCTGCGCCTCGGCGAAGGCGACCGCGGTAACCTCGGCCGTGCCGAAGACGACGCCGAGCGCGACCATCAGCAGCGCGATGATCTGCACCGGCACCAGCCGGATGGCGGAGCCGCGGGCACCGGCGTCATGGGCATGCACCGGCGGTTCGGTGGCGCGCTGCGCCACGAACAGAGCCATGCCGACGGCGAGCAGGATCGTCGCCGCGAGCGGCCCGGCCTCCGGGAACCAGACCACGCTGAGGCCGATCGCGATCACCGGGCCGAGCATGAAGATGACCTCGTCCACCACCGATTCGAAAGCGAAGGCAGTGCGCAAATGCGGCGTGTCGCGATAGATCTCGGTCCAGCGGGCGCGCACCATCGCCATCATGCTGGGCGTCAATCCGGCGAGGCCGGCAAACAGGAAGAGCACCCAGTTCGGCGCCTCCAGGCGCGTCGCCAGCATCAGTCCGGTCAGCGCGACGACGGTCGCGAGTGTGGCAGGGATCAGCACCTTGCTCTGGCCGTGGCGGTCGACCAGGCGCGAGATCTGCGGCGCGATCAGTGCATTGGCGAGAGCGAAGGTCGCGGCGACGCCACCGGCGAGCCAGTATTGCCCACGCGCCTGGGAGAGCATGGTGACGATGCCGATCGTCACCATCGAAAATGGCATGCGGGCGATGAAGCCGGCGGCTGAAAAGCCGATCGAGCCGGGAGCCCGGAAAATTTCGCGATAGGGGTTAGGCATGGACGTCTCCGTCACATCGAAGCGTAATTGACATACGTTGCGTATGTGACATGAGTAATTACATACGCAACGTATGTCAATTCACATACGCACCGTATGCGAAAGGAATATGGATGATGCGCAAGCCGCGCAGCCAGATGATCGCGGAGACGCGGACCAAGCTGATCGCCGCGGCGCGCGCCGCCTTCGGCACGGTCGGCTATGCGCAGACCTCGATGGACGACCTCACCGCCTCGGCCGGGCTGACGCGCGGCGCGCTCTATCATCATTTCGGCGACAAGAAGGGCCTGCTGGTCGCGGTGATCACCGAGATCGATGGCGAGATGAACGCCCATATGCAGGCGGTCTCGGCGAAGGCCGGCGACCCCTGGACGGGCTTCCGCGACGAATGCACCGCCTATATCGAGCTGGCGCTCTATCCCGAAATCCAGCGCATCATGCTGCGCGACGGCCCAGCCGTCCTCGGCGATCCCTGGGACTGGCCGACGCTGAGCGAGTGTATCCGCTCGATGACGGAAAGCCTGACGAAGCTGGCCGAGACCGGCGTCATTGCCCCTATCGATCCCGAGGCAGCCGCGAGACTGATCGCGGGGGCGACGCAATATGCGGCGCAGTGGATCGCGAACGCCCCCGAGCCGGAAGCGATCTCGCGCAAGGCGATCGATGCCTTCAACCTGATGCTCGACGGGCTCCTGGCTCGGAGCTGAGCCGAACTCGGCGGTCGCGAGTGGTGTCGCATGATGTGAAACGATTGTTTCATATATGTCATATCAAATAATATGTTTCATAGTGTGCGCACCCCTGCTAAGCTCGGGCGCATGGACAAATCCGGCCTGACGGCAAGCCTCACCGAGAGCTTCGAACAGCTGCCGCAGCAATTGCAGGCGGCGGCACGCTGGGTGCTGGACCATCCGGCCGATGTCGCGCTGCTGACGACGCGCGAGCAGGCCAAGCGCGCCGGTCTGTCGCCCGCCACCCTCACCCGGCTGGCGCAGCGCTTCGGCCTCAAGGGCTATGACGAGTTGCGCGCCGTCCATGCAGCGGCACTGCGGCGGCGGCCGGAAGGTTTTGCCGGCCGCGCCGGCGAATTGATGCAGCGCCATGGCGATGAGGGTCCGAGCGCGATCGCGCAGGACATGTTCGCGGCGCTGGCCGAACATCTCAAGGCATTGCGCGAACCACAGGCGCTCGCCCGTTTCGAACAGGCGGCCGACCTCTTGAGCGAGGCGCAGACGGTGTTCTGCTTCGGCCTGCGCTCGGCCTTTCCGGCCGCCTTCATGCTCGACTACATCCGCGATCTGATCGGGGCGAGCTCGGTGCTGGCCGACGGCGCCGGCGGGCGCGGCATCGACGCGCTGCGCCGGATCGGGCCGGGCGATGCGCTCTTCGCCGTCTCGGTCGCGCCCTATACGCGCCAGACCGTGCAGGCTGCGGAGATAGCGCGGGAGCGCGGCGCAAAGGTTATAGCGCTGACGGACAGCGCTCTCTCTCCGCTCGCCGCCATCGCCGATGTGGCACTGCTGGTGCGGACCGAGACGCCCTCCTTCTTCCACACGATGACGCCGGCCTTCGCCGCAGTCGAATGCCTGGCGGCGCTGATGACGGCGCGCAAGGGCAAGGCCGCGCTCGACGCGATTGCCCGCCACGAAGCCGCGCTCGACGCGGCCGGCACCTTCCTCACCCCCCGATCCACCAGGCGAGGCCATCGATGAGCCACATCCTGCATCGCATGCTGAGCAAGACCTATCCGACCGCGGCCGGCGGCGAGGGCATGGTGCTGCGCGACCGCGACGGGCGCGAGCATATCGACGCTTCGGGCGGCGCCGCCGTGTCCTGTCTCGGCCATGGCCATCCCGACGTGCTGGCGGCGATGCATGCGCAGATCGACAAGCTCGCCTACGCCCATACCAGCTTCTTCACCACCGACGCGGCCGAAGAGCTCGCCGACCATCTGATCGCGCGGGCGCCTGCCGGAATGGGTTCAGTCTATTTCTGCAGCTCGGGCTCGGAAGCGATCGAGGCCTGCCTGAAGCTGGCCCGGCATTTTTTCGTCGAGAAGGGTGAGACGCGTCGCGTCAACTTCATCTCGCGCCGGCAGAGCTATCACGGCATCACGCTCGGCGCGCTTTCGGTCGGCGGGCGGATGAAGGACCGCGCGCCCTTCGAGCAGATGCTGATGCAGGGCCATCACATCTCTCCCTGCTACGAGTATCGCGGCCGGCGTGCCGACGAGAGCAGCGAGGAGTATGCGCTTCGCGTCGCCGACGAGCTCGAGGCCAAGATCCTGGAGCTCGGCCCGGAGACGGTCTGCGCCTTCGTTGCGGAGACCGTGGTCGGCGCGACGCTCGGCGCGGTACCGGCAGCGCCCGGCTATTTCAAGCGCATCCGCGAAATCTGCGACCGCCATGGTGTGCTCCTCATCCTCGACGAGGTGATGAGCGGCATGGGCCGCACCGGCACGCTGCATGCCTGCGAGCAGGAAGGCATCGCGCCCGATCTGATGGCGATCGCCAAAGGCCTCGGCGGGGGCTATGCGCCGATCGGCGCGATGCTGGCCTCGAAGCGGATCGTCGAGACGCTCCGACAGGGCTCGGGCGTCTTCCCGCACAGCCAGACCTATGTGGGCCATCCCCTCGCCTGCGCCACCGCGCTGGCGGTGCAGCAGGTGATCGAGCGCGACGACCTGCTCGCCAATGTCCGCAGGCAAGGAGCGCGGCTGGAGCAGCGCCTGCGCGAGCGCTTCGGTAATCACCACCATGTTGGTGACATCCGGGGGCGCGGCCATTTCTGGGGCGTCGAGATCGTCGCCGACCGCTCGACCAAGACGCCCTTCGACCCGGCGCTCAAACTCAACGCCAGGATCAAGCAGGCGGCGCAGGAGCGCGGCCTGCTGGTCTACCCGATGGGCGGCACGGCCGACGGCACCGCCGGCGACCATGTCCTGCTGGCGCCGCCCTTCATCATCGACGCGGCGACCGTCGACACCATCGTCGAGCGGCTGGGCGACGCGCTCGATGCGAGTTTGGCCTCGGCCCGACCGGCCTAAAGGCTCAACCAGGATCCGGGCCGACAAGAGCCCGGTGCTTCCACAACAGGGGAACGATCATGAAACGACTGAAACATTTGGCTTTTGCCGGGCTCGCCGCGCTCGGCTTCACCGGCGCTGCCAGCGCCCAGACCAGCACGCTCGACCGCGTCAAGGCGCGCGGCGAACTGATCTGCGGCAACCACATCGCCCTGCCCGGCTTCGGCATCCAGGGGCCGGACGGGCGCTGGGACGGGCTAGACATCGATCTCTGCCGCGCCGTCGCTGCCGCGATCTTCAACGACCCCAACAAGGTCAAGTTCGTGCCGACGACGCCGCAGATGCGCTTCGTCGTGGTCCAGTCCGGCGAGGTCGACATGCTCGCCCGCAACGCGACCTACACGATGTCCCGCGACACCTCGGCCGGCATGTCCTGGCCGATCATCAACTATTTCGACGGCCAGGGCTTCATGGTGCGCAAGTCGCTCGGAGTCACCGAGGCGAAGGGGCTGGAAGGCGCCTCGATCTGCGTGACGCAGGGAACGACGACCGAGCTCAACCTCGCCGACTTCTTCCGCGCCAACAAACTCAAATACGAGATCATCGGCTTCGCCACCAACGAGGAGGGCGTGAAGGCGCTGGAGGCCGGGCGCTGCGACGCCTTCACCACCGACACCTCGGGCCTCGCCGCCGAGCGCCTGAAATTCTCCAAGCCCGACGATTTCGTCATCCTGCCGACACTGATCTCGCGCGAGCCGCTCGGCCCGGCGGTGAAGCGCGGCGACGAGAGCTGGGTCGCGCTGGTGAAATGGGTGCACTACGCCATGCTCAACGCCGAGGAGCTCGGCGTGACCAAGGCCAACGTCGACGAGCAGCTGAAATCGGGCAATCCCGAGATCAAGCGGCTGCTCGGCGTCGAAGGCAAATTCGGCGAGGGCCTCGGCCTGAGCAATGACTGGGCCTATCGCGTCATCAAGCACATCGGCAATTACGGCGAGAGCTTCGAGCGCAATGTCGGTGGGGGATCGAAGCTGCAGTTGAAGCGGGGGCTGAACGACCTCGCCTCCAAGGGCGGGCTGCAATACCCGCATCCCATTCGCTGATGCGGATCGCGCTGATCCATGCGCTGCGCCATTCGCCGCCTCCGATCGAGGCGGCGTTCGCGCGGCTTTGGCCAGAAGTCACGCTGATTAACCTGCTCGACGACAGCCTCTCGGCCGATCTCTCCCGCGACGGGCGGATCACCGAGGGGATGACCGGGCGCTTTCTCAGCCTCGCCAGCTATGCGCGGGCGACCGGCGCCGACGGCATCCTCTTCACCTGCTCGGCCTTCGGCCCCTGCATCGAGGCGGTGCAGCGCGCGCTGGCTCCCCTGCCCGTGCTGAAGCCGAACGAGGCGATGATCGAGGAAGCCATGGCGATCGGTGGCCGGATCGGCCTGCTCGCCAGCTTCGGGCCGACGCTGCAGTCGATGCCGCCGGAATTTCCGGGATCGCTGACTGTCACGCCGAAGCTGGCGGTGGGCGCGCTCGCCGCGCTCGATCGCGGCGACGGGGCCGAGCACGACCGGCTGGCGGCGTTGGCGGCTAGCGATCTGGCGGGGTGCGACGCAATCGCTCTGGCGCAGTTCAGCCTGGCACGGGCCGCATCGGCGGTGGCGGAGATGACGGGCAAGCCGGTGCTGACAACGCCGGACAGCGCGGTCCGCAAGTTGAAACGCCTGCTGGGCTGAACGAGAAAGGGCGCACCGGCAGTGCGCCCTTTTTCACGTCTTCGTGACGCCCGCGCCTTATCGGGGCGCGAGCACCATGACCATCTGGCGGCCTTCGAGCTGCCAGTCGCTCTCGACCTTGGCGACGTCGACGGTATCGACCTTGACGCGCTCCAGCACCTTCACGCCGAGGTCCTGGTGCGCCATCTCGCGGCCGCGGAAGCGCAAGGTGACCTTCACCTTGTCGCCCTCCTCGAAGAAGCCGTGCATCGCCTTCATCTTCACGTCGTAGTCGTGCTTGTCGATGCCGGGGCGAAGCTTGATTTCCTTGATCTCGATGGTGCGCTGCTTCTTGCGCGCCTCGGACGCCTTCTTCTGCTCGAGAAAGCGGAAGCGGCCGTAGTCGAGGATCTTGCAGACCGGAGGCACAGAATTGGGGGCGATCTCGACCAGATCGAGACCGGCGTCCTCGGCAATCTTGAGCGCCTCGAAGAACGAGACCACGCCACGATTGGCGCCGGTATCGTCGATGAGCTGGACGTCGCGGACGCCACGGATGTCGCGGTTGGCGCGAGGACCGTCCTTGACGGGGGCTGGTGCGGCACGGAATGGACGACGAATGGCTGTATTCTCCTGTGAATGGCGCGCATCGCGCCGTTGGTGAGACACATTGCACAACGCGAAGCGTTGTCAATGGATCAGGCCGGTTTCAGCGCCCGAGCAGGGCGCAATAGACATCGAGTGTGTCATTGACCATCGAGGCCAATGAGAAGTGGCGCTCGACATGCAGCCGGGCGCGGCGCGCCAGCGCATCGCGGGCGGAGGGGCGCAGTGCCAGCGCCTCGCGCAGGGCTTGCGCGAGCGCCGCCGCATCATCGGGTGGGACGTGCCAGCCGGATCGTTCCTGCGGCGCGACCTGGGGCGGAGCCAGCACCGTCTCCGGCACGGCGCCGAGATTGGAGACGACGACCGGCGTGCCCATGGCCTGCGCCTCTACTGCGACACGGCCGAAGGCTTCCGGCTCCGTCGAGGGTACCGCCACCACGGCCGCCGCCAGGAAGGCGGCCGGCATGTCCGCGCAATGGCCGACGCGGCGGACCCGGCCCTCCAGCCCGGCCCTGGCAATGGCGTCGTCGAGCTCGCGGACATAGCCATCGCGGCCTTGAGCGTCGCCGGCGAGAATGAAGGCGGTGTCCTCATCGCCGGCATCACGCAATTGGCGCGCCGCCTCGATCAGCACCTTCTGGCCTTTCCAGCCGGTGAGCCGGCCAGGCAGCAGCACGATGCGCTGATGCGGCTCGACGCCCCAGGCGCTGCGCAGGGCGCTGATCCGCTCCGGGCTCACCGCCGACGGCGCGAAGGCGGAGAAATCGGTACCGCGATGGACGACGCGGATGCGATCGCGGGCGAAGGGGTGGCGGGCGCGGATCAGGTCGGCGGTGTAGCCGGAGTTGGCGATGACGACGTCGCTGCGCGCCATCACCGAATTGTACAGGTTCTTCACCACCGAGCGGGCATTGTAGGAGCCGTGATAGGTGGTGACAAAGGGGAGCTTCAGCGCCCGCGTCGCCGCCAGCGCGACCCAGGCCGGCGCCCGCGAACGGGCGTGAACGAGCTCGACCCGCTCGCGCTTGCAGAGCAGGGCGAAGGTCCGCACGTTGAGCAGCATCGAGACGGGGTTCTTGGCCGCCGCCGGAAACGGCAGCCAGATGCCGCCCTTGGCCTGCAGCTCGGCGACGAGCCGCCCACCCTCCGTCGCGACCAGCGCCCGCGCGCCGACCTCGGTCAGCCCAGCGGCGATGTCGACCGCAGTGCGCTCGGCGCCGCCGGCTTCCAGCTCCGGGATGATCTGCAGCACGGTGCGCCCGGCCAGCGGATGCGTCTCGGTCGACGGCAGGGAGAGGTGCGCGCCGGAACGCAGGGAGATGCTCACTATTCGAAAGGGCCTTCTGCTTGGCGACTCGCCGATGCTATCGGGGTCGTGATGATCACAAAATCGGGCGGGATTGCAGCAGGGTTATACCTGCTTTCGCCCGGTTCATCACAGGAGAGATTAAAGTGACGAGGCCCCAGCCGCAATTTCTGAGCGTCGGCTCCGGCGCGGAACGCCGGGAGATCGCAGTGCTGACGCAAGCCGGCAAGGGCCCGCCGGTGGTCTGGCTCGGCGGCTTGCGTTCGGACATGCGCGCGACCAAGGCCGAGGCGCTGGCCGCTTGGGCCGAGCGCACCGGGCGCGCCTTCATCCGCTTCGACTATGCCGGCCATGGCGAATCGGGCGGCGAATTCGCACAATGGACGATGTCGCACTGGATCGAGGATGCGCAGGCTGTCCTCGCCGCGCATACGCAAGGCCCTGCCGTCCTGGTCGGCTCGTCCATGGGCGGCTGGGTCGCGCTGCTGACGACGCTGAAACTGCGCAAGACCACCCCGGACCTGCAGCCCGCCGGCCTCGTCCTGATCGCGCCGGCTGTCGACTTCACCGAGGAGCTGATGTGGGCGCAGATGCCGGAGGCGATCCGCGTGACGATCCTCAGGGACGGCGTCTGGCAGCGGCCTTCGGAGTATTCTCCCGAACCGATGCCGATCACGCGGGCGCTGATCGAGGACGGACGGAACCATCTCCTGTTCGGGCACCCGCTCGAAACCGGCTGCCCCATCCATATCCTGCAGGGAATGAAGGATCCCGACGTGCCCTATGGTCAGGCGCTCAAGCTGGTCGAGCATCTGCCGCACGATCCGGTCGTGCTGACCCTTGTCAAGGACGGCGACCATCGCCTGTCGACGCCGGAGGACATCGCACGCCTCGTCGCCGCCGTCGAGGGCATCGCGCCCACGACGGCATAGACGTTTCGGGTCAGTGCAGGCTGACCATCCGGAGATCGTGCTCCCAGGCGTTGGCCGTCGCGGCCTCGCGGGAATCGGTCACCAGGATCGGCGCGCCATCGGCTGCAAGCAGCGCGAAGAGCTGCAGGCCGGGTTCGATATCCGGTGCCTGCGGAAAGATGCGGGCCAGCTCATCCGACATGATCGGCTTGAGATAGGCGACCTGGCCGTTGCCGAGAGCGGCGAATTCGGCCGTGGTCAGAGGGTTGTTTCTGGTCTCAGTCATCGCGCCCTCCTTCAGAGCAGTGCGAGGCGGTTTGATTGTGCATCCTTGATCATGAACGGAAGGCAAACCGCATGCCTTTCTCGTAAAGACCTTCTGTAGCCCTCAGGGGCCTAGTCGCGGCTCATGATATCGATACGCCTGACGAGCCGTTCCGGTTCCGGACGGGCCAGATCGATGGCGAGCAGCCCGTTCGAGAGATCAGCCCCCAGGACCTGCATGCCGTCGGCGAGCAGGAAGGAGCGCTGGAACTGCCGCGCGGCGATGCCGCGATGCAGGAAATGCCGCGTCTTCTCGTCGACCTGCCGGCCGCGGATGGTCAGCTGGTTTTCCTCCAGCGTGATCTCGAGCTGGTCGCGCGAGAACCCGGCCACGGCGAGCGTGATCCTGAGCTTGTCGGGCTCATCCTCCGTGCGCGGCATGCGCTCGATATTATAGGGCGGATAGCCATCGCCGGCGCCTTTGGCGACACGGTCGAGTGCCCGCTCGATATCGTCGAAGCCGAGCAGAAAGGGATGCGACAGGCTAGGCGGACGCGTCATCACGAAGCCCTTGAAAAGGCGCCTCTGGAACTATCGGAGCCCGCTTGCGCAGCACCCCGCACGCGAAAGGCGAACCCAACCGCGTGACTGAGATATGGCGAGCGGCGCGTGCCGCCGCAAGCCCTGCGGACGACGCCTCAATCCAGCGCCGCGATCGCCTCGATCTCGATCAGCAGGCGCGGATCGACGAGCGCGGTGACGCCGACCATGGTGCTCGCCGGATAGGGACCATCGCCGAGATACTTCATCCGCACCTTGCGTACGGCGACCGCCTTCTCGGTGCTGAGCCCGACGACGTAGGTCACCAGCTTGAACACTTTCGTGAAGTCGGTGCCGGCGGCGGCCAGGGCGGCGGCGAGGTTGGCGTAGACCTGCTCGGCCTGGGCGGCGATATCCCCCTCCCCGACCACCTTGCCCATCGGGTCGTAAGCGACCTGGCCGGAGACATGCACCTGCTTGCCGGCCTCGACGATCGCGAGGTGCGAATAGCCGGTCGGCGGAGAGAGCGACGCGGGATTGAGAAGATCGATCTTGCTGGGCATGGAGGGGCTCCCGAGGCTGGAGCGCGCAACGCCGCGCGAACCGGCCGCAAGCTAGAGGCTGCGGGGCAGCATGTGCAAATGCCCGGGAGCGGCATGACCGGACCAGGGCGCACTGTCGCCAGCGCGCCCTGGGCCCCGACACAGTCAGAAGTCGGTTGCGCTCGCCGATCTGCCGGCGCGTGCAGTCGCCGGCTTAGAACTCTTCCCAGCCCGCCGCAGAGCCATTGGCGACCCGGCGTTGACTTGAACCTGCCTGACGGGAAACCGGGGCGGAAGCCGGGCGCGCCATCTGGGCGGCCGCTTGCCGCAACTGAGCCACGCCTTCGACCGTGCGATCGCCTTTCGTCGCCACGCCCGCGACGCGGAAGCCGCCCACGAGCCCCTGCAGCGAGTCGGTTGCCAATTGCAGCTCCGCTGCGACGCTCGCACTCTGATCGGCCATCGACGAATTGCGCTGGGTCAGCTCGTCCATATGGGCGACAACCTTCGCCACTTCCTCGATCCCGTTCGCCTGCTCGCGCGAGGCGCTCTTGATCTCGTCCAACGCGGCAGAGACGCTGGTCGAGGAGGTGACGATCTCGCCCAGCGCCGACCCAGCCTGCTGGACGAGTCTGACGCCTCCTGCAACCTCGGCAGTGGAATTGGTGATCAGCTTCTTGATGTCGTTGGCCGCATCGCTGGAGCGCTGCGCCAGCGTGCGCACCTCCGATGCGACGACTGCGAAGCCCTTGCCGGCATCCCCCGCCCTCGCCGCCTCGACGGCCGCATTCAAGGCGAGCAGATTGGTCTGGAACGCGATGTCGTCGATGACGCGGATGATCTCGCCGATATCGCCGGACGCCTTCTCGATCCGCTCCATCGCGATCACCGCATCGCCCACGATGGCTCCGCCTCGGTTGGCGACGCCATTGGCCACGGCCCCGAGTTCAGCCGCCTCGCGAGCGCGCTCGAAGCTCTGCTTCACGGAAGCCGCGAGCTCCTCCGTGGTCGCGGCGGTCTCTTCGAGGGATGCGGCCTGTTCTTCCGTGCGCTGAGCAAGATCCTTGCTGTCCGAACCAATGCGACGCGATCCGACGGAGATGCGCTCGGAAATTCCGGTGACGGTCTGAATCACGTTCGAGAACGTATCCAGAAGCTCATTGATGCCATTGCAGAGTTCGCCGATCTCTCCGGACTTGCCATCCAGTGGCACGCGCTGCGTCAAATCCTTCGCCTGCGTGGCCACGATGACGGAGCGCGTTTGCTCCACCGCTGCCTCGAGCGCCGCGGTGGCGAGCTTGCTGGCCGTGATGTCGGTGGCGTATTTGACGACCTTGTAGGGCTTACCCAGTGAATCGAGGATCGGGTTGTAGCTCGCCTGGATCCAGACCTTGCGGCCGCCCTTGCCGATCCGCAGATACTGGTTCTCGTCGTATTCGCCGCATGCGAGCTTTTGCCAGAACCGGGCGTAAGCCTCGGTGTCGCGCTCGAGCGGCTGCACGAACATCGAATGGTGCTGTCCCTTGACTTCACCGATCGTATAGCCCAGCGCCCTCAGGAAGTTCTCGTTGGCGTCGAGAACCTTGCCCGTCAGATCGAACTCGATGACCGCCTGCGCCTTCCTGATCGCCGCGAGCTGACCTTCAGCATTCGACACCGCTTCCTTGATGCCGGTGATGTCGTTGGCGTACTTGATCACCTTGAACGGCCGCTTGCCGTCGGTTCCGCAGATCGGCGTGTAGGTCGCCTGAAGCCAGACCCGCTTGCCGCTCTTGGCAACGCGCGCGAACTGCGCCTGGAACGCCTTGCCCCCGCTCAGATCCTGCCAGAAGCTGCGATAGGCTTCCGTAGCCCTCTCCTCGCGCGGCACGAACATGGAGTGATGCTGCCCAATGATCTCGGAACGCTGGTAACCGACAGCCTGCAGGAACAGATCGTTTGCCTCGATGATCTTGCCGTCGAGATCAAATTCGATGACGGCCTGCCAACGTCGAATCGACATCGCCTCGGCAGTCGCTTGTGTCCCGCTCTTTTTGAAAAGATTCATTCAGGCCGCCCCTTGACCGCAAAGTTAATGCCGCAACGTCAATGACGTTTAATGAAGATCGTTAGCAAAGCATTACGCGGAACGGGGCCAACGCTCGCGCCCAGAGTTTTTGCGCTCTGTCTGGATATTATCCAGTACAATAATCTACTATAGGCTGCAGTCGGATTGATGGAGCAAAGCCCAACCGCCCGGGCCCATGCCGAATGTTTCGTGGAGGACTGCGGAAGCCATGAGCGAGGGCATGGCAATCGAGCGTCCGGCTGGCCACACCAGGACGCAACCGGGTCGGAACTACGCCGGTCCTATTCAGAACGATAATCCGGGGATATCGCGATGGTACAGCCACCCCGGCTTGAACGGGGGACCTCTAGATCCACAATCTAGCGCTCTAACCAACTGAGCTATGGCTGCACGGCTCGCGCCGAAGTCGCGACCTTGGAACCGATCCGGCGACGGCGCGGAACCTAGTGCCACGCCTCGCCGAATGCAACGGCAAATACAGGGCCGGGCGTGGAAAACCGCGCCGGCCTTCAAAATCAGCGGCGGGGCAGTTCCTGGCGCGCCGTCGCGGCGAGATCGCCGAGATGGGCGGCGAAGGATTCGTAGCTGCGGCGGAAGGCCTTGGTCTGGAGCGCGACCGCATCTGCAGTGCTCTGCGTGCGCGCCAGGGTCTCGACCTCGCCCAGCGTCGCCTTGAGCTCGGCGCAGGCATGGTCGAGAACCTTGGCCTGGACGACGCCGAAGGCGCGGGTGACTGCCAGGGCCGGCTCGATCCAGACGGCTGCCGAGAAAGCGGCGATGGGAGCCGGCTTCCGCGCCTCGACCGGCTTGGCGACAACGGGGGCGATCGCCACAGGCGCCGCAACGGGCTTGGCTGGCTGAACGGCTTCAGTGACCTTGGCCGCAACGGGAGCCACCGGCTTTACAGCAGCGGGTTCGACCTTGGCGGGAGCGGGCTGCGCCTTGACCGGCTCGGCAGCGACCTTGGCACGCGCGGGCTTGAGGGCCGGAGCAGCGACCTTGGCGGAGGGCCTCGCAATCTTGGTCTTCTGCGGGGCGACACGCTTGGTGGGCTCGGCCGCAGGCTTTGCGACAGGCTTCGCTGCGGGCGCGGCGGCAACGACCGGGGCGGGCTTCACCACCGGCTGCGGGACGGCGGGCTCGGTAGCAGCAGGCTTGGGAGCAGCGGGCTTGGGAGCTGCGGGCTTGGGAGCTGCGGCAGCGGACTTCGATTCGACCTTGGGAGCGGGCGCAACCGCGACCGGATCGGCAACGGGCTTCACCTCGGCCACAGGCTTGATTTCCACCGGCTTGGATTCCAGCGGCCTGACCTCCGGAGCCTTGACGGGCGCAGCCTGCACGGCCGGCGCAACCGGCTTCGGCTCGCTCAGCGCCTTGACCGGCGCGAGGCTGACCGGCGCCTTGCCGGGGATCGTCTGCTTAGCCATCGGATCTCTCCTTCACGGTTTCGGCAGGACATGCCTGCGCGATAGACGGAGCCGGGCACGAGCGAACTCCGGCAGGGCGATTCTCGCCCCAACAAAGAGTCACGCACCGGCCCGGCCGCTTGGTCGTGAAAGCCTGCTCCGCGCTCGCGGCGCTCAAGGCCTCACTTCAGCTTGGTCGCCTTGGCGGCGGTCTCGGCCGTCTTCTTGGCCGCATCCTGCACGCTCGCGCCGACTTCCTTGAGCTGCGCCTGCAGCGCGGCGACCTGCGCCTTCAGGAATTCGGACTGGTGCTGGAGCACCTCGTTCATGTCCTTGGACTTGACCAGCTTGTCGGCGAGATCGAAGGCGGCCGCGATATTGTTCTCGGCATAGGACATCGCCTTCTTGGTCATGTCCTGCACGTTGACGCGGGCCGACTCGGCCGAGCCATGGGCGCTGTCGACCGCCTTTTGGGCGGCACCGATGAAGCCGTCGAAGGCCTTGCGCGCCTGATCGACGCTCTTTTCGGCGAAATCGCGCATCTCGGTGGGAACTTCGTAGGGAAGCTTGCCGTCCATGGTAGGTCCTCCTGCGACCGAGCCAAGCGTCCGCGCCGTCTCCGGCGCCGCGCTCCTATTGTGCACTGCAATATCATTATTGCAGTGCAATGACAATGCCGCCACCGAGACGGCGGCGGCGGCATATTAACGCTGTTTTGAAACGTCAGGGGAGAGGCCGGGTTCCCGCATGGATTCACCCCGCTCGCGCAGTTATTAAAGATTTGTTAGGCATATTCGCGCGGGCTGGAGTCGCCAGCAGCAGAGCGGAGCAGGATGAGCGAATCCGGACAGGATTGGAACGGCCTCACCGGCGCCCTGGCGCTGGATCCCGCGCTCGCGGGCTTTGCCCGTGACGGCGCGCTGCTGCTCTGGCCCGCCGACGGCGACGCCCCGGCCTTCGCCAACGCCGGCGGCCGGGCCCTGCTCGACGCGTTCGGCGGAGCCGCCAAGCTTCCCGCGGCGACTCGTGAGCGTTTACGGCTGCTTGCCGGCGGGCTCGCCTCACCGACGGCGCTGAGGCTGGAACGATTGCGGCTCGGCGCCTCCCTCGCAGGGCTCGTGACCTGCGGCTGCAAGCGCATCGAGACCGACTCCGGCCTGGCGCTGGCGATCGGCGTCACCGCCTCCGAATTGCGCCGCCTCGGCATCACCGTGCCGAGGGACGAGCCGGCGGCGGTTGCTGCCCCCTCTCCTGCCGCGCCCTCGGCGGCGCCTGTCATGGCAGGCACCACCGGCGAATCACCCGAGCAGCCGCGCCGCGCCAATCTACGCTTCCTGTGGGAAAGCGACCTCGACGGGACGCTGGTCAGCCTGTCGCAGGACTTCGCGGCGCTGGTCGGCCAGAAGGTCGCGAGCGCGACGCAGGGACGCAACTGGTCCGCGCTGCTCGCCAGCGACGTCGTCGATCTCGAGGGCGACCTGGCGACACGCCTCGCGACCTCCTCGACCTGGAGCGGCCGGGCCGTGCTCTGGCGCGTTTCTCCGGCCGAAGGCGCACGCGTCGAGCTGTCCGGCTTCCCGCTGTTCGATAGTGAGCGCAATCCCGCCGGCTTCCGCGGCTTCGGCCTCGCCCGCTCGCCCGCCAACGAGACTTTCCCGCGGCGGGAAACGCCTGAAGCGAACATCGCTTCCTTAGTTCCGGAGGCCGATATCCCGGCGGCAGAACCGCCGATCGCAGCTATCGCGGAAGCCCCCACGCCCGCAATTCCTTCGATCGAAACCGCCGAGGCGGCGCCGATCGAGCCGGCTCGGCCAGAGGCCGGCGACGACGAGACCGACGGCGTGCCGACTGATCCGGACGCGCCCGCCGAGGCGTCCTCCGAGCCGGACGAAACCGTGGAAGCGCAAGACGCGCCGGCCGAGCCCGAAGCGTCGGATGACGATGCCACGACAGAGCAAGCCGAAGACGGAGGCGAGGCCGCCAAGGCCAGCGAACCGCCGCCGGCTGGCGAAGCGCCGCCGGCCAATGTCGTGCCGCTGCGCAATGGCCATCTGGCCGCCGTTCGCCCGGTGCTCGAGCCGTCCAAGACCCTGCTCTCCTCGGCCGAACGCAATGCCTTCCGCGAGATCGCCAAGGCGCTCGGCGCCCGCATCGCCGGCGAAGAAGACGAGCCAGGCGGCCCGCGTCTGCCGGTCGCGGCGCAACTGCGCGTGCGAGAGAAGGAGGCGAACGACGCCAAGGACGAATCGTCTGCCACGATTCCCTCGACTGCTGCGCCGGTGCAGCCCTCGGCTTCGGAAGGGCGCCCCCGCGTCGCCAACGCCCATGCGGAGATCCTGGACCGACTCCCGATCGCCGTGCTGGTCAATCGCGACGAGACGGCACTCTACGCCAACCGCACCCTGCTCGACCTGCTGGATTATGCCGATCTCGACGATCTCTCGGCGGCGGGCGGCATCAGCACGCTGATCAGGGGCGTGAGCCGCAGCAGCGACGGCGCGATGATCCTGGTCGACCGCAAGGGCGGGCTGATCAGCGTCGACGGCCGGCTCTCCAGCGTGAGCTGGCAGGGCGAGCCCGCGACGCTGATGGCCTTCCGCAACAGCGTGCCGGGCGGCGACCTCAGGATGCTGACGCCCGAGGAGGCGGAAGAGCAGGAGCTCGCGGCCGAGTTCGCGGCGGAGGAAGAAGAGGCCACGTCCCGCGTCGAGCAGCTGCGGCTGGAGGGACAGGCCAACGACGCTCGCGTATCCGAGCTGTCTGCAATGCTCGACACCGCGACGGATGGCGTCGTCACCGTCGACGGGCGCGGGCGCATCCTGTCGCTCAACAAGAGCGCCGAGGCGCTGTTCGGCTATGACCAGCGCGAGGTTGCCGGCGAGCTCTTCACGCTGCTCTTCGCGCCGGAGAGTCATTCGCCCGCCCTCGACTATCTCGATGGGCTGATCGGCGGCGGCGTCGCCTCGCTGATGAATGATGGCCGCGAGGTCATCGGCCGCGTGCGCCAGGGCGGGCGCATCCCGCTGTTCATGACCATGGGCCGCATCGCCGAAGGGCCGGACAGCAAGTTCTGCGCGGTCCTGCGCGACATCACCGCCTGGAAGAAGACCGAGGGCGAGCTGGTCGAAGCGCGCAAGAGCGCCGAGAAGGCGAGCGCGCAGAAATCAGACGTGCTGGCCAAGATCAGCCACGAGATCCGCACGCCGCTCAACGCCATCATCGGCTTCGCCGAGGTGATGGCGGAGGAGCGCTTCGGCCCGATCGAGAACGAGCGCTACAAGGAGTATCTGCGCGACATCCACCTGTCGGGCGGCTACGTCATCAGCCTGGTCAACGATCTGCTCGACCTCGCCAAGATCGAGGCCGGCAAGCTCGACCTCGACTTCGTCAGCGTCAACCTGAACGAGATCGCGCTCTCGGCCGTCAATCTGCTGCAGCCGGAAGCCCAGCGCGGCCGCGTCGTGCTGCGCTCCGGTCTCGCGCCGAAGCTGCCGCCGGTGGTCGCCGACGAGCGTTCGCTGCGCCAGATCGTGATCAACCTGCTCTCCAATGCGGTGAAGTTCACCGATGCCGGCGGACAGGTGATCGTCTCGACGGCGCTCGGCGACCAGGGCGAGGCGATCCTGCGGGTCCGCGACACCGGCATCGGCATGGACGATGACGAGATCAAATTGGCGCTGGAGCCGTTCCGGCAGGTGCCGACGACGCGCAGATCGGGTGGGACCGGCCTCGGCCTGCCCCTGACCAAGGCGCTGGTCGAAGCCAACCGCGCGGCGCTCTCCATCACCAGCGTCAAGAAGGAAGGCACACTGGTCGAGGTCACCTTCCCGCCGCAACGGGTGCTGGCAAGCTGAGCCTCAACTGCGCGGACAGCGCCTCAATGCGCACGCCGGGGAAAGCGGAGCCGCGCATTGGCGCACGGCGCAGCTCGCTCTAGACTTCGCGCCCCTGCCCCCGATCGGTGAGCATCCGCATGCAGTTCGCGCTCAGCGAAGAAGAAGAACTCATCCGCGAGAGCGCGCGCAAGCTCGCGGCGGATCGGCTGGCGCCATTGGCCGAGCAGCTCGACCGCGGCGAGGGCCGAGCCGAGTTCCTTGCCAACCTCAAGCTGCTCGCCGAAAACGGCTTCATGGCGCTCAACGTCAAGGGCCTGTTCGGCGGAACCGAGGCCGGCACCGTTTCCTTCGCCCTGGCGCTGGAGGAACTCGCCGCCGCCTGCGCCTCGACTGCGGTCACGACGTCGGTGACCAACATGGTCGGCGAAGTCATCCAGGCCGTCGGCAACGAGGCGCAGAAATCGACCTATCTGCCGAAGCTGGCTGACGGCACCTATCCGGCCGGGGCCTTCTGCCTTACCGAGTCAGGGGCGGGCTCGGACCCCGCCGGCATGAAGCTGCGCGCCCGGCGCGACGGCGATAGCTACGTCCTCGATGGCCAGAAGATCTACATCACCTCCGGCGAATATGCCGGGCTCTTCGTCGTCTGGGGCGTGACCAATCCCGAGGCGCCGAAGGGCAAGGGCATCTCGGTCTTCCTGGTGCCGGCCGATACGCCCGGGGTCAGCGTCGGCAAGGCCGAAAAGAAGATGGGCCAGACCGGCTCGGCGACCAACACCATCCATTTCGACGCCGCGCGCATCCCCGCCGCCAACCTGATGGGCAAGGAGAACGACGGCTTCCGCGTCGCCGTCGGCGAGCTCGCCGGCGGGCGCATCGGCGTCGCCTCGGTCTCGCTCGGCATCGCCCGCGCCGCGATGGACGCCGCCAAGTCCTATGCCCGGGAGCGCAAGCAGTTCGGGCAGGCGATCTCCGACTTCCAGGGCCTGCAGTGGATGATCGCCGACCGCGAGCTCGACCTGCACGCGGCGCGCCTCCTGATCCTCGATGCCGCCGCGAAGAAGGATCGCGGCGAGCCCTTCGCCAAGGAGGCCTCGATGGCCAAGCTCTTCGCCTCGGAGGCGGCACATCGCTGCACCGATACGGCGATCCAGATCCATGGCGGGGCCGGCTATTGCCGCGACTTCCCGGTCGAGCGCTATGCGCGCGACGCCCGCATCACCCGGATCTACGAAGGAACCTCCGAGATCCAGCGCCTGATCATCGCGCGCGAGACCTTGCGTCAGCTCGGCTGAGCTTCGTAGAATTTTCTTCTCCGCATCCGCTGGATTCGGAGCTCCTCCCGTCTGCCGGAATCCTGCCCATGTCCCTGACCATCTATGGCTGCTATCGCTCGCGCGCGACGCGCAATGTCTGGCTCGCCAACGAGCTCGGCATCACCTTCAAGCATGTGCCGGTGATCCAGGCCTATCGCCTGCCCGATCCCGACGCCCCGGGCGCGCCGATCCATACGCGCAGCGCCGAGTTCATGGCGGTCAACCCGAACGGCCATGTCCCGTCGATCGACGATGACGGCTTCGTCATGCACGAATCGCTGGCGATCAACCTCTACCTCGCCCGCAAGCATGGCGGGCCGGTCGCGCCGAAGGACGTCCAGGAGGAGGGGCTCGCCGCGATGTGGGCGCTCTGGGCCGCGACCGAATGCGAGACGAACGCGCTCAACCTGACCTACCATCTCGCCGCCTATCCGCCGGAGAAGCGTGATCCGGCCATCGTTAGCAAGGCGCTCGAGGCGCTGGCCGCGCCATTCGCCGTGCTCGACAAGGCCCTGGCGGACGGCGGCGGCTATGTCATGGGCGGGCGCTTCACCGTCGCCGACATCAATGTCGGCGAGGTCATCCGCTACGCCAAGCCGGCGACGCAGCTCTTCGATGCCGCGCCGAACGTCAAGGCCTGGCTCGACAAGCTGCATCAGCGCCCCGCCTTCAAGGCGATGTGGGCGGCGCGCGATGCGGAGCCGGCATAACGCTCTGGCGGAAATCGGGTGGCCGGGTCCGGCCCGGCCACCTACTGACGCAGGATGACCGGCCCTGCGAGGACAGATTGCGCCATGACACAGCCAACCTCTGCTCTCTCGCTCCGCATGGGCCCGACGGAATGGCTCCTGCTCGTCGCCCTCTCGATCCTGTGGGGCGGTTCGTTCTTCTTCAACAAGATCACCGTGGCGGAATGGCCGCCCTTCGCCGTCGTGCAGGTGCGCGTCGGTCTGGCGGCGCTGGCGCTGCTGCTGGTGGTGCGGATCACCGGGCACTCGATGGCGGTCGGCCGCAGCGTCTGGCTTGCCTTCTTCGGCATGGGCATCCTCAACAACCTCATCCCGTTCAGCCTGTTTCTCTGGGGCCAGCAGCAGATCGCCAGTGGCCTCGCCTCGATCCTGAACGCGACGACGCCGATCTTCTCGGTGCTGGTGATGCACTGCTTCGCCAATGAGAAGGCGACCGGGCTGAAGCTCGGCGGCGTCCTGGCTGGTCTCGTCGGCGTCGGTATCCTGATGGGTCCCGATGCACTCGGAGGCCTCGGCTCCAACCTGGCGGCGCAGCTCGCCTGCGTCCTCGCCGCGGTGTCCTATGCCTTTTCCGGCCTGTTCGGACGGCGCTTCCGCGGCATGCCGCCGCTCGTCGCGGCCACGGGGCAGCTCACGGCCTCGACGGTGATGATCGTCCCGATCGTCTTTTTCCTGCATCCGCCGTGGACGCTGCCGGTGCCCTCGCAACAGGCGATCCTGGCGGCGGTCGGCCTCGCCCTGATCTCGACGGCGCTGGCCTACATCCTCTTCTTCAGGATCATGCGCACAGCCGGGCCCAGCAACGTCATGCTGGTGACCTTCCTGATCCCGGTCAGCGCCATACTGCTCGGCTCCGGGCTTCTTGGCGAAGAGCTTCTGCCCCGCCATTTCGCCGGTATGGCGGCGATCTTTGTCGGGCTTGCCCTGATCGACGGCCGCGTGGCCGGGTTATGGAGCAGGCGGCGGGCGAACCTGCCGACAGCTTGACCAGCTTCGGCCGGCGTCCATAAACTCCTGTAAAATCAATTCATTGCGCTCGGCTCAAGCATGCGAGCGGCGTTCCCCCCTGTGGACACCCTTCCCGTTGCAGCAAGCTTTGTTGCCAATAAATTATGAATTGCTCTAGGGTCGCAAAACCGGCGGATAGCGCTAAAGGGCATAACCGAAACAACTGGCAGATATCACAAAAAGCGATACGCCAGAGGGGAGCGCGACAACCATGGACCTGCGGCAACTGCGATGTTTCATCGCGGTGGCGGAAGAGCTGCACTTCGGCCGGGCAGCCGAGCGGCTCGGCCTCGCACCACCAGCCCTTTCACGCCAGATCAGCGCGCTCGAGGACGAGCTCGGCGTCAGCCTGCTGACGCGCACCACCCGGCAGGTCGCGCTCACGCGCGCCGGCCTGATCATGCTCGAGGAAGCCAAGGCCATCCTCGTCCGGATGGAACGCGCATCGCGCTCGGTGCGCGAAGCGTCGCTGGCCTCTAGCAAGGTCCTGCGTGTCGGCGCGATCGACGCGGCCTCGTCGAGCTTCGTGCCGGAAGCGCTGGTGACGTTCCGTTCGCGGCATCCCGGCATCGAGATCAAGTTCGTCGAGGCGATGACGGCGCCGCTGGTGCAGATGCTGGAGGCCGGCAAGCTCGACCTCGCTCTGCTGCGCCCGCCGCGCAAGCCGACCGACTGCGCCTTCGAGATTCTGCGCGTCGAGCGGCCGATCGTGGTGCTGAGCGAGAGCCACCCGCTCGCGGCGCGTGAATTCCTGACCATGCAGGACCTGGTCGGTGAGCCCTTCGTCGTACCCTCGAAGCGGATCCGCCCCTTCGCCTACGACCTCGTCATGGCTTATTTCGAGAGCGTCGGGGCGGTGCCAAACGTCACCATCGAGGCGACCGAGAAGCCGGCGATGATGTCCGCTGTCGCAGCCGGCCTCGGCATGGCGCTGGCCCCGGACTGGGTCTCGCGGCTGAGCTTCCCGGGCGTCACCATGCGGCGCCTGCGCGGCGCGCTGCTCGACCCGCCGCCGCCGGGGGCCCTCGTCGGCGTCGCCTGGCGGCCGCACCAGAAGCTCTCCGCCCGCGACGACTTCCTCGCCATCCTGCGCGAGAGCGTGACCCTGATCGACGAGGGCCACATCCTGCCGTTCAGCGTCAACGGACGTGGCAGAAAGCCTGCCATCCGCACAGCAACCACCCGAGCCGGAGGACATTGATGAGTCTGAACAAGATCGAGGCCGCGCGAGGTTGGCGCGTCCGTTCGACACAGGACCTGGCCGCCGGCCTGTTCATGATCGCGCTCGCCGCGCTGGCGCTCATCCTGTCGAGCGACCTTCCGACCGGGACGCTCCGCCAGATCGGCCCGGGCATGCTGCCCAAGGCCTTCGCCTGGATCTGCGCCGGCCTCGGCGCGGTGCTCGCCTTCAACTCGCTGCGCTACAATGGCGAGAAGCTCGCCGGCTGGTCCTGGCGCGGCGTCATCTTCGTGCTCGGCGCGGCGGTCGTCTTCGGCCTGACCATCCGCGGTTTCGAGATCGGCCCGCTCAAGGTGCCGCAGCTCGGCATGCTGATCTCCGGTCCGCTCGTCGTGATCATCTCCGGCCTAGCGGCGGAGGATGTGAAGCTCAAGGAGCTCGTGATCTTCGCGATCGCGATGACGGCGGGCTGCGCCCTGATGTTCAAATACGCGCTGGGTCTGCCGATCCCGCTGGCGCCCTGGCTGCTGGGGATCTGATCCATGAGTGAAATGCTCGCCCACCTCTCGCTGGGTTTCGGCGTCGCGCTGACGCTGAAGAACATCGCGCTCTGCTTTGTCGGTTGCCTGGTCGGCACGCTGATCGGCGTTCTGCCGGGTGTCGGCCCGGTCGCCACCATCGCGATGCTGCTGCCGATCACCTTCGGCCTCGACCCGGTCGGCGCGCTGATCATGCTCGCCGGCATCTATTACGGCGCCCAGTATGGCGGCTCGACCACCGCGATCCTGGTCAACATCCCCGGCGAGGCCACCGCCGTCGTCACCACGCTCGACGGCCATCAGATGGCCAAGCAGGGCCGCGCCGGCGTCGCGCTCGGCACCGCCGCGATCGGCTCCTTCTTCGCCGGCTGCGTCGCGACCGTGATCATCGCCGCGCTGGGCGCGCCGCTGACCCGGCTCGCCTTGCTGTTCGGCCCCGCCGAATACTTCTCGCTGATGGTGATGGGCCTGTGCTTCGCGGTCGTGCTGGCGCGCGGCTCGATCCTCAAGGCCTTCTGCATGATCATGCTCGGCCTGCTGCTCTCGACCGTCGGCACCGACCTCGAGACCGGCCAGGAGCGCATGACCTTCGGCTTCCCGCCGCTCTCCGACGGCGTCGACTTCGCCGTGCTCGCCATGGGCGTCTTCGGCTTCGCCGAGGTGTTGCGTAACCTCGAGAATCCGGAAGCGCGCGACGTGGTCAAGTCGAAGATCGGCAAGCTGCTGCCCGATTGGAACGACATCAAGCAGTCGGCGGCGCCATGCCTGCGCGGCACCTTCATCGGCGGCATCCTCGGCATTCTGCCGGGCAACGGCGCGGTGCTCGGGCCGTTCGCGAGTTATACGATCGAGAAGAAGCTCGCCAAGGATCCCTCGCGCTTCGGCAAGGGCGCGATCGAGGGCGTCGCCGGGCCAGAATCGGCCAACAACGCCGGCGCGCAGACCGCCTTCATCCCGCTGCTCACCCTCGGCATCCCGCCGAATGCGGTGATGGCGCTGATGGTCGGCGCGATGACGATCCACGGCATCATCCCCGGCCCGCAGGTCATGACCAAGAACCCCGACCTGTTCTGGGGCATGATCGCCTCGATGTGGATCGGCAACCTGATGCTGCTGATCATCAACCTGCCGCTGGTCGGCGTCTGGGTGAAGCTGCTGCAGGTGCCCTACCGCCTGATGTTCCCGGCGATCCTGATCTTCTGCTCGATCGGCATCTACTCGGTGAACAACCAGCCGGTCGACGTCGCCTTCACCGCGCTGTTCGGCCTGTTCGGCTATCTCCTGATCAAGCTCGGCTTCGAGCCGGCCCCGATGCTGCTCGGCTTCGTGCTCGGCAAGCTGATGGAAGAGAAGCTGCGCCAGGCGCTGATCATCTCGCGCGGCTCGTTCATGACCTTCATCGAGCGGCCGATCTCGGCCGGCCTGCTGCTGGTCGCCGTCGCCATCCTCGTCATCGCGCTGCTGCCGTCGATGTCGAAGAAGCGTGACGAGGTCTTCACCGAATGACGGGGTTGTCGCTCAACTCCGTTCCACCATCTTCATTGTATCTCGTCAGGGAGGACTACCCATGAAAACAATCGCCCTCGGTCTCGCCGCAGCGCTCGCCTTGGCGCTGCCGGCGCAGGCCCAGTCCAAATATCCGGAGCGCCCGATCACCATGATCGTGCCCTTCGCCGCCGGCGGCCCGACCGACATCATCGCCCGCATCGTCAGCGAGAATATGTCGAAGACGCTCGGCCAACAGATCGTGGTGGAGAACGTCGCCGGCGCCGGTGGCACCACCGGCATCACCCGCGCGGTGACCGCGGCGCCGGATGGCTACACCATCGCGATGGGGCACCTCGGCACCTTTTCGGCGGCTCCGGCGACCTATCCCGGCCTGAAGTACGACCCGATCAACGGTATGCAGACGATCGGCCTCGCCGGCGGCACGCCGATCCTGATCGTCGCCAAGAAGGCCTTCGCGCCGAAGGACCTCAAGGAGTTCGTCGCCTATGTGAAGGCGAACTCCGACAAGGTGAACGAAGCCCATGCCGGGGTCGGCTCGGTATCCTGGACGACCTGCACCCTGCTCAAGGGCCAGCTCGGCGTGCCGAAGCTGAACTCGGTCGCCTATCGCGGCACCGGTCCGGCGCTGAACGACCTCGTTTCCGGCCAGGTCGATTTCATGTGCGACCAGATCGTCAGCGTCGCCGAGCAGATCAAGGCCGGCACGATCAAGGCCTATGCGGTCGCTTCGGCCGAGCGCTCGCCTGCCCTGCCGGACGTGCCGACCACCAAGGAAGCCGGGCTGCCGGAGTACCAGATCGAGGCCTGGAACGGCATCGCCGCTCCGAAGGGCCTGCCGAAGGAGGCCGTCGACAAGCTGGTCGACGCACTCGACAAGGCGCTGAACGACGAGACTGTCAAGAAGCGCCTGCTCGATCTCGGTACCGTGCTGCCGACCAAGGAAGAGCGCACCCCGGCCGGCTTCGCCGCGCTGATCAAGCGCGATGCCGACAAGCTCTCGCCGGTGCTGTCCGCCGCGCCGAAGCAGTGAATCGGTAGACGACAAGGCTTATCGACGGCGGGCTTCACGGCCCGCCGTTTTCTTTTGGCCCTGGCGCACTAGGATGCGGCATGCGCCGCGTTGCCCTGCCCATCTCCCCGCTCTCCGCCGAAGCCTTCGCTCCCTACGGCCGTGTCCTGTCTCCATCGGGAGAGCGCGATACCGGCCGCGAGGGCTACGACATCTGGATCCAGCCCTTCGCCGCCGAAAGCCGGCCGCGGCTGCAGATCGTGCGCTACCATGCACGTCCCTTCGTGGTCGCTCTGATCGAGCGGCATCTGCATGTCACCGAGGCGCGCCAGCCGCTCGGCGGACCGCCCGCCATCATCGTCGTCGCCGAGCCCTCCGACACACCGCCGGCGCCCGAGACGCTGCGCGCCTTCCGGCTCGACGGCGAAGGCGTGCTGTTCCACCGAGGCACCTGGCACGCGATCGACGCCTATCCCGAGCACGGCAGCCACGCCGACTTCCTGTTCCTGTCGGAGGAAGCGACGGTGAACGAGCTGTTCGACAGTCCCGGCCGCGCCCCCCGACGCACCCAGGTTCACGATTTTCAAGCGGCCGGCATCGAGCTCGTGATCGACGCCAACGCCTTGTTCGAGCGGGCAAACCCCTAACTCTTGTCACGATTGTTCACACCTCGTGACCGCCTGCGCGGAACCTGAGGCAGAGCTTCCCGTTTCCCTCCCCGAGGTTCCCAGTCTGGAAGGAGAACGGATATGTTCAAGAAGCTTGCTCTCGTCACCGCCCTTGCCATCGTCCCGGCTGCGGCCTTCGCCCAGAACCCGGACGGCGCCCAGGGCGGCGCGGCCAGCGGCATCGTCGGCGGCGCGACCGCGGGTGCTGTCGGTGGCGCGGTGGTCGGCGGCCCGGTCGGCGCGGTGGTCGGCGGTGTCGGCGGCGCCGTGGTCGGTGGCTTCACCGGTGCGGTGATCGGCGACAACGCCCCGCGCTTCCGCACCTATGTGGTGGAGCAGCGCGTCCCGTCCTACACCTATGCCGAGCCGGTAACGGTCGGCACCGTTCTGCCGCAGCAGGGCGTGGTCTACCGCGAGGTGCCGGCCGAGTTCGGCGAGCGCGCCAGCGGCTATCGCTACACGGTGGTGAACAATCGCGCGGTGCTGGTCGAGCCGCAGACCCGCCGCGTTGTGCAGATCATCGAGTGATCTAGGCAGATCCGCAGGTTGCTCGCGCCATCGCGGCCTGAGCAGCCATCCCGGATCGCGAGGCCCGCCCTGGCAACGGGGCGGGCTTTTTTTGATGTCAACGCGTGCCGAACATCCGATCGCCGGCGTCGCCAAGGCCCGGCACGATATAGCCGTGATCGTTGAGGCGCTCGTCGATCGCCGCCGTCCAGATGCGCACATCCGGATGGGAATCGCGCATGCGTGCGATGCCCTCGGGCGCCGCGAGCAGGCAGACGAAGCGCAGATCCTTGGCGCCGCGCTCCTTCAGCCGGTCGACCGCCGCCACCGCCGAGTTCGCCGTCGCCAGCATCGGGTCCATCACCACGATCATGCGGTCGGCGATATCGGAGGGCGCCTTGAAATAATACTCGACAGCCTGGAGCGTCTGCGGGTCGCGATAGAGGCCGATATGGGCGACGCGGGCGGCAGGAACGAGCTCCAGCATGCCGTCGAGGAAGCCGACGCCGGCGCGCAGGATCGGCGCGAAGACCAGCTTCTTGCCGGAGATGACAGGCTGCATCGACTTCTGCAGCGGTGTCTCGATCTCGATCATCTCGGTCGGCAGGTCGCGCGTGACCTCGTAGCAGAGCAGCATGCCGATCTCGTTGAGGAGCTGGCGGAAGCTCTTGGTCGAGCGGTCCTTCTCGCGCATCAGCGTCAGCTTGTGCTGCACCAGCGGGTGGTCGACGACGGTGACGCCGTTAGCGCTCGTGGCCATGCAGTCCTGATCCCCTTCGTCTTGTCGTTGTTCTCTAGAATACCGTGCCGTCGCTGACGATGGTCAAGGGCGGTCCGCCGCCTTCGCGCTTTTCGCGAGCAATGCGGCGGCCGGCGGCCCAGGTCCCGCCCTCCAGCACCTTGGCGAGCGGCAACTGCTCGGCGCTCAGGCCGAGTTCGGCGCGCACCAGTTCGCCGATCCGGTCGAGCAGCGCAACCGTCAGCGCCCGCCACTCCACCACGAGCTGCGAGCCGACCTCATGGCCCCGCACCGCGTCGGCAGGGTCCTTCAGTTCGAGCACGCCGAGATCAAGCAGGAGCCCGCCATTGCGGTATTCGGGCAGGCCGGTGAGATCGTCGATGCCGACGACCTGGATGCCGGCCCATTGCAATGGCTCGATCAGCGAATAGCTCAGCCATTGCGAAAGCTTGTGGAACGGCACGATGCCGGCGGTGATCTCGCCCGGCGCGATCAACGGGTGCTTCCAGCTGTCGCCGAGAGCGATGCCGGCATAGCTCAGGCGCGAGGGCCAGATACCGCCGAGCACCTCCAGCACCTGCGAGAGGATATAGGCGGCGCGGATCGACCGACCTTCGGCTGCCTCGACCAGCCGGTCGAACAGATCGCCTGGACGGGCTAGCCCCTGCTTCTCCAGCTCCTCTCCGAGGCGGTTGAGCAGCGCGGCGCGACCTCCCAACCCTATCAGCGGATTGCCGTCCGAGACCTGGAAGCCGGCCGCCAGCGCTTCGGCGTCGAGATGTTCGAGTGCAGCGACATCCACCCGCAGCGGCTGCGCCGGATCGCCGGAAAAGGCTCCGGCGGCGAACATGTCGAGCGAGGCCAAGGCCAGCCCTTCCGAGCGGCCGATGCTCTGGCCGGTCACCGCATCGCGATAACGCCAGTCGGCGCCGGCGCCGGCATCGAGCAGGACGCTGACGACAGCCAGATCATAGGCGGCGCGGCCCCTCGCCCGGGCGTCGGGGAAATGCGCCTTCGCATCGAGCAGCTGCCAGCGATCCATGCTGGCGATGATGAAATGGCGCCAGCGGGCATGGAAGGGAATGTCGAGCGCCGGATAGTTCTGGCGGATCGTCTCCAGCACATAGGCGGCGCAGGCCGGCAGCCGCTCGGGATGGACGCTGAAATGCGCCAGCCGGCCTTCGAGGCCGAGCCGCAGCATCTCCTGCGCGCGCTCTCGGACGGCTGCCGGCTTGAGCAGCTGGCGGACGGCTTCGGGATTGGTGTCAGGCATAGGCGGGATCAGAACTTTTCAAGATCGCGGCCGACGGTGGCCTTGAGTGCGTTGTCGCCGGGCGCCCCATCCGGCGAATAGTAGCCCGCCGCCTTCTTGGCCTCGATCTCGACCGAGGCGTCCGGCGGAATCAAATCGGGCGGGATGGCGACGCGTTCGCCGATCTCGATGCCGCTTTCGACCATGGCGTCGTATTTCATGTTCGACATCGACATCAGCCGGTCGATCCGCTTCACGCCGAGCCAGTGCAGCACGTCCGGCATCAATTGCTGGAAGCGGGCGTCCTGCACGCCGGCGACGCATTCGGTGCGCTCGAAATAGGTCGCGGCGGAATCGCCGCCCTCCTGGCGCTTGCGGGCGTTGTAGACGAGGAACTTGGTGACCTCGCCGAGCGCCCTGCCCTCCTTGCGGTTGTAGACGATCAGGCCGACGCCGCCGGCTTGAGCCTCCTTCACGGCTTCCTCGATGCCATGGACCAGATAGGGCCGGCAGGTGCAGATATCGGAGCCGAAGACGTCGGAGCCGTTGCACTCGTCATGGACGCGGCAGGCCAGCGTCTTCTTCGGATCGGAAATCGCCGAGACCTCGCCGATGACATAGGCCGTGATCGAGCCGATCGGCGGCAGGAAGACCTTGAGGTCGGGCCGCGTCACCAATTCCGGATACATGCCGCCGGTCTGCTCGAACAGCGTGCGGCGGAGTTCGTTCTCGGTCGTACCGAAGCGGTCGGCGATGCCCGGGAGATGCCAGACCGGGTCGACCGCGATCTTGGTGACGCTGATGTCGCCGGAGCCGTGCAGAATTCCCCCATCGGCCTGAAGGCGGTGGCCGGCCATGGCGGCGAGAATCTCGGGCAGATTGAGCCGCGCCTTGGTGACCGCGATGGTCGGGCGGATGTCGATGCCCTCGCCGATCCACTTGCCGAAATCCTGGGCGACGCGGTGGCCGAACGGATCGAGCGAGACGATCCGGCCGGGATCGAACCATTGCGGCCGCGGCAGGATGTCGGAGGTCGGGTGGGTGTTGGTCAGGTCCGGACGCTGCGCCGGGTTCATCGCTCGGGCCGAGATGGCGAGCGCCCGATAGACCGAATAGGAGCCGCCATGGGCGCCGATGACGTTGCGGTCGGCCGGATTGGTCGTCGAGGCGATGACCGGTCCTCGCTCCTGCGGCGTCGCAGCGCCCCACTGGATCGGGAAGCGGGCGGCGGCGCTGCCGGGCTCGGGATGCGAGGTCAGGCGGATATGCGAAGTACGGTTCTGCGAAGTCATCGCGGCGATCGCTCGGTCTCGAACAGGAAAGGGCCCCGGGACGGCTTGCGTCCGGGGCCCTCTGGACCGCTGGGATTCTGGATCAGCGCGGCATTTTCGTCAATTGCCGGTTGAAGACGTCACCACCGCCATGGCCGGGCCTCGTCCCGACCATCCATGTCCTCGCCGGTCACGGGCGATGTTCGCATGGACACCCGCCACGGGGCGGGCATGACGGCGGCCCCTTTGGCTAGAAGACCGCGAGATAGCGCAGCAACGAGATGATGCCGATGATGATGACGATGATCTGGATGATGTTCTTGATGTTGCCGTCGACCGGCAGCATCCGCACCAGGTAAAGCACGAGAGCTATCACCAGGATGGTGATCAAAAGCGAAATCAGAATGCTCATGGCTTAAATCCTCTTATCGCGGCCGAAAGCCGGCCCCCCGAGGTTGCTGGCTGCGACACGTTCGCAGGCAGCGGCCTCGGAAAAGAGAACGTCGAGCCCGGGGAAAAAGTTCCGGAGGGGGCTGGCTGGGGACGAGCCAACCTTGCGAACGAGGGTGCGGGGAACCCTTCTCCCGTGTGGGAGAAGGGCAGGGATGAGGGCCTGCCTTATCCGTAGAAGGCGCAACGGCGCCGCATCGCCTCAACAATCAGCGGCGGTCCCTCACCCCTGCCCCTCTCCCATCCGGGAGAGGGGTTCTATGTCGCGCTTCCCGTGCCTACCCCGCGATCCGCGAAAAGTCCGCCACGGCGCGGGTCGCCTCGCGCAGCTGATTGAGCAGCTTGAGGCGATTGGCGCGTAGGGCCGGATCGGGATCGTTGACCGTGACCTTGTCGAAGAAGGCATCGACCGCAGGCCGGAGCTCGGCGAGCGCCGCCATGGCGCCCTCATAGTCCTCGGCAGCAATGGCGGCTTCCGCCTTCGGCGTCGCCTGGGCGAGCGCGACCGCGAGCGCCTTCTCCTCGATCAGCCCTGCATCGGCGATGAGCTGGAGATCGGCCGGGCCGGCGAAGGCACCCTCGCCGTCCTTCTTTTCCTCGGCCTTGAGGATATTGGCGGCGCGCTTGTGGCCGGCCAGCAGGCTCCTGCCGTCTTCCGTCTCGAGGAAGCGGCCGAGCGCGGCGACGCGGCGGGTGATCAGCAGGAGGTCGTCATTGCCCGAGGCGCCCTCGCCCAGCACCGCGTCGACGAGATCATGCCGCGCGCCCTGGTCACGCAGCATCACCTTCAGGCGATCGTGGAAGAATGAGAGGAGGTCTGTCGAAAAGGCCTGCGCCTCCGAGTATGTGTAATGCTGTCTCGCCTTGAGATTTTCTATCTCGGCTCTATGGGCGATTAATATTGCTTCAGCTTTTGCGCCCTGTTGGATGCCAACTGCAAAAGGCAACGAACGGGCGTGCTCGAATTCCTGGCTCAACAGTGCTTCCTCAGCGCGCATACGACGGAGCCCTGTCGCAACTACAGCATCGAGCGTGCGTTTGCCGGCATCGCTGATAATCGGAAGCAGTCTAATTCGTACTCCGTTTTCCACTACTAGCCGGATTACTCCCAGCGCAGCCCGGCGCAAAGCATAAGGGTCCTTGCTCCCCGTAGGTTTCTCTTCAATAGCCCAAAAACTGGCTAGCGTGTCGAGTTTGTCGGCCAACCCGAGAGCCACCGAAACGGGATCAGCCGGGATACGATCAGCGGGACCGAGCGGCTTGTAGTGCTCCTCGATCGCGGCGGCGACGGAGGGGTTCTCGCCCTGCAATTCCGCGTATTTGCGGCCCATCAACCCCTGCAATTCAGGGAACTCGCCGACCATCTCGGTCGGCAGATCGGCTTTCATCAGACAAGCGGCACGAGCGATATCGTTGTGATACGATGCCGAACTTCCGCTGTAGACGGTCTCGCCTATCTGCTTTTGAGGCTCTATAAGCTCCCCAATAGCCTTCGCCAGCGCGGCGATGCGCTGGACCCGCTCGCCCTGCGTGCCGAGCTTGGCGTGGAAGACGACGCCGAGCTTGTCGAGCTTGGCCATGCGCTGGTCGAGCGGCTTGGCGAGATCGAGCCCGAGCTTCTCCGCGCTGTCCTTCAGCGTATCGAGATCGGGCAGCGGGCCGCGATCGGTCTGCCAGAAATAGGCGGCATCGGAGAGGCGTGCCCGGACGACACGGCCATTGCCGGCGGTGATCGCCAGGCCGCCATCGCTGGCGATCAGGTTCGAGACCGGGATGAAGCGGTTGGCGAGTTCTCCGCTATTGGGATCGCGCAGCACGAAGCATTTCTGGTTGGCGCGGATGGTGGCGCGGATCGCCTCGCCGGGAATCTCGAGGAAGCGCTCCTCGAAATCGCCCATCAGCACGACCGGCCATTCGACGAGGCCGGCGACCTCCTCCAGCAAACCCTCGTCCTCGACCAGTTCAAGACCCGCGGCGAAGGCGAGGTTCCTGGCGTCGGCCGCGATGATCTCCTTGCGGCGATCGGCGTCGAGCACGACCTTGGCCCGCTCCAGGCTCGGGACGTAGTCGTCGAAGCGCTTCACGGTGATCGGGCCGGGCGCGTGGAAGCGGTGGCCATAGGTGACGTTGCCGGACTGGATGCCGTCGACCTCGAAGGGCACCACCTCCGGATCCTCGGTCTCGGCGCCGAAGGTGCAGAGGATCGAATGCAGCGGGCGGACCCAGCGCAGCGAGCCGCTTTCTGCCGAAGCCTTGCCCCAGCGCATCGATTTCGGCCAGGGGAACGACCGGATCACCGCCGGCACGATCTCGGCGATGGCCGCGACCGTCTCCTGGCCTGGCTTCTCGATCACGGCGACATAAGAGTCGCCCTTCTTGGGATCGCTGACGATCGTCGCCTCAGCGAGCGAGGTCAGCCCCGCGGCCTTGAGGAAGCCCTGCACGGCGGCCTCGGGCGCGCCGACGCGCGGCCCCTTGCGCTCCTCGCGGACATCGCGGCCGCGCACCGGCAGGCCAGCAATGGTGAGCGCGAGGCGGCGCGGCGTCGCGAAGGCCTTGGCGCCCTCATAGGTCAGGCCGCGCTCGACCAGCGCATCGGTGACGAGCTTCTTCAAGTCGTCCGCCGCCTTGCGCTGCATGCGGGCGGGGATTTCCTCGGAGAACAGTTCAAGCAGGAGATCAGGCATCAGTGTGCTCCCCCGCCGGCGGTCTTCAGCCAGGCGGCGCCGCAGGCCTTGGCGAGCTCGCGCACGCGCAGGATGTAGCTCTGGCGCTCGGTGACCGAGATCACGCCGCGCGCATCGAGCAGGTTGAAGACATGGCTCGCCTTGATGCACTGGTCATAGGCCGGCAGAGCCAGCTTGTGCTGCGCGGAATTGGCGCCCTCCTCCGCTTCGCCGGCGGCGAGCAGCGCCTTGCACTCGGCCTCGGCATCGCTGAAGTGGCGGAACAGCGTCTCGGTGTTGGCGTATTCGAAATTATGCCGCGAGAACTCCTGCTCGGCCTGCAGGAAGACGTCGCCATAGGAGACGCGGTCCTCGCCCTCGAGGCCGTTGAAGTTGAGGTCGTAGACGTTCTCGACGCCCTGGACATACATGGCGAGTCGTTCGAGCCCATAGGTCAATTCGCCCGCGACCGGGGCGCATTCGACGCCGGCGACCTGCTGGAAATAGGTGAACTGGCTGACTTCCATGCCGTCGCACCAGCATTCCCAGCCAAGGCCCCAGGCGCCCAGCGTCGGGCTCTCCCAATCGTCCTCGACGAAACGGACATCGTGCAAAGCGAGGTCGACGCCGATCGCCTTGAGCGAGTCGAGATAGAGCTGCTGCAGGTCCGGCGGCGACGGCTTCAGGATGACCTGGAACTGGTAATAGTGCTGCAGCCGATTGGGGTTTTCGCCATAGCGGCCGTCCTTGGGCCGGCGCGAAGGCTGGACATAGGCCGCCTTCCAGGGCTTCGGCCCGAGCGCGCGCAGCGTCGTCGCCGGATGGAAGGTACCGGCGCCGACCTCCATGTCGTAGGGCTGGAGGATGACGCAGCCGCGCTCGGCCCAGAAGCGCTGCAAGGTCAGCAGCAGCCCCTGGAAAGAGCGGGTCGGGTTCAGCGGGTCGGAGGACGCGGCCAAGGGCATCAGCCTTTTAAACTGTCGAGAAACATGCGGCGTGATTAGGGGCTGGCGACGCTCATGGTCAAGCGCAACGGCATGTCCCGGGACAGCTGCCGGAGGTGCGTCGTCTCGTCGGTCGGCGCAATTCCAGCCGCAGAACCGCTGCACAGCTCTGCAGGAATTGCTTCATGCCATGAATGACCCATGAACCCTTCGGCAAGGATCGCGTTCATAGAGAGGCGGCTATTGTCGCCCCATCGAACGGTCCGCGGCGCTCGGGGCGAGCGCTTGAGACGGGCCGACGCGACAAGCAGGAGTACACAATGCTGTCGAACCGTATCGCCGCCGCCCTGTTCGGTGCCGGCGCCCTTCTCTTCACCGGCCTCGCCGTCGCCCCGGCCAATGCCGCGCCGATCGCGGCCGGCAGCGTCCCGGCCGCCACCGGTCAGATCGAGCAGATCCAGTATTACGGCCGGCCCTATTACGGCCCGCGCCGCTATTACGGCCGCCCGGTCTATCGTCCGCGCTGCTATTTCGTCGACCGCCGTGTCTGGAACGGCTGGCGCTGGGTGATCCGCCCGGTCCGCGTCTGCCGCTGACGCACTGCACCTGGAAGGGCTTGGCGGCGCGATCCGCCAGGCCCCGAGGCCAGCCGGCAGCCATAATGACGCCCGATCGCCACGGCACAGGCCGGCGCGGTTCATCAAGAAGGATATGACATGCTTCGCAAGTTTTTCCTCGGCCTCTCGGCCGCCGCCGCCCTCGGCGCCGCCTCGCTCGGCGTTAGCGCAATCACGGCGGCTCCGGCCGACGCCCAGGCGCTGAGCGGCGGCTACGGCTACCCCGGCAGCGGCAGCCGGCATCCGTCGGCACCGCGCTACAGCAATCCCGGTTGGGGCGGCGGCCCGCATGTTCGCCCGCGTCCGGGCTATGGCCGTCCGCATTACGGGCAGCGCTGCCGCATCGTCGACCAGCGCGTCTGGAACGGCCGGCGCTACGTGATCCGGTCGACACGCGTCTGCCGCTGACGGCCACCTGAGCTCATGAAGAGAGGCTGAACGGCGCGGCCACGCCCCGTTCAGCCCGGCGACCGCAAGCTGGCCGCCACGATGACGCCCGATCGCCCCGGCACAGGCCGGGGCTGTCAGCGAAGGAGGTAATCATGCTTCGCAAACTCGTTCTTGGACTGTCCGCCGCTGCCGCGCTCGGCGTGGCCGGCCTCGGTATGGGTGCGGTCACCGCCACCCCGGCCGAGGCGCAGGCGCTGAGCGGCGGCTACGGCTATCCTGGCGGCGGCAGCCGCCATCCGTCGGCGCCGCGCTACAGCAATCCCGGGTGGGGCGGCGGCGGATACTATGGCCGCCCGCGCTACGGCTATGGCGGGCCACGCTATGGCTATGGCGGGCCGCGTTACGGCTGGGGCGGCGGCTATTACGGCCCGCGCTGCTATATCCGCCCGGTGCGTTATTGGGACGGCTGGGGCTGGGTGGTGCGCGAGCGCCGCATCTGCCGCTGAACCAAACTAGGCGAGCACAGCCTCGCCGCGATGGATCGCTTCGCTGAAGGCGGTGAAGCGCCCATCCGCGCCATTGAGAACCAGAGCCGGCAGCAACGCTGCCGGCTTCTTGCTGCCGAGGCGGGCCGAGACGATGACCCGGATCGCCGGCCGCTCGGCCTGGCCATGGACGGGACGGATTTCGATCGCGCCGAAACCCGTCTCCAGCGCTGCGAGAATTGCTCCCACCGCTTCGGCGCGGTGGATGATGCTGACGCCGCCGCCCGGCTTCAGCGCATGGCGCGCCGTTTTCAGCCAGTCGCACAGGGATTGCCCAGCGACATGTGCCGCACGGCGATTGGCGACCGGCGAGGCGCGCACCTCACCTGCTTCGAAGAAGGGCGGGTTCATCGCGACCCAGGCCATGGATGCTGCCGCCAGCCCCTCGCGGGCAAGATCGCCATTGCGCTCGCCGATCGTTCCGACCGCGACGCGCACCCGCGCCTCCAGGTCGTTGAGCCCGGCATTGCGGGCCGCGAGTGCCGCAAGCTCCGGATCGCGCTCGATTAGGACGACCTCCAGCCCCGGCTGGCGTAGCGCCACTGCGAGCCCGACCGTGCCGACGCCGGCGCCGAAATCGGCGAGCCGTCCCTCGCCCAGTTCGGGAAGCGCCGCTGCGAGGATAATCGCGTCGGAACCAGCCCGGTGGCCCTTGACCGGCTGCAGCAGACGCAAACGCCCGCCGAGCAGGCGGTCTTCGGCGATCTCACCGAGACCGGGAAACCGCTCGGCCATGGACGTTTCCGTCATGACGAAGGGGCGGGACGCAATTCATCCCCGTAGCCCGCCTCGATCAACAACGCGCGGGCGCGCCGGCTGTCCTGCTCGCGCACCAGCAGGCGGCGCGGGAACGCGCCGATCATGCCTTCGAGCGAGCTGATGTGCTGGTCGGCGATCAGGCAACCCAGATCGGCCGAGGCCAGCAGCGCCTCGATGGCACCGAGCAGGACGAGATCATTGGAACGGACGAGTTCGTGCATGCGCTCATGGAGCCCACCGGGCCAGCCCTGCGCAACAGGAAAGATCGCTTCGCCGGGTCAAAACGGCAGCGCAGCGTCAAACTGCTGCGCCGCGAAAGCATTGCCGGGGCTGGCCACGCATGCGACGTTTGTGGCAAGGGCATAGCGCGCGAATGCGCGAGATTGAGGCCGGAGTTTGCGCGTGGGCGTCGTCGTAGCTTTCGAAGACAAGGACACCAGCCAGGGCGGCATCGAGCCACTGGTCGGGCTGACGCGCGCCGACATGGAACGCGTCAACGCGATGATCCTGTCGCGCACCGGCTCCGAGGTCACGATGATCCCGGAGGTCGCGAACCATCTGATCTCCTCCGGCGGCAAGCGCCTGCGGCCGATGCTCACACTGGCGACGGCGGCGCTCTGCGGCTATCGCGGCGAGGGCCATGTCAAGCTCGCGGCCAGCGTCGAGTTCATGCATACGGCGACGCTGCTGCATGACGATGTCGTCGACGAGAGCGACATGCGCCGTGGCAAGGCCGCGGCCCGCATGCTCTGGGGCAATGAGGCGAGCGTGCTGGTCGGCGACTTCCTGCTCGGCCAGGCCTTCAAGATGATGGTCGAGGTCGGCTCGCTGCGCGCGCTCGACATCCTCTCGACCGCGGCGGCAGTCATCGCCGAGGGCGAGGTGATGCAGCTCGCCGCCGCCAAGAACACCGAGACGACCGAGGACGAGTACCTCGCCGTGATCCGCGGCAAGACCGCCGAGCTTTTTGCCGCCGCCTGCGAGGTCGGGCCGGTGATCGCCGGCTCGTCCAAGGGCGAGGCCGCCGCCTGCCGCAGCTATGGGCTCAATCTCGGCATCGCCTTCCAGCTCGTCGACGACGCGCTCGACTATGGCGGCTCTGCGGGCCAGCTCGGCAAGAATGTCGGCGACGACTTCCGTGAGGGCAAGATCACGCTACCGGTGGTGCTCTCCTTCCGCCGCGGCAATGCGGAGGAGCGCGCCTTCTGGCGCCGGACCCTGCAGGAGGGCGAGGTGCGTGACGGCGACCTCGCGGAGGCGCAGGCGCTGATGCGCAAGCATGGCGCCCTGGCCGACACGATCGAGCGGGCCCGCCACTACGCCAAGATGGCGAAGGATGCGCTCGGCCTTTACCCGTCATCGCCGATGAAGCAGGCGCTCAACGACGCCGTCGACTTCTGCGTAGCGCGGGCGCACTGAGGCCGGGCCTCACCTCAGCATGGTCGGCTTTACCCACCAGCCGGGGTGCTGAAACAAAAGCTGCTTCGCCGCTGCCGCGCTAGCACGGCAGTCATCGAACAAGGCGAAGCAGGTCGCGCCCGAGCCGGACATGCGCGCCAGCCGGGATTCCGGCAAGCGCGACAGCGCCGACAGCACCTCACCGATTGCCGGCACGACGGCCCGTGCCGGCGGTTCGAGATCGTTGCCGGCAGCGGCCAGGGCGTCGATGAGGGCAGCCGATGTTGCTGGCGCAGAGACATCCGCCTTGAACGCCTCGACGCCCTCCGCATGCCCCTGCCCCGGCTGAAGCCCCAACGTCCGGAACACGGCCGCGGTCTCGACGGCCAGCCCTGGATTGACCAGCAACGCGAACAGCCGCGGCAACCTCAGCACCGGGCCGAGCTTTTCGCCGATGCCGCGCATGACGCGGGCACGCGCCTCCAGACAGACCGGGACATCGGCGCCGACGCGGCCGGCAGTGGCGAGCAGCGCCGGGTGCGACAGTGGCAGATCATTGAGCCGCGCCAGCAGGCGCAGGGCCGCGGCGGCATCGGCCGAACCGCCGCCGATGCCGGAAGCGACGGGCAGGCGCTTGACGAGATGGAAGCGGCCGGAGCGCAGCCCGGCGATCTCCTCGCGAAGCTCACGCTCGGCCTTATGCACGAGATTGTCGAGGCCGGTCGAGAGGCCCGCGGCAAAGGGGCCGGAGATGCTCATGTCGCCAGGTTCACCCGGCGACAGACTCAGTTCGTCGCCGACGCCAGCGAAGGCGACGAGGCTGTCGAGCTCATGATAGCCGTCGGCCCGGCGGCCGATCACGCGCAGGGAGAGGTTGACCTTGGCCGGGGCGCGGGTCGCCAGGCGCAAGGATCAGCCGCCATCCTTCTTAGGCTCGGCCGCACTGGCCGAGGGCGCCGGGTCTTCCAGGCCCTTGTCGATCTTGCGCAGGATCCGGGTCAGGTCTTCGGGCTCCGGCCCGAGATCGCGGGCGTAATTCCACTGGTAGCGCGCTTCGAGATAGCGCCCAGTCTTCCAGTAGACGTCGCCGAGATGGTCGTTGATCACCGGGTCGGACGGGCGCAGCTCCATCGCCTTCTCCAGCTCCGTCACCGCCTCGTCATAGCGGCCGAGCCGGTAGTGGGCCCAGCCGAGCGAGTCGATGATGTAGCCGTCCCGCGGCCGGAGCTCCACGGCCCGGCGCAACATGCCGAGCGCCTCTTCGAGCTTGAGGTTCTGGTCGACCAGCGAATAGCCGAGATAATTGAGCACCAGGGCGCGCTCGCGGCCGAGCGCCTCCGGCATCAGCTCCAGCGACTTGCGCAGATCGGCCTCGGCCTGCGGCCATTTCTTGATGCGCTCATAGGCGATGCCGCGCGAGTAGAAGATGTCCCAGTTGGCGCGGCTCGGCGTGCCGAGCTTGGCGACCGCCTTGTCATAGGTCGCAGCCGCCTCCTCGAAGCGCTTGCGCGAGCGATAGATGTTGCCGAGGGCGGAGATCGCCTCGATGTCGTCGGGACGCGCGGCGATGATGCCCTCGAGATGCTTGGTAGCCTCCTCGGTCTTGCCGAGCTGTTCGAGGCCGAGCCCGATCTGGATGTCGGCGACCGGGCGCAGCGGCGAGTTCTCCGGCATGCGCCTGTAGACCTGGACGGCGTCCTCGGTCTGCTTGGCGCGCTCGAGGATGTCGGCCAGCGTCAGCACGGCGAGGTCGTGGCCGGGATCCAGATAGACGGCGAAGCGCAGATAGAGCAGCGCGGTCGCCTCGTCGCCCTGAAGAATGCCCGCGCTGGCGAGCCCGTAGAGCACTTCGGCGGCGCCCTGCTGGGTGTTGCCGACGATGCGCTGCAGCGGCTCCTTGCTGCTGATCTTGGCGATGGCGTCGCGGACCACCGGATGGTTCGGGCGGACGCTCCGCTCGAAATCGTTCAGGGTCGCCAGGGCCGCCTCGCTGTCGCCGGCGCGCGCCTGCTGGCGCGCCCAGAGATCGACGAGGCGCAGATTGGTCTTCTCGGCATCGTAGGCTGCCTTGAGCCGGCGATTCGCCTCGTTGCGGCGCCCCGCGATGTCGAGGATCAGTCCGGCATGGAAATCGCGAAAGCGGTCGAAGGTCGATTCGCCCTTGAGACGCTCCAGCGTGTCGATGGCGCGATTCGTCTCGCCCGAGCCCGAGTAGGCCCAGGCGGCGAGCAGGGTCGCGGTGATGTCGGCCGAACGGCCGCGGCCGCCACGCTGCAGCTGGGTGCGGGCGGCGCCATAGTTCTTCTGCTTCAGCGCACGCACACCGAGCGCGAGCTGGGCGAGGCCGTTGGTGGCGTCGCGCTGGATCAGCTTCTCGGCGGCCCGGAAGGTCTCGTTCATCGCGCCGTCGGCGAGGAAGGCGACGAAGCCGCGCTCGAGCAGTTCGCTGTTCTGCGGATCGTTCCGGATCGCCTCGCGCAGATAGATCGAGGCCGCGCCAAGATCCCGCGCCGAGCCGGCCACCACGGCCGCCAGGTAATTGCCTTCAAGGCTCTCGGCTGGCTCGAATTTCTCGACCGGACGTGCCTGCGCGAGCGCCGGCATGCCGACATGCAAGCCTGCGACAAACGCCAGCACAAGAGCGGCGCTACGGCCGTTGATCTGAAACGTCACGTTCGACATTCTCCCTCGGTCCGCCCCGGCCGCCGGGGACTGGTCCGTGGACGGGACCGTGACCTGAACGATTAGGCAGTCAACATGGCCGTTTCCGGGCCTGCCGACAAGAGTTGCGCGCCGCGCTGCGTCATCGTTGTAGCGCTGACGTGAAAAAGACACAGCGCCCATGCTCGGCCGGTTGCATCGATGGATTTCGTCAATTTTTCGGGCGTGATGTTGGCTTCGTGGCGATTCGTCAAAGGTGCTTCCAGAGGAAGAAGGTCTCGCTCGCGACCGTCCTCACGCTCGCCGGCATTGCCGGCGGCTGCGCCACCAAGGAACCCGAGAAGCCGGGTCCGATCGTCCGCAAGGGCTGATTCGCCGCCCTTTTCAGGGTGAACAATGGCAAAAGGCCGCGCGATCCGAGGCCGCGCGGCCTTTCATGTTTCAAGCGCCCGCCGCGACCGGCGGCCCACGCGATCACATGTTCGAGTAGTTCGGCCCGCCCGCGCCTTCCGGCACCGTCCAGGTGATGTTCTGGGCGGGGTCCTTGATGTCGCAGGTCTTGCAGTGCACGCAGTTCTGCGCGTTGATCACGAAGCGCGGCAGCGACTGCTTCTCCGGATCGGCATAGACCACCTCGTAGACGCCGGCCGGGCAATAGAGCCGCGCCGGCTCGCCATAGATCGGCAGGTTCTGCAGCACCGGCACGTTCGGGTCGGTCAGCTTCAGATGCGCCGGCTGGTCCTCCTCATGATTGGTTGCCGAGAGGAAGACCGAGGAGAGCTTGTCGAAGGAGATCTTGCCGTCAGGCTTAGGGTAGACGATCGGAGTGACCATGCCGATCGGCTTCAGCGTGGCATGATCGGGCTTGCCGTGTTTCAGCGTGCCGAAGGGCGACCAGCCGAAGAGCTGGTTCAGCCACATGTCGATGCCCCCGAGCATGACGCCGCCGAGCGTGCCGAGCTTCGACCAGAGCGGCTTGACGTTGCGCACCGGCTTGAGGTCGCGGCCGATCTCGGAGGCGCGCCAGCTGTCCTCGATGCCGTCGACCATGTCATGCGAGCGACCCGCCGCCAGCGCCGGCACGAGATGTTCTGCCGCCAGCATGCCCGACAGGATGGCGTTGTGGCTGCCCTTGATGCGCGGCACGTTGACGAAGCCGGCCGAGCAGCCGATCAGCGCCCCGCCCGGGAAGGTCAGCTTGGGCACCGACTGCCAGCCGCCTTCGGTGATGGCGCGCGAGCCGTAGGAGAGGCGCTTGGCGCCCTCGAAGACGTCGCGGATCATCGGATGGGTCTTGAAGCGCTGGAACTCGTCGAAGGGCGAGAGCGTCGGGTTCGAGTAGTTGAGGTGGACGACGAAGCCGACCGAAACCAGGTTGTCGTCGAAATGATAGAGGAAGGAGCCACCGCCGGTCGACATGTCGAGTGGCCAGCCGAAGGAGTGCTGGACCAGCCCCTTCCTGAAATTCTCCGGCTTGACCTGCCAGATCTCCTTGAGGCCGATGCCGTATTTCTGCGGCTCGCGGCCTTCATCCAGAGCAAAGCGCCTGATCGCGATCTTCGAGAGCGAGCCACGGGCGCCCTCTCCCAGAAGCGTGTAGCGGCCACGCAGTTCCATGCCGCGGGTGAAACGGTCGGAGACCGTGCCATCCTTCGCGATGCCCATGTCGCCGGTGGCGATGCCGGCGACCGAGCCGTCGTCGTTATAAAGCAGCTCGGCGGCGGCGAAGCCCGGATAGATCTCGACGCCGAGCGCCTCGGCACGCGCGGCGAGATAGCGGGCGACAAGGCCGAGCGAGCCGACGAAGTTGCCGTGATTGTTCATCAGCTTCGGCATGGCGAAGTTCGGCAGGCGCGCGCCACCGGCCGGGCCGAGGAAATAGAAGACGTCCTCGGTCACCTGCGTATGCAGCGGGCGGGCATCGTCCTGCCGCCAGTCGGGCAGGAGCTTGTCGAGCCCGATCGGATCGATGACCGCGCCGGAGAGGATATGCGCGCCGACCTCGGAGCCCTTCTCGACCACGACGACCGAGATAGCTTCGTCGAGCTGCTTCAGCCGGATCGCGGCGGCGAGCCCGGCAGGACCAGCACCGACGATGACGACGTCATAGTCCATGCTCTCGCGCGGCGTGCTCTGCGCTTCCTTCAGATCCATCCTGCCCTCCACCCGCGCCTTCATCGTTAGATAGTTTATATATGAACTATCTTGATCAACCCGCCAAGCACTGCCGCAAGGCTGATTGGAATTCCTCTATCCGGGGCTCCCGTTCATTTTGCAACAGCGAAGGGGCTCGCTTCGTTCCGAACGCCGCTCTATTCTGCCGCCATGTCGCTCGACGCCGTCTCCGCAGCCGAATTGATCGCCTGGTACGCCGAAATGGGCGTGACCGAAGCGCTCGACGAGACGCCGCACGACCATTTCGCAGCCGCACCCGAGCCGGCGCGACAGCCTGTCGCACGCCCCGTCGCCGCTGCGCAGCTGGCGGCGCGACGCCCTGCCGCCGTGGCCGCAGCCACTCCGCCGGACGAAGCCGCGCTGTCAGCCCGGGCGCTGGCGCGCGAGGCGACCACGCTGGATGAGCTCAAGACGGCGCTCGCCAGCTTCGAAGGCTGCCCGCTCAAGGCGACAGCCAAGAACCTCGTCTTCGCCGACGGCAATCCGGCCGGCAAGGTCATGATCGTCGGCGAGGCACCCGGCGCGGACGAGGATCGCGCGGGCGTGCCCTTCGTCGGCCGCTCCGGCCAGTTGCTCGACCGGATGCTGGCGGCGATCGGGCTCACCCGACAGGAGCATGTCTATATCGCCAATCTCCTGCCCTGGCGCCCGCCCGGCAACCGCACGCCGACCCCGCAGGAGGTCGCGATCTGCCTGCCCTTCATCCAGCGCCAGATCGAACTAGTCGACCCCGACATCCTGGTCTGCGTCGGCGGCCCGTCGGCGCAGGGGCTGCTCGGCGTCTCCGGCATCCTGGCCTCGCGCGGGCGCTGGATGGAGTATGACACCGGCACGCGCATGATCCGGGCGATCTCAACGCTGCACCCGGCCTATCTCCTTCGCCAGCCCTTGCAGAAGCGCCTGGCCTGGCGCGACCTGCGTACGCTCAAGGCCGCGCTCGCGGCGCCCTGAGCAGATTCTGCGATTCCGCTTCGAAGGGAGTCGATGATGTTCGCGACCGGGATGGCCCGCAGCGCTTTGATCGCAACCCTGATGCTTGCAACGCCTGCTCTGGCAGCGCCGCAAAAGCCCGTCCTCGACGCGGCCGAGGCCGAGAAGCCGGCCTATCTCGCAACGCTGGAAAAGCTGGTCTCGATCGAATCGGGCTCGCGGGACGTGCAGGGTCTGGCGACGATCGCCGCACTCATCGCCGAGCGCCTCAAGGCCCTGGGCGGCGAGACCGAGCTGATCGACTCGGCCGAACCGGCGCGATCGCCGGGCAAGATCGCGCTGGCACGCTTCAAAGGCAGCGGCACCAGGAAGATCATGCTGCTGGCCCATATGGACACGGTCTACGCCAAGGGCATGCTGGCCCAGCAGCCCTTCCGGATCGAGGGCGACAGGGCCTATGGCCTCGGCATCGCCGACGACAAGCACGGCGTCGCCCTGATCCTCCATACCATCGCGCTGCTCAACAGGATCGCGGCCCGGGACTACGGCACGCTCACCGTCCTCATCAACGGCGACGAGGAGATCGGCTCGGCCGGCTCAAGGGCGCTGATCACCAGGCTCGCGGCCGAGCAGGACGCAGTGTTTTCATGCGAAGGGTCCGGCATCGGCCAGGACACGCTGCGCCTCGCCACCAGCGGCGTCGGCTCCGTGCAGCTCAAGGTCACCGGCCGGGCCTCGCATGCCGGTGGCTCGCCGGAGCAAGGCCGCAACGCCCTGTACGAACTCGCCCATCAGATCCTGCAGATGCGCGATCTCTCCAAGCCGGAGATGGGCCTCAAGCTGAACTGGACGCTCGCCTCAGCCGGCTCGGTCAGCAATGCGATTCCTGCCGAGGCGAAGGCGCAGGGCGACATGCGGGCGCTGCGCATGGCCGATTTCGACCTGATCGAGGCCGCGGTGAGGGAGCGCATCCAGAACAAGCTCATCCCCGACACCTTGGTGGAAGTGACATTCACGCACGGGCGCCCGCCTCTGGCGCCGACCGAGGCCAGCAGGGCGCTCGGCGCGCATGCCAAGCGCGTCTTCGGCGAGATCGGCCGCTCGCTGACCATCTCCGAACGAGCGAGCGGCGGCGGAACCGATGCAGCCTATGCCGCGCTCCAGGCCAGGGGCCCGGTGATCGAGGGCTTCGGTCTCAGGGGCTTCGGCGCCCATTCGAACCAGAACGAATATGTCGCGTTGGATTCGGTCGTGCCCCGGCTCTATCTGCTGGCGCGCATGATCACAGACGTCTCACGCGGCGATGCCAAGTAACCGACTGCATGACCAAGCTGACGGCTACGCTTGAGTTCCGCCGCATCCTCGCCGACATTGGCGGCGCTGCAACAAGGGTCCGCGCATGCGTTGGGAAGATTACCGCCAGTCCGATAACGTCGAGGACCGGCGCGGCGGCGGTGGCGAGTATGCCGGGCTTCCCGGCGGGCGCGGCGGCATCGGCATCGGCACCATGGTCGTGCTCGGCCTGCTCGGCTGGGCGCTCGGCATCGATCCGCGCATCCTGATCGGCGGCGCCGAGATGATCGGCGGCATCGGCGGGCGCAGCGCGCCGACACAGGAGCAGCGCAAATCGGCCGGCCCGCCGCAGGACGAGATGGGCAAGTTCATATCGGCCGTGCTGGCGCAGAACGAGGATATCTGGACGAAGGTGCTGCCGCAGCAGGCCAACCGGAAATACGTACCGCCCAAGCTGGTGCTGTTCAGCGGCGTCGATCGCTCCGGCTGCGGCACGGCCCAGTCGGCGATGGGGCCGTTCTATTGCCCCAACGACCAGCGCGTCTATCTCGACCTCTCCTTCTTCCAGGAGATGCAGCGCAAGCTCGGCGGCGGCGGCGACTTCGCCTATGCCTATGTCATCGGCCACGAGATCGGCCATCATATCCAGAACCTGCTCGGCATCCTGCCCAAGGTGAACGAGTTGCGCCAGCGGCTTTCGGAGCGCGAATCGAACCTGCTCTCGGTGCGCGTCGAGTTGCAGGCCGACTGCTTCGCCGGCGTCTGGGCCTACAACCTCCAGGCAATGGACCGGATCGAGGCCGGCGACATCGACGAGGCGATGCGAACAGCTTCGGCGATCGGCGACGACAAGCTGCAGCAGCAGGGCCGCGGCGTGGTCGTGCCGGATTCCTTCACGCACGGCTCGTCGGCGCAGCGCACCCGCTGGTTCAACACCGGCTTCAAGTCGGGTTCCATGCAGAGCTGCGACACCTTCCGCACCAACCAGCTCTGAGCCTCAGAGTTCGGCGCGCTCGCGGCGGACAGTAAGCCGGCGCGGCGCCCGCGCCAGCTTGCCGGAGAGGATCTGCGTCTTCGGCGCGAGCAGCCCCGCCCTGACGCCGCGCGAGCGCAGCGAGACCGCGCCCCATTCGCGCAGCGCCGCCGCCATGCCGCGCAGCGGCATCAGCGCCGGCCGGGCCGCTGCGGTCAACAGATGCCGCTCGATGCTTGGCGTCCATTGCGGCTCGGGCAGGTCGCCCGCCTCGAGCAGGATCACCCAGTCGCCGCGCGCCTGCGCGACACCCGAGGACCAGGCCTCGCCGGCCGTGGCCCTGACATAGCTCGCCCCGGTCTCTTCTGCGAGCCGCGCGATCGCGGCGTCGTCGCCATCGTCGACCACCACGGCATGGCCGATCACACCTTTCGCAACCGCGGGGATCAGCACCGACAAGGTTGCGGCAAGCGCCCTTGCGTCACGATTGGCCCGGATGACGGCAGTGATCATAGGCTGTCAGCTTATGACGCACTGCAACATGTCGCAATCCTGTCACTTGCCTTTTGTTCCTGATATGTTCACATTCCTTGGTCTCGGAACCCCCGATTCCGCCGAGGAGACGAAGCCATGCTGCAGGCCAGGCCCTCAGCCAGGACGCAACCACTCAAGCGCCGCGATGTCGAACCGGACACGGTCTCGGCACCACTTCGGCTCACGCCGGTCGACCCGCTGACCCATATCGGCAGCCAGATCGACCCTGACAGGCGGCGCGGGCGCGGCGCGACGATCAACCCCGGCGGGCGCTACGAGGCCGAGCAGCGCATCAGCGAGGATGACGGCTGGGGGACGCTCGGCGAGCTGCCGGCTTTCAAGACCGAGGTCTCGGTCGAGAAGCCTCGGACCATCATTACCAGGAACGACTCCCCCGATATCTCCTTCGATCGCTCGATCAACCCTTATCGCGGCTGCGAGCATGGCTGCGTCTATTGCTTCGCGCGGCCGAGCCATGCCTATCTCGGCCTCTCGCCCGGGCTCGACTTCGAGAGCAAGCTGACCGCAAAGCCCGATGCGGCGCTGCTGCTTGAGAAAGAGCTGTCCTCGCCAAGCTACCAGCCGCGCACCATCGCAATCGGCACCAATACCGACGCCTACCAGCCGATCGAGAAGAAACTCAGGATCATGCGCGCGATCCTGGAGGTGCTCGCGAAGTTCAACCATCCGGTCGGCATCGTCACCAAATCGGCGCTGGTGCAGCGCGACATCGATATCCTCGCGCCGATGGCGGCGAAGGGGCTGGTCAAGGTCGCGCTCTCGGTGACGACGCTCGATCCCAAGCTCGCCCGCAACATGGAGCCGCGTGCCGCCGCCCCCGCCAAGCGCATCGAGACGATCCGAAAGCTCTCGGAGGCCGGCATTCCGGTGACGGTGCTGGTCGCGCCAATCGTGCCGGCGATCAACGAGCACGAGATCGAGCGCATCCTCGATGCAGCGAAAGCAGCCGGCGCGCGCGAGGCCGGCTATGTATTGCTGCGCCTGCCGCTCGAGGTGAAGGACATCGTGCAGGACTGGCTGGTGACGCATCATCCCGACAAGATGCGCCATGTCGTCTCGCTGATCCGCTCGACCCGGGGCGGCAAGGATTACGACGCCGCCTGGGGTCAACGTCAGGTCGGCTCCGGCCCCTATGCCTGGATGATCGGCCGGCGCTTCGAAATGGCGGCCGAGCGGCTCGGCTTCAACAGCACCCGGCTCAGGCTCCGCACCGACCTCTTCGTCAAGCCGGAGAAGGAGAAGGCACAGCTCAGCTTGTTTTGATCCGACATGCCTCATGGCTGTCATCCTGGACGCAGCACAGCGGAGAGCCGGGATCCATTCCTGAGCCTTTCCGATGAAGGTTCCGGCCTGGGTCCCGGGTCTGCCTCCGGTCGCCCGGGACGACCGCGCTGAGTGTGGCTGTTACCAAGTGGACAGGATGCAATTCCGGCAGACGTTCGCATCGCGATCTGGCATAGCGTCGCTATGACCGCCGATTTCAGCCGCGAGCAGGCCGCGATGATTGCCGGGCGCGCCCGTGTCGCCGGCGTGGACGAGGTCGGACGCGGCCCCCTCGCCGGCCCGGTCGTCGCCGCCGCCGTCATCCTCGATCCCACGGCGATTCCCGACGGCCTCGCCGATTCGAAGGAGCTCAGCGCCCAGCGCCGCGAGGAGCTCTGCGTGCTGATCCTCGCCAGCGCTTTGGCAGTCGGTGTCGGCAGCGCCTCGGCGACCGAGATCGACAGGATCAACATCCGGCAGGCGACGCTGCTTTCCATGCGGCGCGCGGTCGGAGCGCTGCCGCTCTCGCCCGATCTCGTGCTGGTCGATGGCAACGATCCGCCGGCGCTGGCCTGCGGTTGCGAGTCGATCATCGGCGGCGACGGGCTGATCGCCTCGATCGCCGCAGCCTCGATCGTCGCCAAGGTGATGCGCGACAGGATGATGGCGCGGCTTTCGCTGACCTACCCGGCCTATGGCTTCGCGCACCATGCCGGCTACGGGACCGCGGCACATCGCGCCGCGCTGAAGACGCATGGCCCCTGCCCCGCGCATCGCTATTCCTTCGCCCCGATCAAAGGTGTCTGGTCGCGCTCGATCGCTTGAGCCAGCCGGAGACGTCATGCCCACCTTGACGATGCATCAGGTCGACGCGTTCACCGACAAGGTGTTCGCCGGCAACCCCGCAGCCGTCCTCATCCTGGACGACTGGCTCGCCGAGCCGACGATGCAGGCGATCGCCAATGAGAACAATCTGGCCGAGACCGCCTTCGCCCGGCCGCACGGCAGCGCTTGGGACCTGCGCTGGTTCACGCCCGTGCACGAGGTCAACTTCTGCGGCCATGCCACGCTCGCGACAGCCCATGTCCTCGCCAGTACGCACGGCGTCTCCGGCAATATGGAATTCCTGACCCGCGTCGGCCCGATCCGGGTCTCGCGACAGGATGAAGGCTACCGGCTCGACCTGCCGGCCTTCGCGCCGGAGCCGATCGAGGCGCTGCCTTCGGTCATCGCCACGCTTTTCCCGGTCCCACCTCGTGCGCTGTTCCGCAATTTCGAGAATGTCTTCGCCGTTCTGGCCGACGAGCAGGCCGTGCGCGCCTTCGTGCCCGACGCCGCTGCGATCGCGACTCTCGCCCCGCTCTGCTTCGGCATCACCGCGCCCGGCGAAACCCATGATTTCGTCTCGCGCTATTTCGCGCCCAGCGCTGGCATCCCGGAAGACCCCGTCACCGGCTCGATCCACGCCACCCTGGTCCCGTACTGGGCCGAAGAGCTTGGCAAGAACCGCTTTGAGGCCTTCCAGGCTTCCGCGCGTGGCGGACACTTGAGTTGCGAGCTGGCGGGGGAGCGCGTGCTCATTGCCGGCCACGCGGTGACGTTCATGAAGGCCGAAATCTACCTGCCTGACTGACCGCTGGGAGACCTGCGGAGCAGCCGCCGAACTGCCGCAACGGCAGGCGGGAGCCGGTTACCCTTCCTTAATCTCCGTTACGATTTTCCAAACATATTCAATGGGCTAGGCAAAATCTGCAGCCCCAGAATGGGACGCATTTTTTTCAACCCGGAAACCCGTCCTTTACCGTGACCAGCCAGGATCGCGAGCGTTGAAGTTGCGTAACGGTCTTGGCGTCATGAGTACCTCGCGTACCGGGACCGCCAGCGCTCCCGTCCGGATTCAGGTTTCGCGTACCGGACGGCCCGCGCTGGGGGCCCGGATGAAGGCCAAGAGCCTTCTTCCCTCTCAGATCCTCCCGCCTCGCGAGCTTCCGCTCGACCAGGTGATCGTGGGCGATTGCGTCGCCGCGATCGAGGCCCTTCCCCCCGGGAGCGTCGACCTCGTCTTTGCAGACCCGCCCTACAATCTCCAGCTCGGCGGCGATCTGCGCCGACCTGACGACAGCCTCGTCGACGCCGTCGACGACGACTGGGACAAGTTCGCCTCCTTCGCCGATTACGACGCCTTCACCCGCGCCTGGCTCACGGCCTGCCGCCGGGCGCTGAAGCCGGACGGCGCGCTCTGGGTGATCGGCTCCTATCACAACATCTTCCGCGTCGGCTCGATCCTGCAGGATCTCGGCTTCTGGATGCTGAATGACATCGTCTGGCGCAAAGCCAACCCGATGCCGAACTTCCGTGGCCGCCGCTTCACCAATGCGCATGAGACGCTGATCTGGGCGGCGCGCGGCGAAGCGTCCAAATATACCTTCCATTACGAGGCACTGAAGGGCGGCAATGACGACCTGCAAATGCGCTCGGACTGGTATCTGCCGCTCTGCACCGGCGACGAGCGCCTGAAGGACGAGAAGGGTGCCAAGGTCCACCCGACCCAGAAGCCCGAATCGCTGCTCGCCCGCGTCCTGCTCTCGGCCAGCAATCCCGGCGACGTCGTGCTCGATCCCTTCTTCGGTACCGGCACGACCGGCGCCGTCGCCAAGGCGCTCGGCCGCCATTTCATCGGCGTCGAACGCGAAGAGGTCTATGCCAAGGCGGCCCGCGAGCGCATCGCAGCGGTTCAGCCGCTGCCGCCGGAAGCCTTCGCCACGGCGCCGTCGAAGCGCAGCGAGCCGCGCGTACCCTTCCTCAGCCTGGTCGAGGCCGGGCTGGTCAAGGCGGGCGAGACCGTCTTCGACGAGAAGCGGCGTCACAGCGCCACCATCCGCGCCGATGGCACTCTTGTACTCGGCCCGGCCGTCGGCTCGATCCACAAGGTCGGTGCGCTGGCGCAGGGGCTGCCGGCCTGCAATGGCTGGACCTTCTGGCATGTCGAGCGCGAGGGCAAAGCCATGCTGCTCGATGTCCTGCGCGGTGAGATCAGGACGCAGATGGCGGCGGCCTAGAGCCGGATTCGATCAGGTCGAGACAACCTGATCGGTGAATCCGTCTCTCACTTCTAGTCTAGAGGCCGCTGCAACTCTTCCAGTCCCGCTTCGAGCGCCTTCAGGAAGACGTTCGGAAACGCCTCGTGCTTCAACCGGTTGAACGGCGTGAAGCGCATGCCCTGCGGTGCCTGCGTCTCCAGCGGAACGCGCCCGGCGAACACCGTCAGCTCCAGCGGGAAATGCGTGAAGGCGTGGCGGACCGGCAGCATCAGGCGGCGCCATGTCGCCCCCACTGGTGCGTCACGCAGGGCGTCGTCCACCTCGTAATCCGTCCGCCAGTCGCCACCGGGCACCTCGACCATGCCCCCGAGCAAGCCCTTGGCCGGGCGGGTGCGGACCAGCACGGCACCATCGTCGCGCATCGCGACGAAGGCCGCGCCATAGCGGGTCTTGCCGGTCTTCTTCGCCGCCTTGCGCGGAAAGCTCTCCTGCGTCCCGGCGATGCGCGCCTGGCAGGGCTCACGCCAGGGGCAGAGCCCGCAGGCCGGCGAGCGCGGCGTGCAGATCGTCGCGCCCAGATCCATCAGTGCCTGCGCAAAGTCTCCAGGCCGGGCATGCGGCAGCAGCGCCAAAACCCGCTCGCGGATCAGCGGCTTGGCGGCGGGCATCTCGTCCTCGATCGCGAAGAGGCGCGTGATCACCCGCTCGACATTGCCATCGACCGCAGCCGCCGGCCGGTCGAAGGCGATCGCAGCGACGGCTCCCGACGTATAGGCGCCGATACCCGGCAAGGCGCGCAGGCCCTCCTCGGTATCGGGAAAGCGGCCGCCATGCTCATGCGCAACCGCCTTGGCGCAGGCGTGGAGATTGCGGGCGCGCGAGTAGTAACCGAGCCCGGCCCAGGCTTGCATGACGATCTCCGATGGCGCGGCGGCTAGCGCCTCGACCGTCGGAAAGCGCGCCATGAAGCGCTCGAAATAGGGCTTCACCGCCGCGATCGTGGTCTGCTGCAGCATGATCTCGGAGACCCAGACGCGATAAGGGTCGGCCTGCTCGCCCGGCAGCGCCCGCCAGGGCAGGACGCGGCGATGGCGGTCATACCAGGCGAGGAGATCAGCGGCGCGGGGCTGGGGAGCGGAAGCGTCCATCGGACTTTGTGTAGCGCGACCGCCCGGACAGGCAAGCATCCCGCTGTCCTGCAAACAGCTGTTTGTCGTAGGCACCCACAGCTATAGGGTGCCTACATGGTCGCAAAACCCCTCGCCGAACTGATCGACGACTGCCTCGCGCCCGCGCTCGCCGCCCAAGGCTTCGCCGGGCGCTCAGTCGTGGCCTTCTGGCCGGAGATCGTCGGCGAGCGGCTGGCGCAGCGCACGCGGCCTCTCAAGATCGACTGGCCGCGGCGTCGCGGTGCACCTGGTGAGCTCTCGGACCCGGCGACGCTAGTCGTGCGTGTCGAGGGCGCCTTCGCCCTGGAGATGCAGCAGCTCGGGCCTCTGGTGCTGGAGCGGGTCAACAGCCATCTCGGCTGGCGCGCCGTCGGCAAACTGGTGCTGAAGCAGGGGCCGGTCGCGCCGCTTCCCGCGCCGAGGCCCGCCCCGCCGCCGGATCCGGCAGCGCTGGCGCGGATCGAAGCACAGGTCGCCGGCGTCGAAAGCGCCGAATTGCGCGAGGCACTGGCGCGGCTCGGGCGCGGCATCGCGCAACGGCGCCAGGTCGCGGGCGACGACACGGCTTCGTGAGCGGGAAGCAGCGAACCGATCTTGCCACAATCCTGCTGGTGACTATGGTCCGCGCAACTACTTCGTCATCAGGGATTGTCTCATGACCAGCCGCCGCCAGGTGTTGATCGGCTCAGCCGCCTTGGCCTTCTCGCCGCTTCTCGCCAGCCAGGGCGCTTCGGCCCAGACGCTTCCCGGGGTCGCCAACCCGCTCGGCGATGTCTGGCTCGGCAATGCCGACGCCAAGGTCTCGATCATCGAGTACGCCTCGCTGACCTGCAGCCACTGCGCCAATTTCCACAAGGACACCTGGCCGGCGCTGAAGGCGAAGTACATCGACACCGGCAAGGTGCGCTTCGTGCTGCGCGAGTTCCCGCTCGATCCGCTCGCCACCGCCGGCTTCATGCTGGCCCGCTGCAACGGCACCGACAAATACTATCCGCTGACCGACCTGCTGTTCGCGCAGCAGCGCAACTGGGCCTTCACCGAAAAGCCGGTCGATGCGCTTTCGAGCCTGGTCAAGCAGGCCGGTTTCACACAGGAATCTTTCGAGGCCTGCCTGAAACGTCAGGACATTTACGACGCTGTCACGCAGGTTAAGGAAGGTGGAGCCAAGGCTGGCGTGGACTCCACCCCGACCTTCTTCATCAACGGGCAGAAGCGCTCCGGTGCACTCAGCCTCGCCGAATTCGACAAGATCCTCGAGCCGCTGCTCGGCAGCTGAGCGGTCCGGCAGCCTGAAGGCGCGTCGATGCAGCTGACGCGCCTCAAGCTAGCCGGCTTCAAGACCTTCGTCGAACCGGCCGAATTCCAGATCGAGCCGGGGCTGACCGGCATTGTCGGCCCGAACGGCTGCGGCAAGTCCAATCTCGTCGAAGCCCTGCGCTGGGTGATGGGCGAAAGCTCGTTCAAGAACATGCGCGGCTCGGGGATGGACGACGTCATCTTCGGCGGCTCGTCCGAGCGCCCGGCCCGCAACATGGCCGAGGTCGCCCTCACTCTTGACAACAGCGACCGCAAGGCGCCCGCCGCCTTCAACGAGGCGGAGGTGCTGGAGGTGACGCGCCGGATCGAGCGCGAGGAGGGATCGACCTACCGGATCAACGGCAAGGAGGTGCGTGCCCGCGACGTGCAACTCCTCTTCGCCGACGCCGCGACCGGCGCGCGCTCGCCGGCGCTGGTGCGACAGGGCCAGATCAGCGAGATCATCTCCGCCAAGCCGCAATCACGCCGGCGCATCCTCGAGGACGCCGCCGGTATCGCCGGGCTGCACAGCCGCCGGCACGAGGCGGAGCTGCGCCTCAAGGGCGCCGAGGACAATCTCAACCGGCTGGAAGACGTGCTCGCCGAGATCGACGGACAGGTCGAGGCCTTGCAACGGCAAGCGCGCCAGGCGACGCGCTATCGCAACCTCGCCAGCGACATCCGCAAGGCCGAGGCGGTGCTGGCGCTCATCGCCCATCACGAGGCGCGGACGCAGGAAGCTGTCGCCGAGCGCGCCCTCGAAGCGGCCGTGCGCGAGGTCGCCGACAGGACAGGCGTGCAGGCGCAAGCAGCCCGCTTGCAGGCAATCGCGGCGCATGAGCTGCCGGCGCTGCGCGAAGGCGAGGCCGCCGCCGCGGCGGCGCTCGTGCGCCTGAAGCGTGGTCTCGACGAGATCGAGGCCGAGAACCGCCGCGCCAAACAGCGCACCGAGGAACTGGCCAAGCGGCTCGCCGAACTGCAGAGCGATCTCGCGCGGCAGGACAGCCTCGGCAAAGATGCGAGCGACAGCCTGTCGCGCCTGACGGCCGAGGATGAGAGCCTGCGACTGGAGGGCGAGGCTGCGGCAGGTGGCAGCGTGGCCGCAGCAGCCGAACTCGCCGAGGCGGAAAAAGCACTTGCGGCGGCGGAAGCGGAGCACGCCGCGGTGCAGGTGCGCCTCTCCGAGCTCGCCGCCCGGCGCGGTGCGCTCGAACGGGCCCTGCGCGAGGCGACGGAACGCGAGGCCCGACACACCGCAGAGCGCGAACGGCTGCAGCGCGACCAGGCAGCGCTCGATGCCGATGGCACCGCCGCCTCGCTCGACGGCTTGCGCGCTACGGTCGCGACCGCGGACTCCGCAATGCAAAGCGCGGATGCCGCCGCGGGCGTCGCGCGCAGCGCCCTTGCGGCAGCTCGCGAGGAGGAATCGCGGCTACGCGGGCCGGTCGCGGAAGCCGACCGCAAGGCGCAGCGCCTCGAAACCGAAGTCCGGACCTTGCAGAAGCTGCTCGCTCCGGCGGCGGGTGGGCGCTGGCCGGCGATCCTCGATTCGATTGTGGCGGCCAAAGGCTATGAAACGGCGCTCGGCGCGGCGCTGGGCGACGATCTCGACGCGTCGGCCGATCCGGCAGCGCCAGCGCATTGGTCCGACAGCGGCAGTGGCGAAAGCGACCCGTCGCTTCCCGATGGCGTCGAGTCGCTCGCCAAACAAGTTCGCGGCCCGGCGGCGCTCGGCCGGCGGCTGCGCCAGATCGGCGTCGTCGCCCGGGCAGACGGCGCCGCGCTGCGGCCGAAACTGTTGCCCGGGCAGCGACTGGTCTCGCGCGAGGGCGACATCTGGCGTTGGGACGGCTTCACCAGCGCCGCCGATGCGCCCTCGCCTGCCGCCCGCCGGCTCGCCGAGAAGAACCGCCTCGGTGATCTCGAACGCGAGGCCCAGGCAGCGCGCGAAGCCTCCGAAGCGGCGCGCGACGGGCTCGACCAGGCGAGCGAGCGCACCAAGGCTGCGGCTCAGGCCGAGACGAAGGCGCTGGAGGCGATCCGCGAGGCCAGGCGCAACCTCGATCAGGCTCGCGAGCGGCTAGCCCAGGCCGAACGCAAGGCCGGGGAAACGGCGGCGCGCCGCTCGGCCCTGACCGAGGCGATCGGCCGGCTCGGCCAGAACATCGCCGATGCGCAGGCGCAGGCAGAGGCCGCGAATCAAGATCTCGCCGGCCTCGCCCCGGCGCCCGAACTGGAAAGCGCCCTGCTCGCTGCGCGAGCGGAGCTAGGCGAGCGGCGCGCTTCAGCCTCCGAGGCGCGGGCGCGGGTGCAGACGCAAGGGCGCGAGGCCGAACTGCGCAGCCGCCGGCGCGAGGCGATCGCAGGGGATCTGCGCGCCTGGCGGGAGCGCGCTGCCACCAGCGAGCAGAGCGCCGCCGATACCCGCCGGCGCATCGAGACGACGGCGGCCGAGCACAAAGCGCTGCTCGAGGCACCCGACACTTTCCTGGTCGAACGCCGCCGGCTCCTCGCGGAGATCGAGACGGCCGAGGCCAACCGGCGCACCGCTGCCGACAAGCTCGCCGCCGGCGAGGTCGCGCAGGCAGAAGCCGACCGGCAGGCGCGCTCGGCGCTGGAAGCACTTTCAGCCGCGCGCGAGGCTCGGGCGAGCGCCGAGGCCAGGCTGGAGGCTGCGCGCCAGCGCCTCGCAGACGTGGTGCGCCAGATCGTCGATGGGCTGGAGACCGAAGTCGCCACCCTGCATCAACTCGCCGGGCTGAAGGTCGGCGACACGCCACCGGATGCAGAGGATGTCGAGCGGCGGCTGGGCGGGCTCAAGGCCGAGCGCGAACGGCTGGGGGCGGTCAACCTGCGCGCCGACGACGAACTGAGCGAAGTCCAGGGCAAGCGCAGCGGCCTCGCGACCGAGCGTGACGACCTGACCGAGGCGATCCGGCGCCTGCGCCAGGCGATCGGAGCGCTCAACCGCGAAGGAAGGGAGCGGCTTCTTGCCGCATTCGAGATCGTCAACGGCCATTTCCAGCATCTGTTCGGGGTGCTGTTCGGCGGCGGCACCGCCGATCTCACGCTGGTCGATTCGGAAGACCCGCTCGAAGCCGGGCTCGAGATCATCGCGCGCCCCCCGGGCAAAAAGCCGCAGGTGATGACGCTGCTCTCCGGCGGCGAACAGGCGCTGACCGCGACCGCGCTGATCTTCGCGGTGTTCCTGACCAACCCCTCGCCGATCTGCGTGCTCGACGAGGTCGACGCTCCGCTCGATGACGCCAATGTCGAGCGCTATTGCGACCTGCTCGAGGAGATGGCCCGCAACACCGCGACGCGCTTCATCCTGATCACCCACAACCCGATCACCATGGCCCGCATGGACCGGCTGTTCGGCGTCACCATGGCCGAGCGCGGGGTCAGCCAGATGGTCTCGGTCGACCTCGCCACGGCCGAGCGCATCCGCGAGGCGGTCTGACATTATTGCCGCGGCGCACAAGAATCGTCTCCGGAGACCTGCGCCAGTCTAAAATCATTTTATTTTTCAAGGCATTAATAGCTTCTCACTCAGCTTGACACCATATGACCCCGTCAATATGGTGCGCCCGATTTTTCCGGGTGGCGGGGCTTGTTTCATCGCACGGAACGATCGGCAATCCGATGAGCGTGCGCCACGACGATCCGGTTCCCGGATCGACTGATCAGGCAGCGCAAATCAGCGACAATTCCGGTATTGTCCGGTTCTTCAGGGGACCGAGCACGGAGGGGTCGTGTCATGACGGCGGTCGAGCGGCAATGACGGGCCAGGACGGAAAGAGTTCGGGCCCGGGGCGGCCTGCTGATGAGGATGCGAGCCTGGAAGTCCGGCTCAAATCCCTCGATGCAGGCTTGAAGCGCGCGACCAACCAGACGGAAGCCGAAATCCGGCGCGAGAGCACATCCGCCGATTCCAGCGGAATCGGGCAGGCGATGCGGCTTTCCACGGAATTCGTTGCCGGCATCATTGTCGGCGGCGGGCTCGGCTGGGCCGTCGATAAATGGCTGGGGACGGCGCCCTTCGGGATGATCGTCCTGCTGATGCTGGGTTTCGGCGCTGGCGTGATGAACGTCGTGCGCGCAGCGGGCTTGATGAAATCGCGCACTGACGATAAGTCGAGCGCGCAGAACTGAGGCTCGGTCCCGAAAGGGGCCGTCTTATGGCAGGAACAAGGGCGACAGATGGCTGGTCCGATCGAACAATTCGAGATCAAACCGATCGTGTCTCTTGGCAAGATCGGCGGAAGCGAAATCGCTTTCACCAATTCCGCCCTGTTCATGGTCGCCGCCGTCGCCATCATCGTGCTGCTGTTCGTCTACGGCACGCGCAACCGCTCGCTGGTTCCGGGCCGGCTGCAATCGCTGGCGGAGATGGGCTACGAGTTCGTAGCCAACACCGTGAAAGACTCGGCCGGCCATGACGGCATGAAGTTCATGCCGCTGGTGTTCTCGCTCTTCATGTTCGTGCTGGTCTGCAACATGCTCGGCATGATCCCGGGCGCGTTCACCGTCACCAGCCACCTGATCGTCACCGCCGCGCTCGCCGCGCTCGTGATCTTCACGGTCATCATCTACGGCATCGCCAAGCACGGCGCGCATTTCTTCGGCCTGTTCGTTCCCAAGGGCGTGCATCCGCTGATGCTGATCATCCTGGTGCCGATCGAGGTCATCTCCTTCGTTTCGCGCCCGATCAGCCTGTCGGTCCGCCTCTTCGCCAACATGCTGGCCGGCCACATCGCGCTGAAGATCTTCGCCGGCTTCGTGGCGACGCTGCTCTTCGCCGGCGGCTGGGCCATCCTCTCGCCGTTGCCGCTCGTGCTGACCGTCGCGCTTATCGCGCTGGAATTCCTGGTCGCCGGACTGCAGGCCTATGTCTTCGCCGTGCTGACCTGCATCTACCTGCACGACGCCCTGCATCCGGGCCACTGAGCGGCCCTGATCCTCAAGTTCACCCCTCGACTGTCACAACCATCCCCCTAAGGAGCATTTCCATGGATCCCGTCGCAGCCAAGTACATCGGCGCTGGTCTCGCTTGCCTCGGCATGGCCGGGGCGGGCATCGGCCTCGGCAACCTGTTCGGCCAGTTCCTCTCGGGCGCCCTGCGCAACCCGTCGGCGGCCGATGGCCAGCGCGGCACCCTGCTGCTCGGCTTCGCGCTGACCGAAGCGCTCGGCATCTTCTCGCTGCTGATCGCGCTGCTGCTGCTCTTCGCGGTCTGATCGCGAAAACGACCAGAGCCTGCCGCAGGCGACGGCCCTCATAGGGCGTCACGCGGCAGGCTCCCGCCTCCCTTCCCATATCGCCGTGCGAACCGTCCGGGCTCGTGCGGCCGGATGAGGTTCAGTGATGGCAGCGCCAGCCACGACCACCGGAACGACCGCCCATGGCGGCGCGGCTCCCGCCCATGGCGGCGGCTTCCCGCCGTTCCAGGGTGAAACCTTCGCCTCGCAGCTGCTCTGGCTGGCGATTACCTTCGGCTTCCTCTACTGGCTCGCCGCCAAGGTCATCGTGCCGCGCCTCGGCGGCATCCTCGAGGACCGCGCCAACAAGATCGGCAACGATCTCGACGAGGCGGCCGCGATGAAAGCCAAGGCCGAAGAGGCCGGCCAGGCCTATGAGAAGTCCCTTGCCGAAGCCCGCGCCAAGTCGCAGGCGATCGCGCAGGAGACGCGCGAGAAGGTCAACGCCGACAGCGCTGCGCGGCGCAAGACGGTCGAGGCCGATCTTTCCGCCAAGCTCGCCGATGCGGAGGCCAAGATCGTCGCCACCAAGACCGAGGCGATGAGCCATGTCGATGCGATCGCCGCCGACGCGGCCGGCGCCATCGTCAGCCATCTGACCGGAACGGCTCCGGCCCCGGCCGACGCCGCCAAGGCGGTCAAGACCGCGCTGGGAGGCTGAGCACCATGTTGAGCAATCCGACCTTCTGGGTTCTCGTCTCGACCGTCATCTTCCTCGCCATGGCGGTGAAGATGGGTGCTCTCAAGAGCCTCACCGGCGCGCTCGACGCTCGCGGCGAGCTCGTCGCCCGTGAGCTCGCCGAGGCCCGCCGCCTGCGCCACGAGGCCGAGCTGCTGCTCGCCGAGTTCGAAGGCAAGCGCAAGGCGGCCGAGGCCGAGGCCGAGGCGATCGTCGCCAACGCCAAGGACGAGGCCCAGCGCCTCGCCAAGGACGCCGAGGAGAAGCTGGCGGAGTTCGTCACGCGCCGGACCAAGTCGGCGCAGGACAAGATCGCCCAGGCCGAGACGCAGGCCACCGCCGAGGTCCGTGCTGCTGCAGCCGAGGCTGCGACGCGCGCCGCCGAGGTCATCCTGCGTGGCCAGGTCGCCGGCAAGGCCGGTGCCGACCTGATCGCCGCCGGTCTCAAGGATGTCCGCGCCAAGCTCAACTGAGCCGCTACGACATCACGAGAAACGAAAACGCCGCGGTCTTCGGACCGCGGCGTTTTTCATGTGAGCTCCAGGAAACGGAAAGAGCAGCGCCCTGTCCTACTGGATGGCGACGGCCGCCGGGGCAACTGGCCGGACGACCGGCTGGGGCAGCTTGGCCGTGGCGGGCGCTGCCTCTGTCGGAGCGACGACCGGCTTTGGCTTGGGCCGGCGCGGCTGGATCGTCGAGGTGACGATGCCCTGCGGCGTGTCGAGCCCATAGATGTCGTCGCGGAACTGCACCAGCCCCTCGGCATCCTGCCAGCCGGTCATGTAGACCCAGGCGACCGGCACCGCCTTCTTCAAGGCGATGTTCTTGCGCTCGCCCTTGGCGATCTCGGCCTCGATCGCCGGCTGGTTCCACTCGGTGCCTTCGAGCAACCAGGCCGCCAGATCACGCACACCTTCGATGCGGGCACAGCCGGATGAGTTGAAGCGGACATCGTTGCGGAACAGCGACTTCTTCGGCGTGTCATGCATGTAGACCGCCTCGCTGTTCGGCATGTCGATCTTGAGCTGGCCGAGCGAATTGGTCGGGCCCGGCTCCTGCCGGACATAGAAATAGGGGTTGCTCAGGCTAGCCCAGTTGACGCTCGCCGGGTCGATCTCGCGGTTCTCCGCGCCGAGCAGCTTCATGTTGGACTTGGCGATGAAGCCGGGATCCTTGCGCATATGCGGGATGATGTCGGCCTTCACGATCGACATCGGCACCGTCCAGTAGGGATTGAGGTTGACCGAGGTGATGCTGGCCTGGAGCACTGGCGAGGGCCGGTCGGGCCGGCCGACGATGGCGAGGTGGCGGCGCTGGACGACACCGCCATCCACCGCCTCGGCGCTGGCGCCGGGGATGTTCACCACGACATAGCGACCGGTGAAGCTGAAGCCGTTGCCCTTGAGCCGCTCCAGCGTGGCCGTGAGCTGGTTGAGACGCACTTCCACCGGCACGTTCAGCGCCTTCAGGGTGAGGCGGCCGACGGTACCGAGATCGGACAAGCCATGGCGGCGCTGGAAGCGCTTCACCGCAGCGACGACGGCCGCGTCATAGACATCGCCTGGCAAGGCGTCGGGCGGGAGATCGCCGCTCAGCATCAGGCGCTGCTTGAGCAGCGCGACATCCGGCCCCTGCGAATCGGGTTTCAGCGCGCTCGCCGAACTGGGAACCTTCGGCCAGCCGCCGCGGCCGGCGATATCCTCATGCGTGATCAGCGCCTCGAGCGTGCGGTCGTAGGTCTTGGGGCCATAGCCCGGCTCCTCGGCGCGGGAGGCCGAGAGCATCGCCGCGAAAGAGACCGCGGCGGCGAGCATATGGCGAAGGCGAACGCGATACATGGGCGAGCTTCCAAGGCGCGAGGATACACGCCGTCGGAAGCTTCCCTCGCATATGGTCAAGGAAGACTTAAGGCAGCCGGCTCAGGTGACGAAAGGGCAGGAGCAATCGCCCCTGCCCTCTCGACAGGTGTTACTCCGCCGCTTCCTTCACGGGCGCGGGCTTTTCCCATTTCAGCACCGGCTGGCGCGCGGCCCTGGTCTCGTCGAGACGGCGCATCGGGGCGTGATGGGGAGCCGCGGTGAAGCGGCTCTTGTCGTTGCCCTTGGCGGCGATGGCGAGGTCGCGCAGCGTCGCGATGAACAGGTCGAGCGAGGCCTTCGATTCGGACTCGGTCGGCTCGATCAGCATGGCGCCGTGGACGACGAGCGGGAAATACACCGTCATCGGGTGGTAGCCCTCGTCGATCATCGCCTTGGCGAAGTCGAGCGTGGTAACGCCGGTGCCCTTCAGCCAGTCGTCGTCGAACAACGCCTCATGCATCGATGGGTGATCCGGGAAGGGCAGCGACATCAGGTCGGCGAGGCCGGCGCGGATGTAGTTGGCATTGAGCACGGCATCTTCCGACGCCTGCTTCATGCCGTCGGCGCCATGGCTGAGCATGTAGGCCAGTGCCCGGACATACATGCCCATCTGGCCGTGGAACGCGGTCATGCGACCGAACGGGTCGCTGCCCTCGGGCGCATCGGCCTTGTGCTCGACGAGACGCGACTTGCCGCCCTCGACATGGATGAACGGCACCGGCGCGTACGGCGCCAGCCGCTCCGACAGCACGACCGGGCCTGCGCCCGGGCCGCCGCCGCCATGCGGGGTCGAGAAGGTCTTGTGCAGGTTGATATGCATGGCATCGACGCCGAGATCGCCCGGTCGCGCCTTGCCGACGATCGCGTTGAAGTTGGCGCCGTCGCAGTAGAAATAGGCACCCGCCTCATGCATCGCCGCGGCGATCTCGACGATCTGCGGCTCGAAGATGCCGCAGGTGTTGGGGTTGGTCAGCATGATCGCGGCGACGTCGGGGCCGAGCAGCGCCTTGACGTCCTCGACCGCGACGGTGCCGTCCGGACGGGCCGGGACGGCCTTCACCGAGAAGCCGATCAGCGCGGCGGTCGCCGGGTTGGTGCCGTGAGCCGATTCAGGGACCAGCACGACAGTGCGGGTCGCACCCTCGCCCTTGGCGGCGATCGCGGCCTTGATCGCCATCATGCCGCAGGCTTCGCCATGAGCACCGGCCTTGGGCGACAGCGCCACGGCCGGCATGCCGGTCAGCGTCATCAGGTAGCGGGCGAGCTCGAGCATGACGTCGAGCGCGCCCGGCACGGTCGATGTGGGCTGCAGCGGATGCACGTCGGAGAAGCCCGGCAGCCGCGCCACCTTCTCGTTGAGGCGGGCATTGTGCTTCATCGTGCAGGAGCCGAGCGGGAAGAGCCCGGTGTCGATGCCGTAGTTCTTCTGGCTGAGGCGCACATAATGGCGCATCGTCTCCGGCTCGGAGAGGCCAGGCAGGCCGATCTCACCCTGGCGGGCATGCTTGCCGAGGCGGCTCTTGAAGGGCGCCGGCTTGTCGATGTCGACGCCGGTCGTCTCGTGATGGCCGATCTCGAAGATCAGCGGCTCGATCTGCTGGAGCGCGCGGTTGCCGGTGAAGGTCTCATGGACCTCGGCGGAAGCTTCACCAGCCTGGCTGGGACGTCCCTGACGGTTCAGCATCACAGCACCTCCGCGAGCGCCGCCACGAAGGCCGCCCGATCCTCATCCGTGTTCACTTCGGTATTGGCGACGATCAGGAGATCGTCGAGCCCGGCGCCCGGCAGAAGCCGAGAGACAGGCACGCCAGCCAGGATGCCCCTGGCGGCGAGCGCTTCGGCCACCTCTGCCGCCGGCTTGGCGAGCTTCACGGTAAACTCGTTGAAGAAGCTCTCGTTGAGGATCTCGGCACCTTTCACGCCGGACAGCGCGTCGGCGAGCTTCACCGCATTGGCGTGGTTGACCTCGGCGAGCCGGGTCAGGCCGGCCTGGCCGAGCAGCGTCATGTGGATGGTGAAGGCCAGCACGCAGAGGCCGGAATTGGTGCAGATGTTCGAGGTCGCCTTGTCGCGGCGGATGTGCTGCTCGCGGGTCGAGAGCGTCAGCACGAAGCCGCGGCGGCCATCGGCATCGACCGTCTCGCCGCAGAGCCGGCCCGGCATCTGGCGGATATATTTCGACTTGGCCGCGAAGAGGCCGACATAGGGCCCGCCGAAGTTCAGGGCGTTGCCGATCGACTGGCCCTCGCCGACGACGATGTCGGCATCCTGGGCGCCGGGCGGGACGACCGCACCGAGCGAGACGACCTCGGTGAAGACCGCGATCAGGAGCGCGCCATGGGCGTGTGCCTTGTCGGCGATCGGCTTGAGATCGCGCAGATTGCCGAAGACGTCGGGCGACTGCACCACGACGCAGGAGACGCTGTCGTCGATCGCAGCGAGAATGTCCTCGGTGGCGCGGATGTCGGGCTTCAGCGCCACCACCTCGTCGTTCGCCATCTCCGACAGCGTCTCGACGACCTGGGTGTAATGCGGGTGCAGGCCGCCAGATAGCACGGCCTTGCGCCGCCTGGTGACGCGATGCGCCATCAGCACCGCTTCGGCCGTGCCGGTCGAGCCGTCATACATCGAGGCGTTTGCAACCTCCATGCCGGTCAGGGCCGCGACCTGGGTCTGGAACTCGAACAGGTATTGCAACGTGCCCTGGGCAATCTCGGGCTGGTAGGGCGTGTAGCTGGTCAGGAACTCCGAGCGCTGGATCAGGTGATCGACCGTCGCGGGGACATGGTGCTTGTACGCACCGGCCCCGACGAAGAACGGCACCGAGCCGGCCGCCGTGTTCTTCGACGACATCTTGCCGAGGATGCGCTCGACCTCGAGCTCGCCCTTGGCGCGCGGCAGGTCGAGCGGTTCTGTCAGCAGCTTGCCGCTCGGCACGTCGGAGAAGAGCGCATCCACATCGGTTACGCCGATGCGCGCGAGCATGTCCTCGCGGTCGGTCTCGGTCAGGGGGAGATAGCGCATGGAGGTTCCGTTCTCTGATACGGTCGCGACCGTTCAAAACTGCGAGGTCGTCCCGGGCGACCGGAGGGCGACCCGGGACCCATGCCCGAGCGGTTCAGGCATGGGTCCCGGATCAGCGCCGCTACGCGGCTTGTCCGGGACGACTCGGTGAGGGTCAGAGCGTCTTGACGTAGTCCTGGTACTCGGCCTCGCTCAGCAGGCCGTCGAGCTCGCCGGTGTTGGTGAGCTTGATCTTGACGAACCAGCCCTTGCCGGCCGGATCCTCGTTGACGGTGCCCGGCGCGGCCTCGAGCTCGCTGTTGACGGCGACGACTTCGCCGGAGACCGGCGCATAGACCTCGGACGCCGCCTTGACGCTCTCGACTACGGCGGCCTCGCCGCCCTTGCTCAGCGCCTTGCCGACGCTCGGCAGCTCGACGAAGACGACGTCGCCAAGCTGGCCCTGGGCGTAGTCGGTGATGCCGACCGTGCCGGTGTCGCCCTCGATGCGGATGTATTCGTGGTCCTTGGTGTAGCGGGTCTCGGCCATGGTTTCCTCCGACGGAAAAGGTGGGTTCAGCGCTTGTAGCGGTTGGGGACGAAAGGCATCGCGGCGATGGTCGCCGGCAGCGGCTTGCCGCGCACGATCAGGTCGAGCTTCGTGCCGGGAGCCGAATGCGCCTTGGCGATATAGCCCATGGCGCAGGGGCCGTTCAGGGTCGGGCCGAAGCCGCCCGAAGTGACCTTGCCGACGATGGTGCCGTCGGCGGTCGCGATATCGGCGCCCTCGCGGGCCGGAGCCCGGCCTTCCGGCAGCAGGCCGACGCGGACGCGCGAGACACCCTCGGCGAATTCGCGCTGGATGCGGGCCGCGCCCGGGAAGCCGCCCTCCTCGCGCCGGCGCTTCTGGATCGACCAGTTGAGCGCCGCCTCGACGGGCGAGGTCGTGGCGTCGATGTCATGGCCATAAAGACATAGGCCGGCTTCCAGCCGCAGCGAATCGCGCGCGCCGAGGCCGATCGGCTTGACGCGTGCATCGAGTAGGAGCGCATCCCAGATCTCTCCGATCCGGTCGGCCGCGGCGGAGATCTCGTAGCCGTCCTCGCCGGTATAGCCGGAGCGGCTGACATTGGCCTTGACGCCGCCGAGCTTCAGCGTGCGCAGGGTCATGAAGCCCATCTCGGCGGCCTCGGGATTGAGCGCCGCGAGCGCTTCCTCCGCCTTCGGCCCCTGCAGGGCGATCAGGCCACGATGCTCCGCCTTGACCAGCTTCACATTGGGCGGCAGCCGCGCCTCGATATGGGCATAGTCCTGCGTCTTGCAGGCGGCGTTGACGACGAGCAGCAGCGCGCCGTCCTCGTCCGGATCGGCCGAGCGCGTCACCATCAGATCGTCGAGGATGCCGCCCTCCTCGTTCAGCAGCTGCGAATAGCGCTGCTTGCCGGGCGGCAGGTTGACGATGTCGGCCGGGATCAGCGCTTCCAGCGCGCGGGCCGTGGTCTCGTGGTCGGGACCGACGAGGAAGGCCTGGCCCATATGAGAGACATCGAACAGGCCGGCGCTCTCGCGCGTCCAGTTATGCTCGGCCATGATCCCGGCAGGATACTGGACCGGCATGTCGTAGCCGGCGAACGGCACCATGCGCGCGCCCAGCGTGACATGGCGGGCGTGGAACGGCGTCTTGAGCAGCGGCTCGGTGCTTGCAGTCTCGGCTTCGGCAGCCATGGCATCCCTTCCAGAGTCGAGCGCGAGCCCCGGACGGATTCGTCCGGAGCGCGCCCCCTCTGTCTCGGGACCTGAGAGATTTCCCCGCCGGGCCGAAGCCTTGGGCGAGTTACCCCCGTCGGTGGGCGGGCTTCAAAAGCCAGCCTCTTTCCAGAGCGCCAATTCCCACGCGGTCCGTTTGCCTGAGCGTTTCCGGGGCGGTTGCGCCTTCGGCGCCGGGTCCGGACAAGTCCGGTCCCGGTCTCTCCCGCGGGGATGATGCGGCTGAGCCAGCAATAGACGAGCGAGGAGCCGAGTCAATCGGCCCGCCCGCGTGAATTTAGGGCAGCGTGCCGCCTATCTGCGCCGGCGCCGGGCCGGCTCGCCTCCGCCGCCCGGATTCAGGCCGACGATGATCTCCACCTCGCCGGACCCTGCGGGAACCGAGATGTTGCTCTCGACATGCGAGAAATCGGCACCGGTCTGGCCACTGGGGATGGCGCCGCCGACGCGGGAACTGCGGCGCGCGATCACCTGGTTGTTGCGCATCACCTGCGTGTACAGCGTCGCGCCATAATTGCCGGGACTGCCGGCCGGTCCGATCAGGATACGCCCTTCGACGCCGACCTTGAGAGTGAAGGCACCATCCTTGCCGATCGGCGTGCATTCGCGCGCGACCGTGTTGATCGAGACCTGGCTGCGCAGGCTGCTGCTGTCCTGCCCAGACTGGGCGCGGATCGCCGCGCCACCATCGGAAATGATCACCTGCGGGCAGATGAAGTTCGCCTCGTCGTCCTGCGGCAGCTGATCGACCGGCGGCGGCGTGGTCGACTGGAACATCAGGATATTGCCGAGCTTCTGCGTGGCGCTGGGCTCGCCGGTGCTCGACGATCCGGAAGAGCCGCAGCCGGCAAGCGCAAACGCAAGGCCGGCGGGCAGAATGAACCGGCCGAAACGGCCAGCAAAGCGATCAATCACGGCAAAGCCTCCACACCAGGGCCGAATCCGTTGAGCGATACCGGGATTCCGACCCCTTCCTCCGGCGTCTGAAACACGATGAATGTGGCGCTCTTACCAGTCTTGAGCTGGCCGAGCAGCGTATCGTCCATCACCACCTCGGCGACGCAGCCGGTGGTCAGGCAGCGCACGAAGCCGGCGCGGCCAATATCCTTGTCGTCGATCTTGAGACCGAGGCCGGAGGGGAGCAGGACGCCAAGCGGGGCGACGACACGCAGCAGACGGCTCTTCTGGTCGGCCGTCTTCAGCACGATGACGAGCAGCGTCAGATTCGGGCGGTCCTCGGCGGCGACGTTCTGAACGAGCGCGCATTGCTCGGCCTTGGCGCCGGGGGGCGTCTCGCAGCGCATCTGCCAATCGCCATGGGTGGAACGTACCGCGCCTTGCGCCTGGGCCGGCGTGGCCGAGAGCCAGCCGTAGCCGATGACGGCGAGCGCCGCGGCCACGGGACCGATCAATGAGCGCATCCCTGTCATCCTCTCCTTAAAGGTGTGGGAATGTGCGCACACCCACACCGAAACGGCGCCCCCGCCACGCGAGAATGCGTTCCGACCATGCGTCCCGATTCCTGTCAAGGCGAAGGATCACGTGCGTCCGCGCGGCAGACTCGTGGCGGACTCCCTGCAAACAGCGCAGATCGACCGCCCGACACCCATGCGCTCGTCGCGTACTTATGCCGCACGGGCTGCGTCACAGCCTGTCATTGCCCCACTGGCGCAAGCGTGATCTTTGATTTATCGCAATGCCGAAGAACCGGGCCGGTCAGACGTGGCCGCCCCGGCGCGCGCCTGTCTTAAGCTGACGAAGGCGGATCGCGCGGCATCAAAGGAGCTATGTCGGACCGATGCGATTTGTGACCACTCCTCTCAGGAACGCGCTGGCGGCCCTTGCTGCTGCCCTGGTAGCGTTTTCGCCGGCCGTCGCATCGGCCCAGAACGGCATGCCGCAGCCTTGGGAGATCAATCTCCAGCCGGCCAATTCCGAGGTGATGACGTTCATCCACTGGTTCCATGACTGGGTGAACGTCCTCATCTTAATCATCACGCTCTTCGTGCTTGGGTTGCTGATCTACGTCGCCTGGCGCTTCAACGAAAAGCGCAACCCGGTCGCCTCGAAGACGACGCACCATGCTCTGCTCGAGGTCGCCTGGACGATCGTCCCGGTCCTGATCCTGGTCGTGATCGCCATTCCTTCGTTCCGCCTGCTCAAGCTGCAGCTGGAGATTCCGCAGGCCGACATGACCGTGAAGGTCACCGGCAAGCAGTGGTACTGGTCCTATGAGTACCCGCAGGACGGCGGCAGCTTCGGCTTCGATTCGCTGATGCTCGACGAGAAGCAGCGCGCCGAGGCAATCTCGTCGAAGAAGATCGCCGAGGCCGAGGCGCCCCGCCTGCTCGCCGTCGACAACGAAGCGGTGGTGCCGGTCGGCAAGATCGTGCGCGTGCAGGTCACCGGCGCCGACGTCATCCACAAGTTCGCGCTGCCTGCCTTCGGCGTGAAGATCGACGCCATCCCCGGCCGCCTGAACGAAACCTGGTTCAAGGCCGATCGCGAAGGCATCTTCTACGGCCAGTGCTCGTTCATCTGCGGCCAGAACCACGCCTTCATGCCGATCGCCATCCGCGTCGTCAGCCAGGAGCGCTACACGGCCTGGCTCGCGGAAGCGAAGCAGAAGTTCGCCAATGCGGCCGACGCCACCAGCAAGGTCGCCGAAGCGACCCGCTGAACCCGACATTCTTGAACGAACTCACGCGAAGCGCATTCGCAGGAGGAGACGAAATTCATGGCTACCGCGGCTCCCCACGCCCACGGGCACGACGACGCCCACGCCCACGAGCACCACACCCCGACGGGCTGGCGCCGCTGGCTGCTCTCGACCAACCATAAAGACATCGGCACGCTCTACCTGATCTTCTCGATCATCGCGGGCCTGATCGGCGGCTTCCTGTCGATCATGATGCGCATCGAGCTGCAGCAGCCGGGCCTGCAGATCTTCGCCAACGGCCAGAGCTACAACGTCTTCGTGACCGGCCACGGTCTGATCATGATCTTCTTCATGGTCATGCCCGCCGTGATCGGCGGCTTCGGCAACTGGTTCGTGCCGCTGATGATCGGCGCGCCGGACATGGCCTTCCCGCGCATGAACAACATCTCGTTCTGGCTGACCGTCGCGGGCCTGATCCTGCTGCTGATCTCGATGTTCGTCGAGGGCGCCCCCGGCGCCAAGGGCGTCGGCACGGGCTGGACGATCTATCCGCCGTTCTCGTCGGCAGGCCACCCCGGCCCGTCGGTCGATTTCGGCATCCTATCGCTCCACGTCGCCGGTGCGGCGTCGATCCTGGGCGCGATCAACTTCATCACCACCATCCTGAACATGCGCGCGCCTGGCATGACCATGCACAAGATGCCGCTGTTCGCTTGGGGCGTCCTGGTCACCGCCTTCCTGCTGCTGCTGGCGCTCCCGGTCCTTGCCGGCGCGATCACCATGCTGCTGACCGACCGCAATTTCGGCACGACCTTCTACGATCCGGCCGGCGGCGGCGATCCGGTGCTCTACCAGCACCTGTTCTGGTTCTTCGGCCACCCCGAAGTGTACATCATGATCCTGCCGGCCTTCGGCATCGTCAGCCACATCATCTCGACCTTCTCGAAGAAGCCGATCTTCGGCTATCTCGGCATGGCCTACGCCATGGTCGCGATCGGCGTTGTCGGGTTCATCGTCTGGGCCCACCACATGTACACGGTCGGCCTGTCGCTCAACACGCAGCGCTACTTCGTCTTCGCGACGATGGTGATCGCGGTGCCGACGGGCGTGAAGATCTTCTCCTGGATCGCGACGATGTGGGGCGGCTCGCTCCGCTTCACCGCGCCGATGGTCTGGGCGATCGGCTTCATCTTCCTGTTCACCGTCGGCGGCGTCACCGGCGTGGTGCTGGCCAATGCCGGCCTCGACCGCTCGCTGCACGCGACCTACTACGTGGTGGCGCACTTCCACTACGTGCTGTCGCTCGGCGCGGTGTTCGGCATCTTCGCGGGCTTCTACTACTGGTTCCCGAAGATGAGCGGCTACATCATCCCGGACTGGATCGGCCGCCTGCACTTCTGGGTCGCCTTCATCGGCGCGAACCTGCTGTTCTTCCCGCAGCACTTCCTCGGGCTCTCGGGCATGCCGCGGCACTATGTCGACTATCCCGACGCCTTCGCCGGCTGGCACTTCTGGTCGTCGATCGGCTCCTACATCTTCGCGGCCGGCCTGCTGGTCTGGCTCTACGGCATCGTCGTCGCCTTCACCAAGAAGGAGCTGGCCGGCAACAATCCGTGGGGCGAAGGCGCCACCACGCTGGAGTGGACCCTGTCCTCGCCGCCGCCGTTCCACCAGTTCGAGACGCTGCCGCGCATCACCGGCTCGGACCACTGAACACACCGGCGGCGGGCCAAAAGCCCGCCGCCGCCCCTCCCCCGAGCGCCTGATCCAGGGCGTTCCGGAGACGGGCGGATCCCGCAAGCGACACCCGATTGAGGTGTCTTCGAACGTTGAAGTGAACGAGTTTCGATGTCTGCTGCCTTCGATCAGATCACCCAGGCTGACGACGGCGTCTCGCTGAGTTCCCCCGGCGAGGCGCAGGACTTCTTCGCGCTGCTCAAGCCGCGGGTGATGTTCCTCGTGATCGTGACGGCGCTCGGCGGCATGGTCGCGGCGCCGGGCACAGTCAATCCGATCATCGGCCTTGCCGCGCTGCTGGCGATCTCGGTCGGCGCCGGCGCCTCGGGCTGCCTCAACATGTGGTGGGACGCCGATATCGACGCGGTGATGGCGCGTACCGCCAACCGGCCGATCCCCGCCGGCCGCATCCTGCCGTCCGAGGCGCTTGCCTTCGGGCTGACGCTCTCGATCGGCTCCGTGCTGGTGCTCGGCCTCGTCGCCAACCTGCTTTCGGCAGCGATGCTGGCCTTCACGATCTTCTTCTACGCCGTCGTCTATTCGATGTGGCTGAAGCGGGCGACGCCGCAGAACATCGTCATCGGCGGCGCCGCCGGCGCCTTCCCGCCGATGATCGGCGAGGCCGTCGTCACCGGCGATTTCGGCCTGACCTCGATCGTCCTGTTCGCCATCATCTTCCTGTGGACGCCGCCGCATTTCTGGGCTCTGGCGCTGGTCAAGTCTGGCGACTACGCCCGCGCCGGCATCCCGATGCTGCCGAACGTCGCCGGCCCGGCCGCGACGCGCCGCCAGATCGTCGCCTATACGCTGGTTCTGGCCCCGGTCGCTGTGCTGCCGGCGCTGATGGGCTTCGGCGGGTTGATCTACCTGATCGTCTCGGTCGTCACCGGCCTTGCCATGATCGGCCTGTCGCTGCGCGTGCTGCACGTCACCGAGGGCGAGCCGGCCAACAAGGCGGCCTATGCCCTGTTCGGCTTCTCGATCCTCTATCTCTTCCTGCTCTTCGCCGTACTGCTGGCCGAGAACGGCCTCGGCCTGATGTGGGCCCTGCCCAAGGTGCTGGGATGAGCCAGGGCCCGCAGGACAGGAAGCAGCCGCCGGCCGCGTTCTCGCCGGAGGACATGGCCAGGCGCAATCGCCGCTCGATTGCGCTCGCGCTCGTGCTCGGCGGCCTCGTGGTCTTCTTCTTCATCGTGACGCTGGCCAAGACCGGGCCGGCGATCCTCAACCGGCCGCTGTGACGCGATGAGCACCGCCTCCCGCAACCGCCGCACCGTCCTGGCCTGCAGCGCCGCCGTCATCGCCATGACCGGGCTCTCCTTCGCCGCGGTGCCGCTCTACAACCTGTTCTGCAAGGTCACGGGCTTCGCCGGTACGCCGATGGTCGGCACCGCCGCCACCGGCAAGACCAGCGAGCGGATCGTCTCGGTCGCCTTCGACGCCAATGTCGCGCCCGCGCTGGGCTGGCGCTTCGAGGCGGAGAAGACCGAGATCAGGGCACAGGTCGGCGTGACGCAGACGGTGTTCTACAAGATCACCAACACGTCCTCGCGGCCGATGACCGGAATCGCGACCTATAATGTCCAGCCGAACCAGTCGGGCGCCTATTTCGTCAAGATCCAGTGCTTCTGCTTCACCGAGACGACGCTGCAGCCCGGAGAGACCCTGGAAGCGCCGGTGGTGTTCTACATCGATCCCGAGATCGAGTTGAACCGCGAACTCGCCAGCCTGAAATCGATCACCCTGTCTTACACCTACTTCCCGTCGAAGAACGGGCAGCCGGTGGCGGAAACCAAGGGTGACGGCAACCAATCGAAACTATAAAGCTGCGCGACAAGCGCTGCACTTCTACGGACGCGGAGACTTAAGCACGATGGCCGGGGCTCATACCAAGAACCACGACTACCACCTCGTCGATCCGAGCCCGTGGCCGATCGTCGGCGCCGCCAGCGCGACCATCATGGCGATCGGCGCGGTGATGTGGATGAAGGCGCTGCCGCTGCTCGGCATGAACATCGGCCCGCTCGTGTTCGGCGTCGGCCTGCTCGGCGTGCTCTACACCATGCTCGCCTGGTGGATGGACGTAACCCGCGAGGCCGAGCGCGAGGGGCATCACACCCGCGTGGTGCAGTTGCACCATCGCTACGGCATGATGATGTTCATCGCCTCCGAGGTGATGTTCTTCGTCGCCTGGTTCTGGGCCTATTTCGACGCGAGCCTGTTCACCGGCGAGCACATCCAGTTCGCCCGCGCCGAGTTCACCGGCGGGCACTGGCCGCCGAAGGGCATCGAGACCTTCGACCCCTGGCATCTGCCGCTGCTCAACACGCTGATCCTGCTGACCTCCGGCACGACCGTGACCTGGGCGCACTACGCCCTGATCCAGGGCGATCGCAAGAGCCTGAAGCAGGCCCTGTGGCTGACCGTGATCCTCGGCATCCTGTTCACCCTGTGCCAAGCCTACGAGTACTCGCACGCCGCCTTCGCCTTCAAAGGCAACATCTACGGCGCGACCTTCTTCATGGCGACCGGCTTCCACGGTTTCCACGTCATCATCGGCACGATCTTCCTGGCGATCTGCCTGTGGCGCGTCTATCTCGGCCACTTCAAGCCGGACCAGCATCTCGGCTTCGAGTTCGCCGCCTGGTACTGGCACTTCGTCGACGTGGTCTGGCTGTTCCTGTTCGCCTCGATCTATGTCTGGGGCGCCGGGGCGCCTGCGGCACACTAGCACTCGGGCCGGAAGCGGCCGCGAACCTTCAAAAAGGGGCGGCCGCGAGGCCGCCCTTTCCATTTGAGGAGACCGCCATGGCGCAGCCCCAGATCACTCCGCCCTCGCCCTATGCGACGGGCCTGACCGGTCGCTGCCCGCGCTGCGGCGAGGGCAAGCTATTCGACGGCTACCTCAAGCTGAAGCCGCGCTGCGCCGCCTGTGGGCTGGACTTCGCCTTCGCCGATTCGGCCGACGGGCCGGCGGTGTTCATCATGCTGATCGCGGGCTTCTTCGTGCTCGGCCTCGCGCTCTATGTCGAGATCGCCTACACCCCGCCGATCTGGCTGCATCTCCTGCTCTGGCTGCCGCTGGCGCTCATCACCTGCCTGGGACTGCTCAGGCCGATGAAGGGGCTCGCAGTCGCCCTGCAATATGCCCACAAGGCCGAGGAAGGCAGGTTGAAGAAGTGAGCGGGTCCGCGTCTTCCACGCCCCGGCCGAAGCTGCTGCTGCCGGCGCTCCTGACCGTCGTCGGCGTCGGCGTGCTCTTCTATCTCGGTGCCTGGCAATGGCAGCGTATGGACGAGAAGCGCGCCTTCATCACCCGTCTGGAGACGCAAGCCGCAGGTTCCGCTGCCCCGCTGCCGCCGGCGAGCGACTGGCCGCGGCTCGACCTCGCAGCCGTCGATCTCACAAGGGCTGTCGCCAAGGGCAGCTATCTCGACGGCATTGCCGGCGTGCGCACGACGATCGCCGCCGGTCCGCCCGGCTCACGCCAGCTCTCCGGCTTCGGCCGCTGGGTCTTCCAGGGTTTTCGGCTGGAAGACGGCGCGACCATCCTGATCAATCGCGGCTTCGTGCCGGAGGCGCGTTTTAGCGCCATCACGCCGGCGAGCGGCCAGGCGACCGTCACCGGCTTTCTGCGCATCCCGGAGGCTCGCAACAGCTTTACCCCCGCCGATCTCCCACAGCAGCGCGAGTTCTACACGCGAGACCCCGCAGCGATTGCCGCATCTCTCGGCCTGCCCGCAGCGGCGCCGTTCTATCTGGAGGCCGAACGCCAGGGCGACGGGCTGACCCCGCCGGCCGGGGTCGATGCCAGGGAGCTGATCGCCCGCATCCCGGACAACCATCTGCAGTATGCGCTGACCTGGTGGGGGCTGGCGCTGACGCTGATCGGGGTGTTCGGCGCTTATGCCTGGCAGGCGCGGAGGCCGACGCAGAGCGGCTAATCAGCCTTTGCTTTTGCCCTCCCCCGCCAACGGGCCTATAGGATCAGCACGCCATCCGAGATCAAGAACCGTGCTGCATATTTCGACCCGCGGCGAAGCGCCGTCTCTCTCGTTCGCCGACGCGCTGCTCGCCGGACTTGCCCGTGACGGCGGCCTCTATCTGCCGCAAGCCCTGCCGCGTTTCAGCGCGCAGGAGATCGCCGGCTTCGCCGGCAAACCCTACGCCGAAGTCGCGGAGCGCGTCCTCGGCGCGCTCGCCGATGGCGACATCGCCGCCGATGCGCTGAAGGCCATGATCAGCGAGGCCTATGGCACGTTCCGCCATCCGGCTGTCTGCCCGCTGGTCCAGCTCGGGGACAACCTGTTTTCGCTCGAGCTCTTCCATGGCCCGACGCTCGCCTTCAAGGATGTGGCGATGCAGTTGCTCGGGCGGCTGATGGATCATGTGCTGGCCCAGCGCGGCGAACGCGCCACCATCGTCGGAGCGACCTCGGGTGATACCGGCGGCGCCGCGATCGATGCCTTCAAGGGGCTGGAACGCGTCGACGTCTTCATCCTCTATCCCGAAGGCCGCGTCTCCGACGTGCAGCGCCGGCAGATGACCACGGTCGAGGCGGACAATGTCCACGCCATCGCGGTCGAGGGCACCTTCGACGACTGCCAGAATCTGGTGAAGGCGCTGTTCAACCACCACGCCTTCCGTGACGAGATCCGGCTCTCCGGCGTCAACTCGATCAACTGGGCAAGGATCGCGGCGCAGGTCGTCTACTACTTCACCGCGGCGGTTGCGCTCGGCGCGCCGCACCGGCCCATCTCGTTCGCGGTGCCGACCGGCAATTTCGGCGACATCCTCGCCGGCTGGATCGCCAAGCAGATAGGGCTGCCGATCGGCCGGCTGATGGTCGGCACCAACAGCAACGACATCCTGGCGCGCACGCTCGAAACCGGCGTTTACGAGATGCGCGGCGTCGCGGCGACGACCTCACCCTCGATGGACATCCAGATCTCCTCGAATTTCGAGCGGCTGCTGTTCGAGGCGCATGGCCGAGACGGTGTCGCCGTGCGCAGGCTGATGCAGTCGCTGGCGCAGTCCGGACGCTTCGAGATCGCTCCTGAGCCACTCGCCCGTATCCGCGCCGATTTCGATGCGGTCTCGCAGGACGAGGCCGCGATCGCGGCCGAGATAGGCACTACCTGGCGCGAAGCCGGCTATCTGCTCGACCCGCACAGCGCGATCGGCGTCGCTGCCGCCCGCAAGCTGCTTGCGGCCGATCCGGCCACGCCGGTGGTGGCGCTCGGCACCGCCCACCCGGCCAAGTTCCCGGCCGCCGTCGCGGCGGCGAGCGGCGTGACGCCCGCTCTCCCTGAGCATCTCGCCGACCTGATGGAGCGCAAGGAGCGCTTCAGCCTGCTGCCGAACGACCAAAGCAAGCTCGAGCGCTTCATCGCCGAGCGGGCACGGGCCGTCAGGAGTGCCGCAGCATGACGGTAGCCAAGACGCTCAAGGCCAAGATCGAGAAGCCCGTGAAACCAGGCGAAGCCGGCCACGACCCGGCCGTCAGCCTGACGACGCTGCCGTCGGGCCTGCGCATCGTCTCCGAGCACATGGCCCATGCCTCGACCGTGTCGCTCGGCATCTGGATCGGGGCCGGCGCACGGGACGAGCTGCCGCATGAGCACGGCCTCGCCCATCTGCTCGAGCACATGGCCTTCAAGGGCACGGCCCGGCGCACCGCCTTGCAGATCGCCGAGGAGATCGAGAGCGTCGGCGGCGACCTCAACGCCGCGACCTCGGTGGAATATACCTGCTACACCGCCCGCGTGCTCGGCCAGGATCTGCCGTTGGCGGTCGACATCCTCGCGGACATTCTGACCCAACCCTCGCTCACCGAGGAGGAGCTGGCGCGCGAGAAGGGCGTGATCCTGCAGGAAATCGGCGCCGTCCAGGATACGCCGGACGACCTCGTGTATGACCGCTTCCTGCAGGCCGCCTTCCCGGAGCAGCCGCTCGGCCGGCCGATCCTCGGCACGGCGGAGACCGTGAAGAGCTTCACGCCTGAGGCGATCCGCGCCTATCTCGACCGACACTACCATGCCGGCAACATGGTGCTGGCCGCAGCCGGTGCGGTCGACCATGACGAGTTGGTCGCGCTGGCGGAACAGGCGCTCGCAGCGCTGCCGGCACGGCCCGCAAACGCTCCCGCGGCGCGCACGCCGGCGGCCTATCATGGTGGCGAAGCCCGCATCGATGGCGACGAGGAACAGGTACACATCGTGCTGGGTTTCCCCGGCAAGCCGTTCACCAACGGCGTCCACTATCCGCTGCAGATCTTCTCGGCCGTGCTCGGTGGCGGCCTGTCATCGCGCCTGTTCCAGGAGGTGCGCGAGCGCCGCGGCCTCGCCTATGCGGTCGACGCCTTCCACTGGCCCTTCTCCGATTGCGGCGTCTTCGGCATCAGCGCCGGCACCGCGCCGGAGGATGTCGGCGAGCTGGTCGAGGTCGCGCTCGACTGCCTGAGCCAGGCTGCGCGCGACGTCAGCGAAGCCGAGGTCGCCCGGGCCCGGGCGCAGATGAAGGTCGGCCTGCTGGCCTCGCTCGAAAGCCCTGGCGGCAAGCTCGAGCAGATGGCGCGGCAGGTGCTGGTCTTCGGCCGGGCGATCCCGCGCGAGGAGCTGGCGCGCCGGCTCGACGCGGTCAGCCTCGCCGATGTGCGGGCGGCCGGTCAGGGCCTGCTCGACGGCGTGGTCACGGTCGCGGCCGTCGGCCCGCTCGACGGTCTTGCCCCCGTGACGGCCTTGCGCGCGCTGCTGGCGCGAGCCGCCTGACTCCAATGGCTCTCTTCCGCTTCGCCACCGACCCGCCGGCGCGGCCGCTGATCAGGACGCAGAACCTGATCCTGCGTGCCCCGCTCGCCGGCGACTATTCTGCCTGGGCGAATCTGCGGATGGAGAGCCGCGACTTCCTCACCCCCTGGGAGCCGGTCTGGACCGAAGACGACCTGTCCCGCGCCTCGTTCCGCCTGCGGGTGAAGCGCGCGGCCCGCGAGATCGCGACCGACGAAGCCTATTCCCTGTTCGTCCTCGACGCCCGCTCGGAGGCGCTGCTCGGCGGGTTGACGCTGGGTCTCGTCAGGCGCGGTGTCGCCCAGGCCTGCACGCTCGGCTACTGGATGGGCCAGCGCCATGCCGGCAAAGGCCACATGACCGAAGCAGTGCGCGGCGCACTCGACTTCGCCTTTTCCGAACTCGCTTTGCACCGCGTCGAAGCCGCCTGCCTGCCGCATAACGAGCCCTCGCGCCGGTTGCTGGAGCGCGTCGGCTTCACCCGTGAGGGCGAGGCGCGCGGCTACCTGCGCATCAACGGCGCCTGGGCCGACCACCTGCTCTACGGCATGCTTGCCGCGGAGCTGCGCCGCCCTGCCGAAACCGATCGCAAGCTGTGAACAGGCCGGCACTGCCTTGCCCTCGCCACGTCGCGCCGATACCACTGACCGTCACGCCTGAAGACTGTCCCGCAGAGCCCATCTTGTCAGCGACACCACGTTTCCTCCGGTCCGGCATTGCCGTCCTCGGCCTCCTGATGCTGGCACTGCTTTCGCTGCTGCGACCGGCACTGGCGGTCGAGGCCCAGCGTGTGCCGCTCGACGTGCCCGTGCTCGACCTCACCGACGTCGTCGAGCGCAACAAGGCCGATGGCGACGTCATCCAGATCTCGACCGCGCCGGGTGCCGACGGCATCGTCCGGCGCATCGCCGTGCGGGCGCGCGAATCCGGAGCGCGGCCGGACTGGATCGTGTTCGCGCTGACCAATGATTCCGACGAGCAGATCGACCGGCTGCTGGTGGCGCCGTTTCATCGCCTGATCGGCTCGGGCGTGGTCTGGCCCGATCTCGGCGACCGCCGCATCGAGGCGATCACCGCGAGCCAGGGCCTGCGGCCCGAGCGCGAGGAAGCGCCCGACGCCGACATCTTCCAGATCACGCTCGACCCCGGCACCACCGTGACCTTCGTCGCCGAGCTGAAATCGCCGAACCTGCCCCAGCTCTATCTGTTCGAGCCGGAGGCGTATCGCCAGAAAACCAACGGGCTGACGCTCTACAAGGGCATCATCATCGGCATCGCCGGCCTGCTCGCGCTCTTCCTGACCATCATCTTCGTAGTCAAGGGTGCGGTGATCTTCCCCGCCGCAGCGGCGCTGGCCTGGGCGGTGCTGGCCTATGCAGGGCTCGATTTCGGCTTCTTCCAGCGCATCTTCCCGCTGACACCGGCGATCGAGCGAATCTACCGCGCCGGTGCCGAGGTGGTCCTGGCGGCGACGCTGGTCGTCTTCCTCTTCGCCTATCTCAACCTGTCGCGCTGGCATGTGCGCTACAGCCATATCACCATCGTCTGGATCCTCGGCCTCGCCGGGCTGGTCGGACTTGCGGTGTTCGATGCGCCGATGGCGGCCGGTATCGCCCGCATCTCGATCGCGGCGGTGGCGACGATCGGCTTCGTGCTGATCCTGCACCTCGCCACCCATGGCTATGAGCGGGCGGTGATGCTGATCCCGACCTGGTTCCTGCTGCTGGTCTGGGTGACCGCGGCCAGCTTCACCGTGATCGGACAGGTCACGCGCGACCTCGTGCCGCCCGCCCTGATCGGCGGCCTCGTACTGATCGTGCTGCTGATCGGCTTCACCGTGGTGCAGCATGCCTTCGCAGGCGGCGCGCTGGCGCAGGGGCTGGTCTCCGACACCGAGCGACGCGCGCTCGCGCTCTCCGGCTCGGGCGACCTCGTCTTCGACTGGGATGTTTCTGCCGACAAGATCTTCGTCTCGCCGCAGGCCGAGATCCTGCTCGGTCTGTCCAAGGGCGCGCTCGAAGGCTCGGCCGCGCGCTGGCTCGAGCACATGCATGTCGCCGACCGCGACCGCTACCGCGTCTCGCTCGACGCTGTGATCGAGCAGCGCCGCGGCAAACTGCAGCTCGATTTCCGCCTGCGCGCCGCCAATGGCGCCTATCACTGGTTCAGCCTGAAGGCCCGGCCGGTGATCGGCTCGGATGGCGAGGTCATCCGCGTCATCGGCACGCTCGCCGACGTCACCGAGCAGCGCACCGCCCAGGAACGCATGCTGCACGATGCCGTGCACGACAACCTGACCGGCCTGCCCAATCGCGAGCTGTTCCAGGACCGGCTCACCGCCGTGTTCGGCTTCAGCCGCGCCGACGACGCCATCCGCCCGACGGTGATCGTCATCGACATCGACCGCTTCAAGCAGGTCAACGAATCCGTCGGCTTCTCGGCCGGCGATTCGATCCTGCTGACGCTGGCGCGCCGCCTCGGCCGGCTGCTGCGGACGCAGGATACGCTCGCACGCATCGGCGGCGACATCTTCGCGATGATCATCGTCTCGGAGAGCGATCCCGAGCGTATCCTCGCCCTGGCCGAGCTGATCCGCCGCGCCGTCTCGACGCCGATCACCTTCGCCGAGCGCGAGATCGTATTGACGCCCTCGATCGGCCTTACCCTCTTCGACGGCACACCGACCGCACGCAAGGACGACGCGCTGAAGAATGCCGAGCTCGCCATGGCGCATGCCAAGAACCAGGGCGGCAACCTCGTCGAGGTCTTCGTTCCGGCGATGCGCAGCGACCGCAACGACCGGCTCGCGCTCGAAAGCGACTTGCGCCGGGCGATCGAGCGCGGCGAGATCCAGGTGATGTACCAGCCGATCGTCAGGCTGGAGGACCGGACCATCGCCGGCTTCGAGGCGCTGATGCGCTGGGACCATCCGCGCGAGGGCCGCCTCTTGCCGCAGGACTTCCTGGCGATCGCCGAGGAGAGCGGGCTGATCGTCGATCTCGGCGTCTATGTGATGGACCGCACCGCGCGCGAGCTCGCCGCCTGGCAGGCCGCGCTCGAGGTTGAGCCGCCGATCTTCGCCAGCGTGAATGTCTCAAGCCGGCAATTGCTGCGCCACGATCTGCTGAAGGACGTCAAGGCCGTGCTGGCGCGCAGGCGGGTGCTGCCCGGCACGCTGAAGCTCGAGATCACCGAGAGCCTGGTGATGGAAAACCCGGAATATGCCGCGCAGATGCTCAGCCGCATCCGCGATCTCGGCGCCGGCCTGTCGCTCGACGATTTCGGAACGGGGTATTCCTCGCTGTCCTATCTGCAGCGCTTCCCCTTCGATACCATCAAGATCGACCAGAGCTTCGTGCGCCAGATGGGGAACGGCAAGCCGCCGGTGATCCTGCGCTCGATCGTGCAGCTCGCCGCCGATCTGCAGATGGACGTGGTCGCCGAGGGCGCCGAGACCGAATCGGACGCGATCGAGCTCTACCAGCTCGGCTGCCAGTACGCGCAGGGCTATACCTTCGGCCAGCCGATGACGGCGGCGGAGGCGCGGCGATTGGTGGGGGCGTCGAGCTCGTCCTTCGAGGCGGCGTGAGCTGCGACGTCATTCTCGGGCGAAGCGAAGCGCAGAGCCGAGAATCTCGTGACGAGAAAGCGGTGGTTTGAGCCTCGTCCGGCCTGAGATGCTCGGGTCACGCCCGAGCATGACGCATGTTACGCGTGCCCGGCATCCTTGGACAGGAAAGCCGGGTCGATGCCGAGCTTGCCGAGCGCGCGGGCATATTTGGTGTCGAGCGCGTCATCGAAGAGCAGCGCCTGGTCGGCGGCGCAATGCAGCCAGCCGTTGGACTGGATCTCGGATTCGAGCTGCCCCGCCCCCCAGCCGGCATAGCCGAGGGCCAGCACCGCATTCTCCGGCCCGGTCCCGACGGCGATGGCGCGCAAGATGTCGAGCGTCGCGGTCAGGCAAATGCCGTCGTCGATCGGCAGCGTCGCCGATTCGAGGAAGAAATCGGCGCTATGCAGGACGAAGCCGCGCTTGGTCTCGACCGGCCCGCCGCGCAGCACCTTCATCCTCTCAGCCTGGCTCGGCAGGAGGATCGCCTGGTCAGGCGGAATCACGTCGAGCTGGACGAGCAGTTCCGGAAAGCGGGTGTCGGCGGCCGGCTTGTTGACGATGATGCCCATCGCACCGTCCTCGGAATGGGCGCAGAGATAGACGACGCTGCGGGCGAAGCGCTGGTCGCTCATGCCCGGCATGGCGATCAGGCACTGCCCGTCGAGATAGCTGCGGCCGCTGATGCGCTGGTTCGATCCGATATTCATTGCGCCATGCTAAGACATGTTCGGCTGGTGTGGGAACATTTTTGGCGCGCAGGCAAGCGGAGGATATTCAGGCTGATCCGGACGGCTCTGCGGGATGCCGGTCCGCCCCGCCGCAATGCTGGCGCAAAGCTGGCCATGCTTGGCTGCACTATCGATCCCGGATCACAGCGCCGGTATCGGCCTCGCAAAACGCGTCCGGATCGCCTAAATCAGACCACGTGAAAACGGTCACGACCCTCTCCTTCCTCGCCGCGCTGACGCTCGGCGCTCCGGCTTCCGCCCAGGACGCCGCGGTTTCGCCGTGGTCGAAGGCCGCATACTCGTCGATGCGCCTGATCGCGGGCGCGACTGCGCCTTCGGGCAAGCAGCGCGTCGGCGTCGAGATCACGATGTCGCCAGGTTTCAAGACCTATTGGCGCAGCCCCGGCGATGCCGGCGTACCGCCGGTCTTCGACTGGAGCGGCTCGGAGAATGTCGGCGGGCTCGACGTGCGCTGGCCGACCCCGGAGCGCTTCGACGACGGCGCCGGCTCCGGCATCGGCTATGTTGGCGATGTGGTTGTGCCGGTCTCGGTCCAGCCGATCGATCCGACGCGGCCGGTCACCGTGGTGCTGAAGCTCGACTACGCGGTCTGCGACAAGATCTGCGTTCCCGCCAAGGGCGAGGCACGGCTCTGGCTCGAACCCGGCGTCACCTCGGTGACCTCGCCGCGGCTGGAGCAGTTCGAGGCGCGGATTCCGCACGCGGTCAAGCTGGGCGCGGCCGATGACCGCCTGTCGATCCTGGAAGTCACGCATAGCGACGCCGCGGTGAAGCTGGTGCTTAAGGCGCCAGAGGGCGGCTCGGTCGACGATGTCTTCGTCGAAGGCGCCGGGATGTGGTCCTTTGGCCGGGCGATGCTGATGCCGCAGCCCGACGGGACGGTGGCGGCAAAACTCAGAATCGTCGAGCGACCCAAGGGCGCGACCGGCCCCACCCCCCTGATCATCACCGTGCGCGGAAAGCCCCAATCGGTCGAGACGCGGCTCGAACTCGACATCGGCAACGCGAAGCCGTAACCCTGCGCGCGGGCGGCACGCTGCCGCATGCAGGAGATACGGACATGGCGATCAAGGTCGGTGACAAGCTTCCGCAGGCGACGTTTCGCGTGATGACGGCCGACGGGCCGGCGGCCAAGACCACGGACGATCTGTTCAAGGGCCGCAAGGTCGTGCTCTTCGCGGTGCCGGGCGCCTTCACGCCGACCTGCCACAAGAACCATCTGCCCGGCTATGTGAACAAGGCGGCCGAGATCAAGGCCAAGGGCGTCGAGGAGATCTTCGTCACCGGCGTCAACGACGTCTTCGTGATGGACGCCTGGTCGAAGGCGACCGGCGGCGCCGGCGTGATCACCTTCCTCTCCGACGGCAATGCCGACTTCGCCAAGGAGATCGGCCTGTCGATGGACGGCTCGGGCTTCGGCCTCGGCACCCGCTCGCAGCGCTATTCGATGGTCGTCGAGGACGGCGTCGTGACCGCGCTCAACGTCGAGGACGCACCGGGCAAGGCCGATGTCTCCGGCGCCGAAGCGATGCTGAACCAGCTCTGAGGCTCAGCGTCGGCCCCGTTGCTTTGCGCCCGCGCCGTATCGGCGCGGGCTTTCGCTTTTCAGCACCAAATCCGATCGATCCGATCTGCGCTTGTCATGAGACAGCGCCCAAAGCCGCCGCTAGCCTCCCGGCACGATCGAGGAGACGCCACGCCATGTCAGAGATCAGCATCCGCCCACTCACGGCCGATGACCGCGCCGCCTGGGAGCCGCTCTGGCAGGGCTATCTCACCTTCTACAAGGCCTCGCTGACGCAGGAGACGACCGATACCACCTTCGCCCGCCTGACGGGCGGGCAGGAGCCCATGGGCGGCTTCATCGCCGAACGCGACGGCAAGGCGCTGGGCATCGTCAACTACGTGCTCCACCGCACGACCTGGAGCCAGAAGGAGATCTGCTATCTGCAGGATCTCTTCACCAGCGAGGAGGCGCGCGGGCACGGCGTCGGCCGCAAGCTGATCGAGGCCGTCCGGCAGATGGCGGAGACGAAGGGCCTGTTCCGGGTCTACTGGCAGACGCATGAGAGCAATCTGCAAGCGCAGGAGCTCTACGACAAGGTAGCACAGAAATCCGGCTTCATCGTCTACCGCCAGCCGCTGGGCTGAGCTGGCGCGCCCACATTCCTGCTGCCAAGATTGCATCGCCGCATTGGCGTCTGTGCATGAGCGCCGCGGCACGAAAGTGAATCCTGCCTATATGCCGATGACGCACGCCCGGCGGTGATGGCCGCTCGGGCGTTGTCCTTTGGCAGAAAAGCCCCGCGCTTGCGGTGGTTCACAGGCGTCTCGCGATGAAAAAGATCGGCTTCCTGTCCTTCGGACACTGGACTCCCTCGCCGCAATCCCAGACCCGCTCGGCGGGCGACACGCTGCTGCAGTCGATCGACCTTGCCGTCGCGGCCGAGGAGCTGGGCGCGGACGGCGCTTATTTCCGGGTGCATCATTTCGCCCGCCAGCTCGCCTCGCCCTTCCCGCTGCTGGCTGCGGTCGGCGCCAGGACCAAGCGCATCGAGATCGGCACCGCCGTCATCGACATGCGCTACGAGAACCCGCTCTACATGGCCGAGGATGCCGGGTCGGCCGACCTGATCTCCGGCGGGCGGCTGCAGCTCGGCATCAGCCGCGGGTCGCCCGAGCAGGTCATCGATGGCTGGCGCCATTTCGGCTACCAGCCGCCGGAGGGGCAGAGCGACGCCGACATGGCGCGCCATCATGCCGAGGTCTTCCTCGACGTGCTGCGCGGCGAGGGCTTCGCGCAACCCAATCCGCGCCCGATGTTCCCCAATCCGCCGGGCCTGCTGCGGCTGGAGCCCTATTCCGAGGGCTTACGCGAGCGCATCTGGTGGGGCGCCTCCTCCGACGCCACCGCGATCTGGGCGGCGAAAGCCGGCATGAACCTGCAGAGCTCGACGCTGAAGACCGACGAGAGCGGCGAGCCCTTCCACATCCAGCAGGCCAGGCAGATCCGCCTGTTCAGGCAGGCCTGGAAGGAGGCCGGCCACCAGCGCGAGCCGCGCGTCTCGGTCAGCCGCAGCATCTTCGCCCTGGTCGACGAGCGCGACCGCGCCTATTTCGGCCGTGGCAATGAGAGCGACGATTCGATCGGCTATATCGACGACAGTACGCGCGCGATCTTCGGGCGCAGCTATGCGGCCGAGCCCGACAGACTGATCGATGAATTGAAGCGGGACGAGGCGATCGCCGAGGCGGACACACTCTTGCTGACGGTGCCGAACCAGCTTGGCGTCGACTACAACGCCCATGTCATCGAGGCGATCCTGAAGCATGTCGCGCCGGGGCTGGGGTGGCGCTGAGGGCGCCGCTCACCGCCCCAGCTTGAACGGCGCCATGCCGGCGCGCGCCAGCGCGTCGGCGCGCTCGTTCATCTCGTCGCCGGCATGGCCCTTGACCCATTTCCACTCGATCTTGTGCTGCTTCAGCGCGGCGTCGAGGCGCTTCCAGAGCTCCTCGTTCTTGACCGGCTTCCTGTCGGCGGTCTTCCAGCCGTTCTTCTTCCAGCCATGGATCCAGCTAGTGATGCCCTGGCGCAGATACTGGCTGTCGGTGTGGAGCGCGACGGTGCAGGGCCGCGTCAGCGTCTCCAGCGCGGAGATCGCGCCCATCAGCTCCATGCGGTTGTTGGTGGTCAGCGCCTCGCCGCCGGAGAGCTCGCGCTCCTTGCCCTTGTAGGACAGGATCGCACCCCAGCCGCCGGGACCCGGATTGCCCGAGCAGGCGCCGTCAGTCCAAACCTCGACGGGGTCGGTCATCGGCGCAGCCCATATTCGCGCGCGTCGCTGACCCGTTGGTGGAAGGCGAGCTTGCGGTCGTATTCGAGCGGATCATGCGGCTTGACCAGCGCGCCGGGCGGCACGTTGAGCCAATCGACCAGCCGGGTCAGCAGGAAGCGCAAAGCCGAGCCGCGGCAGAGCGCCGGCAAGGCCGCGACCTCGGCTTCGCCGAGCGGGCGCACGCTTTCATAGCCGGCCAGCATCGCCTGGCCCTTGGTCAGGTTGAACGAGGAATCGGCCTCGAAGCACCAGGAATTCAGGCAGATGGCGAGGTCGTAGGCATAGGCGTCAGTGCAGGCGAAATAGAAGTCGATGACGCCCGACAGCTTCTCGCCGATGAAGAAGACGTTATTCGGGAAGAGATCGGCATGGATGACGCCGCCGGGCAGGTGCTGCGGCCAGCGCGCCTCATGCACCGCGATCTCGGCCATGACCCGCTGCGCCAGCCCAGGCGAGACCTTGTCGGCGTCGGCTCCGGCCTGCTCGGCAAGCGGGCGCCAGCCCGGCACCGACAGCGCGTTGACGCGTGTCATCGAAAAATCAGCGCCGGCCCGGTGCAGCAGAGCGAGCGCCCGTCCCACCTCGCCGCAATGGCCGGCGCCGGGGCGGCGCACCGAGAGCCCGTCGAGGAAGCTGACGATCGCCGCGGGGCGGCCGGAGAGCGTGCCGAGCGCCTGGCCCGAGCCGTCGAGCACCGGCACCGGGCAGTTGAGCCCGCGCTTGGCGAGGTGCTGCATCAGCTCGATGAAGAACGGCAGGTCGGCCGGGTTCACCCGCTTCTCGTAGAGAGTGAGGATGTAGAAGCCCCGCGTGGTGTGAACGAGGTAGTTCGAGTTCTCGACCCCCTCGGCGATGCCCTTGGCGGAGAGCAGGTCGCCAATGCCGTAGCGCGCCACGAAGGCGGCCATCTCGTCATCGGGCACTTCGGTATAGACGGCCACGCTGGATACTCAGCTCACTCGGCTGCGGACGGGGCAGGCTCGCGCAATTCGCGCGGCAGCGGGAAGAAGACGCTCTCGTCGGCGGTCGAGACGGTCTCGACCGTGACCTCGTAGCGCTCGGCGAAGGCGTCGATGATCTCCTCGACCAGAACCTCGGGCGCACTCGCGCCAGCGGTGATGCCGAGGCGGCGGATGCCGCCGAAGAGCGACCAGTCGATCTCGTTGGTCCGCAGCACAAGGCGCGAGACCGGGCAGCCGGCGCGCTCGGCGACCTCGCGCAGGCGCTGCGAGTTCGAGGAATTGGGCGAGCCGACCACGATCAGCCCGTCGACCAGCGGCGCGACGCGCTTGACCGCCTCCTGGCGGTTGGTGGTGGCGTAGCAGATGTCTTCCTTGTGCGGGGCGATCAGCGCAGGGAAACGCGCCTGCAGGCCCTGCACGATCTCGCGGGTGTCGTCGACCGAGAGCGTGGTCTGCGTGACATAGGCGAGCTCACGCCCTTCCGGCGGGGTCAGTCGCGCGACGTCATCGAGCGTCTCGATCAGCGTGATCGCGCCTTCCGGCAACTGCCCCATCGTGCCGATTACCTCGGGGTGGCCGGCATGGCCGACCAGCAGAATGTGCCGGCCGCGCTTGTGATGCACCTCGGCCTCGCGATGCACCTTGGTGACCAGCGGGCAGGTGGCATCGATGGCGAAGAACTGGCGCTCGTGCGCTTCGGCCGGCACCGATTTCGGCACGCCATGTGCCGAGAAGATCACCGGCCGGGTCGCATCGGGCACCTCGGAGAGCTCGGCGACGAAGACCGCACCCTTCCGCTTCAGCGACTCGACCACGTATTTGTTGTGCACGATCTCGTGGCGCACGAAGACCGGCGCGCCATGCAAAGCGAGCGCCTTCTCGACGGCGTCGATCGCCCTGACCACGCCGGCGCAGAAGCCGCGCGGGGCGCAGAGCAGGATGTCGAGCGGCGGCTTGGCGGTCACTGGGGCGCTGGTTCCGAAGGGATTGCGCCTTCTTTTCTGTCTGGCGCCGGCGATGTCAAGGAAGCGCGGCGACGCAGTGCCGTAGGCCATGCGCGGCAGCCCCTCGCAGGATGCAAGGATTGGCCTTACATTGCACGCGTCCGGCCACCTGCCTCCGCACGGGCCCCCTTCGCTTCAGCACGAGTTTCTTCATGGCCGATGCCGCCTCGCATGCCAGCTATCTGCCGTCGATCCTGACCTTCTGCGCAGGGGCGGTGGTGGCGGTGCCGCTGTTCCGGCGCTTCGGCCTGTCGGCGGTGCTGGGCTATCTCGCCGCCGGCGTCGTCATCGGCCCCTCGGCGCTCGCCGTGATCAAGGACCCGGATACGATCCGCAGCACCGCCGAGATCGGCGTCGTCTTGCTGCTCTTTCTGGTCGGCCTCGAATTGCAGCCGGAGCGGCTCTATTCGATGCGCAAGGACATCCTCGGCGCCGGCTTCGCGCAGATGCTGCTGAGCGCCGCGGTGATCGGCGCCGTCGCCTGGAAGCTGGGGCTCAGCCCCGCCGGTGCGCTGGCCGTCGGGCTGGCGCTCGCCCTTTCGGCCACCTCGATCGCGCTGCAACTGCTCGAGGAGCGCGGCGACGGGGCCGAACCCTATGGCCGGCGCTGCTTCTCCATCCTGCTGTTCCAGGACATCTCGATCGCGCCGATGCTGGCGCTGCTGCCGCTGCTGGCGACGACCGAGGCGGCCCATGGCGGCGGCTCCGCCAAGGCGCTGACGGGCCTCGGCCTTGCCCTGCTCGCCATCGCCGTCGTCGTGCTCGCCGGCCGCTATGCGCTGAACCCGTTCTTCCGGCTGCTGGCCAAGACCGGCGCCAAGGAGGTGATGACGGCCGCTGCCCTGCTGGTCGTGCTCGGGGCGGCGCTGCTGATGGAGCAGGTCGGCCTCTCGATGGCGATGGGTGCCTTCCTCGCCGGCGTGCTGCTGGCGGATTCGCATTTCCGGCACGAGCTGGAAGCCGATATCGAGCCCTTCCGCGGCGTGCTGCTCGGGCTGTTCTTCATGGCGGTCGGCATGTCGATCGACCTCAAGCTGGTCGCCGAGAACGCGCTGCTGCTGGCGCTGGCGGCGCCGCTGCTGGTGCTGTTCAAGATCGCGGCGGCGGCGGCGATCCTGCGGGCGTCCTGCTCCTCGACCACTGAGGCGATCCGCGCCGGCGCCCTGCTCTCGCCTGCCGGCGAGTTCGCCTTCGTGCTGCTGCCGCTCGCCGCCTCGCTCGGCCTGCTCGACGAGAAACAGGGGGCATTGGCGACAGCGATCGCGGCGCTGAGCATGCTGATCGGCCCGATCGCCGCCAAGCTGATCGACCTCTGGCTCGCCGCCCATGCACCGCCGCCCGAGGAGATCGAGGAAACCTTCGACGGGGTGACGCCGTCGGTGCTGGTGATCGGCTTCGGCCGCTTCGGCCAGGTGGTGACACAGGCGCTGCTGCTGCAGCATCTCGACGTCACCATCATCGATTCCGACATCGAGCGGATCCGCTCGGCCAACAAGTTCGGCTTCAAGATCTACTATGGCGACGGCACCAGGCTCGACGTGCTGCGCGCCGCCGGCGCCGGCAAGGCGAAGGTGATCTGCGTCTGCATCGACGATCGGCAGGCGGCGCTGCGCATCGTCGAGATGGCCAAGGCCGAGTTCCCGGCCGCGCGCATCCACGCCCGCGCCTATGACCGCGTCCACGCGATGGACCTGATGCGCGCAGACGTCGACTACCAGATGCGCGAGACCTTCGAATCGGCGCTCGGCTTCGGCCGCGTGACCCTGGAGGCCCTCGGCCTCAGCTACGAGGAAGCCGGCTTCGTGATCGAGCATGTGCGCGACCGCGACGCGCAGCGCATGGAGATCCAGTTCAGCGAGGGCATCGCCGCCGGGATCGACAAGGTGCCGCGCGTCACGCCCGAGCCGATCATCGCTCCGAAGAGCAAGTCGAAGCCGCTCACCAAGGAGACGCAGGACGTCATCGAGGATGGCGGGGCCGAGGTCGCGGTCGGTGGGGTCGGGGAGCCGGCCGAGTGAACGCACCGCAAAAGCCGCAACAGGCCGTCTTCGTCAGCGGCTCGACGCTGCGCCATGTCGCGGTGATGACCACGACCGCCTCGGTCGGCCTCATCGCGATCTTCGTCGTCGACTTCCTGTCGCTGCTCTATGTCTCGCGCCTCGGCCGCCCCGAGGCGACGGCGGGCGTCGGCTACGCCACGATCGTGCTCTACCTGATGGTCTCCATCAATGTCGGGCTGATGATCGCAGTTGCCGCGCTGACGGCGCGGGCGCTCGGCGCCGGCGACCGCGAGGGCGCACGCCGCATCGCCGGCTCGACGCTGACGGTGATGACCATCTGCGGGCTGGTCCTCAGCCTGGTCATGCTGCCGCTGCTGCCCTGGCTCCTGCCGAAGCTCGGCGCGCATGGCGAATCGCTGACCGTCGCCACTTCCTTCCTGTGGATCACGCTGCCGTCGAATGCGCTGATGGCGCTCGGCATGGGCCTGTCCGGCGTCCTGCGCGCCGTCGGCGACGCCAAGCGGGCGATGTATGTCACGCTCGCCGGCGGCATCGTCACGGCCGGGCTCGATCCGCTGCTGATCTTCGGCATGGGCCTCGGCCCGGACGGCGCCGCCTGGGCGACGGTATTCTCGCGCATCGTCTTCCTCGCCGTCGGCTTCCGAGGCGCGCTCAGCGTGCACAAGATGATCGCACGCCCGAGCTGGCCCGCCTTGCGCCGTGACGTCAGGCCGACCTTCGCGATCGCGACTCCGGCCATCCTGACCAATCTCGCCAATCCGATCGCCAATGCCTGCTTCTTCGCCATCATCGCCCGCTTCGGCGACCAGGCGATCGCTGCGACCGCGATCATCGACCGGCTGATACCCGTCGCCTTCGGCGTGCTGTTCGCCCTGTCCGGCGCGGTCGGGCCGATCCTTGCGCAGAACTGGGGCGCGCAGCGCTATGACCGGATGCGCCGGGCGCTGACCGATGCGGTCGGCTTCGCGGCGGCCTATGTCGCCGCCGCCGGCCTGCTGCTGGCGCTGCTGCGCCACCAGATCGCCGCGCTGTTCGGCACCGGCGGCGAGACCGCCGAGCTGGTCGCCTTCTTCTGCCTGATCGCCGGACCGATGTGGCTCTTCGTCGGCGCGCTCTTCGTCGCCAATGCCGCCTTCAACAATCTCGGCATGCCGTTCTACTCGACGCTGTTCAGCTGGGGCCGGGCCACGCTCGGCACGGTGCCGCTCGCCTGGCTGGGCGCGCAGTATGCCGGGCCCAAGGGCGCTCTTGCCGGCGCAGCGCTGGGCGCCGTGCTGTTCGGCATCGCCGCGCTCGTCACCGCCTATCGCGGCATCAGCCGGCTCGAAGGCACGGCCCAGGCCGCCGCCAGGCCGTCGCTTGCCTGACGGCAGGCGGCTGCTATCGTTTCCCGGTGGATGAGCGGGCTGGTCCCGCTATAGCATCGGACCGACAAGTGGAATCCGCTTTTCGGAATAATCCGATGCGATCACAATGTGATAGATCATCGTGACCGCGTCCGGTCGGACGCGCGATGATCTCGGGAGCGCGCATGATGAACCTGTTCGAGATGATGCAGTCGGCCCAGAACGGCCAGGCCATGCAGAACCTGGCGCGGCAATACGGGCTTTCGATGCAGCAGACCCAGGCGGCGCTCGACGCTTTGCTGCCCGCCTTCTCGATGGGGCTTCAGCGCCAGACCCAGAATCCCTACGCCTTCGGCAATCTCGCCCAGATGATGACGGCGACGCCCTTCGGCCAGATGTACGACAGCGATGGCGACGGCATTCCCGACCGGGCGCTGCCGCTCGGGCAGGACGTGATGAGCCAGATCTTCGGCTCGAAGGAGGTTGCCAATGCCGTCGCGGCGCAGGCGGCGGCGACAAGCGGCGTCGGCATGGCGATCCTCAAGCAGATGCTGCCTGTGATCGCCTCGATCCTGATGGGCGGGTTGTTCAAATCGGTGAACAACCAGGGCCTTGGCGGCATTCTCGGCCAGTTCGCCGAGATGATGCGTGGCCAGATGCCGGGCATGCAGCCGCCGGCGCCGCAGCCGAACGCGGCCAATCCCTGGGAGCAGATCCTCGGCGGGTTGTTCGGGGGGCAGCGACCCCAGGCCGGTCAGGCACAGGGCGGCGGCCCCTTCGGCGGCGGAATGCCCGGCATGCCGGCCGACATGGGCAACATCTTCGGCCAGATCCTCGGCGGCATGTTCGGTGGGCAGGGACAAGCGCAGGCCCCGCAGAGCAGCCCCCAGCCGGCGCCTAAATCGCGCCGTCCGGCGCCCGAACCCGAGCCGGAACAGGCTCCCCAATCAGCGGGCGAGGCCAGCCCGGGCTCGATCGGCCTCGATGCGCTCAACCAGATGTTCGAGCACGGCCGCCAGGTCCAGGCGAGCCAGCAGGACGCGCTGCGCTCGATCTTCGAGACGATGCTCGGCGGCGGCCAGCGCAAGGGCTGAAGAATAAGCGAACGGCGGCTGTGAAGCCGCCGTCGATCAATTTCAGTGATGTCGGATATCGTCAGGCGCGCAGGCGCTCGTCGCGATCGTATGCCTGCGCGAACTCGGCGGGACCACCCGCCAGGGCATCTCCGTGCCCACCGGTGCGGAAACTGGCGACCAGCTCGTTGAGCCGTCTGATCTGACCGCTGAGCGAGCCGGCGGACGCTGCGCTCTGCTCGGCGAGTGCAGCATTGGCCTGGGTCATCTCGTCCATATGCGCGACGGTCTGGCTCATCTCGTCGATGCCATTGGCCTGCTCGGCCGCCGCTGCCGAGATGTCGGAAACCGTGGCCGCGACTTTCCTGGAAGCTTCCACGATCCGGCTCAGCGCCTCGCCGGCAGCCCGGACCAGCCCGACGCCCTGCTCAACCTCGACACCTGACTCACCTATCAGGCCCTTGATGTCCTTGGCGGCGTCGGCCGAACGCTGAGCCAGCGTGCGCACCTCCGAGGCGACGACGGCGAAGCCCTTGCCGGCGTCTCCGGCCCGAGCCGCCTCGACCGCGGCGTTGAGCGCCAGCAGATTGGTCTGGAAGGCGATCTCGTCGATCACCGAGGTAATGTCGGAGATCTTGCGCGAGGTCTGTTCGATCCGCGCCATCGCATCGACCGCCTGGCCGGCGACGGCCCCACCATTCGTAGCGACCTCCGTCGCCTCGTTGGCGAGCTGAGCGGCGTGGCGCGAAGCCTGCGCCGATGCCTTGACCGAAGCGGCGAGTTGTTCGGTGGTGGCGGCGGTCTGCTCGAGCGAGGAGGCCTGCTCCTCGGTGCGCTTCGAGAGATCGTCGGCGCCCGAATTGATCTCTCGCGCGGCGTTGCCGACATCGACCGAAGTCGCCTGGATGGTCGCGATCGTCTGCGCAAGATGACCGACGGCACTGTTGAAATCCTGCTTCAGCGCCGCATAGTCGGCCGCGACCTCGTCTTCTACGCGCGCGCTGAGATCCCCCTGCGAAAGTCTGGTCAGCCCCTCGGCCAGGGCGTTGACCACGACCGCCTGTTCCGCCGCCAGGCGTTGCTGCACGGCCGCGGCGTTGCCGCGTTCGGCCTCCGCCGCGAGACGCTGGCGCTCCACTGCGGTGCGGCTGGCCTCGGTCTCGCTCTCGAGGCGCTGGACCGCGAGGCCGTTCTCCCTGAACACCTGGACGGCGCGGGCCATCTCGCCGACCTCGTCCTTGCGATCCTGGCCCTCCACCTCGGCGGCATAGTCGCCATTGGCGATCTGGCCCATCCGGAGCTTGAGCCGTTCCAGCGGGCGCGTGATGGCGGCGCTTGTCAGAAGCGCGCCGCCGATCAGGCCGAGCAAGACGCCGGCGATGCTGAGGCCGATCGCCACCATGGTGACGCGGCGCGCATCGGCCGCCAGTAGGTCCGAGGTCGCTTCCGTATCCTTCCTGATCTCGTCGTTGACCTTTGCCGCGGCGCCGGCGATCTCGCTGACCGTCCTGTCGAGCTGCGACATGATCGAGAGTGCCGGCAGGTCCTCGTCGCGAGCGGCCTGGGCGATGATCTGGTCGATGTCGGACTTGGTCGCCTGCAGGCGTCGGCTCAGTTCGTCGAAGCTCTCGGCCCGCTGCGGAAAACTGATCTTGGCCTCGACCAGCGCCTGCAGCGAGGCCGCATAGGCGGTCTTCACCTTCTCGATGCTGGTCGTGTTCTGCTTCATGAACTCGGGATAGGCGATCGCCTGGTAGAGATTGCCGACGATCTCGGTCATGCCACTGGCGGCGCGGGCCGAATCGAGGATGGCGGCGGCGCGCTGCGAAACCAGATCGCCATAGGTCTTCTCGATCTTGCCGAACTCGAAGGCGCCATAGACGGCCGAGCCGATGCCGATCGCGCCCATGACGACCATCGGGATGGCGATCTTGGTTCGGATTCTCAGGTCATGCAGGCGGAAGCGAAAGCGTCGCATAAAAAACCCCGGGGCAAGGGATCGGGGCGCCGTACTCGGCGCAATGCGGCGCAAAGATGATCGAACTTGCTGAATGAAGCGTTACGTGACGCGCTGGCCAGTTAACGATTGCAGCCGAGGCTGCCCCCTCCGGCACAAAAAAAAGGGCGGCAGCCGCAGCCACCGCCCGCAGGGACGCGTCACGCCAAGGGGTCAGGCGTTGCACGCGATCTTGATCTCCTTCGCGCCCGGCCGCACGGCGGCCTGGATCACCACGGGCCGTCGAACCCCGGCCTCTCGCCGGCTCACGGCCGCCGACTGCTGCTGGCTGGAGCGATTCTGGAGCACGCTCGACGGATCGCTCAGCCAGGAAACTGCCAGTGCGCCGTCGATATCGGAGCGGACGAGGCCAATGTCCTTCAGCCCGCGCTCGTCGAGCTCGCTGAGGCGCATCACCTCTCGGCGGTGCAGGAAAGCGCGCACCAGGTTTTTCGTGCCCGTGACCGAATGAGCGGCAGCACGCGCCGCGCCGCCGGAAACGGCAGACAAGGTCTTCGTGACGAAGGTCATGACCAGCATGACAGCCTCCTCGGGGTTGGACGTGGAAACTCGCCTCCCATCCGAGCCGGCTGACATCGGCGGGAGAATGCCCAAACGATAACTCCGCACTGGCCATCAGCCAAACGAATGGTTATGATGCTAAACACAACCGATCTTGATGAACCTCTTGAAGGAGGCCGGCATGGCCCATGTGCTCGACGCCGATCAGCTCAAGACCTTCGTCGCCATCGCCGATACCGGTTCTTTCACCCGCGCCGCCGAGATCGTGTTCAAGACGCAATCGGCCGTTTCGATGCAGATGAAGCGGCTGGAGGAGCGGGTCGGCCGCCCGCTCTTCGGCCGCGACGGGCGCCACGCCAAGCTGACCGAGGACGGAGAGCGCCTGCTCGACTATGCCCGCCGCATCGTCCGGCTCAATCTCGAATGCGTCGCGAGCTTCACGGAGGCGGATCTGAAGGGCCGCATCCGGCTAGGCGTCCCGGATGACTATGCCGACCGCTATCTGCCGGAGATCCTGGCGCGCTTCGCCCGCTCCAACCCGCGCACCGAGGTCACCGTTGTCTGCGAGCCGACGCCGATGCTGGCGGAACGGATCGGCGGCGGCGACATCGACCTTGCGATCATCACCCATGTCGAAGGCCGCGGCCAGGGCGAGATCATCCGGATCGAGCCGCTGCTCTGGGTGACCTCGGCCCGTCATTGCGTGCATGAGGAGGACCCGCTGCCGCTGGCGCTGGGCCGCCCGACCTGCAACTGGCGCCAGGCGGCTGTCGAGGCGCTGGAGAGCAAGGGCAGGCGCTTCCGCGTGCTTTATGCCAGCTGGAACTCGACCGCGGTCGGCGCCGCGGTGGTGGCGGGCCTCGCCGTCTCGGTGCTGCCGGAGAGCGCTGTCCGGCCGGGCATGCGCATCCTGGGCCCAGCCGAGGGCTTCTCAACCCTGCCCTCCTGCAAGATCGGCCTGCTGCGCACGCGGCACGACCCCTCGATCCTGTCGAACGCGCTCGCCGAGCACATCATCCAGAGCCTGGACAACCTGCAGAGCTTCAAGGTGGCGGCGGAGTAGGCGACGGTCAGGGGCGAGCGGCGAGAACAACGCTCTTGGCGGTGAAGGTCTTGGTCGTGAAGCCCCAGTCATCGGCGAGGCCGAGAATGATCGGCGTGTGGGTATAGGTCGCGAGCACCGCTACGCCCTTGTCACCGTTCGCCATCATCGCCAATGCCTGGGTATTCATGTCGGCCGGCAGATAGGTCATCGTACCGATGATGTTCTCGATCCGGTTGTTGGCCCGATCGAAATTCGCGATGCCGAGCTGGATACTCGCGAGCTTGGGCGCGATGTTGCCTTGCCGCGCCCGGATGGTCTCCATCGCCGCTGCCGCGCAGCTCGCCGCCCCCTTGCAGGAGCCGGCAATGGCCTGCGCGACCTCTGCCGCGAACCGGTTGAGGTCACGCTGAATGGTGATCGCCTGGGTGACGTCGACCGCGCCCGAAAGCAAGGCGAACATGGCGGTGCTGATCAGAGCGAACTCGATCGCGGCGACGCCACGCTGATCGCGGATCAATCCGTGCCGGCGCCGCGATCGCCTGAACAATCCGAAGGAACGTCTCATTACGGCCTCGTATAGAGTGCGGCTCCGGTGACGTGCAGCGTCGGCAGCCCCGGCACGAAGGTGATCACCTGCGCCTTTGCCCGGATCAGCATCATCGTCCCGGAAGTGCCGGCGACGAAGGTCGCGCCAGTGATCGGTTGCGACCCGGCTGCATAATTCGCCAGCGGCTGCGTTTCGAGGAGAAGACTGCCGACGCAATTGTCGATCGCGATCAATCGGCCACAAATCTGGTTCTTCACCTGCGCCCGGTTTCCGGCATAGGTACCGGCAGTCCTGCCGGTGGCCGCATCGGATACGGCATCATGGATGTACATCTGCGCCATGAAGGCGAGCGCGAACTGGAGAATGCCCAGCAGCAGGACGACGAACGCCATCCCGATGAAGGCGAATTCGATCGCCGTCGAGCCTGCGATGTCGCGACGGAATGCGCGCAAGCGCGCCTTGCCGATCAGCGGAGTATCGCCGCCCATATGGTCAGGCACTCTCACGGGCAGCTGCCGCTGCAGAAGCGGATGTAGTCGATCAGGCCGCCATAGGTGTCCTCGCGGCCTGCTGCCTGGAAGAAGATGCGATAGGTGCCCTTCGTCGTGACCTTCAGCGGAATCTTCCGCTCGGTCCATTTGTCGGTGTGAACGCAGACGTCGACCTGGTCGGTGGCCTTGTCCACGTCCTTGGAAGGCGTGGAGTAGGAACCCGACTTCTTCTGGAAAAAGGCCTCGATGCGGTTGGTCTGGCTTTCCCAGGTCGCCGCCTTGAGCTTGTCCCACACCGCCTTCGCGTCGGTGCTGTAGGCGCACAACGTCTGGCCGGCATAAGCTGCGTTGCGAACACGCGAAATGTACCAGTAGCTCAATTCGTAGTCGCCGACCTCAAGCGTGAACTCGCGCCACATGTTCGAATTGGTCTTGCAGCCTGAGGTGTAGCAGTGCGAGTCGAGCTCGGCGAAGAAGTTGCCGAAGCGGATGGTATTGGCCGCGAGCTCCGGGATGCCGTTGATCTCGATGCCACCCTTGCCGCTCTGAGTCGTCCAGCCGTTCCAGTTGTTCAGCACGGTCCAGCTGTTCGACGCGACATTGTGTCCGGTCTCGAAGGATTCGACGAACAGAACCGTGCCGGTTGGCGTCGGCGTCCCAGGCGTACCGACCACATAATTGCAGTTCCGTTCGACGCGGAGCGCTACCGTATTGTAGCCCAGTATGCCGCCGAAAGCGTTGGCACTTGCGGCCGTCGCGACGGCCGTGATGATGTTGTTGGCGAGCGTGGCGGTCACGTTGACACCCGTCACACCGGGCTGGGACAAGCCGTTGACACTCTCCCGGATCTTGGTGTTCGCGACCGAAGTATAGTCCTTCTTCGGATCAGCCCCCGTCTGCCGCGACTGGAAATTGATCTCCAGCGAAGCCGCCCGGCACCCGATCTCGACGGCGCTGGCGATGCGCTGGCGCCGCGCCGCAGCCTGGCTGAAATCGATGCCTCCGCCGACGGCAAGCGCGATCGCAGGTGCGGCGAGCCCGAACATCAGCGCGCTGACGCCGCGCACATCCGTCAGGAGAGATCGGAACAGGCCGGGCATTGGGGGGCCTCGCAAACGGGACAGGCGAACGACAGGACGATTGCCTGAACGTTAGGTACGGGGCGATTGAGAAAACCTTTCCGAAACCCGTGAATGTCGCTGGTATCGCTGCGAAAACCCGCCTGGCAGCGTGACCTTCCGGCGATATGGTAAAATGCGCTTAAAACTGAAAGGAGAGCTGCAGCGCGAGCGAGCAAGACCGATACGCCCTGGCAGGCGACCGCAGAGCTGTCCTACTGGAGACCGGGCAGAATGCTGGCGTATTTCGCGTTCAGCAGCGGGCCGATCTGCCGGATCGTCGCGATCGCAGCGATCGAGACGAAGAACGCGATGAAGCCGTATTCGAGCGCAGTCGCGCCGCGGCGGTCACGCAGGAATTCGAGGGCCAGGGCGGACAAGCGTTCCATACCCGCCAGATTAGCCCAAAACTCCGGATAATTGGTTAATCCGAAGCGCAAAACACGCGATCACCGACGAATGTCTCGCTCGCCTTCAGCGCCTACAGCGCGAGTTCCGGGAAGACCGGCTCGACCTTTCCGCCCCAGGCCCCCTGCTCACGCACAGCCAGACGCTCGGCGAGCGTGCGGCCGCTCTGGGCGATAGCGATGACCGGCTCGAGATAGATCGCCTCGTCACGGCCTTTGTCGTCGAGCCGAGCCCGGCGAACGAGACCGGCGCGCGACAGCTCGACTACCTCGCGGGCGAGCTCGCGCAGCGGACGGTTCGCGATCCTGGTGTTGAGTCCGGCCTTCGGCACAGTGTCGCGCAGTTGCTGACGGTCCTCGGCGCTCCAGCCCTTGACCAGGTCCCAGGCGGCTGCGAGCGCAGCATCGTCATAGAGCAGGCCGACCCAGAAGGCCGGCAGCGCGTTCAGCATCTCGACCGGGCCGGCATCGGCGCCGCGCATCTCGATATAGCGCTTCAGCCGCACCTCCGGGAACAGGGTGCCGAGGTGGTTGACCCAGTCCGACATGGTGGCCCGCTCGCCCGGCAGTTGCGGAAGCTTGCCGGCGAGCAGGTCGCGGAAGGAGGCGCCGGCGACGTCGTGATAGATGTCGCCGCGCTTGACGAAATACAGGGGAACGTCGAGCGCCCAGTCGACATAGGCCTCGTAGGACATGCCCTCGTCGAAGGCGAAGGGCAGCATGCCGGAGCGGGCATTGTCGGTGTCGCGCCAGATCTCTGAGCGCATCGACTGGAAGCCGTTGAGCTTGCCGTCGCTGAAAGGCGAGGCGGCAAAGAGCGCCGCAGCCAGCGGCTGCAAGGCGAGCGAGACCCGCAGCTTGCGCACCATGTCGGCCTCGTCGGCGAAATCGAGATTCACCTGGACGGTACAGGTGCGGAACATCATGTCGAGGCCGCGCGTGCCGACCTTCGGCATGTAGTTCTTCATGATCTGGTAGCGCCGCTTCGGCATCATCGGCGTCTGCTCGCGGGTCCAGAGCGGCGAGTGGCCGAGCGGCAGGAAGCCGATGCCGTGCGGCTCGGCGACCGCCTTCACATCCGCGAGGTGCTGGTCGAGCTCGCTGGCCGTCTCATGCACATTTGCAAGCGGCGCGCCGGAGAGCTCGAACTGGCCACCAGGCTCGAGCGAGATCGCGCCGCCGCCGTCCGGGCCGGCCAGGCCGATGACATGGCCGGCATCCAGGATCGGCTCCCAACCGAGGCGGGCCTGCATGCCCTCCAGCAATTGCCGGATGCCGCCGCTGCGGCCGGCAGCAGCGCCCTCATAGGGAACGGGGCTGAGATCGTCGCGATAGAACGGGAACTTCTCGTGCTCGGTGCCGAGCCTGAATTCGGAGGCCGGTTTCTCACCCTGCGCGATCCAGCCGACGAGTTCGGCCTTCGAGCTAATCGGAGTCGAATCGGATACGTCGCGGGCCATGGGCGCTCCGGCATGCATGCACCGGCGCGCCGCCTGCCGATCTGGCAGCCGGGCAACGCGCCGGATCGAGTGCGGCACGGGCAGCGGGAGCTGGTGCTCCCGCCGCGCCATGCGCTGAGGAGCGCCAGCAATAGGCGAGCGGCGCTGATCCGACAACGACCGCAAACGCGTGCGAGCGCACGCCGACCTTGCATCAACGCATGATCGCAAAGCGGTCAGGCGGCTCCGCGCAGCAGATTTGCACCCTTCGGCACGAACCCATCATCATCCGCATCATCCGCACGCGTCTGCGCGGCGATCCAGTCGGTGACGGCGACCAGTCCGGCGTTCTGGCCGCCCGTACCGGCGCGGGCCTCCTCGAAGATCGCCAGCTGCATGTCGGCGCTGGTGCCGCCTGCGACGATGCTACGGCAATGGGCGAGGTCGAGGCCGCAGCCGAGCGCAGCGGCATCCTCATCGAGCAGGGCCAGCACCTCGTCCAGCACCTGTCCGACGGGCAGCATGGCGCGGCGCTTCTCACAGACAAAGCCGCCATGCAGGCCATAGCGCTGGGCACGCCAGATGTTCTCGCCAGCGAGGGCGCGCGAGGCGGCAGTGAGGTCGGCGTTGAGCCCGGGCTTGCGGGCGAGATGGCGTACCAGGCAGCGATAGAGAGCGGTGATGGCAAGCGTGTCGTCGAGCCGCGTGCAGCTGTCGGCAACGCGCAACTCCAGCGTCGGGTGCCGATCCGAGGGCCGGATCGCCCACCAGACGAAGCTGGAATCGCGCATCGCGCCGGCGGCGACCATGGTATCGACATAGGCGCGATAATCTGCGGCATCGGCAAAGAGCTCCGGCAGGCCGGTGCGCGGCAATTCCGCATAGGCACAGAGCCGATAGCCCATCAGCCCGGTCCGTCGCCCCTGCCAGAACGGCGAGGAGGTCGAGAGTGCGAGCAGTAGAGGCAGGAAAGGCAGCATCCGGACCATGATCGAGATGCGCTGATCCTCGTCCGGCACCTCGACATGGACATGCAAGCCGCAGAGCTGGTTGCGGCTTCCGAGCATCTGAAGGTCGCGCATGATGCCATCGTAGCGCTTGGCCTCGGTGGCGCGCTGGCGAGCCCAGACGGCGCTCGGATGAGTACCGCAGGCAAGCAACAGCATATCGTGCTCGCGCGCGATCGCGGCCAACCCCGAGCGCAGCCGCCGCAGCGAATGGCGGGCCTGTGTCATGCTCTCGCAGACCGGCGTCGCCACCTCGATCTGCGATTGCAGCATCTCGCGCTGCAACTCGTCGGGAAAGGCAGCCTGCGCCGCCTCGATGAAACGCGGTGCGATCTTGCGCACGGCGCCGCGGCTTGCGGCATCGGACAGGAAGTACTCTTCCTCGATACCGAAGCGGTAGGCGCTGCTCACCATGATGTCTCTCCCCCGTGGCGCGCCGCCCCGGAGCGAAGCAGCGGCGCCAGACTGCCAGTCAATGAGTCGGAACTGCGACCAGCGGCGCAGTTTTCACGCCTAAACGCGGAAGCGGCCACCGCGTTCCGAGCAGCGGGAGAGAAGCCGACGGCACGCAAGTTGCGGAGTTATCTGGCGGACCAGTCGCCCAATGTCGCCTGCACGACGGCGAGCGCAGCGACCGCCGCCGTATCCGCTCGGAGAATGCGCGGGCCAAGCGACAGGCGCAGCACCCGCTCGCGCTGCAGAATCAGAGCGCGCTCCGATTCGTCGAAGCCGCCTTCCGGGCCGATCAACAGGGCGATCGGCCCGCGGGGGGCCTTCTGCAAGGCGGCGATCGGACTCTGCGGCTCCTGCGCCTCGTCGCAGAAGACCAGCAGCCGCTCCGGCTCGAGCCCGGCGAGCGCTGCCGCGAGCGGCTGCTCTGCTCTGATCTCCGGTAGAGCGAGGATACCGCATTGCTCGGCCGCTTCTACCGCATTGGCGGCGAGCCGGTCGAGATTGAGCCGCGAGACCTGAGTGAAGCGGGTCAACACCGGCTGAAGCACGCCCGCCCCCATCTCGACCGCCTTCTGGGCCATGTAGTCGAGCCGCGCATGCTTCAGCGGCGCGAAAAGGTAGAGAAGACCGGGCGCGGGCGGCTGCGGGCGGGTTTGGTTCAGCGCCTCCAGGCTGGCCTGTTTGCGTCCTTCCGCCCGGATCGCGCAGAGCCACTCGCCGTCGCGGCCGTTGAAGACGAGGATGGTGTCGCCGCTGCGCAACCGCAGCACGTTCAGCAGATAATTGGCTTGGTCGCGCGCGAGGTCCAGCACGGCGCCCGGTGCCAACGGCGCCTCGCTGTACAGCCGGTGCTTGGTGAAATCCCGCATGCTCTTCGAATCCGATCCCGTCATAACGGCGCGAAAGTCGCCACAATCCCACGCTATCGGCAAGCAATCTCGGTGAAATGCGAGCCGGCGCTTGTTGGTGCACGGCTCTCACTGTTATGGAAAGGCCCGCGACGCCGGGACGGGCGTGGGTGACGGGACAAGAGCGGAGCGGATGATGCGGCGATACGCGACCCTGAAGCTGGCAGTGGCGCTGGCTGGGCTGGCCCTGGCCGAGCCGGCATTCGCGCAGGTGCCCTCGGGCTGCGAGAACATCCAGAAGCTCATGCAGGAGCGCCAGTCGATCGTCGGGCAGCTCAACGCGAACGCGAAGGCCAAGCGCAAGATGACGCCCCAGCAGGCCTGCGGCATCCTCGGTCGGCTTGTCGGCAACGGCAATACCTTGATCAAGTTCGCGTCCGCCAACCAGGACTGGTGCCAGATTCCGGCGAGCTTCGTCGACGGCATGAAGGCCGACAACGAGAAGGCCGGCGCCATCCGCGGCCAGGCCTGCAATGCGGTAAAGCAGCAGGCGCAGATGCAGCGCCGCGCCCAGCAGCAGGCGCAGCAACAGCAGGGCGCCAACCCGTTCGGCGGCGCCGATTCCATCACTGGCGGCCCGATGCGCGTGCCGCAGGGCGCGCTCTGACCCGGCGGTGCCAATATGGCACCCTCGCCTCCACTCGCTGACGCACCGCTTCCCGACGCCCTGAAAGGACATTGGGTCGATACGAAGGCGCCTTCGGGACTACGGCCCTATCTCAAGCTCGCCCGGATCGAGCGCCCGGTCGGATGGCAGCTCCTGCTGCTGCCGTGCTGGTGGGCAGCCGGGCTTGCCGCGATCGCGGCAGGACTGCCTGTCCCGAACCTCTGGCATTGCCTGCTGTTCCTGATCGGCGCGATCGTGATGCGCGGCGCCGGCTCCACCTTCAACGACATCGTCGATCGCAAGCTCGACGCGCAGGTGGCGCGCACCCGCGGCCGTCCCCTGCCCTCCGGCCAGGTCAGCCCGAAGCAAGCGGCCGCCTTCATGGTCGGGCTGTCCCTCGTCGGCCTCGTCATCCTGCTGCAGTTCAACCGCTTCACGGTGATCGCCGGCATCGCCTCGCTGGCGATCGTCGCGATCTATCCGTTCATGAAGCGGATCACGAACATGCCGCAATTCGTGCTCGGCCTCGCCTTTTCCTGGGGTGGACTCGTCGGCTGGAGCGCGGTGTTCGGCCAGCTCGATGCGCCGGCCTATCTGATCTACGCCGCTGCGGTGTTCTGGACCATCGGCTACGATACGATCTATGCGATGCAGGACATCGAGGACGACGTCATCGCCGGGATCAAGTCGAGCGCCCGCTATTTTGGCGCCTTCACCCAGCAGGCGGTCGGGCTCTGCTACGGCATGACGATCGCGCTCGCCGGCGTCGCCGCCTGGTTCGCGGGGGCGGGGCCGGTCGCCTTCATCGGAGTGGCGCTGTTCGCGCTGCACCTCGGCTGGCAGGTCCACAGCATCGCAGGGGCAGACGGGCCTACGGCGTTGAAGCTGTTCCGGTCGAACTGGCATGCCGGCCTGTTGCTGGCGGCCGGCTTCGCACTCGATGCGCTGGTGAAGTTCGCGTTCTAGCGACCGAAAATCACTCGGTCATTCCAGGGCAATCCAAAAGGATCGAGCCCGGAATGACGGTTTGCTTCTGCGCTAAGCCATCCTGCTCTAGGACAAGATCTCGCCGCGGATCACCACGGGGCGCTCCGGCAGGCGGCCGGTCTTGCGCCGCGTCAGGAAGCGCGGGCGGCGGCCGGCAAGCAAAGCATGCCGGCGGCGGATGCGGACCGCGCCGAGCGCGACCCGGCCGAGCTGCGGATAAGGTTCCGTGATCGCTCCGTCGCTGGTTTCGAGCAGCAGCGGCAGGCCGCTCGTGCGGCCGGCATCGCGCCAGACGGCGATGGCATCGTCCTGATCGAGCACAGCGACAACGACCGAACGGCCATCGCCCGCGGTCAGAGCAACCTGAAAACGGTCATCATCGGCGATCGCGCCGCCGGCGAGGCGCAGCGCGATGCCGCGCCAGCCCTTGCCGCCACGCAGGATACGCACCGGCCCGACACGCTCGATGCGTGGGCTATTTTGCTGCTGCGGCGCTTGCGCCGACTGCGAGGGCTGCCCGCTCTGATTATGCGCGCTGCTGGGGAAGGCAGGCACGCAGCCAGCCTCCCCAGCAGCCGGCGTGACGCTGGCCATCGGTTTTAACGCCTCTCTCTTAATCCCTGCTGCCCGGAACCCTCTGTGGATGCGGGGTTCTCGTGCTCTGCAGGGAGGAGAGTGGCGGGAAGGATTGTCCGAGCGCTTAAGCTTGAGGGTTAAACAAAGGTGTTGAAGCGGTTTTCCGCCCTTTTGCGGTTGGTTTCCCGGTTGATGCTTGACGGAATCTTTCTCCCGATGGTGGCTTTTTCCTTGTTCAGCCGCCCCGCAAGGCCGTAACGAAGTGCGATGACATCCACACCATTGCCGATCGCCGGGGATCTGTTGGCCGCCGTCGAAGCCGCCTGCCACGAGGCCGGTGGCCTCGCGCTCGACCTGTTCCGCCCCGGGGCGAATACCGTCGCCAAGACCTGGTCGAAGGCCGGCGGCTCGCCGGTGACCGAAGCCGATATCGGTGTCGATACCTTCCTGCATGTCCGCCTCGCGGCGCTGCTGCCGGAAGCCGCCTGGCTTTCGGAGGAAACGGCTGACGACACGATCCGGCTGTCGCGCCGCTTCGTCTGGGTGGTCGATCCGATCGACGGCACCCGCGCCTACATGGCGGGCTCGGCCGACTGGGCGGTCTGCGTCGCCCTGCTCGACGAAGGGCGCCCCATCCTCGGCGTGGTGCATGCGCCGGCAGGGACGACGACCTATACGGCGGTCAGCGGCGGTGGAGCGCAGAGCAACGGCAAGCCGATCCGCGCGAACGGGCTCACGACGCTCGCCGGTGCCCGCATCGCAGGCCCAAAACCGATCCTCGACGCCCTCGCCCGCCAGCAGGATTTCGTCGCGGCGGACAAGATTCCGTCGCTGGCGCTGCGCCTGACCCGCATTGCCGACGGAACGATCGATGCCGGGGTGGTCTCACCGGATGCGCGCGACTGGGATCTCGCCGCCGCCGATCTCGTGCTCAAGGAGGCCGGCGGCCAGGTCACGACCTCCGATGGCGAAGCGCTCAGCTATAACCGCGAGATACCGGTCCACGGCATGCTGATGGCGTCTGGAACCAGTCTTGCCACCTCACTCGCGCAGGCGCTGCGCCGGCTGCGCGAGAGCCAGCCGCAGCGGAGCTGAAGCGCGGCGCGACGCCGCTGCCGCAGCGCCAGGGCGAAAGCTGCCGGAAATAACCGCAATTTGTTGGCGATCGGCCCTCGCGCGCGCGCGGCTGATGGCTTATCTGATCGCACGGCAAAAGCGCAGGCAAGGCAGGTCGGAGCAAGTCCGGCGCTGCTCCAGCTTGCTTTCGACGCAGACCTCAGGACACCGGTCGGAGACGAACGATGAGCACGAGCCAGGACACCAAGCAGCTGCTGCACCTCGTGATCGGCGGCGAGTTGAGCTCGCTCGACGGGGTCGAGTTCAAGGATCTATCCCAGGTCGACATCGTCGGCGTGTACCCGAACTACGCCGCCGCCCATGCGGCCTGGAAGTCCAAGGCGCAGCAGACCGTCGATCAGGCCCAGACCCGCTATTTCGTCGTCCACCTGCATCGCCTGCTCGATCCCTCGACAGCCCAGAGCTGATCTGAAAGACGCTGCAGTCCGGCTCGATGGGATTTTCGCTGCTCAAGACGAAGTTCGCGCAGGAGGCGCTTGGGCGCAGCCTCGCCTATTATCTGCGCCTGGTCAGGCGCACGAACCGCTTCGTCGTCGAGCCGGCCGACGTCTATGATCGCGTGCGCGGCGAGCTGCCGCTGATCATCGCGATGTGGCACGGCCAGCATGTCATGATCCCGTTCGCCCGGCCGGAGTGGATGCCGTCCTGCTCGCTGGTCTCGCGCCATGGCGACGGCGGCTTCAACGCCGTCGCGCTGCGCGAGCTCGGCATCGGGGCGATCCGCGGCTCGGGCGCCTCTGGCAAGAAGGTCCGCGAGAAGGGCGGCGCGCCGGCCTTCCTCGCCATGGTCCGCCGACTCGCCGCCGGCGACACCATGGTGCTGACCGCCGACATCCCCAAGCGCGCCCGCATCTGCGGCCCGGGCATCGTCCAATTGGCGCGCGCCTCGGGGCGGCCAATCCATCCGATCGCCGTGGTGACCAGCCGGCGCATCGACTTCAACAGCTGGGATCGCGCCTCGATCGGCCTGCCCTTCGGGCGCGGTGCCATCGTCGTCGGCGATCCCGTCTGGGTTGCGCGCGAGGCGGACGAGGCGACCTGCGAGGCGGCGCGCCTTGCCGTCCAGGCCGGGCTCGACGCCGTACATGAGCGCGCCTATGCGCTGATCGGCGCGCGCGATCCCGGCGCGGACCTGCGTGAAATCCAGGCTGCAAAAGCAACGGCCAAGGCCAGCGCCGCATGATCGGCCGCAGCTTCATCATCCAGACCTACCGGACGCTCACCGCCCTGCTCGAGCCGGCAGCCGCCGGCCTGCTGCTCTGGCGGCGCCGGCGCGGCAAGGAGGACCCGGCACGCCTTTCCGAGCGGCGGGGCCATCCGAGCATCGAGCGGCCGGCGAAGACGCTCGTCTGGCTGCATGGCGCCAGCGTCGGCGAGACGGTGACGCTGCTGCCCCTGATCGAGCGGCTGCAGCGGCGCGGGCTCGCCGTGCTGGTGACCTCGGGCACGGTGACCTCGGCGCGCCTCCTGGCGCAGCGCCTGCCGGCCGGGGCGATCCATCAGTTCCTGCCGCTCGACGTTCCCCGCTATATGCGCCGCTTCCTCGACCATTGGCGCCCCGATCTCGGCCTGATCTGCGAATCCGAAATCTGGCCCAATCTGATGATCGAAGCCGGCAAGCGCAGCGTGCCGCTCGTCCTGGTCAATGCGCGCATGTCGGAGCGCTCCTTCCGGCGCTGGTACAAGTTCCCGCAGACCTCGCGCTATCTGCTCTCCGGCTTCGACCGCTGCCTGGCCCAATCGCAGGAGGACGGGCAACGCCTCGCCCAGCTCGGCGCACCGCGCGTCAGCATCGCCGGCAACCTGAAATTCGACGTCCCCGCCCCACCGGCCGACCCCAATACGCTTGCCTTGCTTGACGGCCTCGCCGCCGGCCGGCCGGTCTGGGTCGCCGCCTCGACCCATCCGGGCGAGGAAGAGGATGTGCTCGCGGCCCATCTCGGCGTCAGGACGCATCTGCCAAAGCTCCTCACCATCGTCGTGCCCCGCCATCCCGATCGCGGCGCTGAGGTCGAGGCGCTGGCGCAGGCCAACGACGTCGCCAGCGCCCGGCGCTCGCTCGGCCACCTCCCCGAGCGCGACATAGACTTCTACATCGCCGATACGCTCGGCGATCTCGGCCTGTTCTACCGGCTGGCGCCGGTCGCCTTCATCGGCGGCTCGCTCGCCCCCATCGGCGGCCACAACCCGATCGAGCCGGCCAAGCTCGGCTGCGCCCTGCTGCATGGCCCGCTCGTGCATAAATCCGCCGATCTCTTTGCCGCCTTCGATGCCGGCGGTGGCGCAATCCAGGTCGCCGACCGGCAGGAGCTGGCCCAGGCAGTGCATCGCTGGCTCAGCGACCCCGCTGCAGCGCGCCAGGCCGCGCGGGCCGCAGCCCGCACCAGCACCGAGCTCAGCGGCGCGCTGGAACGGACCGTCCAGGCGATCGAGCCGCTGCTGCTGCGCGCGACCATCGGCCAGCGCGAGAGCGTGGAGTGATGCGCGCCCCGGGCTTCTGGTGGCACGCGCCGCCATCCGCCCTCGCCCGGCTGCTGCAACCGCTCGGGATGCTCTATGGCGCGGTCACGCTGAAGCGCATGCGCCGTCCGGGTATCGAAGCCGGCCTTCCGGTGATCTGCGTCGGCAACTTCGTCGCCGGCGGCGCCGGCAAGACGCCGACCACGCTGGCGCTGGCATCCCGGCTCGCCACGATGGGTGAGACGCCCTTCGCCCTGACGCGCGGCTATGGCGGGCGGCTGCCCGGCCCGCTGCGGGTCGATGCGGCCCGGCACGCAGCCGTCGACGTTGGCGACGAACCCCTGCTGCTGGCGGCGCAGCTGCCGACGATCGTAGCGCGGGAGCGGCCAGCCGGCGCTGCGCTCGCACGCGAAGCGGGCGCCAGCGTCGTCCTGATGGATGACGGGCTGCAGAATCCCGCGCTGCACAAGGACCTGCGACTGGCGGTCGTCGACGGCGTCGCTGGCGTCGGCAACGGGCTTTGCCTGCCGGCCGGGCCGCTGCGCGCGCCGCTCGCCGGGCAGCTCGGGCAGGTCGATGCCCTCGTCGTCATCGGCGAGGGAGCGGCCGGCGAGCATGTCGCCGCGCACGCACTCACCGTCGGCAAACGCGTGCTGCGGGCCAAGCTCGTGCCGCCGGTCGACATTCAGGCGGAGCTCGCCGGCCTATCGGTTCTGGCCGCCTCGGGGATCGGGCGGCCCGAGAAATTCGCGGCGACGCTGCGCGCCGCCGGTGCGCGGCTTGCCGGCCAACGCGCTTATGGCGACCACCACGCCTATTCGGATGCCGACGTCGCGGCGCTGATCGGCGACGCCAAGGCGAAGGCCTGCCGCATCGCCGTCACCGAGAAGGACATGGTCAAGCTCGCGCCGCTCTGGCCGGCGGCCGAACGCTCGCTCCTTCTGTGCGTGCCGGTCACGCTCGTCTTCGAGGATGACGCAGCACTCGACGCGCTGCTGCGTCACGCCGTCGTGAAGGCCCGCTCAGCTGCGGCCGGCGCGTCGCAGGCGCAATAGCACCGCCTCAGGCGAGGCATAGGCCTCCTGCCAGTCGACCGACCAGTAGCGCAGATCCTCGAGCCGGATCGCAGCACCAGTGACGGCGCAGCGGACGAAGGCGCCAGGGCGCACGACGCGGAACTCACCATGGCCGTAATCGACCAGCGCTTCCGATCCTGAAGGGGGCAGACGTTCGTTGATGTTCATCATAGGGCCGGGGGATCGAGCGGCGGACGGTTAGCGTACAGGTTGCAGCTTGACGCAACCATCTCTGAAACCACGCATTGTTCCAATATGGTCTTTCTGTGATAGCGTCAGTTCCGATGATGTCCAGCCTGACCCGCGCCACCTTGCTGGCGATTGGTCTTGTTTCCCTGCTCGCGGAAGCCGCGATGGCGGGCGGCTATGAACGCGTCCGCATCCCGCATGACGATTACCAGCTCGACGGTGTGATGTTTCGGCCCACAGGCCCGGGACCGTTCCCTGCCGTCGTCGCATTGCATGGGTGCGGCGGTCTCTGGCGCGAGCCCGACAAGCTTTCGATGCGGCATAGCGACTGGGGCGAGCGCCTTGCCGGGACCGGGCTCATCGTCCTGATGCCGGACAGCTACGGGTCGCGCGGGCTCGGTTCGCAATGCGGCGTCAAGGACGTCACCATCCGCGCCAGCCGCGAACGCGTCGGCGATGCGATGGCGGCACGGCGCTGGCTGCAGGACCGTCCCGATGTCCGCCGCGATGCAATCGCGCTGCTCGGCTGGTCGGGCGGTGGCTCCACCATTCTGGCTGCAATTCGAAAGGACCGCCGGCCGGCCGACCGCCAGCCGGATTTCGCCCGCGCCGTCGCCTTCTATCCCGGCTGCCGGTTGCAATCGGAGTCGGGGAGCTTCGAGGCCAGGCTGCCGACCCTGATCCTGATGGGGGACGCCGACGACTGGACGCCGCCTGCCCCTTGCGACTTCCTCGCCAAGGCCGCCCGCGCCCGTGGCGAACCGGTCGAGCTCGTGCTCTATCCCGGCGCGGTGCATGATTTCGACCATCCGCGCCTGGACAAGCGCGAGAAGGAAGGCGTTGCCTATTCGGCCTCCGGAACCGGCAAGGTCACGGTGGGCACCGACCCGGCCGCGCGCGACGATGCGATCAGGCGCGTGAAGGCCTTCCTGATGGGCAAGTGAAGCGGGCCGGCGAGCAGCGGCCTTATCAAAGCTCAGCGTGCCGAGGCCGTCAGCGTCACAGCCGGCTTGTCGCCCAGGAGTGAGCGGGCGATGTCCTGCGCGAGGCAGCCATAGCCGGCATCGCTCATATGGAAACGGTCGCCGGCGAGCGCCGCCATGAAGCCCTCCGCGTCGCGCTGATACCAGCTCAGCATCGCCTGGTAGCGCGACAGCACCGGAACCGCCTGCGTCCTAGCGACGTCGGCGATGGCGTCGACATAGGCGCGATAACGCGCCGTCTCCTTGATGCCCGGATAGAACTGCGGATCAAGGATGACGAGCCGGGTCCGGGCCTGCTTGGCGGCGGCGATGCCATCCGCCACGAGATTGCGGAAGGTGCCGAGGTCGCCGCCGTTCACCGCGTCGTTCGTGCCGACCTGCCAGATCACCAGATCGTAGCGGCCGTCCACCAGCGCAGCCTTCAGGCGCAGAAGCGTCTGCGGCGCGGTTTCACCACCGATGCCGGCATTGACCATCTCGATGGAGCGGCCTCCGAGCCCTTCGCGCAGCAGCGAGCCGAGTCGGGCCGGATAGGTCTTGTCCTTGCCGCTGGCGCCGATTCCTTCAGTCGAGGACGAGCCGATGGCGAGAATGCGCAGGGGAGCGCTACCCCCCTTCCAGGCGGAAGCGAGATCAGCGGCATCGCGTGTGAGAGTCGACGGCCTGCAGACGAACTCGGTCGCGTTTGCCTGCTGAGCCTGCAGGCCCAGAGGCGCAAGCATGGCAAAGGCACAAGCAAGGCGTATCCGGAAACCGGCGAGCATCAAGGACCATTCCCCCAACCGCTATCAGGCAGCGATTAGCCAGCGCTAGCTGAACGCTATCTGAACGGGACGCGGTTCATCCAAATTGGTGGTGAATGACCGGTTTTCGGAATGTCAGAACAGATCGCCCTGCCCGCTCCCGCCGACCGCCTTGCGCGCGGCCTGTCGCGGCACCTGCGGCGGAGAAGCCCCGCCCGGCACAATCGCGCCGAAGCTGCCGTCGGCGAGCGTGACCTGAAGGGCCAATCCCGGCCGCGCTGCCGTGGCGCTGCGCAGCAGATTGCCGCCCTCGTCGCGCACCAGCGCATAACCGCGCGCCAGCACCGCCTGCGGCCCGAGCGAGGCGGCGAGCGCCCAGACGCTCTCCAGCCGGTCGCGGCGGCGCTGAACCTGGCCGGTGAAAGCTGCGACCGCGCGCGCAGCGACGGCATCGAGCCGATCGCCGGCGCGGGCGATACGGTCGCGCTCGGTACGAAGAAGCGCGCCGCGCGCCGCCGCGAGCCGCTTGCCGAGCCCATCGAGCCGGGCCGCATGGGTGGCAAGCCGTGCCGCCGGCGATTGCGCATGCAGGCGCCGATCGAGCTGCGCCAGGCGCTGTTCATAGGCGCGGGCATTGCGCGCCAGGGCCGGACCGAGCCGCGTAGCTGCGAGATCGAGCCGCTGGCGCGGCGCCGCCAGCAGGGTCTCGGGCGTCGGCAGCGCGCGGGCGAGCGCGCGCAGGTCGTTGCGGCGGCGCTCGGAGAGGCGCAGCGTCGCGCCGGAAAGGCGGCGCGAGAGATCGGTCACCTGCGCCAGCAGCTCGGCCCGCACCGGCACGACCTTCTCGGCCGCGCCGGTCGGCGTGGGGCTGCGCAGATCGGCGGCATGGTCGATCAGGGTGACGTCGGTCTCGTGGCCGACCGCCGAGACCAGCGGGATCAGCGAGGCCGCGGCGGCGCGGACCACCACCTCCTCGTTGAAGCCCATCAGGTCCTCGAGCGAGCCGCCACCGCGCGCGACGATGATCACATCCGGACGTGGAATCCGGCCGCCTTCCGGCAGCGCGTTGAAGCCGGCGATCGCATTCGCGACCTCGGCCGCGCTGCTCTCGCCCTGGACGCGGACCGGCCAGACCAGGACCTGACGTGGAAAACGTTCCTCCAGCCGGTGCAGGATGTCACGGATGACGGCGCCGGTCGGCGAGGTGACGACGCCGACCACGCGCGGCAGGAACGGGATGAGCTGCTTGCGGCCGGGATCGAACAGGCCCTCGGCGGCGAGCTTCTTGCGACGCTCCTCCAGCAGCGCCATCAGCGCGCCGATGCCGGCCGGCTCCAGGGAATCGATGATGATCTGGTAGCTCGATTTGCCGGCGAAGGTGGTGATCTTGCCGGTGGCGATGACCTCGAGCCCTTCCTGGGGCTTGGTCTTCAGCCGGCCGAAGACGCCCTTCCAGATCACCGCGTCGATCTTGGCGTTGGCATCCTTCAGCGAGAAATAGACATGGCCGGAGCCGACCGGCCCGCGGTAGCCGGAGATTTCGCCGCGGACGCGCACGAAACCGAAGGCGTCCTCCAGCGTGCGCTTGAGCGCTCCGGAGAGGTCGGAAACCGACCATTCGGGGGCGTTGCCGGCGGGCGGAGGCGATTCGTTGTCCATGGATCGTATTTAACGACACGACGACGCCAGCAGAAGCGTTGCTCCGCCAGCCCGCGGCAGCTATTGCGCCTTCGAGCAAGCGGAGAGATGCGATGAACATTCTTCTGATCGGGTCCGGCGGGCGCGAGCATGCCCTGGCCTGGGCGATCTCATCCTCGCCGCTCTGCGACAAGCTCTTCATCGCGCCGGGCAATCCCGGCACCGGCCAATGCGGCGAGAATGTCGTGCTGGATATCGCCGACCACCGCGCTGTTGCCGATTTCTGCAAGCTGATGGGCGTCGGCCTCGTCGTGGTCGGGCCGGAAGGCCCACTGGTCGAAGGCATCACCGACGATCTCGAAGCCGCCGGGATCAAGACCTTCGGTCCGTCGAAGGCGGCCGCGCAGCTCGAAGGCTCGAAGGCCTTCACCAAGGAACTCTGCGCCGAATTCGGGATTCCGACCGCCGGTTTCGCCCGCTTCACCGACGAAGCCGCTGCCAGGGCCTACGTCGCCAAGACCGGCGCGCCGCTGGTGATCAAGGCCGACGGACTCGCCGCCGGCAAGGGCGTGGTCATGGCCGAGACCGTCGAGCAGGCCAATGAGGCGCTCGCGATGATGTTCTCGGGCGGGCTTGGCGCGGCGGGAGCCGAGGTGGTGATCGAGGAATGGATGATCGGCGAGGAAGCCAGCTTCTTCGCGCTCTGCGACGGCACACATGCGCTGCCGCTCGCCTCGGCCCAGGACCACAAGCGCGTCGGCGACGGCGACACCGGCCCGAACACCGGCGGCATGGGCGCCTATTCGCCGGCTCCGGTCATGACCAAGGCATTGGAGCAGCAGGTCATGGCCGAGATCATCCAGCCTACGCTGATGGGCATGAACCAGCGCGGCACGCCCTTCAAAGGCATTCTCTATGCCGGGCTGATGATCACCGCCGATGGCCCGAAGCTGATCGAATACAACACCCGCTTCGGCGATCCCGAATGCGAGGTGCTGATGCCGCGCCTGAAGAGCGACATCGTGCCTGCCCTGCTCGCCGCGCGCGACGGCGTGCTCAACGCCGTAGACCTGCGCTGGTCCGACGAGGTAGCGCTGACGGTGGTGATGGCGGCGAAAGGCTATCCCGGCACACCGGAGAAGGGCAGCGTGATCAAGGGCATCGACAAGGCCGCCGCCGAGAAGGACGTGCTGGTCTTCCATGCCGGCACGCAGGCGAAGGACGGCGATATCGTCGCCAATGGCGGGCGCGTGCTGAACATCGTGGCGCTCGGCAAAAGCGTCAGCGAGGCGCAGGCGAAGGCCTATGCGGCCGTCGACCTGATCGATTGGCCGGGTGGCTTCTGCCGGCGCGACATCGGCTGGCAGGCGGTCAAGCGCGAGCGCGAAGGCTGACAAAGCGACCGCCGCTTCGTATATATATCGAGATACGATCGATATATATACGAGGATGCCATGGCCATCCTGATCAAGGATCCCGAAACCGACCGTATCGTGCGCGAACTTGCCGCGCGCACCGGTAGGACGATCACCGATGCGGTCAAGACAGCGGCGGAGCGCGAGCTCGCTGAGCTGCCCCCACGCAAGGGACGGATCGACATGGAGAAGCTGGAGCGAACGCTCGCTGAAATCCGCTCCTATCCAAGGATCAACGAGCATCTGACCGATGACGAAATCATTGGCTATGATGAGAACGGCGTTCCCTCGTGATCAGCTCGCCGATCGTAGTCGACAGCTCGGCGATCATCGCCATCCTTCGCAACGAGCCTGAACGAGACAGGCTGCTAGCCGCGCTCAACGCCAGTGCCGCCAACTTCTGCTCGATGGTGACCTTCTTTGAGAGCTTCATGGTTTCCACGAGCCGCAACGCCAATGCTCCAGTCGCCTTGCATCTAAGATTGCTCGAAGATCTTGGCATCGAGGCCGCCCCGCTGGACCAGAAGCAAGCCGTCCTCGCAGCCGAAGCTTTCGCTCGCTTCGGCAAGGGCCGCCACCCCGCAAAGCTCAACCTCGGCGACTGCTTCTCCTATGCTCTTGCCAAATCCTTGAACGCACCTCTGCTCTACAAGGGCGAGTACTTCGGCCGGACCGACCTCGTCGCGGCCGTAGCATCACAGGAGTTGCGGCCATGACCAATATCGACAGCCTTTTCCCCGGATTCGAGGCGCGCTGGATCGACGGGCCGGTCGGCAAGATCTTCGCCCGTGTCGGCGGCGAGGGGCCGCCGGTGGTGCTGATCCACGGCTTCCCGCAGACCCATGCCGAATGGCACGAGATGGCGGGCGAACTGGCCAAGACTCATACCGTCGTCTGCCCGGATCTGCGCGGCTATGGCTGGTCGGCGGCACCGCATGGCGATGGCGGCAAGGCGCTCTACAGCAAGCGCGGCATGGGCGAGGATATCGTCGCCGTCATGAGCGCGCTCGGCTTCAACCGCTTCGCCGTGATCGGCCATGATCGCGGCGCCCGCGTCGCCTACCGCCTGGCGCTCGACCATCCCGGCCGGGTCGAGCGGCTCGTCCTGCTCGACATCCTGCCGACCGTCTCGATGTGGGAAGGCATGGACGCGGCGCGCGCCATGCAGGTCTATCACTGGACCTTCCTGGCCCAGCCCGAGCCTGTGCCGGAGAAGCTGATCCAGGCCGACCCCGCCGGCTGGCTCGACCACACGATCGCGAGCTGGACGCGAGCCAAGAAGATCGAGGCCTTTCACCCGCTGGCCATGGCCGCCTATGCCGACTCCTTCAACGACCCATCGCGTATCCACGCCGCCTGCGAGGATTATCGCGCCGGTGCGACGACCGATCTCGCGCACGACAAGGCCGATCTCGGCGCGGGCAAAAAGATCCTCTGCCCGGTGCTGGTGCTCTGGGGCGAGGCCGGCATCCCGGCCAAGGGCGCAAGCCCGCTCGACATCTGGCACGAGACCTTCGCGCCGCAGGCAGAGGGGCAGGCAATCGCCAGCGGCCACTTCCTGCCGGAGGAGAATCCGCAGGACACGCTGGCAAAGGTGATACCTTTCCTGGTGCAACCGCTTCCATAAACATGCTGGTCATCCCGGACGCAGCGAAGCGGAGATCCGGGATCCATGCCTGAGCCTCACCAATATAGGTTCCGGAATGGATCCCGGGTCTCCCTTCGGTCGCCCGGGATGACTATGAAAGGGTAGAAGCGGATCGCCTTTCGCCATGACCTCAGCCCTGCCAGCGACGAACAAGGTCTCTTCGAAGCCCGAGCTCGTCCTCGTGCTCGGCTCGGGCGGCGCGCGCGGGCTCAGCCATATCCCGGTGCTGGAGGCCCTCGATGAGCTTGGTCTGAAGCCGGCGCTGATCGCCGGCTCGTCGATGGGGGCGATCGTCGGCGCGGCCTATGCCGCCGGCCTCTCCGGCCGCGACCTGCGTGCCCATGTCGAGGCAAGCTTCCGCGACCGGGCCCGGGTGATCGCCAGGCTGCTCGAAGCACGCATCGGCAAGATCGCCGATCTCTGGCGCGGCGGCCTCGGCAACCCCGTGCTGATCGATGGCGAGCGCCTGCTCGACCTGTTCTGGCCGCAGGCCGTGCCCGATCGCTTCGAGGAGCTCGGGATCCCTTTCCTCAGCGTCGCGACCGACTATCATCTGCATGACGAGGTCATGCTCGGCAGCGGCCCGCTGACGCCGGCTGTCGCCGCCTCGCTGGCGATCCCCGGCCTGGTCAAGCCGGTGACGATCGGCGGCCGCGTTCTGATCGATGGCGGCGCGATCAATCCCCTGCCCTATGACCGCCTGCTCGGACCGGGGCGCCTCGTCCTCGCGGTCGACACCAGCGCACCCGCGACGGTCAGCGACAGCCGCGTGCCCGAGCCGCTGGAAGCTATGGTCGGCGTTTCGCAGATCCTGACGCGGGCACTGGTCCAGCGCATGATCGAGCGCCAGCCGCCGGACATCCTGATCCGCGCCGGTGGCGAGGGCTTCGGCGGACTCGATTTCTTCCGCTGGCAGGCGATCCTCGACGCCGCCCAGCCGGCGAAGGACGAGGTCAAGCGGAGGCTTTCAGAGGCGCTCGAACGGGCGGCGTGACCGCCTCGGGCTCGTCGCAGCAGAAGCCCGGCAAGCCGGCCTCCAGCGCCGCACGCCCCTTCTCCGTCAGGACCACCGCGCGGCTATCCTTGATCCGCATTACCCAGCCCGTCTCAAGGCAGCGGCAGGCCAAGGCCGCCGCGAGCGAGCCGGCGAGATGCGGGCGGCGCTCGCTCCAGTCGAGACACGGGCGCAGCGCCGCCCGCCTGCCTTTGCTCGCCGTCGCCGGATCGATCCCCAGCCCGGCGAAGAGCGCGACGCCGGAACGGGTCAGCCCGTAGCCGCCATCGGCGACGGTGAGATGGCCGCCCGCCAAAAGCGCATCATGGATCGCGATGCCCAGGCGGCCGGCGAAATGATCATAGCAGGTACGGGCACGGGCGAGGTCGGCACTGATGCGCGAGGGCAACCGCCTGCCATTCGCCTGGCCGCCGGAGAGCACCATCAGCCCTTCCAATGCGGTCGCGACCTCCGGCCCGGCCAGACGGTAGTAGCGATGGCGGCCCTGCGCGGCGACATCGAGCAGGCCGCCCTGCATCAGCTTGGCGAGATGACCGCTCGCAGTCTGCGGCGCGACGCCTGCCAGGAAGGCGAGCTCCTTCGCCGTCAGCGCGCGGCCATCCATCAGCGCATGCAGCATGTTGGCGCGGGCGGGATCCCCCATCAGATGGGCGATCTCGGCGAGATAGGGTCCGTGCATGGCCATGGCTCGACGCCTCCATTGTGGCTGCCATGATGACGTCCGTGCCCGCTGAGGCAAGCAAGGACGCTACGGCGGGGACCGTAGTATCGAAAAGCGACAGCCGGGGTCAGGACTGCCAGAAGTCACGGCATCGCAATCGGGACTGGCAGGATCATGGACCAGACGACGCTCCTCACCTTCGTCGCCGCGACCTTCGTGCTCGCAGGCTTCGTCAAGGGCGTGATCGGGCTCGGCCTCCCGACGATCGCAGTCGGCGTGCTCGGCGTGGTGATGGCGCCGGCGCAGGCGGCGGCGCTGCTGGTCATCCCCAACCTCGTCACCAATAGCTGGCAGCTCGCCGGGCCAAGGCTCAAGGCCATCGCCATCCGTCTCTGGCCGATGCTGGCCGGAACCTGTGTCGGCACCTGGGCCGGAGCCGGGCTGCTGGAGAAGGCCAAGGACGGCTCGGCGACGCTCTGGCTCGGCATCGCGCTGGTGCTCTATGCGCTGGTCGGGCTGAAGGCGGCCAAGCTGCGCGTGCCCGAAAAGACCGAGATCTGGCTCGGCCCGCTGGTCGGCGTCATCACCGGCGCCGCCACCGCGGCGACCGGCGTCTTCGTGCTGCCCGCCGTGCCCTATCTGCAGGCGCTCGGCTTCGACAAGGACGAACTGGTGCAGGCGCTCGGCCTCTCCTTCATCGTCTCGACGATCGCGCTGTCCTTCGGGCTGGTCGGCGCCGGAGCGCTCGACCTGAAGGTCGCTGGCGCCTCGCTGCTGGCGCTGCTGCCGGCGCTGGCCGGGATGTGGTTCGGCCAGGCGATCCGCCAGCGGATCTCGGCCGCGACCTTCAAGCTCTGCTTCTTCGCCGGGCTATTGGCGCTGGGCGGCTATCTGGTCGTCCGGACCTTGCTCTGAGCTGAACTCAACGCCCGCGCCCGGCATAGGCCAGGCGGCGGCTGCGCTTGTGGCCATACCAGGCGATTTCGCGGTCGCCGACATCGACGTGTACGAGACCGTTCGAATAGGAGCCGACGCCGCCGACGCTCTCGATCTTCTTGGCAACGGCTGCGGCATTCCGTGGCGAGGTGGCGAGAGGACGGAAGTCGATGGCATTGCCGCGATAGTGCTGGGAGTTGCGGGCGTGGCGGCCGCCGCAGGTCGAGGTGATCTGGATCGGGCCGATCTTGGCGGTGAGTTCCTTGATCATGCCGAGGGTTTCCGGCTTCAGGCAGCCGAGCCCCTTCACCTGGGGCTGGAACGAGATCATCGCGAGATGGGTATCGGCGGCTAAGGAGGGAGACACGGACCAGCAGGCCGCGGACAGCGCAGCCAACGCAACTTTACGCATAATGGAGATTTACCGACTTTGGAGAATGGAAGGCTCAAGCCACCATTCCTTGGTCTGGCTGAGCAGTGCAGCGGCGACGTACGAATGATACAAGGCAAAAACATGGCGAAAAGCGCCAGCAACGCCTCGGTCGATCAACTCGAAGCGCCCTTACCCCATTGGAGCTAGATCGATCGGACTAGGCGCTCTTGGCCCTTACGTCGAAAAATATACACAATCTTGATAGCATATTTTCTATAGAAAATCGGTCTATTACTTCATTCGCAAATGCTAGCGCCTCTCGCGGAAGAAATCGCGCAGCAGCGCAGCCGCCTCGCGCTCGCTCAGGCCGCCATAGACCTCGGGCGCGTGATGGCAGCTCGGGCTGCGATAGAGCCTGACGCCGTTCTCGACCGCCCCGCCCTTAGGATCGGACGCTGCGAAATAGAGCCGCCTGATCCGGGCGAAGGAAATCGCCGCCGCGCACATCGGGCAGGGCTCCAGCGTGACATAGAGATCGCAGTCGATCAGCCGTTCCGACTGGATGGCGTCGCAGGCCAGCCGGATCGCCAATGTCTCGGCATGGGCGGTCGGATCCTTCAGCTCGAGTGTGCGGTTGCCGGCGCTCGCCAGCACCTCACCGCCACGGACGATCACCGCCCCCACCGGTACCTCGCCGCGCTCCGCCGCGGCGCGCGCCTCGGCGAGCGCCAGCGCCATCGGCGTCTCGATCCGCTTTGCGTCGATCGATCCCATCGAACCCCATCATTGCCGCTCGCAGCGGGCGAAGTCGCCTGCTACAAGCGCCGGCTAATACCAGATTCAAGAGCCGCTGCCGTCCCGGATCGCTTCGCAACCCGGTCCGCGATGATCCGGCTTCAGGAGCCACCATGAGCGACGACAACAACCAGAAAAGCCGCGGCCCGCGCAAGGGCGGCGGCGCCGGCGGCCGCGGCGGCGGGCGCGATGGCGGTCCTGGACGCGGTGGCTCCGGTGGCCGTCCGCCCGCGCGCGGCGGGAAGCCGCCCTTCCGTTCGCGCGATGGCGAGGAGCGCCCCCGGCGCGCACCGGCCGAAGGCGCCGAGCGCCGTAGCGATAGCGAGCGCCCTGCGCGCCGCTTCGAGAAGAAGCCATTCCGCGAGCGCCCGAGCGGCGAGCGGCCGCCGCGCGAGGGTGGCGAGCGGCCATTCCGCGACCGTGGCAGCGACGAGCGCCGCGCCAGCAGGCCGCCCCGGGATGGCGACCGGCCAAGTCGCGACAGGACCGGTGGTGACAGGCCCGGTGGCTTCGGACGTCCTTCCCGCGACGGCGCCCCGTCGCGCCCACCGCGCGATGGAGACCGTCCCTTCCGTGGACGTGGTGATGACGAGCGTCGTGCGGCACGCCCCTCCCGCGACGGCGCACCCTCGCGCCCACCGCGCGACGGCGGCGAACGTCCCTTCCGCTCGCGTGACGGTGAAGAGCACCGGCCGCCGCGCGAGCGCAGCAGCGACGGTCCGCGCACTGCCCGGCCGCCGCGTCGCGAGGAACGTGGCGAGGGCCGCAGCTTCGGCGGCGGCAAGCGCTTCGACACCCCGCGCGGCAGCAACCCGACGCGCACTCGTCCCGACCGGGCGCATCGCAACGCCGCCGAGATCGCCGAGGCCGTATCGGTTCCGGCTGCGCCGCAGGAGCCGGAGCGCATCGCCAAGGTGATGGCTCGCGCCGGTGTCGCCTCGCGCCGCGACAGCGAGGCGCTGATCGCGGAAGGCCGCGTCAGCGTCAACGGCAGGGTGATCGAGAGCCCGGCGCTCGATGTCGGCCCGAACGACGTCGTGCTGGTCGATGGCGAGCCCTTGCCGGCGCGTGAGCGCACGCGGCTCTGGTTCTACCACAAGCCGCGCGGCCTGGTGACGACCAACCATGATCCGGAGGGGCGCCCGACCGTGTTCGACGCGCTGCCGGAGGACCTGCCGCGCGTGCTCTCCGTCGGCCGGCTCGACATCAACACGGAAGGCCTGCTGTTGCTCACCAATGACGGCGGGCTGGCGCGGATGCTGGAGCTGCCCGAGACCGGCTGGCTCCGGCGCTATCGCGTGCGCGCCTTCGGCCAGGTCAACCAGGGCCAGCTCGACACATTGAAAGGCGGCGTCACCATCGACGGCGTCCAGTACGGCCCGGTCATCGCGCAGTTCGAGCGCGAGCAGGGCTCGAACACCTGGCTGACCGTCGACCTGCGCGAGGGCAAGAACCGCGAGGTCAAGACGGTGCTGGAGCATCTCGGCCTGCAGGTGAACCGGCTGATCCGGGTCTCCTTCGGCCCGTTCCAGCTCGGCGACCTGCCGGAGGGCGAGGCCGAGGAGGTCCGCTCCAAAGTGCTCAAGGACCAGCTCGGCACCGAGCTGATGGCCAAGGCCGGCGTCGATTTCGACTCGCCGCGGCGCGACGAGCACCGAGCGGACGAGAGACCTGCCCGCGGCCGGCCAGCGCCTGCCGGCGACGACCGGCCACGCCGCCGTCCGCGCGAGGAGCAGGCGGAGGAGGCCCGCCCGCTGCGTGGCGACAAGCCGTGGACCCGCGGCGTCTGGCGCGATGTCGAGGCCGAGCCGCAACGCGAGCGCAAGGCGCCACCGCGCCGCGGCGCCGATCCGAAGGAAGAACGGCAGGCGCGCGAGGCTACCGGCACCGTCACGCGTGTGCGCGACAAGGCGATCGCCGATCCGAAGGGCCGGCGCGTCAAGGTCGAGCGCATCAGCGCCAAGCCCAGCGACGAGCCGCGCGAGGACAGGCCGGCGCGCGCACCACGCAGCGAGCGGCCGAGCCGTGCGCCACGCGAGGAGAGCTTCGGCCGCGACCGCGGCGGTGAATCACCCTGGCGCGGCAGCGGCGACTGGGCCGACAAACCGCCGCGCGGCAAGCGCCCGCCAGGTGCTGGCGCTGGTTCCGACGAACGCCCTGCTCGGCCGTTCCGCGGCAAGCCGACCGGTGAGCGGCCAAGCGGCGATCGTCCGGGCGGACGCGGCCCGCGCCCTGGTGGCGACAAGCGCCCACCGCGCTCCGGTCCGCCACGTTCCGGTCCGCCGCGCTCTGGCGGCGGGCGTGACCGTCGCGGCTGAGGCGGGCATGATGCCGAAAAGCGGGACCCGGTTTTCGGGTTACATCATGCCCACAATGCAAGAGACCGCCTGATGCGCATCGTCGGGGGCCGCTTCGGCGGCCGGTCTCTCGCCAGCCCGAAGCCGGGCATCGGCGCGATCCGGCCGACCTCGGACCGTCTGCGGGAATCGCTGTTCAACGTGCTGGCGCATGGCCATGGCGATGCGGCCGACGGGGCGCGCGTGCTCGACCTCTTCGCCGGCACCGGCGCGATGGCGTTCGAGGCGCTGTCGCGCGGCGCCGCCTTCGCGCTTCTGGTCGATGACGGGGCCGAGGCGCGCGGGCTGATCCGCGAGAACCAGATGGCGCTCGGGCTCGCCGGCTATAGCCGCATCTTCCGCCGCGACGCGACCAGGCTCGGCCCGATCACCGGCATGGCGCCGTTCGACCTCGTCTTCTGCGACCCGCCCTATCGCAAGGGCCTGGGCGAAAAGGCGCTCGCCTCGGCGCGCGACGGCGGCTGGCTGGCAAAGGATGCGCTGGTGCTGCTGGAGGAAGCGGCGGACGCGCAGATCGCTCTGCCGGAAGGGTTCGAGGAGCTCGACCGGCGCGACTATGGCGAGACGCAGGTGCGGTTTTTGAGGGCAAGCTGAGCCTCTTCGTCATTGCGAGGAGCGCAGCGACGAAGCAATCCAGGGACGGCAAGGCACTGCGGCAAGCCCCCCTGGATTGCTTCGCTTCGCTCGCAATGACGGGGGGCGTCAGCCCGCCAAATCCTCATACAGATCGCGCCAACTCGGATTCATCGTCTCGATCAGCGCAAGCTTTCTGGCGCGCGAACCGCCCTTGATCTGCTTCTCGCGGCCGATGGCATCTTCCATTCGCTCGTGGCGTTCATACCAGACGAGGAGCTTGCAGCCGTATCGTTTGGTGAAGCCTGCCAATAATGCCTCTCTATGCTGCCAGACGCGTTCAGTAAGGTTCGCAATTGCACCGACATAGAGCGTACCGTTGCGCTGGCTCGCCATGATGTAGACAGCGGGTTCGCGCGTGCTCGACCTTCGGCTTCGACAATTCAAAGCATCAATAGCCGTCGTTGCGAGCGTAGCGAAGCAATCCAGGGGCGGCAGCGCTCCATGTCGTCCTGGATTGCTTCGTCGCTGACGCTCCTCGCAACGACGGGAGCGCTTTCCGTTACCGTCTCCCGAACAGCTTCTCGATATCGCTGAGCTTCAGTTCGACATAGGTCGGGCGGCCGTGATTGCACTGGCCGGAATTCGGCGTCGCCTCCATCTCGCGCAAGAGCGCGTCCATCTCCTCCGGCCGCAGGCGGCGGCCGGCGCGGACCGAGTTGTGGCACGCCATCGTCGCCAGGACATGGTCAAGCCTGCGTTCCAGCGAACCGGCATCACCATGCTCCGCGAGCGCGTCGGCGACATCGCGGACGATGCCCTGGAGATCGCCGCCTGCGATCGCGGCCGGCGCCTCGCGCACCAGCACAGCCCCTAGGCCGAAGCTCTCGATGACCAGGCCGAGCGAGGCGAGGTCCGAAGCCGCGGCGTTCAGCCGGTCGGCGTCGACGGGGTCGAGCTCGACCACCTCGGGCAGGAGCATGGGCTGTCGGGCGATGCCGCTCTTCGCGCGCTCGGCCTTGAGCCGCTCATAGACCAGCCGCTCATGCGCTGCGTGCTGGTCGACGATCACCATGCCGTCGCGGGTCTGCGCGACGATATAGGTGCCGTGGACCTGGGCGCGGGCCGCCCCTAAAGGCCGGTCGAGCGCGTCCTGCGGCGGCTCGGCGAGATGGGCGCGCGCATCGGCCGAAGGCATGGCGAGATCGGCGAAGCCGGCCTGCATCGACTGAGCTGGCATGGCTGACTCAGGGCTGCGCCAGTCAGCGATGCTGCCGAAGTTCGGGCGCTGGATCGTGGCCGGCCCGGCATTGCCGAAGCCGCCGCCCGAGAACACCGCGCGGAAGGCGTCGAGCGTGCGGGCGCCGCCGGTGGTGGTGGCGCGGTGGCCGGCGCCTGCCAAGGCCGCCTTGAGGCTCGACACGACGAGGCCGCGCACCAGCGCCGGATCACGGAAGCGAACCTCGCTCTTGGCCGGGTGGACGTTGACGTCGACGACGGCGGGATCGCAGAGCACGTCGAGATAGAGCACCGGGTGCCGGTCGGAGGGTACGACGTCGGCATAGGCGCCGCGCACCGCCGAGAGCAGTAGCTTGTCGCGCACCGGCCGGCCGTTGACCGCCATGTGGACGCCGGCCGAGGTGCCGCGATGGAAGGTCGGCAGGCCGGCAAAGCCGGAGAGCCGGACGCCTTCGCGCTCGGTCTCGACCGGCAGGGCGTTCTCCGGGAAATCGCGGCCCAGCGCGCGGCCGAGGCGGCGCAGATGGCCATCCGAACCGATCGGCTCGGCTGGCCAGTCGAAGGCGCCGGCATGCTCGCCCTCGAGCGAGAAGCGCACCTCGGGATGGGCGATGGCGAGCCGCCGCAGCATGTCGGAGACGGCCTGCGCCTCCGCGCGGTCGCTCTTCAGGAATTTCAGGCGGGCCGGGGTGAAGATGAAGAGGTCGCTGACCTCGATCCGGGTGCCGGGCGCTGCCGCCGCCGGCCTGACCGCGCCCTTGGCGCCGGCCTCGACCACGAGGGCGCAGCCCTGCGTCGCATCGCGCTGGCGCGTGGTGATCGACAGCCGCGCCACCGAGCCGATCGAGGGCAGCGCCTCACCGCGAAAGCCGAGCGAGCGGATGGCGAAAAGGTCGCCATCGGGGAGCTTGGAGGTGGCGTGGCGCTCGACGCAGAGGGCAAGATCGTCCGGGCTCATGCCGATGCCGTCGTCGACGACGCGGATCAACTCGCGCCCGCCGGCCCGAATGGTGACGGCGATGCTGGCAGCACCGGCATCGATCGCGTTCTCGACCAGCTCCTTCACCGCCGCGGCCGGCCGCTCGATCACCTCGCCGGCGGCGATGCGATCGACCAGGACGGGATCGAGACGGCGAATGCTCATGAGAGCTCCTCGGCCGGGAGCGTCAGACCAGCCCCACCGGCCGGCCGACGGCCTGGACGAGCAGCTTGCCCTCGCCGAACAGGCGCTGGGCGACGCGCCGGACATCGGCCAGCGTCACCGCCGCGAAGCGCTGGTTGCGGGTCTCGACGAAGTCCGGCTGCTCGCCGCGGATCGCAAGGCCGAGCAGTTCGCCGGCGATCTTCGGCGAGGTGTCGAAGCGCAGCGAATAGGAGCCGATCAGATAGCGCTTGGCCTCCTCGACCTCGTGCTCGCTCGGGCCTTCGGTCACGAGCTTGGCGATCTCCTCGCGGATCACGCTCATCGATTCGGCGACGCGGTCGTTGCGGGTCGAGGTGCCGCCGACGAGGAAGCCGGTCTGGCGCAGCGGCATCAGGCTGGAGGAGACGCCATAGGCGAGGCCGCGCTTCTCGCGGACTTCCATGAACAGGCGCGAGGTGAAGGCCGAGCCGCCGAGGATATGGTTCAGCACGGTCGCAGCGATGAAATCCGGATCGTCCCACATCAGGCCGGGGCCGACGAAGCGCAACACGGTCTGCGGCACGTCGAGATCGACGACACGGGTCTGGCCGAGCCCTGCGACCGGCAAGGGGGCTGCCGGCTCGACACGCGGCGCCCCGGCCGGCAGAGAACCGAAGAGAGCGTCGAGCCGCGAAGCCAGCTCGCTCGCGGTGATGTCGCCGACCGCGACGACCTTGAGACCGCCGCGGGTGAAGAGGCCCTGCGTCAGCGCCTTCAGCGCCGCGGGCTCGATGCCACCTACGCTGGTGACATCGCCGCGCTCCGGCCGGCCATAGGGATGGCCGGGAAAGGCGGCGGCGAAGAGAGCGTTGCGGCACATCACATCCGGGTTCTGCGCCTGGCGCTGCAGGCCGGCGATCACCTGCGCCTTGACCCGCGCGACCGCATCGGCGTCGAAGCGCGGCGCATTGAGCGCAAGGCCGAGCAATTCGAAGGCGGTCTCGCGATGCTGCGACAACGTCTGAAGCTGGCCGTGGAAGTCGTCGCGGCGGGCATCGAAGGAGAGGTTGATGGCGTGGTCGGCCAGCCGGCCCTGGAAGGCCTCGGCATCGAGATCGCCGGCGCCCTCATCGAGCAGGCCGGAGATGAGGTTGGCACTGCCGGCGGCATTGGCCGGATCGCGGTTGGCGCCGCCGTCGAAGGCGAAATCCAGGGCTAGCAGCGGCAGGCTGTGCTCCTCGACCAGCCAGGCCTCGACACCGCAAGCGGCGGTGACGCGCTGGACGGCGAGCGAGGGACCGGGAGTGGCAGTGGCGGGAGCGAGCGAAACGGTCATCGGCAATCCTCGGCGGCGGACCAGAGCCCGCCTATAATGGCTTTGAGCGCGATATCAGGCGGCGGCCGGCAGGAGCAGGCCTGTGACCGAGCGATCGGGGCGAAGATAGCGCCGAACCGCCTCCATTACCTGCTCGCGCGTCACGGCCTCGATGCGCTGCGGCCAGAGCAGCACGTCCTCGACGCTCTCGCCCACGGCGAGCGCCGAGCCGAAGATGCGGGCGAGCGAGGACTGGCTGTCGCGTGCGAAGACGGTTTCGGCCACGAGGCGGGTGCGGGCGCGGGCGAGCTCCAGCTCGGTCGGCCCTTCCGCGATGAAAGCGGCGAGCGCCGCATCGAGCCCGGCTTCGAGCGCCGCCATCTCGACACCCGGACGCGGGCTGACCGAGAGCTGGAAGGCAGAGCGGTCGACCATCGAGCCCATGAAATAAGCGCCGGCACCGGCGGCGAGTTCCTGCTCGACGCAGAGCTTGCGATAGAGCCGCGAGGTCGTACCCCCGCCGAGAATCTCGGCTGCGAGTTCGAGCGCGAAGGCTTCGTCACGCTGCGGCGAGACATAGGTCGGAGCCAGCCAGGCGCGGCGCAGCGAGGGCTGCTGCACGCGCGGATCGTTGAGGGCGACGCGGCGGGCGGCACGCGGTTCGGGCTCGGCCGGACGCTTGCGGGCAGGCGCCTCACCGCGGGCCGGGATCACGCCATAGGTCTCCTGGGCGAGACGCAGGACCTCGGCAGGCTCGACATCGCCGGCGACGACCAGGATGGCGTTCTCCGGCGTATAGAAGCGCTGGTAATAGGCGAAGGCGTCGTCGCGCGAGAGCCCCTCGATCTCGTGCTCCCAGCCGATGATCGGCGTCCCGTAGGGATGGTGGACATAGAGCGCGCTGGAGAACTCCTCGCCGAGCTGGGCGGCGGGGTCGGCGTCGACGCGCATGCGCCGCTCTTCCAGCACCACATCGCGCTCCGGCGCAACCACGCTCTCGTCGAAGGCGAGGCCGGTCATCCGGTCGGCCTCGTAGTCCATCATCGCGCGCAGGTGCTCCTTCGGCACGCGCTGGAAATAGGCGGTGTAGTCATAGGAGGTGAAGGCGTTCTCCTGGCCGCCATAGCTCGCGACGATCTTCGAGAACTCGCCGGCCGGCCATTTCGCCGTACCCTTGAACATCAGGTGTTCGAGGAAATGGGCGATGCCCGACTTGGCGGCCGGATCGTCGCCGGAACCGTTGCGGTACCAGACCATGTGGGTGACGACAGGGGCGCGGTGGTCGGGCGCGACCACGATCTGGAGCCCGTTGGCGAGCCTGTAGGAGTCGATCTGGCTGGCTGTGTTGGCGGGAGCGGTGTGCACCGTCATGACCTTGAAAAGCTCCTGCAGATCGCGAGGTCCAGAAACGAAGCGGCTCGGGCCCGCATGGACCCGAGCCGGAACGGGGGCTCGTGCTCTAGATAGTCCGGCTGCGGCAGAAAACCAACGCAGCGCAAGACAATGGCATGCAGCCTATTGGTTCTCGTAGACCTTCTGGCCGACGAGGAACTCGCGCTGGCCGACAGCCTGCTTGTCCTCGCGCGGACCGGTCTGACCGGGGCCGAGCGCGGCCGTCGCGGCCGGGCGGCGATAGCCGGTCGGCGGCTCGTGCAGGAAGCGCCGAGCCGGCTCGGTGCCGTAGGCGAGGTTCGAGGTATCGGTCTGCGCCTGACGTGCCGCCATGTCGCGGCCGATACGGATCGGCTCGATCTGATTGTTGCCGGTGTTGTGGTCGGGAACGATACCTTCGGGCCCGTTGGCACGACCTGCGACGCGGCCGCGGCGCAGTTCCTCCTGCGACATCAGCGGCCTGGTGTTGGCGCGGTAGGCCTCGGTGGTCGAGAACAGGATGTTGGAGCTGTCGCGCTCGGCCTTGCGGCGGGCGACGTCCGGATCGTCCGGCCAGGCGGCGCTACGGTTGGCGCCGGCCTCCTGCGGCTTCGGCAAGGTGGAGGACGGCGGCACAACCAGCGGAGCGCGCTGCTTGTACTCGATATCCGCCTTGTCGCGGCCGAACAGGCCCATGCCATCGACCAGGTTCTTGAAGAGCATGCCCTCCTGGGCGAAAGCAGGGGTCGTCGCCAGCAGCAGGCCGCCGGCAAGCAGCATGCGCGAAGCGCGGATCCGATAAGCCATCTCACCTCTCCATACCGATACCTGCCGCGTCTTGCCTGAGCGACACGGCGAAAGCATGGCGGGCCTTTTAACCCATATCCCGCAAAATCGGGAGCCCTTTTGCCAGATTGCCGTAAATGAGCTGTGGCCGGCCTGTTTGCCAGCGCCACTAGGACGCCTCAAGCCGCCTTGGAACGCCCCGCCCCCGGCCTCAGCGATTCCCACAGGAGGCCGAGCACGCCGAAGACGATCGCCGCGTCGGCGATGTTGAAGATGTACCAGCTGAAGCTGCCGACATGGACATGCACGAAGTCGACGACGGCGCCGTAGACCATGCGGTCGAGCCCGTTGCCGAGCGCCCCGCCGATGATCAGCGCAAGGCTCACCACCGTCAGCCTGTCGTCGCTGCGCCACATCCAGCGCCAGAGCCAGATCGCCGCGACGATGGAGAGCACCACCAGCGCCCAGCGGCCGATATCGGTCGATTGCTGGAACAGGCCGTAGGAGATGCCGCGGTTCCAGGCGAGCACGATCTCCAGGAAGGAGGCGAGCTGGAACGGCCCCTCCTCGGCCAAGCGGAGGCCGAAGAGCAGCCAGAGCTTCAGCGCCTGGTCGAGCACGAAGGTGAGCCCGACGATCAGGGCGCCGAGACGGCGCAGCGGCGTCATCGCAGCCGTCACGCGGCGCGCCCGAGCTCGCGCAGCGCCTTGGCGTCGCGCGGCGTCACCTCAGGGAAGCCGGGCTCGGCCGTCGCCGGATCGAAATACTTCCAGGAGCGGGCGCATTTAATGCCCGAAGCGCGCGACGGCACCACCGAGACGCCGGGGACGTCCGGCAGGCGGAAAGCCTCGGCCGGCCCCTCCCCGTCGGCGATCGTCGCACCGGAGGTGATGCAGATCTCGGCGAGATCGAGCCCGCTCAGAGCCACGCGTAGATCGGGATCGGCGATGTGGACGACAGGAGCGGCCTCCAGCGAGGAACCGATACGCTTGCCGGCGCGCTCCAGCTCCAGCGCACCGGTGACGACGCGGCGCACGCGGCGAACCTTGGCCCAGCGCTCGGCCAGCTCCGGATCGAGCCAGGCATCATCCGCCTCGGCGAAGAGCTCGAGATGCACCGAGCCATCGCCGTCCTTCACCTGCGGATAGCGGTCGAGCCAGGCTTCCTCCGCGGTGAAGACCAGGATCGGCGCGAGCCAGGTCGTCAGGCAGCGGAAGAGATGGTCGACGACGGTGAGCGCGCTCCTGCGGACATGGCTGGAGCGCGGATCGCAATAGAGCGCGTCCTTGCGGACGTCGAAATAGAAAGCCGAGAGCTCGGTGTTCATGAACTGCGAGAGCAGCGTCACGACCTTCTTGTAATCGTAGGTCCGGTAGGCCTCCTCGACCTGCGGCCCGAGCTCGGCGAGACGGTGCAGCATCAGCCGCTCCAGCTCCGGCATCGAGGCCGGATCGGAGACGCGGATCGCCTCGTCGAAATGCGCCAGCGTGCCGAGCATCCAGCGCATGGTGTTGCGCAGCTTGCGATAGGTCTCGACGAAGGTCTTCAGGATCTCCTTGCCGATGCGCAGATCGTCCGAATAGTCGGCCGCCGCGACCCAGAGGCGCAGGATGTCGGCGCCGCTGTCCTTGATCACGTCCTGCGGGGCGGTGACGTTGCCCTTCGACTTCGACATCTTCTCGCCCTTCTCGTCGAGACAGAAGCCGTGGGTCAGGACCACGTCGTAGGGGGCCCGGCCGCGCGTGCCGCAGCTTTCGAGCAGGCTTGAATGGAACCAGCCGCGATGCTGGTCCGAGCCTTCGAGATACATCACCTTGTCGCGGCCGCCATCGACGACGCGATGGGTCTTGAGATCGGCGCGCTTCTCCAAAGTGAAGGCATGGGTCGAGCCTGAATCGAACCAGACATCGAGCACGTCGACGACGCGCTCGTACTTCGCCGGATCGTAGCCATAGGGCTTCAGGAAGCGCGCACCGTCGGTGTCGGTGAACCAGGCGTCGGCGCCCTCCTGCTCGAAGGCCTCGGCGATCGCGGCGTTGACCTTGTCGTCGACTAGGATCTCCTTGCTCTCCTTGTCGACGAAGACGGTGATCGGCACGCCCCAGGCACGCTGGCGGGAGACCACCCAGTCGGGCCGGTTGGCGATCATGCCGTTGATGCGGTTCTCGCCGGCGGCGGGGACCCATTGCGTCTCCCTGATCGCCCTGAGCGCACGGTTGCGCAGCGTGTCGGCATTGCCGCCGGCGGTCGGGGCCGGCGCCGCCGGATCGGGATCGCCGGCATCACCATAGGGCTTGTCCATGGCGATGAACCATTGCGGCGTGTTGCGGAAGATCACCGGCTTCTTCGAGCGCCAGCTGTGCGGATACTGGTGCTTGAGCCGGCCGCGCGAGACGAGGTTGCCGGTCGCCGCGAGCGCCTTGATCACCACCTCGTTGGCGTTGCCCTTCTCGCCCTTGTCGGTGATGACCTGCGCGCCCTCGAACCCCGGTGCCTCCTTGGTGAAGCGGCCATCCGCGTCGACGGTGTAGGGAATGCGGGTCTCGATGCCGCGCTCGGCGAGCATGCGGCCATTGGCCATCCAGACGTCGAAGTCCTCGCGGCCATGGCCGGGCGCAGTATGGACGAACCCGGTACCGGCATCGTCGGTGACATGGTCGCCGTCGAGCAGCGGCACGTCGAAGTCGTAGCCCTGGCCGCGCAGCGGATGAGCGGTCGCGAGACCGCCGAGATCGGCAGCGCTGACGTCGCGCTCCAGCTCGTAAGCCTCGACCTTGGCGGTCTTGAACAGCGCTTCGGCGAGGTTCTTGGCCAGCACATAGCGCGCGCCGACCTTGGCCCAGTTGCCTTCCGGCGCGGCCGTCACCCGATAGAGGCCGTAGGCGATCTTGTTGTGAAACGAGATCGCGCGGTTGCCGGGGATGGTCCAGGGGGTCGTCGTCCAGATCAGCACCGACGCTCCCGCGAGCGGCCCCGAGCCAAGCACCGGGAACGCCGCGAAGATCGTATCGCTGGTGTGCTCCTCGTACTCGACCTCGGCCTCGGCCAGGGCGGTCTTCTCGACGACAGACCACATCACCGGCTTGGAGCCACGATAGAGCATGCCGTTCTCGGCAAACTTCATGATCTCGCGGGCGATCTGCGCCTCGGCGCCATAGGCCATGGTCAGGTACGGATCGTCCCAGTCGCCCTCGACGCCGAGCCGCTTGAACTCGTTGCGCTGGATGTCGACCCATTTCTCGGCGAAGACGCGGCATTCCTTGCGGAATTCGACGACATCGACGTCGTCCTTGTTCAGGCCCTTGGCGCGGTACTGCTCCTCGATCTTCCACTCGATCGGCAAGCCGTGGCAGTCCCAGCCCGGCACATAGTTGGAATCGTAGCCGAGCATCTGCTGCGAGCGCGTCACCAGGTCCTTCAGCACCTTGTTCAGCGCATGGCCGATATGGATGTTGCCGTTGGCATAGGGCGGGCCGTCATGCAGGACGAAGCGGTCGCGGCCCTGCCCGGCCTCGCGCAGCTTGCGGTAAAGGTCCATCCTGGCCCAGCGGGCGAGCAATTCGGGCTCGCGCTGCGGCAGGCCGGCACGCATCGGGAATTCCGTCTGCGGCAGGAACAGGGTCTGCGAATAATCGGTGGTCTCGGGCTTCTCGGCGGTCTTGTCGGTCATGATCCGGCTCGGCGGTGCGGATGGCGGCTCGGCATGCGGTGCGGCGCCCATCCTGGAGATGTCACGGGGAAGCGATCGTCGTCCCGGCCTGCGCAAGCGCCCGCGCTATCAGCGCAGGGCGGCAGCCGGGCCGGTAATTCGCAGGGGCGAAACGAGGTGCAGAGCGGACATCAGCGGCTTCTAGCAAAGCGCGGTCATGGAAGGAAGGCCGGCGTCGCCGCCAGGATGCCGCGTGCGCTTGCGCTGTCGGCATCCATCTGGACGATCAGCGCCTCGAGCCTATCGAATTTCGCCTCGCCGCGCAGGAAGGCGACGAAGGCGACGTCGACGGTCTTGCCGTAGAGATCGCCGGAGAAGTCGAAGACGAAGGTCTCGAGCCTGGGCGCGCCGTCGTCGAAGGTCGGCCTGCTGCCGAAGCTGGCGACACCGTTATGCCAGGCTCCGTCGATCTTCATGCGAACCGCATAGATGCCGAAGCGCAGGCGGCAATCATGGCTGAGATGCATGTTGGCGGTGGGATAGCCGAGATCCCGGCCGCGCTTGTCGCCATGGGCGACTTCGCCACGCACGAACCAGGGCCGGCCGAGCAGCGCCGCGGCATGACCGACATCGCCGGCTTCGAGCGCCGTGCGCACCAGCGTCGAGGAGACCGGCTCGCCCTGGAAGGCGAAGGGCGGCACGACTACGACCGGAATGCCGGCATGGCCGGCGCGCGCCTGCAGCATCTCGGGCGAGCCTGTGCGCCCCTTGCCGAAATGGAAGTCATAGCCGCAGACGAGGCCGGCGGCGCCGAGCTGGCCGAGCAGGAGGTCATCGACGAAGGCCTCGGCCGGAATGGCGGCGACCGCGCGATCGAACGGCACGACGAAGCTGGGCGTGAGCCCGAGGCTGGCGAGGATCGCGACCTTGACCGGCTCCGGCGTCAGCCGGAACACCGGCTGCTGCGGCCTGAAAACCGTCCGCGGATGCGGCTCGAATGTCAGCGCCGCGGCGCTGGTCCCCTGCCGCGCCGCCATCTCGCCGGCGACGCGGGCGAGCTCGGCATGGCCGCGATGGACGCCGTCGAAATTGCCGAGCGCCAGCACGCGGCCGCGCAGATCGGCCGGCACCGGCTTGCCGGGTTCAAGGGTGAAGGCGGGCAGCGCATCGGGTCGCGCGGCCTCGGGGAATGAGCTCATGGAACGCAGGGTCGACGCCGGGAAGCCCCGGCTACCGCCGTGTTTGGCCCCAAGCGGCGGGAAGCGTCAAGGCCGGTTCAGGCTTGCGTGGCACGCGGCAGCGCCACCCAGGCCTCGCCTTCCAGCACAGCCTTGCCGTCGACCAGGCAGTCGCAGAAGAGCCGGGCGCGGCGTCGCTCCGGCACGAGTTCGACCACCTCGACGCGGGCGGTGACGACGTCGCCGATCTTCACCGGCGCAAGGAAATTGAGGGTCTGCGAGAGGTAGACAGCGCCCGGTCCGGGCAGGCGCGTGCCGAGCAGGGCCGAGACCAGACTTGCCGTCAGCATGCCATGAGCGATGCGCTGGCCGAACTTGGTCGAGGCGGCGTAGCGGTCGCAGAGATGGATCGGATTGGCGTCGCCCGAAAGGTCGGCGAAGAGCGAGATGTCGCGCTCCATCACGGTGCGCATCAGGCTTTCGCGCTGGCCGACGACCAGATCCTCGAAGGCATGGACTTGATAGAGCGTGCTCGCCATCATCGGTCGGCTCTCGCAACTGCAGCACGGCCAAAAGGCCGCCTGAATCCGGAATCGGGCAGGCAGCCTCTCACACCTCGCTGCACCGCACCATTGAACTTTGGTGCCTGTTGCTTGTTCCTCCGTCCGCCAAAGGTCGTATGCCGCAGGGTCACTCGGCGACCGGGTTAACGGCTTTGAAACGCCGAGCGCCTATGACAATTGACCCAAGGTCGCCGCTCTGCGAGAGCGACCCCGCGCCGGCGCCGTTGGGCCCTGCTGACTACTTGCTTGGAGCGCCGTCATGGCTGTCGACCCGTCAATGCCGATCCTGGTGGTGGACGACTATCAGACGATGGTCCGGATCATCCGCAGCCTCTTGAAGCAGCTCGGCTTCGAGAATGTCGACGACGCCTCCGACGGCAATGCAGCGATCGCCAAGATGCGCGACAAGAAATACGGGCTGGTGATCTCGGACTGGAACATGGAGCCGATGACCGGCTACGAGCTGCTGCGCCAGGTCCGCAACGAGGACGCCATCGCCGAGACGCCGTTCATCATGGTGACGGCGGAATCGAAGACCGAGAACGTCATCGCCGCCAAGAAGGCCGGCGTGAACAACTATATCGTCAAGCCGTTCAACGCGCAGACGCTGAAATCGAAGATCGAGGCGGCCTGCGCCGCCTGAGGCAGCGTCGCGCACTCCATCGCTTGATAGCTTTCCCGCCGTTACTGCGGCCGGAGCGAGCGGGGGCCGGACGCTGTCACAGGGCTCACAGCCTATTCGGAAGTTCACCGAGCCCTCATCCTGAGGAGCCATCCTGCGAGGAATGGCGTCTCTGGAGATCCTTCGACGCGCTTCCCACGATGAGGGCTGTGAGTTTCCAAACGGCATCCAAGGCCGGCCGCACCCGCGCGCAGGCTGTCATCTGCTTTTGACTGGAACGAGGTTTTCTGAAAGCGTGCCATCGCGAGAGCCTCATATCGCATGTGCCATTGAATATTTAGATTAAGGGGAGCGATCGATGTACAGGCGTGTTTCTCCCAAGGTTAAACAAGACACACCTATGCACTGCTACGCAGCAGCCTTCGAGTCATGGACGAGAGCCACGATTGGATATGCTGGCCACACGCAGAGTTCGATCGCCGCAAGCTATGACGACAATCCACCCCCGAGTGGCGGAGCATCCGAGAAAAGTATTCTGACTCTATTGAGCGATTTCAGCATGGATTTCACGGATTGGCGACGTGAAAGCCTCACTGAGAGCCTAATCGATTCGCATCTGCGCAAGGGGCTCGTCGTACTCATATACAAGTCGAGCGTCCTTAATTCACATACGATCGTCATCTATGGCGTCAGCCACGCAAATGGCGTCGCACAGATCAGCTTCATGGATCCATGGTATGGATCCTATCGATGGGCGAATGTCGCCAGCTTCAACGGCAAGCCGTGGTTGCTCGCCTGGGAAGCATGACTTGTGTGACCTGCTGGACGAGCTGCCTGAAGCATCGTGCACTCATGCGACATCTGGCGGCCCCATGAGGGCACTTCCCTAGACCTGCTTGGAAACTCGCAGCTTCATGCTGACGGCGCGGCAGGGCCGTCTCGAAGGCTGAGGGCACCGGGAATTTCTAACCGACGGTCGACGATGCACAATGGTTTCTGGAGCTGCGCTTGGCCGCTGGCCGGAGTGACAGGCCTATGAGGTACTCTCACCAGGCCAGATGCGGCATGGCGTAGTCGGGCCGGTGGCTCTGGCGGCCGAACCAGCCCTGCAGCGCCCCATCCGACAAGCCCGCCATCTCGCCGGCATGGATGCCGGCGACGCACATCAGCGAAGCCAGGCCATATTGCGCTGCGCCGGCGATGTCGGTGCGGATCGCATCGCCGATCGCCAGGATGCGCGTCTTCTCGACCGTCTCGCCGCGTAGCTCCTGGCCGATGCGGATGGCGAGGTCGTAGATCGGCGCATGCGGCTTGCCGGCATAGATCGCCTCGCCGCCGAGCTGCTCATAGGCGACGGCGAGCGAGCCGGCGCAGGGCACGATGCGTCCGCCACGATCGACGACGAGATCCGGATTGGCGCAGATCAGCGTCAGCTTCCGCCGGGCAAAATCCGCAAGCTGTTCGGCATAGCTCTCGGCCGTCTCGGTCTCGTCGTCGAACAGGCCGGTGCAGAGGACGTAGTGCGCCTCAGCGGGGCCGACGCGCGGCGCGTCGAGCCCTGCCATCAGCGGCAGGTCGCGGGACGGGCCGAGGTGATAGAGCGGCTCGCCGGCTCGATGGGCGATCAGGTCGCGCGCGACGTCGCCGGAGGTAACGATCGCGTCGAAGGCGTCGCCGGGCACGCCGAGCTTGCCGAGCTGGACGGCGATCTCCGAGCGCGGGCGCGGCGCGTTCGAGACCAGCACGACGGTGACGCCGCCCGCCCGCATCCGGGCCAGGGCATCGCAGGCGGCAGCGAACGGCGCGACCCCATTATGGACCACGCCCCAGATGTCGCAGAGGCAGAGCTCGTACTGGCCGATGACGGGCGCAACCCCGGACAGAAGGCGGGTTGATGACGGCACGGGCAAACTCCAATCGGACTGGCGCCGCCTGTCTACGCGGCTTCGCCAGCACAGGCCAGCGCTTCAATCCCCGAGGAGCGAGTCAGGCGGTGGCGCGGCGCAGGATGTCGCGGAAGGGCACGCGCTTGACCTCAGGCGGCGATGCCATGGCTGGATGCTCGACCACCTCGGCGGAAGCGGGCGCCGCCATGGCGGCAGCGGACTTCGGAATCGGCGCGATCTCAGCCGGTTGCGGCTCGGCGAAGACCTCGGGCCTGACCGGCCTCGGCGGCGAGAAGACGATGCCCTGGCCGAAGCCGATGCCGAGATCGAGCATGTCGGCGACCATCGGATCGTCCTCGACCTCCTCGGCGACGAGCTGGATCGAGCCGCGCGCGAGCTGAATCGCGATGTCGCCTGCCGCGATGTCGGCGAGCTTGCCACCGCGCGCCTCGGCCAGCAGCAGCGCCGCCGAGACCTTGACGAAGCGCACACCGCGATCATGCAGCGAGACCGGGTCGAAGCGCAGATCGGCGACATGGTCGAGCGCAAAACGCACGCCATTGGCCGACATGGCGCCGAGCAGGCCGAGGCTCGCCGGCTCCAGCGCCCGGAAGACGCGCTGCGGCACCTCGATGACGAGATTGCCGATGTGGTCGTGGTATTTTTCCAAGATGCGCGACAACGCCGCCAAGGCGCGCGACGAGCCCCAGGTCGCCGCGCTGAAATTGCAGGAGACGAAGAGCTCGCCAGGCTTGCTGCCGAGATGGCGGGCGATGGCCAGTGCCCGCGTCAGCACGAGCGCATCGAGCGTCGGGCCGAAGCCGCGGTCCTCGACCGTGGTCAGAAATTCGGAGGGGAGCAGCAGCGTCTTCTCGTCCAGACGCAGCCGGACGAGCGCCTCGTAACCCCGCGTCCGGCGCTGCGGCAGGCTGACGATCGGCTGGAGATGAACCTCGACCTGGCCCTTCGCCAGAGCTTCGCTGATCAGGGCGGCGCGTTCCTCGGCCGCGCGGTGCTGCGCCGCCTCGGCCGGGTCCTGCCGTGTCGCGACCAGAGGCTCGGGAGCGCGGAAATCGGGACGTTCAGGGACCAGCGCCGCAATCCGCGCCGGTTGCGGCGGCGGTGGATTGGCGAGCCGGCCTTCAATACGACTGAGCTGGTCGTCATGCTCGCCCAAGGTCGTCGCGACCTGCTGCAGGAGATCGCCGAGCAGACCGACCTCCGCCGTCAATTCGTGGAGCATCGCCTTGGCCGGCGCAGCATCGGCCTCGCCCATCGGCATCTGGTCGAGGCGCTTGGCCATCGAGTCGACGCGAATGGCATTGGTCGCGAGGCGGACCTTGACCTCGCCGATCGCCGCGAGCAGCTGCTCGCGCTCGCGCGCCGTGTTGCGGCGCGCCAAGGCTGCCGCTCCGGCCAAACCGAGCCCGGCGCTCAGCAATCCCAATGCGTTGGCGAGATTGCCCGGCAGGAGCAGGATCGCCGCTGCGCCCAGCGAGAAGCCGACGACGCCGCTGGCGGCCGGAGAGAGAGCGCTGAGGCGGGTGCGAGCCAAGGGCCGAAATCGCGCAAGGGGTTGAGGGGCAACGCAACGCTACGAATCAGCTGCGACAGCCACAGAATAGCGGCCGGATTCAGCAACTGCGAGGTCCATCGACGGATTGTGCGACCGAACCTTGCCGAAGCCCCCTGTTCCCGGCCTACCGCAACTGCAGCCCGACCTGGCCGATCGCAGCCAGGATGCGGTCGATGACCGGCGGCGAGAACCCTTTGCGGGCCAAAAAGAGCCGCGCATCGAGAGCAAAGAGCGGCTCGGCCTGGCCCAGCATGCGCATGGCCTCCTCCAACCCGTCCCGATCACCCGCGGCGGCGCTCGCCACGGCACGCGCGACCAAAGCGAGCGGCGTCTCCTCCGCCTTGATCAGTGAAGCCTGACTCTCCGCGAGCTTGTTCGCGCCGGTCAGGTACGCCGCGAAGTAGAGGAAGACGTCATACCAGGAAGGCCGGCCATTGCTCAGCGCAGCGGCGCGCTCGAGCAAGGGCAGGCCCTCGGCCGCCCGGTCGAGCTGAACGTAGCGCGCGCCGAGATCGGCCATGATGTCGGGATCGTAGGGGTTGCGCGCCATCGCCTCCCGGCCGGATTTGAGCGCTTCTTCGGCCATGCCGCGCAGGAACTGCGCCTCCATCAGGGCCTGATGAGCGCGCGCGCTCGCCGGCGCCAGCCTCACGGCCGTGACCGCGGCGGCAAGCGCCCGGTCGAGCGGCGAGCCGGAGCGCGCGTTCAGACCGGCGGCGTATTCATCTGCGGTGAGCAACGCCAGATGCGACCAGGCCGGATGGAAGTCTGGATCGCGCGCGACCAGCGCATCGAGGCAGTTGCGCGCGGCCAGATGATCGTCCGCCTTCATGTGCCGGCGGAAATTGAGCGCCATGTAAATGCAGCCGACCCCCGGCGGCAGCGTGGCGAGCCTGAAATCGGCATGCAGGACGCCGAAGGGCTGAGCCAGCCGGATCGCCACGCCCTGCGCCAGCTCGCGCAGTTCCGTGCCGTCGCTCACGGCCGCCAGGCTGCGCGCGCCGGAGGTGGTCCAGACGACCCGCCCGTCCCTCGCTGCGCTCAGCCGCACGAACCCCTCGATCTTGTCGCCGGCCCGCGACGTGTTGAGGGTCAGGATATAATCGGCCCCCTCCTCCGGCCGCAGCGCCGTACCTGGCGACTTGACCACGAGCAGGTCGTCGAAGCGGGCCATGGTGTCGACGAGATGACGCATGAACAGCCGCGCCGCATCCTCGACCGCGGGATCGACGATGTCGCCGGCGATCACCACGGCAATCACGGGCAGGCTCGCAGGCGCAGCGACCGGCTCGGGAGGCTGTGCCGAAGCGGACTGGTCGGGCGCATTGGGGGTTGCCGGCCGCGGCGCCAGCATGTCCCCGCTCGCGACGGCGACGCTCAGCTCCGGCCCGGTCCCGGCCTGGCGCCAGGCGACGAACGCGATCGCGCCGGTCAGCACCAGCGCTGCAACCGCATAGGCCCATGCTCGCCATCGCCTGCCGGCGGCGGCTGCGGGCTGCGCAGGCTCCAAGCTCGCGGTCGCTGCCTCCGGTTCCGCGAAGCCCTGCCGCGTGAAGCTGGGCACATAGGCACCGACGGGAATCGCGATCCGCACGGGATCGCGCACGCCCTCGGCCGCGAAGTAGAGATTGAGCGCCTTGCGCAGGCGCCCCGCCTCGACGCGCACGATCGGGTCAGATTGCGGATCGAACTCGGGCGGGCGTCCGAATGCCTCGACCGCAATGGTATAACCCTTGAGCTCGGCGGCGCGGCCGGCCAGGGCCTGCTCGACGACATAGCTCAGGAAGGCAGTGAGCTGTGGCGCGCTGCGAAAGATGTCAGATGCAAGGACGCGGTCGAGCTGCGCGCGGATGTCCTCCGGCGCGATCGTGCCGCTTCCGTCCCGACCGGCAACGCCTTCAGTCATTGGGGCGTAGTCCAGTGTTACCCCCTTGTTCAGACTACGCCAGAAACGACGTAACGTCACCTGCCCCGAGCGGCTGGCCGCCGCTCGCCGGACGCAGGCATGCCCCGAGCCGACGTGGATTTACAGCCCCGACCGCGCTGCTAGGTTGAGGAAGCTTTAAAAAACTAAATGGGACCGGACCATGACATCTGCGCCGCGCGCCATCAGCGCCCCGAACGATCTCGAAGCCTACTGGATGCCGTTCACGGCGAACCGGTCGTTCAAGCAGAATCCGCGCATGGTCGCCCGGGCAGAGGGCATGTTCTACTACACCCCAGAGGGCAAGCCGGTGATGGACGGCACCGCCGGGCTCTGGTGCTGCAATGCCGGCCATGCCCGCGAGCCGATCATCCAGGCGATCCAGGCCCAGGCGCGCGAACTCGATTACGCCCCGTCCTTCCAGTACGGCCATCCCAAGGTCTTCGCGGCGGCAGCCCGAATCGCGGCGCTGGCGCCGGGCGATCTCGACCACGTCTTCTTTGCCGGCTCGGGCTCGGAAGCGGCGGATTCGGCGCTGAAGATCGCCCTCGCCTACTGGAACGTCTCAGGCAAGGGCTCGAAAACCCGGCTGATCGGCCGCGAGCGCGGCTATCACGGCGTCGGCTTCGGCGGCATCTCCGTCGGCGGCATGGTCAACAACCGCAAGTTCTTCGGCGGACTTTTGACCGGCACCGACCACATCTCCCACACCTATGACCGCGAGAAGCAGGCCTTCAGCAAGGGCGAGCCGGACTACGGCGCGCATTTCGCCGATGATCTCGAGCGCGTCGTCGCCCTGCACGACGCCTCGACAATCGCCGCGGTGATCGTCGAGCCGATGGCGGGCTCGACCGGGGCGCTGCCGCCGCCGAAGGGCTACCTCAAGCGCCTGCGCGAGATCTGCGACAAGCACGGCATCCTCCTGATCTTCGACGAGGTCATCACCGGCTTCGGCCGCCTCGGCTTCGCCTTCGCCGCCGAGCGCTATGGCGTGATCCCGGACATGATCACCTTCGCCAAGGGCGTCACCTCCGGCACGGTGCCGATGGGCGGCGTGATCGTGCGCAAGCACGTCTACGACGCCTTCATGAACGGGCCCGACAACGTCATCGAGCTGTTCCACGGCTACACCTATTCCGGCCACCCGCTGGCGGCGGCGGCCTCGCTGGCAGCGCTCGACATCTATCGCGAGGAAGGCCTGTTCGAGCGGGCGCGGGCGATGGAGGACGCTTGGGCCGATGCGGTGATGAGCCTGAAGGGCGAGCCGAACGTGGTCGATATCCGCACGCTCGGCCTTGTCGGCGCCGTCGATCTCGCGCCGCGGGCCGAGGGCCCCGGCAAGCGCGGCTACGAGGTGATCGAGCGCGCCTTCCACGAGGAAGGGCTCATGATCCGCACCGCCGCCGACACGATCGCCTTCTCGCCGCCGCTGATCATCACGGAGAGCCAGGTCGAGGAGCTGATCGGCAAGCTCAAGCGGGTGATCAGGGCGGTGGCGAACTGAGCCGAACTGACGTCATTCTCGGGCGAAGCGAAGCGCAGGCCCGAGAATCTCATGACGAGAAGGCGCCCCTCGGCGCCTCTTTCGGCCCGAGATGCTCGGGTCAAGCCCGAGCATGACGAGTGTCACCCCCGCCGCAGCTTGTTGTAGCGGGTGATCAACCTGTCGCGCTTCAGTCGCGACAGGCGGTCGATCCAGAAGATGCCGTCGAGCTGGTCGATCTCATGCTGATGGCAGACGGCGAGCAAGCCGTCGGCATCCTCGCTCTGTTCCTTGCCTTCCAGATCCTGATAACGCACGCGGACATGGGCATGGCGCTCGAGCTCGTCGGTGACACCCGGCATCGAGACGCTGCCCTCGGTATGGCGAATGGTCTCCCGAGAGACCTGGTCGAGCTTGGGATTGGCATAGATGCGGACGTCGCCGGGCGTCAGCTCCAGCACGACGAGCCGGGACGGGACACCGATATGCGGCGCGGTGATGCCGATGCCGGGCGCCGACCGCATCGTATCGAGGAGGTCTTCCGCAAGAGCACGCAAATCCGCATCGAACCGCGTGACCGGTGGAGCAGGTAGCCGCAGGCGCGGATCGGGAAAGCTCAGGATCGGTCGGACAGGCATCGCAGTCTTGTCATGCGCTCCCCGGTTGGAGCGTCATCGCCAATACAGCGTAGCGATCCGGATGGATGCGCTCCACATCCCTCAGGTTGCCACCACACATCCGGCAGCTAGCGAGCTGGTCGACGTGATGCCGGAGCACAGGGCGGAGCCGATGCCGGTCGCCCTGCTCTATCCGCACCGGCAGCATTTGTCGCGCCGCCTGAAGGTCTTCGCCGACTGGCTGGAGCCGCTCCTGAAGGAGCAGCTCTTCGCCTGATCAGGCCGCAGCCTTCTTCTCGGCGCTGCCGTAGAAGCTCTCGCCGGTCTTGGCCATGCGCTTCAATAGCCGGTTCGGCTTGAAGCGCTCGCCATGCTTCTTGGCCAGCCCCTCGCAGAGCTTCACGAAGGCGGCCGCGCCCATATTGTCGATATAGCTCAGCGTGCCACCGCTATAGGGCGCGAAGCCGAAACCGATGATCGAGCCGACATCGGCCTCGCGCGGATCGGTGACGACGCCTTCCTCATAGGTCTTGGCCGCTTCGAGCGCCTGCGTGACCAGCAGGCGGTGCTTCAGCTCATCCATATCCACCTTTTCGGGGTGGATATGGTTGGAGACGAGATCGGCGAGACCGGGCCAGAGCCGCTTCGGGCCGGCTTCCGGATAGTCGTAGAAGCCCTTCCGGTTCTTGCGGCCGAGGCGGCCATGCTTCTCGACCATCTCGTTGAGAAGCTTCTCCTGCGCGGGGTCGACGGCGCCCTCGCCGAGTTGCGCCTTGGTCGCCTTCAGCACCTTGTAGGCGAGATCGACCGCGACTTCGTCATTGAGCGAGAGCGGGCCGACCGGCATGCCGGCCTGCTTGCCGGCGGCCTCAATCATCGCCGGCGGCACGCCTTCCATCAGCATGAGGTGACCCTCGCGGATGTAATTGCCGACGCAGCGATTGGCGTAGAAGCCTCTGACATCGTTGACGACGATCGGCGTCTTCCTGATGGCGCGGACGAAGTCGAGCGCCATGGCGAGCGCCTTCTTGCCGGTTTTCTTGGCCATGATGATCTCGACCAGCAGCATCTTCTCGACCGGCGAGAAGAAATGGATGCCGATGAAATTCTTCGGCCGCTCGCTGTGCTCGGCAAGGCCAGTGATCGGCAGCGTCGAGGTGTTGGAGCCGAAGATGGTCTTGGGGCCGACCACGGCCTCGACCTTGGCGATGACCTCGGCCTTGACCTTCGGGTCCTCGAAGACCGCCTCGACGATCAGGTCGCAGCCCTTGAGATCGGCATAGTCGGCCGAGGCCTTGATGCGGCCGAGCAGCGCGTCGCGATCGGCGGTCTTGGCGCGGCCCTTGGTGATCTGGTCGGTGACCAGTTTGTGCGAATAGGCCTTGCCCTTCTCGGCCGCCTCGATGTCGCGGTCGACCAGCACCACCTCGATGCCGGCATTGGCGGTGACATAGGCGATGCCGGCGCCCATGAAGCCGGCGCCGACGACGCCGACCTTCTTCAGCTTCGAAGCGGGCACGTCGGCCGGGCGGCGGGCGCCCTTGTTCAGCTCCTGCATCGAGACGAAGAGCGAGCGGATCATCGAGGCCGCCTCCTTCGTCCGCAGGATCTTGGCGAAGTAGCGGCTCTCGACCTTGAGGGCGAGGTCCATCGGCAGCTGCAGGCCCTCATAGACCGCGCTCAGGATGGCGCGGGCGGCCGGATAGTTGTCGTTGGTCTCGCGGCGATAGATCGCGTTGGCCGGCGGCCAGATCTGCATCCCGGCCGGCGAATGGACCTTGTTCGAGGGCAGCTTGAACTTGGGATCTTCCCAGGGCTGCTTCGCCTGCGGGTTGGCCTTCAGCCATTCCTTGGCCGCCGCGACGATCTGGTCGCGCGGCAGGACGGCATGGACGAGGCCCATATTGCGGGCCGGCAGCGCCTTGATCTGGTCGCCCTTGAACATCATCTGCAGCGCGTCGCCGGTCTGCATCAGGCGCGAGACGCGCTGCGTGCCGCCGGCGCCGGGGAACAGGCCGACCTTGATCTCGGGCAGGCCGACGCGGGTCGAGGCATCGTCCGAGACGACGCGGAGCTGGCAGGAGAGCGCGAGTTCGAAGGCGCCGCCGAGGCAGACGCCATGGATCGCCGCCGCGAACGGCTTCCCGCAGGTTTCCAGCTTACGATACAGCAGCGAAAGCTTGCGGCTCTCGTCGAAGAAGCGCTGCATCGCGATCTGCTCGCCCTGCTCCTTGGCGAGCTTGACATAGAGGTCGCGCAGGCCCTGCAGCATGGTGAGGTCGGCGCCGCCGGAGAAGGCTTCCTTGCCGGAGACGATGACGCAGCCCTTGATCGCCTCGTCGGAGGCGACCTTGTCGACGACTTGGTTAAGTTCTTCCATCACCTGCGGGGTGATGACGTTCATCGAGCGCTCGGGCATGTCCCAGGTCAGGGTGGCGATGCCGTCGGCGTCGGTGTCGAAGCGGAAATTGACGAGGTTCATCGGCTCTCTCCTCAAACCCGTTCGATGATGGTGGCGACGCCCATGCCGACGGCGACGCACAGCGTGACCAGAGCGGTCTGCTTGTTGGTGCGTTCGAGCTCGTCGAGGACGGTGCCGAGGATCATCGCACCGGTGGCGCCGAGCGGATGGCCCATCGCGATGGCGCCGCCATTGACGTTGAGCACGGCGTCGTCGATGTCGAAGGCCTGCTGATAGCGCAGCACGACCGAGGAGAAGGCCTCGTTCAGCTCGAACAGGTCGATGTCCTTGACGCTCATCCCGGCCTTCTTGAGCACGAGCTCGGTGACGTCGACCGGGCCGGTCAGCATCAGCGCGAGATCGGAGCCGGTGGTGGCGAAAGCCTTGATGCGGGCGCGAGGCTTCAGGCCCGCGGCCTTGCCGGCCTTCTTCGAACCCACCAGCACGGCGGCAGCGCCGTCGACGATGCCCGACGAGTTGCCGGCGTGGTGGACGTGGTTGACGAACTCGACGTCCGGATGCGCCGCGGTCGCGACCGCATCGAAGCCGCCCATCTCGCCCATCTGGACGAAGGAAGCTTTCAGCGCGGCCAATGCCTGCATGTCGGTCGCCGGGCGGATGGTCTCGTCGCGATCGAGGATGATCAGGCCGTTGACGTCGGTGACCGGGATCACCGAGTTCTTGAAGCGGCCCTCTTCCCAGGCCTTGGCGGCGCGCTTGTGCGAGCGCACGGCATAAGCGTCGACATCGTCGCGCGAGAAGCCGTACTTGGTCGCGATCAGGTCGGCCGAGACGCCCTGCGGCATGAAATAGGTGTCGATCGCGACGGAGGGATCGACCGCGATGCCGAAGCCCGAGGCGCCCATGCCAATGCGGGACATGCTCTCGACGCCGCCGCCGATCGTCATCTCCTTCTGGCCGGACATGACCTGCGCCGCGGCGAGGTTGACCGCATCGAGGCCCGAGGCGCAGAAGCGGTTGATCTGCACGCCCGGCACTTCCTTGCCGTAGCCGGCTTTCAGAGCGACGGTGCGGGCGATGTCGGCGCCAGCCTCGCCGACCGGATCGACGCAGCCATAGACCACGTCCTCGACCAGCTTGGTATCGAGATTGTTGCGCTCCTTGATGGCGCGCAGCGTCTGCGTGCCCAGTTCGATCGCGGTGACCTCGTGCAAGGAGCCGTCGGCCTTGCCCTTGCCGCGCGGAGTGCGGACATGGTCATAGATGAAAGCATCAGCCATCAAGGGCCTCCCATCGGACGTTTTGCGGGCAACCTAGCCGTCATTGCGAGCGAAGCGAAGCAATCCAGACCGTAGAGCTCTGCCGCTCCTGGATTGCTTCGTCGGCTTCGTCTCCTCGCAACGACGCTGTTCAGAACTGCTCGGCGCTCAGCGCCATCGTGGCGTCGGAGCCGGAGGTGATCCGCGCCAGATGCGCAGCGGTCTCGGGCAGCGAGCGCTCCATGAAGAAGCGCGCGGTGACGAGCTTGGCGTTCATGCGCTCGGCCTGGCCATTGGCGCCGGCCTTGAGCTTCTCCTGCGCGACCTTGGCCATCTTCGCCCACATATAGCCGAGGCTAACCAGGCCGAGCAGGTGCATGTAGTCATGCGCACCGGCGCCGGCATTGTCCGGCTTGGCGAGCGCGTTCTGCATGAACCACATCGTCGCCTGTTGCAGATGGTTCAACGAGAGCTGCAGAGAGGCCAGCAGCGGCTTCAGCGCCTCATCGCCCTCGTTGTCTTTCACGAAGGCGCCGACCTCGTTGAAGAAAGCCATGATGGCGCGGCCTCCGTCGCGGCCGAGCTTGCGGCCGACCAGGTCCATCGCCTGCACGCCGTTGGCGCCCTCGTAGATCATGGCGATGCGGGCATCGCGGACGAACTGCTCCATGCCCCATTCGGCAATGTAGCCATGGCCGCCATACATCTGCTGGGCCTTTACCGCATTGTCGAAGCCGACATCGGTGAGCACGCCCTTGAGCACCGGCGTCATCAGGCCGAGCTGGTCGTCGGCGGCCTGGCGCTCGGCATCGTCGCCCGAGCGATGGGCAACGTCGGACTTGATCGCGTTCCAGATGACGAAGGCGCGCGCCGCCTCGTTGAAGGCCTTGATCGACATCAGCGTGCGGCGCACGTCCGGATGGACGAAGAGCGGATCGGCCGGCTTGTCGGGGTTCTTGGCGCCAGTCAGGGCCCGGCCCTGCAGACGGTCCTTGGCGTAGGCGACAGCGTTCTGATAGGCGACCTCGGACTGGGCCAGACCCTGGATCGCGACGCCGAGGCGGGCCTCGTTCATCATCACGAACATGGCGTTGAGGCCCTTGTTCTCGGCCCCGACCAGCCAGCCCTTCGCCCCGTCATAGTTCATGACGCAGGTCGAGTTGGCGTGGATACCCATCTTGTGCTCGATCGAGCCGCAGGACACCTTGTTGTTCGCGCCGACCGAGCCGTCGGCTCCGACCTCGTTGCGCGGCACGACGAAGAGCGAGATGCCCTTGACGCCCTGCGGCGCGCCCTCGATGCGGGCGAGCACGAGGTGGATGATGTTCTCGGTGATGTCCTGCTCGCCGGCCGAGATGAAGATCTTGGTGCCCGTGATGGCATATGAGCCGTCGCCGTTCGGCACGGCCTTGGTCTTGATCAGGCCGAGATCGGTGCCGCAATGCGGTTCGGTCAGGTTCATCGTGCCCGACCAGGTGCCCTCGGCCATCTTCGGCAGATAGGTGCGCTTCTGCTCGTCCGTGCCGTGGACATAGAGCGCGGCCATCGCGCCCATGGTCAGGCCCGGGTACATCGAGAAGGCCATGTTCGCCGAGGAGGAAAACTCGTTCATGATGGCGCCGAGCGTGTAGGGCAGGCCCTGGCCACCGTACTCGGGATCCATGGCGAGCCCGATCCAGCCGCCTGCAGCGTAGGCTTCATAGGCCTGCTTGAAGCCCTTCGGCGTCGTCACCGTGCCGTCGGCATTGCGCTTGCAGCCTTCCTGGTCGCCTGAATGATTGATCGGCTGGAGGACTTCCTCACAGAGCTTGGCGCCCTCGCCCAGCACGGCCTCGACCAGGTCCGGCGTCGCCTCAGCAAAGCCCGGGAGGTTGTTGTAGCGCTCGAACTGGAAGACGTCGTTGAGCAGGAACAGCGTGTCCTCGACAGGCGCCTTGTAGACCGGCATCGCATCCCTCCCTGGCGTTTCGTACAGTTTTGGTGACGAAGCTTGCCGGCGCGATAGGGCAGCGGCGCTTCGAGATAGTTCACATATAAACTATCTAGCCGCAGCTTGCCAAGGGGCCAGCCCACTTTTTCTTCCGGACAGCGCAGTCGGGAGAGATTGGCGCCGCGCACGCAGTACGTGCAAACGAAAAATGCCCCGAACCTGCGAGGTTCGGGGCATCATTATCTCAGCGAGGTGAGCCGGTCAGGCGACCGGGCCGCTTCAGGCGTCGAGGCGCGCGAGCGTCGTTTCGAGCTCGGCGATAGCGGTCTCGATCTCGGTGCGCTGGCTGCGCAGCAATTCGAGCTGCTCGGCGATCTGGCTGCGGCTGAGCTGCAGGCCGCCGACCGAGGCGGACGGTTCCTTGCCCTTGAGCTCCTTGCCTTCCTCGTTGGCGAGCATGGCGCGGATCTCGACCAGGGTGAAACCGAGCTGCTTGCCCTTGAGGATGAGGGCGAGCCGGGCGCGGTCGCGGCCGGAATAGATCCGGGTCAGGCCGGACCGTGCCGGCGCGAGCAGGCCGCGTGATTCGTAAAAGCGCAGCGTGCGCAGGGTGACCCCGAATTCGCGGGCGAGGTCGCTGATGGTGAAGCCATCGGCTTCGGCGGGATTCGTGGTCTGCGGGGAGGCGGAGCGGCCGTCGTGACTTGAGGTGGCCGCCAGAGCTGAGCTTTGGCGCGGCATATCTGTTCCTTAAGGTTGCGAAGCAGGACGGCGACCCACCGGAAGGCGTCCCTGCGTTGCCGGCAATGTAGGCGAGGCGGCTCCCTTACGTCACGTCGTTAGCCGCCAACCGGGGGTAAGTTACCGTTATGCCCGGCCTGGGCAACCTGCCTGGGCAGGCGTTTCCGGAAAATTAACGTCCGGCGCCTCGATCTTAACGCTCTATTTACCGTGACGGCGAAAAGTCGGTGCCGCGGTCTGCAGTATCATTCGCATCAACCCGATGTTCATGATTGCCGGGATCGCAAGGGCGCCGCCGCCTGAGGGGGCTGCAAGCGCCTTTGGTCGAGATTGCCCCTCGAGGCGAGCGTGACATGGCGACCAGCCTGCCCTGGAGCGTCAAGGGCGTCGATCCGCGCACACGTGACGCGGCGAAGGCGGCCGCGCGCCGCGCCGGGATGACGCTCGGCGAGTGGCTCGACAACAAGATTCGCGACGAGGCCGGGGAACCGGAGACCGTCGCACAGCACGCCGAGGAGCAGGACATCGCCGCGCTCTCAGAGCGCCTTGCCCGCCTTTCACAAGGCGGCATGCAGACGGCTGCGGCCCCGCAGGCCGCCCCAGCCAGGCCCGAATTCTCGCGCGACCGCATGGACGCGTTCATAACCCAGGCCGCCATGGCCGAGCGCCTGACGCGCGACAGCAATGCGCGCACCGCAAGCGCGCTCGACTCGATCGCGCAATGGATCGAGCGCACCGAGGGCCGCCTCTCGGATGGCGAGCGCGCCACGGTCGAGCGCCAGGAGCGCGCCACCGCCGTAATCGCCGACGCGATCAAGACGATGGGCACCCGGCTCGCCGACATCGAACGCCGGGCCGAAGAGACCAGCCGCAGGCCGGCTGCCCCCCCGGCGCCCCTGCCGCAAGCCACGCGCCCGGTCGTGCTCAGCCGCGACGGTCTCGCCGCCGCTGTGTCCGACATCCGTTCGCGCCAGCGCGCCCTCGACGGCGATGCGCGCACCGCAGTCTTCGAGCGCCCTGCCGCCACAGCTTTTGAGCGCCCTGCCACCGCCGCGCCGACGCTCGCGAGCCTGCGCGAGGATCTGCGCCAGCTGAACGATCGCATCGCGCCGGCCCAGCCGGCGATGCGGGTCGAGGAGCAGCGCGCCGCCTACAAGCCGCTCGAACGGGCGATCAGCGAGCTCGGAGCCAGGCTCGACCGCCTCGACGGGCGTGAGCGGCTCGACCCCATCCTGAAGCCGCTGGCGCGGATCGAGGCCGAGATCGGCCGCCTGTCCGACGGGCGCTCGCAGGAAAGCTACAACCGCTTCGAGCTCGAAGTCGCCCATCTGGCCGCCAAGGTCGATGCGCTCGCCGCACGCGGCGGCGACCGCCAGCTGATCGCTCCGATCCTGAACGAACTCGCCGAGTTGCGAGAAATCGTCTCCACTCCGGACGGCCGGCGCTTCGACGACCTGTCGCTGCAGCTCAACGCCCTGACCTCGGATGTCGGGCGCCTGCGCGACGACACCCGCGACCTGCGCAGCCTGTCGCTGGCGATCGAGGATGTGCGCGAGAGCCTGCACGCCGATCGCCTGCGCGAGCGTACCGGTGACAGCGCCCCGCTGCTGGCCCTGTCGCGCCAGGTCGAATCGCTCGCCCAGAAGCTCGACACGCTACCGACGATGACGACCTCGGTGATCGACGGGCAGGTCGACCAGCTCGTCGCCCGCCTCGGCGAACTCGACGCCATCGGCCGGCCGGCCTCCAACCAGCTCGCCGAGCGCATCGAATCGCTGGTGATCAAGCTCGAAGAGCTGGCCGACCGGCCGCCGAGCCGGCTCGAGGACCGGATCGAGACGCTGACCGATCGCATCGAGCAGCTCGCCGCCTCGAGCAGGCTCGCCCAGATGACGGATGACGGCGGCACACCTGTCGCCCGGGTCGACATGCGCCCGGTCGAGGACATGCTGCGCGGCCTCGCCGCCAAGATCGACGAGGCTGGCCGACCCGGCGCCGGCTCCGATTCCTTCGATGCGCTCGAGCGCCAGATCGCCGGCCTGACCCAGCGGCTGGACCAGCAGGCCGCGACCCGCTCTGCCGAAAACGGCATCGAACGGACGCTGCAGGACCTCGTCGTCCATCTCCAGGGCATGCGCGAGGACACCACGGCGGCGGCCGAGCGCGCGGCGCGCGCCGCAATGGCCGACCTGCCGCCGTCTCGCGGCGCCAGCCTGTCGGAACTCAGCGACCTGATGAGCGGCCTGCGCGAGACCCATGTCTCGACCGGACGCGAGACCCAGGATGCGATCGGCGCCGTGCACCGGACGCTGGAGACCATCATCGGTCGCCTCGGCGATCTCGAAGCCGAGCTGGGCGAGGACCGGCGCGGTGGCGCAGCCACGCCACGCGTGCGCACGCCCGCTGCGGCCGACGAGATCCGGGCGGTGGCTCCCACTGCCCCGATGGCCGAGCGCTTCGTCGCCGAGGCGCGCCTGCCGCGCACCGGCGGGCTCGACCTGCCGCTGGAGCCGGGCTCCGGCCGGCCGCGCCCCGAGGCACCCGCCCCACAGGGCAATGATCCGCAGGCCGTCCGCCAGAGCCTGATCGCCGCGGCGCGTCGCTCGGCCAAGGCCGCCAGCGACGCTGCGGCGACCAACCCGGCGACGACCGAGACGAGCAAGCCCGGCAAGGCGGCCAAGTCACCCTCCGGCGGCGGGCGCCTCAAGGAAATTCTCGAAAAGCGCCGGCGGCCGCTGCTGCTCGGTCTCGCCGCGCTGGTTCTCGCGATCGGCGCCGCCCAGGTCTTCTCGAGCAGCCAGCAGGGCAGCGCCAAGAAGCAGCTGGTGAACGAGAGCAGCAGCCGGACTGAAGCGACCCGGCCCGCCCCCGCCGAAGCTCCTGCGGCCAAGCCGACCCCGCAAGGCGCCCCGGCCGAGCCGGCGGCACCGCCGGTGAGGGACCAGAGCTCGGCCCTGCCGCCGCTGCAGATCGGCACGACGCCGGCGCAGGCCGCGGTTCCCGCGCCGGCCCAGGCGGCCAATGCGGAGTCGCTGCCGCCGGCAGCCTCCGTGCCCTCAATGGTGGCTTCGCTGCCGCTGCAGAGCCCGTCCGAGGCGGTCGATACCGTCACCGGCATCGGCGAGTTGCCGCCGACTGTCGGCAGCGCCGGCCTGCGCAAGGCAGCGCTCGCGGGCGACGCCCGCGCGGTCTACCAGATCGCGGCCCAGGCGGCCGACGGCCCCGGCAACCGCGACCCGAAGCTGGCGCTGCGCCTGTTCGAGCGCGCCGCCGTCGCCGGTCTCGGGCCGGCGCAGTTCCGCCTCGGCAACATGTTCGAGAAGGGCATCGGCACCAACCGCGACCCGGCGCTGGCCAAGGTCTGGTATGGGCGCGCCGCCGAGCGCGGCAACGCCAAGGCGATGCACAATCTCGCAGTGCTCTACGCCGAGGGTGCCGGCGGCAAGCCGGACTATGCCACGGCGACCGACTGGTTCCGCCGCGCCGCCGAGCATGGCGTGCGCGACAGCCAGTACAATCTCGCCATCCTGCTCGGTCGCGGCCTCGGCGCTCCGGCCGATCTCAGCCAGTCCTATCGCTGGTTCGCGATCGCGGCAGCCCAGGGTGACGAGGATGCCGGCCGCAAACGCGACGAGGTGGCGGGCCGACTGCCGGCCGGTGATCTCGCCGCCGCCAAGGCAGCGGCCGAGAGCTGGAAGCCGAAGCCGCTGGAGGCGAACGCCAACGAGGTCACGCAGCCGGCCAAGGGCTGGGACGAACCGCCGGTCGCCGGCAAAAAGCCGGCCAAGCCGAGCCGCGGCTGAGCTTTCGGTGCAGGCCGGACCTGCGCCGAAAGCCCCTCAAAACTGCACAAATTGAAAAGGATTCCGCTGTAGCGTCACCGCTATGGCGTGATTTTCGTTCGGACGGTCCCGGCGGAGCAGCAGAAATTCGTGCCGGCTCAGCACGTCGGGCATGTTCTCGTCGCAAAAGTCGTATCCACTTTTGCGGCTCATGCCCGACATGAGGTGGCATCGACGGCCGGTAAGGTTTGGAAGCGTGCAGATCTATCTCCCGATCGCGGAACTGCCGATCAGCATTTTCCTGGTGCTCGGGCTGAGCGGCGCGGTCGGCTTCATCTCGGGCCTGTTCGGCGTCGGCGGCGGCTTCCTGCTGACGCCCTTGCTGATCTTCCTCGACATCCCCCCCGCCGTCGCTGTCGCGACCGTCGCCGCGCAGGTCGCCGGCTCATCGATGACCGGCGTGCTGACCTATTGGCGGCGCAACGCGCTCGACTTCAAGCTCGGCGGCATCCTGGTCTCGGGCGGCATAGTCGGCACGATCCTGGGCGTGCTGTTCTTCAACTCGATGCGGCGGCTTGGCCAGCTCGAGCTGGTGATCACCCTGGCCTATGTCACGCTCTTCACCTGCATCGGCGGGTTGATGCTGTTCGACGCGGTGCGCGTCGCGCTACGCGACCGCAGGGGCAAGCCGGCCCGCCGCCTGCGCGAGGCCGGCTCGCATCCGCCCTGGATGGGCCTGCCGCTGCGCATGCGCTTCCCGCGCTCCCAGCTCTATGCCAGCGTGATCCCGATCATGGCGCTCGCCGTCATCATCGGCTTCATCGGCGCCGTTCTCGGCGTCGGCGGCGGCTTCATGCTCGTCCCGGCACTGATCTATTTCTTCCGGATTCCGCCGGCCGTAGTGGTCGGCACCTCGCTGTTCCAGATCCTGGTCACCATGACCGGCGCGACGGTGCTGCACGCCGTCACCAACCAGTCGGTCGACATCATCCTGGCCATGCTGCTGCTGGTCGGCGGCGTCATCGGCGCGCAGTTCGGCGGCCGGGCAGCGCGCAATCTCAACGTCTCCTCGTTCCGGCTGCTGCTGGCGCTGCTGATCCTGTCGGTCGGCCTGCGCTTCGCGGTCGAGCTCTTCCTGCCCCCGAGCGAGCCCTATTCGGTGGTGGTGCAGGACGGAGCGCAGCGATGAGACACGCGGCGCTCGCCCTCATAGCGACCTGCCTCGCGGCCCTCGCCGCCCTCCCCGCGAAGGCCGAGGCGCTGATCGCGGCCCTGTCGACCCACCGGATCGCGATCGCCTCAAACTTCACCGGAGACCAGCTCGCGGTGTTCGGCCTGGTCGAGCGCGATGGCCGGTCCGTCGCGCGGGCCGACCCCTACGACATCGTCGTCACCGTCCGCGGCCCGCGGCGCATGCTGATCGTGCGTGAGAAGGAGCGCGTCGGCCCGCTCTGGATCAACCGCACCCAGCGCCGCTTCCCGGACCGCTCGATCTATCTCTCGGTCGCGACCAACCGGCCGATCAAGGAGATCCTGTCGGAAGAGGCGGCGCGACGCGACAAGATCGGCCTGGCCAATGCGCAGCGCACACCGACGGGCTTCGACTTCGAACTTGATATCGCCCGCTTTCGCGAAGCGCTGATCCGGACGCTCGAAGGCAAGCAGCTCTATGCGCTGGACGAAAGAGGCGTGACCTTCCTGTCGCCGGCCCTGTTCAGCTCGCAGATCAAGATTCCGGCGGTCGCGCCGACCGGCCCCTATGAGGTGGAGGTCCTGCTCTATGCCGGCGGCTCGATCCTGGCGCGCCAGACCACCAATTTCGAGGTGGTGAAGACCGGCGCAGAACAGCGCATGACCTCGGCCGCGCATGACCGGCCGCTTCTCTACGGCCTGGCGACGGTCGCGGTGGCCCTGCTGCTGGGCTGGCTGGCGACGGTGATCTTCCGGCGCGACTGAGCCTTGGATCGCACGTCGGCTTGTTTCGAATAAATGGATTCGACTTGTCGGCCCGATGCTTCAGCCCGTCAGCATCTCATAGGCGAGGAAAGGCACGATCGTGCCTTCGGCCACGTTCGTCAGCTCGTCGGCGAGTTCGACCAGCCCGTCGGTCTCGGTCAGCGAGGTCAGCACGCCGGCGCCATCGCGCGGATGCTTGCGCGCCACCGAGATGCCGTCCGGCCCGGGAGCCAGCGAGACACGGACGTATTCGCGTCGACCCGCCTTCTTCTTGTAGGGAAAGCCGAGCCTGACCGGCAGGCCGTGCAGCCTGTTCGGCAGTGTGCCCGAGAGCAGCGCGATCACGGTGCGGGCAACGAACGCGAAGGTGACGAAGACCGCGACGGGGTTGCCAGGGAGACCGATGAAGGGGGTTCCGGCGACCTGCCCCATCGCCACCGGGCGGCCGGGCTTGATCGCGACACGCCAGAAGGCGAGTTCGCCGGCGCGCTCGACCGCCGCCTTGACGTGGTCCTCCTCGCCTGTGGAGACGCCGCCCGAGGTCAGGATCAGATCGCAGCTTTCCGCAGCCTGCAGCAGGCGTGCGGCGAGGCTCTCAGGTTCATCCTTGAGGATGCCAAGATCGACGACCTCCGCCCCGGCGCGGGTGACGAGCGCGCGCAGCAGGCTGCGATTGGCATCGTAGATGCCCGCGCGCGGCAGGGCCGTGCCGGGCTCGTTGAGCTCATCTCCGGTCGAGAAGATCGCGACGCGGACACGTCTGCGCACCGCGACTTCGGTCAGGCCGAGCGCGGCAAGCAGCGCGAGGTCCTGTGGTCGCAGGCGCCGGCCGGCAGCGAGCGCGACATGCCCGCGCGGCAGATCTTCGCCCGCTGGCCGGGTATTGGCGCCACGCTTCAGCCCGGGCGGCAGGATGACCGCGCCGGCTTTCAGCGTGACGTCCTCCTGCATGAAGACGGTATCGGCACCCGCCGGCATCGGCGCACCGGTAAAGACACGCACGGCCACCCCCACCGTCGCGACACCGACGGCGTCGTTGCCGGCTGCAACCCTCCCCGAGAGCGGGAGCTGCGTTTCCGCGGCCGCCAGGTCGGCGAAACGGACGGCATAGCCATCGACCGCCGAATTGGCGAAGGGCGGCAGGTCGAGCGGCGCGATGACATCCGCGGCCAGCACGCGCCCATCCGCCGCGGCGAGCGGGACAGTCTCGCTGCCGGCCACCGCCGCGATGCGCTCGGCGGCGTGTCCGGCCGCCTGCTCGATCGTCAGCATCGGCCCGAAGGCGTCGGCATCCGCGCTGAGCTGCGCCATCGTCAGCAATCCTCTTTCGCCCGGGCCAGCACCGTGTCGAGCGGCCGGGCATTGGCGAAGAGACAATCGGCGATGGCGGCGACGTCGTCGAGCCCGATCACCGGCCGGCCGGCATCCGGAAAGGCGGTGTCGCTGGCGATGGCGACGATGCTGGGATCGCCTGGATACAAGGACGGCTTGCCGTTGGCCGCACGATAGACCTCGAGCTTGGCATGCCGATCGCGCTTGAAGCCCTCGACGATGACAAGATCGACCGGCGACAGCCGTGCCAGCAACTCCGGCAGCGCCGCCTCCGGCTCGTCGCGCAACTCGTGCAGCAGCGCCCAGCGCTTGCCCGAGGAGATCAGCACCTCGGAGGCGCCGGCCTGCCGGTGCGCCCATGAATCCTTGCCGGGGGTGTCGAGATCGAAGGCGTGATGGGCGTGCTTGATCGTCGAGACCCTGACGCCGCGGCGATTGAATTCCGGGATCAGCTTGGTGAGGAGGGTCGTCTTGCCGGCCCCGCTCCAGCCCGCCAGTCCGATCACGCGCATCGACAACGACATCCTCAAAAAGACAAAGCCGGGCGCGAGATGCGCCCGGCTGTCATCATGCAAATGCCGTCAGCGGGTCAAGCGCGGCAAAAGTTCACTCCGCCGGCTGCAGCTTGCCGCCGTGGACGTGGCCCTTCTTCATTTCCTCGGCGACCCAGAGCGAATGGTGCTCCCTGGCCCAGTTGAGATCGACCTCGCCGGAGCCCATCGCGTCGAAGGCGCCCTCCATGCCGACCGTGCCGATATAGATGTGGGCGAGGATGGCAGCGATCATCAGCACGCCGACGATACCGTGGACCACGTTCCAGAATTGCAGGTTGAGCACGCCGCCGGCCGTCGCGGGGAAAAGCAGATAGACGCCCGAGACGCCGAGCGCAGCGCCCCCCAGCACGACGGTCCAGAACACGATCTTCTGGCCGCCGTTGAAGCGCTTGGCCGGCGGATGGCCTTTGCCGACGATGCCGCCGCCGGCCGCGAACCAGCGGACGTCGACCATGCCGGGGATGTTGTCCTTGATCCAGATCAGGAACATCAGGGCGATACCCAGCATGAACGGCCAGGCCAGGTAGTTGTGCGCCCATTTCGCCACGATCGAGACGTTGGTGAACGCCTCCGGGCCGATCAACGGCAGCAGCAGCGCCTTGCCGAAGGTGACGTTCAAACCCGACAGCGCCAGCACGATGAAGCAGGCTGCAGTAAGCCAGTGGACGAAGCGCTCGAAACCGTTGAAGCGCGTCAGCGTCTGCCCGGAGGGACCGCTCTCGATCCGTATACGGCCGCGAATGAGATAGAAGGCGATCAGCGCGATCAGCATGCCGAGCACAGCGACCGCGCCGATCTTGGTCATGGTGTTCTGGTGGAAGGCCCGCCACTCGCGCCCGGCGGGGCGCTCCAGCGTCGCCGCCTTGGTGTCGGGGATGCTGATGCGGCCCTGCAATTCGGCCGAAGGATTGCCCTTCAGCGCATCGAGGAACTGCTTCTCCCTGACCGAATCGGCGGTCGGGTTGACCTGCTGGGCGGAGCCAGGCTGGGCGATGCCGACGGCGATGGCCAGCAGCAGCGCCGTTACGAGGAAGCGGAGATGAGCGCGCAGCGACATTGCGGCATCCTTTTCGCGAAGGCAGCGTCAATCTGGGGAAGAACGCACCCGACCTTTTGCCAGGCCGTGATGCGCCCTCCTCCCCCAGCTCAGATCGTGATGGTTTCCCGATAGGCCGTCTGCCAGCCCCAGGCTCCCGAGCCGTAGCCGCGCTTGACCACGCGTTCCTTGTAAATCTGCGCGATCACCTCGCCGTCGCCGGCGAGCAGCGACTTGGTCGAGCACATCTCGGCGCAAAGCGGCAGCTTGCCCTCGGCGAGACGGTTCGAGCCGTATTTCTGATACTCGGCCGGCGACAGGTCGGCCTCCGGGCCGCCCGAGCAATAGGTGCACTTGTCCATCTTGCCGCGCGAGCCGAAATTGCTGACCTTCGGATATTGCGGGGCGCCGAACGGGCAGGCGTAGAAGCAGTAGCCGCAGCCGATGCACAGATCCTTGTTGTGCAGCACGACGCCGTCGGCGGTGTTGTAGAAGCAGTCGACCGGACAGACGGCCATGCAGGGTGCATCCGTGCAATGCATGCAGGCCATCGAGACCGAGCGCTCGCCGGGCTTGCCGTCATTGATGGTGACGACGCGCCGGCGGTTGATGCCCCAGGGCACGTCGTTCTCGTTCTTGCAGGCGGTGACGCAGGCGTTGCACTCGATGCAGCGATCGGCGTCACAGAGGAATTTCATCCGGGCCATGGTTCAGTTCCTCCTCACGCCGCCGCGATCTGGCAGAGCGTGACCTTGCCTTCGTGCATGGCGGTCACAGGGTCGTAGCCATAGGTCGTGACGATATTGACCGACTCGCCCAGCACGATCGGGTCGAGGCCCTTCGGATAATTGCCGCGCTGGTCGACGCCCTGATAGAAGCCGCCGAAATGGAAGGGCATGAAGGCGGCGCCTTTGCCGACCCGCTCGGTGACCAGCGCCTTGACCCGGGCCTTGGAGTTGTTCTCCGGCCCGGTCACCCAGACGAAGGCGCCATCCCGGATGCCGCGCTCGGCCGCATCCGCCGTGTTGATCTCGACGAACATGTCCTGCTGCAATTCGGCCAGCCACTTGTTCGAGCGCGTCTCCTCGCCGCCGCCCTCGTATTCGACGAGGCGGCCGGAGGTCAGCACGATCGGGAACGACTTGGCGATGCCCTTCTCGACCGCCGCCTTCTGCACGGAGGTGTGGAGGTTCGGGATGCGCAGCGTACGCTCGTCCGGACGCGCCGGCCATTTCGCCACGAGGTCGACGCGCGGCGAGTAGATCGGCTCGCGATGGACCGGCACCGGGTCCGGCAGGTTCCAGGCATTGGCCCTGGCCTTGCCGTTGCCATAGGGTACGCAGCCATGTTCCAGCGCGACGCGCTGGATGCCGCCGGAGAGGTCGGTCGACCAGGAGACGCCGTCGACGGCGTTGCCGCCGATCCAGGAGATGGTGGCCAGTTCCGCCGGCGTCAGGTCCTTGTCCCAGCCGAGCTTCTTCAGCACACCCATGGTGAACTCGGGATAGCCGTCCTTGATGTCCGAGTTCAGCGAGTAGGAGCCGCCCTCGGCGAGCAGGGTATCCTCGACCTTGCTGCCGTCGGGCAGCGTGCGCTCGCGGGTGAGGCCGAAGCGCGGGCGGAAGGTGCCGCCGCCATCCTTGGCCGCGAGCGAGGTGTTGTAGAGGATGTGGGTGCCCGGGTGCTTGTATTCGGGCGTGCCCCAGCACGGCCAGGGCAGGCCGTAGAAATCGTTCTCGACCGGCGAACCCTTGGCGCCGCGCAGCGTCACGATGTCGAACTTGTCCTGGTTCGCCATGTGCAGCTTCAGGCGCTCGGGCGACTGGCCGGTATAGCCGGTCGACCAGCCGCCGCGGTTGATCTCCCTGAGGATCGATTCGGCCGTCGGCTCCAGCCCGATCTTGCCCTGGACCATCTCATAGGGCCGGAACATTTCGGTGGCGAAGCCGAGCTTCTGCGAGAGCTTGTAGATGACCGCGTAGTCGCTGGCCGATTCGAAGATCGGCTCGACGACCTTCTCGCCCCATTGCACCGAGCGGTTCGAGCAGGTGCGCGAGCCGGAGGTTTCGAACTGGGTGCAGATCGGCAGGATGTAGGTCCCGTTCTTGCGCCCGCCGAGCGAGACGAAATTGGTCGGATGCGGATCGCAGACGACGAGGAGATCGAGTTTCTCGAGGCCCTTCACCGCATCCGGCATGCGCGGGATGGTGTTGCCGCCATGGCCCATGACGAACATGGCCTTGAGGTTGTCCTTCTGATCGACCTGCTCGGCCGGCAGGTTCGCGGCGTCGAACCAGCGGGTCGAGGTATGGCCGGAGGTCTCCATATTGGCCTTGCGCGTGCGGGCCGGCCGGCCGCCCTTGGCCGGCACTTCGTCGAAGCGCGAGACGAAATAGTCGTAGTCGACGCCCCAGACGCGGGCCCAGTGGCGCCAGGCGCCCTCGACCAGGCCGTAATAGCAAGGCAGGTTCGAGATATCCAAGCCGAAGTCGGTTGCGCCCTGGACGTTGCAGTGGCCGCGGAAGATGTTGGCGCCGGTGCCGTTGGAGCCGACATTGCCGGTCGCCAGCAGGAGGTTGCAGATGGCGCGGACATTGGCCGTGCCGACCGAGTGCTGGGTCACGCCCATGCACCAGACAAAGGTCGCCGGCTTAACCGTGGCGAAGGTCTGGGCGACGCGCTTCAGCTGCTCGCCCGGAATGCCGGTGATGTCCTCGACCGTCTTGGGATCGTATTTCTCGACCTCCTTGCGGACGTCGTCCATGCCGTGGACGCGCGCGGCGATGAAGGCCTTGTCCTCCCAGCCGTTCTTGAAGATGTGCCACATCAGGCCCCAGATCACCGCGATGTCGGTGCCCGAGCGGAAACGGACATAGTCGGTGGCATGCGCCGCGGTGCGGGTCAGGCGCGGGTCGAAGACGATGACGTTTGCGCGCTGCTGCTCCTTGCCGGTCAGGATATGCTGCATCGAGACCGGATGCGCCTCGGCCGCGTTCGAGCCCATGAAGATGACGGTCTTCGAATTGCGGATGTCGTTGTAGGAGTTGGTCATGGCGCCGTAGCCCCAGGTGTTCGCGACACCTGCGACCGTGGTCGAGTGGCAGATGCGGGCCTGGTGATCGACGTTGTTGGTGCCCCAGAAGGCCGCGAACTTGCGGAACAGGTAGGAGCCTTCGTTGGAGAACTTGGCCGAGCCGAGCAGATAGACAGAATCCGCGCCGGACTTGGCCCGGATCTCCATCATCTTGTCGCCGATCTCGTTGATAGCCTGGTCCCAGGACAGGCGCTGCCACTGCCCGTCGACCAGCTTCATCGGGTACTTGATGCGGCGATCGCCATGGACGAGCTCGCGCACCGAGGCGCCCTTGGCGCAATGGCTGCCGCGGTTGATCGGGCTCTCCCAGGCCGGCTCCTGGCCAACCCAGACGCCGTTGTTGACCTCGGCCCGGACGGTGCAGCCCACCGAGCAATGGGTGCAGATGTTCTTGACGACCTTGGTGCCGGTGGCGGGGCCGGGCACGGCGGCCTCGGCCTTGCGGACCGAGCCGATCTGCAGGGCGCCTGCAGCCGCGACGCCGCCGGCGACGAGGCCGGAGCGGCGCAGGAAGGAGCGGCGGTCCATCACGCCGGAGGCGAGGCCTCCAAGGGCGCTCTGCAGGCGGCCGCGCTGGACGTCGGCGGATTTGCGCTTGATCAGCATGATGCCGCCTCCTCAGTAACGGTTGACACGGTAGAAGTCCTTGACGTGCTCGCTCTCGCGATAGCGCGCCTTCGTCTCGTCCTTGCCGGGATCGACGGCGGCGGCAGGCGTGACCGCGACTGGAGCCACGGCCACCGTTGCGCCGGCGCCGAGCGCCTTGAAGAAGTTGCGGCGGTCGAGAGCCGTCTCCTTGCTCTTCTGCGACATCGTCGTCTCCTCCGTGCCGTATGTCATGCGGGCAGGCTCGCGGCCTGCGTCTCGATCGAAAGGTAAAGGCTGCCGACCCGGCCGACGGCGCGGTAGAACCGCGCCGCCTGCGCGGTTTCGAGATCGGCGAAGAAGCGGTCGGCCCAGGGGCGGATGTGGCGGGCGAAGAAGGATGTCTCGTCGACCCCCTCGCCCGAAACCTCGCCGCGGATCAGCCTGGCCTCGATATCCATCAGCACGGCGATATGGTCTTCGGGCTCGCCGACGCGCTCGGCGCGAGCGAGACCGAGCCTGCCCATGTCCTCGCGTACCAGAGCGAGCGGGCGCTCGTGCAGGAAGCCGGTGAGATAGTAGGAGGCATATGGCAGGAGCTCGCCGCGGCCGACACCGATGAAGAGCTGGAAAAACTCGTCCCGCACCTGTTCGGGGCTCGCCTCGGCGGCGGCTTCCGCCAGAGCCATATGGGCCATTCCGAGCGGGGAAGCATCGCCGCGCAGGCTCTGCAGGGCCGCAAGGGTTTCGATTGTCGGAGCGCGCCAGAGCAGAGCGCCGATCAGCTCGAACTCGTCGGCGCGAGCGGCGTCGAGCTCATCGATCGCGAGGGCGGCAGTCTCGACGATGATCGGCTCCTGCGGGTAGAGATCGGGCCGCAGATCGCTGCGCGAGACGCCGGTCAAGGCCTCCACCGAGAGGACGCGATCGGCCGGGACACGCTTCCAGGTCGAGATCGCCGGCTGCGAGACACCGACCCCTCGCGCCAGCGCACGCACGCCGCCGGCCGCTTCGATCGCTCGCTCCAGAGCCTGGTCCCGCATGAACGAAGGCGTCTCCAATCCCGCGCCAGCAAGCTAGAACCCGCCGGAGCACGCGGCGATAATGAGACCTTATCGGTTTAGATTGCAATTGTTCTCAACTGAAGCTCAGAGCGGCGTCGCCCCCCCGCCACGGCGCCTTGCCCGCTGCTGTGGCGGCTGAATTTCACGTGTTTTTTGCGCTGCAACAGAACCGCCGCCGGGAGAAACACTCGATTCAGCAGCTTTTTCAGCGAATTTTTGGGAAACACCCTCGTCGCCTAGCCGCACCGGCTGGGCGTCATCGGCGGCTATTCCAGGAACCTGCTGCGCCGCAGCAGAATCAGACCCGCTCTCGTCATTAGACGAAGGTCGAACAACTGCGACGTCGTTACGCACCTCCTCGGTCGGATCGGCAACCGGCTCGGGCGGCTTGCCGAAGATGTTGGCCAGCATCTCCTCGACATTGTCCGACTCGCTGAGCGGCCCATAGCCCGGCGCGCCACCCGGCGTATTCCAATCGAGCGCATAGTCACGGGCCGGGTCGAGATAGCCCGAGATCGCCGGATCGCTCTCCCAGGCGCGCCGCAGTGCCTTGAGCTTCCACTCCTCGGGCACGTTCTGCTTCAGCCAATGGGCGACGTCGAAATCCTTGTCCACGAGATCGAGCGACGGCGGCTCGACCATCTCCGGCACGGGTTCAGGTGCAGGGGCTTCCGCAGCGGGCTCGGTGCCGGTCAGTGCCGGCTCGGCAGCAGGCTGGGTCGGTTGCTGCTGCGCCTCTTTCTTGCGGCGCGCCCAGCGACCAAGAAACCCTTCTTCGCGATCCTCGTCGTCGGGGCGCGGCATCAGCCCTCTCCGCGATCGAGACCCGGGCGCGGCCGCATTCCGCCCTTGCGCGGATCATGCTCCGTGCGCTTGCGCTTGACGAATTCGCGCTCGACATGATGCGCGTCGAAGAAGGCGAGCACGGCCTGCGCAATGGCGGCCGGCATCGGCACCGCCTCGACGATGTCGTCGACATTCTCGAGGAAGACCTCGCCTTCGGACGGATCGGCGGTAACGCCGACCAGCTCCAGCGCCGGCTCGATCCCGGTCGGGCGGATCGAAACCCAGAGCTTGGCGTTGCCGCTCGCGAAATTCTCGCGGAAATGGGCAGTGTCGACCGAATGCAGCGTCAGCACGGCCGAGCCGAGATAGAACTGCTCGCGCCTGTCGTCGCCGGCGAGCCGGCTCCAGGGCGCGAGGGGCGGCGGCTCGGGCAGCACCGCGATCGGCGCCCAGGCATGGTCGGCCCAGGGCGAATCAAGTTTGCGCCGCTCGACCACGACACCAACCTCGTGATGTTGCTGCATGGCCTCGTCCTCAATTCGCCATCTCGTGCGCGGCGAGCGGCAGGCCGGTCACCAGGTTCTGCGGCTTCATCCTGACCAGTCGGTCGCCGTCCATCGCCAGCATCAGATAGATAGGCGCTCCCTCGGCCGCCGGCAGCACCGGCACCTCGGATGGCAGGGTCAAACGGTAGAGCGCGATCAGGCGTGAAGCCTTGTCCTCATCGAGCGCCTCGCCCTTCCAGAGCGCATTGCCGATCGCGGTTGCCTGCGCATCGAGGCCGACGAACCAGCGCCAGTTTGCGTCCCTTACATTCTCGATGGCTTCGATCTCGACGTCGAAGCCATGGATCTGCCGGATCCAGTGGGCGATCGCTTTGCCGAGTGCGACGCGGCCGGAGGGCTTGCCGCCGAGGTCGAGCACCATGTCGAAGGCGTCCGAGCGCTGCCAGTAGCGGTCGGCATCCACCTGCTTGAGAATGTCGAGCGAGGTCACCGCCGGCCCGCCGAGCATGGCGAGCAAGGGCGACGCATGCCTGTCAGCCTCGTGGCCCTCGATCATCTCGGCATCGGCGAGCAGGATCGTGTTCTCGTGCAAGGTGACGCGCTGCGGCCGGAACAGGCATTCGGCGGCACGCACCACGAAGGGATCGCTTTCCTCGTCGAGCCCAGCGCGCAGGATGACGTGGACGAGCTGGTCGAGGAAGACGGGCGGAATGCCGGACACCCCGCGGCGGATGATTCCGGCATAGGCGCCCTGCAGCGTCGGCGCCGCCAGCAGACGCTCGCGCCAACCGAGCAGGAAGCGCCAGTTCTCGCGCGCATCGGCATCGGCGATGGCCGCGATCTCGCGCTCGGCGACCTCGGCCTGCGGCTGCGCCATCAGCTTGGCATGCAGTGCCCGCTCGGCATCGCAGGCTTCCTCCGGCGGCAGCACCTCCGGCCGCGCCAGATAGGCCTTGAGGAAATCATCGGTGACGACGAGTCCGCCGCCAACCTCACGGTCGAGCAGGAGATGACCGGAGCTCGCCCAGAAATGGGTCATCTCGGCGCGTCCTTGATCAACTGCATCAGGTCGACATGCTCCTCAGGCTCGTCCTCGCCATCGGTCTCGATGAATTCGAAGGCGCGGAACGCATCCTTCGGCGTATCGCCGCGCGGCATCAAGGTCCGGAAGCGCTCGCGGATCTCGCCGTCCTCGAGCGTGCGATGCAAAGCGAGGAGTGTCTGCGCGGGATGATCGCAGAGCGAAGCGGCGAATGCGACCTCCTCCTCGGCTGCGGCGCGCGCCGCCGCGAGATCGGGCGCTCCGAGTTTGTCGACGAGTTGCGTCGCAAGCTGGGCAACCGCTTCCTGGCGTTCCTCCACCGTCACTTCGGTGACGACCGCGAGCGTGCTCCAGCCGAAGCTGCCGATACCGAGGAAGCCCGAGCGGAAGGCGACGCGGCCCTTGGTGTCGAGTCCGGCAACGCTATCCGGCGTGAACAGGAAGGAGCCCGTGACCAGCCATTCGCCAGGTTCCGCCGCCTTGCGGAAGACGAAGCCGTCCGACGGGTCGAGCCTTATCGCACTCGGCAGCTTGAGGGCAGTCACAGCTTGGGGGCTCCATTCTCCTGGTCGAGCCAGTCGACCTTGGCCAGCGCCTCGGTGAGGCTCCGACGTTCCGTGCCGAACTGCGAGGTCGCGATCAGGTCGCCGTTCGGCTCGATGCCGTGGCGCACGCCGACCACCTTTTCCAGCCGGTCGAGCCAGCGCCGCGCCGCCGCCTTGGCGCCCTCCTCCTGCCAGTGGCTGACGCCCAGCATGAGATGGCGGCAGAAGGACTCGATCAGGTCGACGGCATCGACCTCCTCGAAGCCCTCCTCGGCCATGCCGACGCCGGTCTGGCCGAGCTCGAAGGGCGACATCGTGGTCGCCCGGACCATGGCGCCGAAGACGAGCCAGTCCGGCACCTGATTCTCCGGGCAATCCGCCGGCCAGCCGAGTCGGCCGCCGCCGATCAGGCCGAGATCGTAGGTCAGCGCATCCGGCCAGCGGAACAGCACCGGCCGCTCCGGCGGCGAATGCACGGCAAGCGCATCGGCGAGCGCGTTCATGGCGAGGTAATGGGCGAGCCTCGCCTCGGCGAGGATGGCGTCGGGCTCCAGGACCACCGCGAATTCGACGATGTCGAAACGTCGCACCCAAACCAGGGTCGCGGCTCCGGCCTCGGCCGCGATCGCCTGCGCATGTGCGAAGGCGTCACCCGATTCGCGCAGGGTGACGAGCGAAAAGCCCGGCGGCAGCACCGGCTCGCGCCTGAGATCGTCCTGCCTGACCGGCCCTGCCGCCATCGTTGCTGCCCTGTCGCCTCTTATCCCAAGGGAGAGGCTTGCTTCTTTGGAGCCATTCCAATCCCATATAGGGAGGAATTGTCGCAAGCGCGACCAAAGCCGCTGCTTCGATCATGAGGACGCCTGCCCGATGACCGATGTCGCCCGCACGCTGATGATCTGCTCGTGCGAGGACACGATGCCGCTCGATGGCAAGGCGATCCAGCGCGGCTGCGCCGGCGCCGAGATCAGCGAGCATCGCCATCTCTGCCGCAGCCAGGTCGAACGCTTCCACGCCATGCTGGCCAAGAGCGATGCCATCACCGTCGCCTGCACGCAGGAGGCGCCCCTCTTTGAGGAGATCGCAGCAGACCTCGACTACTCCGGCGACCTCATCTTCACCAACATCCGCGAACAGGCCGGCTGGTCGGACGAGGCCGGGTCCGCCGGCCCGAAGATGGCCGCCCTGCTCGCCGCGGCAAGCGAACCCATGCCGCCGGCCTCCTTCACCACGCTGACCAGCAAGGGCGTCGCGCTGATCTACGGCCGCGACGAGATCGCGATCACGCTGGCGTACCGGCTCGCCGAGCATCTCGACGTCACCGTCTTGCTGTCGCGTCCCGGCGAAATTTCGCCACCCCGCAGCGACGAATTCCCAGTGCTGAAGGGCACGATCGCGCAGGCGAGCGGCTGGCTCGGCGCCTTCGAACTCACCGTCAACGACTACGCCGCCCCGAGCCCGTCCTCGCGCGGGAAGCTCGTCTTCGAGGCACCGCGCAATGGCGCGGTCTCGCATTGCGATGTCGTCATCGACGTCTCCGGCGGCACGCCGCTCTTCCCGGCCGGCGACCTCCGCGCCGGCTATCTGCGAGCCGATCCACGCGATGCGGCCGCGGTCGAGCGGCTCGCCTTCCAGGCGAGCGGGCTCCTCGGCGAGTTCGACAAGCCGGCCTATGTCGCCCTGAACGAAGGCCTCTGCGCCCATGCGCGCTCGCAGAAGACAGGCTGCACGCGCTGCCTCGAACTCTGCCCGACCGGCGCGATAACCCCGGCCGGCGATCATGTCGCGATCTCCGCCGAGATCTGCGCCGGCTGCGGCGCCTGCGCCGCTGTCTGCCCAACCGGCGCGGTGACCTATGCGCTGCCGCCGGCCGATGCGCTGCTGCGCAAGCTGCGGACGCTGCTCGTCAGCTATGCCGAGGCCGGCGGGCGCGAGCCCGTCGTGCTGCTGCATGACGGCGACCACGGCGAACCCCTGATCGAGGCGCTCGCGCGCCATGGGGCCGGCCTGCCGGCGCGGGTGTTGCCCCTGCGCGTCAACGAGATCACCCAGATCGGTCTGGAAACCTTCGCTGCCGCGCTCGCCTTCGGCGCCTCCGCCATCCGCGTGCTCGGCCGGGCCAAGCCGAAGCACGACCTCTCCGGCCTCACCCGCAATCTCGACTACGCCAACGCCCTCGCGGGCGCGCTCGGCTATGGCGAAGCCCGCGCCGCGCTGATCGAGACCGACGATCCCGACGCCCTCAACGCCGCCCTGTCGAAGATCACGCCCGGCCCCAACGTCGCGCAACCAGCGCGCTTCCGGCCGATGGGAGCCGGACGCCCGCTGCTGCGCCAGACGATCGGTGAACTGCATGCCGTCGCGCCGGTGCCGGTCGCCAACGTGGCGATGCCACCACGCGCACCCTTCGGCACAGTTCATGTCGACACCGAGGGCTGCACGCTCTGCCTCGCCTGCGTCTCCGCCTGCCCCGTCAGCGCCCTCGGCGACAACCCGGAGCGCCCGACGCTGACCTTCCAGGAGGATCTTTGCGTGCAGTGCGGGCTCTGCGCCGCGACCTGCCCGGAAAAGGTGATCACGCTGGAGCCGCGCGTCGATTTCGACGCCTGGAAGGGCGGCCGACGGGTCGTCAAGCAGGAGGAGCCGTTCCACTGCATCGCCTGCGCCAAGCCCTTCGGCGTGCGCAGCACGATCGAAAAGGTCGCCGCCAAGCTCGAGAACAAGCACTGGATGTTCGCTGGCGAAGGCGCCAAGCGCGCCTCGATCCTGCGCATGTGCGAGGATTGCCGGGTCGAGGCGGTGGTCAATGAGAGCTTCGACCCGCATCACTCGCCGCAGCGCCCGCCGGTGCGCACCACAGACGACTATCTGCGGGAGCGGGCGGAGCGCGGCGAGGATCCGCTGGGGTAGATGACAGCGCCGCAAATTCGTGTATCATAATACACATGCCTGAGCTTCGTCAGACGGCGGTGTTCTCGACATGGCTTGAGGACCTCCGCGACAACGCGGCCAAGGCACGCATCCTCGTTCGGCTGCGCCGACTCGAACTCGGCAATCCCGGCGACGTCAAGCCGGTCGGCGAAGGCGTGAGCGAAATGCGGATCGATTACGGGCCTGGCTACCGGGTCTATTTCATCCAGCGCGGCAAAGAGCTGATCGTTCTTCTTTGTGGCGGCGATAAGCGAACGCAGGCGAATGACATAGCCCGGGCCCAGCAGATCGCGGCGGAGTATTGACATGGCTGACGAGACTCGCCCCTTCGACATCCAGAACCATCTCGCGACACGAGATGAGCAGATCGCGTATCTGGAAGCCGCTCTTGAAGATGGCGACCCGGCTTTCATCGCGATCGCGCTCGGCGACATCGCACGGGCACGCGGTGTCACCACATTTGCCGAAGAATCCGGCATCAGCCGCGAGACGATCTACAAGGCCTTCCGCGCCGGCGGTAATCCGACGCTGGAAACCTTGTCCAAGGCGACGCGCGCCCTCGGCATGAAGCTGACGCTGGCGCCGGCCTGAGGTTCGGGCTAGCGCGTCACCTTCTCCAGCCAGTCCACCAGCGCCTGTCGATCCTCGGCAGCGCCGATCGTCTGCTCGGGCATCTTGGTGCCGGGCGTATAGGCATTCGGGCCGACCTCGAACAGCTTCGCGACGCTCTCCTTGCTCCAGACGATATCCATGCCCTTGAGCGCATCGGAATAGGTATAGCCGGGCGCGGTGGCGATACGGCGACCGAAGATGCCGTGCAGCGTCGGACCAGCTCGGTTGCCATCCGTCGGCGTCAAGGTGTGGCAAGCCGCGCAGGCGCGGAAGAGCTGCGCACCCCGCTCGCCCTGGAAGGCGGCGAGCGCATCCTCGCCGGCACGCGGCACCACCGCCCCGACATGCTCGCCGGTGACGGCGTTCCAGCGCCGGACCAGCCGGTCGGCGCCCCCGGACAGGAGCTGCTTGCCATCGGGCAGGAAGGCAAGCGACCAGACCGGCAGGCCAGGCCCGACAAGCGTGGCGCGGATCGTGCGCATCTTGCGGTCGATCAGCGCGACTTGGCCGCGCAGGCCACCAACTGCGATCGTTGCTCCATCGGGCGAGATGGCGAGTGCGATCAATGGGGTGTCGCCGACGGAGATCTCGGCGCGCTGGCTGCCATCCGAGCCGAACAGACGCAAGCGGCCATCGGCAGCAGCGACCGCGATCTCGCCATCGGGCGCGGCGACGACACGATTGAGCGGCGCGGGCGTGGTGACGATCAGCGGGACACCGCCATCCGCCGGCCAGAAGCGCAAGCTCGCATCATAGCCGGAGGAGACGACCATCCCGCCCGGCGCGAAGGCGACGCCGTTGACCGGCCCCTGATGGCCTTCGAGCACACGCGCCGTACCATCGGCCAGCGCGGCGACCCGAACCGTTCCATCCCAGGAGGCGGAAGCGAGATGCCCGCCCTCGGGTGAGACCGCCAGCGCCGCGACCGGCCCCTTGTGGCCTTCGATCACCTTCGCCGGCTCCGGCGTATCACCACGCCAGAGCGCGATCCTGCCGTCCTCAGCGCCGGTGGCGAAGCCGAGGCCGTTGACCGCGACGGCGGCGTTGACCGCGCCCTGATGGAAACGCAGCACCCTGATCGCGCTGCCGCGGGACAGGTCCCAGAGGATCGCCGACTGATCGAAGGAGCCCGTCAGCGCCACCGTGCCATCGGCCGAGACGGCGGCCGAGCGAACCGGTCCGCCATGGCCACGCAGCTCCTGAGCGAAGGCATGGCTGCCGAAGGCGAGCATAGACAGGGCAAGGGCGATCCTGATCATGCAGCGATCATGTCGCTTCAATTGGCCTTGGCAAGGCGGCCTTCGCTTCTTCCCCCCGCGGGAGAACGGTTTCCCACCTGTTGCTCCCGTACAAAAAGCCATCATATGAAGCGCAGTCTCGTTCGATCGGCCTTCGCCCATGACGTCCATTCCGCTCAATCTGCGCGGCCTCAAATGCCCCCTTCCCGCTTTGCGCGTGCGGAAGGCTTTGAAAGCTGCGACTCCCGGCGATCTGTTCCTGGTTGAGTGCACCGATCCGATGGCGGCGATCGACATCCCCAATCTGATGCGCGAGACCGGCGACGCGATCGAACTCAGCAGCAGCGAGGGCGAGCTGCTGGTCTTCCACATCCGCAAGGCCGCGGCCTAGCGTCGCGCAACAACCGGAGCCCAGATCGTGGCCCTTTCGCAAAACGACATCCTGCGCGCGCTCGAGCTGGTGAAGCTGCCGGCGAGCGGGCAATCGCTGGCGGCCTCCGGCCGCGTCGGCGATATCCTGATCAACGACGGCAAAGTGATCTTCGCGATCGGCATCGATGCGACCGAAGCCGGCGCGATGGAGCCCGTGCGCAAGGCCGCGGAAAGCGCGGTCGGCGGCATTCCCGGCGTGAGGCAGGTGCTGGTCGGCCTCACCGCCGACAAGGCGCCAGGGCGCGCGCCCTCGCAGGCGGCTGAGGCACGCCGGCAGGCGCAAGGCCAGCCTGCGCCCGGCGGGCCGGTGCCGAAGGCGGCCGGCATTCCCGGCGTCAAGCAGATCATCGCGGTGGCGAGCGGCAAGGGCGGCGTCGGCAAATCGACCACCACGGCCAATCTCGCCGTTGGCCTGGCGACCCTCGGCCTCAAGGTCGGCGTGCTCGATGCCGACATCTACGGCCCCTCGGTACCGAAGATCTTCGGCATCACCGGCAAGCCGCGGCTGGTCTCGGGCCGCACGCTGGCGCCGATGGAGGCCTATGGCCTCAAGATCATGTCGATCGGCTTCCTGATCGACGAGGAAACGCCGATGATCTGGCGCGGGCCGATGGTGATCTCGGCGATCACCCAGATGCTGCGCGAGGTCGCCTGGGGCGAGCTCGACGTGCTCGTCGTCGACATGCCACCCGGGACGGGCGACGCCCAGCTCACCATGGCCCAGCAGACCCCGCTCGCCGGCGCCGTCATCGTCTCGACGCCGCAGGACCTCGCCTTGCTCGATGCCCGCCGCGGCGTCGCCATGTTCAGGAAGGTCGAGGTGCCGATCCTCGGCATCGTCGAGAACATGAGCTATTTCATCTGCCCGGAATGCGGCCACCGCTCGGACATCTTCGCCCATGGCGGAGCCCGGCACGAGGCGGAGCGGCAGGGCGTGCCGTTCCTGGGCGAAATCCCGCTCGCCATGCCGATCCGCGAGACCTCCGATGGCGGCCGGCCGATCGTGGCGAGCGATCCCGACAGCGCCCATGCCAAGGCCTATGTCGCTCTGGCGCGGCAGGTGAAGGCCGGCCTTGCCGGGCCCGCCCGGGCCGCGCCACGGATCGTGATCGAGTAAGGCCGACCGGCTTCGAAGCTAGCCCCGGAGCATCGAGACACCGGGCCTGTCGGCCTGCGCCACGAACTGGTCGGAAGACGCTCTCTCCGCTTCCGTCTGTCGCTCCGTCAACATCCAGATATGGCCGAACGGATCGAAGAGCGAGGCGACCCGCCTGCCTTCGGTATCGGTCTGGACGCGGTCACGCAGCGCAGCGCCCGCCACGATCGCTTGCGCGAAACAGGTCTCGAGATCGGGAACCGTCAGCAGGATCGTCATGCTGACCGCCCCGGCCGCCTTGGGGAAGAACGGGCCGCCATAGGACGGCTCCTCCTCGCGGCGCGGATTGGAACCGGCGACGGAAACACGGGTTCCACCGATGAGCATCTCGACCCCGGCGATCTCACCGTCGATCCTGTGTGTCTTGAGTTGCCGCGCCTCGAAGGCCTCGCTGTAGAAATCCGCGGCCTCCTGCTCACGCCCGTGCTGCACGAAAATCCCCAGGCCCAAGCCGATGGTCTGCTTCATCTCGAATCTCCTGATCCGTCGCCGCTGGAATAGAGGGCGGGCGAAACCGGCGGATTCTTGATCGATCCGCGGCGAGCTCGCGCACGGCCCATCACCGATCCGCGATGACAAAGAATCTTGTTCATATTATGTTCCAAGGTGACAACGATGGAGACGCGACCATGCCCGTGCTGCCGACGCGCCATATCAGCATCGCGATCGACCGGCCGATCGACGAGGTCTACGGCTTCCTCGCCGATCCCATGAACTTCCCGACATGGGCGGAGGGGCTAGGGGCTGAGTTCAGCCATGTCGAGGGCATGACCTATCGCGCGAGGACGCCGATGGGGCCGATGCGGGTGATGTTCAGCGAGCCCAACCGCTACGGCGTGCTCGACCACGCCGTCATCCCCGACAGCGGCGCGCCGATGCACAACCCGATGCGTGCGCTGGCGAATGGCAGCGGCAGCGAGGTGGTTTTCACGCTGCTCAGGCGGCCGGAGATGACGGATGACGACTTCGCCCGCGATGCCGAATGGGTCGCGGCCGATCTCGCGCGCTTGAAGAAGCTGCTGGAAGGCTGAAGCTGAGCTTCAGAGCCGCACGCTGCTGGTCGCATAGGCGACATCGACCGGGCGCTGATAGGTCGCCAGCACCAGGCTCGCCCCATAGGCGGCAATGGCAGCGAAAGCGACGGCGATGGCAAACGACTTCATGCAACTTCCCCCAGAGGCAGGCGAATAAGCTTCGCTCATCCCTCGAATCTAGGGGCGGGGCTGCGGCTGATCAAGCGTCGCCGAGCGCGGCATGCAGCCGCTCGGCGTCTGCGAGATCATCAGGCCGATTGGCGTTGAAGAACGGATCGACCGGCTCGACCGGCCATTCGACCGACACGACGCCATGGCGCGCCGTCCAGCGGTCGATCTTGCGCTCGTCCTCGACGGTGAGCGCATGGCGCAACTCCTCGCGCAGCGCGACCGGCCAGAGACCGATTACCGGATGGGTCCAGCCGCCCGAGGCAGCGCAGGCGAGCGGGACATTCCCCGCCTCCCGCGCCGCATGCAGCCGCGCCACCAGATCGCGCGGGATGAACGGCGTGTCGGCGGCGACGCTGACCAGCCACTCCGCGCCCGGCCGATTCACCGCCAGCCAGTCGAGCCCGGCGAGGATGCCGGCGAGCGGCCCGGCGAAGTCCGGCACGCTATCGGCGACGACAGGCAGACCGTAATCGGCGAAGCGAGAGGGATCGCCATTGGCGTTGAGCAGAAGCCTGTCGCATTGCGGCTCAAGCCGCTCGAGCACATGGGCGAGGATGGTGCGGCCGGCGATGGTGCGCAGCGGCTTGTCGCCGCCACCCATGCGCCGGGCGAGCCCGCCGGCAAGGAGCAGGCCCAGGGTGGGAGGGCCGGGATCAGTCATCGCCGGCTCCCTTGCGGCGATGCTTGCCGCCCTCCTCCTCGACGCTGTCGGGGTCCTGGTCGAAGATGATGCGATCCTCGCCGGCCAGCGCCAGGAAGCGCTTGCCACGCGCGCGGCCGATCAGGGTGAGGCCGGCCTTGCGGGCGAGCTCGACGCCCCATTCGGTGAAGCCCGAGCGCGAGACCAGGATCGGGATGCCCATGCGCACCGTCTTGATCACCATCTCCGAGGTCAGTCGGCCGGTGGTGTAGAAGATCATCCTGCCGGGATCGACATCGTGGCGGAAGAGCCAGCCGGCGACCTTGTCGACGGCATTGTGGCGGCCGACGTCCTCCATGTAGACCAGCGGCTTGTCACGCTCGCAGAGCACGCAGCCATGGATCGCGCCCGCCTCCAGGTAAAGCGAAGGCGTGGTGTTGATCTTGCGGGTCAGCGCATAAAGCCAGCTGGTACGCAACTCGGCCTTCGGCAAGACGATCTCGTCGATCGCTTCCATCAGGTCGCCGAAGGCGGTGCCCTGCGCGCAGCCCGAGGTCAGCGTCTTCTTCTTCAGCTTCTGCTCGAAATCGGTGCGCTCCGGCGTGCGCACCACCACGACCTCGAGTTCCTCGTCATAGTCGACCGCCTCGACCGGATCGCCGCGCCTCAGCATGTTCTGGTTCAGGAGATAGCCGAGCGCGAGATATTCGGGATGGTCGCCGATCGTCATCATCGTGACGATCTCCTGGCTGTTCAGATAGAGCGTCAGGGCCCGTTCGGTGACGACGCGGGTCTCGACATTGGCACCGCTATGGTCGATTCCGGCAACGGTCGCGCCGAGCCGCGCGGCAGCCGGGTCGGGCCGGATCAGGTAATCGTCGAGAAAATCGCTGCCGAGGGGCACGGATCGTTCCTTGCTAGCCTTCAGGCCGGCTGGCGGAGCGCTGCCATCGCCCAATCGGTCACGGCAGCAGATTCGGGCGGCAGGCGCTGCCAGTCCTCGCCGGCGAACTGCGACCAGGCGGCAAGCATGTCGTCGCGCACGGCGGTCAGAAGAGGCAGGCCGGCGACGACGCCGGCGGCGATCTCGGCGCGCAGCCCCTGGCCCAGTACCTCCTGCTTGCCGAACTTGTTGACGATGACGAGGTCGACCGGCCCGGACAGCGCGCCAGAGACGGCGGCACCAGCAGCCGCGAGGCCGGCAGCGTCAAGCCGGCAGCCAGCCGAGCCGGCACCGCGATCCTCGCTGATCGGAAAGAGCCGGCCGGAGGCAAGGTCCTCGAGCGCCATGCTGGCGCAACCGCTCATGCAGTCGCCATTGTTGTGCTGGACGACGCCGCCAAGCCGAACGGCCTCGCGCTTCAGGATATCGGCGACCTCCGCCATCAGTTCGTCGATGGGGAAGCCCGAGGAATAGACGATCGCGGCAAGCGGAGCAGTCATCGTCTGCCTTCATCCCACGGAACGGCTTTCGCGGCCAGTGAACTTTAGGTGTTCCAAACTGCGCGAGATGCTTTGCCAGTGTTGCAGCGCACCTACAGTCGAAGCTTGAGGCAGGCGCTAGGGTGACGTGGGCTGTTCCCGGCATCCTGGCCGGGCGCGGCTCGCCGAGTACCCGCTTGCCGATGATCCGCCCCAACGCCCAGACGCCCCTCGACCCTGCGACCGACGCCGCGCTGCTGCTGCGCCGCATCGGCTTTGCGACGCTGGCGCTCGCCCTCCCGCTGGCCTCGCTGGTCTCTCGCCGCGCCGCCGTCGTGCTGGTGCCGATCGGGGTGATCCTCTTGTCGATCGCCGCGCTGATCGAGGCGCCGCGCTGGTTCGCCGGCAATATCCGGGCTTCGATCTTCAGTCGTGCCGGCTTGACGCTGTGGGCGCTGGTCGGCTGGGCCGTGCTCTCGCTGATCTGGAGCCCCTATACCGGCTCGGCCACCGAAAAGGCGGCCAACCTGTTCCTTGCCGTGGCGCTCGGCTTCGCCGGCGCGGCGGCGCTGCCCGAGCGCATGCGCGCCTCGAATCTCAACCTCGCTGCGCTCGGCGCCGGCACCGCTGCGATCTTCGCACTCGGGCTGCTCCTGACGGAAGCGCTCGGCCCAGTCGACTCGCGCGCCGCCGACGCCGCGGGCAGCGTCGAGCGCGGCATCAGCGTCGTCCTGATCATGTCCTGGCCCGCGCTCGCCTGGCTCCTGTCGCGCGAGCGCGGGCTGACGGCGCTGGGACTGGCACTGGTCGTCGGGCTGCTTGCGCTCTCGCGCATCGAGGACGGCGAAGCGATGGCGATGCTGTGCGGCGCGATCGCCTTCGGCGCGGTCAGCGCCAACCGCATCGTCGGCGCGCGGTTGATGGGCGGGATCATGGCCGGACTGATGCTGCTCGCGCCGCTGCTACCCTTCCTGCTGCTGCCGTTCTTCAGGCTCTCGCCGGCGGTGTTCAGCACGGTCGGCGCCGGCCTCGACATCTGGGCCGACATCATCTCGAGCCGCCCGGTGCAGCTCATCACCGGCCATGGACTCGACACCGTGCTGCGCGGACGCACCACCGGGGCGCTGCCGCTGGAGGTGCCGACCACCATCCTGTTCGAAACCTGGTACGAGCTCGGCCTGGTCGGCGCGGCGACGGCGGCGCTTTGCCTCTATTTCGCGGTCAGCGCCGCCGGCCGGATGCCGGGTGCGCTCGCCGCCGGCGGCGTCGCGGCCTATGTCACGGCCTTTGCGCTGGCGGCACTCGGCTTCGCCTCGTTCCAGACCTGGTGGCTGATGACGCTGACGGCGGTCGCGCTGCTCTTCACCGCCATCGCGCGCGGCCAGTATCGCACCGAGCGGCCGGTGGCGCCGCTGAGCCGTCGTCCCAAGGCGCCGAACCTCCACGCCGGGCAGTGATCTGAGGCGGCTTCTCCCGCCCGCTGCGGAGCGCTATCATCGCACGTCCGTGCCGATCGGAAGGCGAGGCCGCGATGCTTGCCGCAGATGATCCGCTCATCCTCGATCTCGTCGAATGGGTCGCGCGCGAGAAGCGCAGCCATGCCGACCTCATGGAGAGCTGGCGCACCTCCTGCCCGCGCCTGACGGTCTGGGAGGACGCGGTCGAGCATGGCTATCTCGCACGGCAGGGCAGACTGATCGCCGTGACAGGAAAGGGCTGGGCCCTGCTTAACACGAGCGGCCGACGCGTCGCCTGAGCAGGTCCTTACGCCGCTTCCCGGCCCGCATTGACCGCATGGCAGGCGACGCCGTCGATCACCGGCGGGTTCTCGATGCGGCAGCGATCGAAGACCAGCGGGCAGCGCGGATGGAAAGTGCAGCCCGAGGGTGGGTTGATCGGGTTCGGGATCTCGCCCTTCACGCCTTCGCGCGGCTTGCCGACCATGGCGAGGTCGGGCACCGCGTCGAGCAGCATCTTGGTATAGGGGTGGCGCGGCGCGGCGAAGAGCTGCTTGCCGTCCGAGACCTCGACCAGGCGGCCGAGATACATCACGCCGATGCGCGTCGCCATGTGCCGGACGACCGCGAGATTATGGCTGATGAAGAGATAGGTCAGCCCGAACTTCTCCTGCAGGTCGCGCATCAGGTTGAGGATCTGCGCCTGGACGGAGACGTCGAGTGCCGAGGTCGGCTCGTCGCAGACGATGAACTCGGCGTTGGAGGCGAGCGCGCGGGCGATCGCGATACGCTGGCGCTGGCCGCCGGAGAATTCGTGCGGAAACTTCTTGGCGTCGTCCGGATGCAAGCCGACCAGCGAGAGCAATTCGCCGACGCGCGCCTCGATCGCGGCATCGCCCTGGATGATGCCGAAGGCCCGGATCGGCTCGGCGATGATCCGCCCGACACGCCAGCGCGGATTGAGCGAGGCGTAAGGATCCTGGAAGATCATCTGGATGCGCTTGCGCAGGCGCTGGCGTTCCTGGGCGACGTTGACGTCGTTCATCGAGACGCTGTCGATCGCGACCGTACCGCCGGACGGTTTCAGGAGACCGACGACCATGCGCGCCACGGTCGACTTGCCCGAGCCGGACTCGCCGACGAGCGCGAAGGTCTCGCCCTTCCGGATATCGAAGGAGACGCCGTCGACAGCCTTGAGGAATTGCTTGTCCTGGCGCTCCAGCACCCGGTTGAGCCAGGGCCTGGAGACATCGAAGACGCGCTTGAGGTCGCGGACCTGGACGAAGGCTTTGTCGCTCACGCCGCGATCTCCGTCTTGCCGGCCGGCGCCTTGGCCTTGTCGTAGAGATGGCAGGCGACCTGGTGACCGCCGACATCGATGAGCTCCGGCCGGTCGATCCGGCAGCGGTCGAACACCTTGGCGCAGCGCGGATTGAAGGCGCAGCCCTGGGGGATGCTGGAAAGCCTGGGCATCGAGCCCGGGATCTGCACGAGCCTCTGGGCATCGCCGGTGATCGAGGGAATCGCGCCCATCAACCCCTGCGTATAGGGGTGCAGCGGCTGCTTGATCACCTCGCGCACCGGGCCGATCTCGGCGACACGGCCGGCATACATCACCGCGACCCGGTCGGCCGTCTCGGCGATCACGCCCATGTCGTGCGTCACCAGCATCACCGACGTCCCGCGTTCCTTGCAGAGCCGCTTGATCAGGCCGATGATCTGCGCCTGCACGGAGACGTCGAGCGCCGTGGTGGGCTCGTCGGCGATGATGAATTCGGGCTCGGCGCACAGCGCGAGCGCGATGACGACGCGCTGGCGCATGCCGCCGGAGAATTCGTGCGGATAGCCGTCGATGCGCCGTTCGGGCGCGGGAATGCCGACCTCGTCGAGCAAGGCGATGGCGCGCTTGCGGGCATCGGCCGCGTTGAGATCGGTATGGGTCTGGATCGTCTCGATCAATTGCTCACCGACCCGGTAGAGCGGATTGAGGCTGGTCAGCGGATCCTGGAAGATCATGCCGATGCGCTTGCCGCGAACGCGGCGCATCTGCTCGGGCGGGAGATGGTCGACACGCTCGCCGGAGAGCACGACCTTGCCATCGGCGATGCGACCGGGCGGATCGATCAGGCCGATGATCGCCGAGCCGGTGACCGACTTGCCGGCGCCAGATTCGCCGACGACGCCGAGCACCTCGCCGCGGGCGATGTCGAAGGAGATCCTGTCGAGCGCGCGCAACGTGCCGCGGCGGGTGACGAACTCGACGGTGAGATCGTGGACGGAGAGGACGGTCTCGCTCATCGGCTCACCTCAACCGCGGGTTCAGGGCGTCGCGCAGCCAGTCGCCGAGCAGGTTCACGGCGAGCACCAGGATCGCCAGCGTCACGCCCGGGAAGGTGACGATCCACCAGTCGCCGGAGAACAGGTAGCGATTGCCGATCGAGATCAGCGTGCCCAGCGACGGCTGGGTCGGCGGCAGGCCGACGCCGAGGAAGGAGAGCGTCGCCTCGGTGATGACGGCAAGCGCAAGATTGATCGTCAGGATGACCAGCACCGGGCCGATCACGTTCGGCAGGACATGGCGCAGCATGATCAGCGGCGCCGGCAGACCGACGAGGCGGGCGGCCTGGACATAGTCCTTGTTGCGCTCGACCAGGGTCGAGCCGCGGATGGTGCGGGCATACTGCACCCAGAAGCTCAGTCCGATCGAGATCACCAGCACGTAGAGCGCGGTGTCCTCGCGGCTGGCGTGCTTGAAGATGCCGCGGACGACGCCATCGATCAGCAGCGCGATCAGGATCGCCGGGAAGGTCAGCTGCACGTCGGCGATGCGCATGATCAGCGAGTCGACGCGGCCGCCGAGATAGCCGGCAAGCAGGCCGAGCGTGATGCCGATCGTCGCCGCCAGGGCGACGCCGAGCAAGCCGACGATCAGCGAGACGCGCAGGCCGTAGAGGATCGCCGAATAGAGGTCGCGGCCCTGGTCGTCGGTGCCGAGGATGAACTTGGGATCGCCGCCCTGCTGCCAGGCCGGCGGGATGTTCGCATCGGAGAGGAAGACGGTCGCCGGGTCGAACGGGTTGGTCGGCGCGATCCAGGGCGAGAAGAAGGCGCCGATGAACAGCGCCAGCACGATGACGGCTGCGACCATCGTCACCTTGGAGCGCAGGAAGCTCGCGAGGATGTCGCTGTCGAGGATGCGCGCCCAGAGCGAGGGTGGCTGTTTCGTGGGGGAAGCGGGTTGCGCGCTCATGACGGCCTCAATGCGCCCCGATCGTCGCGCGCAGGCGCGGATCGACCAATGCGTAGAGCAGGTCGACGATCAGGTTGATGCTGACGAACAGGAAGGAGATCAACATGAGGTAGGCGGCCATGATCGGGATATCGACCTGCTGCACCGCCTTGAGGAAGAGCAGACCCATGCCCGGCCACTGGAACACCGTCTCGGTGATGATGGCGAAGGCGATGATCGAGCCGAGCTGCAGGCCGGCGATGGTGATGACCGGCACCAGCGTGTTCTTCAGCGCATGGCCGAAATGGATGGCGCGGGTCTTGAGGCCGCGGGCACGGGCGAACTTGATGTAGTCGGTGCGCAGCACCTCGAGCATCTCGGCCCGGACGAGACGCATGATCAGCGTCATCTGGAACAGGCCGAGCGTGATCGAAGGCAGGATCAGCGCTTTCCAGCCCGAGGCGGTCAAAAGCCCGGTCGTCCACCAGTTGCCGAGCTTGACGACCTCGCCGCGCCCGAACGAGGGCAGCCAACCGAGCGTGACCGAGAACAGGTAGATCAGCAGGATGCCGATCAGGAAGGTCGGCAGGCTGATGCCGACCAGCGAGACCGTCTGGAAGATCTTGGCCAGCCAGCTGTCGCGGCGCAGCGCGGTGTAGACGCCCATCGGTATGCCGACGAGAAGCGAGAACAGCGCCGACATGAAGGCGAGCTCCAGCGTCGCCGGGGCGCGCTCGCCGAGCAGCGAGATCACCGGCAGGCGGAACTGATACGAGACGCCGAACTCGAGCCGCGCGGCGTTGTAGATGTAGCGCGCGAACTGGACGACCACCGGTTCGTCGAGGCCGAGCGTCTGGCGCAGTTGCGCGACCTGCTCCTGCGGCGTGTCGACGCCGACCATCTGGTTCACCGGATCGCCGACGAAGCGGAACATGGCGAAGGCGATGAGCGCGACCGCGAGCATCACGATCAGCGACTGGAACAGCCGGCGCAGGACAAATGCGAGCATGATCGCCCTTACAAGGAATCTGAAGCCGCTCCGCAGGAACGGCCTCTCTGCTGCAGATAGAGAAAGGGCGCGTTGGCTCCTCGCCTACGCGCCCTCAGGCCCTCACTGCTCCTTGGTGGCGTAGTAGAGCAGCACCGAATTGTCGGCGCGCTGGGCGAGCTTCACCTTCTTCGACACACCCCAGGCCAAGGCCTGCTGATGCAGCGGGATGTAGGAGAACTCGTCGACCGTCATCTTGTAGGCCTCGCCGATCATGGCGTTGCGCTTGGCGGTATCCGACTCGACGAGAATCTTGTCGGTCAGCTCGTCGACTTTCTTGTTGCAGTAGTTGCCAAGGTTCGACTCGCCGCGGGAGGAACCGGCGACGTCGCGGCAGCCGAGGATGTCATAGAGGACGTTGTGGCTGTCGAAGGTGCCGGGGGTCCAGCCGAGCAGGTAGAACGAGGTCTTGTAACCGCCGGGCTTCAGCACCTTGGCGAAGTACTGCGCCTTGGGCTGGGCGTTGAGGTTCACCTTGACGCCGATGCGGGCGAGCATGCCGACCACGGCCTGGCAGATCTGGCCGTCATTGACGTAGCGGTCGTTCGGGCAGTCCATGCCGAGCTCGAAGCCCTGCGGATAGCCGGCCTCGGCAAGCAGTTTCTTGGCGGCCTCGGTGTCGAACTTGGCCCGGGTGAAGCCGGCATGCGGATAGAGCTCCGGCGCGATCATCAGCGGCGACGGGGTCGAGAGTCCGCGCATGACGCGGCTCTTGATCGTCTCGATGTCGATCGCCTGGTAGAAGGCCTGGCGGACTTTCGGGTCCTTGAACGGGTTCTTGCCCTTGACGCTCGATTCCAGCAGCTCGTCGCGGGTCTGGTCGAAGCCGAGGAAGATGGTGCGCAGCTCGGGGCCGGTCAGAACCTGGGCGTTGCCGGCAGCGTTGACGCGCTGGATGTCCTGGATCGGAACCGGCTCGATCACGTCGACCTCACCGGAGAGCAGCGCGGCGACGCGGGTCGCATCCGAGGAGATCGGGGTGAAGATGATCTCCTTGATGTTGCCTTCGATCTTCTTCCAGTAGTTCTCGTTGAGCTTGAAGACGGTCTTCACGCCCGGCTGGTGGCTCTCGATCTTGTAGGGGCCGGTGCCGTTGGCGTTGAGCGAGGCATGGCTCGGGGTGGTCGCGGCCGCCGGGGTCGGAGCGACGGCGTTGTTCGCCTCCGCCCACTTCTTCGACATGATGTACCAGGTGTCCCACTGCGCGTTCAGAATCGGGTTCGGCGCGGTCAGGACCACGTCGACGGTGTGGTCGTCGACCTTGACGAACTTGGCGCTCGTCGGGATGCGGGTGGTGAAGTTCGAGCCCTGGGCGCGGACGCGGTCGGCCGAGAAGATCACGTCGTCGGCGGTGAAATCCGAGCCGTCGTGGAACTTGACGCCCTTGCGCAGGTAGAAGCGCCACTTCAGGCCGTCCGCCGAAATCTCCCACTTTTCGGCGAGGGCCGGCTCGATCTTCAGATCCTTGCCGCGGGCCGTCAGGCCCTCATAGGGATGGCCGAGATGGGCGTTGGTGGTGGTCTCGTTGACGGTATAGGGATCGAGCGACTTCAGCTCGCCCTGGTTGGCGTATCGCAAGGTCTGGGCTTGCGCAGCCCCGCACATCAAGGCCAGGGCGGCAACGGCTGCCAGGCAATTGGTCTTGAACGACATGTGAGACTGCTCCCTTTGGTTGAAAACCACTCCTCCCCAGGAGCGGTGCCGGCCGCGCGCCTATTTTGGCGGCAGGACGACGAAGGCGGCAGATTAATGACGGTTCGAAGCCCGCGTCCAGTGCGTCCAATCGACTTCGTTCCAGATCGAACTTTGTTGCGAATCCAACTAATGCGGCGCACGAAGCTGCGAAGGGCGAGGCAAAAGCCTGCAATGAAGCACCCCGCCCTGTGCGCTCAGCGGGCCAGTTCCGTGATCAGCGCACGAACGAAAGCAGTGCCGGCGTCGAGCTGGGCCACCGTGAGGAACTCATCCGGCTGGTGCGCCTGGGCGATATCGCCGGGTCCGCAGACCACCGTCGACCAGCCGGCTGCCTGGAACAGTCCGCCCTCTGTGCCATAGGCAACGACGTGACTGGCGTTGTCGCCGGTGATGCGACGCGACAGCGTCTCCGCCACGCCGTCCTTCTCCGGCGCCAGCGGCGGCGTCTGGGAGGTGATCTCCATGGTGATGCCGGTCTCGGGGGCGATCGCCTTCATCGGCGCCTGGAGCTCGGCGATCTTCGCCCGATAGCGCGCGACATAGTCGGTATCGTCGCCGGGCATGACGCGGACCTCATGGCTGAAGCTGGCGTGCTCGGCGGTGATGTTGACCGCCGTGCCGCCGGCGACGACCCCGACATGCAGCGTCGAATAGGGCGGCTCGAACGCAATGCCGGGCTGCGCTTTCGCCTTGTTCTCCTGCATCACGTCGTCGTGCCAGGCGATCAGCTTGCCGGCGACCATCACGGCGGGGACGCCGATGTCGACGCGGCTCGAATGCACGGCGTGGCCGCGCACCGTCGTCTTCATGCGGGTGCCACCTTTGTGGCCGGTGACCACCTGCATCATCGAGGGCTCGCCGACGATCACCGCCGAGGGCTTCAGGCCTGCCGCCGCCATGGCGTCGATCATGATCGCGGCGCCGATGCAGCCGACCTCCTCGTCATAGGAGAGAGCGATGTGGAAGGGCCGCTTCAACCCCGCTTCCAGCATCTCCGGCACCAGCGCCAGTGCGATCGCATCGAACCCCTTCATGTCGCAGGCGCCACGACCGTAGAGCTTGCCGTCGCGTTCGGTCAGCGTCCACGGATCGGAGCTCCAGTCCTGGCCCTCGACCGGAACGACATCGGTATGGCCGGAGAGGACGATGCCGCCTTCGACCTTGGGGCCCACGGTCGCGTAGAGATTGGCCTTCTGTCCGTCCGGGCTCGGCACGATCGTGCTCTCGACGCCGTGCGCAGCGAGATAGTCGCGGCAGAAATGGATCAGCTCGAGATTGCTTCGCCAGGACTCGGTGTTGAACGACACCAGCTTGGCCAGCATCTCCTTGGGTGAATATCGCACGGGTAAAATCTCCAGAAATCGGCGAATAGGCATGAACCGTGCCGGCAGGCTACGCTGGCATTGCCTGTCGTCAATCGCTTCTCGGCGCTTGACCGGGCTGCGCCCGGCGCGCTGATGTGCCGGCCAAGCAAAGCTTCCCCGTGAGTCCGCCATGCCCTTCGACGTCTCCCTCGCCGACATCCAGGCCGCCGCCACCCGCATCGCCGGCAAGGTCCGGCGCACGCCGACCTTCATGAGCGCCGGCCTCTCGGCCCGGCTCGGCGTCGAAACCGTGGTCAAGGTCGAGAGCCTGCAGCTCGCCGGCTCGTTCAAGGTCCGCGGCTGCTACAACAAGCTACTCGGGCTCTCCGACGCCGAGCGAGCGCGGGGCGTCGTCACCGTCTCCGGCGGCAACCACGCTATCGCCGTCTCGCTGGTCGCCAGCATGCTCGGCATCAAGGCGCTGGTGCTGATGCCGAAGAACGTCGCCCCGCTCAACATCCGCCTGACGCAGGAGGCCGGGGGAGAGGTCGAGCTCTGCGAGGATGCCCTCGCTGCCTTCTCAAGGGCGGAAGAGTACGAGGGCAAGGGCATGACCCATGTCCATTCCTATGACGATCCGGCGATCATCGCCGGCCATGGCACGGTCGGTCTCGAACTCGCCGCCGATGCCGGCGGGCGGATCGACCATGTCTTCATCTCGATCGGCGGCGGCGGCTTCTCGGCCGGCGTGGGCGCGGCGCTGAAGGGGCTCGATCCCGCCGTTCGCATCCACGGCGTCGAGACCGAGGGCGCCACCACGATGACCCAGGCGCTGGAGGCCGGAAAGCCAGTGCCGATCCGCCCGACCTCGATCGCCCGGACCCTCGGCGCGCCCTTCGCGACCGAGCGGACAATGGCGGCAGCGCGCCAGTTCCTCGAGGAGATCGTGGTCGTGCCCGACGCCGAGGCGGTGCGCGAGCTGGTCTGGGTCCTGCAGAACGGGCGCGTCCTGCTCGAGCCGGCCGCTTCCTGCACGGTCGCGGCCGCGATGGCACGCAAGGACCAATTCAAGCCAGGCGATCGCGTCGCGCTGGTGCTGTGCGGCTCGAACGTCTCACTCGACGACATCGAGCGCTGGCGGCAGGACTTCGGGGTATAAAAACTTCGGGGGTATGAGCCAGACAGCGGAGCACGCCGGTCATCGGCGCACTCTCGTGCGATGCGCAGCTCTAAGGAACGACGCTGCCGCGAGCCCGCCCGCCGGCGACGCGGCAAGAGCAGCCCGCGCCGAGCTCGGCCGGATTGATCAGCTGGCAGGTCCGGACCGGCGTCCGGCAGTAGTCGCCAACGCCCGACGAGACCGGAGCGGCATGGTAGGGCCGGCGGTAATAGTAGTAGGCCGGCTCGTCGTAATACGGCGTGCCATAGTAATAGGGATAGGCTGCGGCACTGCCGAGAATGGCCCCTGCCGCCAAAGCTCCAGCGCCCAATCCCCAGCCACCGCCATAATAGCCGCGCAGCCCGTAATAGCCGCCGCCATACCAGCGGTTGGGGCGATAGCCCCAGTTGCCGCCACCAGCGCGATAGGAACCGCCGCGATAGCCGTAGCCTGCGCCTCCCAGGCTGGGACGATAGCCTCCGCCTAAGCCGCCACGGGAGAGAGCCCGGCCTCCGCCGCTGGGACCGCCGATCGCACGGGCGCCGCCAGGACCAATGCCGCCGCTCAAGGCCTGCGCGGAGACGTCGCTGGCGGAGAAGGCGAGCAGGGGAACGAGTGAAGCGGCAAGAACGATCAAGCGGCGCATGGCAGCCTCCCTCGGCGGCAGGACGGTCAACCATCAACGCGCTCGCACTGCGGCTGTTCCGTGGCGCCGGCTCTGCCAGCCGAGCCGCGACCCGCCTCAGAAATAACGCGCCAGGTTCCGCCTGATCCGCTCCAGCGGCGCCACATCGGCCGCCGGCGGCACGAAGGCCCTGCCGGTGATCGTCTCGAAGGCCCGGATATAGACCTGCGACGTCTGCTCGATCAGCTCGTCCGGGATTGCGGGGATCGGCTCGTGATAGGGGTCGCAGCGGGCCGCGACCCAGTTGCGCACGAAGTCCTTGTCGAAGCTCTCGGGCTTCTCCCCCTTCGCGAGACGCTCGGGATAGCTGCCGGCGAACCAGTAGCGGCTCGAATCGGGCGTGTGGATCTCGTCGGCCAGAATGATCCTGCCTTCAGCATCGGTGCCGAACTCGTATTTGGTGTCGGCGAGGATGAGGCCACGCTCGGCGGCGATCTTCTGGCCGCGGGCGAAGAGCTTCAGCGCATAGTCCGACAACGTCTCCCACTGCGCCGCAGTCAGCAGGCCCTGTTCGAGAATCTCAGCCGGCGAGAGCGGCTCGTCATGGCCGCCGTCGAAGGCCTTGCTGGTCGGGGTGATGATCGCCTGCGGCAGCGCCTCGTTGTCGCGCAGTCCATCGGGGAAGCGGGTGCCATACATCTCGCGCTGGCCCTGCTTGTACATGGTCAGGATCGAGGTGCCGGTGGTGCCGGCGAGATAGCCGCGAACCACGATCTCCACGGGGAGGATGTCGAGCCGCTGGCCGACGACGACATTCGGGTCAGGATAGTCGAGGACATGGTTGGGGCAGATGTCGGCGGTCTGCTCGAAGCAGAAGCGCGCCGTCTGCGTCAGCACCTGGCCCTTGTACGGGATGCAGGCGATGGCGCGGTCGAAGGCGCTGAGCCGGTCGGTCGCGATGATGATCCGGCGGCCGTCCGGCAGGTCGTAGTTCTCGCGGACCTTGCCGCGATAATGGTTCGGCAGCTCCGGGATGGTGACATCGCGAATGGTGTTCGCCTCGGACATGGGGATGCTCGTCAGCTCGGGATCGCCCGGAGCGACACTCTCCGGCTGCGTGGCTCTTAACGGTTTCGTGGCGATGTGGACAGCGCGCACCACGCATTCGCCAGCCTCCCACCCCTCATGCCGCATTCGGCTTGGACAGGACGCATGGCTCCGGGCTAGCGTGCGCGCCTGGCAACCCGTTTTCTGCCGACCTGCTTTCCGCAGGGCCGCGACCTGTCGAGGACACCATGCCCAAATCCGATCTCATCGCCGCGATCGAACCTGAGATCAGCGCGATCCGCCGCGACTTCCACCGCCACCCCGAGCTGCTTTTCGACGTGCAGCGCACCGCCGGCATCGTCGCCGACAAGCTCAGGGAATGGGGCGTCGACGAGGTCGTCACCGGGATCGGACGCACCGGCGTCGTCGGCGTGATCAAGGGCAAGGGCCAGGATTCCGGCAAGGTCATCGGCCTGCGCGCCGACATGGACGCTCTGCCGATCCATGAGGAGACCAATCTCGAGCATCGCTCGACCGTGCCCGGCAAGATGCACGCCTGCGGCCATGACGGGCACACCGCCATGCTGCTGGGCGCCGCCAAATATCTGGCGCAGACCCGCGATTTCGACGGCACCGCGATCGTGATCTTTCAGCCGGCCGAGGAAGGCGGTGGTGGCGGCCGCGAGATGTGCAAGGACGGCATGATGGAGCGCTTCGGCGTGCAGGAGGTCTACGGCCTGCACAACATGCCTGGCCTGCCGATCGGCCAGTTCGCCATCCGCAAGGGGCCGATGATGGCGGCGGCCGACCGCTTCCTGATCAAGCTGGAAGGCCGCGGCGGCCACGCCGCCAAGCCGAACGAGACGATCGACCCGCTGGTCTCCGCCTGCCAGATCGTGACCTCGCTGCAGACGATCGCCTCGCGCAATGCCGACCCGCTCGATTCCGTCGTGGTCTCGGTCACCGCGCTGCAGGCCGGCGAGGCCTTCAACGTCATCCCGCAGCATGCCGTGATCAAGGGTACGGTGCGTTCGCTCTCGCCGGAGATGCGCGACCTCGCCGAGAAGCGTTTCCGCGAGATCGTCGCCGGCACCTGCCAAGCCTTCGGCTTGACCTTCGAGATCGAATACGAGCGCGGCTATCCGGTCACATTCAACCATGCCGGTCAGACCGACTTCGTCACCAGCGCGACGAAGAGCACCTTCGGCAAGGAGGCGATCGACACCACGGTACCGCCGACCATGGGCTCGGAGGACTTCTCCTTCATGCTCGAGGAGCGTCCCGGCGCTTACATCTTCATGGGCAATGGCGAGTCCGCCGGGCTGCACCACCCCGCCTATGAGTTCAACGACAAGGCCATCCCCGTGGGCATGACCTACTGGGCGAGCCTGGTCGAGATGGCGATGCCGCAGCGCGCGGCATGAGCGACATCGATTGCCTGGTGATCGGGGCCGGCGTCGTCGGCCTCGCAACGGCGCGCGCGCTTGCGCTCGCTGGCCGCGAGGTCGTGATCGCCGAGGCCGCGGACGGGATCGGCACCCAGACCTCGGCCCGCAACAGCGAGGTCATCCATGCCGGCATCTATTATCCGCCTGGCTCGCTGAAGGCGCGAGTCTGCGTCGAGGGGCGCAAGCTGCTCTACGCCTATCTCAGGGAGCGCGGCCTGCCGCACAAAGCCTGCGGCAAGCTGATCGTCGGCACCCATGCCGGCCAGCGTCCGGCGCTGGAGACGATCGCGATGCGCGCCGAGGCTTCCGGCGTCACCTCGCTGCGCTGGCTCGATGGTGCTGAGGCCAAGGCGCTGGAGCCGGAGGTGACGTGCGAGGTCGCCCTGCTCTCCCCTGAGACCGGCGTGGTCGACAGCCATGCATTGATGCTGTCGCTGCTCGGCGAGTGCGAGACGGCCGGCGGCTCGCTGGCGCTCAACACGCCGATCCTAGCCTGGCGCCGCGAGACCGACGGCTTCAGCGTCGATTTCGGCGGCGACCCGGCGACCTACAACGTGAACACCGTGGTCAATTCAGCCGGCCATGGCGCTCCGCGCCTGCTCGGCAAGCTCGACGGCTTCCCGGTCGAGCATGTGCCGAAGCAGTCCTTCGCCAAAGGCAACTACTTCTCGCTGCTCGGCAAGCAGCCGTTCTCGCATCTGGTCTATCCGGTGCCGGAAGCGGCGGGCCTTGGCATCCACGCAACCATCGACATGGCCGGCCGCGTCAAGTTCGGCCCCGACGTCGAATGGGTCGAGGACGATCAGGACCTGGTCGTCGATCCGGCCCGCGCCGAAAAATTCTACGCGGCTATCCGAACCTATTGGCCCGCCTTGCCGGACAATGCGCTGGTCGCCGACTATGCCGGCATCCGGCCGAAGCTGCACGGGCCGGGCGAGCCGATGCCGGATTTCCGTATCGACGGGCCGGCGGTGCATGGCGTGCCGGAACTCGTCAATCTGCTCGGCATAGAGAGCCCCGGGCTGACGAGCTCGCTCGCGATCGCCGATCTGGTGGTGGAGCGGCTGGTGAGCTGACGCTCAACCGTGGTGAGGAAACGCGGGATCCCCTCTCCTGGAAGGAGAGGGGTGGGGGTGAGGTGTTCGGGAGAGACATCGTTAGCCTGAACCCGACCGCACGGTAAGCGCTCGCGGCGCTGGTCGAACGGCCTACACCTCACCCTGCCCTCCCCTTCCAGGAGAGGGTTCCCCGCGCCCGACTTCACACCGCCTCCGCGCCCAGTTCCGCACACCAATGCATCAGCCGCGCCTTCATGACGCGGTCGCGGCCGGCCTCCAGCGCCTTCTCGTCCAGCCGCTCGGCCTCCTCGAAGGAGAAGGCATTCTCGCCATGCGTGTTCCAGGCCGCCTGCAGCGTTCGTCCGCGATGGCTGCCATGGCGCAGCGTGAACCAGATGCGGTTCTGGATCGTCGAGAGATCCGGCGCCTGACCGGCCCAGCGCTCGCCGGTCGCAAGGCAGCGCAGCAGATAGATGCCGGCCACGGCCTTGCGCTCCTTGTAGGCCGCGACGGCGACCTTCCTGTCTTCGTGACGCATGGCGCCCTCCTCATGTGAGGCGCCGCAAATATCACCCGGGCAATATTGACTCAAGCATTTTTATCCGGGTATTTAATGACACCACTCGGGAACCGATCATGTCCGATGCCGACCGCCTTTCGACCGCCTTCGACGGCAACAGCATCCTGGCTCGCGGCCGCTTGGCCGAGGTCGCCCTAGCGGTGCAACAACACTTGATCGAGCGACCGGACGCAGCCCTACTGACCTTCGACGATGCGACCGGACGGGTAGTCGATCTCGACCTGCGCGGCACGTCAGCCGAGATCGTGGCGCGGCTGGGGGACGAGCCGCGCGGGCGCGGACGGCCGAAGCTCGGCGTGGTCGCGCGCGAGGTGACCTTGCTGCCGCGGCATTGGGAGTGGCTGTCGGCGCAGCCGGGCGGAGCCTCTCAGGCGCTGCGACGCTTGATCGACGAAGCCAGGCGTGGCGATCGCGGCGAGACGCAAGGACGCATCGCCCGCGAGGCGGCCTATCGCTTCATGAGCGCGCTCGCCGGCAATCTGCCCGGCTTCGAGGAGGCGACGCGCGCGCTCTTCGCCAATGACGAGATCGGCTTCTTCCGGCAGGCCGCAGGCTGGCCAGCCGACATTCGCACGTACACACAGGAACTGGCCTGGAGCGCAGTGCGAACGGAGGATTAGCCGCGCAGTTCGGCGACCTTATCGCGCGCTTCCTTGGACAGCTTCGTCACCTGCGCCCAATCGCGGTTCTTCACCGCCTCGGCCGGAACGAGCCACGAGCCGCCAACGCAGATCACCTGCGGCAACGCTAGGTAGCTGCCGAGATTGGCGAGCGAGACGCCGCCGGTCGGACAGAACTGCATCTGCGGGAACGGCCCCGACAGCGCCTTCAGGCCGGCAACGCCGCCGGCCTGCTCGGCCGGGAAGAACTTGCATGTGACGCGTCCCGCTCCCACTGCGCGCATGCAGTCGGACGCGGTGGCGACGCCCGGCAGCCAGGGCAGGCCGGTCTTGCGCATGGCCTCGTCGACGCTTTCTGTGAAGCCGGGGCTGACCACGGCGAGCGCACCGGCATTGTGGACCTCGGCCGCCTGGGCTGGCGTCACCACCGTGCCGGCAACCGGCAGGATACCCGGAACCTTCTTCGCGACGACCTCGAGCGCCGCCATCGCGGCCGGGCGGCGGAGCGTGATCTCGATCACGTCGATGCCGCCGGCGAGCAGGGCTTCCGCCAGCGGCACGGCGATCTCGGCCTCGTCGATGACGACGACGGGGACGACGCCGCAGGCCTTGAGGCGGGCGATTTCGGGAGCGATCGACATCGGCAAAGTTCCTTTCGCGCCTCGCTTACGCCTTGGCCCAGTAGACGTCGAGCCCCTGCGGGCGCGAGAGCAGCAGGCCGACCGGGAAGGCTGCCGGCAATTCGACCGCTGAAGCCAAAACGTCCTCCTTCTCCCGACCGGAGATCAGCAAAGCGACATGGCCGGCGCCTTGCAGCCGGGCGGGCGAGAGCGACAGCCGCGGCGGCAAGTCGGGCGGGGTCGCGGCGAGCGCATGCACCGAAGCCGGCGCGGTCAGCGCCGCCGTCTGCCCAGGGAAGAGCGAGGCGATATGCCCGTCCGCCCCCATGCCGCTAACGACGATGTCGAGCGGCGGCAAGGTCTTCAGCACGCGGTCGAGGCTGGCTGCGGCCGCGGCGAGGTCATCGCCGGCGTTATGGAACGAGACGAACGGGGTCCGGCCTTCGCGCAAGGGAGCGAAGGTCGCCCGGATCATGCGCTCGTTCGAGGCCTGATCATCGGGGGCGACGAAGCGCTCGTCGGTCGGCATCAGCGTGATGCTTTCCCAAGGCAGATCGTGCGCGCCGAGCGATCCGAGAAAGCGCGCTGGCGTGGTGCCGCCAGGGACCGCAAGCAACGCCCTGCCCTGCGCCGCGACGAGCGCACGCAGCCGGATCGCGACCGCTTCGGCCAGCGCCTCGGAAGCGTCGGCCAGCGTCTCGAAGCGATGGCGGATCAGCGGGCCGGCCGCGCTCACTCGCCGAACTCCGGATCGGCCCAGGAGCGGCCCTCGCGCTCGATCAGCCCGATCGCCTGCGACGGCCCCCAGGAGCCGGCGGCATAGCGATGCGGCTGGGGATAGTATTCCTGCCAGCCGGCGAGGATCGGGTCGATCCAGGTCCAGGCCTGCTCGACCTCGTCGCGGCGCATGAACAGGGTCTGGTCGCCGCGGATCACATCGGTCAGCAGGCGCTCATAGGCGTCCGGCGTGCGCACGTCGAAGGCGGTCTCGTAGCGCAGATCGAGCTGGCGCGGCACGACCTTGAGCTTGCCCGAGCCCGGCACCTTCATCATCAATTGGAGCTGCACGCCGTCATTGGGCTGGAGCCGGATGATCAGGCGGTTCGCATAGAGTTCCTCGCAGCCCGGGGCGCGGCCGAAGATCGAATGCGGCACCGGCTTGAAGGTGACGGCGATCTCGGAATAGCGCTGCGCCATGCGCTTGCCGGTGCGCAGATAGATCGGGACGCCCGCCCAGCGCCAGGTATCGAGCTCGCAGCGGATCGCGGTGAAGGTCTCGGTGCCGCTGACATGGCCGAGCTCCTCGGCATAACCCTTAACCCGCTGGCCATCGATGACGCCGGGCCCGTACTGGCCGCGGACCGTGTGGCGCTGCACGTCGGGACCGACGATCGGGCGGAGCGCCTTCAGCACCCGGACCTTCTCGTCGCGGACGGCATCGGCCTCGAGCTGGTTCGGCGGCTCGATCGCGAACAGGCAGAGCAGTTGCAGGACGTGGTTCTGCACCATGTCGCGCAGATGGCCGGCCTTGTCGTAATAGCCGGCACGCGATTCCAGCCCGACGGTCTCGGCCACAGTGATCTGGACATTGTCGATGTCGCGGCTCGACCAGGAGCGCTCGAACAGCGTGTTGGCGAAGCGCAAGACCAACAGGTTCTGCACCGTCTCCTTGCCGAGATAATGATCGATCCGGTAGGTCCGGCTCTCAGGCAGGATGCGGGCGACGGCGTCGTTGATCTCCCGCGCCGAGGCGAGATCGCGCCCGAGCGGCTTCTCCAGGATGACGCGTGAAGTCGGCGTCAGAATGCCGGAGCTCGCGAGGTTCTCGCAGATCGGGATGAACAGGTCCGGCGGCGTCGAGAGGTAGAAGGAACGCACGCGTTGGGAATCGCCTAGCGCTTCTTTGAGTGCGCCATAGGTCTCGGGCTTGACCGCATCGAGCAGCACCATGGTGAGGCGGCGGCGGAAGGCGGCGATGCGGTCCTGCGACAGGCCGGCGGCAGCGAGCTTCGCAGCGATCTCGTTGGGGATGCCCTCGACATCCTCCTGCTTGCGGACGATCCCGAGGATACGGCTCTCCTCCGGCAGCACGCCCTCCTCATTGCGCTGGGCCAGCGCCGGGAAGAGCTTGCGCAAGGCGAGGTCGCCGCCGGCACCGAAGATGACCAGATCGAAGGGCGGGACCGGCGTGCGCTCCGGCGCAGCCTCCGGCTTCAGCAGGCGTTCGGCGATGGCGTCCATGGCGGCATACTCCTGATCGGTCCAGTCGAACCGAATCCTGCGACGACAATGCGACCAAGCAGGCAGCTTGCCAAACGGTTTGGGCCCAGGGATGGCGCGCGGTGCGCCCCTACCCCGCCCGCCTGAAGCCCTCGCTCGCCGTCAGCAATTGCTGGGCATAGGCCGTCTGCGGGGCGCGGGCGGCAAGCGTCGCCGCCGTCATCTCCTCGACACCGCGGCCGAACTGCATGACGAGGAGCCGCTCGCACATATGGCCGACCACGGCGAGGTCGTGGCTGACCAGGATATAGGTCAGCTTGCGCTCGTGGCGCAGCGCCTGCAGCAGGTTCAGCACCTCGGCCTGGATCGAGACATCGAGCGCCGAGGTCGGCTCGTCCAACAGCAGGATCGTCGGCTCGAGCACGAGGGCGCGGGCGATGGCGACGCGCTGGCGCTGGCCGCCGGAGAGCTGGTGCGGATAGCGGAAGCGGAAAGAGGTCGGCAGCCCGACATCCTGCATGGCGCGGCTGATCTTCGCCTCGGCGTCGCGGATGCCGTGGATAGCGAGCGGCTCGGCCAAGGTGTCGTCGACGGTCTTCTTCGGGTGCAGCGAACCGTACGGGTCCTGGAACACCATCTGGGCGGCGCGATAGAAGGCCTTGTCGCGGAGCTTGGGCTGGCGCTTGCCGAGGATGTCGACCTCGCCGCTCCAGTCGCGGTTGAGGCCGGCGAGGACGCGCAGCACGGTCGACTTGCCCGAGCCGGATTCACCGACGATGCCGTAGCTCTCGCCCGGCTCGACCGCGAAGGAGAGGTCCTTCACGACATGCGAGTCGCCGAAGGAGACGTTGAGCTTGTCGACGTTGATCGCGGAGTTCGTGCTCATGCCAGCCATGCCGGGTCGCGGTTGAGGGTGGCGAGCTTCGCGCGCGGATGGTCGAGATCGGGCAGGCAGCCGAGCAGGCCACGCGTGTAGGGATGCTGTGCCTTGTCGAGCTCGCCGGCCGGCAGCGTCTCCAGCGCCTTGCCGCCATACATGACGATGACGCGGTCGCAGAACGACTTCACCAGATGCAGGTCGTGGCTGATGAAGATCAGCCCCATGCCGCGGCTGGTGACGAGATCGTCAAGGATCTTCAGCACCTGCAACTGCACGGTGACGTCGAGCGCCGAGGTCGGCTCGTCGGCGATCAGGATCTCCGGTTCGGCGATCAGCATCATCGCGATCATCACACGCTGGCCCATACCGCCCGAGACCTCGTGCGGGTAGAGATCGTAGACACGGCCGGGCTCGCGGATCTGCACCGCTTCGAGCATGGTGAGGCTGCGCTCCCTAGCCTCCCGCGCGCTCGCCTTGTGATGGACACGATAGGCCTCGGCGATCTGGTCGCCGACGGTCTGGACTGGGTTCAGCGAGAATTTCGGGTCCTGCATCACCATGGAGATGTGACGGCCGCGCAATTTGCGGCGGCTCGCCTTGTCCATGGTCGTGAGGTCCTTGCCGCGAAACTCCATGCGCTTGGCCGTGACCACGCCGGGATGCGGGATCAGGTCGAGGATGGCGCGGCCGGTCATCGACTTGCCGGAGCCGGATTCGCCGACGATACCAAGCCTCTCGCGGCCAAGCGTGAAGGAGAGCCCGCGCACCGCATTGACGATGCCGGTCGGGGTGTGGAAGTCGACGCGCAGGTCGTCGAGCGTCAGCAGAGCTTGATCAGACATGCTGCTCACCTCGCATCCAGCACGTCGCGCAAGCCGTCACCGAGCAGGTTGAAGCCGAGCGCGACGACGCAGATGGCGATGCCCGGGAAGGTCGCGACCCACCACTGGTCGAAGATCTGCTCGCGGCCGGTCGAAATCATCGCGCCCCATTCCGGGATCGGCGGCTGGGCGCCGAGGCCAAGGAAGCCGAGGCCGGCGGCCGTGATGATGATGCCGGCCATGTCGAAGGTGGTGCGCACGATCAGCGAGGGCATGCACATCGGCACGACATGCTTGAGCACGATCCGCATCTGGCTGGCGCCCTGCAGGCGCATCGCCGAGATGTAGTCGGCATTGCGGATGATCATCGTCTCGGCGCGGGCGACGCGGGCATAAGGCGGCCAGGCGGTGAAGGCGATGGCGATGACGGCGTTCTCCAGGCCCGGCCCCAGCGCCGCGACGAAGGCGAGCGCCAGCACGAGGCGCGGGAAGGCGAGGAAGACGTCGGTGATGCGCATCAGCACGGTGTCGACCCAGCCGCCGAAATAGCCGGCGGCGCAGCCGATCAGCAGGCCGACCGGCCCGACCGTGATGACGACGAGCATGACGATCACCAGCGTGACGCGGGCGCCGTAGACGACGCGGCTGAAGATGTCGCGGCCGAGCGCGTCGGTGCCGAACCAGTGCTTGGCCGAGGGCGCCAGCAGGCGCTGGTCGAGCGCCTGCGCCAGCGGGTCATGCTGCGCGATCAGCGGCGCGAAGGCGGCCATCAGCAACAGCGCCAGCACGATCACGAGCCCAACCACGGCAGCCGGGTTCTTCCTGAAGGCGAGCCATTGCCGGTAGAGCTGGCCCAGCCTGGCCTGCCGGCGAGATTCCGGCGAGGTCGTGGTCAGCCAGGCATGCCAGGTGACGGAGGTGGCGGTTTGATCGCTCATGCCATCCTCCCTCAGCGTGCCCGCGGGTCGGCCAGCCGGCCGAGGATGTCGGAGAACAGATTAACCGCGATGAAGACGGCGCCGACCACCAGCGTGCCCCCGAGCACCGCGTTCATGTCGGCGTTGAGCAGCGCATTGGTGAGATAGCGGCCAAGCCCCGGCCAGGCGAAGATCGTCTCGGTCAGGACCGAGCCCTCCAGCAGGTGCATGTAGGAGAGCGCGATCACGGTGACGAGCGGCACGAGGGCGTTGCCCAGCGCATGGCCGCAGACGACGCGCCATTCCGACAACCCTTTCACCCGTGCAGCCACGACGTATTGCTGCTGCAACTCGGTGATCATGAAGCTGCGGGTCATGCGGCTGATATAGGCGACCGAGAGCAGGCCGAGCACGGAGGCCGGCAGGATCAGATGCCAGAAGGCGTCCACGAACGCCTCCCACTCGCCCTGCATGGCGGCATCGAGCATGACGATGCCGGTCATCGGCGTGACGAAATCCTGATAGGCGATCGAAAGGCGGCCGGGGCCGGCGACCCAGCCGAGCTTGGCGTAGAACAGCAGGAGCCCCATCAGGCCGAGCCAGAACACCGGGATCGAATAGCCGATCAGGCCGATCACGCGGGCGACCTGGTCGATCCAGCGGCCCTGGTTGACGGCGGCCAGGATGCCGAGCGGCACGCCGAGCGCGACGCCGATCAGCGTGCCGAGCGTCGCCAGCTCCAGCGTCGCCGGGAACACGGTCTTGATGTCGTCGGTGACCTTCTGCGCAGTCAGCACCGACGTGCCGAGGTCGCCGGTAAACACCTTGCCGATATAGACGGCGAATTGCTGCCAGTACGGCTTGTCGAGGCCGAGCGCGAGGCGGGCCTTGTCGTAGACATCGGCGGGGGCGCGGTCGCCGACCACCGCGAGCACCGGGTCGATCGGCATGACGCGGGCGATCAGGAAGGTCACCAGCAGCAGGCCGAAGATGGTGATCGCGACCGTGGTCAGCTCGCGGCCGAGGATCTTGGCCCAGCGGACGACACCGCTCTTGGCGCGTGGCGGGGGTGCGGGCGGGGTCGGTGCAGTGATGGAAACCATCTTCGGCTCCGTTCTTCTTGTTCTTGGAGGGCGTCGGCCAGATCAGGCCAGGACCAATGGCAAGAACCCGCCGCAGCCTGGTGATGGGCTACGGCGGGTTCCGCTGGCGAAACGCCTCAGTTCTTGGTGATCGGAGCGTAGAAATTGGTGTCGGAGCTCGGTCCGATCACCCAGTTGCCGATGCCCTTGCGCTGCGCCGAGACCTCGATCTGCTGGAACATGATGACGAAGGGCGAGACCTTCTGGTGGTCGCGCTGCAGCTCGCCATAGACGGCGGCGCGCTTGGTCGCATCGCTCTCAAGCACGTTGGCCTGGGTGATCTTGGTCATGTCCGGGATATCCCAGGCATTGCGCCAGGCCAGCGTCTTCGACTTTGCCTCCTCGCCATTGTCCTCGTTGATGGCGAAGGTCTCGGCATTGGTGTGCGGGTCGAGATAGTCCGGGCCCCACTGGCCGATATAGATGTCGTGGGTGCGGGCGCGGTACTTGGTCAGGGTCTGCTTGCCGTCGCCGGGAAGGATCTCGAGCTTGATCCCGGCCTGAGCCCAGGTCGACTGGATCGCCTGAGCAATATCGGTGATCGGGTTGACCGAGCGCGTGTCCATCGTGACGGTGAAGCCGTTCGGCAGGCCGGCCTTGGCGAGAAGCTCCTTGGCCTTGGCGACGTCGAGCTTGTAGGGCCTGTCGTCGATGGCGCCGAGGAAGCCCTTGGGCAGGAAGGACTCGTGGCCCTTATAGGTGCCCTCGACGATGTTCTTCTCGATCGCGTCGTAGTCGACCAGCCACTTCAGCGCCTCGCGGACCTCGGGCTTGGCGAGGTTCGGATTCTTCTGGTTCAGGCCGAGATAGAGGATGTAGCCCTTGTCGCCCTGGGTGATCTCGACATTCGCGTTGCTCTTGACCGCGGCGAGCTGGTCCTTGGAGAGATTGCGGGCGATATCGATGTCGCCCTTCTCCAGCAGCAGGCGCTGCGAGGCCGGCTCGGCGACGTGGCGCACGATGATGCGCTTGCTCTTCGGCGCACCCTTGTACCAGCCTTCGTTGGCGTCGAGCGCGTATTGCTCGTTCGGGCGGTAGGCGCGGACCTTGTAGGCGCCGGAGCCGGCCGAGGCGAGCTTGAGCCAGCCATTGCCCCAGTCGCCGTCCTTCTCGTTGGCCTTGACCAGCTTGGAATCGACGATCGAGGCGACGCCCGAGGTCAGGCAGTTCAGGAAGAAGCTCGGCGCGAAGGGCTTGGAGACGGTGATGACGACGGTGTTGGCGTCTGCCGCCTTGACCTTATCCAGCACTGTATCCTTGTTCAGGCCGAACTGGGTGAGGATGAAGCCAGGCGACTTGTTCAACGTCACCGCGCGCTGGAAGGAATAGACCACGTCGGCGGCTGTGAGTGGATTGCCGGAGTGGAACTTGATCCCGGGGCGAAGCTTGAAGGTGTAGGTCAGGCTGTCGGGGCTGACGGTCCAGCTCTCGGCGAGCTCGCCGACGAGCGCATTGTTGTTCTTGAGATCGACGCCGATCAGCTTGTCGTAGAGATTGGTGACGACCTCGACGCCGGAGAACTCGAAGGCCTCGGCCGGATCGAGCGTGATGATGTCGTCGATCTGCTTGGCCATCACGATGGTGTCTTTGGGCGTCTGGGCCTGGGCAGCGCTCGCCAGCAGGGCGGCGAAAGCCGAAGCCGCCATCAATTTCGCTACATGACGCATGGAAAATCCCCGTTGTGTGGTCTGCGGGCACTCGCAGGCGCCCGTTGGCGCGCACTCTGTGGCCAGATCATGGCCGATGTCCAGCCGGGGAAGAGCAGTGTTCGAGGGATGGCGTCCAGCATGCACGCTTGTTGCGCAACAGCCTGAATTGCCGGCGCATTCCTGCGCAGGAACGGGCTTGCTCCGCTTGCCCCTGCCGCTATCGTAATGGCAGCGGCCAGCCCGGGCCGGTTCATGGCACAGCAGGACCCCCGCTCTTGGCCATCATCGCTGCACTGCATCACCTGACCCATTATCGCTATGACCGCCCGGTCACGCTCGGCCCGCAGATCGTCCGCCTGAGGCCGGCGCCCCATTGCCGCTCGGCGGTCAAGAGCTATTCGCTCAAAGTCACGCCGGCCGAGCATTTCGTAAACTGGCAGCAGGACCCGAACGGCAACTGGCTGGCGCGCTACGTCTTCCCCGAGCCGGTGACCGAATTCCGCATCGAGGTCGACCTCGTCACCGAGCTCTCGATCATCAATCCGTTCGACTTCTTCGTCGCCAGCGAAGCCGAGGAATTTCCCTTCGCCTATCCGGATGAATTGAGCGACGAGCTTGCGCCCTATCTGGTCAAGGAGGAGGCCGGGCCACTGCTTGCCGCATTCCTCGCCACGATCCCGCGCGAGAAGACCAACACAGTCAACTTCATCGTCGATCTCAACGCCCGTCTCCAGCAGATGATCGCCTATGGCATCCGGATGGAGCCGGGCGTGCAGGAGCCCGAGCAGACGCTGGCGATCAAATCCGGCTCCTGCCGCGACACCTCCTGGCTGCTCGTCCAGATCCTCAGGCATATCGGCCTCGCCGCCCGCTTCGTCTCCGGCTACCTGATCCAGATGAAGGCGGACGTCGATCCGCTGGAAGGGCCGCGCGGTACCGACAAGGACTTCACCGACCTGCACGCCTGGGCCGAGGTCTATCTTCCCGGCGCAGGCTGGATCGGGATGGATCCGACCTCGGGCCTGCTCACCGGCGAGGGCCACCTGCCGCTGGCGGCGACGCCACATTACCGCTCGGCCGCCCCCGTAAGCGGCGTCGCGAGCTATGCCGAGACGCAGTTCGCTTTCGACATGAGCGTCACGCGCGTGCACGAGGTGCCGCGCATCACCCTGCCCTTCTCGGATGCCTCCTGGACCGAGCTCGACGCGCTCGGCGAGCAGGTCGAGGCCGATCTCACGGCGCAGGACGTTCGCCTGACCATGGGAGGTGAGCCGACCTTCGTCTCGATCGACGACCAGACCGGCGAGGAATGGAACACCGCCGCCGTCGGGCCGACCAAGCGCGAGCGCGCCGACGTGCTGATCCGGCGCCTGCGCGAGCGCTTCGCACCGGGCGGCATGCTACATTACGGCCAGGGCAAATGGTATCCGGGCGAGAGCCTGCCGCGCTGGGCCTTTGCGCTTTACTGGCGCGAGGATGGCGAGCCGATCTGGCGCAATGCCGCGCTGATCGCGCGCGAGCCCGGCGCCAAGACCGGCGGCGACCGCGAGCACGAAGTCGTGCCGAGTTCTGCCGCAGTCGAGAGACTCGCCGCGGGCCTGTCCGAGCGGCTCGGCCTCGGGGCCGACTATGTGCTGCCGGCCTATGAGGACACCGGCCACTGGCTGGTGAAGGAAGGCCAGCTACCGGAGAATGTCGACCCGCTCGACCCGAAGCTGTCGGATCCAGAGGAACGCGCTCGCATGGTCCGCGTCTTCGAGCGCGGGCTCGGCAAGCCGAGCGGCTATGTCATCCCGGTGCAGCGCTGGCAGGCAGCCGCGGACGACCGGCGCTGGCGCTCGGAGAAGTGGAAGCTCAGGCGCGGCAAGCTCTTCCTGGTACCGGGCGATTCACCGGTCGGCTTCCGGCTGCCGCTCGGATCGCTGCCGCATGTCCCGGCCAAATCCTATCCGCATATTCATCCGCAGGACCCTCTGGAGCCGCGCGGACCGCTGCCGCCTGCCACTGCCAGCTCACCTGGCGCGCCGCGCGCCGCCGATTCCCCGCCGAGCTTCGACGGCCCGATCCAGCCGACGCGGCCGGCCGGAAGCAGCGAGCCCCAGACTGCGCGCCAGGACATCGTCGAGCAGGAGCTCGGCGCCGAATCGGTGCGCACCGCGCTCAGCATCGAGGTGCGCGACGGCGTGCTTTGCGTCTTCCTGCCGCCGGTCGAGCGAGTTGAGGATTATCTCGACCTGATCGCCAGCATCGAGGCGACAGCGGAAGAGACTGGCCAGCCGGTGCATATCGAAGGCTATTCACCGCCGCATGACCCGCGCCTCAACGTCATCAAGGTCACGCCCGACCCTGGCGTGATCGAGGTCAACATCCACCCGGCGAAGACTTGGGCGGAAGCTGTCGCGATCACCCGCGGCGTCTACGAGGAAGCCCGCCAGTCCCGGCTCTGCGCCGAGAAATTCATGGTCGACGGCCGTCACACCGGCACCGGTGGCGGCAACCATGTCGTGCTCGGCGGCGTCACCCCGGCCGACAGCCCGTTCCTGCGCCGGCCGGACCTCCTGAAGAGCATCGTGCTCTACTGGCAGCGTCACCCGTCGCTATCCTATCTGTTCTCCGGCCTGTTCATCGGCCCGACCAGCCAGGCGCCGCGCATCGACGAGGCCCGGCACGACCAGCTCTACGAGCTCGAGATCGCGCTGGCGCAGACGCCCGGCCCGCACGATCCCGCCATCCCGCTCTGGCTGGTCGACCGGCTCTATCGCAACCTCCTGGTCGATGTCTCCGGCAACACCCACCGCACCGAGATCTGCATCGACAAGCTCTATTCGCCGGATGGGCCGACGGGCCGGCTTGGGCTGATCGAGTTCCGTTCCTTCGAGATGCCGCCGGATGCGCGGATGTCGCTGGCGCAGCAACTGCTGATCCGGGCGCTGATCGCCTGGTTCTGGCGTGAGCCGCAACAGGGCAAGCTCGTGCGCTGGGGCACCAGCCTGCATGACCGCTTCATGCTGCCCGAGATCGTCTCGCAGGATTTCCGCGACGTGCTCGCCGATCTGGAACGGGCCGGCTACCGCTTCGATCCCGCCTGGTTCTCGGCGCAGCACGAGTTCCGCTTCCCCTTCTTCGGCAGGATCAACCAGGGCGGCGTCGAACTGGAACTGCGCCAGGCACTCGAGCCCTGGCACGTCATGGGCGAGGAAGGCGCGATCGGCGGCACCGTCCGCTATGTCGATTCCTCGGTCGAGCGCCTGCAGGTCAAGGCGACGGGATTGACCCCCGGCCGGCACGTGATCACCTGCAATGGCCGCGCGCTGCCGATGACCGATATCGCCGCCGGAACCTGCATCGCCGGCCTGCGCTTCAAGGCCTGGCAGCCGGCTTCCGGACTGCATCCGACGATACCGGTGCATGCGCCGCTGACCTTCGACATCGTCGATACGTGGGCTGGGCGCTCGCTCGGCGGCTGCGTCTATCATGTCGCCCATCCCGGCGGGCGCAATTACGAGACACCACCTGTGAATTCCTACGAGGCGGAGGCCAGGAGGCTGGCCCGGTTCGAAGCGATCGGCCATAGTCCGGGACCGCTGGCGATTCCCGCAGAAGAGCGCAATCCGGAGTTCCCGATGACCCTCGACCTGCGCCGTCCGCCGGGGGTTTGAGGTCGAGGATGGCTTTGCAGCGCCGATCGAGTTCGACGCGGACGCGCAATGAGCGCCGTAACGCCCTGCTCGCGGGCTATCGGCCGCTGGCAGGCGCTTACGACGAGCTGATGGCGCCTGATGGCTCGATCCGGCCGCATTGGGAGCCGTTCCTGGCGGAATGGTCGTCGCTCTCCAGCGACGAGCTGCAGCGCCGCTTCGGCCTCGCCGACCGGCATGTCCGCGACACCGGCGTGTCCTATCGCGTCCATGGCGACCTCGACGAGAGCGATCCTCTCGCCGGCGAGCGCTCATGGCCGCTGAATCATGCCCCGCTCGTACTCACCGGGCAGGAATGGCAGGTGATCGCCGCCGGCGTCGCCCAGCGCGCGAGCCTGCTCGACACCGTGCTCGGAGACATCTACGGCCCCGGCCGATTGATCGCAGAAGGTGCACTGCCGGCCGCGGCCATCACTGGCAGCCCCGACTATCTCAGGCCGGTGCAAGGCACGGCCGGCGCGGGACAACTGCAGATCTACGCCGCCGATCTCGGCCGCGGGCCGGATGGGCGCTGGTGGGTGTTGAACGACCGCACCCAGGCACCATCCGGCGCGGGCTATGCGCTGGAGAACCGGCTCGCCCTCGGCCGCGCTTTCCCCGACCTGTTCCGGACGATGAATGTCGAGCGGCTCGCCGGCTTCTTCCAGGGCTTCCGCGCCGGGCTCGTCGCGCGCGCCCGGCGGGTCGAGCCGCGCATCTGCCTGCTGACGCCTGGCCAGATGCACGAAAGCTATTTCGAGCAGGCCTATCTTGCCCGCTATCTCGGCTTCCTGCTGGTCGAGGGCGGCGACCTCGTCATGCGCGACGGGCTAGTGCATGTGCGCACCATCGCCGGCTTCAAGCGCGCCGACATCATCTGGCGGCGCATCGACGGCGACTTCGCCGACCCGCTGGAGCTCAACGCCCGTTCCGCGCTTGGCGTGCCCGGCCTGGTCGAGGCGGTGCGGGCCGAGAATGTCGCCGTCGCCAACGGGCTCGGCTCCGGCGTGGTCGAGGCGCGCGCACTGATGGGCTTCATTCCCCGGCTGGCGCGGGAGGTAGTCGGCGAAGAGCTGATCCTGCCGAACGTCGCGACCTGGTGGTGCGGCCAGCCGCGCGAGCGCGGGATCGTGCTAGACCGGCTGGACGAGATGAGCGTTTCCCCCGCCTTCCGCGCGCCAGGCGACGGGCTCGACGGCGGCACCGTATTGGTCGCCGATCTCGACAAGGCCGAGCGCGAGGCATTGCGCGCCCGGATCGGCGAGCGCGGGCTCGACTATGTCGGGCAGGAGGTCGTCAACCTCTCGACCATGCCGGTGATGCAGGGCGGCCGGCTGGAGCCGCGGCCGATGACACTGCGTGTCTTTGCTGCCGCGACGCCCGATGGCTGGCAAGTGATGCCAGGCGGCTTCTGCCGCATCTCCGAGGACTGCGATGCGCGCGCCGTGACGATGCGCGCGGGCGTGCGCTCCAGCGATGTCTGGGTGACCTCCGACCAGCCGGTCGAGCAGGTGACATTGCTGCCGAGTCCGGACCGGATCGGCATCCGCCGCATCGTCGGCATCCTGCCGAGCCGCGCCGCCGACAACCTGTTCTGGCTCGGGCGCTATCTGGAGCGCAGCGAGGCTACGCTGCGGCTGGTGCGCGCCTTGCTGGGGCGCCTGATCAATGCCGACGACCAGGCACCCGGCCACGGCGAGACGATCAAGCGGCTCGCCAATCTGCTCGTCGCCTGGGGCGCGGCGCCGACGGCGTCCAAGGCCCGCTCCGTCGTGGTCCAGGCACGCTCCGCTTTGCACGATCTCGACCATTACGGTTCGGCCGCCGCCTCGGTCCGCGAAGCCAGGCGCACCGCCTCCGTCATCCGCGAGCGGCTCTCGGTCGATGCCTGGCGGCTGTTCGGCGATCTGCAGCGCCAGCTCGCCGACCCCGGCAAGCCGACCAGCGAGGGCGAGGCTTTCGAGATCGCCGATACCGGATTGAAGTCGCTCGCCGCCTTCTCGGGGCTCTCCCAGGAGAACATGGTGCGCGGCGCCGGCTGGCGTTTCCTCGACATCGGCCGGCGGATCGAGCGCGGCATCACCACCTGCCGCTTCGCCCGCCATTTCGTCGAGAACAACGCACCGGGCAATTGCCTCGACGCGCTGCTCGACCTGACGGACTCGCAGATCACCTATCGCTCGCGCTACATGCTCGGCGCCGCGCTGCAGCCGGTTCTCGATCTCGTCATGCTCGATCCCTACAATCCGCGCTCCGTCGCTTTCCAGATCGAGCAGCTCGATGCCGAGATTGCGGCACTGCCTTCCCTCAACGACGACGGGATGCTGGAGGAGCCGCGCCGGCTCGCACTCAAGCTCGCTGCCGAATGCCGCACCGCTGAGGCCAGCCGTCTCGACCGCACCGGTATCCTTTATTTCGAGCAATTGCTGATGGGGCTCTCGAGTGCAGTCGCGGAGCGCTATTTCCTGCAGAACTCCACGCCGGAAGGTTCGCGGATGACGCGACTCGCGTAAGGGAGTCCGGGTGATCTACGCCATTCGCCATCTCACGGCTTACAGCTATAGCCGGCCGGTACCCTTCGCGCGCTGCATCCTGCGCGTGCTGCCGCGCGACGGCGTCGGCCAGCGTGTCCTGACCAGCCAGCTCTCCGTGGCGCCGCGCGGTGCCGAGCGGCGCGACGGTGTCTGCTTCTTCGGCAATCGCACGACGACGCTGACCATCGCCAAGCCGCATCGCGAGCTCAGGATCGAGATGACCTCGCGGGTCGAGGTGATGCGGACTGCGCCGCCCTTTCCGGCCCTGACGCGAGGCTGGGAGGAGGTCGCCGAACTCGCCTTGCAGGCGCAGAGCCTCTCCCCGGATTCCCCCGCCCAATATCTCTATCCCAGCCGGCTGGCGCCGACCGTGTCGGAGATCACCGACTATGCCCGCAGGAGCTTTGCCGCGAAGCGGCCGGTCTTCGAGGCGGCGGGCGAGCTGATGGCCCGGATCCGCAAGGAGTTCGTCTACGATCCCGAGGCGACCGAGGTCTCGACGCCGATCCGCGAGGCCTTCGCCAACCGCCACGGTGTCTGCCAGGACTTCGCCCATATCATGATCGCGGGCTTGAGGGGCCTCGGCCTGCCGGCCGCCTATGTCAGCGGCTATCTGCGCACGATCCCGCCAGCGGGTCAGCCGAGGCTGGAGGGCGCCGACGCCACCCATGCCTGGGTGATGCTCTGGTGCGGGCCTGAGACCGGCTGGATCGGGCTCGACCCGACCAACGATCTCGTCGTCGCCGACGACCATATCGTTACCGCGACGGGGCGCGACTATGCCGACGTCTCGCCGCTCGACGGCGTTCTGGTTGGGCCCGGCAGCCAGAAGCTCGACGTCAAGGTCGATGTGGTCCCCGTCCTATGATTGCCGGTAACGTGATGGCGCGCCCTTCCATCCGCGGCGTCCTGTTCGACAAGGACGGCACGCTGATCGACTACCAGGCGAGCTGGGCCCCAACCAATCTCGGCGCCGGCCGGCTCGCGGCCCAGGGCGACACCGAGCTGGCGGCGCGGCTGCTGACGATTGCCGGCGTCGATCCAGCGACAGGCTACGCCACCTCCGACGGCCTGCTCGCCTCCGGCAATACCGAGGACGTGGCGCAGGCTTGGGTGGAGGCCGGCGCCAGGTTCGGGATGGCGGAGCTGACCGACCGGCTCGACACCCTCTTTCGATCCGCGGTCGTCGCAGCCGTGCCGGTCTGCGATCTTGCTGCCCTGTTCGCCAGCCTTGCCGATCGCGGCCTCGCGCTCGGTATCGCCTCCAGCGACAGCGAAGCGGCGGTGACCGCGACGGCCGAGCGCTTCGGCCTCGAACCACATCTGGTCTTCCAGTGCGGCTATGATTCCGGCCATGGCGCCAAGCCGGAGCGCGGCATGGTCGACGGCTTCTGTGCCGCGACGGGGCTGCCCGCGGATGCGGTCGGCGTCGTCGGCGATTCCAGCCATGACATGCACATGGCGGCCGCGGCCGGGGCTGGCCTTCGGGTCGCCGTCCTGACCGGTGCCGGCAGCGCCGAGACCTTGCGCCCGCTCAGCCATATCCTGCTGCCGAGCATCGCCGGGCTGGAGCAGGCGCTGTTCGATTAGTCAGGACGCCGAAGGGGCGGGTTTCGACATCCATTACCTGTCATCCCGGACAAGCCGCGTCAGCGGCGCCGATCCGGGATCCATTCCTGAGCTTGTCCGAAAGAGGCTCCGGAATGGGTCCCGGGTCTCCGCTGCGCTCCGCCCGGGACGACCCGTCCCCTTGTGACAGGACCCCAACGAACCATCAGTTCGGCATGAAAAAGGGCCGCGCTTGCAACGCGGCCCCGATAGCCCTGGATGACGTCCCGGCTCACGCCAGCGTGTAGGAGGTCTTCACCGTGGTGTAGAACTCACGGGCATAGGCGCCCTGCTCGCGCGGGCCGTAGCTCGAGCCCTTACGGCCGCCGAACGGCACATGGTAGTCGACGCCCGCGGTGGCGAGGTTGACCATCACCATGCCGGCCTCGGCGTTGCGCTTGAAATGCGTCGCATACTTCAGCGAGGTCGTGCAGATTCCCGAGGACAGGCCGAACTCGGTGTCGTTGGCGATGGCGAGCGCCTCTTCGTAGTCCTTGACGCGGACGACGTTGGCGACCGGGCCGAAGACCTCCTCGCGCGAGATGCGCATGGCGTTGGTGGTCTCGGTGAACAGCGCCGGCTGCAGGTAGAAGCCGGGGTTCTCGCGATTGAGCAGTTCGCCGCCGAAGGCGAGCTTGCCGCCCTCGTCGCGGGCGATCTGGATGTACTTCAGGTTCTGGTCGAGCTGGCTCTGGTCGACGACCGGGCCGATCGTGGTGCCGGCCTTCAGCGCGTCGTCGACAGTGACGCCCTTCAGCCGCTCGATGCAGGCCTCGACGAAGCGGTCGTGAATGCCGGCCTGGACGATCAGGCGCGAGGAGGCCGTGCAGCGCTGGCCGGTCGAGAAGAAGGCGCCTTGGACGGCAGCCTCGACCGCAACCTTGAGATCCGCATCGTCGAGCACGACGAGCGGGTTCTTACCGCCCATCTCGAGCTGGACCTTCTTCATCGGGTTCCCGGCGATGCAGGCGGCCGCGACCTTGCGGCCGGTCGAGACCGAGCCGGTGAAGGAGATCGCGTGTACATCCTTGTGCTCGAGCAGCGCCTGGCCGACCACCGAGCCGCGGCCCATCACCAGGTTGAGCACGCCCTTGGGCAGGCCGGCGCGCTGGATGATGTCGACCAGCGCCCAGGCCGAGCCGGGCACCAGGTCGGCCGGCTTGATCACGACGCAATTGCCGTAGGCGAGCGCTGGGGCGATCTTCCAGGCCGGGATCGCGATCGGGAAATTCCAGGGCGTGATCATGCCGACGATGCCGACCGGCTCGCGGGTGACCTCGACACCAACGCCGGGGCGCACGGAGGGGATGCTCTCGCCGTTCAGACGCAGGCACTCGCCGGCGAAGAAGGCGAAGATCTGGCCGGCGCGGGTCGCCTCGCCGATGCCTTCCGGTAGGGTCTTGCCTTCCTCGCGCGAGAGCAGCTTTCCGAGCTCTTCCTTGCGGGCGAGGATCTCGTCGGAGGCCTTCTTCAGGACCTCGTAGCGCTCCTGCGGGGTGGTGCGGCTCCAGGCCGGGAAAGCGGCCTTGGCGGCGGCGACCGCATTGTTCAGGTCGTCGACGGACCCTTGCGAATACTCGCCGACGACGTCGTTGGTGTTGGAGGGGTTGATGTTGCGCGAAGCGTTCTGCGAGCCGGTCCATTCACCGGCGATCAGGTTCTTGAAGGGAGCATTCATCGCAAAACCTCTTGCCTAACCAAACGTGCCAAACCGAATTGAGGAGCCGGTCTTAACCGTTTTATGTCGGCAAGGCCATGCAGGGCGGCCCGATGAATGGCGATGTGCGCCCCGCCATGGGCGCATGCGGCAGGGCTGACAAGAGGTCGTTGGGCGCAGTTCATGGCCGCCATTGCGGCTTACTGCAGGAAGCCGATGCCGCGCTCTACCGGGTAAAGCAGGCCGGCCGCGGCCGCGGCCGCGTCGTCGTCGCGCGCCGCGCCGCCTGATCTCCGACGCGCTCAGAATTCGGCGTCGAGTTCCTCGAGTTCGTCCGGCTCGGTCTTCGCAGCCGCGATCCAGCGCTGCAGCGCCGGCCAGCCGAGGATCGTCTGGCAATAAGCCCGGCTGAGCGGGTCGAGCGCGACGTCATAGGTTAGGAAGCGCAGGCAGACCGGCGCATACATCGCATCCGCCATGGTGAGCCGTTCGCCGAAGAGATAGGGCCCGCCATAGCTCGCGATGCAGTCGCGCCAGATCTCGATGACGCGGTCAATGTCGGCCTGGGCTCCGGCCCAGAGCTTGAAGCCAGGATAATGCGCCTTGAGGTTCATCGGCAGGGCCGAGCGCAGATTGGCGAAACCCGAATGCATCTCACCGGAAATGGCACGGCAACGGGCGCGCGCGCCGACCTCGGCCGGCAGCAGTCCGGCCTGCGGCTTCAGCTCGTCGAGATAGCCGGCGATGGCGAGCGTGTCCCAGATCACCACGCCGTCATGGCGCAGGCAGGGCACCAGGAAGGAGGGCGAGAGCAGCAGCAGTTCGGCCCGAGCCGAGGGGTCGTCGACCGAGAGCATGATCTCCTCGACCTCGAGACCTGCGAGCTGGCAGAGCAGCCAGCCGCGCAGCGACCAGGACGAGTAGTTCTTGCTACTGATGGTCAGCGTGGTGGCGGGCATGCTCGGCATCCTCGGCGCGCGGAGAACCGGCGTAGCAAGAGATGTTCCAGCGGCGCCGGCACGCGCGGCGGCGTGGGCATGCCGATTGCACGGGGCCACGGCCTATGCCGGCGCGGCACGATCGGGATCGCAGACGGATGCTCTATCTCGCCTATCAGGCCCAGTCCGACCTGTTGGACCCGGCTCGCGCGCTCGCCCAGGCGGCGATCGTGACCCTCGGCAGCCGGGCCCTGCTCGGCGAGCCGCTGAGTCTGCGTGCCGCGGCGGCCGGCTACGAGATGGTGACGCGGGCCGGTCTGACGCATAAGCGCCCGCCCTATGGCATCGCCAGCGTCCGCACCGGCAATCGCGACGTGCCGGTGACCGAAGAGGCGGCACTGACCCTTCCCTTCGGCACCCTGCTGCATTTCCGCAAGGACAGCGATCTCGCCCAGTCGAAGGTGCTGGTGGTCGCGCCGATGTCCGGGCATTTCGCCACCTTGCTGCGCAACACCGTCGCGACACTGCTGCAGGATCACGACGTCTACATCACCGACTGGCACAATGCCCGCGACGTGCCACTCGAGGCCGGCCCCTTCGGATATGACGACTATGTCGACTATCTGATCCGGTTCCTCGACGTGCTCGGTCCGCAGGCACATCTCGTCGCAGTCTGCCAGCCTTGTGTGCAGGTGCTCACCGCGGCGGCAGTGATGGCGCAGGCCGGCCACCGCGCCCAGGCCCGCAGCATGACGCTGATGGCCGGGCCGGTCGATACCCGCATCAACCCCACGGCGGTGAACCGGCTCGCCAACGACAAGCCGATCGAGTGGTTCCGCAGCAACCTGATCTCGACCGTGCCGCGGCGCTATGGCGGCGGCGGGCGCCGGGTCTATCCCGGCTTCGTCCAGCTTGGCGCGTTTCTGGCGATGAACATGAGCCGGCACGTCAACGCGCATATCGATCTCTTCACCCACCTCGCCGCCGGCGAGACCGAGAAGGCGCAGACGATCAAGGCCTTCTACGACGAGTATTTCGCGGTGCTCGACCTGCCGGCCGAGTTCTATCTCGAGACCGTGCAGTGGATCTTCCAGGAGGCGCGGCTGGCGGCCGGCACGCTGACCTATCGCGGCGAGCGCGTCGATTGCAGCGCGATCCGCAGGACGGCGCTGCTTACAGTCGAGGGCGAGCGCGACGACATCTGCTCGCTCGGGCAGACCGCGGCGGCGCACGACCTTTGCCGCGGGCTCAAGCCCTTCCGCAAGCGCCATCACATGCAGGCCGGCGTCGGCCATTACGGCGTGTTCTCGGGGCGCAAATGGGAGAACCAGATCTACCCGATCGTCCGCAACATGATCCTGGCGAACAGCTGAGCAGCCGCTTGCTTCTTACTTCTCCTTGATCGACAGACCGTTCTTGCCGACCGAGATCTCGACGCCCTCCGGCTGCTTCTTCTCCTGGTAAAGCGCATAGCTGACGGCCCCGAGGCCGAGCACGAGCATGGCGACGAGGAGAACAAGCGTGTTGCGGGACAGCGTCATCAGGAACTCCGTTGCGGGGGCGCCGACACGGCGCCACCCATCAACGCCGACGCCGGCGCGCGGGTTCCGACCTTCTCAGCCTGCGGCCTCGCTGCGGGATGCGACGACCTGGGCGAGATCGTCCTCCGAGCGGGCTGCCCGGCGCCCGATCAGGAAAGTGGCAAGACTTGACCAGGCCACTCCGAGGCACCAGCCGCCGAGCACGTCGCTCGGCCAATGCACGCCGAGATAGATCCGGCTCAGGCCGATCGCGATGATCAGCGCCCAGGCCACCCACAGGCAGAGCCGCGCGATATCGGCGCGGCGCGACGCGATGCCGGCGAAGCTCGCAATGCTCAGCAGCACCACCGCGGCAAGGAAGGCGTGACCGCTCGGGAAGCTCGCCGTGAAGGTCAACGCTGCGTGCTCGACGATATCCGGCCGTTCGCGGCCGATGCCGATCTTGAGCAGGGTGCTCGCCACCACGGCCGCCAGGACGTTCAGCACCAGGCCGACCGCAAGAGGGCGATGGCCGCAGAGCCGCAGCGTCAGCGTCGCGATCACGGTCGCGATGCCGAGCCCGATGAAGCTGCCGAGAGCCGTCAGGTCGCGCATCATCTCGCGGAACCAGGCGGGGCCGATCGGCAGCGACGGGTTGGCCGGATCGCGGAACAGCATGACCAGGGCGCTGTCGAGCGCGGCGCCGCCATCGGAGATGACATAGAAGGCCAGCCCGACGAAACCAAAGGCCGCCGCGACAGGCAGGAGGAAGCGCGGCTGGAGGAGGAACATCGCATGCCTCATGAGGGGAACATGTGCTCGGCCAGGTGCGGTTCGATCTTGGCCGGTCGCGCCGCTATCACCCGCAGCGCCCCCGGCAACAGGCGATAGGTGAAAGGGCTGGCGCGACGCTCGACCTCGCCGTCGAAGGTGACGTGACCGCGGCGCTTGTCGCGACGGTTGATCGTCACCGCCGTGCCGGTCAGCGAAACCAGATGCTGCGAATTGCGCCAGCCGCCGGTCAGCATCGATAAGGCGGCCTTGCAGCGCGACAGCAGGCCGCCGGTATCGAGGATGTGGACCTCGAACTCGCCGCCGTCGAGGCGGTTGCGGCGCCACTCGGTGCCGTCGAACTGGTTGACGGTGACGAGGACCGCGTCGGCCTCGACCTGCCGACGCTCACCGGCGATCTCCATCTCGATGCGGATCGAGTGGGTGAACAGGATCGATCGCGTCGCCGCGAAGAGAAAGGCGACGAGACGACTGAACGGGAAGCGCCGGCGCGCATATTCGCGCTCACGCGCCATCAGGCTGAAGAAGCCCATGCCAGAGATCGAATGAAACAGCCGGCCGTTGACGCTGCCGAGATCCATTGAGACCGGCTCGCCCGCGCAGATCGCAGCGATCTGCTCTTCGAGCGGGCCGATCAGGCCGAGATCGCGGCCAAGGACGTTGACGGTACCGAGCGGCAGCACGCCGACGGGCCGCTTGCACCCGACCAGAACCGGCAAGGCCCCGTTGATGCTGCCGTCGCCGCCGGCGACGACGGTCGTCACCGCCTCGTCGGCGATCGCGGCCCGCAAGCGTTCCTCCAGCTGTCGCGGAGGGACCAGCTCGACCTCGGCCTGACACCCCGCCGCTTCGAAGGCCGCCTCGATCTGACGCGCGAAGCTCTCCGCTCCGGCTTCCAGCACCGTTCCGGCGCGCGCATTGGCGATCACGCGGAAGCAGCGAAGCTTCGCCTGCGCATCGAGCTCCAGCAACGGGTCCGACTGTTTCGCCATATCAGGCGGCGATATGGACGTCCCTTCTGGCGGGAACAAGGCGGGCCATGTTATGCAACGATTCCTCGTCGACTTCCTCCGTGATCACCTCGAAGCGCTGCAGCCAGTGCGGGCCGAACGAGGTGAGCATCGGAACGTCCGTGGCATCGCGGCCGCGAGCGATGACGATCCGGCCGATGCGCCGCTCATTGTGGCGCGCGTCGAAGGTGTGCCAGCGCCCGCCGAGCCAGACCTCGAACCACGCGTTGAAGTCCATCGGCGCCGGATCGGGCGGCACGCCGATATCGCCGAGATAGCCATTGCAGTACCGCGCCGGAATGTTGAGGCAGCGGCACAGGGCGATCGCCAGATGGGCGAAGTCGCGGCAGACGCCGATGCGTTCGTTGAACGCTTCGGCCGCGGTGCGCGTGTTGCGGGCGAATGCGTAGCCAAAGGTTATATGATTGTGGACGAACTGGGTGACCGCCTGTACGCGGGCCCAGCCTGGCTCCACTTGGCCGAACAGGTTCCAGGCGGTGTCGGCCAGTCGATCGGTCTCGCAGTAGCGGCTGCCGAGCAGATAGGGGAGGACTTCGTCCGGCAGCTCCGCCGGCTGGGCCTGACGTGCGGAGAGATCGATGCGATCCGGCTCGCCGTCGTCATAGACGAGCCCCTCGCAGGCGAGCAGCACGCCGCCCGCAGGCGCGACCAGACGCCGGCAGATGTTGCCGAACGCGTCGATGTGCTGACTGATCTCGATCGATCGACCCGGGCCGCGCAGCGAGGTGGCGCGCATCTCGTCGGGGTGGATCAGATCGTGCCGACGCGAAGGATGAACGTCCAGAAGCGTCAACAACGCGCTCGGCTGTTCACAGACAAGTTCGATCCGGTAGCCATAGCGGATATGCATAGTGACCTCGACGCTGCGCGATGGGAGCCGCCCCGCCGCGGCGGGGGAGCTCCCCGACCGGCACTTAATGACGCGCTCAGCCGGCCGAAGTTCCCGCCCGATGGCCAGCCTGAGTGCATAAAAAAGGTGCGGGCCTTTCGGCCCGCACCACGCAATCACGACGATCCGGCTGGGGGGATAGCGATCGCCGCGAGCTGCGCCTTGGCGTGGAGCGACGGCCTAGCGGCGCGCTCTCACATCATCCAGTAGGGCATCGTGCCGTAATAATCGTGCACGCGCTTGCCATACTCCTTGTCGTGCCAGTCGGGCTCGCCGTCGGCGCCGTACATCGGAGCGGCCTCGAGCTTCTCGCGGGTCAGCGGGACGACGTAACCGCCCTTGTCGACGTCGTAGTCGAGCATGCTCCACGGAATCGGGTGATACTTCTCGCCGAGGCCGAGGAACCCGCCGAAAGACATGATCGCATAGGCGACCTTGCCCGTCGCCTTGTCGAGCATCACGTCATAAATCGAGCCGAGATGCTCGCCGGTGGTATTGTAGACATCGGTGCCGGCGACACGGGCACCGGCGATAAGCGGGTTGGCGGCGTGAGAGGCTGCGGTCATCGTAGCGCTCATCGGTCCCTCCATGCATATCTGACAAGCCGGTAGGCCGGCCTGCTCCATCAACCCCGAGGCTGCTGCCTGGTTCCCAGGCGCGAGCGAAAAAAGCGCGTCCTCAAGACAGTGCCGCGACGGGGCATCCCTGCCATCGCGAACATTCAGCGGACGGCCTGTCAGCCCATGCCCGGAACAAATGCGGACGGCTGCGGTTTGATGACCGATCGAACGCGGCTTGAAGCGACGCGATTCACGAGGCGGATGAACGCTAGCGGTGTTGCCGCGTGTCGTCGGCCCTCGCCCTCAAAGTAAAGGAAACGCCCGATGACGATCCCGATGACGATGAAGAAGCTTCTCCTTGTCGCCACCGCCGTGACCGCGCTCGGCGCCTGTACGCCGCGCGAGGAAAGGACCGCCACCGGCGCATTGATCGGTGCCGGTGCTGGCGCCGTGATCGGCGGCGCCGCGACCGGCCGAGCCGGTGGCGCGCTGGCCGGTGCCGCGATCGGCGGTGCCAGTGGCGCCATCATCGGCAATGCGACTTCTCCGGACCAGATCTGCTATGGTCGCGACGAATGGGGCCGGCGCGTCCGCTACGCCTGCTGAGGTTCACGCGCTATTGCGAGGCGCCTGAGCGACGAAGCAATCCAGCGGCCGCGGAACTCCGTGGCCGCGTGGGTTGCTTTTATGCGTTCGCAATGAGGACAGCAGTTCTCAGACAGCGCCGTAAGGCCCGAAGCGGCCGACGAAGCGGTGTCGGCCTCCGGGATAGAGCAGCCGCACGGCGGTGATCGGCTCGGACTGGTTCCACGTCCGGCGCTCGACCAGCAGGCATGGCGAGCCGGCCTCGATCTTCAGCAATTCCGCTTCGTCCGGCTCGGCCGCTATGGCGCTGATCGCGTGCTCGGCCTGTGTCCACAGGCTGTTCTGCAGCAGCCAGTCGCCCGGCGGCGTCTGCGCGAAGCTCTCATCCGCGACCTGCGGCATGGCAGTAGGGTGAATCACCCGATCCTCCAGCACATGCGGCGCGCCATCGGCGAAATGCAGCAGAGTGAGATGGGTGACGTTGACCGAGCGGCCTAGCTCGAAGCGCGCGGCGACCTCGCGAGAAGCCTTGCCGTCGCGCCGCTGCAGGATGCGATAGCTATAGGCCTGCCCGAGTTCGCCGACCTCCTCTGGGATCGAGAGGATGTCGAGCATGGCATGGCTCGCGGGCGGGCTCGCAACCACCGTGCCCGACCGGCGCCGACGCAGGATGAGGCCCTCGCGCGCGAGCTGCGCCAGCGCCCGGTGCACGGTCATGCGCGAGGCCCCGAGCTTCTCCATCAGCGCGTGCTCGGGCGGCACCGACGTCCCTGGCGGCCAGGTGCCGGCGAGGATCAGATCGCGGATGGCGCGGCGAATCTGGTCGTAGAGCGGCCCGGCTCCGTCCAGCGTCACGGCGTCGATCTGAGTGGCTGACATTCCCTGCGGCTCAATCGAGGACGGTGCGGATCACCTGGCCATAGCGGGCAGCGATGCGGGCGCGGTCAATGTGCCGGCCGCCGCTGACCACAGGCTTTCCACCGACGATCACCTCCGCGACCGGCAGGGCCGGCGCAGCGAAGATCGCGCTGTCGAGGGCAAAGTCGCCGGCCTTGCCGACGATCGCCGGATGCTCGGCATCTAGGGTAACGAGGTCGGCACGATAGCCGACCGCAATCGCGCCGATGCCGCGGCCGCAGGCCTGGGCGCCGCCGCCGCAGGCATCCTGCCAGAGCCTCAAGCCCGCGGAGATGCCGGGCTCGGCCCAGAGCGCGCGGCGCCGGTCGCGCAGGCGCTGCGAATATTCGAGCACGCGCAATTCCCCGCCGGCGCCGATCTCGACATTGGAATCGCTGCCGACGCCGATGCGCCCGCCCTTCGCCCGGTAGCGCACACCGTCGAAGATGCCGTCGCCGAGATTGGCCTCAGTGATCGGACATAGGCCCGCGACCGCGCCGGAGAGGGCCATGGCGTCGCGCTCGGCATCGCTGAGATGCGTCGCATGGATCAGGCACCAGCGCTCGTTCACTGCGGTATTCTGCATGAGCAGTTCGACCGGCCGCCGGCCGGTGATGGCGAGACTGTCCTCGACCTCCCGGGTCTGCTCGGCGACGTGGATGTGCAGCGGCACGTGCTGACGGAGCTCAGCGATCCAGTTGAGGTCCTCGAGCGCCACCGCGCGCAGCGAATGCGGCGCCATGCCGACGCGGGCATCGGGAAGAGCGGCGACCGCCTTCTCGCTGCCCTCGATCAGCCGGGCATAGGCGTCGCGGTCGTTGAGGAAGCGACGCTGGCCGGCAGCGGCCGGCGCATTGCCGAAATTGCCGTAGCGATAGAGCACGGGCAGCAAGGTCAGGCCGATGCCGGTTTCCTCGGCCGCCGCAGCGATCGCCCCACCCATGGTGGCAATGTCGGCATAGGCGGTGCCGTCCTTGTCGTGATGGAGGTAATGGAACTCGGCGAGCGCGGTGAAGCCGCCCTCCAGCATCTCCACCATCGCCTGCGCCGCGATTGCCTGGACGTCGTCGGGGCTCAGACGATCGAGGAAGCGGTACATCACCTCGCGCCAAGTCCAGAACGAATCCTCGGAGGCGCCGCGGCGCTCGGCCAGGCCGGCCATGCCGCGCTGGAAGGTGTGGCTGTGCAGGTTCGGCAGGCCGGGAAGCGCGAGCCCGGCGAGCCGTGTCGCGCCCGCAGGAGCGGCCTGCCCCGCCGCGACCGACATGATCACTCCATGATCGAGCGTCAGCGTGACGTTCTCGGCGAAGCCCTCGGGCAGGAGCGCCTGGGCGAGATGCAGGGTCGTGATTCCGGTCACGCGAGTTGTCCTCTTTTTATTTGCATATGCAAATGAAGCTTGCTATTTGCATATGCAATTGTCTAGCATAATCTGAAAGCGGACGAAGTCGAGAGGAAGCGACGTGGCGGCGACCCCTTCCCCCAGCCACCGAGTGTGGACCAATGCCCGGCTCGCGACCATGGTGGCCGATACGGGCACACCCTATGGCGCGATCGAGGACGGCATCGTCATCGCCCGCAACGGCCGCATCGTCTTCGCCGGCCCGAGCAGCGAGGTCTCCAGCATCGGCCAGGCCGAGGTCATCGACTGCGAGGGCCGCTGGATCACCCCCGGGCTGATCGATTGCCATACCCATCTCGTCTATGGCGGTGACCGCGCCCACGAGTTCGAACTGCGCCTCAAGGGCGCGAGCTATGAGGAGATCGCCCGCGCCGGTGGCGGCATCGTCTCATCGGTCAAGGCGACGCGCGCGGCGAGCGAGGACGAGCTCTTCGCCAGCGCCGACAAGCGCCTGGCCGCACTGATCGCCGAGGGCGTCACCACGGTCGAGATCAAGTCAGGCTACGGCCTCGACACCGACAGCGAGGTGAAGGTGCTCGCCGTCGCCCGCCGGCTCGGGCGCGAGCGTCCGGTCGGCGTGCAGACCACCTTCCTCGGCGCCCATGCGGTTCCCGCCGAGTTCAAGGGACGTTCGGGCGACTATGTCGACCTCGTCTGCGGCCCAATGCTCGATGCGATCGCGGAGCAGAACCTCTCCGACGCGGTCGACGTCTTCTGCGAGGGCATCGCCTTCTCGCCCGAGGAGACGGCGCGTGTCTTCACTGCGGCCAAGGCCAGGGGCTTGCCCGTCAAGATCCACGCCGAGCAGCTCTCCAATCTCGGCGGCGCGGCGCTGGCGGCCGGCTTCGGCGCGCTCTCGGCCGACCATCTCGAACATCTCGACGAGGCCGGGGTGATCGCCATGGCCAAAGCCGGCACGGTCGCCGTCGTGCTGCCCGGCGCGTTCTATTTCCTGCGCGAGACGATGAAGCCGCCGATCGACCTGCTGCGCCAGCATGGCGTGCCGATCGCGCTCGCCACCGACGCCAATCCCGGCACTTCGCCGCTGACCTCGCCGCTCATGACCATGAACATGGGCTGCACCCTGTTCCGGCTGACGCCGGAGGAGGCGCTCGCCGGCATGACCCGCAACGCGGCGCTCGCCCTCGGACTTCAGGACGAGATCGGCACGCTGGAGGCCGGCAAGGCCTGCGATCTCGCCATCTGGGAGATCGAGCGCCCGGCCGAGCTCGCCTACCGCATCGGCTTCAACCCGCTTCACACCCGCATTCGGAACGGACTATGACCACGCTCTCGCTCACCCCCGGCAAGGCCCGCCTCGCCGACTGGCGCCATGTCATCGACGGCGCCACCGTCGCTCTCGCTGATACCGGCGCGATCGCCGGCGCCCAGGCGATCGTCGACGACATCGTCGCCGCCGGCACCGTGACCTATGGCGTCAATACCGGCTTCGGCAAGCTCGCCAGCGTGCGCATCGCCGACAGCGATCTCGCCACGCTGCAGCGCAATCTCATCCTGTCGCATGCGGTCGGCACCGGCCCTGCTCTCCCCGATTCCGTGGTCACGCTGATCCTGGCGATGAAGGCGGCCAGCCTGGCGCGCGGCGCCTCGGGCGTACGCCCCGTCGTGGTCGATGCGCTGGTCGGCGCGCTCAAGGCCGGCGCCTTGCCGGTCGTGCCGGCCAAAGGCTCGGTCGGCGCCTCCGGCGATCTCGCCCCGCTCGCCCATCTGACCGCCGCTCTGATGGGCGTTGGCGAGATCAGGCTGAAGGGCGAAGTCCTGCCCGCAGCCGAGGCGCTGAAACGGATCGGTCAGGCGCCGCTCGCGCTCGGCGCCAAGGAAGGCTTGGCGCTGATCAACGGCACGCAGGTCTCGGCCTCTCTGGCGCTCGCCGGCCTTGCCAGCGTCGCCCGCGTCTTCGATGCGGCGCTGATCGCCGGCGCGCTCTCGGTCGATGCGCTGAAAGGCTCGGACACCCCGTTCGACCCGCGCATCCAGACGCTGCGCGGCCAGCCCGGCCAGATAAAGGTCGCGGCTCTGCTGCTCGACCTGATCGCCAACAGCGAGATTCGCGAGAGCCACCGCTTTGGCGACAGCAAGGTGCAGGACCCCTATTCGCTGCGCTGCCAGCCGCAGGTGATGGGCGCGGTGCGCGACCTGCTCGGCAATGCCGCGACGACGCTTTCGATCGAGGCCAACGCCGTCACCGACAACCCGCTGGTGCTGGGGCCGGGCGAGATCGTCTCGGGCGGCAATTTCCACGCCGAGCCGGTCGCCTTCGCCGCCGACATGCTGGCGATGGCGGTCTGCGAGATCGGCAACCTCGCCGAACGGCGGATCGCGCTGCTGGTCGACCCCGTCATGAGCGGCCTGCCGCCCTTCCTCGCCCGCGATGCCGGGCTCAACTCCGGTTTCATGATCGCGCAGGTGACCGCAGCGGCGCTGGCCTCCGAGAACAAGCAGCGGGCCTACCCAGCCTCGGTCGACACCATCCCGACCTCGGCCAACCAGGAAGACCATGTCTCGATGGCGACGCATGGCGCCTTCCGCCTGATCGAGATGGCGAAGAACGCGGCGAGCATCATCGCGGTCGAATTGATGGCTGCGGCCGAGGCGATCGAACATCACCGCCCGCTGAAGACTTCGCCGCGCCTCGAGCCGGTGCTGGCGCTGATCCGCGAAAGAATCGCGCCGCTGACCGAGGACCGCTACCTCGCTCCCGATCTCGCCGCCGCGACGGAACTCGTGCTCTCGGGCGCGCTCGGCAAGGCGGCCGGCGTCGACACCTTCGCGGAGCTCTCCGCATGAGCGCCGACATCGTCTCCGTCACGCGCGGCGCCTCGCCGCTGGTCCTGTCGATGCCGCATCCCGGCACCGGCCTGCCGGCCGAGGTCGCGGCGCAGCTCAATGCGCGCGGAAAACTGGTGGAGGACACCGACTGGCATATGCGCCAGCTCTATGGCTTCGCCGAACGCTTCCAGCCGACCATCGTCGAAGCGCAGCTGTCGCGCTTCGTCATCGACCTCAACCGCGACCCGGCCGGCGTTTCGCTCTATCCCGGCCAGGCGACGACCGAGCTGGTGCCGACCACCACCTTCGACGGCGCGCCGATCTGGAACACGGCGCCGGACGAGGCCGAGATCGCACGCCGGCGCGAGGCTTACTTTCAGCCCTATCACGACGCCCTCGCCAACGAGATCGCACACGCCAAGGCGCAGCACGGCTTCTGCCTGCTCTGGGACTGCCATTCGATCAAGTCGGTGATCCCGCGCCTGTTCCCGGACACGCTGCCGACGCTGAACCTCGGCACCAACTCCGGCCAGAGCGCTGCGCCCGCCGTGGAAGTCGCGGCGGCGCAGGCGATGGCCGGCAGCACCTTCACGCAGGTGATCAATGGCCGCTTCAAGGGCGGCTGGATCACCCGGCATTACGGCCAACCGGCTGAACACGTGCACGCGCTCCAGATGGAGATCGCGCTGTCAGCCTATCTCGACGACGAAGCTCCACCCTGGACCTTCGCTCCGGGCAAGGCCGCCAGCCTGCAAGCCACCCTTTCCGCCATGATCGACGCCGCGCTCGCCGCTGCGACCCAGCTCGAACGGAGCAAGCCATGACCCGCCTGGACAACACCCGCGTCATCCGCCCCGCCACCGGCACCGAGCTCAGCGCGAAAAGCTGGCTGACCGAGGCGCCGCTGCGCATGTTGATGAACAACCTGCATCCGGATGTCGCCGAGAACCCGCAGGAGCTCGTGGTCTATGGCGGCATCGGCCGCGCGGCCCGCTCCTGGGAGGATTTCGACCGCATCGTCGCGGCGCTCCGCCAGCTCGAGGCCGACGAGACCCTGCTCGTCCAGTCCGGCAAGCCGGTCGGCGTGTTCCGCACGCACAAGGATGCGCCGCGCGTCCTGATCGCCAATTCCAATCTCGTGCCGCACTGGGCCAACTGGGACCATTTCAACGAGCTCGATAAGAAGGGGCTCGCGATGTACGGCCAGATGACGGCCGGCTCCTGGATCTATATCGGCACGCAAGGCATCGTGCAGGGCACCTACGAGACCTTCGTCGAGGCCGGGCGCCAGCACTATGGCGGCAATCTCAAGGGCAAATGGGTGCTGACCGGCGGCCTCGGCGGCATGGGCGGCGCCCAGCCTCTCGCCGCGGTGATGGCCGGCGCCTCCTGCCTCGCGGTCGAGTGCAACCCGGACTCGATCGATTTCCGCCTGCGCACCCGCTATCTCGACGAGAAGGCCGAGACGCTCGACGAGGCGCTGGCGATGATCGAGCGCTGGACGAAGAACGGCGAGGCGAAGTCGGTCGGCCTGCTCGGCAATTGCGCCGAAATCCTGCCCGAGATGGTCCGCCGCGGCATCCGGCCGGACATGGTCACCGACCAGACCTCGGCGCATGACCCGGTCAACGGCTACCTGCCGAAAGGCTGGACCATGGGTCAGTGGCGGCAGGCGCGCGAAGCCAATCCGAAGTCCGTCGAGAAGGCGGCCCGCGCCTCGATGCGCGAGCATGTCGAGGCGATGATCGCCTTCCAGGACATGGGCATCCCGACCTTCGACTACGGCAACAACATCCGCCAGGTCGCCAAGGACGAGGGGCTGGAGAACGCCTTCGCCTTCCCCGGCTTCGTGCCGGCCTATATCCGCCCGCTGTTCTGCCGTGGCATCGGCCCGTTCCGCTGGGCCGCGCTCTCCGGCGACCCGGAGGACATCTACAAGACCGACGCCAAGGTGAAGGAACTGCTGCCCGACAACAAGCACCTGCACAACTGGCTCGACATGGCGCGCGAGCGCATCGCGTTCCAGGGTCTGCCGGCGCGGATCTGCTGGGTCGGCCTCGGCGATCGCCACCGGCTCGGCCTCGCCTTCAACGAGATGGTCAGGACCGGCGAGCTCAAGGCGCCGGTCGTGATCGGCCGCGACCACCTCGATTCCGGCTCGGTCGCCTCGCCGAACCGCGAGACGGAAGCGATGAAGGACGGCTCGGACGCGGTCTCCGACTGGCCGCTGCTCAACGCCCTGCTCAACACGGCGTCAGGCGCGACCTGGGTCTCGCTGCACCATGGCGGCGGCGTCGGCATGGGCTTCTCGCAGCATTCGGGCGTCGTGATCTGCGCCGACGGCACGGATGATGCAGCCGCCCGCCTGTCGCGCGTGCTCTGGAACGACCCGGCCACCGGCGTGATGCGCCATGCCGATGCCGGCTACGACATCGCGCTCGACTGCGCCCGGGAGAAGGGTCTGAAGCTGCCCGGCATACTGGGCTGAGGATCGGCATCATGCGCATCATCCGCGCCACCGACTGCCTCTCCATGCCGTGGAAGAACGGCGGCGGGACGACGACCGAGATCGCGGTGGCGCCGGAACGCGCCTCGCTCAATGATTTCGACTGGCGCATCAGCATGGCCCATGTCGGGCAGGACGGGCCGTTCTCGTCCTTCCCCGGTATCGACCGGACGCTGTCGGTGCTGACCGGGGCCGGCATCACATTGGCCTTCGGCGATGGCGAGCGTATGCGGCTCGATCGCAGCAGCGCGCCCTACGCTTTCGCCGCCGACCGGGCGGTCGACGGGCTGCTGGTGGACGGGCCGATCGACGATCTCAACGTGATGAGCCGGCGCGGGCGCTGGCGGCACCGGGTCGAGCGTCTCTCCGGCGCAGGCTCGCTCAACGCGACCGAAGGCCTGCTGGTCTTGGTCGCCCGCAAGGGCGACTGGCAGGTGAACGGCGCGACGCTCACCGCCGGCGACAGTGCGGTGCTGGATGCCCCGGGGCGGGCTGAGCTGGCCGCAAGCGGTAGTGAGGCTGAGCTCTACGCGGTCTGGCTGACAGCAATATAGGCGTGCGCGGGATCCCCTCTCCCGGATGGGAGAGGGGTAGGGGTGAGGGACCGCCGCTGGTTATTGGAATGCAACGGCTCCGCTGCACCTCAATCGGTTAGGGCAGGCCCTCATCCCTGCCCTTCTCCCATCCGGGAGAAGGGTTCCCCGCGCCCTACGGCGACTAGGCCGCCTGCCTAGGCTGCGGGCCGACATAGACCGATTGCGGCCGGATCAGGCGGCCGGTCTCGATCTGCTCGCGGGCATGGGCGAGCCAGCCGGTTGTGCGGCCGAGCGCGAAGACGCAGGTGAAAGCCTCGGGCGGGAAGCCGAGAGCCTCAAGCAGCAACGCGGTATAGAACTCGACATTGGTTTCCAGCGAGCGGCCGGGCTTGCGCTCGCGCAGGATGGCGAGCGCCGCCTGCTCGACCGCCTCGGCATGGCGCAGGCGCCCGGCATCGGCGCCGAGCTTGGCGATCGCCTGCTTCAGCGCATCGGCGCGCGGATCACGGACGCGATAGATGCGATGGCCGAAGCCCATCAGCCGCTCACCGCGATCGAGCGCGTCTTCCAACCAGGCGCGTGCATTGGCCGGCTCGCCAATTGCATCGAGCATCTCGATGACCGGCCCCGGCGCGCCACCATGCAGCGGCCCCTTCAACGCACTGATCCCGGCCAGCACGGCAGAGACCAGCCCGGCCCGCGTCGAGGCGACGACGCGCGCCGCGAAGGTCGAGGCGTTGAGGCCGTGATCGGCGACGGTGACGAGATAGGTATCGAGCGCCGCGGCTTGGGCAGCGGTCGGCGCCTCGCCGCGCAGCATGCGCAGCGTGTCCGCCGCCTGCGACAGTGTCGCATCGGGCGCGATCGGGGTCAGGCCACGCTGCTTGCGAACTGCGGCGGCAGTGAAGACGGCCGGCGCGGCGAGCAGCCTCAACGCCGTGTCAGCCTCCTCCCCGTCAGCAATCTGCGCCGTCCAGGCCCGCACTGCCTCGACCGGTCCGAGACCGTCCGCGAGCGCGGTCCTCTCGACGATGCCGAAGAGATCGGCGCGGGCGTGGCCGAGCGCCATCGAGAGTTCGCGGCCCTGCGGCAGACCGGGCAGCAGCCCGTCGAACATCAGCGCCACCATCTCCTCGAAGCTGGTGCGGCCGGCGAGCTCGGCGAGGCTGTGACCGCAGATCACCAGGCGGCCGGCAGCGCCGTCGACCTCGGAGAGCACGGTATGGGCGGCGACGACGTCATCGAGACCATCGGACATGTCAGGAACTCCTCAAAAGCGTTCGTCGCGAAAATCAGCTCCCGCATTGCAACAATCAATCTTGAACAATATAATCAATATATCTAAGGAAGGGCGATGCAGGACTGGCTGACGGCTCAGGAGGCGATGACGCGGCTCGGGCTGAAGCCGCAGACGCTCTACGCCTATGTCAGCCGCGGGCTGATCGAAGCGCGCGGCGACGAAGGCGATTCCAGGCGCAGCCTGTACCGGGCCGAGGACATCGCCCGGCTGGAGCATCGCAAGGCGCGCGGCCGGCGCCCGGCCGCGATCGCCGAGGATGCCATCGCCTATGGCGAACCGGTGCTCGCCTCCGCCATCACCACGATCGAGCGCGGCGGCCTCTGGTATCGCGGGCAGGATGCGGCCCGCCTCGCCGAGAGCGCCAAGCTTGAGGACGTTGCTCGCCTGCTCTGGGATTGCGGCACGCAGCGCTTCCCGCCTCTGGCGACGATCGTGCCGCCGGGCGAACCGCTGGCGCGCGTCTTCGTGACGATCGCAGCGCGGACCGCGACCGACCGGCCAATGGTCGGGCGCGCCAAGAAGGCGCTGTATCTCGAAGCCGCCGCCGTGCTCGACACGCTGGTCGACGCGATCGCCGGTGGGCCGGGCGAAGGGCCGATCCATGCCCGGCTGGCCCGGGCCTGGGGTTGCGAAACAAAAGGCGCTGAGCCGATCCGACGGGCGCTCGTCCTGCTCGCGGACCATGAGCTCAACGCCTCGACCTTCGCCGCCCGCGTCACCGCCTCGACCGGCGCCTCGCTCGCCGCCTGCGCGCTGGCGGGGCTCGCGGCGCTTTCAGGGCCCTCGCATGGTGGTGTCGCGCCGCGCGTGCTGGCACTGATGCGGGACATCGAGCGGGACGGGCTGGAGGCTGCGCTGGCGGCAAGGCTGGAGGCCGGCGCCAAGCTGCCCGGCTTCGGCCATCCGCTCTATCCCGATGGCGACCCGCGGGCGCGAGCCCTGTTCGCAGCGTTCGAGCCGCCGCCGGCCTATGCGCAGGCCCAGGCCGCCATCGCCACCTTGACGGGCGAGGAACCGAACATCGACTTCGCGCTGTCGGCGCTGGCGGCGAAACTGGCATTGCCGGAGACCGCGCCGTTCCAGATCTTCGCCGCGGCGCGCTGTACCGGCTGGCTCGCCCATGCGCTGGAGCAGAACGAGACCGGCCGGCTGATCCGCCCGCGAGCCCGCTATGTCGGGCCGGCGCCTGGCTGAGACTTCCGCTACTGCGCCTGGGCGCGCAGCGCCTCGAAATCCCTGTCGAGCCTGCCGAGCGAGCCGGCGATCCGCTCGCGCCGCTCCTTGATCCAGGTACCCTGCTCCGCGATCTTGCCCTTCGCCGCCGCGAGCATCCGCTCCATCTCGGCCGGCTGCGGGCCGCCTGCGGTTGCGCGGCTGCGCACGATCGCGACGGGGTCGAGCGCAGCGCGGAACTCGGCTTCGCTGATCGGCAGCTCGGCCGGATACTCCGTGCCCTTGACCGCCGCGGCATAGATCCGCTTCGCCTCGACATAAGGAAAGTCGAGCGGCTTGACGTCGTGGTCCTTGGCGTGGGTCACGACCTCGGAGGCGAAGTGGTGGCCGACGCGGAAGGGCAGCCTGTATTTGCGCATCAGCAGGTCGGCGAGTTCCTGTGAGGCCGTCCAGTCGCTGTTTAATTCCTCAAGCGCCCGCTCGGGGCTGATCACCAGCCCCTTCAGGATGCGGTCCCAATTGGCGAGCACGGTGGCCGCGCTCTTCACCATCGCGCTGTTGGGCCTGACATCCTTGGGGTCGCTCATCCCCGGCGTGATGTTGTGGGCCTGGATCGCGGCTCCCATGGCGAGCGAGAGCGCGGTCGAGGCCTGCTGGCGCGTGGTGTTGAGCAGGCCGGGATTGCGCTTCTGCGGCATGGCGCTGGAGACATAGGTGTTGCCGTCGCCTTCCTGCAGCAGCATCCAGGGCCGCGCGAAGGCGTATTGCGTCATCACATCCTCGACGAAGGCGCCGGCATGCAGCGCGATGCTGGTGACGATCGCGCCGGCCTCGACCGGATGCTCGGCCGAGGAGATCTGGCCGGCATCATAGGCGTTGTCGACGATCGCCGCGAAGCCGAGATAATCGGCCATGCGCTTGCGGTTCAGCGGCCAGCTCGTGCCATTGAGCACGGTCGTGCCCATCGCGGAGCGGTCGATCCGAGCATAGGCCTCGCGGATGCGCTGGGCGTCGCGCTCAAGGCCGGCGGCATGGCCGAGCAGGGTGTGGCCGAGGCTGTTCGGCTGGGCGGCGACGCCATTGGTATAGTTCGGCACGATGGTCGCGGCGTGCTTCTCGGCCAGCCCGACCAGCGTCGCCGTGGTGCGGTTGAGCTGCTCGGCGAGCGCCAGCATGTCGTCGCGCAGGATCGCGGCACGGTAGGTCGCATGCATGTCCTGGCTCGAACGGCCGGCATGCAGCAGCGTGACCTCCTGCCCGCCAGCCGCGATCAGCAGCGGCTCGAAGCTGATCACGGTCGAAGGCCGCTTGCCTCCCGACTTGGCGCCCTCGCTCAGAACCTTGGACAGACCGGCCGCAATGCGCGGCGCCAGCGCCTTGTCGAGCAGGCCCTCATCCGTGTTGATCACGGCCGTGGCCTTGTTGATCTCGCCGAGCCAAAAGAACTCGTCGCGGACCTGGCGCTCCTGGGCGAGGGCTGGAAGAGCTGACATCTGCGCCGCTACCGCGAGCGCAATCATCGATGATCGCACGATCGACCTCCGCTGGTTCCCCCGCCGGACCGAAGCCTAGCGGGGGGATCCCGGCGGCTCAATCGTGAAGTCAGGCGGCCCGGTCGATCGCGCCCGCGACCCGCGCCTTCTCGCTCATGTAGTCCCGGGTCATCGGCAACGTGCCGAGACGCTTGGCGAGCTGGAGCTGGAAGACGACGAGGCCATCATGGCGGAAGCTCGCCTCGGACGCGGCGAGATAGAACTCCCACATCCGTGCGAAGCGCTCGTCATACATCGTGACCGCCTCCTGGCGATGAGCGAGGAAACGCTCGCGCCAGGCCTTCAGCGTCTCGGCATAATGCAGGCGCAGCACCTCGACATCGGTGACAATCAGCCCCTCCTTCTCCACCGCCGCCGTGACTTCCGACAAAGCGGGGATATAGCCGCCGGGAAAGATGTACTTGGCGATGAAGGGGTTGGTCGCGCCGGGCGGAGTGCTGCGGCCGATCGTGTGGATCAGCGCGACGCCGTCATCCTCGAGCAGCTCCCTGATCTTGCGGAAATAGTCGCGATAGTAGCCGACGCCGACATGCTCGAACATGCCGACCGAGACGATGCGGTCGAAACGCTCGGTCACGGCCCGGTAGTCCTGCAGGCGGAACGCGACCGGCAGCCCCGATTCCTCGGCCCGCTTGTTCGAAGCGGCGAGTTGTTCCTCGGAGAGGGTTATGCCGGTGACCTTCGCGCCGGTCTCACGCGCGATCGAAAGCCCGAGCCCGCCCCAGCCGGAGCCGATGTCGAGCACGCGCTGGCCCGGCTTCAGCGCCAGCTTCGCCGCGATGCGGCGCTTCTTGGCGGCCTGAGCCTCCTCCAGTGTCGCACCCGGATGCTCGAAGAAGGCGCAGGAATACTGCCGGTCGGCATCGAGGAAGAGCTGGAAGAACTCGCTTTTCAGATCGTAATGGTGATGGACGTTGCGTTTGGCCCAACCCGGCGTGTTGTGCTGCTTCAGCCGCCGCACTGCCGTACGCAGCCGCGTCAGCGTTCCCGCGAAGGCGGAAGGCGGCTGTCGCGACAGGCCACGGATCAGGGTTTCGAGCAATTGGTAGATGGTACCGCGCTCGACGATGATACGGCCATCCATCACGGCCTCGCCGAGCGCGAGCTCAGGATCGAGGGCCAGCTTGAACTCGGTTTCACGGTCGGCGATACGCAACTTGATCGCGGGCGCCGAACCCCGCCCGGCCGAATGGAGCGATCCATCGGCGAACATCACATCCACCCGCGGCTCGCAAATGAGCCGAGACAACATATTCATAATCAGACTGCGCATGGCGCCACCTCACGGCAGTGCCCCTTCGCCATCAAAGATGGCAATCACCCGTGGCAGCGTAACAGTGGGTTCGGCGCAAAGCTGATCCACGCCCGCCGCATGCAGCTGTCAGCCTCCTGACAGAAAAAATGGGGGCGGCGTTTCATTCTCGCCAGTCCGCCCCCCCGCAAAGCCTTACCGGATCATGCCCATTGTACGCGGCAGCCAGAGCGTCAGCTCAGGGATGAAGGTGATCGCGAACAGTGCGGCAAAGAGCGGAATCAGCCAGGGCAGGATCGCCATGGTGGTGCGCTCGACCGAAAGCTTGGCGACGCGCGAGAGCACGAACAGCACCATGCCGAGCGGCGGATGCAAGAGCCCGATCATCAGGTTCAGCGTCAGGATCAGGCCGAAATGGATCGGGTCGACGCCGAGCTTGAGCGCGATCGGCAACAGGATCGGCACGACGATGGTGATCGCGGCGATGGTGTCGAGGAAGCAGCCGATGAAGAGCAGCAGCAGGTTGACCAGGATCAGGAACACCCACTTGTTCTGGGTGAAGCCGAGGATCAGGTCGGAGAGCAGCTGGGCCGTCTGCGACACCGTGAGCAACCAGGCGAAGATCGAGGCGGCGGTGACGATGAACAGCACCGAGGCCGTGGTCTCGATGGTGTCGAAGGTCGCCTTGGTCAGGCTGCGCATGGTCATCGAGCGATAGCGCACCAGCCCGAGGAAGAGCGACCAGATCACCGCAGCAGCCGCGGCTTCGGTCGGCGTGAACCAGCCCATGGTCATGCCGCCGATCAGGATGACCGGCGTCATCAGCGCCATCACCGCCGAGAAGTCGAAATAGTAATCGACCGCCAGCAGCACGGCGAGCGCGATGCCGATCGCGAGGTTGGGATCGAGCCCGGCGAACACCAGCCCATAGGCCAGGACCGGGAAGCCGAGGACGACGAGCACCTCGATGCCGGCAGAGCCGAGCTCGCGCAGCGAGAACTTGGTGTCGGAACCCCATTTGTAGATGCGGGCGAAGATCGCGACCGTGAGCATCATGAACAGCGTCATGATCACGCCGGGGATGACGCCGCCGAGGAACAGCGCACCGATCGAGGTGTTCGACATCATGCCGTAGATGACGAAGGGCAAGGATGGCGGGATGATCGGGCCGAGCGTGGCGGAAGCCGCGGTGACGCCGACCGCGACCTCGGCCGAATAGCCATGGTCCTTCATCGCCTTGATCTCGATCGTGCCGATGCCGGCGGCGTCGGCGATCGCGGTGCCCGACATGCCGGAGAAGATCACCGAGCCAATGATGTTGACCTGGGCGAGGCCGCCACGCATCCAGCCGACGAGCGCGACGGCGAAGGAATAGATGCGGCCGGTGACGCCGGCGATGTTCATCAGGTTGCCGGCGAGGATGAAGAACGGCACCGCCAGCAACGGGAAGCTCTCGACGCCGGCGATCATGCGCTGGGCCAGGATCACGTCCGGCACGGTGCCGGAGACGAGGATGAAGGCAAGCGAGGCGACGGCCATCGAGATGGCGACGGGAACGCCGAGCACCATCAGGCAAAGGAAGGTTCCGAGCAGGATCAGCATGGGGTCAGGCCTCCGAGCCGTCGAAGGCCGAGGGACGCTCCAGCACGGAGTAGCCGCGGCGCCAGTTCTGCCAGGCGACCTGGATCGAGCGCAGCGTCATCAGCGCGAAGGCGACGACGACGGCGTAGAACACCGGCGCTTTCGGGAACTGGATCGTCGTCATCGTCTCGTCGGGAATGAGCTCGGCATAACGATGCACCAGCACCGTGCCATAGGCGAAGAAGCCGATGCGGATGAGATCGACCGCGGTCGAGAGCGCCCGTCCGGCGCCGGGCGACAGATACCGATACAGGAAGTCGACCTGGATGTGCCTGGAGGCACGCACGCACAGCGAGGAACCCAGGAAGACGACGACGATCAGCGCGTAGATCGCGATCTCCTCGGTCCAGGCGAAGCTGTCGTTGAGGACATAGCGGGTGAAGAACTGCGCCACGACGCAGGCGACCATCAGCCAGAACGCGGCGAGCGTCACCCAGTCCTCGAGGCCGTAGCCGGAGAGATCCGCCGGCGGCGGCGCCTCGTCGAAGACGTGGGCGATCTCCTCGCTGGTGACTTGGGTGTGGACTTCCGGCGTCGTGGTCATGGGCTGGATCCGGTCATGTCTGGGTCGCGGCGCTTGGCGTCATTGCGAGCGTAGCGAAGCAATCCAGCGGGACCCGCTCGGCGGCCCCTGGATTGCTTCGTCGCTGTCGCTCCTCGCAATGACGACAAACCGTCACTGCAAAAGGCGGGCGATCACTTGATCGCCTGGATGCGCTCCCAGTCGGCCTTGCGATAGCCGTACTGCTCGAAGGTCACGTTCTTCTCGACGGCGGCAAGGAAGTCGGCCTTGTCGATCTCGGTGACCGAGAGGCCCTTGTCCTTGAAGACCTGGACGAGCTTCACCTCGTCGGCCTGGATCTTCTTGGTGGCGCGCTCGGCCGCTTCCTGGGCGACGTCGGTGAAGATCTTCCTGTCCTCGGGCGAGAGCTTGGCCCAGAGCTGCTTCGAGACGACCGTGTTGAGGTGGTCGACGATGTGGCCGGTCAGCACGATGTGCTTCTGCACCTCGTAGAACTTCTTGGCGTCGATGGTGTTGAGCGGGTTCTCCTGCGCCTCGACGGTGCCGTTCTGCAAGGCGAGATAGACCTCGGCGAAGGCGATCGGCGTGGTGTTGGCGCCGCAGGCGCGCGGCATGGCGAGATAGGCCGGCACGTCGGGCACGCGGATCTTCAGGCCCTTCATATCGGCGCAGGTCTTGATCGGCTTGTTCGAGGTGGTGTGGCGGGTGCCGTAATAGGTCACGGCCAGGATCTGGTGACCGCTCTTTTCCTCATAGCCCTTGGCCATCTCCTTGAAGACGTCGCTCTTCACATAGGCGAGCAGATGGTCGGGGCCACGGAAGATGAAGGGGTAGTAGGTCACGCCGATCGGCGGATAGGCGCGCGCCGCAAAGCTCGAGCCCGAGATGATCATGTCGACCGTGCCGAGCGTCAGGCCCTGGTTGATATCGGTCTCCTTGCCCAGCTGCGAGGCCGGGTAGACCGTGATCTCGTATTTGCCGTTGGAGCGCTTCTTGATCTCCTCGGCCGCCCAGACCGACTCGGTGTGGAAGGGCTCGGAGGTCTCGTAGACATGGGCCCATTTCAGCTTGGTCTGAGCCTGCGCCGGGGCGCCGGCGAAGAGAGCGCCGGCGGCGAGCGCGGCAAGAGCGTAGTGCAGTTTCATCGTCTGTCCTCCCTGAAGGTCACGAATAAGGTCTGGCCTTGCGTCATTTGATCGGGCGCGGCCGGCGCTGACGCTCGCCTGCCCGCTTGAAGTCGACGTCGCCGAAGCTCTGCGAAAAGCGCTCCTGGGAAGCCTGGAGATGGGCGCACATCGCCGCGCGGGCGGCTTCGCGATCGCCGCTGGCGAGTGCAGCATGGATGGCACGATGCTCACGCGCCGCCGAGCACCACGAGCCCTCGTTCTCGAAATACTGCGCGAGCCGGCGGAAATACGGGCTCATGCGCTGGTCGAAGAGCTCGCCGACGCAGCGCACCAGGACGGTGTTTCCCAGCATCGCGGCAATCTCGACATGGAAGGCGCGGTCGAGCGCGATCAGGTGCTCCGCCGGCAAACCGGCCTGCTCCATCTGGTCGAGGATACCGGCGAGCCCGGCCAGCTGCGTGGGCGTCGCCTGCCCTGCCACATCGGCCGCGACGGCGCCCTCGACCAGCCGGCGCGCCGCGAGCACCTCGAACGGACCCTCGACGGGAAAGCCGGCGCCGGCGAGCTGTGCGGCACCCTGAGCGGGATCGACGACGTAGACGCCCGAGCCCATGCGGATGCGGACGCGGCCCTCGACTTCCAGCGCGATCAGCGCCTCGCGCACCGAGGGGCGGGAAACGCCGAGTTTTTCCGCAAGTTCGCGTTCGGGCGGCAGGCGGCTGCCGACCGGGAATTCATGCTGGTCGATGAGATGGCGCAATTGATCGGCGATTTGCCGATACAGGCGCGGCGACTCGACGACTGCGAGCGGCATCAGATCCCCGGGCCCTTCCCTGCGCCGCGCATCGTGGGCGGCATCGATTTGGCCATGTGGTCAGGCCAATTTCGCGAGGAAGGAACCACCATACCGGACCCGAGTCAACCGGTATGGTGGCTTGGTGGCTAGTGTCCTTCGGCCGCGAGCACAGCTTCGACCCGGATCTCCTCCACGAGGCGCTCCTTCAGCGCGACGAATTCGGGCGTGGTCTTGATCGTGTAGGGCCTGGGATGGGGAAGCTCGACCGGGATGTCGGCCTTGATCCGCCCGGGGCGAGCGCTCATCACCACCACGCGTGAGCCGACGAAGATCGCCTCCTCGATGTCGTGGGTGACGAAGAGCACGGTCTTCTGCTCGCGCTCCCAGATGCCGAGCAGCATTTCCTGCATCAGCGCGCGGGTCTGGTTGTCGAGCGCGCCGAAGGGCTCGTCGAGCAGGAGGATCTTGGGATCGTTGGCAAGCGCACGGGCGATCGCAGTGCGCTGCTGCATGCCGCCGGAGAGCTGCTTGGGGAAGTGGTCGACGAAGCCGGAAAGCCCGACACGCTCGGCCCATTTGCGGGCGATGTCGAGGCGCTCGCGCTCCGATACGCCCTTCTCGCGCAGGCCGAAGGCGATGTTCTGCACCACGCTCAGCCAGGGGAACAGCGTGTAGCTCTGGAAGACGAAGCCGCGATCGGCGCCTGGCCCGGTGACCGGCGTACCGTCGAGCAGGATCTTGCCTTCGCTCGCCGTCTCCAGCCCGCCGATGATGCGCAGCAGCGTCGACTTTCCGCAACCGGAGGGGCCGAGGATCGTGATGAAGTCGTTGTCGGCGACGGTGAGCGAGGTCGGCATCAGCGCGCGCGTCGGCTGGCCCTTGCCTCTAGCCGGGAAGACCTTGCCGACCTGGTCGATCAGAAGCTTGCTCATGCCTGCGCCCATGGAAACAGGCGCTGGTTGATCGCCTTGAAGAGGAAATCGGAGATCAGACCGATCAGGCCGATCACGATGATGCCAAAGATGATCTGTCCTGTGTTCAGCAGCGCCTGGCTGTCGGTGATCATGTGGCCGATGCCGGAGGACGAGCCGATCAGCTCGGCGACGATGACATAGGTCCAGGCCCAGCCGAGCACGAGACGGAAGATCTCGGCGATCTCCGGCGCGGCATTAGGCAGGAGCACGCGGCGCACCACGGAGGAATCGCTCGCGCCCAGCGTATAGGCGGCGTCGACCAGGTCGCGCCGGATGCCACCGACCGCGACGGCGATCATCAGCACGAGCTGGAAGAACGAGCCGATGAAGATGACCAGCAGCTTCTGCGTCTCGCCGATGCCGGCCCAGAGGATCAGCAGCGGGATGAAGGCCGAGGCCGGCAGATAGCGTGCGAAAGAGACGAAGGGCTCGAGGAAGGCTTCGACCGGCTTGTAGGCGCCCATCAGGATGCCGAGCGGCAGTGCGAAAATGACGGCGAGGATGAAGCCGCCGACGACCCGCCAGATCGTCATGCCGATATCGACGATGAAGCCGTGGTTGACGAGCAGGTTCCAGCCTTCGCCGACCATGGTCAGCGGATCGGCGAGGAACAGCTTCTGGACATAGCCGCCGAAGGTCGCGACCGACCAGACGACGACGAAGAGCGCGAAGAAGGCGATGCCGTAGCCGACGCGGGCGCCGGCGGAGACAGGCTGGAGTGGTTTCATCGTCTAGAACTTGTTTCCTTCACGAGGGCGGCGAGTTCACGCCAGGGCTCGATGGACCAGTAGCCGGAGGCCGCCCCGGAGGTAGAGGGCAGGATGAAGACGCGGCTTCCTACGAGCAGGGACGGCTGGAGGCCATAGGCGAGCCTGCGGCCCCTCTCCTCCTCCAGCACAGCCTGGGCGGCACGCTTGCCGTTGAACGCGACGATCGCCGGAGCATGCTCACGAAGCTTGGCCAGGAAGCCGGCGCTATCGACATGGTGCCGCATCAGCGCCGTATCGGGGCCGGAGGTTCCCTTGGCGACATCGGTGAAGCCGATGCCGTATCGCGGCAATCCTGCGAAATCCGAGGGGCCGAGCGGCTCAGGGATAAGCCCGGTCTCGAACAAGGTCTTCCAGAACTTGTTGCCGGGGCCGGCATAGTAGGCGCCCCGCCGGGCGGAGACCGCTCCGGCCTGCGTGCCGCAGAAGACGACACGCAGGCCGGACGTCAGAACGTCCGGCAGGACGTCGCCGCTCACTTGCCGGCGACGTACTTGGTCTCGACCAGCGTGGCGATGTCGGGCTTGGCCTTGATCAGGCCGATCTCGAGCAGGAGGTCGGCAGCCTTGTTGGTGAAGGCCTGCCACTCGCCGGAGAAGAAGGCCTTGTTGCCGGCAGAGTCCGACCAGCGCAGATAGCCGGCCGACTTGCCGAACTGCTCGCCGGTCTGCTTCACGTCGGCGCCCATGATGCCATAGGCCTTGGCCTGGTCGGCCTTGATCAGCTCCAGCGCCTCGAAATAGCTCTTGGTCAGCGCCACGGCGGCCGCATCGTTCTCGGCCAGGAATTTCGGCGTGCAGCCGAAGGTGTCCATCACCATCGGATAGTCGAGGGTGGTGGCGATGATCTTGCCAGCCTCCGGCTTCTCGCGCACGGCCGAGAGATAGGGCTCATAGGTCATCGCCCCGTCGTTCTGGCCGGCGATGAAGGCCTGCGCGGCCGGGCCGGGCTCCATGTTGACGACGTTGACGTCCTTCACCGACATGCCGTTTTCCTTGAGGATCCAGGCGAGGGCGAAATAGGGCGAGGTGCCGGGCGCAGAGGCCGCGACCGTCTTGCCCTTGAGGTCCTTGATGGAAGCGGTCGAGCCGCGCACGGCCATGCCGTCGGCGCCATAGCTCTTGTCGAGCTGGAAGATCTGCTTGGTCTTGATGCCGGCAGCGTCCCAGACGATCCAGGTCTCGACCGTGGTCGCGGCGCATTGGATGTCGCCCGAGGCGATGGCGAGGTGGCGATCCTTCTGCGGGATCTTCTTGATCGAGACGTCGAGGCCGTTCTTGGCGAAGATGCCGGCTTCCTTGGCGAGAGTCAGCGGCGCGAAGCCGGTCCAGCCGGAAATGCCGATATTCACCTTGGTCTGCGCCTGCACGCCGCCGGCGGTCATGAGGGCTGCAAGGCCGATCCCGGCCAGCATCCCGATACGCTTCAAACCTGTCATGACGAACCCTTCCCCACTTGTTCCCGCCTGCGGCGGATACCTCGGCCAACGCAGCCCGATCGCGCCCATAAAGCAAGCTTCGTTCCAAATCACGTTAAATGCATATGCAAACCGGTCAAGGCGGCGATCACCCAATCAGCCCTCATCCTGAGGAGCGATCGCAGATCGCATCTCGAAGGATGAGGGCTCGATGGGAGCCGGCGAATGAGCCGCCGATCACCCCCGCTTGGGAAAGCAATGACATTCTCTTGTTTGACACTCCCGCGGCGATCCCCTCCCCTCGGCGTGACAGGCGCCACGCGCCTTTGGCTATGAAAGAGGTTTTCCCGGATGAATGGCGCCGACCGCCTGTGCGACACGCTGCTGGTCAACGATGTCGATGTCTGCTTCGCCAATCCCGGCACGTCCGAAATGCATTTCGTCGCGGCGCTCGACCGCAAGCCGCAGATGCGCTGCGTGCTCGGCCTGTTCGAGGGCGTAGTCACCGGCGCGGCCGACGGCTACGCCCGCATGGCCGACAAACCGGCGGCGACGCTGCTGCATTGCGGGCCCGGCATGGCCAACGCCCTCGCCAACATGCACAACGCCAGGCGCGCCTGGACACCTATGATCAACGTGGTCGGCGACCATGCGACCTACCATCTCCAGCACGATGCACCGTTGACCAGCGACATCGAGAGCCTCGCCCGGCCGATGTCGCAATTCGTGCGCCGCATCGCCTCGCCTGAGGATGTCGGCCCGGCGATCGGCGAAGCCTATGCCGCCTCGCTATCCTTGCCCGGCGTCACCACCGTGATCCTGCCGGCCGACTGCGCCTGGGGCAGCGTCGAGCCGGCGGAGCTGACGCGCACACCGGTGCCGGCGCCCAGGCAGGTCGATGCGGCCCAGATCCGCGCGGTCGCCGGCCTGCTGCGCAAGCACGGCTCGCGCGCCGCGATCATGCTGACCGGCTCGGCGCTGCGCGAGGGACCGATGGCGATGGCGGCGCGGGTCTGCGCTGCGACCGGCGCGCAGATCTTCGCGCAGATGTCGAACGGGCGGATCGAGCGCGGCGCCGGCCGCGTCGCCATCCCGAAGGTGTTCTATCCGATCGACATGGCGCTGCAGCAGCTCAAGGACATCGACCTGCTCGTCCTGATCGGCGCCCAGGTGCCGGTCGGCTTCTTCGCCTATCCGGGCAAGCCGGGCCGGCTGGTGCACGAGAACTGCCAGGTCGAGCAACTGGCCGTGCCCGGCGACGACCTGCCGGGGACGATCGAGGCGCTGGCCGACGAGCTCTCGGCGCGGGCGACGCCGCCGGCCTTCATCGCCACGCCGCAGGCAGCCGACGGCGCACTGCCGACCGGCACGCTCGACGCCGACAAGGTCTGCGCCATCGTCGCGCGGCTGCTGCCGGAGAACGCGATCATCTGCGACGAGTCGGTCTCCTCGGGCCGCAGCTTCTACTATGACTGCCATGGCGCGCCCCAGCACGACTACATCCAGCTCACCGGCGGCGCGATCGGCGAAGGCATTCCTCTGTGTGTCGGCGCGGCGGTCGCCTGCCCCGACCGCAAGGTCATCGGCATGCAGGCCGACGGCTCCGGCATGTACACGGTCCAGGGCCTGTGGACGCAGGCGCGCGAGAACCTCGACGTCGTCACCGTCGTCTTCGCCAACCGCACCTATGCGATCCTGCACGGCGAGATGCGCAATGTCGGCGTCAACGATTTCGGCCGCAACGCCAAGCTGATGCTCAATCTCGACGAGCCGGCACTGGACTGGGTGTCGATGGCCAAGGGCATGGGCGTCGAGGCCGGCCGCGCCACGACGGCGGAGGAGTTCACCAGGCTGTTCAAGGGCGCGCTCGGCCGCAAGGGGCCATTCCTGATCGAGGCGGTGATCTGAGGCTCTGTAACCGGATGCCCCGACATGGCGAATTCAGCTGCCGATACTTATCTGGGCAGCAGCAAGGAGGTTTGACATGACGGAACGAGCTGTACTCGCAGGCGGTTGCTTCTGGGGCATGCAGGAGCTGATCCGCAAGCTCCCCGGCGTCGAGACGACAAGGGTCGGCTACACCGGCGGCGACGTGAAGAACGCGACCTATCGCAATCACGGGACCCATGCCGAGGGGATCGAGATCGTCTTCGACCCCGCCAAGATCGGTTATCGGCAACTGGTCGAGTTCTTCTTCCAGATCCACGACCCGACCACGCTGAACCGCCAGGGCAACGACCTCGGCACCAGCTATCGCTCGGGCATCTATTATGTCGACGACACCCAGAAGAAGATCGCCGAGGAGGTGATCGCCGAGGTGAATGCCTCGGGCCGCTGGCCGGGCCGCGTGACCACCGAGGTGAAGCCCGCAGGCGACTTCTGGGAGGCCGAGCCGGAGCACCAGGATTATCTGGAGCGCTACCCGGCCGGCTACACCTGCCACTGGGTCCGCCCGGACTGGGTGCTGCCACGTCGCGAGGCGGCGGAGTAGCCGAGCCTTCTCCCCACGGGGGAGAAGGTGGCAGCGCGAAGCGCTGACGGATGAGTAAAGGGTCGCGCATGCGGCCCTTTTTCGTTTCACCCAGTCAAAGCGCCCTCATCCCCCTGCCGGGACCTTCTCCCCGTGCATGTCGGATATTTCCGACATGCACCATCCAGAGTGCCCATCTCGGGCAGGCCCGAGATGGGTGGGAGAAGGAAGCCCTACTTGAACCCACCCAAAAACGCATCGAGGCAATCGCCGATCGCCTCGATCGCGTAGCCGCCCTCCTGCACCACCAGCGTCGGCAGTCCTAGCGCCTTCACCCGCTCGCCGATCGTGCCGAAATCGGCCGCTTCGAGCTTGAGTACGCCGATCGGATCGTCCTTGTGCGCGTCGTAGCCGAGCGCGACGACGAGCGCCTCGGCGCCGAACTCGCGGATGGCGCGGCCGGCGCGGTCGACCGCCGCCTCCATCTCGGCGCCGCCCGCGCCATGGGCTAGCGGCAGGTTGAGGTTGAAGCCCTCTCCCGGTCCGTTCCCGCGCTCGTCCTCATAGCCGGTGAAGAAGGGGTAGTAATCCGCCGGGTCGGCATGGACCGAGATCGTCAGCACGTCGTCGCGGCCATAGAAGATCTGCTGGGTGCCGTCGCCGTGATGGGCATCGACATCGAGGATCGCGACCTTGCCGAACTTGCTGCGCAGGCGCTGCGCCGCGATCGCGCTGTTGTTGAGATAGCAGAAGCCGGTGGCGCGGTCGGCGCGGGCATGATGGCCCGAGGGACGGCAGAGCGAATAGACGGCGCGCTCACCGGCAATGACTGCATCGGCGCCGGAGACCGCGGTCTCGGCCGAGCGCAGGGTCGAGAGCCAGCAATGCTCGCCGACCGGCACCGAAAGATCGCCGAGATACCAGCCGAGCTGGCCCATGATCCCGGTCGGCCGGCAAGGCGGGCGAACATCCTCGTCGGTGCGGCCGCTCCAATAAGGGAAGGTATTGGGCCAGGCCTCCGGCCCGTGCTCTGGCAGTGCGAGCCAGCGCTGCCAGAGCCCCTCCAGAAAGCGGACGAAGCCTTCGTCATGAACCGCAAGGATCGGCGCCGTGCCATGCTCGGCCGGGCGCTCGGGCGTGACGCCGTGCTTGGCGAGCGCATCAAGCAGCCGTTCGGTCCGTTCCGGCAGGTCCTTCGGCGCCACGATCTTGCCGAAGCGCATATATTGCTGCGGATCGTGCTTGGACTGGTCGGGATGATAGAAGGCGCGCATGCAGGGCTCTCGGCATCGACATTGAAAGCGGCATAGCGCCACGAAAATTGTGCTGCGACCAGTGCGCCGGATCAGGCGGCGGCACTATCCCCGTGCATGGCATCGCCCTTGGGCAGCAGGTCCGGCAGTTGTAGCAACCAGGGCACGCGGCCGGCCGGAGCAGGCCTGGCGTAACGATAGCCCTGGGCGAAGCGGCAGCCCTGCTCCTTCAGGAAAGCTTCCTGCTCGGCGGTCTCCACGCCCTCAGCGATGACGTCGAGGCGAAGATCGGCAGCGAGCCGGAGCAGCGCCCGCACGATCGCCGCATCGCCGCCGTTCTCGGTGACGTGACTGACGAAGCCGCGATCGATCTTGAGCGCATCGACCTGGAAGCGCTTGAGATGGGTGAGCGAGGCGTAGCCGGTGCCGAAATCGTCGAGCGCGACGCGCAGGCCCGCAGCGCGCAGGGTCTTCAGCGTGCGCTCGGCCTCGTCGGCATTGCGGGTGAGCAGCACGGTCTCGGTGACCTCGACGCCGAAATGGCTGGCCGGCACGCCGGCTGCGGCAAGCTGGCCGAGCAGGCGCTCCGGCAGCGCCGGGTCGCGGAAGACGCTGGCCGCGAGGTTGACGCAGACATGGCCGACATCGAGCCCGGCATCGAGCCAGCGGCGCAGATCGCTCACCACGGCCGCGATGATCGCGTCGCTGATCCCGTTGGCGATCTCTGGATCCTGGAAGCCTTCCTGGAAGGCGGCGGCCGGGATGATCCCGCTCTCGGAATGACGCCAGCGCGCCAGAGCCTCGAAGCCGGCGATCCGGCCGGTGTCGACCGCGACCTGCGGCTGGTAGTAAGGCAGAATCCGCTCGTCCTTCAGCGCGCCGGCCAGCCCCTGGCAGACCGCGACGCGGCGCGCCATCGCCGCCCGCATCGCCGGCTCGTAGACGATCGCCATGTTGCGGCCGTTCGCCTTGGCCCGGTAGAGCGCGAGGTCGGCGTCCTTCATCAATTCGACGCCGTCGCGATCATGCTCGGGCGCGAGCGCAATGCCGAGGCTCGCCCGCGTCGCGATCATCTGGCCGGCATGCTCGCAGGGCTGGCGCAGCACCTCGATCAGCGCCTCGCCTCGCACCAACGCCTCGAACCCCGTCATCCGCTGCGTCGAGAGCACGACGAACTCGTCGCCGCCGAGCCGAGCGACCAACTCGTCCGGGCCGATCGCGGCGGCGAGCCGCTTCGCCGCTTCGATCAGCAGCGCGTCGCCGGCGTCATGGCCGAGCGTGTCGTTGATCGACTTGAAATCGTCGAGATCGATCAGGAAGAGCGCGACCGCCCCGCCCTTGCTCGCCATTCGCGCCAGGGCCTGCTGCATCCGCTCGTGGAACAGCAGACGATTGGGCAGGCCGGTCAACGCGTCATGCGTCGCCTGGCGGCGGGTGCGGGCCTCGGCCGCCTTGCGATCGGTGATGTCGACGATGCCGGCGACGACGGCCGGGTTCTCGCCGATCGGCAACGTCGTGGCGGTGATCAGCACGTCGCGGACGGCGCCGCTGCCATCGCGGACCTGCGCCTCATGGCCCTCGATCTGATCGTGGTCCTGGAGCAGGCGGGCGATGACGCGGCGATTGCCGCCATCGAGCAGGACGTCCTGGACCTGCGCCTGCGTGACCGCGTCGCCGAAATAGCGCTTGGCTGCATCGTTGCCGCGCAGGAAGCGGCCCTCGCCCCGCGAGGTGACGACGAGCGGGATCGGCACAGCCATGAAGATGCGCTCGATCATCGCCTGGCTGGCGCCGAGCTCGTCCTTGGCCTGGCGCTCGGCCTGCGTCGCCGCCCATTCGAGTCGGCGCAGCCGGTTGCCGTGGACGACGACCAGCCCGAGCGCGAAATTGAGCATGACGAGGACGAGGATCAGGCCGGGCAGCGTCGAGGGCAGCGGCCCGTTACCGAGATAGCCTGCGAGCATGAGAGCGCTGCAGCCGACCCCCAGGACAAGCGTCCAGCGGAAGGCCGTCGGCGCGACCAGATAGAAGATCGAAGGCAGCATCAGCACGACGAAGAGGGCGAGATCGCTACGCGACGACACCAGCAGCGCGACCATCAGCGCGGTCGAGACCTCCCAGCCGATCAGCACGCCTTGCGCCTGCGAGACGCGTGCCGCCTTGCGCACCAGCGCGAAGCAGAGCAGCGAGACGAAGACGACCGCGAGCCGCGCCGGCACGGCGACGAAGAAATGCGGTGTGCCGTGGAAGCGCCAGTCGCTGGCGAGGAAGAGCGTGTTGAGGACCGCCGAGATCAGGAAGATCAGCCGGCATTGCCGCAGCGTCTCGCCGAAGCGCGCATCGCGGAACGCCGCCTCGCGGACGGAATCCCGGAACTCGCCACCAAATCGAAACAGGCCGTCGCGTGTCATGCCGTACACTCGTTCGGCAGCGGTCAAGGCCAGGTTAAAGCGAACCGGCGATCAGCATCCTAAGGCGCGACGAGCGCTGCGAGCTCGCCGGCAAGTTGTGCGATGTCGAAACGCCCCTCGCGATACCAATCGACCGAGCCGTTCATCGCCCCGAGCAGGAAAAGCCGCAGCCGCTCCGGTGCGATGCCGGGCGCGAGGACACCAGCACCGGCAAGCTCTTCGATCAGCGCCCGCCAGAGATCGTCATAGGCGCGGCGGATGCCCCGCACGCTCTCCGGCGTCGGATTATCGCCGAAGCTGAAGACCTTGATGCTGGCGCAGGTGTAGTCCGAATGGCCGTGCAGGGCGGCGAGATGCGCCGCGATCGCCGCTTCGAGCCGGCGGCGCATATCGGCCTTGCCGGGCGCGTCCAGGGCGGCGAGCACAGCGTCATGGACGAAGCCGACACCGTCATTGACCACCGCCTCGACGATCTCCTCCTTCGAACGGAAATGATGATAGAGGCTGGCCTTTCGGATCCCGACCGCCTCGGCGATCTCGCGCAGGCTGGTCTGGTGGTAGCCATTGCTGCGCAGGAGGCGCGCCGCATGGTCGAGGATCAGGCGGCGCGCGCCGCCTTCGAGCTCCGCCCGTTCGGCGCGTCCGGTCACGACCGTCACAGCCGCTTCGCCACCTCTTCGAGCATGACCTCGGTGGCGCCGCCACCGATCGCCTGGACGCGCGCGTCGCGGGCCATGCGCTCGATCGCGCTCTCGCGCATGAAGCCCATGCCGCCATGGAACTGGACGCAGGCGTACATGACTTCGTTGACCAGCTCGCCGCAATAAGCCTTGACCATCGAGACCTCGCGCGTCGCATCGAAGCCCTTGGCGTCGAGCCAGGCGGCGTGATGGACGAGCTGGCGCCCGGCCTCGACCTTGCCTGCCAGCATGGCGAGCTTCTGGCGGATCGCCTGCTTGTCCCAGAGCGGCGCGCCAAAGGCGGTGCGGGTGCGAACATAGTCAACCGTCAGTTCGATCGCGGCCTGCGCCTCGCCCATCGCCATGGCGCCGATCACGGTGCGCTCGTTCTGGAAATTGCGCATGATCGCGTAGAAGCCGCGCCCCTCGCCGCCGAGCAGGTTCTCCGCCGGAATCCGGCACTCCTCGAAGACCAACTCGGCCGTGTCGGAGGAGCGCCAGCCATGCTTGTCGAGAGCGCGGCTGACGCGGAAGCCGGGCGTGCCCTTCTCGATCAGGAACATCGAGACCGACTGCGAGGGCCTGGCCGAGGCATCGGTCTTGGCGGCGACGCAGTAGAGATCGGCATGGACGCCGTTGGTGATGAACATCTTGGCGCCGTTCAGCACGTAGGAATCGCCCTCGCGCCGCGCCGTGGTGCGGATGCCCTTCACGTCGGAGCCGGCGTCGGGCTCGGTGACGGCGATGGCGCAGATCACCTTGCCGGCGACGATATCGGGCATCCAGCGGTCGCGCTGCGCCTTGCTGCCGGCATTGAAGACATGGACCGAGGCCATGTCGGTATGGACGAGCGCGGTGATGGCGAAGCCCGAGAAGGTCGAGCGGCCGAGCTCCTCGGCAAGCACCACGGTCGCCAGCGTGTCGAGCTCGGAGCCGCCATACTCGGCGGGATAGCGGATGCCGAGGAAGCCGAGCTCGCCCATGCGGGCCAGCACCTGGCGCGGCACCATGCCGGCCTCTTCCCAGGCGAGCCCGTGCGGCTTGACCTCGTTCGTGACGAAGCGGCGCAACTGATCGCGCAGCGCCTCGTGCTCCTCGCCGAAATAGGGCGAGCGGAGCGTTCCACCGCCGACCGCATCGAAACCGTCCATCGCCGCCATCATGCTCCGCTGTTCCTGCATGAGTCTAACCTACCGCCCGGCAGGTAGGCAACCATCCGAACTCGCACATGAAAAGAGGGGCTGCGAGGCCCCTCTTCCTCCATGTGGGTACGATCCCCGGTCGTCACATCGCAGGATCAGTTGCACCCGCAGCCATGCCCGCCATTGCCAATGCCGACGCCGCCACGGCCGACGCTGACCTTGTTGCCGTTCAGGATGCCGTTGCCGCTCAGCACCGAGACATTGTTGAGGACCTTGACGTTGGAGACGGCGGTCGTGACCGAAGCAACCGACGCCACGACGTTGCCGAGGAGCCCGCCGCCGCGGCTGCCGGAGCCGCCATGACCGCCGGCGAAGGCGGGGCTGACCGAGAAGGCGGCGATCGAGGCAAGAACAAATGCGTATTTCATCTTTCTCTCCCTGCACTCGCTTCAGATGTCGAAGCGATATGCACGTTTTGGTTGTATTTTATCTTCATAGCAACCTGAATACATTGTTAACCATACTTGCTAGCGTTAACCGCCGTGCGTCCGAATACGATCTGAAGCAACTCATAGTATGACATATATTCTATTAGATCACTTCTTAGCTATACAGCCGAAATATTGATAATATTAACTGACAATTAGGCATGATCACCTATCCTCGACTGAGAGAGGTGATGTTCATGCGTCCGATCAGGTCAGTCTTCGCGCTCTTTTGCATTGCGGCCAGTGCCTTTCCTGCCACTGCAGGGGAGGACACGACGGAGACCCTGACCTCGACAGCCGTGGTCGGCCTGCGCGGCGGCTTCGACTCCAGCCCGACCAACAGCAAGGGCGAGAGGGGCAGCCCGACACTGACGGGCTTCGCAAGCTGGAATTATCTGCGCGGCACGCTGCAGGACGGCTACGGGCTCGACGTCCTGCTGGTCGACACCCAGTACGATCCGCGCCAGCTCGCCGCCAGCCGCTCCCATGCGCTGACGCTGAAGCATGCGACTGGGATCGGCGAAAAGCTCTCTCTGCAGTCCTCGCTCGCGATCGAGAACGAGCAGAACTGGTCGCGCCGCCGCAATACCCTGACCTGGCGCGAGCGGCTCAATCTCAGCCTCGGCTCCTTCAGGCTCTTCGCCAATGCCGAGGCGCGGCTTGCCGCGCTGAACGAGCGCAACGTCTTCGCCGACGGCGATTTCCTGCCGCAGGACGAGAACCTTGCCACGCTCGGCATCACGCCGGGCATCGCCTGGCGCCAGAGCGAGACCGAGATCGGCGTCTCGTTCACGACGTCGAGCACGCGCTTCACCAATGGCATCGATTATCTCGGCATGCGCCGGTACAACTACCGGCTGCAGCCCAATCTGTTCGTCTCGACAGCACTCAAGGGAGCGACGTTCGAGGCCTCGCTGTCGCCGCTGCAGATCATCTTTCCGGACAAGGAGTTCGAGAACCAGAAGTCGCTGCTCTACACGGCCAAGCTGCGCATCCCCCATGAATGGCTGACGCTCGACCTGTCGTCGGGCCGCACCGTCGAGGACACCACCCTGCCCTTCGCGGTGATCAACCTCGTGACCCAGCACGAAGCCAAGCTCACTGCGCGCTTCAACGACACGAACGCGCTTTCGTTCACCCTCCGGCAGAAGCTCGAGGATTATCTCGGACTCGACTCGACCACGCGCACGGCCAGCATCGGCCTCGACTATGCGCGCGGCCTCGGCAACGGCATGACGGCAACCGCCTCGGCCGCCTGGCGCAAGACCAAGGACACGGGACTGGAAGCGGTGCCGGCCTTCATGGTCCAGCTCGGCCTGCAGAAGCAGCTCGACTTCAGCGAGCCGGGCAAGGGCGCGAAGAAGGGCGGGTGAACGGTCGCGCCACGGCCAACCGCTACCGTCATGCTCGGCCTTGTGCCGAGCATCCACGCCCTGACCACAGCCCTCGACCTACGAAGGCGTGGATGGTCGGGACAAGCCCGACCATGACGGCTGTAATTCGGTCGTCCGAAGACCTCAGGCCAGCTTGCCGCCGACTGCCTTCTCCAGAATCGCCCAGGCCTCGTCGCCGTACTTGCCCTTCCATTCGCCGTAGAAGCCGGCCTTCTGCAGTGCGGCCCGGAATTCGTCGGCCTTGGTCTGGTTGATCACCATGCCCTTCGAGGTCAGCTCGGCCTGCAGGCCGGCATTGAGCTTGGCGACGTCGTCGCGTTCCAGCAGAGCGGCGGCGTCGATGTTCTTGGCGACGATCGTCCGCAGGTCCTGCGGCAGGCGCTCCCAGGCACGGCGATTGGCCAGGAACCAGAAGCCGTCCCACATGTGGTTGGTGAGCGAGAGGTACTTCTGCACCTCGAACAGCTTGGCGGTTGCGATGATCGCCAGCGGGTTCTCCTGGCCGTCGACGATCTTGGTCTGAAGAGCGGTATAGACCTCGGCGAAGTTGATGCTGGCCGGAGCCGAGTCGAAGGCCTTGAACATCGAGGTCCAGAGCGGCGAGACCGGCACCCGGATCTTGAAGCCCTTGAGATCGGCCGGCGAGTTGATCGGGCCCTTTGACGAGGTCATCTGGCGGAAGCCATTGTCCCAGATCTTGTCGAGGACATGCAGGTTCGCCTTTGCGATCTGGCCGCGCACATAGGCGCCGAGCTCGCCATCCATCGCCTTCCAGACCGCGTCATAGTCCGGGAAGGCGAAGCCGATGCCGCTGACCGAGGCGTTTGGCACCAGGGTCGACAGGATCAGCGGCGACAGCGTGAAGAACTCGACGCCGCCGGAGCGGACCTGGTTCAGCATGTCGGTGTCGGAGCCGAGCTGGTTGTTCGGGAAGATCTGGATGACGACCTTGCCATTGGTCTCGGCCTTGATCTTCTCCATCGCCTCGGCGGCACGCACGTTCATCGGATGCGCCAGCGGCAGGTTGTTGGCGTATTTGTAGGTGAATTCCGGCGTCTGGGCACGGGCGACCGAGAAGGTCCCGATCGTGGCGGCGGCAGTGGCGCCCTGCAGGATCGTGCGGCGTGAGATCGACATGGTGTTTCCTCCCTGAAGGTTCTTCATTGGTCAGCGCGCCCTCATTTGGGCACGCCAAGGCGTTTCGGTCATGCTGGCGCGGGTTTCCGCCATCCGGCAATCGACGGGCGCGACGGGTGGCCATGATGGAACGACATGGCGCCCATCACAGGAACATCGTCGAGAAGGACGGGACGTAGGCGATGATGGCCAGGCCGGCGAGCAGCGCGAGCAGATAGGGCCAGATCGCGCCCATCGCCTCATCCGGTTCGACATTGCCGATCTTGCAGGCGATATAGAAGCCGATGCCGACCGGCGGCGTCATCAGGCCGATGTTCATCGCGGTGACGACGACCATCGAATAGTGGATGTCGTTGATCCCCAGGCTCTTGGCGATCGGGAACATCAGGGGCGCCATCAGCACGATCGCCGGCAGGCCCTCGAGCACGCAGCCGAGGATCATGAAGACGACGATCGTCACCGCCATGAAGCTGATCCAGCCGCCGGGCAGATGCGACATCGCGGTTGCAAGGTCGCGGGCAAAGCCGGTCTGGGTCAGCGCCCAGGCCATGGCCGAGGCAGTGCCGAGGATCATCAGGATCGCACCGGAGAGCGCCGCGGTCTCGACCAGCATGCCGTAGAAGGTGCGCCAGCTGATGCCTCCATAGAGCACGATGCCGACGATCAGCGCATAGAGCACGGCGATGGTCGAAACCTCGGTCGCGGTGGCGACGCCGCCGCCGACGGCGCTGCGGATCAGGAAGGGCAGGACGAGGGCCGGCGCCGCGACCAGCGCCGTCTTCCAGATCGTCGTGAACGGCGCGCGGCGCACGCCCTTCAGCATCTCGCCCCGCGCCTTCCAGCGCGCCAGGATGGCGAGCACGAGGAGCAGCACGGTCGCGACGACGAGGCCGTTGGTGAAGAGCCCCGCGATCGAGACGCCGGCGACCGAGCCGAGCACGATCAGCACGATCGAGGGCGGCACCGTTTCGGCCATGGCGGCGCCGGTCGAGAGCAGCGCGATCAGTTCCTTGGGCTGATAGCCGCGCCGCTTCATCTCAGGGAACAGGGCCGGCGCCACCGTCGCCATGTCGGAGACCTTGGAGCCGGAAATGCCGGAGACCAGGAAGAGCGAGCCGAGCAGGACATAGGACATGCCGGCGCGGACATGCCCGAGCAATGAAGCGAGGAAGTCGACGATCGCCTTGCCCATGCCGGTCGAGTCGAGCACGCAGCCGAGCAGCACGAAGATCGGCACCGAAAGCAGGATCAAGCTCGACATGCCCTCGTCCATGCGCCCGATCATCACGAAGATCGGCACACTGGTGCTGAACGACAGGAAGCAGAGCGCCCCCAGCCCGAAGCAGAATGCGATCGGCACGCCGGCGACGAGGCAGAGGCCGACGAGACCGAGCAGGAAGATGGCGATGTTGACGTAGCCCAGCGTCTTGAACACCGGCGTCAGCAGAAAGAAGGCGGCCGCGACGAGGCCGATCACCGCAGCCGAGATCAGGAGATCGCGCAGCGTGCAGGTCCGGACCGCATAGGTCAGCACCAGCGCCAGCATGGCGATGATGCCGAAGGCGATCGCCGAGACACGGTAGCTCGAGGGAATGTTGAGCGCCGCCGAGGTGACGTAGGATTCCTCGATGACATAGTCGATCGCCGGCCAGGTCATCACCGCGAGGAAAGTCGCGACCGCGAGCAGGCCGAAGGCATGGGCGAGACCGCGCAGGCGCTCCGGCAGCATGCCGACGAACAGGGTCAGGCGCAGGTGCTCGTTGCGGTCGATCGCGATGGCGGCGCCGAGCATGGCGAGCCAGAGGAAGCAGATCGAGGCGGCCTCGTCGATCCAAACCACCGGGATCGAGAGGACATAGCGCGAGGTCACCCCAGCCAGCAGCAGCGTGACGATGGCGACGAGCAGGCACGCGGCGATCACCTCGAGCGGACGCACCAGCGCCGAGCCGACACGCTTGGGGGTATGGTCGAGGCTCTCCAGGACCGCGGCAACGCCGTCGCTGGAGTTTGCGCTGACATGCGCGCCGGCGGCCACGCCTGTGCTTGTCTCGGCCATAAGGGCCGCTCCTCCCATCGCCCGCCGATCCGACGGGTCCACATTATGGCGAATTAACTCGCTCGTTCCGGCTGGAACATACACGGATCGACTGCTGTTGCAATCGCAGACACGGCCATCTACACCTTTAAGGCAGATGAGAGGTCCGCATCATGGACCCCAACGTGATCGAGGAAATGCAGTCCGAGGCCATGCCGACGCCCGATCTGTCAGGCTCGCAAAGCGTCGATCGCGCCTTGCGATTGCTGGCGCTCGTCGGTCGCGAGAGTGCATCCGGCCTGCCCCTCAGCGAGATCGTCGAGGAGAGCGGCCTGAACAAGCCGACCGTACGGCGCCTGCTGCTGGCTCTGATGCGGGCCGGCCTCGTCGAGCAGGAGGCCCGCACGCGGCGCTACCATCTCGGCGAGGAGGCCTTCGTGCTCGGACTGCTCTGCGGCCAGCGCCACGGACTGCTCGACCTCGCCATGCCCAGCCTGCGGGCGCTCTCGGACACGACGCAGGACACCAGCTTCTTTTCAATCCGGCGCGACCGCTTCGCCATCTGCCTGCATCGCGAGGAAGGCACCTGGCCGGTGCGTACCCATGCCTTGCAAGCCGGCGATCAGCACCCGCTCGGTGTCGGCGCCGGCTCGCTCGCCATGCTGGCGCTGATGCCGGACGCCGAGTCGACCGCGATGATCGAGGCCAATTGCGCCGTGCTCATAGCGCGCTACCCGGCCTATTCGCCGGCGCAACTGATCACCGATATCTCCCTTGCTAGGCAGCGGGGCTTCGCCCTCAACCCCGGCCGCATCGTCACCAATTCCTGGGGCATCGGCGTCGGCGTACGCTACCCTGACGGGCGCATCGCCGGGGCGCTCAGCATCGCCGCGATCGATTCGCGCATGCAGCCGCAGCGGCAGGAGGAACTCGGGGCGCTGCTGCGCCACGAGGCGCGGCAGGTCGAGACGCGGATTGTCGACATGCTCGGCCGGCGACAGGCCCAGCCGGCAACAGCCGAGATCAGAATAGTGGAGACGACGCCATGACGACGAGCGCAGCGGGCGCCGAGCCGGCGGGCGGGCTGAAACCCGTTACCACGCGAGTGATGAACCTCGCGCATTTCCTGACGCGCAATGCCCGCCGCTTCGGCGACCGGCCCGGGCTGATCTGGGGCGAGCGGCAATGGAGCTGGCGCGAACTCGATGCGGCCACGCATGCGCTCTGCGCGGCGCTGGCCGCGCGCGGCATCGGCAAGGGCGATCGCATCCTCGTCCACTCGAAGAATTGCGACGAGATGTTCGTCTCCATGTTCGCCGCCTTCCGGCTCGGCGCGGTCTGGGTGCCGACCAATTTCCGGCTGATGCCGGACGAGGTCGCCTATCTTGCCACCTCCTCCGGTGCCAAGGGCTTTCTCTGTCATGGCGATTTTCCCGATCATGCCGCGGCTGTCGCCAAAGAGAGCAAGACGCTGCAGTTCAGCTGGCGGATCGGCGCCGGCTCGTTCGGCGAGACGACGCTTACGGAAGCGATCGCCGCTCATCGGGGCCAGCGCGTACCGGACGCCGTCGTCGACCGCGACGATCCCTGCTGGTTCTTCTTCACCTCCGGCACCACCGGCCGCTCCAAGGCCGCGGTGCTGACCCATGGCCAGATGGGCTTCGTCGTCACCAACCACCTAGCCGACCTCGTGCCGGGCTCGACGGAAGCAGACGCCTCGCTGGTCGTCGCGCCGCTCTCGCACGGCGCGGGCGTGCACCAGCTCGTGCTGACGGCGCGCGGCGCGCCGACGATCCTGCTTCCGACCGAGCGCTTCGACATCGACGAAGCCTTTCGGCTGATCGAAAAGCACCGCGTGACCAACATCTTCACCGTGCCGACCATCCTGAAGATGCTGGTCGAGCACCCGGCGGTCGACCAGCACGATCATTCCAGCCTGCGCCATGTCATCTATGCCGGCGCGCCGATGTATCGCGAGGACCAGAAGACGGCGCTGGCCAAGCTCGGCAAGGTGCTGGTGCAGTATTTCGGCCTCGGCGAAGTCACCGGCAACATCACCGTGCTGCCAACTTATCTTCACGAGGACGAGGATGGGCCACAGGCGCGCATCGGCAGCTGCGGCGTCGAGCGAACCGGCATCCAGGTCGCGATTCAGAACGACGCAGGCGAGGAGCTGAAGCCGTTCGAGACCGGCGAGATCTGCGTGATCGGCCCGGCGGTCTTCGCCGGCTATTACGAGAACCCGGAGGCCAATGCGAAATCCTTCCGCAATGGCTGGTTCCGCACCGGCGACCTTGGCCATATGGACGAGGAGGGCTTCGTCTACATCACCGGCCGCGCCTCGGACATGTACATCTCCGGCGGCTCGAACATCTATCCGCGCGAGATTGAGGAGAAGATCCTCACCCATCCGGCGATCGCGGAAGCAGCGGTCCTCGGCGTGCCAGATGCGGTCTGGGGCGAGATCGGCGTCGCCGTCTGCGTCGCGCGCCGCCCTGTCGACGAGAATGAGCTGGCGGGCTACCTCGCCGAGAAGATCCCGCGCTACAAGATGCCCAAGCGCTTCTTCTTCTTTGAGGAACTGCCGAAATCCGGCTATGGCAAGGTGCCCAAGCGCCTGGTGCGCGACGAATTGGAGAGGCGCGGCCTGCTCGACTTCGTCCGCACGCCGGGAGGCTCAGTGTGAGGACGATTGAGCAGCCGGGGCCCGCCGAGGCCGAGCGTGTCCAGTGGGCCGAGGCCCGGGGTCGCAAGCTGACCCTGGAGCTGAAACCCGGCCTGCTGCTCGACGCGATCGCAGAGGCCTTCGCAGCCCAGGGTTTCTTCAGCGGCGCGCTGCGCCTTCCTGCCGGCCTTCCGCTCGCGCCCTTCGCCTATGTCATGCCGGCGCTCTCGGCGACGCCAGAGCATGCCGCCTTCTATAGCGAGACCTTCCGGCCGGAGGGCGTGACCCGGATCGAGACGGGCGCACTGACTTTCGGCGAGCGCGACGGCGCCCCGTTCTTCCACGGGCACGCGCTTTGGCGCGAGGCCGACGGCCGGCACAATGGCGGACACATCCTGCCGGACCAGAGCGTACTGGCCCAGCCGGTCACCGTCGATGCGGTCGGGCTCGATGGCGCCGGCTTCGTCGCCAGCCATGATCCTGAAACCAACTTCAAGCTGTTCATGCCGGCGGTACAGCCAAGTCGCGACACGAAAGCGGAAAGCCGCTTCTTCGTGCTGCGGCTGCGGCCGAACCGCGACGTCTTCACCGCGCTGGAAACGTTCTGCGCCGAACGCGGGATCGCCCACGGCGTCATCCATGGCGGCGTCGGTTCGACGATCGGCGCGCGCTTCAGTGATGGCCGCTCGATCGAACCTTTTGCCACCGAGATCGCGATCACCGCAGGCCATGTCGCCCCCGGCATTGACGGCAAGCCGGAAGCGGCGCTCGCGATCGCGCTGGTCGACTATACCGGCGGCATGGCGCAAGGCACACTCAAGCGCGGCGACAATCCGGTGCTGATGACGCTGGAGCTGGTGCTGGAGGCGCAGTAGCACCCCCTACCCCCTGGACATGGTCGCCCGTCACGGGGGAGTATGGACTGTCGGCGAGGGCAGCAGCTCTCCCCGAGCGGCTCGGGGAGGCTCGCAGTTGGTGCTCCGGCCGAACCGTACAATTCCGTCCGCCAGCACCTTGTCGAATCCCAGAGGCTGTCGAGAATCTTTTGCATGAGCGGACAAGCGGACCGACCATCGCCGAGATTGAGCCGGAAGAGGGTAAGAAGCACGCCGCTCGCCGCGTCGCGTCGTGGCCCGCATGATTGGCAAGGCCCGATACACAACGTTTCAGCTCAAAACACGAGCGGCACCCTAAAATAAGAATATGCCTAGGTTTATAATTCCATGACCTAAGGGCATGTTTATCTAATTTAGTAACAAAAAAAGCGAATTGACCTTGATTTAATATCATTTTTGCAAAAGGAATTATTGTTAGTTTAATTTTTAAATCATAAGACTTCAGTGAATTCAATTTTTATAGCTCATTCTTTTTCCACAAGAACGGTAAACTCACTGAAATCTTTCTCAGGTCAGATTCATTGCTTGACGCCGCAACGTCAGCAGTGTACCCAGTTATTGCAAGGTGGAACCATTCTCGCCTGTCGTGACAGCAAGGGGACTCTCGATGAAGAAGTTGTTGCTCGCCTCCGTCGCAGTGCTTGCGCTCGGTGCGGTTCCGGCCGCTGCCGACACCGCGCAGATTTTCGGCAATGCCAGCGCCAAGGTGCTGACGCCTGACGCCAACAAGAAGGTCGTCGGCAAGGGCTATTACGCCGACTACTACGGCTACTACGGTTATTATTATTCGTACTACGCGAATTACTATGCATATTACGGCTATGTCTACTCGAACGCCGACTATTATTACAATGCCTATTACTATTCATACTACGCGACCCAGTATCTCTACAACGCCTACTACTATCAGTACTATAACGTCTGATATCTCCACCGACGGGCCGGATCGCGTTCAGCTGATCCGGCTTGTTTCAATCGATTCCGGCCTGCCCGGTGGATAGGGATTGGGTTTGTTGCGTAAGACTTCCATTAATATCGCGCGTCTCGCGGCGCGCTCGGCCGGAGTGTCGCTGGCGGTTTTAGTGACCGCCAGCGTTTCTGCCTTTGCCCAGTCGAAGGAAGAGCTGCTCGAGCGCCGGATTCAGCAACTCGAAGCGCGATTGAAGCTGCTTGAAGGCGAAGTCAGCAAGCGCGAGAAGGCCAAGCCTGCGTCATCGCCAGGCCGAGCCGGAGAACAGAAGCAAGCTGCCGCCACGGGCGACCAGACTGCCCAGACTCCGCAAGGCGGTGCGCAGCAAGCTGCGGCCCAGCAGAAGAGTACTGTCGCCCAAGAGGCATTCCTGGCGCGCGACAACATTCCAACACTACAGAGCAACAAGTTCGAGGTCTCGCAGAGCTTCGACTATGGGCGTGGCACGAGCTTCGTCCAGAATGATCGCAGCTTCCGCGCCACCACGACCATGCGCTACGGCATCGCCAACGATGTCGAACTCGCTCTCTCCGTGCCCTATTTCGCTTCGCAGCGCCGGACCAACGCCTTCAACCAGACCATCGTGCGCAATCGCTCCGGGCTCAGCGACATATCGGTCCAGGCCTCCGCCAATCTATGGCGAGAGAGTGAGTGGTACCCTGGTGCCGCGCTCACGCTCGGCCTGTCGATTCCGACCGGCGATGCACCTTATGATATCCAGAACCTGCGCGCAGGCGTGATTCCGACCGATCCGCTGGCGCTCAACCAGTCGAGCGGCCATTGGGTGCCGCGCGGTTCGATTCAATTCTTCAAGACAGTCGACCCGCTGATCCTGTTCTTTGGTGTCGGCACTGATTATGCGCTGCCGCGAACCTTCAACGGCACCAAGGTCGAGCCGGGCTACCGCATTACCTATAATATGGGCTTCGGCTTTGCCGTCTCGGAACGCACGACGCTGGGCGTGTCCTTCAACGGTTCACTGTCGGAGCGATTGAAGGTTGGCGGCGTTCCCGTAGCCAATTCGGTCAACGAGAACCTGAACGCCCGCTTCACGTTGATCCAGCGGGTCGGCCAAGATTTCTGGCTTGAGCCGGCCGTGACGCTTGGCCTGACTGACGATGCGGCAGACGCCGCCTTCTCGCTGTCCTTGCGCAAACGCTTTTGAGGATGGCAGCCATGCTGCGACCCGCACCGACACGACGCCGCTTCATGGGCTACGGTGTGGCTTTGTCCGCTTCGCTAGCTAGCGGCCTGCCAGCGCGGGCCGAGGAGACTCCGGCTCAGGAGAGCTCGGTGCGCAGGCCGAAATCCTTTTTGGAGCGCAGATTCGACGGCGTCGTCGGCCAGACCGCCGACTTCACCTGCGGCGCCGCGTCGGTCGCCACGATCCTGACCTACTACTGGAATCGACCGACGACCGAGATCGAGGTGCTCGAGATCATCCGCTCGCGCTACACCGCCGAGCAGTGGAAGAATCGCGAAGGCAACGGCGTCTCTTTCGACGATCTGATCTTCGCGGCCAAGAAACTTGGCTTTCAGGCCGCCGGCGCGGAGATCGGACTGGAGGATTTGCCGAAGCTGGCGGCGCCAGTGATCCTGCATCTCGACAAGGGCAAGTTCCAGCATTTCAGCGTGCTGCGCCGGGCGGTCTCCGAGGTCTATTACATGGCCGATTCGATCGTTGGCCAGACAGTGCTGACACTGCCCGATCTTCGGTCGCAATATACAGGTAAGGCACTCGCGATCGCGAAACGAAAGGCCGACCTGCCGACGGGTGCCGCCTTGTCGGCCGTCCGGGACGGCACCTCTGTCTCGCGACTCGTCGGCGACGTCATGCTGCGGGGCTCCGAGCTCCTGCCCCCGGCCCTGCGATGAGGACAGTCATGACCCCAAGCCCCATTCCCGTCCGCCTGGCCCTCCTCGCGCTGTGCGGCACGCTCGCTTTCGCCGATACGGCGGCCGCCAATGAATGCATCAAGGTCGCGCCCGGCTCCTACAGTGCCGATCGCAGCATATCCGGCCCTGACGCATCGTTGCGGGTCAAGGTGTTTGTCTCCGGCGGCAAGCTCCGCGAGGAAAGCTCCGGCCAGGCCGGCCCCGAGGTCAAGATCATGAACGGCCCGGGCCAGGGGGTCACATTGTTCAACCCCGAGACCAAGGTCGGCTCGCGGCTTCCTGCGCCGCCCAATACCCGGCGCCGCGACATCAAGGTAAACTCCCAGGATCGCGGCGACGGGACTGTCGTCGTCACCATCACCGCGGACGTCAACGGACAGCTCCAGCAGATCTCGCAGCTGACCTGCCGCAAGGACGGTGTCCTGATCGAAGCCAGGCACACCATCCCGGACGAACAAGGCAATTCGAAAGGCACGCTAGTCATCCGCGACAGCAATGTCGTCGTCGGGCCGCAGCCGGCCTCGCTCTTTGCCGTGCCGGGCGGAGTCAAGTTCGTCCGCTGACAGACGGCCAGTGCTGATCGCTCGCATGAGCGCGCGGCTCAGGGCTATCCGGCGCCGCTCGAGGCCCAGTTACTGTGCGGCCGTCATGATGATCTCGACCCTGATGCCCGGATCGGCCATCTCGACCACGCCGCAGCAGCGAGCCGGGGCGTGGTCGGGATCGATCCAGCGATCCCAGACCGCGTTCATCCCGGTGTAGTCGGCCATATCCTTGAGCCAGATCGTGGCGCTGAGGACTTTGCGACGCTCGCTGCCGCCCTCGGCCAGGAGCTTGTCGATGCGGGCGAGCGCTTCCTGCGTCTGCTGGCCGATGTCACCGCTGAAATCGTCGGCGACCTGGCCGGCGAAATGCAGCGTGCCGTTATGGACGACGACGCGGCTGCGGCGACCGTTGGAATCGATGCGGCGGATCTGGTTGGTCGACACGGCAATCCTCATTCAGGCTTTTCGACGCTCGTTGGCACGATTGCCGGCGGCGCATGACTGGTGATCTCGGGCAGCCGCCCGCGATAGGCTTCGATCTCGACGAGGCAGGAATGGGCGCTCGGCCCCTGCCCCAGGCGCGACGTGCCCCGATCCGGCGTCAGCACGTTCGGATTGCCATGCTTGTCGAGCGTGCCCGGCCGACCCGGCTCCAGCGGGTCGAACCAGGCACCGGTCGAGAGCTGGACCACGCCAGGCCGCAGCGCATCCGAGATGCGCAGACCGGCAAGGCAGGCGCCACGATCGTTGAAGATCCTGACGATGTCGCCATCCTTCAGGCCGCGATTCGCAGCGTCCCGTAGGTTCATGCGGACCGGCTCTCGCCCGGCGATCTTGCTGTCGCGGGCATGGCTGCCGTGGTCGTACTGGCTGTGCAGCTTGGTCACCGGCTGGTTCGAGATCAGATGGAGCGGGAAACGTTCCGCTGCGGGCGCCCCCAGCCATTCCTGAGAAGGCAGCCAGGCGGCGTGGCCGAGGCAATCCGCGTAGTCGAAGCCGGCGATGCGCTCGGAGAAGAGCTCGATCAGCCCGGATGGCGTCGCGAGCCGGTGAGCCTGCGGGTCGTTGCGGAAATCGGCCAGCAGCGGCTTCACCATCTCCGGCTCGGGCAGCAGCGTCACGCCCTGGCGCCAGAAGCTGTCGAAATCGGGAATATCGAGATTGGCCGCGGCAATGCGCTGGCGCGCCAGTCCATAAAGCTGGCGCAGCCAGCTCTCCTCGTCGCGCCCCTCGGTGAAAGCCTCCTCGACGCCGAGCCGCGCAGCGAGGCCGGAGAAGATCGCATAGTCGTCGCGCGCCTCGCCAGCCGGCTCGACCGCCTTGTGCGAGGCCGCGAGCATCAGGTCGCGATTGGCGCAGACAATATCGTTGCGCTCGAGCTGGGTGGTAACGGGCAGGACGATGTCTGCATGGCGGGCGGTCGCGGTCCACCAGGGCTCATGCACGATGATCGTCTGCGGCCGCTGCCAGGCCTCGACCAGGCGGTTGATGTCCTGATGGTGGTGGAACGGGTTGCCGCCGGCCCAGTAGATCAGCTTGATGTCGGGATAGTTCCGGCGCTCGCCGTTGAAGTCATAGGCGCCGCCGGGATCGAGCAGCATGTCGGCGATGCGCGCGACCGGAATGAAGTCCGCGACCGGATTCTCGCCCTGCGGCAGCGACGGCCAGGTGATCTCCTGTGCGGCATTGCCGACGCCGTTGACCGAGCCGTAGCCGAAGCCGAAGCCTCCGCCGGGCAGGCCGATCTGGCCGAGCATGGCAGCAAGGGTGATCGCCATCCAATAGGGCTGCTCGCCATGGTCGGCCCGCTGCAGCGACCAGGACATCATGATGAAGGTCCGCTTGCCCGCCATCCTGCGGGCGAGCGCACGGAGCTCTTCGGCCGGGATCTCGCAGAGCGCCGCGGCCCAGTCCGCCGTCTTGGGCGTACCGTCGGCGGCGCCGGTGAGATAGGCCTCGACCTTGTCGAAGCCGGTCGTGCAGCGCCCCAGAAAGTCGCGATCGTGCAGGCCTTCGCTCAACAGCGTGTGGCAGAGGCCGAGCATCAGCGCGACGTCGGATTGCGGCCGCGGCGCCCACCATTGCGCGCCGGCCTCCAGCGCGGTGTCGTCGCGGATCGGGCTGATCGAGACCAGCTCCGCCCCCTTATCGCGACAGGCGAGGATGCCCTCGCGCAAAGCGTGGCGGCTGAGTCCGCCGGAGGAGACCTGTGCGTTCTTCGGCGAGGCACCGCCGAACATCACGATCAGCTCGGCATGGCCGGCCAGCAGCCGCCAGGGCGTATGGCCGCTGGCGAGCCCCCTGCGATCGCCGATCACATGCGGCAGGATCGTGTCGGCGGCGGCGAAGGAGTAGTTCTGGACCGAGCGCGTGTAGCCGCCGATCGTGTTGAGGAAGCGGTGGACCTGGCTCTGCGCATGGTGGAAGCGCCCGGCGCTGGCCCAACCATAGGAGCCGCCATAGATCGCGCCATTGCCGTGGTGGCTGCGCATCCGGTCGAGTTCGCCTGCGACCAGCGCCAGCGCCTCGTCCCATCCGATCTCGACGAAGGGCTCGCCGCCGCGACCCTGCCCGCCGGCGGCATGACCGCGCTGCAGGAAAGAGCGTCGCACCGCCGGCCGCAGGATGCGGGCCGGGGCGGTGCGCGCCTCCAGCATCGCGGAGGCGATCGGCGAAGGATCGGGATCGGCCTCGAATGGATCGAGCGCGACGGGGCGGCCCGCCTCCGTCCTGACACGATAGGTGCCCCAATGTGTCGCCAGCGTCTGTCGTTCCGGCTGCGGCAGCATCTCGTCCTCCCGCGCTAGAGCCCGGCCGCAGCTGGCGTATCGACTGCCGTCGCCTGCTGCGCCTCGAGCAGGTCGAGCGCCCGCCAGGCGCTGGAGAAATGCTCGACCAGCAGCCGCCCGAGCAGCGCGCCGTCGCGCTTGTCGAGCGCCTCGATGATCGCCTCGTGCTGGTTGCTGACGAAGGTCCAGTCCTTCTGCTGCATGATCGCGAGATAGCGCACGCGGTGCAGACGCAGATTGAGCTGGCCGTGAACCTCGATCAGGGAGGCGTTTCGGGAGGCCGCGATGATGCCGAGGTGAAAGGCCTGGTTGGCACGGAAATAGCTGAGCTTGTCACGCCGTTCGAAGGCCCCGACCATCTCCTGGTGCCAGCGGTGGGCGGCGTCGATATCGCCCTGAACTGCGCGTTCGCAGGCCATCTGCCCGCCCAGGCCCTCCATGGTCGAGTAGACCCGCAGCAGGTCGCGCAGCTCATCCACGCTGGGATTCGCGACCGTCGCCCCGCGGTTCGGGTGCAGGTCGACCAGCCTCTCGACCGCAAGGATCTTGAGGGCGTCGCGCAAGGGCGTGCGCGACACGGCGAGCTCCAGCGACAGCGGCTGCTCGCGGATCCGCTCGCCCGGCTTCAGCTCGTCATGGATGATCAGCTCGCGCAGATGGGCGGCGATCTGCTGGGGCAGCGGCTGGGCCGCGACCCGTCGCACTGACGCTTCCAGCATCGGCATGCTGAACGGCACCGTCACGTTCCCGCCTCCATTCCTTGCCCCGCTCCCGGCATCCGCGATTCCCTGCAAGATCATACCCGCTCGCCAGGCAACCGGGAGTTGTCCGCCTCAACGAACGATCCGTTCGGTGTGGAGAAATTTTTTCCGAAAATTGCGCATCAAAGAGAATTGACGACATGGAACTTAGCTGTCTTGATTATTGCATGCAATCGACAAAAACGGGAACCCGTCAAGCTCGACGTTCTTCCTGAGCTTTCGGTCGGTGCATGTCCGGCATGGCGGCTGCGCTCGGGGGCAACGAACAATGCGGCGGATAGACGGAATTCCAGGCGTCCTTCTCGGCCTCTGGTCGGTGGCCGCGGTGCTGGTCCATATCTGGTTCGCCGGCACGGGCTATCCCGAGCCCTTGGAGCTCGCTGCGATCCATCTGGCGCTGTTCGTGCCGCCGGTCTTCCTGCTGTTTCCGGCGACCGAGCATTCGCCGAAGAACCGGCCGAGCCTTCTCGACCTCGTGCTGGCGGTCTGCGCCTTCCTGCCGAATGTCTACATCTACCTGAACCAGGAGCAGATCTACGAGCGCACCAGCTTCATCGACCCGCTGACGCCGGTCCAGTACGTGCTCGGCACGGCGATGGTCGCGACCGTGGTCGAGGCGACGCGCCGGTCGATCTCCTACACGCTCGCCGGCCTCGTCGTCGCGGTGATCGGCTATATGGCGATCTGCCATCTCCTGCCGGGCGCCTGGTATTACCGCGAGCTCACCTTCGCCCACATCACCGAGATCAACTTCCTCTCGGTCGGCAGCGGCCTTTATGGCTCGCTGACGGTGATGAGTGCGACGATCGTCGCCTCCTTCCTGATCTTCGGCTCGCTGATGCAGGCGAGCGGCATGAGCCGGCTCTTCGGCAATTTCGGTGCCCTCACCGGCGGACGCTTCACCGGCGGGCCGGCCAAGGTCGCGGTGATCTCATCGGCATTGTTTGGCACCATGAGCGGCTCGTCGGTCGCCAATGTCGTGGTCACCGGCTCGATGTCGATCCCGCTGATGAAACGGCTCGGCTTCCGCCCGGTCTTCGCCGCTGGCATAGAGGCCGCAGCGAGCGTCGGCGGGCCGCTGGTGCCGCCTGTGATGGGCGCGGCGGCCTTCATCATGTCGGAGATGATCGCCGTGCCCTATTCGGCGATCATCGTCGCAGCGGTGATGGGCGCAGTGCTCTATTACGTCAACATCCTCGCCGCCGTTCACTACGAATCGAAGAAGCTCGGCATCGGCGCGATCCCGCGCCACATGCTGCCCAGCCTGTCCGATCTCGCCCGCGACGCCCATCTCGTCCTGCCGCTCGCGCTGCTGGTGACGATGATGATGATGAGGTTCTCGCCCTATCTCGCCGCCTTCTGGGGAACGATCGCGACGGTCGCGGTCGCGGCGCTTCGGAGCCATACCCGCATGGGGCCCCGCGCGCTCTTCATCGCCCTGCGTGACGGCGGCTTCCTGATCTCGATGATCGCGGTCGCCGTGACCTCCGCCGGCATCATCACCGCGGCGCTGACCGCGACCGGGCTGCTGCTCGCCTTCACCGGCATGATCAAGGCGGCGGCCGGCGGCTCGCTCCTGCTGCTGGCGCTGCTGATCGCCGGCACCTGCCTGTTCCTGGGCGTCGGCATCCCGACCACGCCGGCCTACATCATCACCGCCGCGATCGGCGCGCCGCTGATCGCCGAGCACGGCGTGCCGCTGATCGCGATCCATCTCTTCATCTTCTACTTCGCCGTCCTCGCCGACGCCTCGCCGCCGGTCGCGCCCGTCGCCGATGCGGCCGCGACCATCGCCGGCGCCCCGCCGATGACGACCGGCTGGTATGCCTGCCGCTTCGCGCTCGGCGGCTTCGTCACCGGCATGGCCTATATCTACGAGCCCGGACTGATCCTGGAGGGTTCGCTGTTCGGCATCGTCTCGACGGCGATCGCGCTCGCGACCGGGCTGGTGCTGATCTCGGCCGGCCTCGTCGGCTACACCTGGGGGCCGCTGCCGGCCTGGCTGCGCCTCGCCTATGTCACCGCCGGCAGCCTGTGTTCGCTCGCCTACATCGTGCCGGTCTGGCAGCGCGGGCTCGCCGGCATCGCTTTGGTCGGCGCCACCATCCTGATGAGCCGCATCGCGAGCGCGCGCGGCACTGCGCCCGAACTCAAGCCGGCGCTGGTCAGCCATGCCGAAGGAGAACTGCGTTGAATGAGCGGAAGAAGACCTATTATGGCGTGAGCGTCGGCATCCTGATGGTGCGCTCCTATTTCGAGCGCTTCCTCGGCGATATCGGCCATGCCGGCACCTGGAACTTTCCGGTGCAGTACCGCATCGTCCATGACGCGATTCCGGCGCGGATGACCGACCTGCACAATGTCGACCTGCTCGACAAGTTCAAGGCGGCGGCGCAGGAGCTGATCGACTCCGGGGTCGACGGCATCACCACCACCTGCGGCTTCCTCTCGATCTACCAGCGCGAGCTCGCCGAGTTCTGCTCCGTGCCGGTCGCGACCAGCGCCTTGCTGCAGGTACCGATGGTCGAGCGCCTGATCCCAGCCTCGAAGCGCGTCGGTGTCCTTACCTACAACGCGGCCTCGCTGAACGGGCGCTATTTCGAGGGCGTCGGCGTCGCCGCCGACACGCCGGTCGTCGGCATGCCCCAGGACAGCGAGTTCGTCCGCTCGATCCGCGACGGCGACAACAGCGTGCCTTTCGACACCTTGCGGGCCGAGGTGCTGGAAGCGGCCGGCCGCCTGTTGCGCGAGAATCCGAATATCGGCGCGATCGTCTCCGAATGCACCAATCTCACGCCTTACAGCGCCGACATCGTCGATAAATTCGGCGTGCCGGTCTATGACGCGGTGTCGCTGGTGAACTGGTTCCATGCCGGCTTGCGGCCACGCCGCTTCCGGCAGGACGAGCGCTGAGGCGCTGGCATGGCGGCGGGAACCGAGATCGCGATCGTCGGAGGCGGGCTGGTCGGCGCCGCGATCGGGCTCGGGCTCGTGCGCGGCGGGGCTAACGTCGCGCTCTATGACGAGGGCGACATCGCGCACCGCGCCGCCCGCGGCAATCTCGGCAATGTCTGGGTGCAGGGCAAAGGGCTGGCGAGCCCACCCTATGCCGAGCTCACTCGCCGCGCCGCCCTGGCTTGGCGCGGCTTCGCCGCCGAGCTGACGGACGAAACCGGGATCGACTTGCGTTTCCGGCAGGACGGCGCCTTCTTCTGCTGCTTTTCGCCCGAGGAGCTCGACAAGCGCGCCGGACAGCTGGAGGCGGCCGAGGCGCGTTCGCAGATCCCGAGCGGCTATGCGCGCGTAGGCCTGTCCGACATGCGGGCCGACTTGCCGATGCTCGGCGACGGCGTCGCCGGCGCGACCTTCTGCAAGCTCGACGGCATGGTCGACCCGCTGCGCCTGCTGCGCGCCCTGCTCGCCGCCTTCCAGAAGCGCGGCGGGCGCTATCTGCCGCGTGCGCGCATCGAAAGCATCGCGCCGGATGCCGGCGGCTTCCGTATCGCCTCTGCCGCCGGCGTGGGCCATGCCGACCGGATCGTGCTCGCCGCCGGGCTCGGCAATGCACGCCTGGCGCCGCAGCTCGGGCTGGAGGCGCCGGTGCGGCCGGTGCGCGGCCAGATCCTGATCACCGAGAAGCTGCGCCCGTTCATGCCGCGCGGCATCAGCTTCATCCGCCAGACAGCCGATGGCGGGCTGATCTGCGGGGAGTCCTCGGAGGAAGCCGGTTTCGAGGAAGCCACCACCCGTAGTGTCCTGCAGGACACGGCCCGGCGCGCCACCACCGTCTTCCCCTTCCTGCGCGATGTTCGCGCCGTACGTGCCTGGGGGGCGCTCCGGGTGATGAGCCCGGACGGGCAGCCGATCTACCAGCGCTCGACTGACTACCCGCAAGCCTTCCTGACCTCGGTCCATAGCGGGGTGACGCTCGCCCCCTTCCATGCCGGCCCCCTCGCCGACGCCATCGCCGCCGGCGCTCTACCCGACGATATCGCCATGCCCTTTGCCCCGGCCCGCTTCCATGTTCAAGCAACTCGCGCAGCCTGACCGGCCCCTGGTCGGCATCGTCCTGTCCGGTCGCTCCGTCAGCGCGCCGGAGGGCGAGACGCTGGCCGCCGTGCTGCTGCGCGAGGGCTTCGGGCCGCTCCGCACCACGCCGGCCGGCGGGCGCGAGCGCGCCGCCTATTGCATGATGGGCGTCTGCTTCGACTGCCTCGTCACCATCGACGGCCGTCCGAACCGCCAGGCCTGCCAGGAGCGCGTGCGCGCCGGCATCTGTGTCGAGCCGCAGCAGGGCGCTGCCCTCCTCCCTGCGATCGGGAGCAAGGCATGAGCGGAACCGTGGACCTCGCCATCATCGGCGCGGGACCGGCCGGCATGGCCGCTGCAATCACCGCGCGACGGCATGGGCTCAGCGTCGCGGTGATCGACGAACAGCCAGCTCCAGGCGGGCAGGTCTTCCGGGCCGTCACCGAGCCGGCGCCGTTACCCGCTGCGGTGCTTGGCCGCGACTACCACGCCGGGCGACCGCTGGCGGAGCGCTTCCTCGCCTGCGGCGCCGACTACCGGCCGGGCTCGCTGGTCTGGCAGGAGGAGAAGGGCACGCTCGACCTCACCGGGCAGGACGGCCCGCGAAGCCTCCAGGCGCAGCGGATCCTCGTCGCTGGCGGGGCGATGGAGCGCCCCTTCCCGGTCCCCGGCTGGACGCTGCCCGGGGTGATGACGGCAGGCGCCGCCCAGATCCTGCTCAAGACCGCTGCCAGCGCCGCGCCGGGCGCCGTCTTCGCCGGCAGCGGGCCTCTGATCTATCTCGTCGTGGCGCAATATGCCCGCGCCGGCGTGCCGGTCGCCGCTTTGCTCGACACGACACCACGCGGAGCGCGCCTGAAGGCGCTGCGCCATCTGCCGGGCGCGCTGACAGCGCCATCCTATCTGCGCAAGGGCCTCGGTCTGCTGGCGGAGATCAGGCGGGCCGGCATCAAGGTCGTCAGGCATGTCGAGGCTCTGCGGATCGAGGGCGAGAGCGCCGTCCGCAGCATCAGCTGGCAGGCCGGCGGCGAACGCGGCGAGATCGCGACCGCGACGGTCTTCCTGCACCAGGGCGTCATCCCCAATGTCAATCTCGCCATGGCGCTCGGCTGCCGCCATGTCTTCGACGAGAGCCAGCGCTGCTGGCGGCCGGAGCGCGATCGCTGGGGCCGCTCCAGCCGCGACGACATCCTGATCGCCGGCGATGCCGGCGGCATCCTCGGCGCGGCTTGCGCGGAGCTGACCGGCGAGATCGCGGCGCTCGCGATTTGCGCCGATCTCGGCCGCCTGTCGCAGGAAGCCGCGGAGCGCGCCGCCGCTCCAGCCTTCGCCGGGCTGCGCCGCGAAAGCGCGATCCGCCCCTTCCTCGAAGCGCTCTACCGACCGGCACCGCAATTCCTCGCGCCCGGCGACGACGACACGCTTCTCTGCCGCTGCGAGGAGGTGACGCGCGGGGCGATTGCCGCCGCCGTCGCCGAGCAGTGCCAGGGGCCAAACCAGCTCAAAGCCTTCACGCGCGCTGGCATGGGGCCCTGCCAGGGACGCATGTGCGGCCACAGCGTCACCGAAACGATGGCATCCCTGACCGGCCGCTCGCCGGCGGAGATCGGCTACCTGCGCATCCGCATGCCGGTGAAACCGGTGACGCTCGGCGACATCGCCGGGCCGATCGAGCAAGGGAGTAACGCAGCATGAGCAGCAGGCCGAAGCCGGTCTCCTATGAGGAGGCCTCGCCCGAAGCGAAAGCGGTGATCGACGACATCAAGCGCAGCCGCAACGTGCCCGATGTCAACGACTTCTGGAAATACCTCGCCCGCGATCCCAAGACGCTGAAGCGGACCTGGGAGAGCATCAAGGAGGTGATGGCGCCGGGCGCGCTCGATCCGCTGACGAAGGAACTCATTTATCTCGCGGTCAGCGTCACCAACAACTGCACCTATTGCATCGCCAGCCACACGGCTGCCGCCCGCAAGGCCGGGATGAGCGAGGCGATGTTCGCCGAGCTCGTCGCGGTGATCGGCATGGCCAACGAGACCAATCGACTGGTCACCGCCTATCGCGTGCCGGTCGATCCGGCCTTCGACTGAGCAGAGCCATGGCAAACGACATCCAGGCCCGCCTCGCCGCGATCGGCACGCCGACCCTGTCGAGCCAGTTGATCAAGCACGGCCTACGCCAGAGCTATCTGTCCGGCCCGCGCCGGCTCATTGGTGAGAAGACTGTCTGCGGCCCGGCCTTCACCCTGCGCTTCGTGCCCGCTCGCGACGACAAGGCCGTGCCGGCGAGCTATGGCTGGCCCGGCGCCCTGCCGGCCGCGATCGACGCGGCGCCACCCGGCAGCATCGTCGTCATCGACGCACGCGGCCATCCTGCTGCCGGCACGGTCGGCGACATCTTCGCCGATCGCCTCCGGCTCAAGGGCATCAAGGCGATCGTCAGCGACGGCGTCGTGCGCGACCTGCCGGGCCTGCGCCAGGTCGGCCTGCCGATCTGGGCCAGCGGCACCGCCTCGCCACCCTCGATCGGCGGGCTCAGCTTCGCCGGCTGGGACGAGCCGATCGGCTGCGGCGACGCCGCGATCTGGCCGGGAGACCTGATCGTCGCCGACGAGGACGGCGTCCTCGTCGTCCCGCCCGAGCTCTCCGAAGCGGTCGCCATCGGCGGCGAGAAACAGAACCGGTTCGAGCTCTGGGTGCAGCAGCGCGTCGCCGCCGGCGCGCAGCTCGTCGGACTCTACCCCGCCAACGAGACCACGCTCGCCGAGTTCGACGCAGAAGACGCCGCCCGAACCGCCTGAACCGCAACCCTCACCATGATCGGAACCTGAAGGATGTCACGCTTCCTCCCACGTCTCTCGCTGCTGGCGCTCATCGGCGCTGCCCTTGCCGCGCCCCTGCCCGCCGCGGCCCAGAGCAAGAACCTGGAATGGACCTCCGGCTCGCCGGGCGGCGCCTGGTTCACCCAGACCACCGGCGTCTCGACCCTGGTGATGGAGGCGACGCCGGGGGTGAACATCCGCATCGTGCCGGGTGGCGGCAAGGATAACCCCAGCCGCATCCAGGCCGGGCTCAGCCAGATCGGCATGGGCATCGACTTCCTCAGCGCCGCGGCGCTGAGGGGCGAGGAGCCCTACAAGCAGAAGCACGACAAGCTGCGCACGCTCGGCTCGACCGGCGTCGACGTCTATTTCATGGTCTACGTGCCGGTGGAGGAGAAGCGCTCCCTCGCCGAAATCCTCGCCGACCCCAAGCTCACCATCGGCGTGACCTCGGCCGCGACCTCCGAGCACCTGACATTGCAGCGGGCGCTCGAGCACTACGGCAATTCCTTCGCCAAGATCCGCGCGGGCGGCGGCAAGGTCGTGATCTCGGCCTATGGCGAATTGATCCAGGGCTTCAACGACAACCAGTTCAGCGTTCTGTGGACGGCGGGCGAAATCCCCTCGGGCCTGGCGAGCCAGATCGTCGATGGCCGGCGCAAGGTGAAGTTCGCTGCCTTCCCGGCGGACCTGCAGAACGTCCTGACCGAGAAGTTCGGCTACTCCAAGGGCACCATTCCGGCCGGCACTTTCCCCGAGCTGCAGAGCGCGGATGTCTCCGTCTCCTCGATGGGCAACATCTACCTGGTTTCCTCGGAACTCCCCGACGATTTCGTCTACGCGATGACCAAGGCGATCATCGCCAACAAGTCGCGCCTGGCGAACATCTACCAGGCGATGGGCCGCTACGACCCCGCCACCGCCTGGAAGACGCAGCCGGTGCCGCTGCATCCGGGCGCCGAGAAGGCCTTCCGCGAGGCCGGCTTCCTGAAATAGGGGCTTGCCGCTCGCAGCGTCCGGCCGCCAAGATCGGGCTCGCGCATCCCTGCGCGGGCCCGATCAAATTATCGCCCCATGCGCCTGCTCGACTCGGCCGGTCGGAAGGAGGGACAACCATGCGCATAGCACTCGCGGCAATCGCCATCGTTCTCGCCGGCTGCAGCGGAGGCGACAGCTCGCGCGGCGTAGCCAGGAATCTGACCATCGGCACCGAGCAATGCTCGAAATTCAAATGGGGCACCGCGGAAATGGCCGCCTGCCTCGACCGCGCGGCAGAGCAACAATCGGCGACCGTCGCCGGCCCAAAGGATGCCGGCAGCAGCTGATTTTGCGGTGTTCATTTTGTTCCATGCGCTGGCGGTTGTCCCGCACCCGCTAAGATTGCTTGTGCGATGCAGCAATAGTTCATATCTAACCCGTGCCGAAGCAACCTCCCCACGTTTCGAAAGGAGCGATCAATGCTGGAACGGCACGATTGTGAGTGTGTGCTCGAGACCGAGCACGACCACGAGGAGAACCACGAAGCGCAGCAGCAGGACGTCAGCGAAACGTTCTCTCCGCGCGACCACCAGGCAGGCTTCTGGAGCTAGCCAGACAGGGCAAGGCGGAGGGCGCGGTGCCCTCCGCCGGCCAGGTTCTCCCTACCAAACTTCCATTGAACGACGCCGCCTGACGCGACTCCGCGTTATTCGCCCCCTGCCCCCCGTCGATCGCCTGCTGGCTATGCGAAACATTGCGCCGCGCGCTTGGGCGCAATTGGCCAAGTTTGCGTGTCGGCCAGACATTTCACGAGCACCCGAGCCAGCATTCCTGGGCAGCGGCGACGCCGTGCAACTCCGCAATCCGGCGTAGGACGCCGGAGCCGCGCGATGGGGTCCAGCGCTCGGCTTCGCTGCAGCCGGATTCACGAGAGGCGAGTTGGAAAGCCCCCCGTGGAGCGGGCGGCAGCATTGCATCCCTCCCGCATCGCGCCTTCCCTTGCTCGGTCGCAAGCACAGGTCCGGCTGCCCTGGCCGCAGCGAGGCCGACGGCGCACCGTCGATCGGATAGCCGGCAACAAATCTGTTCCCGATCGCTGCCAACACCCCGCAGAACAGTTGCACGAGCTGGCCGAACTGGGCTTCTCTTGGTCCTTCGACGATTGCGCTTCCGCCGCTCCAGCCTTCAGGGATGCCGATGCCCGCTGCGTTTTCCTTCGAGGCCCTGAAGGCTGCGGTCGCAGCCGGGGAGATCGACACCGTGATCGTCGCCATGGTCGACATGGCCGGGCAGTTGATCGGCAAGCGCTTCCACGCCGAGCACTTCGTCGCGACCGCCCATGACGAGACCCATGCCTGCAACTATCTGCTGGCGAACGACATCGACATGGAGCCGGTCCCCGGCTACGCCGCCGCCAACTGGTCGAAAGGCTATGGCGACTTCGTCCTCAGGCCCGACATGGCGACGCTGCGGCGCATCGCCTGGCTGCCGGGCACGGCGCTGGTCATCGCCGACGTGCTCGACCATCACAGCCATGAGGACGTGCCGCATGCGCCGCGCGGGATGCTGAAGAAGCAGCTCGCTCGCCTGGATGCCATGGGCATCAAGGCCTATTTCGCCACCGAGCTCGAATTCTACCTGTTCGACGAGAGCTATGAGGCGATCCACGCCAAAGGCTATCGCGATCCGAAGACCGCCGGCTACTACATCGAGGACTACCACATCTTCCAGACCACCAAGGAAGAGCCGGTGATGCGGGCGATCCGCAACGGGCTGCACGACAGCGGCATACCGGTCGAGAATTCCAAGGGCGAATGGGGCCCGGGCCAGGCCGAGATCAATGTCCGCTATGCCGACGCCCTCGACATGGCCGACCGCCACGTGCTGATCAAGAACGGCATCAAGGAGATCGCCCACGCCCAAGGCAAGGCCGTCACCTTCATGTCGAAATGGCGCTACGACCTCGCCGGCTCCTCGAGCCATGTCCACGCCTCGCTCTGGGATGCGAAGGGAGTGAAGCCACTCTTCGCCGACCCCAATAACGAGCACGGCATGTCGGAATTGATGCGCCAATACGTGGCCGGCCAGCTCGCCCATGCCCGCGAGATCACCTATTTCCTCGCGCCCTACATCAACTCCTACAAGCGCTTCCAGCAGGTCGGTACCTTCGCGCCGACGCGTGCCGTCTGGAGCGACGACAACCGCACCGCCGGCTTCCGGCTTTGCGGGGCCGGCACCAAGGGAATCCGCATCGAGTGCCGGATCGGCGGTTCCGACCTCAACCCCTATCTCGCCTTTGCGGCGCTGATCGCCGCCGGCCTCTCCGGCATCGAGCAGAAGCTCGAGCTGGAGCCGGCCTTCGTCGGCGACGCCTATGGCGGGGCGGAATTGCGCCAGATCCCCAATACGCTACGCGAGGCGACGCAGACGCTCGATGGCTCGGCAATGCTGCGGGCCGCACTCGGCGATGAGGTTGTCGACCATTACGTCCACACCGCCCGCTGGGAGCAGCTCGAATACGACCGCCGCATCACCGACTGGGAACTGAAGCGCGGCTTCGAACGCTACTGAGACGGATAGCCCGACGATGACCGATGTAGTGCGCTGCGTGTCGCCCGTGGACGGGCGCATCTATGCCGAGAGGGAGGTCGCCGGCGATGCCGCAATCACTGCGGCGCTCAGCGAGGCCCGAGACGCCCAACGCGACTGGCGCAGGCTCGATATCGCCAGCCGTGCCCGATTCTGCTCCGCCTTCGTCGATGCGATGCTGGCGATGAGGGACGAGATCGTTCCCGAGCTCGCCTGGCAGATGGGCCGGCCGATCCGTTACGGCGCCGGCGAATTGCGCGGCTTCGAGGAGCGCGCCCGCCATATGATCGAGATAGCCGAGAGCGCACTGGCGCCGCTGCAGCCCGAGCCCAAGGTCAAATTCGAACGCTGGATCGCGCGCGAGCCGCTCGGCGTGGTCATGGTCGTCGCGCCATGGAACTACCCCTATCTCACCGCGGTCAACACGATCGTGCCGGCGCTGATGGCGGGCAATGCCGTCATCCTCAAGCACGCGGCCCAGACGCTATTGGTCGGCGAGCGCTTCCAGAAGGCCGCGGAGGTCGCGGGGCTCCCGGGGGGGCTGTTCCAGAACCTTGCGCTGAACCATGCCCAGACCGCCCGGATAATCGCCGGCCGAAAGGTCGATCAGGTCAACTTCACCGGCTCGGTCGCGGGCGGCAAGGCGATGGAGGCGGCGGCGAGCGGCACGTTCATCGGCCTCGGGCTCGAGCTCGGCGGCAAGGACCCGGCCTATGTCAGGGCCGATGCCGACCTTGCCCTGGCGGTCGAGAATCTCGTCGACGGCGCCTTCTTCAATTCCGGCCAATCCTGCTGCGGTATCGAGCGCATCTATGTCCATCGCGACCTCTATCCGAAGTTCGTCGACGGCTTCGTCGCGCTGACGAAGACCTATCTCCTCGGCGATCCGCTCGACGAAGCGACGACGCTCGGCCCGATGGTGAAGGCCGAAGCGGCAGAGTTCGCTCGTGGGCAGGTCACCGAAGCCGTGCGTGCCGGGGCGAAAGCACTCGTCGATCCCGGCCTGTTCCCGCGCGACCGCATCGGCACGCCCTATATGGCGCCGCAGGTCGTGGTCGACGTGAACCACCAGATGGGCCTGATGCGCGAAGAGAGCTTCGCGCCGACCGTCGGCATTATGCCGGTCGCGGACGATGACGAGGCGGTCGCGCTGATGAACGACAGCCCCTATGGGCTCACCGCCTCGCTCTGGACGCAGGATCAAGAGGCGGCCGCGCGCCTCGGTGCGGAACTCGAGACCGGCACGGTCTTCATGAACCGCTGCGACTATCTCGACCCGGCTCTGGCCTGGACCGGCGTCAAGGACACCGGCCGTGGGGCGACGCTCTCCCCTATCGGCTACGAGACCCTGACCCGGCCGAAATCCTTCCATCTCCGCACCGCGTTCTGAAAGAGGCGACCCGTGATGCTGAAGGCCAACTGGAATTACCCGACCGCCGTCCGCTTCGGGCCGGGACGGATCAGCGAACTGGCGCAGGCCTGCCGCGCCGCCGGCATCGCAAGCCCACTGCTCGTCACCGATTCCGGCCTTTCCGGCCTGCCGATGATCAAGGACGCCATGGCGCGCCTGAGCGCCGACGGGCTCAAGGTCACGCTGTTCGACCGCGTCCAGGCCAATCCGGTGGCAGCCAACGTCGAGGACGGCCTGAAGGTCCTCCGGGACAGCGGCAGCGACGGCGTCATTGCCCTCGGCGGCGGCTCGGCGCTCGATTGCGGCAAGGTCGTCGCCTTCATGGCCGGACAGAGCCGGCCGATGTGGGATTTCGAGGACATCGGCGACTGGTGGACGCGCGCCGACCCGGCCGGCATCGCCCCGATCATCGCCGTCCCGACGACGGCGGGCACCGGCTCGGAGGTCGGCCGCGCCGGTGTGATCACCGACGAGACGACGCAGACCAAGAAGGTGATCTTCCACCCGAAGATGATGCCGCAGATCGTGATCTGCGACCCCGAGCTGACGGTCGGCCTGCCGGCGAAGGTCACGGTCGGCGCCGGCATGGACGCGCTGGCCCATTGCCTCGAAGCCTATTGCGCGCCGGGCTTCCACCCGTTGGCCGACGGGATCGCGGTCGAGGGCATCCGGCTCTGCAAGGTCTTCCTGCCGCGCGCGGTCGCCGATGGCACGGATATCGAGGCGCGAGCGCAGATGATGGCCGCAGCCGCCATGGGCGCGACCGCCTTCCAGAAGGGGCTCGGTGCCATCCACGCGCTGTCGCACCCGATCGGTTCGGTCCACCACACCCATCACGGCATGACCAACGCCGTGTTCATGCCCTATGTCCTCAACTTCAACCGCGCGGCGATCGAGGAGAAGATCGCGCGGCTCGCCGCCTATATCGGGCTGGAGCCGAGCTTCGAGGCTTTCTACGATTGGATCGTGACCTTGCGCCGCGAGCTCGGCGTTCCCGAGACGCTCACATCCTTCGGCGTCACGGGGCTCGATTATGGCAGGCTCGCGAAGATGGCGATCGTCGACCCGACCGCCGGCGGCAACCCGGTGCCGTTGACCGAGGCCGCTGCCGAAGCCTTGTTCAGAGAGGCGACCGGCTGATTCCGGGCAGGAGCGCGCGCATGGGCTCGCCCCTGCGCCCGCCCCTCAGCGGATGTCCTTTGGCGTAAGCCTCGGCCAGTTCCCGTCGGCCCGGGCGATATAGGTCTTCGTCCGGCGCGCCCAGGTCTCACGTACGCCGAGATCGTAGTTGAGATAGAGCCTGCCATCGACGATCGACCAGGCCTCGGGCTCGATCTTGACGAGATAGCCGCGCGAGGTGCCGTAGGCGCAGAAGCCGCCATAAGCCGGCAGATTGCGCTGCGGATCGGCTTCGAACAGCGCCTTGTGCTCGGCGCTGGCGAAGCGCCAGATGGCGCCGCCATGCCGAACCGAGAACTCCGGCTTGCCGAGCCGCGGGCCGCCATCACGAAAATAGGCGACGGGATCGTAGCCGCGGATCGCGACGCCCTCCGGGGAGCCCAGCGTGTTGACCAGGCGGGGTGTATCCGCTTGCGCCTCGGCCTTGGCGCTGCCGCCGGCGGCGAGCGCTGCAGCCGCAAGATGGATGAATGTGCGTCTGTCGAGCATTGTGCCGTCTCCTGCTCAGGACCGGCGCGCTTCAAGCGCCTCGAAGACATAGGCCGCGAGCCAGCCGTAGATCGCATGCCCGACGAGACTCATGGCAGACAGGCGCGGCACGTCGTTCAGGAGGAAGTGCTGCCCGGCGAGCGGGGCGAAGAATGCGAGCGCGATGAAATAGGTGACCACGCCCCAGATCCAGCCATCGGCCGGCATGCCGAAGCTCTTCAACCAGCGGGTCAGCAGCCAGTAGCCGAGCGGGTAGAACAGGAAGCCGGTGACGAAATGCAGCAGCTTGGCAGTCGGCGTCGACAGGGACAGGCCGAACTGATGCGCGAACAGCGACTTCACCAGCTCCGGCGGCTCCAGCGGATATTCGGCGAACCAGGCGGTCGGCACAGCGGAGAACAGCTCCCAGAAGCCGAGACCGGCGAAACCGCCGATGGCGAGGTTGAACACGGTGCGGGTGGAGGGCAGCGCGAAGCCGCGGGTCATGGTCGCGGTGGTCATGGCGGATCCTTTCCGTGGGATCAGTGGGCGATGGCGAGCGGGGTGGAGGCGACGGCGAGCGCAGCGACGAGGCCGCTCGCCGTCTTTCCGAGCCGCCCGAGCTTTTCGAGCCGGCGGCTGGCGAAGCGGTTCTGACCCTT
>NZ_JBBBBQ010000003.1:0-523008 GCF_037120455.1 Allobosea sp. CCNWLY174 | reverse complement strand
AAGGGTCAGAACCGCTTCGCCAGCCGCCGGCTCGAAAAGCTCGGGCGGCTCGGAAAGACGGCGAGCGGCCTCGTCGCCGCGCTCGCCGTCGCATCCACCCCGCTCGCCATCGCCCACTGATCCCACGCGTCCATGATCTGACGATAGCCATGGCGGCGCCCGTCTCCGGACGCCGCCTGCCCGTTGCATCAGATATCAGGAAAGAGGTTCTTGACCGGGCTCACTCCCTCCAGGAGCGAAGCAATGTGCAAGATGGTCGCCTCCGCCTGCCAGGCTCCGACGACCTGCACGTTGATCGGCATGCCATCCCGGCTCGTCCCGAACCGCATCGCGAGTCCGGGCAGCCCGGTGACGTTGAGGGGAACGGTCGCGCCCTGCAGGTAGGTTGCGTCCACGTCCTGGCCGTCGATGGTGAATCGGTCGACGCCGTGCTTGTGCGCCGGGATCGGCAGCACATGGGTGATCAGAGCATCAAAGCGCGTGAAGTAATCGGCGTAGCCGTCGCGTAACCTCTCGGCTGCCTGCTCTGCGTCGATGAAGTCGGCCATCGACGTGTCGGGCAGCGACAGCATGGTCTTCGCCATCTTGTACATCTCGCCCTCGTGGCCGGCCGTCGCCTCACGGAACGCCGGCTTCATCTCCATGACGTGGAGCCGGTTGAAAACGTCGAGGGCGAAATCGCGCTCCAGCGCCGGAATGCCGACATGTTCGACATGGACGCCGAGGTCTTTCAGCGCCTCAGCTGCCGATCGGACGGTCGCGGCAACTTCGGGATCGACGGGACCGAAGCCGGGTCCGACCATCCAGCCGACACGCAGCGGGCCGGCGTTTGGCCGGGCGCCCCCCGCGTCGAACCCGCCGATGATCGTCGAGAACGCGTCCTGACCATCCGGACTCATCAGCTGCGAGAACGCCAGCCCGACGTCGCGAACCGAACGCGCCATCGGACCCACATGCCAGAAGCGGCGCGGCGCCCGAGGCCAGATTCCCGTCATCGGGACCCGCCCATGCGTCGCCTTCATGGAGGTGATGCCGGTCTGGGCCGCCGGACCGCGCACGGAGATGGCGAGGTCGGTGCCGAGGCCGAGCGGCGACATGCCCGCCGCGATGGCGGCCGACTCGCCCCCGCTCGACCCGCCCGGCGTCCTGGTCAAATCCCACGGATTGTTCGAGCGGCCGGACAGGAGGTTGTCACTCTCGATCCAGTAGGAGAACTCCGGAAGATTGGTCTTCGCCAGCAGGATGCCGCCGGCCTTCTTCAAGCGAGCCACGCTTGTGGCGTCCTGTGTCGGCATCCGGCCCCGAAAGATCGGAGAACCGCGCTGCGTAAGGACCCCAGCGGTATCGATCGAGTCCTTCGCTGTGAACGGCACACCATGAAGGGGCCCCAATGCCTCGCCCGCCATGACGGCGTCCTCGGCGGCCTTGGCCGCTGCAAGCGCCCCTTCCGCGACCGTCACGATGGCGTTGATCTTCGGGTCGACAGCCTCGATGCGATCCAGGTGCGCTTTCACGATCTCCACCGGTGATAGCTCGCGATTGCGGACGAGTTCGGCGAGCCTGGTGGCGTCGAAACGGGTGATCTGCTCGGACATCTTCAAATCCTCTATCTATCAGTTGATAGAGAATCGCTACAGCTTCACAAACCGGGCGTCAATCTCTATCTATCACTTGATAGACAATCATGATGGAGATTTGCGATGGGTTCGAATGTGAGGGAGGAGGTGATGGCGGCGGCCAAGCGTGCAGCACAGTCACATGGCTATACGGGCCTCAACTTTCGGGAGCTGGCGGCCGAGGTCGGCATCAAGAGCGCGACGATCCACTACTATTTCCCGACCAAGGTCGACCTCGGCGCCGCCATCGCCAAGCGTTACTGGGAGGACTCGCAGACCGTGCTGGATGGCCTATGGAACGGCGGCAACGATCCCGCGCGGGCGTTGAGGGAATATCCGAACACGTTCCGCGTTTCCCTGGAACAGGACAACCGCATCTGCCTGTGCAGCTTCATGTCGGCCGAGCACGACGACCTTCCCGACCCGGTCAAACGGGAGGTGTCCGCATTTGCCGACATCAACATCGGCTGGCTGACGCGCGTTCTGTCTGCCGCGACCGACATGGACACCGCCGCTAGCGAGCGGCGCGCGCGTGCGATCTTTGCAGCTGTCGCGGGAGCCCAACTCATGGCGCGCAGCCGATCCGACATCTCCGTCTTCGACGCTTTGATCGACAGCTATCGGGAGGCGGGCCTGCTTCCAGGCTGATGTAATCACCGGCTGACCGACGACGGGACCATACCGGATGGCCGTGGGGGGTAGCGCTGTCGACACCTATGATTCGGCAGCCAATCGCGACGTCGCGCGGCGCATTAGGTCGAGCAGGGACAGCGCGGCCGGAGTCAACGGCAGGTCGGAGCGCCGGATCAAGACCAGCGGCGGTGCGGTCAGCTCTTCCTCGATCCTGATCGTGGTCAGCGCCTTTCCGGTCATCTCGAAGCGCTCCCACTGCGCCGGGACCATGGCCAGCAGGTCGCTGTTGGCGAGGCAGGTCAGCAATGTCAGCGCCGACTGGCTGCGCACCGCCAAGCGCGGGGGCGGCAGGCCATGGCGGGCGAAGAAGGCGTTGATCTCGTCGCCGGCATCGGCGGTGATCGAGGTCGTCACCCAGTCCTCGCCGACAAGTTCGCGCAGCGAGGTCGCAGCCGCCAACGGGTGCCCGGCGCGGCAGAGCACGATGCGGCGGTTGTGGAACAGCACCTCCCGGCTGAGTTGCGGCACCGGTTGCGCTCCGCCATCGGGGCCGATGTAGAAATCGACCGAGCCGTCGCGCAGCCGCTCCTCGAGCGTCGGATAGAAACCCTCGATGATGTGCAGCCTGATGTCGGGATAACGGGCGCGGAACGGCCGCAGGCTCGGCGGCAGCAAAGCGAGATGCGCCGCGATCGACAGCCCGACCGTCACCGTGCCGGTGCCGGCACCCCTCAGTTGCTCGACCTCTTCGCGCGTGCGCCGGATCTCGGTCAGGATCGACCTGGCGCGGGCGACAAAGGCATCGCCGAGCGGCGTCGCCACCACACCCCGCGCCCGACGTTCGAACAGCGGCGCGCCGAGCTCGCGCTCCAGCAGAGCCAGGCTGCGGGTCAGCGCCGGCTGGGCGATCTGCAGATGCCGCGCCGCAGCCCGCATGCTGCCGCGCTCGGCGATCGCCACCACCTCCTCGAAGTGATCGAGCTTCATTGCTGCGGCCTCCCAACGCCATTAATCGATACCGATTTGCTATCGCTCCTGCAATTTTTCCATCTGTTCAGGTATCTGTGCCGACGTTAGCCATTCCTCACGAACAAGCAGCGGCCGCCCCGGAGAACGGGAGATGGCCCTTTCGGGAGGACGGCATGGAGATCATCAAGCCCGCATTCCATCACGTCACCTTCAAGACGAGCCGGCTCGACGAGATGGTGGCGTGGTATGGCACGGTCGTCGGGGCACGGCCGACCTTCCAGGACGCCAGCAACGCCTGGACGACGAATGACGAGGCCAATCACCGTGTCGCTTTCCTCTCGGCGCCGGGCCTCGGCGACGATCCCGACAAGCGCAACCATAACGGCATCCATCACAGCGCCTTCGAATACGAGAGCTTCGCCGACCTGATGGCGTCCTATGCCCGCCTGCGCGACGAAGGCATCGAGCCTGCCTTCAGCCTCGACCACGGCATGACGATCTCGATCTACTACAAGGACCCCGAGGGCAATTTCGTCGAGCTGCAATGCGACAGCTATGGCGACTGGCGGCTGTCGAGCGAATGGATGCGCTCCTCGCCGGATTTCGCCGCCAACCCGATCGGCACCTTCTTCGATCCGGAGCGAGTCTATCAGGCGCACAAGGCCGGCCAGGGCTTCGACGAGCTGCATGTCGCGATGCGCCGCGGCGACTACCAGCCCGCCGGCACGCCCGATCTCGGACTGCCGGCGTGAGCAGCGCCGTGCGCATTGTTGCTGGTCTTTCGCCGCAGGACCGCCTCGCGATCGAGCAATTGATCCAGCGCCATGCCTGGCTGATCGACCATGGCGAGGCAGACAAGGTCGGCGAGCTCTTCGCGGAGGAGGGAGCGCTCTACGGGATCGGCCCCGACAAGGTCGGCCGCAAGGCCATCGCCGAATGGGGCCGCCAGCGTGCTGCCATGGCCGAGCGCCGCTCGCGCCATCTCCAGAGCAACATCCTGATCGAGCCCCTCGCTGCGGATGCGGCCCGCGGCTGGGTCGCGCTGACGCTCTACCGCCATGACGGGCCGGGCGAGGGCTCGGCCACCCCGCTGCTCATCGCCGAATACGCGGATCGCTATGTCAAGGGGCCGGACGGCACCTGGCTCTTCGCCGAGCGGCGGCTCACCGTGCTGTTCGGCGCCGCCTGAAGACACCGCATTCATCGCCTCGCCGCCCTGGTTGGAGGCAACCGAGAAGGAGGACACCATGCGTCTCGCCACCATCCTGAGCGGAGGCAAGCCTGCTCTTGCCGCCTATCGCGGAGCCGATCTGATCGATCTCGCCAAGGCCGGCCCTGGGCTGCCGGGCGACATCCTCGCCTTCATCGCCGGCGGCGACGCGGCCCGTGCGACGATCGCCAAGGCGCTCGATGTCGCCCCGCCCTCCGCGGTTCTTGACCCCGAGCGCGCGACCTTCCTGCCGGTGGTGCCGCGCCCCGGCAAGATCATCTGCGTCGGGCTGAACTATGCCGACCATTCGGCCGAGAGCGGTTTCAAGCAGCCGGATTATCCGACATTGTTCGGCCGCTTCGCCACCAGCCTGATCGGCCACAAGGCGCCTCTGATCCGCCCGAACCTGTCCGACCAGCTCGACTATGAGGGCGAGATCGCCGCGGTGATCGGCCGGCGCGGCAAGCATGTGCCGAAGGCGAAAGCGCTCGACCATGTCGCCGGCTATGCCGTCTTCAACGAGGGATCGGTGCGCGACTACCAGTTCAAGGCGCCGCAATGGACCGTCGGCAAGAACTTCGACGGCACCGGCGCCTTCGGACCGGCGCTGGTCACGGCCGACGAGCTGCCGCCCGGCGCACGCGGCCTCAGGCTTACGACCAGGCTGAACGGTGAGACCGTGCAGAGCGCGAGCACCGACGACATGGTCTTCGACGTCGCGAGCCTGATCTCGATCATCAGCGAGGCGATCACGCTGGAGCCCGGCGACGTCATTGTCACCGGTACGCCCGCCGGCGTCGGCGTGGCGCGCAAGCCGCAGCTCTTCATGAAGCCCGGCGATGTCTGCGAGGTCGAGGTCGAGGGCATCGGCCTGCTCGTCAACCCGATCGCGCAGGAAGCGGCCGAGCGGGCTGCAGCTTGACGCCGGATCATGGGGAGCTGAGAACCGTGACCAAGACCGGCAAGGACATCGACGTCTTGATCGCCGGCGCCGGGCCTGTCGGCCTCGCGGCTGCGATCGAGCTCGGCCAGCGCGGCATCCGCTGCCTCGTGGTCGAGCGCAATGACCGCGTCGGCTATTCGCCGCGCGCCAAGACCACCAATGTCCGCAGCCGCGAGCACTTGCGTCGCTGGGGCATCGCCGATGCCCTGCGCGCAGCCTCGCCGATCCCGCCGGACTATCCCTCCAACGTCGTCTTCGCGACGCGGATGAACGGTCCCGAGCTCGCCCGCTTCGGCAATGCGCTGAACGGCAGCCGCGCCCGCAACGACCTCTATTCGGAAGAGGCACAATGGGTGCCGCAATACGTGCTGGAGGAAGTGCTGCGCCAGCATGCGGCCTCGCTGCCCGGGGTCGAGATCCGCTTCAACACCGAGCTGGCCTCCTTCGCCGATGATGGCCGCGACGTGGTTTCGCGCCTGAAGGATGTGACCAGCGGCGCGGAGCGCGAGGTCGCGAGCGCCTATCTGGTCGGCGCAGACGGCGCGCGCAGCTCGGTGCGCGAGGCTATCGGCGCCCGGATGGAGGGCGAAGGCGCCTTCTCGAAGAACTACAACATCATCTTCCGCGCGCCGGAGCTGGCATCGCGCCACGCCCACGGGCCGGCGATCATGTACTGGATGGTCAACGAGGAGGTGCCCTCGCTGCTCGGGCCGATGGACAGCGAGGGCCTGTGGTTCTTCATGGCGACCAAGCTGGCCAACGACGTCGACCCGGCCAGCGTCGATCCGGTCGAGCTCATTCGCCGTGGCACCGGCCTTTCCGACCTCGACATCGAGATCGTCGGCCGCGATCCCTGGGTCGCGCATCGCCTCGTCGCCGACCGCTACGAGAAGGGCCGGGTCTTCCTCGCCGGCGATGCCTGCCATCTGCATCCGCCCTTCGGCGGCTTCGGCATGAACATGGGCATCGGCGACGCCGTCGATCTCGGCTGGAAGCTGGCGGCGGTCCTGCAGGGCTGGGGCGGAAGCGAGCTGCTCGCGAGCTATGCGGCGGAGCGGCGCAGGGTGCATGAGCGCACCATCGCCGAGGCGGTGATCAACTACGGCGCCGTCGGCAACCAGCTGGTCCGGCCGGGGCTGGAGGAGCCGGGACCGCTCGGCGATGCCACAAGGCGCGAGGTCGGCGAGATCATCGAGGCGACCAAGCTGCGTGAATTCCGCACGCTCGGCATTGTGCTCGGCACGCGCTACGAGGATTCCCCGATCATCGTGCCCGATGGCAGCGCGCCGCCTGTCGAGCATTTCATGCTCTATGTGCCCTCAGCCCATCCGGGGTGCCTGGCGCCGCATCTCTGGCTCGCCGACGGCTCCTCGCTCTACGACCATTTTGGCCAGGGCTTCACCCTGCTCGCCACGGCTGCCGATGGCGCAGACGCGACGCCGCTGATCGCCGCGGCAGCCCGTCTCGGCGTGCCGCTGAAGCTGCTGCTGCCCGGCGATAAGCGCCTGCCCGCCCGCTATGGTGCGCGCTTCGCCCTGATCCGGCCGGACCAGCATGTCGCCTGGCGCGGCGATGCGCTCCCGGCCGATTGCGAGGCGCTGCTTTCCATCGTCACCGGCCGGATGAAGTTGGACGCCTCAATCGGGATAGCCGCTACGGCAGCCTAGGGACGACGCACAAGAAACAAGACCAGCGAATGGGGAGGATAAGATGAAACGGGGAGTGATCGGAGCCTTGCTCGGCGCGGTGCTGGCGGTCTCGCTGGCCACCGGAGCCATCGCGCAGACGGTCGAGCTCAAGGTCTCGCATTACCTGCCGCCGAACCACCAGATGCACAAGCAGCTAGAAGCCTGGAGCGCCGAGCTGGCGGAGCGCTCCAATGGCCGGCTCAAGCTCGCCATCTTCCCGGCCGCGCAGATGGGGCCGATGCCGCGGCAATACGACCTCGCCCGCACCGGCGTCGCCGACATCGCCTTCTTCCTGCACGGCGCCCTGCCCGGCCGCTTCCCGCTGACCGAGATCTCGCATCTGCCCTACGCCTTCAATCGCGGCGAAGGGGCGAGTGCAAAGGCGCTCAGCACGGCCGAGGCCTCGGGCATCCTGACCGAGCTCTCGGGCAAGCTCGCCGCCGAGCACGAGGGCACGAAGCCGCTCTATTTCATCGCGACGCCGACGCTCAGCCTGTTCTTCAACCGCCCGGCGGTGAGGAGCCCGGCCGGAATGCGCGGGCTGCGCATGCGCCATAACGGGCCGATCGCCTCGGCGATGCTTGAAGCCTGGGGCGCGACGCCTGCCGCCATCCCGCCGGCGGAGCTGGCGGACTCGCTCTCCAAGGGCACGATCGCCGGCATGTTCTTCAATTACGAGGCGGCGAAATCCTTCCAGATGGCCGAGAGCGTGAAATCCGTGACGCAGCTCGATGCCGCGGCCGGCACCTTCGCGCTGGTAATGAACGCCGAGAAGTACAAGTCCCTGCCCGAGGACCTGCGCAAGCTGATCGACGACACGACGGGTCCGGCCGCCGCTCGCAAGGTCGGCGCGATCTATGACCAGGCCGAGGCGGAAGGCCGTGCCTATCTGCGCGCCGCCAATGCCGAGATCCCCGAGCTCAGTGGCGCCGAGCGGGCCGCCTTCGAGGAGCTGGCCAAGCCGATCACCGCGAGCTTCATCGCAAGGGTCGAGGCCAAGGGCATCAAGGCGAAGCCGTTCTATGACGAGCTGCGCGCCGCCGTGGGTGCCGCCAAATGAGCCCCGGCAAGCTCCGCCGCCTCGACCCGGTGCGGCTGCTGACGATCGCCGGAGCACTGGCGCTCGCCGTCATGGTGCTCTGGACGATGATCGACATCGGCGCCCGGCTCGCCTTCAACAAACCGCTGCACGGCACGCTGGATCTGGTCGAGGTCACCCTTGTACTGGTCGCCTTCCTCGCCCTGCCGGAATGCTTCCGCCGCGACGAGCAGATCAAGGTCGACCTGTTCGACACCATGGTGCGCCGGCGCACGCTGGCGGCGATGCGGCTCGCCGGCGAGATCGCGACGCTTGCGTTCCTCGTCCTGCTGGCGTTGACCTTGATCAAGCCGCTCGCCGACGCCTATCGCTTCGGCGACCAGAAGCCGGATCTGCCGGTGCCGATCTTCCTGTTGCTGCTGGCGATCGAGCTGGCGCTGGTCGTCTCGGTCTTCGTCGTGCTCGGCCGCGCGGTCGGACAGGTCCGCGCCTTCCCGCGCGCTGCGGCTGGCACTGCTGATCCCCATCCCCCGGCCCTGCACAGCAGCAATGGAGCCGCCTCATGAGCGCGACCTCCATCGGCCTGATCGGCATGGCGACGCTGGTCGGCATGATCCTGGCGCGCATCCCGGTCGGCGTCGCGCTCGGGCTCACCGGCTTCGTCGGCTATGCCGCAATCGACGGTTTCGCCAAGGCCCGCCTCGTCTTCGGCGCGGTGCCGCTCGAGCTTTCCTCCGCCTATGCGCTCTCGGTGCTGCCGCTGTTCACGCTGATGGGGGCGCTGGCGACGATGGCCGGGCTCTCCGGGGACCTGTTCCGGGCGAGCAATGCGATCTTCGCCGGCATGCGCGGTTCGCTCGCCATGGCCGCGGTCGGCGCCTCCGCCGCCTTCGGCGCGGTCTGCGGCTCGTCGCTGGCGACGGCGGCGACGATGAGCCGGATCTCGATCCCGCAAATGCTGAAAGCCGGCTATTCGCCGGCCCTCGCTGCCGGCGTGGTGGCGGCCGGCGGCACGCTCGGCATCCTGATCCCGCCCTCGCTGATCCTGATGATCTACGGCATCATCGCTCAGCTCTCGATCATCAAGCTCTTCGCCGCCGCGCTGATCCCCGGCCTCGTCCTGACCGGGCTCTATCTGCTGACGGTCTGGCTCTGGGTGCGCCTACGGCCGGAGGCGGCGCCGAAGCTCCCGAGCGAAGGCAAGGCGCAGGCGTTCCGGCTCGTCCTGAATATCTGGGACGTGGCGGCGCTCTTTCTCGTCACCTTCGGCGGCATCTATCTCGGCTGGTTCAGCCCGACGGAAGCGGCCGCCGTCGGCGCCTTCGGCGCACTATTGCTCGGCCTGCTGCGCAGGGGGTTCGCCCGCGGCGACGTCACGACCGCCTTCACCGAGACGACGCGGATCACCGCCAATCTCGTGCTGATCGTGCTGGGCTCGACGATCTTCTCCTATTTCGTCGTGCAGACCGGCATGGCCCAATCCGTAGTGAAGTCGATCGCGGCACTGGGCCTGTCGCCGCTCGCGGTGATGCTGCTGCTGATCGGCTTCTACATCTTCCTCGGCTGCTTCCTCGAAGGCATCGGCATGGTGCTGGTCACGGTGCCGGTCCTGCTGCCGCTGGTCATATCGACCGGATATGATCCGATCTGGTTCGGGGTGCTGCTCGTCATTGTCGTCGAGATCGGGCTGATCCACCCGCCGGTCGGGATGAACCTCTTCGTCATCCGGACCCAGGCGCCCGAGATCAGCTTGGGGGCGATGTATCGTGGCGTGCTGCCGTTCCTGGTCGCGCCCTTTCTGCTGATCGCGATGCTGCTGGCCTGGCCGGAGCTGGCGCTCTGGCTGCCGCGGTCGATCTCGCTGAACTGACCGCTTGTTGCCACTTGGTGTCCGGTGCGAAACGCACCGATATCATTGACGAAGTCGCCGTTGCTGGGGTGTGACGTCCTGATCCAGTCGCTTCTGGATCAAGGGCGGCGCGATGATGGGCAAACTCGTCGATGACGCCGATACTGCCCGTGATCGCCGCCCGGCGCGACGAATGCTGGGCTTCATGATCCCGGACCATCCGCACCGCGCGGGCGCACACCTCCGGCGAGAACTGGTTTGTCGTCTTGCTCGTCAGAGCCCCATCCTCTCGGGAGTTGCGGCCTCCGACACACCCGGGGCGGTTCAACACGATGCCTCCAGCGGATCATGAGAAGAGCGCCGGAAGCGAGAGAACCCCGCTCCCGGCTTGCAAGCATCACGCCGCCTGCCGGTTGATCACGCTCGTTGCGAGCTTGGTCAGCTTTGCATCCGTGGCAGATTCTTCATCGAGATTCTGCTTGAGAAGAGCCGCGCAATCCTCGCGGCCGAGCAGCTTGGCCCAGGCAACCAATGTGCCGTACCGGGTTATCTCGTAGTGCTCGACCGCCTGGGCGGCAGCGATCAGCGCCGCATCGAGCACCTGCTTGTCGTCGACATCGGAGGCGATGTCGCTCGCTTCCGACAGAATTCCATCGATCGCCGGACAGGTGACGGCTTTCTCCTCGGCGCCATGCTGTTTGAAGACCTGCTTCAACCGGGCGATGTGCCCGTCGGTCTGCTGAAGATGCGCTTGAAAGCCTTGCTGCAGCTCCGGGCTCGTCGCCTTGTCGATCATGTCGGGAAGCGACTTTTTGATCTGGTGCTCGGCGTAGTAGATATCCTGGAGCGTATGGACGAACAGATCATCCATGGTCTTGATATCTTTGGTGAACCATCCCATCGGGGAGCCTCCTCGCGCGGTGACCCCCAGCCGTAGATTCCAGAAGCGAGAGCGAGACTGCCAGGTTCCCGACCAACGCAAGGGCAGCCCTATGCCGCGACGGAAAGCACGCGGCCGTGCACCGCCAGGTGCCTGTCACTGCGGTTCATGACCACCAATACGACAGACGCGCCATCCTCGCATTCGAGCACCAGTCGGTGGCAGAACTGGCTGTCGTCGCACTCTCTTGTGTCGAAGAGCAGGTAGCCGGCCCGGCGATCGTCATAGTCGCCCGCGAACTGGTACAGAACATCGATCCTGCGCTTGTCGCGCAGGTTAAGCCGGCCTTTGCCCATAAGCATGGCATCGCTCCGCTTGGGGGCGTCAAAATGCGCCGCACGCGGTCATTTCCAGAAGCGGTTTGGAGACAACGGCAGCACGAGTAAGTGCCTTTTCAAGCCGCTTGTCGATGTCAAATGACAGGATGCTGCCGGCGCTTCTGAACGGCCGCTCTCGTCGTCCGGTCCAGATTCGCCATCGTCGGCGCGCTTTGCCCGACGTTGGCGCGGGAGCACTTCCATCAAGCCGACGACGTTGGGCGCCTTGGCCTGATCAATCAACGGCGGCAAACGAGTGGCACCGCGTCACGATCCTGGTCGTTCGGACGAAAAAATGCCCCGCCGGCGCGACCCGGCGGGGCAGATTCAACCAAGGCGAACTCAGATGATCGGGCGGTACGGCTCACTGCGATCGTCGAATCGCGACCAGCCCTCCTTCTTGTAGTCCGTCAGCCGTGCGTCGCGATCGATCGGAGCCGCACCATCCATGATGGCCTCCGCCGCCGGCGCCTTGTCCTCGTCTGCCTTCACCGAAACGACGCTGCCCCCGCGCCGCACCGTTTCGGCGTAGTAGTTGGCGCTCGCCTCGTCCTCGCCGGCGCTCGTGAAGGCGCCGATGATTCCGCCGGTCACGCCGCCCGCCGCCGCTCCAGCTGCGGTGGACGCAAGCCAGCCAGCCGCGACGACCGGGCCAATCCCGGGGATGGCGAGCAGCCCGAGCCCGGCGAGCAGGCCCGCCGCGCCGCCGAGGGTCGCACCGATGCCGGCGCCCTCCCCGGCATTGCTGTCGTCGGTGCTCGCATGACGGCCGATCAGGCTGATGTTCGCCGCGGGGAACCCGGCAGCCTCGAGATCGTCGACCACCCGGCGCGCAGCATCGTAGGTGTCATAGGAACGGGTGATGGTACGCATGAGAATTCTCCTCGTCTTGAGATGGAGGGGCGGCGATCAGTTGCGGGTGATGTTGCCGCGATAGTCGACCGACACGGTGACCTGTGCGCCGGAATGCGTCGCGGTGCCCTTCCAGACACCGTTGTCGTCCTTCTTGAGGCTACTGACATTGGAATAGCCGTTGGCCTCGAGGCGGCTCTTGGTTTGCCCCTCGGTGAAGCTGTTGGCGCCCGGCAGCGGCGCGTTCGCATCAGCCGGAGCGTTCGGCGAAGGCGTTGGAGCCGTGGTCGACGTTTGCGCGATGGCCGCCGTCGACATCAAGGCGCAAAAAAGGGACGTGAGAACCACGTTTCGCATCGAAATCTCCTTATGTGGCAGATAGTTAGCCAAGTGCTATATATAACGGCAGCAGCGAGGAGAAGTTCCGCATCGGCGCCCAGAACGTGACTGGTTTGGATGCCTTCTGGATGCGGCAGTTTGCTGCAGCGATCGAGCAGGAGCGGGACGCGCTATAGCATCGGACCGAAAAGCGGAATCCACTTTTCGGAAAAATCCGATGCGATCACAGAGTGATAGATCATCGTAATCGCGTCGATTCGGACGCGATGATCTAATGGCCGTCGAGATTCAGGGTGACCGTATAGATGTCAGCACCGGCATCATCCTTGACGACGACCGCCAATTCCATGTGGTCGCCGTTGGGAAGCTTTTCGAGATTGAGCCCGGCAAGGAGCTCCTTCGCAGCGTCCTTGGCGGCTTTTTCATTGGGCAGCTCCGTGCCCTCGTCGTCCATTTCGACGTTCTCGCCATCGCGCGTGTGGAAGAAGTACCGTGGCATGACAGTCTAATTCCGCTCGCCGTCCGGTGTTCCGGCACAAGCTCACTTTCTGGGGTGGGTTTCACGAAGATGCAGATAGTCGGGATCGAATTCAGCCAATCTGCACAGACCTGCCCAATCAAGGATCGTCAGCCTGTTAGCCCGTAGGCGTACCAGCCCGGCCTGCCTGATCTCGCGCAGCTTCTTGTTCATGTGAACGGTGGAGAGTCCCAGGGCGTCGGCGATTTCCGGCTGTGTGAGCGGCAGCTCGCAGGTCTTGCCGTCGGAAAGGCCGATCGCCGTCATCTTGGTGATGAATTCGCAGAAGAGGTGGGCGATGCGGCTCGGCGCCGAGCGTCGGCCGATCCCCACCATCCATTCGCGATAGATCGCGGCCTCAACGAGCGTCTCGCGCCAGAATGCCTCAGCGATCCGGTAATAGGAGCGGGTCAGGGAGCGAACAGCCTCGTGGGGAATGAGGCCAACGGTCGCGGGCGTGAGCGTTCCGAGATTGTGATCCATCACCTCGATGAGAAGCGAGTGGATATCGGGGATGTCGCCCGGTAGGTGCAAGGACAGAATCTGGCGCTGCCCGTCGCCCACGATCTTGTAACGGCAAACCAGCCCCTCGGCGACGAGGCAGCATTGCTTCGTGCGCTCACCCTCGCTGACGATGTCGTGCCCGCTCTCGAATTGCTTGAGAGTCAGCGGCAGCCGGAGCAGCTGGTCTCGCTCCTCGGACTGCAAGGGCGAACTCGTCTCAAGCTTGCGAACGAGTCCGTGAAGATAAAGGTCCTTGTCCATCAGCCCTCGATCTTACGCATCAGGGTCCACGGTATCAGCCATTGCGTCCTTCTCAGCCTGCGGCAGCAGCGTCATCAGAAGAATGAAGGATGCAAGCAGCAGACAGACGCTGTTCGTCACGATCAAGGGCCATTCACCGAGTCCAACTCCGTAGAGGGTCCAGAGCGCGAAACCCGCGACGGTGAAGCTGTACATCACAGGCGAGATTGCACTGGTGTCGCGCGATCTGACGATGCGCCAAGCTTGCGGCACGAAGCTGACCATCGAGCAAAGCGCGGCAATGGCGCCGGCGGCTGTTATCCAGTTCATCGGTATGGCCTGCACGCTGGGCGAGCGCAACTGAAGGCGGGCTGAGGCGCACTCGCAGAGTCCGATGCCGGCGATGGCAACAAAGCGTTCACCAACATCGCCGGCATTTTCATCAAATCCCCCAGAACGCGGAACGATCCATCCAACGCGGAATTTCCTCGCTGCAAGTCCGGAGCCTTCTGATGCAGTGCAGTGTCCCCCTTGAGTTTTGGATCTACTTGGCTTTGGCGCTCAATCTGGCGTTGGCGCTGGCGATCAATCTCTAGTTCAATGGCGATCGCCGGGCATGAGTCATCCATGCGTCGTCAACATCCCAGCTTTTCATCGAATGTGATCGACGCCAGCGTACCGACAGGCTGGCTGTGATATTCCAAGCTCGCGCCTAGACTTTTCGACATCGCAGCGATGATCTTGCCGCCGAGCCCGCTACCCTTTGCCGTCCCGTCACCAGTCCAGCCGATCCCATCGTCCGCGACACTGAGCATGATCTGATTGGACGGCGTCCGCGAAACGCTGACGCGAACCTCGCCTTCTCCAACCGGATAGGCATATTTCAGGGCATTGGTGACGAGCTCCGTCGCAATCATGCCGACGGAAACGGCGCGATCGGTCTTGATCGAGACAGGTTCGGCATCGAGCTTGACGATCGGCGTCTTGCCCGAAGCCGTGATCGAGTTGCCCAATTCGCCGACGAGCGTTTCGAGATAGGCCGCGAGATCGACCTGCTGGACATCCGTGGAGGTGTAGAGGCTGCGGTGCAGGTTCGCGATGGCCGTGATGCGCGCCTGCGTCTCCGCCAGCGCGGCCTTCGCGCCTGTGTCCTTGACCGCGCCAGCCTGCATCCGGACCAGCGAACCGACGAGCGCCAGGCTGTTGGCGACGCGGTGGTTGACCTCCGCCAGCAGCATCTCGGCACGATCCTTGGCCTGGCGGACCTGCTGCTCGGCTTCTTCCTTCGCTCGCATCAACCGAGCACGTTCTACGGCCTGCTCGAGCGCGGCCACCAGCAGCACCTCAAAGTCATCGCCGATCGCCTTCACGACATAGTCGACAGCACCAGCCTTGAGTGCCTGGACCGCGATGGACAGCTCGGTAGAGGCTGTGACGTAGACGACCGGAGGCGCGTGCTCGCGCGCTCGCAGATCCTCCAGGACGGCGAGGCCCGACGTCGTGCCGAGGTCGTGATCGAGAATGACCACGTCGATACCGCCCTCGGCCAGGCGAGCGAGCCCGGCTTCAGCCGTCGTGACATGCTCGACCTCGTAGCCCCGGCGTCCAAGGATGCGTTGGACGAGGCGCCCGAGAGCGGCGTCATCGTCGATATAAAGCGCCTTGATGATGCGATGGGACATTACCGCGTCGTCGCCGATTGCATCATTCGGTTTCCGGGACCTGCATCACCGAGAAGAACAAGCCCAACTGCTTGATGGCATTGGCGAAGCCTTCATAGTCGACCGGCTTGGTAATATAGACGTTGGCGCCCAGATCGTAGCAGCGCTGGATCTCGCGGCTGTCGTCTGTGGTGGTCAGGACGATGACGGGCGAGCGCCGCGTATGCTGGTTCGCCTTGACCTTTTCCAGGATATCGACGCCGGCCATGTCGGGCAGGTTCAGGTCGAGCAGGATGAGCAGTTGCCGGCGGGAGCTGGCTTCGCCCGTACCGTCCGCGCCGAAGAGGAAGGCGAGAGCGTCCGTGCCGTTCTGGAACGGGATGATCTCGTTGTTGACACCCGCTCGGCGGATGTTCTTCTCGATCAGACGGGCATGACCTTCGTCATCCTCGATCATCACGATCGAGACCGGTTTCGCATTGCTCACGTGATGGCACTCCGCTGAACCGCGCTGAGATCAGGCGGCAACAAGATCGAGAAGGTCGTGCCAGCGTCCAGTTCGGACCTGACGGTGATGTCGCCGCCGAGATTGCGCACGATCGTCCGGACATGCGCCAGGCCGATGCCTTCGCCCGGCTTGTCCTGCGCACCCGATCGACGAAAGAGCTCGAAAACGCGCTCATGGTCCGTTGACGCGATGCCGCGGCCATTGTCTTCGATATCGATGACAACCCAGCCGGACTTCTCCCGCTTCGCGCGCATCACCACCTTGAGCTCTCGATTGGGCGATCGATACTTGATCGCGTTGTCCAAAAGGTTCCCCAGCACCTGCTCCATCGACAGGCGGTCGCTCCGGATCTTGAGCGGCGGACAGTCGACAGTGATGCCACCTCCGTTCTCGTTCGCCTGATGGTGTACCGCCGCCGCCGCTGCGTCGAGCGCTGATTGAAGATCGATCGCTTCGGCGCGCAGGACGCGCTTGCCCTCGCGCGAGATCTTCAGGATGGCGTTGATCAGCCCATCCATCTTGCGCGTCGACGAACGTATGAAACCGATCGCTTCCGGCAGGTCCACGTCGACCGCCGTGCGGGCCTCGTCCAGCACCGCTGGGGTAGCTGCTTCGCCGGCATCGAAATAGGCCTTGATCGGTGCCGCTGTCGCTTCGAGCTCGCTCGTGAAGCCCATGATGTTCACGAGCGGTGCCCGCAGGTCATGGGTCACGATATAGGCGAAGCGCTGGATTTCCTCGTTGGCGCGGGTGAGCGCTTCGGTGCGCTGTTGCACGCGCGCTTCCAGCCCGATGTTGAGGGCGGCGACCTCGGTTCTGGCCAGGATGATCTCGCGCGTATATCGCGCGATCGTCCAGAAGGCCGCCGCCGCGAAGAGGAGGATGACGAGCGCACCGAGCACGATGGTCCAGCGCAACCGCGCCGATGCGGATTCCTGGTCGGCGATCGCCTGTCGAAGCCGCTGCTCGGATTGCGCGATGATCTTGCCGAGCCCGGCGCGAGCCTCGTCCATGAAGTTGCGACCCGACCCCTGGCGAAGCGCGGCGATTGCATCGTCCCAGCCGCCGCGTTGCGCCAAGGCGATGGTTTCCGCCAACTCCGCCAGCTTGCCACGCAATGCGCTTTCCAGGCGCGCGACCTCGGCCTGGGTTAGCTCGGCCGCGCCAGCGGAGGCCTTCACCCGCTGCAGCGTCGACTCGAACTTGGCCACGGCATCGGTGTAAGGGCCGAGATAGGCTGCGTCTCGCGACAGCAGGTAGCCGCGCTGCCCCGTCTCGGCATCCTGCGCGAGAGAGAGAAGATCGGCCGTCGCGCTGCGGGTCTCGCGCACGGCGACCACCTCGTCGAACTGGCGTTCCGAAGCCCGTGTCAGCCAGAAGGCCGCGATGACGATGACCAACAGCGCAATCGCCCCTCCGGCGAGCAACAGGAGGTTCGATCTGAGGAATTGCGTGGGGGATATGGGCATCAGCTGACTCTAGGGGCCGGCCTCCATGGCTGGAGCCCTAGAGCGATGCAATAGCAAATGACAGGGTTCTGAAAATTTAAAGCGCTCTCCGGACAGTTGCCCTCCAGCGCGACGGCAGCCATGCTCGCGTTCCCAACAAGGAGGCAGGGAATGGCGACCGGCACGGTGAAATGGTTCAACACCACGAAAGGCTTCGGCTTCATTCAGCCGGACGGCGGCGGTCAGGACGTGTTCGTCCATATCAGCGCGGTGCAGCGCGCAGGGCTGCGGGAGCTGCACGACGGACAGAAGATTTCCTACGAGGTCGTTGCGGACAAGCGGTCCGGCAAGTCGTCAGCGGAAAATCTCAAGGCCGAGTAGGCCGTCTCCGCAACGCAAACTCGCCACCAGCCCGCCGGCCGGTGGCTCTCCTGAGCCGGGGAACAACCAGGCTCCACCCCGGTTGCAACGCAAACGGAGGAAAAGCCATGGCCAAGCAACCCGAAGCTCTCGCCACCTTTGCCGCCAGCGCCAGGAACGCGGGCAAGAAGCCGAAGGATATCGGCCTGGAGGCGACGCCCGAGACGAAGGGCATCCCGACGGATTCGCAAAAGAAGGACGCAGCCGCGCGAAAGGTGCTGAGGGAAGGCGTGCTCCGCAAGGATCAGGGCGCTGACAAAGCGATCGACGCACTGCCTGATCGGACGCGGACGAAAAAGCGCTGACGCGACATAGCGGTGCAGCGTCGTTCAGCTCCGGGCCTTGCCGCGGCTGCGAGTCCCGGTCGAAGGCGCTTTCCTCGGTGCCGAGCGCCGGCGTTGCGGCGTGACGTCCTTGGCGCGACGGGCTCGCGCTTCGAGGTTAAGTCGATAGAGGCCGTAACCGATCGCTCCAACAACCAGGATCGGCGCCGGGAGCCTTGCCGCGAGCAACGTCAATGGAACGGTCATTCCCTCAGGAATGTCTCCGCGCTCGGCATCGCGCGCGATCCAGGCTGTCGCGACGCTGTTGAGGATGGCTTTGATCATGTCGCGCGCTCGGCTTATGTCAGTGGTCCGGCCGAATGGTCAGGCGAGCCTTATGTTGGCTGTCTTGTCCGCATAGTCCTTCTTGGGGTCGGAGCCGAAGAGCAACTGGATGCCCGCAATCAGGCTCCACTCGTTCTCCCAGATTTCTGCCTGGCGCGGGTCGAAGCGCAGCAAGGCGAGCTTGGGGTCATCCTTCCCCTGCTCGTACCACGCCGCAACGAAGCGGTTCCAAAGCCGGTCGATGACCGCCCGATCATTGTCGAGCACCAGGGTGCCATTGATCCTGGCGAAGATGTCATGACCCTTGTCGGCGAAGGACATGAATGCGCTCTCGCTTCCGGTCAGCGCCTTCACCAGTTCGGTATCCGATGCGGAGAAAATCCAGAGCGGCCCACGGTCGGCATCGCCATCGAGCTGGACCGTCATCGGCCGCATCAGATTGTCGCCTGATCTGTCGAGTCCGAGCATGACGGTCATGTCGGAGCGCAGCGCCTTCCAGAGTTTGGCTTCAAGCTCGTTCGGTGTCGGCATGACGGCTCCAATGCGTTTCGCGGACAACCCGCGAGCAGAGACTGAAGTTCCGCAGCCGGCCGCGGGTAAGGACGCGGCACCTGGTCGCTGAAGCGAGTAGCCATCGGCGCCTGCCGCTCGTCGACCTTGGGCAGGCTGCAGCCGAGCGCATCTCTAAAGCCCGTCGCGCCAATGATCGAGCATCGGTCCCTGGCGCCCTGACAGGGGATCGCTCGCAGGCCTTGCTAGCCGGCTGATGGCTGCCCTGATGTCCGGAGTGGGAGGATCCCGCAGAATGTCCCCGCTCTGGCCAGGCGGGTACGCGCCCACCACCAGGAAATCGCTGCTGGCTGTGAGCCGGCAATGCCCAGTACCGGCTGGTAGCAGGAGGACGTCTCCCGCACGGACTCGGATCTCGCGGCCGCGATCGCCGCCCAGGACCAGCTCGGCAGACCCCTTGGCAATACCCAGCACTTCGTGGCCCTTTGAGTGATAGTGGTGGAAATCGTAGATGCCGTTGCGCCAGGCCGGCGGCCAGCCATTCTCCTCGAACCGCCGCTCCATGGCGGTGGCCAGGTCGGCCTGGTCAGACGCAAGCGCCTGTCGATAGACGAGCGCCGGGAAGCGCTGATTGTTCGGGATCGGCCCCCGCTCATCGAAAGGTAGGACGAGTATCATCGTCGCCATGCTTTCCGATAACCGGGATCGAGGTCGTTTCGATCGCGATCCCGGCATTTGCCTAGGCTCCGCGCGTCCCCCACAAGGCGGACAGATCCAGTTCCTCGTCGCGGTGCTTGCCGCCGAGTTGAGCCGCCATCCAGGCAGCGGCCGCCCCCACCAGCAGCGCCGCGGCGGTCAGGAAGGCCGACAGAACGCCGACCTTGCGCGCTCGCTCGGCCGCCTGTTTCGCGCTTTCCTTTGCCTGATTGAGGCGAGCGACGGCATCGTCGATCCTTTTCTCAGCCTCGGGCTGCGCGATGTTCATCCGAGCTACCATCCTGCTCGCAATGTAGGAGCGATCGGCCGGATCGAGCTGCCCGCTGGCGAGGCTTCGAACCAGTATGCGGGAGGCCTCGTCGCGCTCGGCCTGGGTCACGGGTGCGGTGCCGGTGGAGCGGGTCACCGTGTCGGCGGCGACGGAAAGCGGGTCTGGCTGCTGGCTGAGCGCAGTACCGGCAGCGCTCGTGACCGCGGCAGCACCGGAGGCTGCTGTCTTGGCCAAGCCTGCGACGGACGATGCCGCGAGACCCGCGATCAGCAACGCGCCGACAGCCCAGACGACTAGACCGTGCGAACCATCGCGGACATGGCGCTCGTGCTGGCTGGCATCGGCGGCAGGACGCCGCATCCGGCCGGCGAGATAGCCGCCCGCGGCGGAAGCCATCACGCTCACCCATAGCGCCCACAGCGCGCCCGCGATGGCCAGCGCGGTGAGGCCAGTCGATCTGGAAGGCTCGAACGAGACGAGTGAAAGCCCGATCGCCGAGCCGAAGGTGGTGAGAAGCGTGGTGATGGCAGCCGAGAGCGTCGCGCCGCCGAATATTGCGCCCCATTCGAGATAGGAGCCGGAATGCGGTGCGGTTTGGGTCGGCGCAACGACGACGACGTCAGTGGTTTCGCTTGCCATGGAACGCTCCTATCGCAGGCCGAAGAAGGAGAGGATCGTCATGACCACGACCACGAGGCCGACCAGATATATGATGTCGTCCATGGAAGTTCTCCGGGTGGCGCGCTTGGCGGGACTGCCGGGAGAACTGCGAAGAGGATCGGGAGTTCCGTCGCCTCGTGTGCGTGACAGATCGCGCTCCACTCGCTCGCTGGTCATATCGGGAGACGATGCCGACCACACCGAACGCATGAACCCCGCCGGCAAGCCGGCGGGGTTCATTGGGCCTCCAGCCCGTTGCCCAGCTGCGAGCGTGGGCACTACCGCGAATTCGGGAGGCTTAACACCGCAAGCCCCGGCAGGTTCCACGCCAATTGATCAGGCTGAGCTGCGATATCGCTTGTCGGTCCGGCCTCGCTTGCATCGGGCCGGGCCGGGGCTATGGCTCGGCATGTTCGGGCATGGCCTTCAGCTGATCCTTCGTCCAGCTCGTCACCGCATGGACGTCACCGTCCTCGTCACGCATGAACTCGAGCTCATGCATCGGGACCGCCACAGGCTTGGCGCCGATCCCCAAAAAACCACCGACGTCGATGACGACCTCTGCGCTCGGGCCGGTCCCGTGCAGATGAGAGACCGAACCGATCTTGTCGTCACCGGGCCCGTAGATGGTCGCGCCGTCGAGGGCCACGGCAGTGAGATCGGAGTCAGCAAGACGGATGTGCTTCGAATGATCCATGGTTTCCTCCTCATCCAGATTTTCAATGAACGGGAGGCGGCACTCGGGGTTCCGCACCAAAAAAAGCCCGCCGGCGCGAGCCGACGGGCTGGGATAGCTGAGCGGGCCGGGACGCAACCCCCTGCTTGCGAGCGGACGCTGAGATGTCAGCATTCCCTTATCTCGGCTTGGCGCAACCGCCACCGCGGTCGTAAAATAGCTGGCGCTTCATGCTCTCGGAACGGACCCGCCGAGGTTATCAACAGGCTCGTTGCGGTCGACCCAGCGCGCTCGATTTTCCAGCAGAACTTGGATCGAGCGGTCATCTCGCAGCGGTTCTCTCCATGTGAGAGGTGGCCCGCCTCCACCGCTATGACAGAACGGGCTCTCGGCTTGCGAAGGAGCCGAGAGCCCTTTTCGGAAGCTGAGCCGCCTTCCCTCAGGCCGCCACGCGATGTGTCGAGAGCGGCGTGTGGCAGCTCAGGTTCTCGAAGCCGTCCTTGGTGACGGCGTAGAAGTCGCCGAGATTGGCGCCGGCCGAGAGCGGCTCGAGCCATTGCGCGTGCAGCACGAAGACCATGCCCTCTTCGAGCCTGTCGTAGTTGTGCGAGGCCAGGTTGAAGCTGTTGTCGGCGCCCGCCATGCCGACTGCGTGGCCGATGTTCGGGTTATGAGGGCCGTGCGTCGCTGGGTAGACATGCATGAGCTTGCGGCCCTGCGCCTCCCAGTCGATGTCGCGGACATACTGACGCCTGATCAGGCGCGGGCCGCCATCGTCGGCCGTGCTCCAGTTGTACGGCATGGTCCGCGTCTCGGGCGAGGTCAGCAAGCCCTTTTCAATGAAGGGCTCGAAAGCGGCGTTGTTGATGTCGCGCATCAGAGCGCCAGGCCGGATCAGCTTCTCGGCGCGCTTCACCCCATCCTCGCAGGCGGAGAGAACGAGCTCCTGCCGGGCCGTGATGTCGCCGACCGCGATCATGCGCGAGGTCTGGGCGTTGTAGCCGCGCCAGGTTACGTTCGAGATGTAGAGATTGGCGATGTCGCCCGGACGCAGCACATGGCCATAGGGCTTGCCGCAATGCGTGCCGAACTCGTTGACGCCGATCTGGTAGCCGTCGGCGGATTCGCCGCCACGCGCGAGCTGCGCGAAGGTGAAGGCCGCGAAGATCTCAGCGTCCGTCACGCCCGGCCTGGCCACGTGGTAAGCGGCCTGGATACCGGTATCGATGAGCTGGCAGGCGGCGCGGAACATGCCGATCTCGCGCGGTGACCGAACGCGCTGCATCCGGTCGATGATGCCGTTCTCGCGAAGGTATTCTGCGTTCGGCACCAGCTCCTTCAGGAAGCCGAAGAAGTCCTCGGACTTGGCGTCGCCGAAGCAGGCGATCTGCGGCCGCGGGCCGACGAGGCCGGCCATCAGCTTGGCGCAGGCCTCGGCGGTCTTGTAGACCGACGAGCCCGGCCGATCGGCATATTCGCGGCCGATGGCGCCGACCTGCCAGATGTCCTCGACCAGAACGGGCTCACCGCCCGGTGGCAGAATGACGGCCTGGGTGAAGAACGAGATCAGCGTCAGCGGCTTGTCCTCGTCCATCGGGACGATCAGCACGCCCTCGCGCATCCAGTCGACGAGATAGCGCAGATAGCAGTTCGAGGTGTGGAACCAGCCGATCATGTCGGTGTGAACGATCGCGACATCGTGGCCGGCGACGACGCATTCGCGGCGAACGCGCCTGAGTCGTTCCTCGAACTCCTCGACAGGCAGCGGAGGCGGCGGATCGAAGTGGAAATTCGGCTCGAAATCGGCGAGCAGGGCCTCCACGCGGCGACTGGCAGCGAGCATGGGCGTCACTTTTCTTGCTTCCTGAGGGTGATTGGTTTGGGCGGTCAGTGCTGGCGCCTGGGTTCGAGGACGCGCCAGGAGACGAGCAGGCAAAGGAACACGGTCCCGATGAGCAGGCCGGAGATCGCGGCGACGCGGACATCGAGCGATTCCTCGATCATCTGGAACATGCGCAGCGGCAGCACGGTGGTGCGTGGATCGGCCAGGAACAGTGTGACCGAGACGTTGTCGAGCGACTGCATTAAGACGAGGAACATGCCGGCGAAGATGCCGGGCAGCATCAGCGGCAGGGTCACGCGCAGGAAGGTCCTGAACTGACCGACGCCGAGCAGTGCCGAGGCCTCCTCCAGGCTGGGATCCAGCCGCTGCGTGATCGCGGCGCAGGCGCGGTACATCAACGGTCCGAACACGACGATATGGCCGACGACGACGAGGCCGAAGGAAGGGCTCAGGCCCGCGCGGCCCGAGGCGATCAGCGCGGCGAGACCATAGACGAGGCTCGGCAGGACCAGCGGCGCGAGCATCAGCGGCTCGACGGCGGCGGATGCCGCAGGTTTCAGCCGCGTCACGCCATAGGCCGCCGGCGCCGCGAGCAGGACCGTGCCGATGACCGCGAGCACCGCGATCTGGAGCGAATGCGAGATCGCGGTATGGATCGGGGCCGACTGCTCGGGGTCGAGCAGCGCCCGGTACCAGCGAAGGGAGAAGCCGTCCGGCGGAAACTTCAGCGTCTGGCCGGAGGTGAAAGACATTGCGAGGCCGACCGCGACCGGAGCGACCATGAACAGGATGGCGAGTCCGCCGACGCCGTAGACGAAGAGGCGGTAAGCCCAATCGGAAGGGCGATGAGCTTCAAGCATGGCCGGCGAGCCTCGGATGGCGGGCCGCGGCCGTCATGGCAAGCATGATCAGGCTGGTGGCCGCGAGCAGGACGAAGGCGACAGCCGCTGCGGACGGCCATTGGAAGAGCACGCCGACCTCGCGGTAGACGAACTGCGGCAGGTAGATCAGGCGGGCGCCACCGATCACCGACTGGGTGACGTAGGAGGTGGTGGCGCCGGCGAAGACCAGCACCCAGCCGGCAAGGAAGCCCGGCGCCATCATCGGCAGCAGCACCGTGACGAGGATGCGCCACGGCCCTGCGCCAAGCGTCTGCGCCGCGGCCGAAAGCGCGCCGTCGCTGCGGGCGATGACAGCCATGACAGGCAGCACGAGCAATGGCAGTTCGATCTGGGCGAGGACCACGACCAGCGCCGTCTCGTTGAAGAGCAGACTGCGGGGCGCCGGTGCCAAGCCCAGCTCGACCAGCGCCTGGCTGATCGGTCCCTGGCGGCCGAGGATGACGATCCAGGCGAAGGTGCGCACGACGTTGCTGGTCAGCATCGGCAGCAGCGTCAGGAACACGATCACGCGGCGTAAGGCCGGGCTGGCATGCCAGTAGAGCAGCGTGATCGGCAGGGCGATCAGCGTCGTCAGCGCGACCACCTTGAAGCCGAGCGCGATCGTATCGACGAGAACGCTCAGCACGAAGGGGTCTGCGAACAGGCGCTGATAATTGGCGAGCGTCGGCGAGCCGGAGGTATCGACGAAGCTGAACACGCCCAGCAAGGCGAGCGGCAACACAAAGCCCGCCAGCGAAAGAGCCAGCATCGGCAGCAGGAACGGAAGGCCGTTGCGGTTCATCGCGCGCCTCGCTCGAGGGATCGCCTGAGAAGAGGCCTACTTGCGGACCACCCGGTCGAATTCCGCGGTCCAGGCAGCGCGCTTGGCGTTGATCTTGGCCCAGTCCGGGTAGACCAGCTTCTTCAGGTCGTCTTCGGACACGAAGGACTTGATGCCGGGCGTCAGCGGCACGTCGCTGTTGGTCGGGATCATCTCGGTCGGCGGCAAGGCGAGCTTGGACTGGGCCTCGGCCGAGATCGCCGCGTCCATGTACTGGTAGACGCCCTCGGGATTGGCCGCGCCCTTGGCAAGGTGGATGGTGACCGGAACGCTCGGCGAGCCGCTGATGGGATGAACGAACTCGCAGGGCACGCCGAGCGATTTAAGCCGCGCGACATTGCCGGTGCTGGCCATGAACACGCCGATCTCGCCCTGCTGGAACATCGTCATCTGGGCGCTGCCATTGTTGGCGATGGCACCGACCTTGGGCATGTGCGAGGCGAGCAGCTTGAAGACCGGCTCCATATTGTCCTCGCCGCCGCCATAGAGCTTGGCGATCTCGACCCAGGCCATGGCAGCGGTGTTCGAGCCGAAGCCGATCCAGGCGACCTTGCCGTCATAGGCCTTGTTCTCGAACAGGTCCTTGTAGCCGGCGGGCTTGGGCACCATCGTCGGATTGTAGGCGATGCCGTTGATCTCGACCGTGACGTTCGGGCCGTATTCGGTGCGGGCCGATGCCTCGAGCTTGTCCCAGTTCTTCAGCTTCGACGGGTCGATCTTCTCGATCAGCCCGCGCGACACGGCTTCCGCCGTCTGGCCAGGCGACATCAGCACGGCGTCGAAGGAGGGCTTGCCGGGGCTCGCCAGCAGCTTGGCCAGCTGGTCCTGCGCCAGTGCCGGCGAGACGACGAGCTGCGTGCCCTGGGCTGCGACGAGCGGCGCCACAATCTTGCGATAGGCGTCCTCCCAGGCGTTGGGGAAGGCGGCGGCGACGACCGAGCCGGCGGCGCGCGCCTGTCGGGTGGAAAACACACTAAGAGCTGGAAGGCTGGCGAGGCCGGCGGCGAACTGGCGGCGGCTGAGAGCGCTGGTCATGGCGGCGATCCTTTCGGAAGATCAGGGAGCAGGGAAAAGGCGGCAGCGATCGAGCGCGAAGCTGACGAAGACGTCGCGCGGCAGTTCGGTAGATTCGGAGGCGCGGTCCGCGATCGCCCTGACGGGCGTCGCACCCTCGACCAGCAGGTCGTGGACCATCAGATGGCCGAGCGGCACCGACAGCACGCGCTTGGCCGGCAGCGCGCCGGGCGTGGGTGACGCGGCGAGCTTCACATGCTCGGGCCGGACGGCGAGGACGACGTCCGAAGTCGGCACAAAGCCGATGGGGCCCGGCATCGCCAGTTGCGAACCCGATACGAGGCGCAACAGGCCGTTCCCGTCGTCAGCCCTGGCGACCGTCGCCTTCAACAGCGAGGCGTGGCCGACGAAGCCGTTGACGAAGAGATTGGCGGGCTTGTCGTAGAGTTCCGCCGGCGGACCCGACTGCTCGACCCGGCCCTTGTTCATGACGATGAGCTGTTCGGCAACCGACTGCGCCTCTTCCTGGTCGTGCGTCACGATGATCGCCGTGATGCCGAGGCTGCGCTGGAGCTGTACGAACTCGAACTGGAGGTCGGCGCGCAGCGAGCGGTCCAGCGCCGCGAAAGGTTCGTCGAGGAGCAGCAGGGCCGGACGCGGCGCCAGCGCACGGGCAACCGCGACCCGCTGCTGCTGCCCGCCCGACATCTGCCGCGGCAGGCGGTTCGCAAAGGGCTCCAGCCGCACGATCGACATCATCTGCGCGACGCGCTCGCGGCGTTCCTCGCGCGGCAGGCCGGACAGCCCGTAGGCGATGTTCTCGGCGGCCGTCATGTGCGGGAACAGCGCATAGTTCTGGAAGACCATGCCGACCTTGCGTTCGCGAGCCGGCACGTCCGTCACGTCACGGTCGCCGATCATGACCTTGCCGACGCCCGGCCTCAGCAGCCCGCAGACGATCCGCAGCATGGTCGACTTGCCGCAGCCGCTCGGCCCGAGGATGGCGGCGATGCTGCCGGCCGGCACGACGAAATTGACATCATCGACGGCCTGGGCACCGGCATAGCTGTGGCTGACGCCGCTGACGGCCAAAGTTTGGCCGAGCGGCGAGGTCGAAACCGGCTTCTCCATGATCGCTTGCATGCGCCGCCCGCTTCTGTGGCCAACGAAAGATCGCTGCTCCACATGCTGGCAAGTGGCGTGCCAAGAGCGCATACATCTCGCGGATAACTTCCCAAGATTTTGATATATCTGGGAATTTTATGATTCACGATCGGTTTCATATCTGCGACATAAATTGCTTTCAATTCTGCTTTCAATTCTGAATGCTTAAATGATAGCGCTGCCTGCACACAAAATGGCCTATCGAGATGACGCATCGGCGGGGTAAAATCGCGGAACCGATTTGCTTCGAGGATTGAATGCGGATGGCCGAGCGCAATGGTGATGCAACGGGCGACGACATCGTCGAGCGCATCTGCGACACGCTCGCGGAAGCCATCGCCGAAGGCGCGCTGCGCCCTGGCATGAAGCTTCCCGAAGATGTCGTCGGGGGGCATTTCGGTGTCAGCCGCACGGTCGTGCGCGGCGCCATCGCGGTGCTTCAGCGCGACCGGCTGGTCGAACGCAAGCGCAACCGCGGCGCCTTCGTCGCCGAGCCCGGCATCGACGAGGCGCGCGCCCTGCTGGAGGCGAGGCGCTCGCTCGAAATGCTGATGCTGGACCACGCCTTCGAGCGCGCCTCCGCAGAGAAGCTTGAAGCACTACGAGCGCTGACGATCGAGGAGGACCGGATCCACGCCGCGCCCGATGATGCCGCCAAGGAAAAGCTGTCAGGGCGCTTCCATGTCGAACTGGCAAAGCTCGCCGGCAACCCCGTCCTGCTCGAGGCGCTGGAAAAGGTGCTCGCCCGCATCTCGCTGGTCAACGCGATGTACCGCCGCGATCACGGCGACCAGTGCGGCGCCAACCATCATCGAGACATCATCGAGGCCGTCGCCGCCGGTGATCAGCCGGCCGCGCGCAGGCTGATGAGCCAGCATCTCGACGATCTCGAACACCGGCTCATCCTCGACGAGGCGCAGGGCGACAGCCACAGCCTGACATCGGTGCTGGAGCGATTCTCGGCTCGGGCCGGGTGAATCGAAGGCGTGAGCGCGCCCGAGCGAACGCGAGGCACGTCCTGCTCCCGTGATGCAATCAAGAACGGATATTGGGTGACGGAACGGGTTCAGCCGCTGGCTCCATGCAGTCACGACGCCGTCGACATCGCGACTTTCGACATCCTCGTCCGGATGCCGCATCCGCCGAGATCATAGCAGTCCTCATCAGTGCTCGGCACCACGAGCTGCCATCGCTGCCCGCCGACACCGGACTTTCAGAATTAGGAGGCCGAACCGCGACGTGGTTCGGGATCAGCGCTTGAAGCCGCGGTAAACTCGCGTGCGAGAGTGATGAATGCCTTGAACGCAGCGGATGGGTTCTTCCGGCCAGGGTAATAGAGGCACAGCGGCGCGACCGGTTTCATCCAGTCCTCGAGGACTTTGATCAGGCGGCCTGCATCGATGTCGTCACGGACGTCCGACTCCATGAATAGGCCCAGGCCGATCCCGTGGAGTACCGCGGTACGTGAGAGGCTGGCCTCATCGAGGGTGATGGGTCCTTTGACGTCGATCTGGATCGGCTCGCCATCCTTCTCGAAGTGCCATTTATAGATGCCGCCATCGGGCAGTCGGATGCGGATGCAGGTCTGATTGAGCAGATCGAGGGGAACGCGCGGCTTGCCGTGCATCTCCAGATAGGCTGGCGACGCCACCACGACGTAGGATCGGGCGTGGCCGATCGGAACGGCGATCATGTCGCTGGGCACGAAATCGGCGCTTCTGACGCCGAGATCGAAGCCGTCGGCAACGACATCGAGCAGACGACCTTCCGTCACGAGATCGATATGAACCTGCGGATATCGGCGCAGGTATTCCAGGATCACCGGCTCCAGGATCTCGCGGGCGGCGGTCGGAAACGCGTTGATCCTGATTGTCCCGGACGGCACCTCCTGTTGGGACATGGCGCTGTCCATCGCGCTGTGAATCTCGACAAGAGCGGGCCCGATCTGTTCGACGAAGTTTCGTCCTGCATCGGTGAGCGAAACGCTCCGTGTCGTCCGATTGAACAGGCGTACGCCGAGCTGCTTTTCAAACTTCGCGATGAGATTGCTCAGAGCCGTCGTGGAAATCTGCAGTTCCATCGCCGCCGCCCGGAACGACTTGCGCCGCGCGACCGCCATCACGGCGTCGAGCTCGATGAGGTTATGGCCGATCATTGTCCCGAATTTCGAAACGCTTCATCCCACTTTATCCCAGTTATCCCCCTGACTGTCCATCGCTACGTTCGACTCCGTAGAAGCAATCGCAGACGTCATATCCAAGAGGATGGGCTTGCGAGAAAAATTACGGACTCCGTTCTGCAAGGATGATGAAACATGTCACTCGAACTTCCTGAACCCATCGCGCGCTATTTTACCGCGGATCTTGATCCCAACCCTCAGATCATGGCCGATTGCTTTTCGGATAGAGCGATCGTCCGGGACGAAAACAATATCCATACGGGCCGAGACGAAATTCGTCAGTGGAAAGTCGATTATTCCAAGAAGTATACGGCTCAGTCGACGCCTGTTTCGGTCGCCCAGGACCGCGGCCGGACGGTCGTCACCTGCCATGTCGAAGGGGATTTCCCAGGCAGCCCGATCGATCTCAGATTCTTCTTTCGGGTGGAAGGCGGCCTGATCAGCGAGCTGGAGATTACCGTATGAGCCCGTTCATCAGCCTCGAGGGCAAGCGGGCGCTCGTGACGTCCGGCACGCGTGGCGCAGGCGCCGCAACCGTCAAGCTCTTTCGAGAGCTGGGCGCCGAGGTGCTGACCAGCGCCAGGTCGAGACCGGAGGACCTGCCGGCAGAGATGTTCGTCGGCGTCGACCTCACGACTCCGGAGGGCTGTGCGCAGCTCGCGGAGACCGTTCGGCAGCGCCTCGGCGGCGTCGATATCATCGTGCACATGTTGGGCGGCTCTTCCGCCCCGGCGGGCGGATACGAGGCCCTGACCGACGAGGAATGGCGCAAGGAGCTAGACCTCAACCTGATGCCGGCCGTCCGCCTGGATCGCGAGCTGGTGCCGGCGATGACCGCGCAAGGCAGCGGCGTCATCGTCCACGTCACGTCCATCCAGCGTGTCATGCCCTTGCCAGAGTCGACGATCGGCTACGCTGCAGCCAAGGCCGCACTCTCGTCCTACAGCAAGAGCCTCTCCAAGCTCGTTTCGCCCAAAGGGGTAAGGGTCGTCCGCGTCTCGCCGGGATGGATCGCCACGGAGGGTTCTATCGCGTTCGCAGAGCGCCTTTCGGGGCAACACGGCGTCAGTGTCGAGGCCGGCAAGAAGATGATCATGGATGCGCTCGGCGGCATTCCGATCGGCCGCCCGGCCAGCACCGATGAGGTTGCGAACCTGATCGCGTTCGTCTCCTCGGATCGAGCGGGAAGCATCACCGGGACCGAGTACGTCATCGATGGCGGGACCGTGCCGACGGTCTAGGTGAAGCTTGCTACGACGTTGTGCTCTCCGGGGCAGCGACCGGCCCCGGCGCTGCCCCTGCCGCGCCGCCGGCATGGCTGTAGATCGCGTCGCGAAGCTGCCTGACCAGGCGATTGAGCTCGGCGAGGTGGCCGGGCGTCTCTCCGGAGGCCAGGAGCAGTCTTTCGTTCAGGCAGCCCGCACGGAAACGAAGGCTGTCGCCGCCCGGGGTGAGCGCGATGATCACCTGGCGCTCGTTCTCGGGATTGCGGGTGCGATGCAGCAGGCCGGCTGCTTCCATCCGCTTGAGCAGCGGCGTCAGCGTACTGGACTCCAGGGCCAGCTGCTGGGCGATGCCGCCGACGGTCTGGGCATCCTCGCGCCAGAGCACGTTGAGCACGAGATACTGCGGGTAGGTCAGGCCGAGGTCATCCAGCAGAGGCTTATAGGCCCGCTGGATCGCGATCTCCGCGGAGTAGATCGAGAAGCAGAGCTGATCCTCCAGCGGGACTGGCGGAGCTGTGGTGGCTTCGGTCATCGGCAGGCCTCCCGTTACGGTTCACGGAACCGTGATCTCGAAAACATATATCGCGACAAATGTCAGATTGACAAGAATGGCCGCAATCGGCACAACTGTTATTGCAATAACAATTAGCGCAACAATCGATCAAAGGAACGCTGTCATGACCAAGTCCATCCGCAACACCCTTCTCGCCGCAGCCGCTATCGGCAGCCTGTCGCAAGCCGCTCTCGCCCAGCCCGCGACCACGGCGCAGCCTGCCAAGAACGTCGTCCTGGTTCACGGCGCTTTCGCGGACGGATCGGGATGGCGGGGCGTTTATGACCTGCTGACGGCGCGCGGCTATCGCGTGACGATCGTCCAGAACCCGCTGACCTCGCTCGAAGACGACATCGGAGCCACCAAGCGGGCACTCGACCGGCAGGACGGCCCCACGATCCTCGTCGGCCATTCCTGGGGCGGCACTGTCATCACGGAAGCTGGCGTCGATCCGAAGGTCACAGGGCTCGTCTACGTCTCGGCCCTGTCGCCGGATGCCGGCGAGACGACGGCCCAGCAATACGAAGGCTTCGCCCCGGCGACCGAGTTCGTGCTCGACAAGGCGCAGGACGGTTTCGCCTTCGTCGATAGCGCGAAGTTCAAGGCCGGCTTCGCTCACGATGTCTCCGATGCGGATGTCGCCTTCATGCGGGACTCGCAGGTGCCCATCAACCTGTCCGCCTTCGGCACCAAGCTGAAGAACGCCGCCTGGCGGACCAAGCCGAGCTGGGCTGTGATCGCCAGCGAGGACAAGGCCTTCGACCAGGCGATGCTCGACCACATGGCCAAGCGCATCGGCGCCAAGGTCACGAAGGTCTCGGCCAGTCATGCACTCTTCATGACCCAGCCGAAGGTCGTGGCCGATGTGATCGACCAGGCCGCTCGGCAGGCGGCGTCTGCCGCAAAGTAACCGGCCAGCCGCGTGCCGCGGTCCTCGAAACGGCCCAGCGTCGAACTGGCAAGATCGAACCATGACTGACGGCTCCGCCCCCGGGAAGGCACGCGACAGCATGGCAGCGGCACCGCGAAATCACTCAGGAGCCCTCGGCGGTCGGTGTGCATGCATTTGGGCGACCTATGCATCAAAGCAGCGACCGCCGCACCGAGGTGGATCAGGACAATGGGAGGCGCTGACGGTGGATCGCACAAAGTTGAGTGATTCCACCGCCAGAATGACGGGTTTTCCGGCCCAGCGCCTCATTCTGAGGGTGTGATCCGTACGGCAACTGAGCTGACCTAGCGCTGAGGGCCGAAACCTGGCCCGATCTCAAGCGCACCTCGTCACGACATGGACGGCATCGCACGCGTCATTCTGATTACAGGCGCCGCCTCCGGCATCGGCGCCGCTTTGGCGCGGCGCCTTGCTGCTCCTTCGGTCGGCATCGTCCTGCATAGCGGTGGAAGCACTGCGGAGAGCCGATCGCGCCTCGATGGCGTGATCGCAGCCTGTCGCGAACTGGGAGCGCAGTGCCTGATCACGCACGGCAACCTGATGGAGGCCGGACATGGCGACCCCGCCGTCAGGGCGGCCATCGACTATTTTGGACGGCTCGACCAGTTGGTCCATTGCGCCGGCCATGTCGACAAGACGCCGATCGGCGAGCTGACGCGGGGCGGCCTTGATCGCAGCATCGCTCTGATGCCGGGAGCGTTGCTGGAGCTGGCGACAGCGGCCCTCCCCGCTTTGGCGTCAAGCGGTGCCGGTCGCATTGTCGCTGTGAGCTCGTTCATCGCTCACAAATTCGAGCCGCGGACGCTGGCACCGGCATCGGCCATCGCCAAGGCAGCGATGGAAACCCTGGTCCGCTGCCTGGCATTGTCGCTGGCGAACCAGGACATCACCGTCAACGCGGTCGTGCCCGGCTTCACCCGCAAGGACGCCGGAAAAGCCGGAACGCTCTCGGCTCAGGGCTGGATCGAAGCAGCGGCCAGGACCCCGACCGGTCGGCTCAATGAGACTGACGAAGTCGCGGCAGCGATCCAGTTCCTGCTGTCTGCCGAAGCTCGCCAGATCACCGGCGCGCTGCTGCATGTCGATGGCGGCCTGACGCTCGGTTGAGCACGCCCCGTGATCTGCGCCGAACCACTAAGGACGAAAGCATGCGTGCGAAATATATCGATTGCGGGCCCAACCAGATCCCATTGTGGCGCACAGCGCTCGCCGATTTCGACATAGAGGTCGACGTCAACACCGAGCCGTTCTCCGTCGAGGATCTGCCTGCGATGCTCGATGGCTACGACATCTGCATCGATGATCACACGAAGATTCCGCAAGAGGTGCTCTCGCGCTGCACCGACCTGCGCCATTTCGTCTATTTCGGAACAGGCGCGGCCAGCATTCTTGATCTGGCTCTCGCCGGCCAGATGGGCATCGAGGTCCATACCATCCGGAACTACGGCGACACGACCGTGGCCGAGCTCGCCGCCGGGCTCATGCTCGGCGCAGCGCGCCATATCGCGCCGCAGCACCACATCATCCGTGGCGGCGGCTGGACAAAGCTGCAGGGCGTCGAGCTGCGCGGCCGACGGATCGGGTTGATCGGGCTCGGCGGCATCGGCCGCGAAATGGCACGAATCTGCGCCGGCATCGGCCTCGACGTCGTTGCCTGGAACCGCTCGCCCCTCGCCGACGCATATGCCGCCAGTGTCTCGCTGGACGAACTTCTCGCCACCTCCGACGTGGTCAGCCTGCATCTGGCGTTGAACGATGATACACGCGGCTTTCTCGATGCCTACAGGATCGCCGCGATGAAGCGCGGCGTCCTGCTGGTCAACACAGCGCGCGGAGCATTGCTGGACGAGGCGGCTCTGGTCGGCGCGCTGGAAAGCGGCCAGATCGGCCATGCCGCCCTCGATGTCTTCGAGACCGAGCCCCTGCCCGAGCATCATCCTTTGCGCACGGCACCGAATGTGACGCTGACCGCGCATTGCGGCTTCTGGACCGAGGCCTCGACCATCAATCAGGTGCGCCTGGTCATGGGTATCGTCGAAGCAATCCAGTCGCCGCTGCGGCGCTCGGCATGAGCCTGCCTGCGCAGACGCACACGTCCGTCGCCGTCATCGGCGCCGGCATCATCGGCGTCACCACGGCGATCGCCTTGCAGCAGGCAGGTTTCGAGGTTCGTCTGATCGAGGCCGCCGAACCGGGCGGCCAGCAGGCCGCCAGCTATGGCAATGCAGGCTGGTTCAGTCCTGCATCGGTCGTGCCCATGTCGATGCCGGGGCTATGGCGCAAGGTGCCTGGCATGCTGACCGATCCGCTCGGACCTCTGACCATCCGCTGGACCGCATTGCCTCGCCTGCTGCCCTGGCTGTTGCGCTTCCTCTATGCCGGAGCGACGACTGCGCGCGTCGAGGCGACGGCGCGCGCCTTGCGGCCACTGCTGGAGCCAGGGCCCGCCATGCATGCCGAGCTCGCCGCCGCCGCCGGCGTGCCCGAGCTGGTCTGCAGGAGCGGTGCCGTCTACGCCTATCCGACACGCGCCGACTTCGAGGCCGAAGCCTTGGCCTGGCGGCTGCGCCGCGACAACGGCGTGTCATGGACCGAGCTGCAAGGCGATGCGCTGCGGCGGGCCGTTCCGGCGCTCTCACCGCGATACGCCTTCGGTGTTCTGGTCGGCGCGACCGGACATTGCCTGGATCCGGGTGCCTACGTCCGGGCCCTGGCGGACCATGCGATCCGTCTCGGCGCCCGGCGCATCCGGGCACGAGCGAGCGGGTTCGACCTCCGGCAGGGGCGGCTCGCTGCCGTTCTGACCGATTCCGGCCTCGTGCCAGCCGACAGGGCGGTGATCTGCACCGGCATCCAGTCCCGCGACCTCGCACGGAAGGCCGGCGACCGCGTCTCGCTGGAGAGCGAAAGAGGTTACCATGTCGTCGTCGCTGCGCCCGACGCGATGCCGACGCTGCCGGTCCAGACCAGCGACAGCCGGATCGGCACGACACCGGTTGCCGCCGGTCTCCGCGGGGCCGGTCAGGTCGAACTCTGCAGCATAGGCGCGCCGCCGGACTGGCGCCGCGCAGACATCGTCCAGGCCCATCTGAAGCGCTCATACCCCGGGCTGCCGGAGACGCTGGCGGAAGATCGGCTCCAGCGCTGGATGGGGCACCGCCCATCGACGCCGGATGGGCTACCGGTCATCGGCCCGTCCAGCGCCAGCTCCGATATTCTCCACGCCTATGGTCATGGGCATGTCGGCATGGCCAGTGCGCCGATGACGGCTCAGATCGTTCGCGACCTGCTTCTGGGCCGGGCTGGCCAATGGAATCTGGAGCCCTACTCACCCCGGCGATTCAACGGCTTCTGGCCGCGGAGCGCGGCGAGCCTGGAAAGACGATAAGGGATCGCAAATGCGCGTCGGAATTCTTGGGATCGCCGGCAGGATGGGCCAGGAACTGGTCGCGCAAGCGCGGGCCGCGGGTCACGACGTCATCGGCGGGACGCTGAATCCGGCGTCCGCTCGCGCCTATCGAAACGGCATTCCGACTCTGGGCCTGCCCGATCTGGCCGGGCAGAGCGATGTCGTGATCGACTTCACCCATGCCGATGCGGTGGCCGAGCATGCGAGGGTCCTGTCCACCGGGCGGGCGGCATGGGTTCTGGGAACGACCGGAATCGCGCCGGAACAGCAGCTGCAGGTGGAGGCGGCCTCGCACCGCATCGCCGTCCTGCAGGCGGCTCATTTCGGGCTCGGCATCAATCTCCTGATGACCGTGGCACGCCAGCTCGCGGCGATTCTGCCTGCGGAGACCTACGACGCCGAGATCGTCGAGATGCACCATCGCCAAAAGGTCGATGCCCCCTCGGGCAGCGCGCTGCTGCTGGGCCAGGCGGTCGCGGAGGGTCGCGGCACCACGCTCGCTGCAGTCATGGAGAGCGGTCGCGACGGCCATTGTGGCGCGCGTGCGACCGGCGCCATCGGCTTCGCATCCTTGCGGGGTGGCCAGATCGTCGGCGAGCATTCGTTGAGCTTCACCGCGCTCGGCGAGCAGATCACGCTGTCGCATCGTGCCTTCGATCGCAATATCTTTGCTGCAGGAGCCATGCGCGCCGCGGCCTGGCTGGTCGGCAGGCCGCCAGGGTTGTACGGCATCGACGAGATGCTGGACCTGCGCCCAGCCCGGGGGCACGACTGCCAATGACCGAGATCCTCTTCGGCTCCGACAATCAGGCCGGTGTCAGCCCCCAGGTCATGGACGCGATCCGGCGGGCGGACGACGGGATCGCGGTCGCCTATGGCGACGACATCCATAGCGGGCGGCTGAATGCCGCCTTCTCGGAGGTGTTCGAGCACGAAGCCTTCGTCTTTTCCGCTGCGACCGGAACCGCCGCCAACGCGCTCGGCCTCGCGGCCATCACCCCGCCCTATGGCGAGACGATCTGCCATGAAGCGGCACATATCCTCACGACCGAAGGCGGCGCGCCGGAATTCTATGCGGGCGGCTCGCGGCTGGTCGGTATCCCCGGCGGCAACGGCAAGATCGCAGCCGATGACCTGCGCCGCGTACTGGACGAGCGCATGCGGCCGAGCCGTCACCATCTCGCTTGCTCGTCCCTGTCGCTGACCCAGGCGACGGAGTTCGGCACGCTCTATACGCTCGCCGAACTCGAGGCCTTGTCGGAAACCGCCCATGCGCGCGGTCTGCGCGTGCATATGGACGGCGCACGTTTCACCAATGCGCTCGTCGCGCTGGGGGCGAGGCCGGCCGCGATGAGCTGGCGGGCCGGCATCGACGTGCTGAGCCTCGGCACCACCAAGAACGGGACCATGAATGCCGAGGCCGTGATCGTCTTCGACCAGGCGCTCGCCCGCGATCTCGCCTACCGGCAGAAACGAGCCGGGCTGCTGACGTCCAAGATGCGCTATGTCTCTGCCCAGCTTCACGCCTTTTTCGCAGATGGGCTCTGGCTACGAAATGCGCGGCACGCCAACGATATGGCGAGAGCCGTCGCGGCGCTCCTCGCAAGGGTTCCGGGCGTCCGTCTGAGCCATCCGGTCGAGACCAACCAGATCTTCGCCGACATCGACCCGCACGTCACGGCGCTGCTGGAGAGATCGGGCGTCCGGTTCCGGGCCTGGGATCACCGGCACCCGACGCGGCATCGCCTGGTGATGTCCTTCCGCGACGATGAGCGGACGATAGAGCGGGTCAGGGCCGCGCTGGCTCCGGCCTTCGCCCGCGCCTCGGCCTGAGCTCCGCGACGGCCATGGCCAGACGCGCGCTACGCTGCCCGCTCGACAACGATCTCGCGGATCTGGCGAGCGGCTGTCTCGATGTCGGCGCGGCCGACATCGCAATGGGTGACAGCCCGGATCGTCGTTCCGCGCCAGCGCGCTCCGACCCTCGTGCCGCGCAGGCATAGCGCATCGGCAAGGTCCTGCCCCGTCATGCCGGTCGCGGCGACGTCGAAGAAGACGATGTTGGTCTCGACCTCGGCGGGATCGATCGCGATGCCGGGAATCTCCGACAGCAGGCGCGCCAGCAGTCGCGCATTCTCGTGATCCTCGGCCAGTCTTTCGACATTGTTGTCGAGCGCGAAGAGCGCCGCGCCCGCGATGATGCCGGCCTGGCGCATGGCGCCGCCGAAGAGATGCTTGTAGCGGCGCGCTTCCCCGATGAAGTCCTTGCTACCCGCCAGCAGGGCGCCGACCGGGCAGCCTAGCCCCTTGCTCAGGCAGAGCGTGACGGAATCGAAATCCTGCGCATGGCGATGCGCGGGAATCCCCGAGGCGACCGCGGCGTTGATCAGCCGGGCCCCGTCCATATGCGTCGCGAGCCCATATTGCCGAGCCATGGCGACGACCTCGCGAAGCCGTTGTTGCGGCCAGACGGCGCCGCCGCCCAGATTGGTCGTCTGCTCGACGCAGACAAGGCTCGTCCGCGGATAGTGCGGACCGTCGGGACGGATCGCCTGTTCGACCTGCGCGGCATCGAAGATGCCCCGCTTGCCGCCCAGGCGAGACATCATCACGCCGGAGAGAAAAGCCGGGCCGCCAGCTTCCGCGGTGACGAAATGAGCATCCGCTTCGACGATCACCTCGTCGCCCGGCCGCGTATGAACCTTCAGCGCGATCTCGTTGGCCATCGTCGCCGACGGCAGGAACAGGGCCGCGTCCATGCCGACAAGCGTGGCAACCCGGTCCTGCAGCCGGTTGACCGTGGGGTCTTCCTGCTTCTGATCGTCGCCGACGGGGCAGCCCATCATGAAGGCGAGCATGGCCTTGCTTGGCCTGGTCGCCGTGTCGCTACCGAGATCGATGCGGATCTCCATCGCCTCACGCCGAAACGCGCGTCTCCTCGGCACTGGCGCGCATGGCGGCATAGACACGCCCGATGCGCTTCACACCTTCGGTGATCTGCCGGGGCGTGCTGAAGCTGTAGGCCAGCCGGAGGAACTGGCCCGGAGGCTCCTCTGCGAAGCAGAGCTTGCCGGTGAAGATCGCGACGCCCTCCTTGCCTGCCCGGCGGACGAGTTCATCCGCATCCACCCCCTCGGGCAGCTCCACCCAGAGGAAATAGCCGCCATTGGGCTTGCGAACCTTCGCGCCGGGCAGCTCGCGGCCGATCGCCTCGACCATGGCGTCGCGATGCTCCCGCAGGACATGCGACAGCGTCTCGATGTGATGCGCGACCTTTCCGTTGCGAAAGAGCTGCGCGACGATCCGCTGCAGCAAGGGACTGGTGCCGTGGTCGGATTTGTGCGCCGCCATGCGCCGGACGATTGCCGGATCGGCATTGACCCAGCCGATACGCAAGCCCGGCGCCAGGATCTTCGAGACCGTTCCCAGGCCGATGACGCGGCCAGCGGTGTCGAAGGCCTTGATCGGCGGAACTGGCTCGCCCTCGAAACGGATGCGGCGATAGGGGTCGTCCTCGATGATGATGAAATCGAACGCCTCGGCCAGCTCCACCAGCTTCCTGCGGCGATCGGCCGACATGGTGATGCCGCTGGGATTGTGGAAATCGGGGATGTCGAAGAGGAATTTCGGCATGGCGAGGCCGTTCTCGCGGCGAGCCAGCAGAATCTCCTCGAGGACCTGCGTCTGCATTCCCGCGTCATCCATCGGCACGGAGATGAAGGTCGCTTCGGCAGCCTTCAGGATCGAGATCGCCGTGAGGTAGCTGGGAGCCGCCACGATCACCGCATCGCCCTGCTCGAGGAAGACGCGGCAGGCGAGATCGAGCCCGTGCTTGGCGCCGTTGACGATCAGGATGTTCTCGCGAGTGGCCGTGATCCCGTCATCGCGCAGATAGTCGACGATTGCGTCGCGCAGGTCGTCGAGCCCATAGAGCGGGCCGTATTGCAGGGTTTCCTCTCGGGCATTGCCGGCCTCGATCGCTTCGGTGACGATATCCGGCAATTCGTCGGGAAAGCCGTAGCCCCCGCCGAGCTGGATGATGTTCCCGTGCGCCGTTGCGGGCGCTGCCGAAGCGACGGTGTTCTGGGCTCGATCAGCCCAGCGATAGGCCGGCATCTGCGTCATGACCTTATTCCTCTTGATGGGTCGTCTTGTTCGGCTTTCGGCCGGCCTTGGCGGCAGGCTGAGCGCGTGCGCCGCCACGGGATCGCTTGGCCGGCGGCGCAACCTGCGTGCTCAGCCAGCGCAGATCGGCGGCGGCATCGAGCTCTGCCCGGGCTTCCGCATCTGCGTCGGCAGCCAGGTGAACGAGGCAGTCGCCGCGCGACGCATGGCCCCGGCCGCGCGTGCAGATCACGACGCCGGGCAGGGCGAAGGTGACGGCGATCGGCACCGCGAAGGGCCGGGTCAGGTCGTGGATGTGTCCCGCGAGATCGCCGGCCGCGACCTCGTCGCCGAGCTGCACAGCCGGCTCGAAGACACCGTCGGCCAAAGCGTAGACGAAATCATCCTCGCGCTGGGTGACGAGCAACCGCGCATCGCCGGACACAGGCATGAGCTGCGGTATCATGCCCGCCCATGCGAGCACCCGCATGATGCCGTCCATGATCGTGGTCACGGGCTGCGCGCCGCCGATCTCGGTACCGATCCTCGTCGCGCCTGCCCGGCGCGCCGCCCCCGACGTGCTTCGATCTTCGAAGCTGCGGAAGCGCAACAGATTCTCGCCCCCGAAGGCCCGGGCCATGGCGAGTCGCCTGGCCTGGACGTCCGGATCCGGATGATCGACCAGGGTGACGCAAGGCAGGTAGCCGAGAGAGCGCCCGTCGCTGTGAAGATCGATGACGAGGTCGGACAGCGACATCAGATGGCGTTCGATATACTCGGCGATCATGCTGGTCGGGCTGCCGAAGACATCGCCCGGGAACGACTTGTTCAGATTCCGGCCGTCGATCGGCGAATTCCGTGTGCCGGAGATCGCGGCTGGCAGGTTCGCCATCGTCATCGCGATGACGCGTCCGTTCATCGTTTTCGGATCGAGCAATCGCAGCAGCCGGGCGACGGCGATCTGCGTATCGACCTCATCGCCGAAGACGCCGCCCAGAAGGAGCATCGTCGGTCCTGCCCCTCCGCCGACAATGGCCAGCGGCACGGGCACGAATCCGTAGGCGGAACGGTCCGAGGAATGCGGGATCTTCACGAAGCCCGCATGCCGACCGGTGGTCGGAAGGTCTTCGGTCAGCCCGAAAATGCGATCGGCAGAGATGTCCGTCACGACAGCGGAAATACCTAGCTTCGATGCCGAAAATCCATCACGCGGCCGCTTCATTTGACAGGCTCCAATTCGACAGGGTTCGCCGAAATTCCGGCGATACGACGGGATAATCCGGCATTTTTAACATGCCGGCTTTTCGGCGTGCTTGCAGCGGGTTACTTTGAGCCATCGAGTTCACGAGAAACTCATGGCACGAGACAACGACGCTACCGACCGTCGGCTGCTGGCGCTGCTCCAGACGAATGCGCGTGCGAGTGTCGCTACGCTCGCACGCAAGCTCGGCGTCGCACGAACGACGGTGCAGGAGCGGATCACCCGCATGGAGCGGAACGGCACGATCGCCGGATACTCCGTCGTCCTGCGGCGCGACCCGTTCAACCAATATGTCGAAGTCGTGGTGCTCATCGGGACCGCCCATCGCAAGGCCAAGCTGGTCGTCGAGAAGCTGCAGGAATTTCCGGAAGTTGTCCTCTGCCAGATGACAAGCGGTGATCTGGAGCTGATCTGTCGTATTCGCGTCCCGCACATGGAAGACGTGCAGCCCGTCCTGGACAGCATCGACGAGATCGCAGGTATCGAGCGCGTGCGCTCGATCGTGGTCCTTTCCACCGTGTTCGATCATAGCCACGCGGAGCCGCAGACCCTGGCCACCAAGCAGGCAACCGCGCTCGGCCGCGGCGAGCTGGGCTGAGGAACCGGCAGGCGGACTGCGGCAGCCGGCGATCTGACCCGGGGGCAACGGACAATCCCGGCCGCGCATCGGGTTGTCCGACTTCCGGATATGAAAGGTGGAATCATGGCAGACACGCTGTCGCGTCCAGGGGTGGGAACGGAGCCCTGCTTCCTGACCGCGAGCCAGGCCTCCGCGAGCATCCGCTCCCGCCGGCTCGGCTGCGAGGAACTGCTCCGCTCGTGCCTCGAACGCATCGAGGAGCGGGAGCACGACGTTCGTGCCTGGCTGCACATCGAGCCGGAGCGGGCCCTGCGCGCGGCGCGCGAATGCGACAAGGCGGCCCCCCGTCACGCGCTGCATGGCCTGCCATGGGGCGTGAAGGATGTTTTCGACACCGCGGACCTGCCGACCACGCAGAACTCGGCGATATACCCGGCGACACAGGCCGGCCGAGATGCGGCTTGCGTTGCCACGGTCCGAAGTTCCGGCGGCTTGATCCTCGGCAAGACCGATACCGTGGAGTTCGCCGCGAACGGACGCAAGGCTCTGACGCGCAACCCCTTTGACCTGGCCCGAACGCCAGGAGGATCCTCGTCCGGCTCCGCAGCGGCCGTCGCCGACTTCCACGTGCCGCTGGCCTTCGGATCGCAGACGATCGGGTCCCATCTGCGACCGGCTTCCTTCACCGGAATCTACGCTTTCAAGCCGAGCTGGGGGGCCGTCAGTCGCGAAGGCCTCAAGATGAATGCCGCCTCGATGGACACTGTCGGCTGGTACGGTCGCTCGGTCGCCGACCTGAATCTGGTCGCGAGCGCATTCCGCTTCCTGGCCGACGACACGCCGCGGGTTCGAACGCTTCGCGGCTTGCGCGTCGGGCTTTGCCGGACGCCGTCCTGGGCCAAGATCGAGCCGGCCGGAGAGGAAGCCTTGCTCAACGCCGCCTCGCGGCTCGCGGCGGCCGGCGTCGTCGTGGAAGACCTCGCTCTGCCGGACGTCTTCGATGGATTGTTCGAGGCATATCTCGACATCTACTACAGCGAGGGCGGCCGGTCGTTTCAGCCCGAGTTGCTGGCAGCGCCGTCGCTGCTGGCCGAGCCGCTCCGCGATCAGGCGAAAAACCGGCGTGCCCTGACGAAAGACCGCCTGCGCGAAGCCTATGCCGTGGCTGATCGGTGCCGGCTCTCGTTCGATGGTCTGTTCGGGGAGGCGCTCGATGTTGTCTTGACGCCGAGCGCCCCCGGCGAGGCGCCTATGGGTCTGGAGAACACCGGAAGCTCGGTTTTCAACGGCTACTGGTCGATCCTGCACGCTCCCTGTGTCGGCATACCGGCCGGCTGCGGCCGCCATGGCATGCCGGTAGGCGTGACGCTCGCCGCAAGACGGCTCGACGATACCGTCCTTCTGCAGATCGCGGAGTTGCTTTCGCCAGTGATCGACGCACCGGGCTGACGCTCCGCATGGAAGATCACCCGTTGATATGACGGTCGCAGCCGTCGATTCAACGGAAGTTGTGCTGAAACCCACTATTCAGCCCGTGGATTTCGATGCTGCGGCGCGAGACCCTGCGGCATCAAACAAAAAACAGGGGATCGTCAAATGCCGGACCTGCAGCCGCTCTCCCGCCGTTCCGTGATCGGCGGCCTCACTGCGACCGCCATCGCCAGCCCGGCCTATATCCGCCCGGGCTGGGCGCAGGGCAAACGCATCGTCATCGTGAATTCCGGCGGCGCCATGGGCGATGCCAAGCGCAAGGCGCTCTACGACCCCTTCACCAAGGCGACCGGCATCGAGATCGTGACCGCCTCGGGCCCCGATCTCGCAAAGATCAAGGCGCAGGTCGAGCGCAAGGATGTCGAATGGGACATCACCGACCTCAACGATGCCTGGGTGCCGGCCGCCGCGCGGCTCGGCCTGCTCGAAAAGATCGACGAGAGCATCGTCAATCGCGCCGACGCCATTCCGCAGTCCAAGCACGACTATGCCGTCGGCGGCACCGTCTATGCCGCCGGCATCGCCTTTCCGACCAACCGGCTGGGCGGCAAGGCGCCGAAGACCTGGCCGGAATTCTGGGATGCGAAGGGATTTCCGGGCCGGCGCGGCCTGCGTAACCGGGTGACGGACACGCTGGAGATCGCCTTGATGGGCGACGGGGTGCCCGCTTCCCAGGTCTATCCCTGCGACGTCGAACGGGCTTTCAAGGCGCTGGAGCGGATCAAGCCCGCCGTCTCCCACTGGATCGCCCAGACCGCTCAGACGGTTGCCCTCATCCAGGGCAACGAGACGGACTTCACCTACACCTACACAACGCGCGTGAAGGACCTGCAGGCGGTCAACGTTCCGATCGACTATTCCTTCAAGCAGAATATCCTCGGCATCGGCTGGATCGGCGCGCTGAAGGGCACACGGAACCGCGACGCGGCGATGCGCTTCCTCGCCTTCACCATGGACAAGGACCGGCAGGTCGAGCTCTCCAACCTGTCGGGCGACGCGCCGACCTATGCCGACGCCCTTGCCAAGGTCGATCCCGCGACCCGGAAATGGCTGCCGAACATCGCCGACCCCGATAATCTCTTCGTCAACGCCGCCTGGTGGGACAGCCGGATCGAGGAGCTCAACACCCGCTTCAAGGAATGGCTGCTGACCTGACCGACAGGGTCCAACGCCCTTGAGATGGCCGTCCGGAGCGTAGCGGATCTCCTCGCGAACCGCTTACGCTGCCGGCACGGCAGGTGACAGGTCGGGGTGCTGACATGCAAATTCGCACGACAAACGCGCACGTCCGCGACGCAGCCTATGCGATGCCGGCGGCATTGTTCATGGCGCTGCTCTTCGCTCTGCCGCTCTTCAGCGTCCTGCATCAGAGTCTGCAGCAGGAGAACGGCGGCGGGCTGACGATCCAGGCCTATGCCAAGATCTTCACGACCCCGCTGTTCCTCCGCGTCGCTTATACGACGCTCGAGGTCAGCATCAGCGCGACCGTCTTCTCGCTGCTGCTGGCCTATCCGATCGCCTATTTCCTGGCGAAGCAGTCGCCGCGTCGGCGGGCTCTCTACATGATACTCGTCCTCGTGCCGTTCTGGACGAGTTCGCTGGTCAAGAGCTTCTCCTTCATGGTGCTGCTCGGCCAGTCCGGAATCATCAACCAGATGCTCGGCGCGTTCGGCATCGCGCCTGTGAAGATGCTGTTCAACCGCTTCGGCGTGATGGTCGGCATGAGCCATTTCCTCATCCCGTTCTTCGTCTTCCCGATCCTGACCAGCCTGCGCAGCCAGCCGCCGGAGCTCGCCAAGGCGGCCGCGATCATGGGCGCGGGAAAGCTCAGAATCTTCCTGCGTGTCACCTTGCCGCTGAGCCTGCCCGGCGTCATGGCCGGAGCGCTGCTCGTCTTCATCCTGAGCCTCGGCTTCTACATCATCCCGGCCCTGCTCGGCGGGCGGCAGGACATGATGTTCGCCAATCTCGTCGACTTCTACACCCGCGAGGCGCTGAACTGGCCGATGGCCTCCGCGGTCGCGGTGCTGCTGGTCGCCGCCGCCGCGCTCGCCGCCATGCTGCTGTCGAAGGTCAGGGGCGGCTCCTCGATTCTCTCGGAGGAGGGCCACTGATGGAAACGCGCATCAGCGGCTGGCGCATCGCCTTGGGCGCCGTGGTCACGGTCATCCTGGCCTTTCTGCTCCTGCCGAGCCTCATCACCGCCGTGATTTCCTTCGGCTCGTCCAATCAGATCGTTTTTCCGCCGACGGGGTTCTCACTGAATTTGTTCAGGCGCTTCTTTGCCGAGGAGGGCTGGGTGGCATCGACCTGGCTGAGCTTCCGCGTCGCGATCTGGTCGACGCTGCTCGCACTCCTCCTCGGCATCCCGGCCGCCTATGCCCTGACGCGCGGCAGCTTCCCGGGTCGGAAGATCCTCGCGCTGTTCCTCCTCAGCCCGGTGATGGTGCCGCATGTCGCCGTCGCGCTGGCGCTCTACATCTATTTCACCGAGATCAGGCTGACGAACGGCGAGTTGCGCCTCGTCTTCGCCCACGCCATCGCGACCCTGCCCTTTGTTGTCGTCACCGCGAGCGCCGGCTTGCGCCATATCGACCCGGCGCTGGAACGCGCGGCGACCGTCATGGGCGCCTCGCGCCTCACCGTGCTGCGACGCGTGACGCTGCCCCTGCTCACGCCCTCGATCATCGCGAGCGGCCTGTTCGCCTTCCTGATCTCCTTCGACGAGGTGGTGATCTCCTGGTTCGTCGCCAGAGCTGGCGACACCACGCTGCCGATCAAGATGTTCTCGTCGATCCAGTTCGAGGTCTCGCCGGTCCTGGCCGCGATCTCGACGATGCTGACGGCGCTCTCGATCGTCGTCTGCGTGATCGTCGCCACCGTTCAGAAGGAAGCGCGCAGTGACTGACAGCAGCGGAACCAAAGCCGCGATGATCGAGATCAGCGGCCTGCGCAAGGATTACGGCTCCGTCGTCGCCCTGCACGACACCGAGCTGTCGGTCCCGACGGGCGAGTTTTTGACGCTGCTCGGGCCATCGGGCTCGGGCAAGACGACGCTGCTCAACCTGATCGCGGGAATGGCGTCGCCGACGCGCGGCCGCATCGTGATCAATGGTCGCGACGTCACCGAGGTGCCAGCCGAGAAGCGCGGCCTCGGCATGGTCTTCCAGAACTACGCGCTGATGCCGCACATGACGGTGTCCGAGAACATCGCGTTCCCCCTGGAGATCCGCAAGGTGCCACGGGCCGAGATCCGGCGACGGGTCGCCGAGGTGCTGGATCTCGTCCGGCTGCCGCATGTCGGTGATCGCAAGCCGAAGGAGCTGTCGGGCGGGCAGCAGCAGCGCATCTCGATCGCGCGCTGCATCGTCTACAAGCCGGATCTCATCCTCATGGACGAGCCGCTCGGCGCCCTCGACAAGAAGCTGCGCGAGCAGATGCAGCTCGAGATCCGGCGCATCCACAAGGAGCTCGGCATCACCATGCTCTATGTGACGCACGATCAGGAGGAGGCGCTCAACATGTCCGACCGGATCATGTTGATGAATGCCGGCCGGGTCGAGCAGATCGGCACGCCGGACCAGCTCTATTTCGCGCCGCGCACCCAGTTCGCGGCGGACTTCATCGGTGCCTCGACCCTGCTCGACGCAACGGTTGCCGAGACCGGCGAGCCGGCCCTCCTGCGCCTCTCCGCAAGCGAGAGCTGCCGTGTCCGCCTGCACAGCGCCGCACCGGTCGGAACCGTGGGCAAGCTGCTGCTCCGTCCGGAAGCCCTGCGTCTCGTGCAAAACGGTCAAGTGACGGCGGGGCACAACGTCCTGCACGGCCATCTCGACAATACGCTCGTCACCGGCGCGACCTCGAAGCATTTCGTCACCCTCGACAACGGCGCGACGCTGGCCATCCAGGAACTCACCGACCCCTCGACGACGCGGCTGGAGCCCGGCCTGCGCGTGCAGGTTTCCTGGCCTCCGGAGACGGGGCGCTTCCTCGAAAACTGATCATCGATGCCTGGCCCAAACCGGCGCTCTGCGGGATGCCGGCCCCATCCTCGAGCTTGGAAAGGCCCGCCCACATGCCAGCCTTCAAATCCAGCGCACTCGACCGTCGCACCCTCCTGAAAGGCGCGGCTGCCGCTCTCGCGGCACCGGCCGTCATCATCCCCGGCCGGGCGTTCGGCGCCACGCGACTCGTCGTCGGCAATTCCGGCGGCGCGATGGGCGATGCCAAGCAACGCGCGATCTACACCCCCTTCACCCAGGAAACCGGCATCGAGATCCTGACCACGCCGGCACCCGACATCTCGAAGATCAGGGCGCAGGTCCGCACCGGCGACGTCGAGATCGACGTGACCGACCTCCTCGACGGCTGGGTTCCCGCTGCCGCCCGGCTCGGGCTCGTCGAGAGGATCGACGACGGCATCGTCAACCGCGAGGGCAGCATCCCCGAGACGCGGCACGACTACGCCGTGGCCGCCAGCATCTATTCGGGCGGCATCGCCTTTCCGACCGACAGGCTCGGAGACAAGGTGCCGCGCGACTGGAAGGATTTCTGGGATGTCAAGGCGCTGCCCGGCCGCCGAGGCTTGCGAAACCGCGTCGGCGACATCCTCGAGATCGCGCTGATGGCCGATGGCGTTCCGGCCTCCGAGGTTTATCCCTGCGATGTCGAGCGCGCCTTCAAATCCCTCGACAGGATCAAGCCCCATGTCGTGCAGTGGATCGGTGCCACCGAGCAGACGGTGTCGCTGATCCAGCGAAACGAGCTCGATTTCACCTATACCTATACGATCCGCGTCAAGACGATGCAGGAAGCGGGCGTGCCGATGGGCTATTCCTTCCGGCAGAACATCATGGGCGTCGGCTGGGCCGGCATCGTGAAGGGCACCCGGCGCAAGGATGCCGCGATGCAGTTCTGCGCCTATATGTGCCGCCCGGATGTGCAGGTCAGGCTGTCCAATCTCGCGACCACCGCGCCCTGCTATGTCGATGCACTCCAGAAGGTCGATCCGGCGATCCGAAAATGGATTCCCGACCTCGCCGATCGCAACAACCTCTTCATCAACCCGGCCTGGTGGGACTCGCGCGTCGACGAACTGACGCAGCGCTTCCGCGAATGGCTGCTGACCTGAGAGCGGTACGATGGCTGAAGTCGAATGGCGGCGCATGCGTGCCGAGGAACTGAACGCCCTCACAAAGCGCGATCCGATCGCGATCGTCCCGATCGGTGCGCTGGAACAGCATGGACCGCACCTCCCGGTCGAGGTCGACGCATTGCTCGGTGAGGAGGTCGCGCTGCGGACGGCGCGTTTGCTGGACCAACAAGGCATAGCTGTCACGGTGCTCCCCATGCTCTGGGCCGGCGTCTCCGAGCATCACATGAGCCTTGGCGGCACGATCACCCTGTCCCAGGCCGCGATGACCGCGGTGGTCGGCGACATCTGCCGATCGCTCGCACGCCAGGGCTTCCGCCGGATCGTGCTGTTCAACGCCCATGGCGGCAACGAGGCGCCGCTGCGCGCCATCGCGCGCGACCTTTCTCCCAATCTCGGCGCCGCGCTGGTCCAGCTGACCTACTGGCTGGCCGCTGCGGAGGTCGTCAAACCGCTCCTGAAAAGCCAATCCAATGTCGGGCATGCCTGCGAGGCCGAAACCTCGCTGATGATGGCGCTGCGCCCCGAGCTTGTCGCACATGACCGCATCGTGTCGGGCCTCGATGCATCCGATTCCGAGGAAAGCGCTGCGTCGGCCGGCCTCTATCGCTGGCGCAGCATGGCAGCCAGCACGGGTTCCGGCGTGCTCGGTCGCCCCGAGGCTGCAACCCGAGAAACGGGCGAGGCGCTGCTCGAGGCGCTTCCGCGCCGGCTCGCGGAGCGATTGGCTGAGCCCGTCCTGTGGTCGATGGCCGCCTGAGACCGCCATGTTGCTGCGCTGTTCGCTGACATCGCCATTCGGTCGCAAGGTTCAGGTCGCGGCGCATCATCTCGGTCTTATCGACCGGATCGAATTCGTCGCGGCCGACACGCTGGACCCCGCTGACCCGCTGCGGCAGGACAACCCGCTCGGCAAGATGCCGGTCATGATCCTCGACGATGGCCGTCGCATCTACGATAGCCGTGTCATCCTCGAACATCTCGACCATCTCGCCGGTGGCGGACGCATCCTGCCGGCCGACTGGGACGAGCGGCTGGCCTGCCTGACTTTGCAGGCCCTGGCCGACGGCATCCTCGATGCCTCGCTGCTCGTGCTCTACGAAGAACGCCGCCCCGAGGCCGAGCGAAGCCCGGCCTGGCTGGAACGGCAGCGCGACAAGATCCGGCGCGGCCTGTCCGCGCTCGATGCCACGCCGCCGCACCTGCTCGTCGATGCCGGAACGATCACCGTCGCCTGCATGCTGAACCAGCTCGACCGGCGCAAGCCGCTGGAGTGGCGCGGCGACCATCCGGCGCTGCTCGCCTGGTTCGCGGCGTTCGCGCAGGCGACCCCGGCCTTCACGGCAACCATAGCTTCCAGGGGTTGAGAATGTGGCTTGAAGCCGAGGATACGATCTACGAGCTGTCGGCGGAGGAGCTGGAGGTTCTGCGGCGTTCCGCCGCCGAGCGCGGCCAGCCCGCACCGGCCGGCACCCGCCATACGAAGGCCCAGCTCGTGGCGGCCGGCCTGGTCCGGGAGGCCTTCAACCGCGCCGAGTTGGCAGAAGCGGGCTTCACGCCGGGCTTCGCGAGCTCGAAGGATGCAGCCAGCGAAAGCGCGCGGCAGGCGCTGGCGGTGGGGTCGCCCCATCCCAGCAAGATCGAGAAATGGCAATTGCCCGTCGACATGCTGCCGTTCAGGCCCGTCATGATCTCGTTCCCTCCCGGATCCCGCCTCGCACGCAAAATGCAGCCGCTGGTCTCGGAGGAAGAGCCTGGCGGTGCGCTGCGCGTCGTGCTGTCAGGATCGCTGGTTTGCAACGGTGTCCGCTTCGGCCCGGGCGACTGGTTCTTCGTGCCGAACAGGACGCCATACCAGCTCGAGTCCGACCCTGAAGAAGAGACGCGGGTGCTTTATCTCTATCGCTTCCCCTCCTGCGATCGCGGCGGCCGCTTCTCATACGACGCGGTATAGCCTTCCCCAGGTGGCTCAGGGCGACGGTCCGGAGCACCCGTCGTTCTGTCGACTTGCTTGGAGATTTCGCCGGACGAAGGCCGTTCTGGCGGCACTTCGACGGTAGGCGTCGTCACCGGCTTTCCGCACCTTGCACGCCAGAGCAAGGAGCAAGCAGATGAACGGTGCCACCGCCCTGGTTTCGATGCTGCGTGACTACGGAGTCGAGGTGATCTTCGGCGTTCCCGGCGACACCAACGTCGCGTTCTACGAAGCACTCCGCAACACGCCCGGCGCGCCGCGCCACATCGTCTGCCGCGACGAGCGCTCGGCTGTCTTCATGGCCGACTGCTATGCGCGCATCTCGGGCAAGCCCGGTCTCGCCGAGGTTCCCAGCGGTGCGGGCGCAATGTACGGGCTGCCGGGTGTGGCGGAGGCGAACAGGTCGTCGGTTCCGCTGATCCTGCTGGTCAACGACATCCCCCAACCCGGCGTTGGCCGCGGGACGCTGACGGAACTGCCGGTCGAGGCGCTGTTCGCGCCGATCGCGAAGCACACGGAAACGCTGGGTCATGTCGGCAAGCTGCCGGAGCTTGTGCGGCGGGCTTTCAGGCAGGCGACGGCCGGCTGCCCCGGCGCCGTCGTGCTGGCTCTGCCTGAGAACGTTCTCTACGAGGACGTGCCTGCGAGCGGCGTCTCGCTCCATGTCGAGGCCTCATGCTCGCGCGCCCCGGCGTTTCGCACCCGTCCCGCCGATGCGGAGATCGCGGCAGCGTTCGATGCAATCCTGGCGGCGGAGCGGCCCCTGATCGTCGCCGGCGGCGGCGCCAATCGATCCCAGGCCGGCGAGGCGATCGTCGCGCTGGCCGAGAAGCTCGGCATTCCCGTCGTGACGACAATTACGGGTCAGGGCGTGATCCGGGACGATCATCGCCTCGGCATCGGCATCATCGGGGACAACGGCTTCCACCCGCACGCGCTCTGGGCGCTCGGCCGGGCCGACCTTGCGATCTATGTCGGCTGCCGCATGGGATCGGTCGCGACCATGAACTGGCGCTGGCCGGACCCGGCGGGCGAGACGCGCATCATCCAGATCGATGTCGACCCCGAAATCATGGGCAACACCTATCCCATCGATTTTCCGTTGGCCGGCGACGCGAAGGCCGTCGTCGAAGCGCTCCTGGCACGTGCGCCGACATCCGGCGCCGGCAGGACCGCCCGGTGGATCGGCCAGATCAACGAGCGGCGGGAGCGGTTCTGGACCGTGCTCTCCGGGCGCCTTCAGGACAACGCCACGCCGCTTCGGCCCGAGCGGATCATCGAGACCCTGAACCGGCATCTGCCGACGCCGTCCCACGTCGTCTCGGATGCAGGGACGCCCACGCCCTATGCCACGCGCTATCTGCGCCAGCGCGACGCGGTGTCGAAGCTCGTCATCCCGCGCTTCTTCGGCGGCCTCGGTTATGCCCTTCCGGCTGCGGTCGGCGCCTGGCTCGCGGCTCCCGATGTGAGGCCCGTCGCCCTGTTCGGTGACGGATCGCTCGGCATGTCGGCGGGCGAGCTTGAAACGCTGTCGCGTCTTCAGGTGCCTGTCGTCATGCTGCATTTCAACAATGCCTGCTTCGGCTGGATCAAGGCCCTTCAGCGTGTGACGGACCGACACCACGCGGCCGAGAGAAAGCAAGATGGACTGCAAACTGCGCAGACCAATGATCCGACCTTCGGGGTCGATTTCGGTCGCTACGACATGAGCCGCCTGGCCCAGGTTTACGGAATCCGCGGCTACCGCGTCGAAACCGCCGATGAGCTCGAGCAGGCTTTCGCGGAAGCCTTTGCCCTCGAGGAGCCGGTCTTCATCGACATCGTCGTCGAGTCGATTGCCGATCGGCTCCCGCCGGTGTTCTCGTGGCTACAGAAAGTCGGCGAGGATCCCGAAGCCATCGAGGCCGAAGCTCTCGTTGGACACTGACCCTTCATCATCTGGGGGATGGCATCGAGACGAGTCTTGTCGGCCATCATCTCGGTGCGCCGGTTACCTTGCGGTTGCACCCTCGGGATTCTCACCAGCTTGGTTTCGGAATCCGAACTTTCAGCTCGGTTTGAACTGGCGCGCTACGGCCTCGGTGCCGCGTGCCAGGATGCCGACGTCGATCGCGACGGCGGTGAAGTGGGTGCCGATCTCGATGCAGCGCTGGGCGAAGGCCGTGTCCGGTGTCAGGATGCCTGCAGGCTTCCCAATGGTCCGGATTCGGCGGATCGCGTCCTCGACGGCAGCGACAACATTTGGATGTCCGGGCTCGCCCGCATGGCCCAGGCTCGCGGCGAGATCCGCCGGCCCGATGAATACACCGTCGACTCCCTCGACCGAGGCGATCTCCTCGAGCCGATCGAGCGCTTCGCCGGTCTCGACCTGCACGAGCAGGCAGAGCTCCTCCGCGGCCTTTCTGGCATAGCCGGCAACCCGGCCGAAGCGCGTTGCCCGGGTCAGGCCGGAGACGCCGCGAACACCGTCGGGCGCATAACGCATCGCCGCGACGGCGGCGCGCGCTTCGTCGGCGTTCTGCACATAGGGGATCAGCAGGGTCTGTGCGCCAAGATCGAGGAAGCGCTTGATCAGGACGGTGTCGTTGCTCGCAGGGCGGACGACCGCCGAGACATCATAGGGCGCGACGGCCTGGAGCTGGGCCAGGACCGTCAGCGGATCGCCGGGCGAATGCTCGGTGTCGAAGAGCAGCCAGTCGTAGCCGGATCCGGCCACGGCCTCCGCCGCATAGCTGCCTGGCAGGCTGCACCAGAGGCCGATCTGCTGGCGGCCTTCGCGCAGAGCGCGCTTGAAGCGGTTTTCCGGCAGGTTCATGTCGGCACCTCAGATGAACGACACGCCGATGGCGCCGAGCGGACCGTAATCGGCATGGATGACGTCGCCCGTCTTGATGTCGACCGGCCGGGTGAAGGAGCCGCCCAGCACGATCTGGCCCTTCTTCAATCCTGCTCCGACGTCGTGCAGCTTGTTGACCAACCAGGCGATGCCCGCGGCGGGATGGCCCATGATGGCTGCCGAGACGCCTGATTCCTCGATGATGCCGTTCTGCGAAAGCGTCGCGCCGATCCAGCGCACGTCGACGTCGAAAGGGCGGATCGTGCGGCCGCCGAGGACGATGGCGCCGAAGGCGGCGTTGTCGGCGATGGTGTCGACGATGGCTCGCGGAACCTCGGTGCGGTAGTCGATGATCTCCAGCGCCGGAACGACGAATTCGGTCGCGCGCATCACGTCGTGGACCCGGCAGGCGGGGCCGGAGAGGTCTTCGCCCATGATGAAGGCGAGTTCGACCTCGAGCCGGGGCTTGATGAACGTGTCTGCCTTGATCCGGGCGCCGTCATTGTAGAGCGCGTCGTCGAGGATGCGGCCGTAATCGGGCTCGGTGATCTTGGAGGCCATCTGCATGGCGCGCGAGGTCAGGCCGATCTTGTGGCCGGCGAGCCGGGCGCCATTGGCGATCCGCGCTTCAGCCCAGAGATCCTGCACGCGATAGGCGTCGGCGATCTCCATCCCGGGAAATGTCTTTGAAAGCTGGGGGCATGGCACCCGCTCGCGCTCGGCCTTCAGGATGGCTTCGGCGGCCTTGCGGTGGTCTTCGTCGGTCAACACGGCAGCGCTTCCTTCCGGACTTCGAACGATGGGGCTTACTTGATCGGCGGCCGGGGCAGCACCGCTTCGCCCGGCTCCATGACGTAGGTGTAGTCGAGAGAATACCAGGGAGCGCTCACGCCGGGCTCGAAAGGATGCGGCTCGTCATGCCGGACGAAATCGCCGAGCAGCGCCTTCGTCACGCCGAACTGGACGTCTGACTCAATGTGAGGATCGTTGGAGTCGTAGACCTGCGAGATCAGCACCTTGAAGCCCGGCTTGAAGATCAGCGCATGCAGATGCGCCGGCCGCATCGGGTGGCGGTCCTGTGCCTTCAGAAGGCGGCCGACCACCCCATCCGTCGGAATGGGATAACCGACCATCATCACCGAGCTGAACCAGAAGCGGCCATCGGCGTCGGTCGTGAACTTGCCGCGCAGGTTCATCTCGGCTTGCTCGGGATCCTGGTTCTCGTAGAGCCCGACTGGCGAGGCGTGCCAGACGTCGACCTCGGCGCCCGCGATCGGGCGGCCTGCCCCATCGACGACGCGGGCATTGACGAACAAGGGGTGCCCGGGCGTGTCCGATCTGACGATCGTGCCGCCATTGGCCACCCGCGGCGAATTCAGCCGCCAGAACGGACCCAGAAGGGACTGCGACGTCTCCGTGTTGCCGCGGTCGCCATTGTTGAGCAGGCAGACGAGAGAGGACACGCCGAGCGAGCCGGACATCAGCACGAATTCGTTGTGGGTGTCGGATGCGAGCGCGCCGATCTCGTTCAGGATCGCCGTCGCGTCACGGAATTCGGCCTCGGTGAGGCGGACGTCGCGGATGAAGCCGTGCAGATGCGTCACGAGCGAAACCATGATCTCGCGCATCCGCGGATCCTGCGTTCGCTTCATCACCTCCAGCACGGCCGGCGTGACGTCCTGCTGTCGCTCGATAAGCATGCCTCACCTCCCCTGGCATTTTTTTGCAGGCGGCTGCGGCTTATCAAAAATAATCGATGATTTGTCAATCCTTGGTGCTCACGGAGCCGGCGCCCTGCGTCAAAATTCTTGCGATCATATTGAAATACCGTACTCTCGTTCAGGATCCCAGATCAGACCGAGGCAGAGTTGACTTAGGATAATCGTTTATTTATGACCTGCCGAGTGACATGACGCAAGAGGCTCCCCGCAGTGACCGCTGACGGCGCTCCCAAAAGAACAGTGTCGGAGGCTCGCGCTGCGGCCGCGCTGAACGCTGGAGTGGATGGCGCCGGGGCTTGGCAGAGCGTGTTTGTCGACGACGGCAAGAACACCATCGCGAGCCAGCTGGTCGAGCGCCTGCGCGAAGCGATCGTTTCGGGACAGCTCGAGGCCGGTGCCAAGATCAATCTCGACCGGGCCCGCGAGATTTTCGCGGTCTCCCTCAGTCCGCTGCGGGAGGCTCTGGCCCGGCTCATCCCGGATGGCCTGGTCATCTTCGAGGACAATCGCGGCTATCGCGTCGCGCCGGTGTCGGTCACCGATCTTCGCGAGATCACGAGGCTACGGGAAGAATTCGAGACGCTGGCCTTGCGCCAGGCGACGTCGGTTGCCCCTCCCGAGTGGGAGGGCGACGTGATGAGAGCCCTCCACAGGCTGAACACCGCTGAACGAAACCCGGCGGATCCGGCGACGCTCGAGCGCTGGGAGGCGCTACATCGGGAATTCCATCTCACCTTGCTCGCCGGCTGCCAGATGCCGCTCCTGCTCGGCTTCTGCCGAACCCTTCTCAATCTCAACGACCGCTATCGCCGCAGCTTTCTCGTTCGCACATCCGGCGATCGCAATGTCAGCGTCGAGCACAGCGAGATTGCGCAGGGCGCGGTGGCGCGGGACGCCGATTTCGCCTGCGAACGCCTGCGGGAGCATATCCATCGGACGGGGAGCAATCTGGCCGCACATCTCTCGGACAGGATAGCGCCGTGAGCCGAACCTCGCCGCCCCTGGGTATCGCGCATTTCTCCTGCATCGAGATGCGTCCGGCCGATTTCGTCGATTTGGCTGGGCAGGTCGGATACGCCTCCGTCGGCCTGCGGCTCCACCCCGCCTTCCCGGGAGCGCCATTCTATACGCTGGCCCCGGGCAGTGCAGAGATGCGTCAAACCAAGACCGCCCTTCGGCAGGCCGGGATCGGCGTCTATGACATCGAGTTCGTCGTGGTCGACGGCGCATTCTCTCCGACGAATCTCTCCGCCGTCTTGGATTCTGCGGCGGAGCTCGGTGCACGCCGATTGAGCGTCTGCGGTGATGATCCGGACAATGGGCGCTTCGTCGCGAACCTCTCGGCCTTGGCAGAATTGACGGCCGCTGTCGGCATGGCAGTCGATCTCGAGATCATGCCGTGGCGGCAGATCGGGACGCTCGAGACCGCGGTCAGGGCTGTCGCCGCGACAAGAATGACGAATGTCGGCGTGCTCGTCGATGCGCTGCATTTGGCGCGTTCGGGCGGCAGCCCGGGCGATTTGATCAGGCTGCCGCCGAGCATGATCCGAAGCGTTCAGCTTTGCGATGCACAGGCCGAGCGCCCCGAGGACACTGTAGCTCTGATTGCCGAGGCGCGCGGCGGGCGGCTGCTCCCGGGGTTCGGAGCTTTGCCGCTCGGCGACCTCCTCGGCGTCATTCCACAGGACGCCGTGATCTCGGTCGAAGTGCCGAAAGGTGCTGAACCCGGCGAGGTTCATCTGCGAGCGCTCTTCGACGCGACAACGAGGATACTCCACACAAGAAGATCCGCCGCGTAACCCGTCCGCCCTGCGCGGCGCTCACTGACATCACCGGACTGATCCTTCAGAAGATCGGCCGTCCCGGGAGAGGTTATGAACTACACGCTCGATTTCACGCCTGTGATCGAAGGCATGCCGGCCCTGCTCATGGCGTGCCTGGGCACTTTCGGCCTCGCTTTGGGCGGGATGGCGCTCGCCATCGTCATCGGCGTCGGCGGCGTGATACTGCGCGACTCGAAGATCGCTCCGGTGCGCTGGCTGGTGAAGGCCTTCGTCGAGCTGATCCGCAACACGCCCTTCCTGGTCCAGATCTTCTTCATCTATTTCGCGCTGCCGCTGGCGGGCGTGAGGCTCGATCCGACGCCCACCGCGATCATCGCGCTCGGCATCAATGGCGGTGCCTATGCGATCGAGATCATCCGCGGCGGCGTGCAGTCGATCGGCAAGGGCCAGATCGAGGCTGGTCTCGCGCTCGGCCTGCACAAGGCGCAGGTCTTCCGGCTGATCGTGCTGAAGCCGGCACTCAGGGCGATCTTCCCGTCGCTGACCAGCCAGTTCGTGCTGCTGACGCTGACCACGTCTGTCGCCTCGGCGATTTCGGCCTATGAGCTGACTTCGGTGGCGCAGCGGATCGAGTCCGACAGTTTCCGCTCCTTCGAGGTCTACGGCACGATCACGCTGTTCTACCTCGTCATCTCCTGGGTGATGATGCGCTTCTTCGCGGCGATCTCGACCCGTTACTTCAGCTATCCGGTGAAGTGAGGGCGCGATGGGTGCGAACGAGTTCCTCTTCCTGCTCACCGGCCTGAAATGGACCGTGCTGCTGTCCATCGTCGGCTTCATCGGCGGCGGCGTCTTCGGGCTCGCCATCGCGCTGGCGCGGACCTCCGGCCGGCCGCTGCTCGAGCGGGTCACGGCCGGCTATATCGCCCTGTTCCAGGGCACGCCGCTGCTGATGCAGCTCTTCGTCGTCTATTATGGGCTGGCGCTGGTGGGGCTGAAGCTCGATGCCTGGGTCGCCGTCGCGATCGGCTTCACGCTCCATGCCAGCGCCTATCTCGGCGAGATCTGGCGCGGTTCGATCGAGGCCGTGCCGAAGGGGCAGACCGAGGCCGCCAAGGCGCTGAGCCTGCATTATGTCTGGCGGATGAAGGACGTGATCCTGCCGCAGGCGATCCGCATCTCGCTGCCGGCGACGATCGGCTTCCTGGTCCAGCTGATCAAGGGCACCTCGCTCGCCGCCATCGTCGGCTTCACCGAGCTGACGCGCGCCGGCAACATCGTCTCCAACCAGATCTTCCAGCCGCTGCTCGTCTTCGGGATCGTCGGCGCACTCTACTTCCTGCTGTGCTGGCCGCTTTCGCTCTACGGCTCGCATCTGGAGCGGCGCATGGCCATCGCCACGCGCTGAGCAGACCTCCTTCACCGCCTACCCGTCAACAACGACCAAGGGAGAGAAACATGTCGATCTTCAAGCCCACCCGCCGCAGCCTGCTCGTGACCGGAGCGGTGAGCCTCGCGATGCCGGCCGTGCTCACCCGCGCGGCCTTCGCCACCACGCCGGATGAGATCAAGAAACGCGGCAAGGTGATCGTCGGCATCCAGGGCGACAACCCGCCCTTCGGCTTTGTGAATACCAGCGGCAAGCAGGAAGGTCTCGACGCTGCGATGGGCGAGCTCTTCGCCAAGGAGCTCGGCGTCCAGGTCGAGTTCACGCCGCTCGCAGTCGCCAATCGGATTCCGGCACTGACCGCGGGCCGCGTCGACGTGCTGTTCGCCACCATGGCGATGCTGCCCGAGCGCGCCAAGGCCGTTCAGTACAGCAAGCCTTACGCGGCTAACTACATCACGCTGGTCGCGGCGAAGAGCACCGTCGTCAAGACCAATGCCGATATGGGCAAGCTGGTGATCGGCGTGCCTCGATCCAGCACGCAGGACACGCAGATCACCAAGAATGCGCCAGAGGGCACGACGATCCGCCGCTATGACGACGACGCCGCAACCCTCCAGGCGCTGTTGTCCGGGCAGGTGCAGGCGGTCGGTGCCAACATGTTCTATGTCCAGCGGCTCAACGCGCAGAAGCCCGATACCTTCGAGGACAAGCTCGAATTCCAGCGCCTCTACAACGGCGCCTGCACCCGCCTCGGCGAAAAGGAGATCAACGCGACGCTCAACAGCTTCATCGACAAGGTCAAGGCCAATGGCGAGCTCGCCAAGGCCTATGCCACCTGGATGAAGGTGCCCCTGCCCGAATTCCCGGCCAGCGTCGAAGGCGTGCCCTTCGTCGTGAGCTGAGCGAGCGACCGATCGGAACCGGGGCCATGAACCAGCCGAATGCCGAAGCGCCCTTGGGCGGGGCGGACGCCATGATCGCGATGAACCATGTCGAGAAATGGTATGGCGAGTTCAAGGCCCTGACCGACATCAATCTCGCGGTCCGCAAAGGCGAGCGCATCGTGCTTTGCGGGCCGTCAGGGTCCGGCAAATCGACGCTGATCCGCTGCATCAACCATCTGGAAGGCTACCAGAAGGGCGAAATCCGGGTCGGCGGCACCAAGCTCGGAGACGATGCGAAGACGATCGACGCGGTGCGCCGCGAGGTCGGCATGGTCTTCCAGCATTTCAACCTGTTCCCCCATCTGAGCGTGCTGCAGAACTGCATGCTGGCGCCGATGCGCTCGCTCGGGGTGAGCAAGGCGGAGGCCGAGGCGACCGCCCGCACGCTGCTCGGCCGCGTCAAGATACTCGAACAGGCGGAGAAATATCCGGCGCAACTCTCCGGCGGCCAGCAGCAGCGCGTCGCCATCGCGCGGGCGCTCTGCATGAGACCCAAGGTGATGCTGTTCGACGAACCGACCTCGGCGCTCGACCCGGAGATGGTCAAGGAGGTGCTAGACACCATGATCACGCTCGCCGAGGAGGGCATGACCATGATCTGCGTCACCCATGAGATGGGTTTTGCCCGGCAGGTGGCGAACCGCGTCATCTTCATGGCCTCTGGCGCGATCGTCGAGGAGGCGCCGCCGGAAGAGTTCTTCGGCAATCCGCGTCACGAACGGACCCGGCGGTTCCTCGGCGAAATCCTGCACAAGCACTGACAACCCCAACTGAACGGATCGCAGATGTCACGCCTCGTCTATGTCCTGAACGGACCGAACCTCAACCTGCTCGGCAAGCGCCAGCCGCACATCTATGGCCATGAGACGCTGGCCGATGTCGAGCGCGACTGCCGCAAGCTTGCCGAGGAACTGAAGCTCGAGCTGCGCTTTCACCAGTCCAATCGCGAATACGAGATCATCGACTGGATCCACGAGGCGCGTGAGACCGCCGGCGGCATCGTCATCAACCCGGCTGCCTTCACCCATACCTCGGTCGCGATCCTCGACGCGTTGAACACCTTCGAGGCGCCCGTCATCGAGTGCCACATCTCGAACGTGCACAAGCGCGAGGCCTTCCGGCACCATTCCTATGTCTCGCTGCGCGCCGACGGCGTCATCGCCGGCTTCGGCACGCAGGGCTACCAGCTCGCTTTGCGGCGCGTCGCCAGGCTCATCGACGAGAAGGCCGCGTGAGGATCGATCCGATGACGCCCGTGAAGATCGCGGTGATGGGAGCCGGGCTGATCGGCAAGCGTCACGCCGAGCACGTCGCCAGCGAAGCCGGCGCCACGCTCTGCGCCATCGTCGATCCGTCCGAGATCGGCAGGACACTGGCCGAGCGGCTGGGCGCGCGCTGGTATCGCAGCTTTGGCGATATGATCGCCGAGGATCGGCCGGAAGGCGTGATCATCGCGACCCCGAACCAGCTCCATGTCGCGAACGGGCTGGAGGCGATCGAGGCCGGCATCCCCGCCATCGTCGAAAAGCCGATCGCCGACGATCTGGCCGGCGGCGCCAGGCTGGTGGAGGCTGCGGAGCGGGCTTCGGTTCCGCTCCTGGTCGGCCATCACCGTCGCTACAACCCCATGATCGCCAAGGCCAAGGAAATCATCGACAGCGGCAGGCTCGGCCGCGTCCTGTCCCTGCACGGGCATTTCTGGCTGATGAAGCCGGATGACTATTTCGATGTCGGCTGGCGGCGGGAGGAAGGCGCGGGTCCCGTGCTCCTCAACCTGATCCATGATGTCGATCTGTTCCGCTACCTCTGCGGCGAAGTCGTCTCCGTGCAGGCGCAAAGCTCGAACGCCGTCCGAGGGCATGCCGTCGAGGAGACGGCCGTCATCCTGCTCCGCTTCGCCAGCGGCGCGCTGGGCACGGTGAACGTCTCGGATTCGATCGTGGCGCCGTGGAGCTGGGAGCTCACCACCGGGGAGAACCCCGTCTATCCGCAGCAGGACCAGGGCTGTTACCAGATCGGCGGCACCCATGGCGCCTTGACGGTGCCACAGCTCGAGGTCTGGTCGAACCGCGACAAGCGCAGCTGGTGGGAGCCGTTGCAGCGCGAGCGGGTGCCGTTCGTCCCCGAGGACCCGCTCAAGCTCCAGATCCGGCACTTCTGCGATGTCATTCGCAATGGCGCCGCACCGATCGCCTCGGGGCGCGAAGGCCTGGCGACGCTCGCCGTCATCGACGCCGTCAAGCGCTCGGCGGCAACCGGGACGATCGTCTCGCTCGGTTGACGCCTCTCGGTGTGCCCCGCGCGGCTACTCGTACAGCCAGTTCGGCTCCCGGCGCTCCAGGAAGGCGCTCTGGCCCTCGATCGCGTCACGGCTTTCGAGCATCCGGATCGCCGCCGGGTAGGACCGGCTCATCGAGGCCGCGAGATCGGGGCTCGCGAGGCAGTCGCGGATGATGGCCTTGGACGCTTCGATCGCCAGCGGGGCGTTGGCGACGATCATATGGGCGACGTCGCGCACCTTGCTGCGCAGTTCCGCTGCAGGGACGTGATCGTTGATCAGGCCGAGGGTCTTCGCTTCCGCGGCCGAAACCCGCCGGCCCGTCAGGGCGAGGTCCATGGCGAACTTGGTCGGCAGGCTGCGCGCGAGGCGCTGCAGGCCGCCGCCGCCGAGCGCGGCCAACCCGACGCGAGGCTCCGGGAAACCGAACTCGGCATGGTCGGCCGCATAGGCCATGTCGCAGGCGAGCACGATTTCGGCCCCGCCGCCCAGGGCGAACCCGTTCACCGCAGCGATGACGGGCTTGTCGAGATCGAAGCGAGCGGTCAGTCCCCCATAGCCGGTCGGCGGATAGTCGTCGGCATTGGTCCGGGCCCGGGCCTTGATGTCGCTGCCGGCGCAGAAGGCGCGCTCGCCTGCGCCCGTCAGGATCGCGACGCGTAAGGTGGGGTCGGCGGCATAGGCGTCGAAAATGCGGTGGAGTTCGCGGTGCGCCGACGGGTGGATCGCATTGCGAACCTCGGGACGGTTGAGGGTGATCCACAGCAGCGGCCCCTCGACCTCGACGAGGATGTGTTCGAGGCTGGTCAGGTCAGTCATGCGCCAGGCCGCCCAGGAACAGTTCGGCGACGCGAGGATCGTGCAGGATCTCCTTCGCTGGCCCGAAGATCCGTGCCTGCCCGAGCTCCAGCACCAGCGCGTGATCGGAGATCTCCAGAGCCGAACGCGCATTCTGCTCGATCAGCAGGATGGTGACGCCGGCGGCGCGCAATTCCTGCAAGGCGGCGAAGGTTTCCTGGACGAGTTTCGGAGACAGGCCGATCGAGGGCTCGTCGATCAGGATCAGCTTGGGATCGAGCAGGAGGCCGCGCGCGATCTCGAGCTGCTTCTGCTGCCCGCCGGAGAGGGTGGATGCCTGGACGGACGCCTTTTCGCGCAGTGCCGGAAACCGCTCGAACGCGCGCTCGATCCGTCGCGGCAGATCGTCGAGGCGCCGCGCCGCCGTCACGGCGCCGAGCTCGATGTTATGGCGCACCGAGAGCTGCGGGAAGATGTTGCGCCCCTGGGGAATATAGCAAATCCCTGCCGCCAGCAGGTCACGTGGCGGCAGGTTGGTGATGTCCCTCCCCTCGAAGCCGATCCTGCCGGCGCGCGCGGGCAGCATGCCGAAGATCGTCTTGAAGACGGTCGACTTGCCGGCCCCGTTCGGTCCGATCACCGTCGTGATGCCGCCGCGCGGGACCGAGAATGTCGTGCCGTTGAGAATGGTCATCCTGCCGTATCCGGCGGTGACGTTCTCGAGGGCCAGGACCGGTTCGCTCATCGAAGGATCAATGTCCGAGATAGGCATCGATCACGGCCGGGTTCGCCCTGATCTCGGCCGGAGTGCCGATGGCCAGAACGCGTCCCTCCGCCATTACCACGACGCGCTGACAGAGGCTCATGACGAACTCCATATTGTGCTCGATGACGACGAAGGTGGCGCCGAGCTCGGTATTGATCGCCCGCAACCGCTCTTTCAGCGCGCCCAGCATGGTGAGGTTGACGCCGCCGGCCGGCTCGTCGAGGAGGACGAGGCGCGGGCCCGCCATGAAGGCCATCGCCGCGTCCAGGAGCTTCTGCTGGCCGTAGGACAGGCCGCCGGCCTTCTCGCCGGCCAGATGCGACATCTTGAAGAATGCGATCATCCGGTCCGCCGCCTCGCCGAGGCCGGCATCGCGCGGCCCGAACAGCCGGCTGACCATCGTGCCGCGATGCTCCTGTCCGGCCAGGATCAGATTCTCGCGCACCGACATCTCCGGGAAGACCTGGAGAAGCTGGAACGTCCGGCTGACGCCAAGCCGGCTCAGCCTGGCCGGCCTCATGCCGGTGATGTCGTGTCCATCCAGCATCACGCGGCCGGCGGTCGGTTCGAGCTGACCGAGGACCGCGTTGAACAAGGTCGACTTGCCGCAGCCATTCGGGCCGATCAGGCCGAGGATCTCGCCCTTGTTGACATCGAAGCTGACGCCATCCACGGCGCGTATGCCGCCAAAATGCTTCTTGATGCCGTGGATCTCCAGAACCTTGGTCATGAGGCGCTGCCTGCATCATAGGTCGGAACGGCCGCCTGGCGGGCGAGCGAAGCGCGGCGGGTGCGGGCGTCCGCGGTCCGGCGCTCGACCCAGCCGAGGATGCCCGAAGGCGAGTAGATCAGCAGGACCATGACCAGCAGCGCATAGGCGATGAGGTAGTACCCTTGCGTGTAGTCGCGCAGCCATTCGGGCAGGAGGACGGCGATCAGGGCTCCGAGCGCCGGCCCGAGGAAATAGCCGGAGCCGCCGACGATCACCATCAGAAGCAGGCTGAAGGACAGCGGCAGGCCGAACGGGTTGGGGTCGATGAACTCGACCAGCGGCGCGTAGAGCACGCCCGCCACCCCGCCCATCGTCGAGCCGATCGCGAAGGCCATCAGCGTGTAGCGGCGGGTGTCAACGCCGAGGGACTGCGCCCGCGCAGGGTTTTCACGCAGCGCCGTGAAGGCGCGTCCCCAGGGGGAATTGACCAGCCACAGCATCAGGCCGGCGCAGATCACGAGCCAGGCGAGCGAGAAATAATAGAAGTTCAGGTGGTGCTTGAGCGAGACCCCGAAGAGGGTCGGACGCGGAATGCCGAAGATCCCGTAGGTCCCCTTGGTCAGCCACTCCTCGTTGCGGAAGACGAGGTAGGCCAGCGTCGCGAAGGACAGGGTGACGAAGGCGAGGTAATGATGCTGGACACGCAGGGCCGGATAGCCGAGCAGCCAGCCGATCGCGAAGCACAGCGCGACGGTCAGCAGCAGGGGCGCATAGAGCGGCCAGCCATTCACCGTCATGATCGCCGTGGCGTAGGCGCCGATGCCGACGAAGGCGCCCTGCGCGAGCGACACCTGGCCAGCATAGCCGAGCGTCAGGTTGAGCCCCATCGCCGCGATGGTCATGACCGCCCACATGGCGAGCATGTAGTTGCCGAACCGCGAGAGCGTCAGCGGCAGGAAAAGCAGGATACAGGCCACGCCGATCGCAAGGGCGCAAGCGGCGGGGCGGGAGCGCAGCAAGGCGATCATACCGTCCGCTCCTCCTTGCGTCCCGCGATCCCGTGCGGGCGGAACAGGATCACGGCGATCAGGATGAAGAGCGGCACCGCGCTGCGGTACTGGGTGGAGATGTAGGCGGCGGCCAGATTGTCGACGACGCCGAGCAGGAAGCCACCGATGATGGCGCCGCGGAGCTGGTTGAACCCGCCGATGATGGCGGCGATGAACGCCGCAAGACCAAGGGTCTCGCCGCTGGAGAATTTCGCCAGATAGATCGGCGTGACCAGCAGCGAGGCGATCGAGACGAGCACCGCGTTGATGACGAAGGTCAGCAGGATCATGCGCTCGACCGGAATGCCGAGCAGCCGCGCCACGGTGGGGTTCTGCGCCGTCGCCTGCATCTGGCGCCCGATGGAGGTGCGCTCAAGCAGCAGGGTCAGGCCGATGATCGCGCCGATCGCGGTGACGATGATGCCGATGTGCTGCAGCGAGATGTTGGCGCCGAGAATGGCGAGGTTCCTGTCGGGGACCAGCGAAGGAAATGGGTAGGCTTCGGCGCTGTAGAGATCCTTGACGCTTTCCTTCATGAAGATCGCCAGCGCCATCGTCGCGATCGCCATGGGCAGGACCCCGTGCTTGATCATGGGATCGACGAGCATCTGCTTGAACATCGCGCCGAGGATCACGACGGACATGCCGATCGTCACCAGAGCGGCGAGCCAATAGGGCGCGCCCATGCCCATCGCGATCAACGCGAAAAACGCCGGCAGCATGACGAACTCGCCCTGGGCAAAATTGATGGTTTGTGACGCCTGCCAAAGCAATGCGAAGCCGATCGCGACGACGGCGTAGATCGCGCCGGTGGCAAGCCCACCGACGATCAGGGTTGAAAATGTCGACATGGGCTCGTTCGAGACGCGAGGGGTTTCCGAGACGCCACCGGAGCGGCGCCGGCCGGGCTACGGCTTCAGCGCGGGAAGGGTCTTGGTGATAACGGTGGTGCCGTTCTGGACCTCGGCGAGGAAGCCGATTCGGTCGAGATCGCCGTTCTGGTCGATGCTGACGTCCATCAGCATGCCGGGCTCGTCGGCAGCCTTGACCGACAGGCCCTTGAGCGCTGCGGTCAGACCCTTGGGGTCGAGCTTGCCCATTTTCTGCGTGCCGGCCTTGATCGTGTAGATGCCGAGATAGCCCTTCATCGAATTGTGGTCCGGCACGTAGTTGTACTTCGCCATGAACTTGCGCCGATACGCTTCGATCGAGGGGATCGGCGCGTCAGCCGTCAGGCCGACATGGCCGCGGACGCCGTTGGCAGCGTCGCCGGCGAGCTCGATCACCTTCTGGTTGAGCAGCGTCGTTTCACCGATCAGCGGCTTCTTGATCCCCTGCTTCTGGATCTCCTTGAGGATGCGCGCGCTTTCTTCCTCATGCAGGTAGATGAAGACGGCATCGACCTCGGCCTGCTTGAGCTTGGCGACGTCCGCCGCGAAATCGACCTGCGCCGCTTCCGTGGAAATGTCGGCGCTGATCGTCACGCCGCGCGCCTTGAGCTCCTTGGTGATGCCGTCGCGGCCGCCCTTGCCGAAATCGTTGTTCACCCAGATGACTGCGACATTCTTCGCCTTGAGATCGTCGGCCATATAGGCTGCGAGTTTCGGCATGGAGATCTGCTGGCCGAACGATGTCCTGATCAGCGTCTTCAGCCCCATCTGCGTCAGTTCGGCCGCTTCGCCGCCGATGACGTTGGTGACGCCCGACTCCGAGGTGAGCTGGGCGGTGACCTTGATTGAGCCCGAATAGACCGGCCCGAGCACCGCATAGGGATTTGCGTCCAATGCCTTCTGCACGAGGCCGCGCGCGACGCCGGGATTGGTCTGGCTGTCGGCGCAGTTCATCTCGATCTTCTGGCCGAGCAGCCCGCCGGCTGCGTTGATCTCGTCAATCGCGAGGTTCGCCCCATTGCGGAAATTGATCCCGACTGTCGCTCCCGGCCCGGAAAGCTCGCTGACACAGGCGATCTTCACCTGCGCCTGCGCCAGGTCGGCGAAGGCCGCGACGGCGACGATTGACAGCGATGACAGCAACAGGTTGCGCAGAGTCATGGAACCCTCCCCTTGGTCTCTTGCCGACAGGAGCCGGGCGATGCCGCATCTGTCGACTGGACGTTCTCAGGGGTAATAGCGGGGCGCGTCGCCGCCATGTCTATGCAATGAAGACAATGATCGTCATTGAAGCAATCAATGTCGCTTCCGCTCGGCCTGCCCGGTGAACACCCGCGCGCACAACGACCTGAGCCATTGGTTCGCCGGATCCCGATGATAGCGGGCGTGCCAGTGCTGCTTGACGAAAAAGCCGTCGATGGCGAACGGGCATTCGTGAACGGCAAGGCCGCCGAGCTTGGCGAGCGTCGTGCCGATATGGCGGGGCAGGGTCGCGATGAGGTCGCTATCCGCGAGGATCGACGAGAGCCCCAGAAATCCGGGAAGACGCAGGACGATCCGGCGATCGATGCCGTGGCTCGCCAGGGCCTTCTCGAGCAGCAATTGTCCGGTTCCGTAGATGATGCCGATATGGGCCGCAGCCTGATAGGTGCGCAGCGACAGCCCCTGCGTCAGCTGCGGATGCCCTTGGCGCGCGAGACAGATCCAGTCCTGCTCGAACAGCTTCTGCTGATAGAAGCCGTTCTCGAGGCTCGGGATCAATCCCAGCGCCAGGTCGACATCGCCGGATTGCAGGGCGGCCGATAACCGGTCGTCGATCCGCGTAACGTCCAGCCGAATGCTCGGCGCGATCTCCCAGGCTGCCGACAGGAGCTCGGGAAGCAGGGTGATGTGGCTCGCGTCGGTCATCGCGATGACGAATGAGCGGGAGGAGGTCCCGGCGTCGAACGCGTTCCGCCATTCCGAGACCTGGCGCAGCGCCTGGAGCGCGTCGCGAACCGCGACGATAAGGCCGTCGGCGAGCGGTGTCGCCAGCATGCCGTCCGGCGTCCGCACGAAGAGCGGATCGCCGAAATGGCGCCGGAGCTTGCCGAGACCAATGCTGACGGTCGGCTGCGACAAGTCGAGCGCGTCCGCGGCCTTGGTAATGCTGCTGGTGGCGTAGATCGCATCGAACAGGCGCAGAAGCCGCAGGTCGAGGACGTCGATATCGTTCTGGCTCATTGAAAAAAGCTATGATGGTGATTTCCTTCATTACATAGACAGCTCACTCGCGCGGTCATAGCCCTTTCGCGATCGGATCGGTTGGGAAGGTCGACAGTGCGGATCTGCATCCTTGGCGCGGGAGCTCTTGGCTCCGCTATCGGAGGGACGCTCGCCGAGGCTGGGCACGAGGTCACGCTCGTCAACCGCAATCGTGGACATGTCGATGCCATTCGCGAGCGCGGGCTCGTCTTGAGGGGCGATGGCCATGATCGGATCGTGCATCTGGCTGCCGCCATCGACACCGCCGGGATGGTGCCCGTCGACCTCGTCCTCGTGCTCGTCAAATCTCCCGATACCGAGGCGGCGGTCTCGGCCGCCCGCAGTATCGTCGGGCCGGATACGCTGGTGATCTCTCTCCAGAACGGCGTCGGCCAGGAAGAACTGCTGACGTCGATCCTGGGCCTGCGGCATGTCCTCGCCGGCAGGACCTATACCGGCGGCGTGATGCTCGGGCCAGGCCATGTGCTCTGCGGCGTCGCTGGCAAGGAAACCATCATCGGCGAGATGGACGGCGCGGTAACGCCACGCGCCGCCGCTCTTGCGCAGGCATTGACCGAGGCCGGCCTGGACACGCGCGTCAGCGCCGAGATCCGCGCCGTGATCTGGGACAAGCTGCTCGTCAATGTCGCAACCGGGGCGCTCGCGGCGGTCACCGGCCTGACCTATGGCCAGCTCTACCAATTGCCCGAGATCGAGGAGACCGCCGTCGCGGCGGTCGCAGAGGCGATGGCGGTGGCACAGGCCTGTGGAATCCGGCTGGCGACGAGCGACCCTCGCGCGCCCTGGAGAAAAGCCTCGTCGGGCCTGCCGCCGGAGTTCAAGACCTCGATGCTGCAGAGCCTCGAAAACGGCCGGCGGACCGAGATCGATTTCATCAACGGTGCCGTCGTCCGCGAAGGACGCCGGATGGGTGTTCCGACCCCGGTGAACGCGACGCTGGTCGCGCTGGTCAAGGGCGTCGAGACGAGAACGGGCATCTCGGCACGGGCGGTCGCCGCATGACGACACAGGCCTATCTCGAACATGTCGCCATTCGCGTTCGCGATCTTGCCTGGCATATCCGCTTCTTCGAGGCCGTCTTCGGATGGAAAGTCCGTCAGGTCGACGGCGACAGCGCGGATCCGAAGCAGGTCTGGATCGGCGGCATGCAACTGATCGCGGCTGCGGATTTCGACGGTGCGCGAGGCCATGCCGATCATGTCGGGATCCGGTGCGGCGACGTCGCGGCGGCCATTGCGGCCGCCCATGCCTTTTCCGACGTGACCACAGATCCGCGCGGAAGCCATTGGCTCAAGCTGCCCGATGGCTTCGTCGTCGAGCTTCTCCCGGCGGGCCCAGAGGCGCCCGCTGTCTACTCCACGCTTTGAGGTCTGCCATGGACGCCAAGAGCCCGCCCAAAAAAGCGCATGAACGCTACTTCGACGAGGTCGAGGTGGGCGACGAAGGCATCACGCCCGAAGTCACCGTGACCAAGGAGATGATCAAGGCGTATGCCGACCTGACCGGCGACCATACGCCCGTGCATGTCGACGAAGACTTCGCCAAGGCTTCGCATTTCGGCGGCATCGTCGCTCATGGCCTCTTCGGCCTCTCGCTGGCGGACGGCCTGAAGACGCGCGGCTCGCTGCAGTTCCCGCCGGGCGCTTCGCTCGGCTGGAACTGGGATTTCAAACTGCCCATCCGCGCCGACGACACGATCCATGTGAAGTATCGCGTTGCCTCCATGCGCGAAACCCGCAAGCCGGGCTGGGGGATCGTGTCGATCGCCTCCGACCTCATCAACCAGAAAGGCGAGATCGTGCAGACCGGCGAGCACAAGCTGATGATCCTGAAGCGGCCGGAGGCCTGAGATGCCACAGACCCTGCCCCTCAGCGGAATCCGCGTGATCGACTACAGCCACTTCCTGGCGGGGCCGCACATGTCGCGTTGCCTGGCGGCGATGGGCGCCGACGTCATCAAGGTCGAGCGCCCGGGCGGCGGCGACGCCGGCCGCGCGCACGGCTATTTCAAGGACGGGCAATCCGGATATTTCCTTCAGCAGAACATGGGCAAGCGCGGCATCTGCGTCGACATGAAGGACCGGCGCGGCTTCGACCTGATGATGAAGCTGGTCGAGACGGCGGACGTGTTCGTCGAGAACTACCGCCCCGGCGCGCTGGAAAAACTCGGCCTCGGCTATGCGGCTCTCTCGGCGCGCAATCCCCGGCTGGTCTATTGCTCGGTATCCGCTTACGGGCACACCGGGCCGGATGCCGCAAGGCCCGGCTTCGGCCTGATCGCCGAGGCGAAATCGGGCGCCATGGCGCAGCTCGGCACGGACGGGGAGGCGCCGCCGCTGCTGCGCATTCCCATCGCCGACATGTATGCCGGCATGCACGGCGTCGCCGCAATCTGCGCCGCCCTGCTGGGCCGCGTCGCGACCGGCAAGGGACAGCATATCGACCTGGCGCTCTACGACTGCATGATCTCGATCCATGATTATGCCGTGCAGCGCTACACCTTCTCCGATGGCGAAGAGCTCCCCAGGCGCACCGGCTCGGATTCGCCGGAAACGCCGATCTATGGCGTCTTCCCGAGCTCGGACGGTTATATTGTGATCGCCGCCCAGGTTGACGACGCCTGGGCCCGACTGGCGAGCCTGATCGGCGGCGCTGCGCTAGACCCGAAATTTGCGACGCCGACCGGCCGTGCAACGCATTACCGGGAGGCGACCGCGCTGGTGAAGGCCTGGAGCTCGGCACGCACGACGCGCGAATGCCTTGCGGCTCTCGACGCGTCGTCCGTTCCGTCCGCGCCCGTGCAGACGATCGACCAGGTGCTCGCGGATCCGCAGGTCGCGGCCCGGAACATGATTCTCGAGCAAACCCATCCGGTGCTCGGCAAAGTCAGGCTTCCCAATCTGCCGTTCCGGTTCTCGGACTGTGACACGACACCCCAGCGGGTCGCACCCTTGCTCGGTCAGCACAATGTCGAAATCGCTCGCGAGCTCGGCATCAGGGAAGAGGAGATCGCCGATATGCAGAGGGCGAACGTCCTGGCGAGCGAGCCGGCGGCCGGCTGACACACCGCTCCGGTCGTGCCGGCGGCGTTGGCCCCGGTCAAGCCGCTCTCGGCAGGCGCAAGCCCGGCGCGAGGCGGCCGACATGCTTGAGATCGTCGAGGAAGCGCCGGGTCTCGTTTTCTTTCGCCTCCTCGTCCGGCAGGCGCAGCAGATATGACGGGTGGACGGTCGCCAGCAGCGGCGTCCCATCCGGCAGCGCAAGCTCGCGCCCACGTGCTGCCGCCAGCGGGCCGGCATGGCCGGTCAGCGCCTTGAGCGCGGTCGCGCCCAGCGCCACCACCAGCTGCGGCTTGACGAAGCCGAGCTCGAGATCGAGCCAGAAGCGGCAGGCCTTGACCTCGCCGGCATTCGGCTTCTCGTGGATGCGCCGCTTGCCGCGCAGCTGGAATTTGAAATGCTTCACCGCATTGGTGACATAGGCTCGGGTGCGATCGAGCCCTGCATCCGCCATGGCGCGATCGAAGACCTTGCCGGCCGGGCCGATAAAGGGCTTGCCGGCGAGATCCTCATGATCGCCCGGCTGCTCGCCGACGAAGATCACCGGCGCATTGCGCGGGCCTTCGCCGAAAACCGTCTGTGTCGCATCGCACCAGAGATCGCAGCGCCGGCAGGAGCGCGCAGCGAACGCCGCATCCTCCCAGCTCTCGATTGCCGAAAGGTCGGCAGCGGCCAGGTCCGGCGCCGGAGCAGGCCGTCGCTTCTGGGGTGATGTCGGCGCGCTCATGATCATCTCCTGCGTTCGCCTGGCGGCATCGGCGATCAGGGGAGCAATCAGTTCGGCCTCCGGGAGGTTCCGCCAGTATTTCACCGGCATTTCGGCCTTCATCGCCTTCGGCTTCAGCCGGGCCGGGTTGAAGATGCTGGCGTAATAGGTTCGCCACCACTCCTCCATCGCATCACTGGTCGGCGCCTGCGCCCGCGTCGCCGCCTCGCCGAGCTTGAGTTCGCGCCCGTCCCAGAGCAGCGTCCCGCGCGGCGTCAGGATCGTCCAGCGCATCGTCGTGAAACGCTCGACGAAGAAGGGCGCGACCTTCTCCAGGATGTGATGCTCGGGCTCGAACCAAGCGACGAAGGCCTCGCCGCCCTCCCCGTCATCGACCTCGCGGAAGCGCACGAAGGCGGTCATCTTGTGCATGTCGCGCCGGACCGAGCGCGCCAGCGCCTCGGCGCGATGGACGTCGTGATCGGAGGCGATCTGGAGCAGCTCGCGCTCCTCCTGCAGGCGCCAGAGCAGGCGGTAGAGCAGGTCGAAGCGCGCGGGATCGCTATGGCAGATCACCTGCTGCGCCAGCCCGACGAAGGCGCGCGGCACGCTGAGCGCCCTGCCGTCGCCGCCCTCGACCACATCCTCGCCGAACAGGCCGGTGTCGTGATCGCCGACGCGCCAGTCGATCGCCGAGGGTGCGACCAGCGCTTGAGCGAAGCGCCGGGCGAAGCCGCGCCAGCCCTCGAAATCGGCTGGATGGGACAGACGCGCGACGTACATCAGAGCAGCGCCAGTTGCTGCGGCTTCGGCGCCAGCTGCGCCTTCAGCCGCTCGCCGTCGAGCGCCGAGCCCGGCCGCCAATCGCTGGTGACGATGAACTGCCGGAGCACGCGCAAGGAGCGCACCAGCCGCCCGACATCCTCCAGCCTCAAGCTCCGGAAGCGGCGCATGGCGAGGATGCGATCGACGCTGCGCGTGCCGAGCCCGGGAATGCGCAGCAGCATCTCGCGCTCGGCGCGGTTGACGTCGACGGGAAAGCGGCCGCGATGGCGCAAGGCCCAGGCGAGCTTGGGATCGACGGAAAGGTCGAGCATGCCGCCCGGCGCCGCATCCATGATCTCGTCGACCTCGAAGCCGTAGAAGCGCGTCAGCCAGTCGGCCTGGTAGAGGCGATGCTCGCGCATCAGCGGCGGTTCCGACAGCGGCAATTGCTTCGACGAGTCGGGGATCGGGCTGAAGGCGGAGTAATAGACCCGGCGCAGGCCATAGGCACTATAGAGATTGGCGCTGCGCTGCAGGATGGTCGCGTCGGTGGCATCGTCGGCACCGACGATCATCTGCGTGCTCTGCCCGGCCGGCGAGAAGGCCGGCGCCCGTTTCGAGCGCTCGCGCTCGGCGGCGGCCTCGTCGATCCTGAGCTTGAGCCCGCCCATGGCGCTGCGGATGTCGAGCGGCTGCTTCTCCGGCGCAAAGCGCTTGAGCGAGGTTTCGCTCGGCAGCTCCACATTGATCGAGACCCGGTCTGCGAACAGGGCCGCGCGGTCGATCAGCTCCTGGCTCGCGCTCGGGATCAGCTTGAGATGGATGTAGCCGCGGAAATCGTGATCGAGCCGCAAGCTCTCGGCGACGCGCACCAGTTCGCCCATGGTGTAGTCCGGCGAGCGGATGATGCCGGAGGAGAGGAACAGGCCCTCGATATAGTTGCGCTTGTAGAAATTCAGCGTCAGCGCCACGACCTCCTCGACCGAAAAGCGCGCCCGCTGGACGTTGCTCGAACTGCGGTTGATGCAGAAGACGCAGTCATAGGAGCAGAAATTGGTCAGCAGAATTTTCAGCAGCGAGATGCAGCGCCCGTCCGGCGCATAGGAATGGCAGATGCCCGAGCCCGTGGTCGAGCCGATGCCCTTCCCACCGACCGAATGGCGCTTCGCCGTCCCGCTCGACGCGCAGGAGGCGTCGTACTTCGCGGCATCGCTGAGGATTTCCAGCTTCTGAAGCGTGGTGAGCTGCGCCAAGCAAGCCTCCATGTTCACTATATGTTCTATCATGACGCAAACGCATCCCGTCCGCCAGAGGTTCCAAAGCGCACGATCGTCGCAGCCTCGCTCTCAGGTGGTTGGATGTTCCGCGCTAATCGCCATCGCATCGGCGATGCGCCAGGAGCTTTCGTTGACGAACTGCCGGCAACCGGACGTTCCTACGCCGGCAGACCAAGAGCGAGCTTTCGTCAGGCCAAGTCAGGCCGCCAGCTCAAATCACGCGACGGACCGACGCGCCAGAAACAGCTGTTCGAATTCAGGCGCGGGAAGAGGCCGGCCGAAGTGATAGCCTTGCCCTTCGTCGCAGCCCATGCCCTTGAGGCGATTGGCCGTTTCGAGGTCCTCGATACCTTCGGCGATGATCGAGAGGCCGAGTGAGCGGCCGAGATCGATCGTGGCGCGGACGATGGCGGCGTCGCCGCTGTCATTCAGCAGCTGACGCACGAAGGTCTGGTCGATCTTCAACGTGTCGAGCGGGAACGCCTTGAGATAGCTCAGGCTGCCATAGCCGGTCCCGAAATCGTCGAAGGCGATCTTGACGCCGCGCGCACGGATTTCGCGGAACGTCTTCTGCGCCTTTTGGGCATCCTCGATCAGGATGTCTTCGGTGACTTCCAGTTCGAGCAGCTCCGGCGCGAGGCCGGTTTCGTCGAGAAGCGTGGCGACCGTGTCCTGCAGCTCGCTGCCCTGCAATTGCGAGGGCGACAGGTTGACGCCGACCCGGACCGGCGTGCCCGCCATCTGCCATTGCCGGGACTGCTGGCAAGCCGTGGCCAGAACCCAGTTCGCAACCGCATCGGATAGAGGAGAATTGTTCAGCACCGGAATGAACTGCCCCGGCGGGATCAGCCCGCGCACGGGATGGCGCCAACGGATCAGTGCTTCCGCCCCGATCACGCTCCGATCCGAAAGGAGTACTTGCGGCTGGTAGAACAGCTCGAACTGATTTTTCTCGAGGGCAAGGCGGAGCTCGGCTTCGAGCGCCAGTTGCGACGCGATCTTGTCGCGCATGGCAGCTGCGAAACCGATCGGTTGCTCGTCGCGGGCCAGTATGGCTGCCTCGAGCGCCAGATGGGCGTTTCCGATCAGGTGGTCGGCACTCCAGCCTGATTCTGCCACGGCATAGCCGATGCGTACCGCCACCCGCTGGCGCCATTCGCCGAAGACAAGAGCAGCAGACCCAAAATCACGCGCAACGTCATTCGCCACTGCTGCTGCGAACTCCTTGGGCGCAAGCAGAGCGAACTCGTCGTCGGCGAAACGAGCGGCCTCGGCATCGGCAGGCATCAGCGCGCGCAGCCGTGCGGCGAACGCGATAAGCACCTGATCAGCGAATTCCCGGCCATGGATGTCGCTGAAGTGATGGAAGCGGTCGATGCCGATCAAGATCAAGGCCGATACGGGCGCGCCGCCTTTATCGAACTCTGCTGCCAGACGCTCTGCGAGCGCATGCCGGTTGAGCAGCCCGGTCAGGTCGTCATGCTCGGCCAGATAACGAATCCGTTCGCGCTCGCGCTGCTTGATGGTGATGTCGCGCAGGACGAGGCCGAACTGACGCCCGTCAGTGCCCTGCCAGCTGGAGACGCTCGCCTCGAGGGCAAAGCGCTCGCCGTTGCGCCTGAGCCCGACGAGATCGAGGACGTGGTCGTCCACCGCCGCGGCATGCTGCAGGCGGGCGAGTTGCTCCGGGTCGGCAAGGCAGGCCGTGAAAGGCTTGCCGAGCGCATCCGCCTCCGGATAGCCGAAAATCTTGGCCGCGCCGGGGTTCCAGAAGACGATGCGACCTTGATCGTCGAGGCAGACGAGCCCATCGCCCAGCGACATCGCGATACGCTGGAAGCGTCGTTCGGCGATCCCGCGCAACAGCCCGCGCAAGTCGATTTCGTGAAGCGCGATGGCGATCAGATAGGCGCCGAGCAGAAGGAGCCAACTGCTCGTGTCCACGATGATCGGCCAGGTCGTCTGGATGAGGAATGCCCCGACCTCCAGTGAAGCTGCCGCCCACAACACGATGGCGACGCGCGCCCTTGCGCTGGTGCGCCGCCAGAGCACGACCATCCCCATGAGAATGGCGACTATGCCGACGAGCGACAGCGGCAGGCCGGTGCTCTGCAGGGCGCGACCTTGCAGCAGCGATTCGGCAGCCAGCAGTTGCAGCATGGAGCCCGGGATGACGCGGCCATTGGGGACGTTGAAGCGGTCGCCGAGTTCGACGGCCGTTCCGGCGACGATGACCTTGCGCCCCTTGAGGCGCGCCAGTGCCTGTGGCTCGCCGTCGAGGACCGCGATGTAGGACACGGCCGGTACCGTATCGGTGCCGATGCTGAAATCGATGCGGAACGGTGCGCCCTGCTCGTCATGGCGGCCGACCAGCAGCGCGCCGAACGACGGCAGGAACTCGCCGATGCGTGCGCCGAGACCATAGCGGCGAACCAGCCCGTCCGTCTCGGGCAGAACATTCACCACGGCCGACCAGCTGTGAGCCGCGAACTCCGGCAATGGCCGGTTCACATGCAATGTCAGCCCGCGATTGAGGTCGCCGGCTCTCTGCTGGAAGGTCGGCAGCACGACGGAGCCACCGGCCTTCGCCAGCGCCTCCGCGAAAGCCGCGTCGTCGACGGGATTGGAGCGGGCGCTGAAGTCGACGTCGAAAAGGATCTCGGTGGCGCCTGCCGTCTCGAGCTGCTCGATCAGCTTGGCATGATGGCGGCGCGGCCATGGCCAGACGCCGATTCGCGCCAGCGAGGGGGCGTCAATCTCGACCAGCGCTATGGTTTCGCTGGCCGGACGCTTCGGCCAGAGGAAACGCTTGTCGCTGATGAGATCCGCGAATGCTGCGGGCAGGCCGACCAGCCAGGCCAGCGCAAGCAGCCCGCAGGCAATCAGGTGTGGCCGATACAGCGTCACGTCCGTCTGCCACCCTGCCGGGTATCGAGTTCAGTCATCCCGACCCTAGCGCGGAAAAGCTGACGATTTCGTCAAGACATCAGCGCCCGAGATTCACCCTCACGCTGAGGCCGCCGAGGTTCAGCCCGATATTCACGCCACCGGCACCATTGCCATTGCCGTTTCGACCACCGTTCCCGCTGCCGCCGGCATTGTTGCTGCCATTGCCGCTGTTGCCGCCAGCGTTGCCATTACCGTTTCCGTTGCCACCGCCGTTCCCGTTGCCGCCGGCATTGTTGCTGCCATTGCCGCTGTTGCCGCCAGCGTTGCCATTACCATTTCCGTTGCCACCGCCGTTCCCGTTGCCGTTGCCGTTGCCGCCGGCATTGTTGTTGCCATTGCTGCTGTTGCCGCCAGCGTTGCCATTGCCGTTTCCGTTTCCGCTGTTTCCGGCATTTCCGGGCTTGCCGCCGCTGTTCCCCCAGCCGTTTCCGTTGCCGTTCTTGCCATCGGCATTCCCGTCGCGGCCATTGCCGCGATTGTTCCCCGAGGCATTGCCGTTGCCGGCGTTGCCTGAGGCATGGCCGTCGCCGCTGTTGCCGCGGCCGTTCCCGCCGACATTGCCATTGCCGTTGTTACCGCTGCCATTGCCGATGCTGCCGGGGCCGCTGGACTTGGCGTTCGCCTGGCCGTTGACGCTGGCCAGAGTCTGCGCAGCCTCGGAGCGACCGAGCTCCGAACTGCCGACGCGCTGGACATTGTTCGAGTTGCTGCCGGCGGGCGACAGGTCCTCGGTCGACCAGGTCGTGCCCTGCCTGCGCCCGGAGGCATTGGCTGTCGCATCGGCATTGCGCGCCAAGCCCTTGGTCACCGCCTGGACGTTGACATTGACCTCGCCCAGCGCCGTGCCGATGCGTACGGTCCCGCCGCTGCTGGAAACAGCGCGGTGCGAAGGCTCGCCGGCGCTGGCCCGGCGCTCCTCCTTGCCTGCCGCAGGCGGCCGCGACAGGCCGTCACGCGGGACGGAAATCGCGCGGATCGAGGGGGTGCGCGGCGCTCCCTGCTGGATCGGATTGAACTGCCCGCTGCCGGAGAACCTGAGGCCGGCGGCCCCGGTTCCGGCCACGCTGGCGGCCTGGCCGGGCTGGACCAGCGCGAACTGACCGGAGCGGAAATCCGAGACCTGCACCTGGCCGCGCTGAACGTCGACCTTGGCGCTGCCCGAGGTCACGGTGACGCGGAACTGCGTGCCCTTGACCACGGCGGCGAGGAAGGGGGTCTCGACCTCGAAATGCTGGACGTTCTTCTTCTCCACGTCGAGCAGGATCGAGCCCGCCTGCTGGAGGATGGTCGAGCGACCCGAGCCACTCGTCGTCGGCACGGCGACCTGCGCGTTCGCCGAGATCAGCATGCTTTCGGCGCCGCGGACCAGGAGGACGCGGCCATTGCGTCCGGTGCGGATGGTATCGCCGGGCTTCAGCGTCGTGGCCTGGCCGAGCGAGACCGGCTGCACGCCGGCCCCGGCGATCCAGGCTTCGCCCGAGACCTTGCTGACCTGCCAGATATTGTCCTCCGCCAAAGCCGGCCTCGGGCTCAACGCTTCCAAGAGGGCCAAAAGGCCCGCAGCGAAGAGTATGCGGATCGCTCGCGGCATGGGTAGGCGGTCTCCATCCTGGAGGTGAAAGCCAGCTATGCCCCTTTGCTAACAGCCAGTTCTGAATTCTGACTTAGCGTAGTCGTCTATAATCGAAGGCCGTATTAAGCTTTGATTAACCATGTCTATTTACCGATTTTGGTGGGGTGCAGGCTGGCTGAGCCCAAAAAGGCGGATGCGTACTGGGCATGGCACGGCGGCGGGCGGACAAGCTGTGCAGCGACAGCTTGCGGGCAGCGATACTTCTGCTCTCTCTGTGTTCGCCAGTCTTGATCGCACCGGCGCATGCCCAGGGCAGCCTCCGTCCGGTTCCGCCAATCCAGCCCAGTGACCAGGGTCTCGAGCAGCGGCGGGCCGAGCGGCTGCAGGAAACCCAAACCGGGATCTCGGTCCCGACTGCCAGATCCGCGCCCGACCAACCGGCCGGCGAAGACCGGGCGCTGTTCACGCTTGCCGCGGTGAGGATCGAAGGCGACAGTCCACTCGATTCCGGCGATATCGCTGCCGTCTATCGGGACAGGCTCGGCAGGCCGATCTCACAAACGGGCCTCGCCGCCCTCGCGAACCAGATCGGCCAGCTCCATCGCGACGCCGGCTATCATCTGACACGCGCGATCGTCCCGCCCCAGGACATCAAGGGCGGCATCGTCACGATCCGGATCATCGCCGGTACCATCAGCGAGCTCGTGGTGCAGGGCGACGAGGCTAACCGCTTCGGCACGCGCCGCATGCTGGCGCCGATCAGCGAGGAGACGCCGGCCAGGTTGGAGACGCTCGAGCGCCGGCTCCTGCTCGTCAACGATCTGCCGGGCGTGCGCGTCAAGGACACCACGCTGGAGGAGATCGGCACCGGTACCGGACGCTTTCGCCTGACCGTGATGCTCGACAGCTGGAGCGTGTTCGTCTCCGCGGGCTTCGACAATGCGGCTTCGAATGCCGTCGGCCCCTGGCAGGCCTATTTCGGCGCCGCGCTGAATTCGCTGCTCATCCCCGGCGATACGCTGGCGGTCAATCTCTCATCGGTACCGGGCTCGACGCGGGAGCTCCGCTATGGCCGCATCTCCTATGACGCACCGCTCGGCGGCGATTGGCTGCGGGTCGGCGTCTCGGCCTCGCGCAGCGTGGTCTGGCCCGGCGACCTGCGTCGCCTCGACCGTGTTCGGTCCGATGCCGAGAACCTGGAGGCCAGAGCGACCATCGTCGCATTGCAGACACAGCGGCAGTCGCTCTCGCTCACCGCAGGGTTCGGGCTGAGCAACGTCACCGAGGAGAGCGCCTTCGGCGTCAACTACCGCGACCGCCTGCGGATCGCGAGCCTGACCGCCGACTATCGCCTTCGCGATGATTGGCAAGGGACGACCTATGCCACGCTCGGCCTGCGCAAGGGCCTCGGCATCGACGGCGCCTCACGCCGCTACGACCCGCTGCTCTCGCGCTTCGACGGCTCGGGCAACTTCTACGCCCTGCAGGGCGCGCTGACGCGCTATCAGGGCCTTGGCGGCAACTGGTCGATGAGGCTTGCGGCCTCCGGTCAGGTCAGCTCCGAGGCGCTGCTGATCTCGCAGCAATTCTATCTTGGCGGCGCCGCCTTCGGCCGCGCTTTCCAGAGCGGCTGGCTCGCCGGCGACAACGGCATCGCCGGTTCGGCCGAGCTGCGCTACGACTACCGGCCGGCTCTGTCTTTCCTGAAGAACGTCCAGCTTTTCGGCTTCGTCGAGGGGGGAGCCGTTCGCAGCTATGCGGTGCCGAAAGACATCGTCCAGTCCCTCTCCGCGGTGGGTGGCGGCGTGCGCCTGCGGTTCAACGATTCCGTCGAGGCGGGCCTCACCGTTGCTGCACCACTGAGCTACAATTCGCCCAGCCGAGGCGGCCGCGGCGCAACCGTCCTGTTCTCACTCTCGACGGTTCTGAAGGCTTGTCCCGAGCGAAGCGAATGGCGCTGCGGATAAGCAGCCCCGACCTGCCCTGACCATCTTGCGATGGCGGAACATGCGTGTTCGCCGCCTCTTCATGGTTCACGGCCTGTGCGGCAGGCAGTACCTGCTGCATGGCAGCGGCAGCGCGGCGTCGCTCGGAATATCCGTTCCAAAAGAGATGACTTGATTTGAGACGCACGCAAGCGCTGGATATTCCCGCGCTTTTTGCTCTTCTGGTCCCGCCTGATCACAACATCGCCAGCCGCCACCCTTCGCCCTGTCAGGCCGGGATGAGCTTCGGTGGATTGCCGCGAACTTTGAACGACTCCTTCAAAGCCCAGTTCCTGAAACCTTGCACGCGCGGATCGTCGAAACGGCTTTCGTGGATCAGGAGGTAATATTCTCCGGCGCTGTCGAGCTCGCTGGTCAGCGGAACGGTTAAGCCGCGCATGCCCTCCTCATGCGCCAGGATGATGTCCGGCACCAGGGCAATGCCACGGCCCTGGCGCGCCGCATCGAGCGACATGAAGAAATGCCCGAACTGCAGCGTTTGCTCGATCTCGACCGCCGCGCGCACGCCGTGAGCCTTGAGCCAGTCGGGCCAGGCATGGCGGCGCGTCGAGGTATGGATCAGCGGCCAGCGCACCAGATCGGCCGGAGTGACGTCCGTCTCACCTAACAGACCCGGTGAGCAGACCGGGACCAGCCGATCGGGAAAGAGTTCGTCGGCATGGACCCCGTCCCAGCGCGTCAGCATGGATAGCTCGATCCGTGGCTGGTTGCGCTCGTAATGCCGACCCGGCAGGCGGCCGACGCGGATCGCGACATCGGCCTCATGGGCGAGCAGATCCGCCGGCTCGATCGACGAGACGACGCGCAGCTCGATCTGCGGGTGCAGGCTGGTGAAGAGGTGAAGCCGCGGCATCAGCCAGACCGAGGCGATCGTCGGCAACACCGACACCGTCAACGTCGCCCTGTCCTTGCGCCGACTGAAGCGGCCGGCGGCGCGCTCGAGCTCGTCGAGCATGCTCTCGACGCTCCGGAAGAACTGCTCGCCCTCGGCGGTGAGCTCGATCCTGCGGGTGAAGCGGCGGAACAGCTCCTGCCCGAGATGGAGCTCGAGCTCCTTGACCTGCCGGCTGACGGCGCCCTGCGTCAGGCTCAGCTCCTCGGCCGCCTTGGTGAACGACAGATGGCGCGCAGCAGCATCGAAACCGCGCAGCGCATTCAATGGCGGCAGACGCCTCTTTCGCATGCAGCACCTCTCTCATGCATGAGACTAGATCATGCATGAGCGCCGAACAATTCGTTTGTGACGACCGGGCGACGGCTTCATCGTCTCGTCAACGCCGGACCTGCCCTGGGCAAGGCACCGGTGAACGGGGAACTGCCGATGACGATCGAGCCAGCGATCGCGCTCGCCATGCGCGACATCGCCAAGCGCTATGGCGCGACCTGCGCACTGCGCAGCGCCGACCTGACCTTGCGCGCCGGCCGCGTCCACGCTCTGCTCGGCGAGAACGGCGCCGGCAAATCCACCCTGGTGAAGATCATCGTCGGCGCGGTGAAGCCCGATAGCGGCAGCGTCGCTCTGTCCGGGAAGCCCGTCGCCTTCCGCTCGGTGGCCGAAGCGATCGCCGCCGGGATCGTGCCGATCTACCAGCATCTGAGCCTGTTTCCCGAGCTCTCCGTCCTCGACAACCTTTCCGCCTTCCAGCTCGTTGCCGGCCGGGCCGGCCTCAGCCGCAAGGCGCTGGTGCCCCGGGGCGAGGCCAAGACCTGGCTCGCCCGCGTCGGGCTCGACCTCGATCTCGACCGCGCGGTCTCGTCGCTCTCGCTCGGCGAGCGCCAGTTGCTCGAGATCGCCCGCGGCGTCGGCCGCAATTGCCGCATACTCGTCCTCGACGAGCCTACTGCAGCGCTGAACGGGGCCGAGGCCGACCGGCTCTTTGCCGTGGTCCGCGATCTCTGCGCAGGCGGGACAGCCGTGCTCTTCATTTCGCACAAGTTCGACGAGATCGAGCGCCTCGCCGACGAGGTCACCGTGCTGCGCGACGGCGCCACCGTGATCGACGCAGCCCCGATCGGCCGGCACGACCGCGCCACGCTGGTCAAGGCGATGCTGGGCATGCAGGTCGAGCACGAGCACCGTTCGGGCAGCGCCCGGACGGAACCCGTCCTGACGACAACCAATGTCCACATGGCGACTGGCCATAGTCTCGACCTCTCGGTAAGCGCCGGCGAAATCGTCGGCCTCGCGGGCCTGGTCGGCTCCGGCGCGCTCGCCATCGCCGCGACCCTGGCCGGTGCCGCTCCCGGGCAGGGCGAGATCGCCGTCGGCGAGCAGAGTTTCGCCCTCGGCGACCGGCGCGCGGCCGTCCGCCTCGGCGTCGCCTATGTTCCGGCCGACCGCCATGCCGAGGGGCTGTTTCCGCCGGTCAGCGCGATCGGCAACGCCTCGGCCAGCGCGCTCGGGCGCTTCTCCGCCCGCGGCCTCCTCGGCAAGGCACGCGAGCGCAATGCGATCGAGCCGCTGCTGCGCCGCCTGCACCTGCACCCGGCCCGCCCCGATGCCGAGGCCGCGAGCTTCAGCGGCGGCAACCAGCAGAAGCTCCTGATCGCGCGCTGCCTCGCCTTGCCGAACCTGCGCGCTCTCGTCCTGCTCGAGCCGACGCGCGGGGTCGATGTCGCGGCCCGCGCCATGATCCACCGCGCCGTCATCGACATGGCCCGCACCGGCGTGGCCGTTCTGGTCGCATCGAGCGACCTCGATGAGCTCACCGCGCTCTGCGACCGCTACCTCGTGGTCCGGGACGGCTCGATCGCGCAGGACCTGCCGGGAGATGCCTCGACCGAAACGATCATGGCCGCGCTCGCCGGAAAGGCCGCGGCGTGAGCAGCTTTCCTCTCGGCGACCGGGGCCCGCCCAGCATGCCTGCCATCCTGCGCCCGCCAGCCATCCTGATCGTGACCGCGCTGCTCTTCGGGCTGGCCGCCCTGGCGGTGCCGCGCTTCGGCACGCTCGGCAATATCGAGAACGTGCTGCGCATCGCCGCCATCCTCGGCATCGTCGCCTGCGGCCAGGCCATCGTCGTCATCCTCGCCGGCATCGAGTTCTCCTTCGGTGCCTCGGCGGCGCTGGCGAGCGTCGTCATCGTCATGGCTCTCCCGACGGCCGGTGTCGTCGGCGCCTTCCTCCTTGGCGCGTTGCTGATCGTGGGTGTCGGCATGGTCAACGGCCTGCTCGTCGCGCGCTTTGCCGTGCCGCCGGTGATCGCGACGCTCGGCATGCTGATGATCGCTTCGGGTCTCGCGGCCTGGCTCGCCGGCGGTCTGCCGATCGATGCGCCGCCCTCGGACGCCTTTTCCTTCCCGGCCCGCGGCCGCATTCTTGGCATCCCCGTCCCGATCCTCTGCGCCGCCGTCGCCTTCGCTCTGTTGCATGTCCTGCTCGCCAAGACCCGGCTCGGACGCGGCTGGTATCTGGTCGGCGCCAATGCGACGGCCGCCAGGCTCGCAGGGCTTTCCGTGCCCCGCCTCGTCTTTGCCGGCTATGCCGTGGCGGGCCTGTTCTGCGCGCTCGGCGCCGTCATCCTGACCAGCCGCGTCGCCTCGGGCCAGCCCATGCTCGCGCCGAACCTGCCCTTCGAGACCATCGCCGCCTGTGCCGTCGGCGGGCTGCCGCTCGGCGGCGGGCGCGGCAATGTGCTGCAGGTCGCCTGCGGCGTGCTGATCGTCGCCATGCTCAACAACATCGTGGTGCTGCTCAACCTGCCGACCGCCTACCAGCTCATCCTGCTCGGCGCGCTCGTCGTCGCTGCCGTGCTGCTGCAGCGCGACTGGGCCTTCCTCGGCAACGCCGCCCGCATTCTGATCGGTGGGAGGCGCGGATGAGCGCCGCCATCGCCCCACGCCTGCTGGTCGCGCCCGCCGGCATTCTCGCCGCCGGCCTGATCTTCGCCGCGGTCGCGCCCGGCTTCCTCTCGCTCGGCAATGCCGCCAGCATCGCCGGCCAGGCCTGGGTCCTCGTCCTGCTCGCGACCGGCCAGATGTTCGCCCTGGCGGCCCGCGGCTTCGACATCTCCGTCGGCGCCATCGCGGCGCTCGCCGGAACCCTCGCCGCAATGGCCGCCAACAGCTTCGGGCTGGCCGGCCTGCTGGTCGCTCCCCTCGTGGGCCTCGCCTGCGGCACGCTGAACGGCTGGCTGATCGGCCGTCTCGCCTTGCAGCCGATCGTCGCGACGCTCGGCTCGCTGGTCGCGTTGAAAGGGCTCGCTTTGCTGGTCAGCGATGACGGCCAGGCCGTACCGCTCACCGAAGCCGGCCAGGCCACCAGCCTCGCCTTCGACCCCGTGCTCGGCCTGCCGCCGCTGGCCTGGCTCGCCCTCGTCTGCGTCCTCGGTGCCAAGTTTCTCCTGAGCCACGCCACGCTCGGCAAGCGCATCCTGATGCTCGGCGCCAATCCCGAAGCCGTCGGCCTGGTCGGCGCCGATGCCGGCGCGCTCCAGATCCGCGCCTACCAGCTCTGCGGCCTCTTCGCCGGGCTCGCCGGCGCGCTGATGACGGCCAGGGCCGGCGCCGGCCTGCCGACCGAAGGCGCCGGCATGGAATTGCAGGCGATCGCCGCCGCGATCATCGGCGGGACCGCCCTGTCCGGCGGCGTCGCCAACGCCCTCGCCGTCGCTGCCGGTGCCTTCTTCGTCCAGGTCGTGCTGACCGGGCTCAACCTCACCGGGGTCTCGCCCTTCCTGGCGCAGGTCACCGTCGGCCTCGTCATCCTCGGCTCCGGCCTGATGGACACCGCACTCCGCTCGCTTTTTTCCCGCAACCGCCAGACCAAGGAGATATCGCCATGACGTCCCTGACCCGTCGCAGCCTCCTGCTTGCCTCCATCGCCGTCGCCGCGCTGGCGCAGCCGGCCCTCGCCCAGGAGAAGACGATCGGCATCGCCGTGCCGAACCTCGCCTCCTCCTTCTGGATCTCGGCCGTCTACGGCATGGAGAGCGAGGCGAAGGCGAGCGGCGCCACGGTTCTGAAGCTCAATGCCGGCGGCGACGCCAACGCCTCGCAGCAGATCGCCCAGGTGCAGGACCTGATCCAGCGCAAGGTTGCGGCGATCGTGATCGGCGCCACCAATGGCGACGCGGTGAAGCCGATCGTCGAGCGCGCGATCGAGGCCGGCATCCCGGTCGTCGGCATCTCCTCGCCGCCGAACACGCCGAAGCTCGCCTCCCTGGTCAGCGCCGACCATGCCGACATGGGCAAGCTCCAGGCCGAATGTCTCGCCAAGGCGGTCGGCGGCAAGGGCACGGTCGCGATGATGGCGGGCCCTGCCGGCCAGGCCTGGTCGGACCTGCGCGCCAAGGGCTTCCGCGAGGCGCTGGCCAAGGCGGCGCCCGACGTCAAGATCGTCGCCGAATCCCGTCTCGCCGACAACCGCAACGCTGCGCTCGGCACCGCCGAGGACTGGACGCAGCGTTTCCCCGACCTCGCCGGCATCTATGCCGCGACCGACGACATGGCCGCCGGCGTCGTCTCGGCCTTCAAGTCGGCGAGCAAGCCTGTGAAGGTCTCGGCCTCGAACTTCAGCCCCACCGCCCAGCAGATGCTGAAGGACGGCGACATCGCCTGCACCTCGATCCAGCAGGTCGTCGCCCAGGGCAAGGCCGCGATGGCGCAGGCGCTGAAGGCCGCGGCGAAGCAGCCGGTCGAAGCCCGTGTCGTCATGCCGGCGCTGCTGGTGACGCGTGACAACGTCGCGACAGTCGATCTCTCCTCGGTCGTCGCCCCGACCGATTATCGCCCCTGACGGACGCACGCTCATGCTGCCCAGCCCCGGACGCTTCCCCTACTCGCCCATCGTCGACCGGCCGGACTTCACCTGGCCGGGCGGCAAGCGGCTCGCCGTCTATGTCGCGCTCTGCGTCGAGCACTTCGCCTATGGCTCGGGGCTCGGCCTGCCCTATTCGCCAGGGCTCCAGCACCCCAACACCTACAACTGGGCCTGGCGCGAATACGGCAACCGCGTCGGCGGCTGGCGGCTGATCGAGCTCTTCGACGAGTACCGCCTGCCGCTCTCGGTGCTGCTCAACACCGAATGCTACGCGCACTGCCCGGAGCTGGTCGCAGCCCACCGCCGCCGCGGCGACGAGATCGTCGCCCATGGCCGCACCAATTCCGAGCATCAGAACGGCATGGAGATCGAGGCCGAGCGGCGGCTGATCGCCGAGGCGACGCAGGCGATCGCGAGCCATGAGGGCGCTGCGCCCTCAGGCTGGATGAGCCCGGGCGCCCATCCCAGCGCCAGCACCGAGGACCTGCTGGCTGAAGCCGGCTACGCCTACACCATGGACTGGCCGATGGACGACCAGCCGGTCTGGCTGAAGACCAAGGGCGGGCCCCTCTTGGCGATGCCCTATCCGCACGAGGTCAACGACGTGCCGATGGTTGTACTGCATGACGGCACGGCGCAGGCCTTCGCCGACATGGCGATCGACAATCTCGACGAGATGCTGGTCCAGTCCGAGCAGCAGGCGCTGGTCTACGGCATGACGATCCACACCTTCATCGTCGGCCAGCCTTTCCGCATCCGGCAGTTCCGCCGGGTGCTCGACCATCTCAACAAGCATCAGGACCGCATCTGGTTCACCACGGCCGGCGCCTGCGCGCGCCATTACGCCAGCCTCTTCCCGGCTCCTCAGGCCGGCTGACGACAAGACAAGGAAACGCCCATGACGTCCCCTTCCGCACCCGGCGCGCATCCGCGCCGGCGGGTCGCCATCGCCGGTCTCGGCGCCGTCGGCCTCAAGATCGCCAGCGTGCTCGACCAGGGCGTGCCCGGCTGCGAACTCGTCGCCGTCTCCGCTCATGACCGCGACAAGGCGCGCGAGCGGCTCTCGCATCTCTCCCGGCCGATCCCGGTGGTGGCGATCGAGGAACTCGAAGCACTCGCCGACATCGTCGTCGAATGCGCCCCGGCCGCGCTGCTGTCGGCCATCGCCGAGCCCTTCCTGCGTGCCGGCAAGACGGTGATCGTGCTGAGCTCCGGCGCCATCCTCTCGCATGAGGGCCTCATCGAGATCGCCCGCGCCCACGGCGGCCAGATCGTCGTGCCGACCGGCGCGCTGCTCGGCCTCGATGCCGTCACCGCCGCGGCCGAGGGCGTGATCCGCTCGGTCCGGATGATCACGCGCAAGCCGGTGCGCGGCCTCGTCGGCGCGCCCTATCTCATCGATAACAACATTACCCTCGACGACGTGACCGAACCGACCCGGGTCTTCAGTGGCACGCCGCGCGAGGCCGCGATCGGCTTCCCGGCCAATCTCAACGTCGCCGTCGCGCTCTCGCTCGCCGGCATCGGGCCCGACCGGACGACGCTGGAGATCTGGGCCGATCCGGCGCTGACCCGCAACACCCATACGATCGAGGTCGACGCCGACTCAGCCAGCTTCTCGATGACGATCGAGAACGTGCCGAGCGACAACCCGAAGACCGGCCGCATCACCGCGCTCTCGGTCATCTCCTATCTGCGCAAGCTCGACGCTCCCCTGCGCATCGGCTCGTAAGCCGGACTCACGAGGAACCATCATGGATCTGGGAATTGCTGGACGCACGGCGCTCGTACTGGGTGCCGGCGGCGGGCTCGGCCGCGCCATCGCCAGGACGCTGGCTCGTGAGGGAGCCAAGGTCGCGCTCGCCGACATCGACGAGACGGCGCTCGCCGCCAGGGCCGCTGACCTCTCCGCTCTGGGCGCACCGCATCTGGCGCGGCGCTGGGACATCGGCCGCCTCGACGAGGCCGACGAGCATCTTGCCGCGATCGCCGAGGCGCTCGGGCCGGTCGACATTCTCGTCAACAACACCGGCGGTCCGCCGCCGAGCCTCGCCGCCGGCGTGCCATCCGAGACCTGGACGGCGCAGTTCCAGGCGATGGTGCTCTCCGTCATCGCGCTCACCGACAAGGTGCTGCCGGGCATGCGCGAGCGCGGCTTCGGGCGTATCGTCACCTCGACCTCCTCGGGAGTTGTCGCTCCGATCCCGAACCTCGCCATCTCGAACGCCTTGCGCCTGTCACTGGTCGGCTGGTCGAAGACGCTGGCGCGCGAGGTCGCGGCGTCCGGCATCACCTGCAACGTCATCCTGCCGGGGCGGATCGCTACCGACCGCATCCTCTTTCTCGACGAGCAGAAAGCCAAGCGCGAAGGCCGGCCGCTCGCCGACATCGTCGCCGAGAGCACGGGCGCGATCCCGCTCGGCCGCTACGGCACGCCCGAGGAATACGCCGACGCCGTCGCCTTCCTCGCCAGCGCCCGCGCCGCCTACATCACCGGCTCGGTCATCCGGGTCGATGGCGGCTATCTCCAGAGCATCTGAAAGGATCTGAAATCATGACCGAACTGCCCCAGCGCGACGCCATCTGGCGCGAGGACATCCGCCGCCGCTTCCTTGCCGTCGACACCTCCAACGTCGCCGACGTGCTCGACACGCTCGGCCTGCCGGACCAGGGCCTCGCACCGCAATTTGCTCCCTACCCCGCGACCACCGGACAGCTCGCCGGCTTCGCCTATACCATCCGCGGCCAGATGACGCCGTTCCCGCTCGGCGGTGACGCCGAGAAGATGAAGGCCTGCCAGGGCGTCTCGCCCGGCGAGGTCACGGTCTGGAGCGGCGACGGCGAAGGCATCTGCTATTTCGGCGAATTGATCGCGATCGGCATGAAGGAGAAGGGCTGCGTCGGCGCGCTCGTCGACGGCGGCATCCGCGACATCCGTTGGATCGGCGAGCAGGCCTTCCCGGTCTATGCGCGCTACCGCACGCCGGTGCAGTCGATCGGCCGCTGGAAGGTCAACGCCAGCCAGGTCCCGGTGCTGATGCGCGGCGCGACCAGCCGCTATGTCGAGATCAAGCCGGGCGACTTCATCCTCGCCGACGATGACGGCGCCATCGTCATCCCGGCCGAGCGGATCGAGGAGGTGCTGGCCGAAGCCGAGCGGCTGACCGCCGTCGAGGTCAACATCCGGCGCGAGCTCTCGCGCGGGCTCTCGCTCGCCGATGCTCTGGCGAAATACGGCCACGTCTGACCGACTATCGCAAGAGATCAGGCCGTCAAAGCCTCGCGCAGCGGGACCATGAACTCGCGCGCGAGCTGCGACAGCTCCTCGTGCAGCGGATGCAGGATGGCGATCTCGTAGGAGATCGCCGGCCGGAACGGCCGGCACACGATGTCGGCCGTGAACGGCGCACTGACCACGGGATCGACAATCCCGACACCGATGCCGGCGGCGACGAGCTCGCAGGCCGAGGAGAAGAACTCCGTCTCGGCAACGACATTCCAGCGCGCGCCATATTCGGAGAAGGCAGCGGCGAGCTTCTGGTAGACGGGATCGCCGCGGAACAGGGTGACGAAGGGCAAGCCGTCGAGATCGGCCGGGGTGATCTCCTCGCGTTCCGCCAGGGGATGGCCGAGCGGCAGCATGCACTGGCACTGATAGCTGAAGACCTCCATCTGCGCCGTCGGATAGTCGAGCGGCAATTCGGCGATGGCGAAGTCGAAGGTCCGCGTCGACATCAGCTCCTTCACGCTCTGCGATGCCCGCGTGATGATCTTCATTTGCAGGCCCGGCCGCTCGGCGGCGAAGACCGAGAGCAGCCGCGGCAGCAGCGCGATCGAGATGCTGGGATAGGCGGTGATCGCGAGATGCCCGCGCTTGCCGGCCCGGATCTCTCCCGCCACCCGCATAGTGTTCTCGACCGCCTCCAGCGCCCGGCTCGCCTCCGCATAGATCAGATGCGCCTCCGCCGTCGGCTGCAGCCGCGTGCCGCGCCGCACGAACAGCGGCACGCCGAAATCATGCTCCAACGCGGCGATCATCGTGCTGACGCCGGGCTGCGAGATCCCGAGAAGTTCGGCGACGCGCGTCATCGTGCCGTGGATCATCAAGGCGCGGAAGCATTCGAGCTGGCGCAGGCGCATGCTAGCTTCATATGATTTTCTGATAATGAAGCCAAATCAAATTATTGGATTTGCATAACGATTGAGGGTTTCCTTGCCGGCATAGCGAATGAGCCAGCGAGGAGATCGCCATGAACAAGCAGGTCGGAGCGCTCCAGCCGGCGCTCGAACTGATCCCGGCCCGCAGCGGCGTCGCCGCAAGGGTCAAGCGCGGCCAGAGCGTCCGCGTCGTCAATACTCATGGCAAGCAGGTCGTGGACACCTGGGCCTTCAGCGCCGCCGATATCGACGAGCACCTCTCGATGGAGCACAGCCGGGCCGCGATCCTGAAGCTGATGCCGGCGGTCGGCGACACGCTGGTCAGCAATCGCCGCAACCCGATGCTGACCGTGGTCGAGGACACCACCCCCGGCATCCACGACATGCTGATCGCCGCCTGCGACGAACATCGCTATCGCCAGCTCGGCGCGCACGGCCATCACGACAGCTGCACCGACAACCTCAAGGCCGCGCTCGCCGAGCTCGGCATCGCCGTGCCGCTGACGCCGAGCCCGCTCAACCTGTTCATGAACGTGCCGGTGCGCGCCGATGGCAGCCTTGCCTTCGAGGCGCCGGTCAGCGAACCCGGCCAGCATATCGCCCTGCGCGCCGAGATAGACCTGATCGTCGTCTTCTCGGCCTGCCCGCAGGACATGGTGCCGGTCAACGCCATGCATCCGACCGACGCGCACTACCAGATCGCCTGACGGGAGGCTCATCATGCGCAAGCTGCCTTCGCTCAATGCGGTACGCGCCTTCGAGGCGACGGCGCGCCATCTCAGCTTCACCCAGGCCGCCAACGAGCTCTGCGTCACGGTAACGGCGGTGAGCCATCAGGTGCGCCATCTCGAAGCCGTGCTCGGCCTGAAGCTGTTCGAGCGCCAGGCGCGGGCGCTCGCGCTGACCGCCGCCGGCGAGACGTTGTTCCCGCTTCTGCGCGACGGCTTCGATCGGCTCGCCGATGCCTTCGCTTTGCTCGACGATACCCGCTCGGCCGACTCCGTTACCGTCTCGACCACCCGCGCCTTCGCCGAGCGCTGGCTGATGCCGCGCCTCCCGGCTTTCCACGCAGCCCATCCAGCGATCACCGTCCATATCGACGCCTCCGAGGAGGTGATGGACCTGCGCGCCGAGGGCATCGACCTCGCCATCCGCTATGGCCCGGTCCCGGCCGATCAGCGTCAGACCGTGCTGCTGGAGGACAGCTACATCGCCGTCGCTTCCGGCGATCTCTGCCCGGCCGGACGCCGCGCAGGCATCGCCGACATGCTCGGTCGCCCGCTGATCGGCTACCGCTGGAAGAACCGCGCGCTCGAAACTCCGGACTGGTCGGCCTGGCTGGCGCAGGCGCTGCCGGGAAGGGTGCCAGACTTCCGCCAGTCCTGGTTCAGCGAGGAGACTTTGGCCTTGCACGCCGCCGGTCGCGGGCTGGGCCCGCTGCTGTGCAGCGGTGTCCTCGTCGACGATGCCTTGCGCGACGGCAGCCTGGTGCGCCTCGACGGCGGCAGCCTGCCGGGCTTCGCCTTTCGGCTGGTCGAGGGCGCGACGCCGCGCAAGCGCTCGACCGTGCTGTTCCGCGACTGGCTGCGCGCCGAGGCCGCCGCCTTCCGCCGGCGCGAGGCGCCCGAGCTCACCCTGCCACAGGCTGCGTGAAATAGGGCAGTTCCTCGGTCCGGACCTGGTATTCGCCGGCCGCGACCAGTCGCTCGACATGAGCGACGATCTCCTCCAGCGGCGCGAACCAGACCTTGCGCGTCGCCAGCACCTGCTCGAGCCAGCGCTCGACCACGGCCCAGCGTGCCAGGCGCCCGGTCAGGAACGGGTGCCAGATCCCCATCCAGAAGCCGCCGGCCTCGTATTGCGCCTCGAACTCGGCGAAGGAGGCCGCGAGGCCCTGCTCCGGCGGCTGCACCGGCATCATGTAGCCGATCTCGGCATAATGGGCGAAGGGCGGCCAGTCGTCCGAGCCCCAATGCGGCGGCACCTCGTAGAGATGCTTGCCGCCCGACCGCATCCGGTAGGGGATGTCGTCTGCCATCAGCGAGGAATCATAGGAAAAGCCGTGCTCGATCAGGAGGTCGATCGTCGCCTGCGTCGCGTTGTAGACCGGCGCGCGATAGCCGCGCGGCGTGAGACCCGTCATCCGCCGGTGGATGGCGAGCGCCTTCTCGAAGGCGCTGCGCTGCGCCTCCGGCGAGATCTCGGCCGGGTCCTCATGGAGATAGCCGTGATGGCCGATCTCGTGGCCTCCCGTCAGGATCGCCTCGACGGCCTCTGGATAGCGCTCCATCGTCCAGCCCGGGATGAAGAAGGACTGCTTCAGGCCGAGCCGGCGATAGGTTTCGAGGATGCGCGGCACGCCGACGGTCGGCCCGTAGCGCCCCATGGTGATCGGATACAGCCGGTTCCAGCTGTCCTTCGGCCTGGCGATATGGATCAGGCTGTCGGCATCGACGTCGAAGGTGATGGCGCAGGCGCAGCGCGCCCCGTTCGGCCACGGGATCGGATTCTGGATCAAGGCCTTTCGACTCCCTCACCTAGGCCGCTTCGGCGCGGCGGCCGGCGATGAGCTCGTCGACCAGCCCCGGCACCGCGGCATGCGCCTCGGCGATCGAGCGCTTGTGCCGGGCATCGCCGAACTCCTGATAGTCGATCGCGATCGTATGGATCGATTCGACGCCGAGATAATGCGAGCAGGTCCGGATATGCGGGTCGAGCTGGTTCATGTCGGCACGCACGCCGCCCGGCCCGAAGCCGAACTCGCCGCGCGAGCTCAGCACCACGAGCGTCTTGCCGCTGAGGATCGGCTCCAGCGGAAAATCGCCGCGCGCCAGGTCGAAGCTGAAGGTCTTGCCGATCCGGATGATCTTGTCGAACCAGGACTTGAGCTGCGCCGGCATGCCGTAATTGTACATCGGCGTGCCCATGACGATGACATCGGCGGCGGCGAGCTCTGCGATCAGCTCATCTGACAGAGCGAGCTCCGCCTTGTGCTCCGGCGTGCGGGCCTCCTCGGGCGTGAACGCCGCTGCGACCCAGGCCTCATTGAGGAAGGGCGGCGGATCGCGCCCGACATCGCGGGCGATCACATTGGCGGCGGGCTCGCGCGCCAGCCAGGCCTCGACGAAGGCCCTTGACAGGGCACGGCTGAGCGAGCGGTCGCCGCGGGCGCTGGCGTCGATGTGAAGAAGCGTCGTCATGGCAGGTCCTCATTGCGGCGGCAGGCCATCAGGCCCGCCGGTTGCAACGAAGATGGGTCGCCGCCCGCGGTCGCACCAACGAGTTTTTCTTCAGGGCTCTGAAGAGATTTTCATCACGCGTCCCGGCGCCGCTAAACGCTTGCCGAAGCGCTGTTTTCCGACCTTTCCGACCGGGCCAAGAATCTCTCAAGCCCGGTTGAGCAAATCTCACTTTCCGAGGCCGAGGCATGCTGCTGCCATCGTGCGGGATGGGCGAAAAACGATCCGAGGGGAGCCCAATCCTCATTCCAGTACGGGAGATCAGCATGACCCTGACCAGGCGAGACATGGCCACGGCGCTCGCGGCGAGCGTTGGAATCACAGCCCTGCCGCGCCGGGCGAGCGCGGTCGGAGCAGCATCGAGCGCGATCCGGCTCTCGGCTATTTCTCCCGAGGTCGCCGGCCGGGATTGCGGCTCGGGCGAAGAGCGCGTGGCCGATGTGCTTGCGAAGGCGCATCGCGGCAAATTGCCCCGCTAGAGCCCGTTCCATCGACGACGGGCAGAGGCTCAAGCCACGCGCCGTTGCGGCGCCAGCGCGAAGTCGTAATGCAGGTGGCGATAGGGCCGGTCGACCCGCGTGCCATCGGGAGCCGTGCCCGCCGGCATTTTGGTGAAAGGACGGATCAGCGAATCCTTGACGCCGAATACGACGTCGGAGTCGAGATAGGCATCGCCCTCGACGAAGACATGGGTGACGAGCGGCTCATGCGCCGGCGCAGCGATCATGAAATGCACATGGGCCGGCCGATAGGGATGGCGCCCCTGCGCCGCCAGCATCTCGCCAACCGGCCCGTCATTCGGGATCGGGTAGGCGGCCGGCATGATCGTCCAGAAATGGAAGGCGCCATCCGGCGCAGTCCGCAGCCTTGCCCGCATGGCAAGACCGTGATCCTCGTCGAACTGCTGGACGTCGTAATAGCCTTCGCCGTCGGAATGCCAAACATCGACCGCCGCGCCGGCCAGCCCCGGACCGCCGGCTGAGCTGACCGAACCGGTGACCAGCAGCGGCACGCCGGCGAGCCCTGGCGAGATATTGGCTCCGAGCGGCAGTTCCGGCGGCTCCTGCACATAGAACGGGCCGAGCACCGTGGTCTCCGTGGCGCCGCCCGGGAGGTGGTGATTGATCGCGTCGACCAGCATGGAGACGCCGAGCGCGTCCGAGAGCAGGATGAACTCCTGACGGTTGGCGGTACACATGTGCCCGGTACGGGTCAGGAAGGCGATCGCCCGCGACCACTCCTCCTGGGTCGGCTCGATCTCGCGCACGAAGTCGTGGAGATGGCGGATCAGAGCGTCGCTGACCTGACGGAGGCGCGGATCGCTGGCCTGCCCCACCCGCTCGCGGACGGCGGCGGTGATCGAGCGCTCGTCGAAATTTCTCACGCTGTTCTCCCGTTGCCTCGTCGCCAGTCAGACTTGGGGCACGTCCCTCGCAGCGGCGACGCCATCGGCCACGCAGAACGCCTCACCCTGCCGGATCGGCCTGGTAGACGAAGGGCTGGACAACCACGCTCGCCATGTCGGCCTCAGCTCGCCGGCGCCGCAGGCTCGTCGGCCGGTGCGCCCTTCAGCCAGCCGGCGCCGCGGGCATAGAGCGCCTCGACCTCGCGGCCGGTGAGCCCGGGCATGTCGGGCTTGACCTTGTAGCCGATGCGGGTCTGCAGATAGGCGAGATGGCGATAGCCCTCCGGAAAGCGCATCAGCACCTCGCGATCGAGCGCGAGCGTGGCGGCAGGGTCGACCGGATCGATCCGGTCCTTCTCGTAGATCGGCTGCCGCAGCACGATGCCCCAGCGCTCGTCGCGCTTCTCGAGGAAATCGTAGAAGCGGCCGGTGCAGACGACGTCGCAGACGACACCCTCGACCTCGGCGCGCTGGTTGATCGTCATCTTCGTCTGGGAGATCGCTCTTGCGCCCGCGACGTCGATCGCGATACCGCCGAGGAAGTGCAGGATGCGAACGCCGCGTTCGAAGCCCTCGCGGCTGACGCGGATGAATTCGTCGCCCGTCCCCTGGAACCAGGTCGCCATCATCCGTCCCTCGGGATGCCAGACGCCCCGGAAGCGCTCCCAGTCGCCGGCATCGCGCCAGACCACCCAATTCTCCAGGAGGTCGCGGATGGCGCGCCGGTCAGCCTGATCGCTCGCTGCGGTCATCGCTGCCTCCCCACAATTTGTTCATTTACAGGAACTAGTTTTGTATAATGGCCAACTCGAGTCAACCGGAGAGCAGACGATGAGATCGATCTCGCTCGCGCATCTCACCGTGCTCGATGCGGGCCCGCTGGAGCTGATCGATGCCGGCGTGGCCGGCGGCTTCGACGCGATCGGCCTGCGCATCGTGCCGCCACTGCCGGGCGATACGATCGTGCCCGTGGTCGGCGACATCCCCCTGCAGCGCCGCATCAAGGAGCGGCTCGCCGCGACGGGCATTCGCATCCTCGACATCGAAGCCATCTGGTTGTCGCCGCAGACCGCTGTCGACCATCTGGAGCCAGCTTTGGACGTCGGGGCCGAGCTCGGCGCGCGCCATGTGCTGACCGTCGGCTTCGATGTCGAATCCGCCCGCCTCCTCGACAATTTCGGGCGCCTGTGCACGCTGGCGAACGCACGCGGGCTGCGGCCGATGCTGGAGTTCATCCCGTATGCGACGATCGCCGATCTCGGCAGCGCGCATGAACTCTTGCGGCAGGCGGCGCCCAGGGATGCCGGTCTCCTGGTCGATGCGCTGCACCTCAGCCGCTCGGGCGGCAGCCCAGCCGACATCGCCGGTTACGACCCCGGCCTGTTCTCCTACATCCATCTCTGCGACGCCCCCGCCGCGCGCCCTCCTGCCTCGGGCTTCCGTGCCGAAGCGCGAGCGGAGCGGCTCTATCCGGGGCTCGGCGAATTGTGGCTGGACGCATTTCTCGACGCGTTCGCGCCCGATACGCCGGTCGGGGTCGAGGCGCCTTCGGCCGCTTTCGCGTCCTGCTCGCCCATGGAGCGCGCCCGGCGCGCGGGCGACGCCACAAGGCAGCTGCTTGCCCGAAACGCGGCCGCCCGCCCCTGATCTCCCGCTTTTCTCCCTGGGAAGAGCTTGCTAAGTTTGTTCATACTGATGAACTGAGGGATCCAGGTTGAGGGTAGAGCCGACCGAAGACACGCGCAGCACCGTGAAATCGGCCGATCGGCTGCTCGACCTGTTCGAATTGCTGGCGCGCGTCAATGGCGGCCTCTCGCACAGCGCGATCACCGCGGCGCTCGGCATCCCCAAGAGCAGCCTGACGCAGCTTCTCAAGACCGCGACGGGGCGCGGCTACGTCGCCTATTCGGCTGCCGGCAAGAGCTATCGCCTGGGCGAGCGCTTCACCAGCATGGCGCGCCTGACCTCACGCCGGCAGGACCTCGTCGGGCTGGCCCAGCCGGTGCTGGAGCGGATCACCGCGCAGACCGGCGAATCCGCGGCGCTGAACATGCTCAAGGGCGACGACGCGGAAGTGGTGGCGACCGTTAGCTCCTCGCAGCGGCTGGTCTCCCATATGCGGCTCGGCGATCTCGCGCCGCTCTATGCGACCTCCGGCGGCAAGATCATCCTGGCGCATATGCTGCAGGATCGGCGGGACGAGTACCTGGCGCGCGTAAGGTTCGAGCCGATCACGGCCAACACGCTGTCCTCAGCGGCGGAACTCCGCCGGCAGCTCGACCAGATCCGGCGCGACGGCATCGCCTATTCGCACGAGGAATTCACCCCGGGCATCATAGGATTGGCGAAGGCGGTGCTGGCCGAGGACGGACAGGCGCTCGGCTCACTCAACGTTGCCCTCCCAGCGATCCGCTACACCCCGCGGGCGGAAGCGCTGATCGCGGATGCGCTCGACGAAGCGGTGGCGGAGCTCCATCGCCGGCTCGCCAGCGCCTGACGCGCGACCGCGGCAGGTTCAGCACGCCCCGTAGCGCTCGCGCAGGTCGATCCGCTGCCCGCTCGCGGCAGCCTCGGCTACGGCGAGCGTCGCGATCAGCGTGCGCGCGCCGTCCTCGACCGGCTGCAGCGAGGCAGCCTCGCCCCTGACCAGGGCGCGGAAATGGTCGAGCTGGGCGATATAGGGGTCGAGCGTCGGCGCATGGATCCGCTGCGCCTGGATCGGCAGGTTCCAGCTCGGAGCCTCACTTCCTTGCGTCCACTGCACCAGATTGGGGAATTCCAGCGCGCCGCGGCTGCCCATGAAGCGATAGCTGCTCTCGCCGCTGAACGGGAACTCCGGCGACTCGCCGACGCCCTGTTCGGTGGTCCAGGGCGAGACGGCGCTGTCGCTGACGAAGAAGCTGCCGATCGCGCCGTTCTCAAACTCGATCAGGACCCCGGCCGTGTCCTCGACGGCAAAGCCGCGCCGGCGGTTGGAGAGGACGGCGCCGACCGCGACGATCTCGCCGACGGAAAAGCGCAGGAAGTCGATCTCGTGGATCAGGTTGATCAGCACCGGCCCGCCGCCGGCCTGCGTCCGCCAGGGCGCCGCACTGAAATAGGCGTCCGGCTTGTGCACCGCCCAGATCGCCGAGACGCCGACGAGGTCGCCGATCCGGCCCTCGTTCAGCAGGGCACGCAAGGTCGCGACCTGGCGATGATGGCGGCGATGATGGCCGACCAGCGAGCGGATGCCGGCGGCCTTCGTCGCCTCGATCAGCGCAGTCGCCGTCTCCAGCGTGTCGGTGACCGGCTTCTCGATCAGGATATGAATGCCGCGGCGGGCGCATTCGATGCCGTTCTGCGCATGAAGCTGGTTGGGCGAGGCGATGATGACAGCGTCCGGACGGGTCTCGTCGAGCATCGCGCGATAGTCGGCGAAGACGCGCGCATCGGGATTCTGGGCTGCGACCTGCTCGGCATTGACGTCGGCGATCCCCGCCAGCTCGAAGTCGGGATGCGCGGCGATCTTGGCCAGATGCTTGCGCCCGATCAGCCCCGCGCCGATCACGCCGATTGCGATGGTCTTCATAGTACCACGGCTCCCTATGACCGCCATGCGCCGCTGCTATTAACTTGCAGGATAATTGCGATCCGATTAACCCGGTGGATAATTACTGTCAAGCGCGGTAGGATGAGCTGATCGGGCAAGCCTCCCAATCGGAACGGGCAATCGGGATCGCGGGATGACAGCAGTGACCACGCGCAGGCCGGCCCGCAACGAACCGGCCAAGGTCCGCCGCCGGGATCGCGAGAAGACGAAGGCCGAGATCCTGCAGATCGCCTTCGAGGAGTTCGCCGAGAACGGGCTGCTCGGCGCCAATGCCGACGCGATCGCCGCGCGGGCGGGGATCACCAAGCGATTGATCTTCTACTATTTCAACTCGAAGGAAGAGCTCTTCGTCGCCGTGCTGGAGATGGCTTATGGCAGGATGCGCCAGGCGGAGGAGAGCCTGCATCTCGAGACACTCGCACCGGAGGCGGCAATTCGCGGGCTCGCCGAGTTCACCTTCGACTTCCACCAGGCCAATCCGGAATTCGTGCGGCTGGTCGCGATCGAGAACATCCATCGCGGCCGGCATGTCGCCAGCAGCGAGACGCTCCAGCAGATGACAAGACCGATCATCGGCCAGATCGAGCGCGTGCTCGCCAAGGGCAAGAGCCTCGGCGCGATCAGGCCGGAGATCGATGCCCATGCGCTCCATGCCACGCTGAACGCCCTCTCGATCTTCTCGGTCGCAAACCGGCACACCTTCGAGGCGCAATTCCGATGGGACATGTCATCGTCGAAGGCGAAGCTCCGCCAGCGGGCTGAGATCGCCGAGGTGCTCTGGCGCTATGTCCGCAGCGACGACGCCTCACCCTCCAACGAAGCCGGCTGACCCGCCTCAGCGCTTGCGCTTGCCGTCCTCGGCCAACAGTTCCTTTCGGGCCCTGGCCATGACCTTGCGGGCCTCGTCGTCAACCACCGGGAACTGCGGATCGAGCTTTTCCAGCCGGTTGACGATCGTCGCCGCGACGATCAGCCGGGTGAACCATTTGTTGTCGGCGGGAACGACATGCCAGGGCGCGTGCTTGCTCGCCGTCTCGGCGATCGCGTCCTGGTAGGCGCCCTGATAGTCGTCCCAATGCTTGCGCTCGGCGAGATCGCCCGCATCGAACTTCCAGTGCTTATCGGGCTCGTCGATCCGCGCCAGCAGGCGCCGGCGCTGCTCGTCCTTCGACAGGTTGAGGAAGAATTTCAGGACGACGGTACCGTTGCGGGCCAGATGCTTCTCGAAATCGCGGATGCTCTCGAAGCGATCGCGCCAGACATGCTTGCCGATGAGCTTGGGCGGCAGTCCCTGCTTGCGCAGCAACTCTTCGTGCACGCGCACGACCAGCACCTCCTCGTAATAGGAGCGGTTGAAAATGCCGATCTCGCCGCGCTCCGGCAGCGCGCACGCGGTGCGCCAGAGGAAATCATGGCGCAGCTCCAGCGAGCTCGGCGCCTTGAAGGAGGTGACCTCGCAGCCCTGCGGATTGACGCCGGACATGACGTGCTCGATCGTCCCGTCCTTGCCGGCGGTGTCGATCGCCTGCAACACGATCAGAATCGACCAGCGCTTCTCCGCAAAGAGCCGTTCCTGCAGCTCGCGCAGGCGCTTGACGCCGGTCTGCAGCGATTCGCGCGCGCCGTCCTTGTCGAGGTCGAGGCCGCAGGTCTCGCCGGGGTCGAAATGCTTCAGCTTGAAGTCATCGCCGTCCGTGACCCTGAAGCGCTTGACCATCTCGTCCGGCAGCATGCCTGGCATCCTCTCGCAGAAAGACCTTTGTTCAATCTGTCGCCCCGTCGCCGATTGTCCAGCCTTGCGGCTGCGTTCAGACAATCAGCTCCGCTACCGGCAACCGGGCTCGCACTGCCGCGGGTGCACCCGCGGCGAGGCCGAGCCTGAAGACGTTGACGAGGCGGCGACCTTTGGGAACGCCGTGTCGCTCGATAAGTTGCCTATTGCTCGCCGGCCGATCGGCCAGCACCGAGACCGGACAGGCGGCGAGCCCCTGCGCCGTCATCGCGAGCCAGGCCCGGTAGAAGGCGCGCCCGGTCACGAGCGGGTCCTCGCCCTCCGGCCGATGGAAGAGCGCGATGGCCCCGTTCGCGAACGTGCCGCGCTCGCTCACCAGCCTCGCTGCAAGACCCAGCCGACGCAGCGGCGGGAACAGCGGCCCGAGCACCAGCCTCGTCCCGAACGCGACTACGCCCGGCATCGCCATCGCCTCGGCGCTGAGCCCGTCGCGCACATAGGCCGGATCCGATCGCGACAGCCGCATCCAGCGCAGCAACTCGGCACGATGGGCGTCATCGCAGAGGAAGTGGAAGCTGGCCTCGTCGGCGAGCCGCGCGATCTCCCCCACCGCCGGCGGATCGCGAACGAGCAGCAGGTCGGTCGACGAAGCCGCCAGCCCATCCAAAGCTGCTTCGCCGGCTGGACCGAAGGCACGGAAACCACCGCGCCAGCTGATGCGGCTGGCGACCAGATCGGCCAGCTTATCGAGAGCGCCACCGGCTGCGGTAACAATACGCGCCACCGGCAACAGATCTCCCGAGATTGCGGCTTCAGTCGCAGGCTCGATCTCGACGATCCTCAGCCCATGCCGGCCGAGCGCCAGCGACAGCCCTTCGACCGCGGCACCGTGCGAGAGCCTGACGTCGTGCCCCGTGGGGTCGGCGGCCGGCAGGCGTCGCGCGATGTCTTCCAGCAGGAGCAGCACATCGCCGCCGACAAGCCGCCAGCGCGTCGGCTGGATGTTGTGGACGCTCGGGGCCAGCCGGACCTCGGCGAGCAGGTCTTCGAGAAGAGAAGGGTCGAGCATCAGCCTGCGTCACCCATAGATGTCATCCCGGACAAGCCGCCGCAGGCGGCGCCGATCCCGGCTCCATGCCTGAACCGTTCCGGAGTGGGTCACGGGTCTACGCTTCGCTCCGCCCGGGACGACCAGATGAGGAAGCAAGGCGTCATCATGAGACAGCATCGTGGTCGATCAGGCTCTTGGCGAAGAGGTGTAGCCGATGCAGCGGCTTAGCGCCCGCCTTCTGCGCCTGCCTGAGGCTCGGCCCGTTGACGTCGGCGATCCAGGTGCCGCCGAGCTCGTCATAGCCAGCTGCCTTGAGCGCGCTCGTCACCTTGTAGAGCATGGCGCCGTTGAGCCCGCGATTATGGAAGGCGCGGCTGACCGACTGGTAGACGATGACGGCGCGCCGGTTGGTCCAGCGATGCCAGAGGAACCGAAAAGGAAAGCTCGGGCCGATCCGCCCGCCGGCCACCTTCACCAGCGGGTTGAGATCGGGGATCGCGATGATCGCCCCGACCGGCTCGCCCTTGTGGTGCACCACGGTCGAGATGCGCTTGTCGATCACCCACATCATGTCGCCGGCCTGGAAGCGATATTCCTCCGCCGTCGGCGGCACGAACATCGGGTTGGCGTCGAAGCCGTCATTGAGGATGAGGCGCGACTCTTCCAGCCGCTCGGCGAAATGCCGGCGGTCGATCGGCATCCAGCGATAATCGGGATCGGCGAGGATCGCCTTTTGCTTGTCGCCGAGCAGCCCGGAAGGGTCCACATCGGCCAGCGCGATCCGGAAGGTCGTCATCGGGAAGGTCGGCGCATAGCCGTTCGCCTCGAGCAGCTGCGCGATATGCGGCGGGCTGAAGAGCATGTCGGTGAAAGGCGCGTTCTCGAAGCCGCCGGTGACGACGCCGGCCTGCTGCATCGCGGTCAGGTTGAAGTTGCCGACGAGCTCCGCCATGCCGCGCTCGCGCGCCCAGCTCTCGGCGGCACCGAGCAAGGCCGAGGCGATCTCGGGGTCATCGGCGCAGTCGAAATAGCCGAACTGGGCCCGAGCCGTGCCGTGGCGCGCATTCGAGGCGTCGTGGATCGCAGCGACGATCCGTCCGAGCGGTCGCCCGTCCTTCAGCGCCGTGAACAGCTCGAAGCGACCGTGCCCGTCCCTGACCAGCGGATTGCGCTTGGGGTCGAGCATGCGGTCGAAATCTGACCACATCGGCGGCACATAGGGGCTGTCGGCGGGATAGACCTCTGTCGTGACGGCAAAGGCGGCCTTGCGGTCGCTGCTGGCGATCTCGATCATGCCGGGACCTTGCTCGGTGCGCTCGCCAGGAGCCGGCGCACCAGCGCCAGCGCGGTCTCGGTCGCCGGATCGTCAGAGACCACCGGCACGGTCAGCAGCAACAGGTCGAGCGGTTCTTCGCCGAGCACGAGCAGATGGCTGGCGGAATGGGCCGCCATCAAGGCCGCGAGCCGTTCGGCGACCGGATCGGTCGGCGGCCAGGGCCAGCTTCGCCCGGAGGCATGGAGCACCCCGATCTCGCGCAGCGACGGCTTCAGGATGGCAGGATCGTAGTCGCGCAGCTCCGCCTCGCCGAGCCGGCGGGCATGGCTGAACAGCGGATGGCCGGCGAGCAGGGCGATCAACGCCTCCCGCGTCTCCGCCCGCGAATGGGCGAGCGAGCCGAGGACGCCGGGCGCCGTCGCATCGAAGAGGCTCGACAGCGCATCGACTGCGAGCGCAATGGCGAGCACGCCGGCGAGCGTCACGGCGCAGAGTCTCACGCCGTGGGCGAGGTCGGCACCGGGCGTGACATGCGCGGCGGCCGCCCCGAGCAGCAAGGCTGCCGCGACGCGCACGCCGAGCAGGTAGAAGCCTTGCCGGCGCGTGGGCGCCGCTCCACCCGTGACCAGCACGATCGAAACCAGCAGCAGTGCGCCGACACCGCCGAGCCGGACCGGCATGTCGGGCATCAGCTCCCGGAAATCGCTGAGCGCGAAGGGCAGGATCAGGAAGGCGCAGAGCGCCAGCCGCCAGACGCTGGTGTTCTCCGCCTCGGTCAGCGAGGCCGGGTCGCGCCGGAACAGCAGCACGCCACAAAAGGCGACCGTCAGGAACTGAAAACCGGCCAGCGCCAAATCATAGGCCCAGTGATGATCGGCGAGGCCGACGAGGCTGCCGAGCACGAGCAGGCCAGAGCCGGCGAGCACGGCGATCTTGCCTGCGCGCGGCGCATGCCGGCGCAGCATGCCCTCGGTGACGATCAGCGCCCCCAGCGGGAACAAAGCGGCACAGGCCAGCGCCAGTCGCTCGAGCAGCACGCTGCCGCTCCACCAGCTCAGGCCACGCAGCAGGAAGAGCGCGGCGACGAGCCCCATCGCCACGAGGAAGCGCGTCGTCAGCGCCCCGCGCGGATCGCGCCGGCGCAAGGTCAGCATGGCGACGGCGAGCCCCAGCGCTCCGCAGATGTCGACGATGGAATCGGCGACCAAAGCGGGATTGGCGAAGCCGCCATTCATGGCCCGGCCACCATCTTGGCCAGCGCCCGCACCACGAACGGCTTCAGCAGCGCCGCAATCGGCGCCGGCAGAGGCCGTTCGACCGCCGGCCGATGGGGATTGAAGAACCAGCCGCGGCAATCGGTGCCGGTGCGCCTGCCCAGCACGAGCGCGATCGCCTCATAGGCCATCATCATGCCGGTGGTGATCACCATCGGCGCGAAGGACATGCGACTGCGGCGGCCCGCCGCGACCTCGCCGGCGATGGCAAGGTCGACATGGTGGCGCGAGCGCGAATGCAGCATCACATGCGTCACCTCGCACAGCAGCGCCGCGCGCTTGTCGTCCTCGCTCAGCGTGCGCCAATCCTTCCCGAGCGTCGGGAAGCCGAGGCGCTCCTCCGGGCGCGGGTCTTCCGGCCGGACCACGATCACCGAGGGGAGCGGAGCCATATAGGCGTCGATCACGCTGGCGCCGGCGGCTTTCGCCGTGCGGTAGAGATGCAGACCCGCGGCGATGTCGTCCATGCCGTTGACGATCACCTGACAGCGCCCGGCGATCTCCGGCAGGCGCTCCGCCCATTGCGCACCGAGCACCTCGATCTCGATCTCCGGGTTGATCGCGCGCGCCGCCTCGGCGGCAGCTTCCGCCTTGGGCTGGCCGACCGTGCCGGCATTGGCGAAAACCTGCCGGTTCAGGTTCGAGATCTCGAAGACGTCGATATCGGCGATGACGAAACGGCCGACTCCGGCCCTGACCAGCGCCATGAAGGCGGCCCCGCCCATGCCGCCGACGCCGCAGACGAAGACCGTCGCCTGCCGCAACCGCGCCTGCTCGGCCTCGGTGACGAAACCGATATTGCGGGTGGTGAAGAGCTCGTAGCTAAACCCGGGAATCATGGCTTCGTCCTGGCGGCGCGTGGACGCAATGTGCCGAAACGCCTGCCATCGTCGAGCCAATGCAGCAAGGGCAGCACCAGCCTCTGCAGCAGCAGAAAAGCCGAGGCCCCGATGAGACCAGGCAAGGACGAGCGGGGGACCTGCCCGAGCAGGTAGCGCCGCGCCGCCGCGAGGTCCATGCGGCCGAGCTGGAGCACGTCGTCGCCGCGCTCGTAATCCAGCGTCTCCCGGCAGAACGCGTTGTAGCTGGCATCACGATGCTGGGCGGCCTGCTCGAAACTCTTCTTCAGATCGTCGGAGCCGCCGGTATAGGCGTCGGTGATCACCGAACGGGCTTCCTCGAAGCCGGCTTCATCGCCCACGCCGAAGACGTGGCGGTGCCCGCGCATGATCTGCCGGGCGAGGGTCAGATGCGCGAAGCTCTGGCGGCTGCCGGCATCCGGCGAGGGATAGACGTCGGAGAAGGTCTCGCAGACCATGCCGACCACGCTCGGGACCTGCGTCACGTTCGAGATCCAGCGCGGCCTGAGGCCCCCGCGCACGAACAGCACCAGCACGGTCAGGCCGTAAAGCACCCAGGAGAGCCCGCGCCCGCGCACCTCGGGATCGACCATGACGAGGCCGAGATGCGTGACCTGCTCCGGCTCGCCGTTGAGCTGGAGCTGCATCTGCGCCAGGGCGTTGAAGGCGACCGGGCGCCCGGTCGCCGTCTCGCTGATCAGGGTGACGATGCTCTGGCTCAGGCGCTCGCGCTCGCCGGAGAAGACGCCATAGGTCAGCGCGCCCTGCGCCAGCGTCCGCCCCGCCACGGTGCGCAGCTGCTCGACCAGCGCCGCGAGCTCGGCGTCGTCGAGCACCACGCCCGGCCGCTCGATGATCCGCGTCGTCAGGCCCGGCGCGGTCGCGAGCGTAAGGTCGAGCGTCGGCCGCCGCAGCGCCTTCAGCCAGAAGCCGAGCATCAAGCCACCGCCGGGGCGGGGGCCTGGCTACGCTCCTTTACCAGCCTGGAGATGCCGGCGAAGTCGAGCTTGCCGGAGCCGAGCACTGGCACGGCCGGCACCACCATCACCTCGGCCGGGATCATCAGGTCGGCGGCGCCCTTGCTCTTGGCGAAGGCCTGGAAGGCGGCGCGCGTTGCGTCCTTCTGCTGCGTCACCAGCACCAGCCGCTCGCCCTTGCGGGCATCGGGCAGGCTGGCGACACCGGAGAGCACGCCCGGCCAGCATTCGGCGGCCAGCGCCTCGACCGCGGCGAGTGAGACCATCTCGCCGGCGATCTTGGCGAAGCGCTTGGCGCGGCCCTTGATCGTGACGAAGCCGTCCTTGTCGATCACGACGATGTCGCCGGTGTCGTGCCAGCCCTCGGGCGGCGGCTCGAGCACGCCGGGATTCTCCGACTTGAGATAGCCCAGCATGATGTTCGGGCCGCTCACATGCAGCCGGCCGCCCTCCTCGACGCCGGGCATCGGCTCGAGCCTGGCCTCCATGCCGGGCATGATCCGGCCGACCGTGCCGAAGCGGTTGAACATCGGCGTGTTCAGCGCCAGCACCGGCGCGGTCTCGGTCACGCCGTAGCCTTCGAGGATGCGCAGGCCGAACTTCTCCATATAGGTCCGCCGCGTCGTGTCCTTCACCGGCTCGGCGCCGGCGACGATGTAGCGCAGCGAGCGCAGATCGTAGGGGTGCGCGGCGCGGGCATAGCCGGTGAGGAAGGTGTCGGTGCCGAACAGGATGGTGGCGTTGCAGCCATAGACCAGCTCCGGCACCATCCGGTAGTGCAGCGGCGACGGGTAGAGATAGACCGGCACGCCCGAGACCAGCGGCAGGACGAGCCCCGCCGTCAGGCCGAAGGAATGGAAGACCGGCAGCACGTTGAAGACCTTGTCGCGCCGGCCGAAATCGATCCGGGCCGCGGCCTGCGCCGCATTGGCCAGCATGTTCCGGTGCGAGAGCACCACGCCCTTGGGCGCCCCTTCCGAGCCCGAGGTGAACAGGATCGCGGCGCGATCCGAACCCTTGGCCTCTTCGATCCGCGTGCCATGGCGCCAGAGCGCCTTGAGCTTGTCTCCAGTCGAGACGGTGGCGCGCACGTCTTCCAGATAGACGATGCGAACCTCGGCCTGCAGCGCCTCGATCAATGGCCCCATCCGGCCCTTCTCGACGAAGGCGCGCGAGGTGACGATGGTCTTCACTTCAGCCGCCTTGCAGGCCGCGGCGATATTGCTCGCGCCGGCGGTGAAGTTGATCATCGCCGGCACGCGCGCCGCCGACATCAGGCCGAGCAGCGTCACAGCCGCACCATTGGCGTTGGGCAGCATCACGCCGATCGCCTCACCCTTGGCCGCGAGCGGCATCAGCTTGCGGCCGAGTACCTCGGCGCCGATCAGCAGGCGCTTGTAGGTGAGGCTTCCGGTGATCGGGTCCTCGACCGCGACGCGGCCCTTGCCGTTGACCACAGCCGCTTCCGCCACCGCCGAAAAGACGCTGCGGTCGATGTCGGTGGTCTTGAAGATCAGGTCGGACATGATCTGGTAGAGCGCCGCACCTGCCGCCTGGCGCCGCGGCTTGCCCTTCAGTTCTTCCGGCACGGTCAGCGAGACCGGCTCCAGCACGGTGACGCGCACCTTGGGGAACCAGCGCCGGCGCACCTGCTCGCGGGTCAGCCGCGAGAAGATCGTCGCTTCCAGACCCTCGATCCGCACCGGCACGACCTTGGCCCCCGACTTCTCGGCGATCATGCCGACGCCGTCATAGACCTTCATCAGGCTGCCGGTGACGGTGAGGCGCCCCTCGGGGAAGATCACCAGGCTCTCGCCGTTCTTCACGGCGTTGATCAGCGAGCGCGTCGCCAATGGCCGCGACGGATCGAGCGGCATGGCGCGCGTCAGCTTCAGGAAGGGCTTCACCCACCAGCGCTGGGCGATGCCGTGGTCGATGGCGAAGACCGGCTCCTTGTCGAGGATCGAGAGCGCCAGCGCCGCATCGAGGAAGGAGACGTGGTTCAGCGCGATGATGGCGTTGTCGCCGGCCTTGGCGATGTTCTCGCGGCCGGTGACCTCGACCCGGTAGAAGGCGCGGAACAGGATCGACAGGAAGTCGCTGAGCGGATTGGTCGGCAGCGTCCGCAGGATCCAGACGGACGCCGCGATGGTCAGCACGCCGATCAGCAGGAAGAGATGGCCGAGCGTCAGGCCCGCCGCCTGCAGCAGCGCGACGACGACGGCCCCGGCGACCATGAAGGCGGCCGAGAGCACGTTGACCGCGGCGACGATGCGGGCGCGTTTGTCGGCCGGGGCCCAGGCCTGCGTCGCCGCGAAGGACGGCACGACGAAGACGCCGCCGGCGATGGCGAGGCCGGCGAGATCGATGCCGACGCGCCAGGCGGAGGGTCCCGCGAAGAAGGCGCCGATATCCTGCGCCGGCTGATGCGCGACGATGCCCGAGACCGCCCAGCCGAGATCGAGCGCGAACAGGCCCATCACCACGCCGGCGACCGGCACCGGCAAGAGCACGATGCGCCCGCTCGACAGGAAGGAGCCGATGCCGGAGCCGACCGCGATCGCGATGGCGAAGATGCCGAGATAGGTCGAGACGACCATCTCGGTGCCGCCCATGCCGTTCTTCACCAGCGACGGCAGGAGCGACATCACCACCGCGCCGATCAGCCAGAACAGCGAGACCATGACGCCGGTGCGCCACAGCCTTGCATCGCCCCACAGATCCCTGAGCAGGTCGCGGGTCGAGCGCAGGATGTTGCGGTCGACAACGAGGTCGGGCGCCGCCGGCCCGGTCTTCGGGATGAACAGGGTCGCGACCCAGCAGGCCAGCGCGAAAACCAGGATCAGCAGGCTGAGCTGCGCGGCATCGCCGCCTTCGCGTGCGGTCAGGCCGCCGGCAATGGTGCCGAGCAGGATAGCGATGAAGGTCGCACCCTCGATCAGGGCGTTGCCGGCAGGCAACTCCTCAGGCTTCAGATGGTCGGGCAGGATGCCGTATTTGATCGGCCCAAACAGCGCCGCGATCACCCCGAACAGGCCGAGCGCGACGAACAACACCGGCACGGAATGCAAGGTGAAGCCGAGGACCGCGACCGCCGCCGCGCCGATCTCCGCGAGCTTGAGCCGCTGCGCCATCACCGCCTTGTCGAACCGGTCGGCCATCTGGCCGCCGACGCCCGAGAGCAGGAAGAACGGCGCGATGAAGAGCCCGCCCGCCAGGGTCACCAGCGCTTCGCCATGCGAGCCGGCGAGCTTGTAGAGAATGATGAAGACCAGCGCGTTCTTGAGAAAGTTGTCGTTGAAGGCGGAGAAGAACTGCGCCCAGAACAGCGGGGCGAAGCGCCGCTTCAGCATCAATGTGTCGATCATGGCGATCTCACGGGAAGGGACAGAGAGGTTGCATCGGCCGGGCTTTAGCAACTCTTGCCTGCGCCGGCCGATGTGGCGAAGCGGTTAAGTGAAGGTGACCGACAGAACCGTCATTGCGAGGAGTATTGCGACGACGCAATCCAGGGATGGCAGAGCGAGACCTTTTGGATTGCTTCGCTCCGCTCGCAACGACGATCGGCACCGTAGCGACACTCACAGAGCCGGCTTGCCGACGTCCATCAGTAGGCGCTCGGTGCGGGCATCCTCGATCCGGTTCACCAGCTTGGACGCCTCGTGCATGTCACGCACCGTCTTGGTCATGGTGATGCAAGACTGGACCAGCATCACGCAGCCCATGGCGAGATAGCCCTTGGCCCACCAGTCGAGCGGCAGGAACAGGATTCCGGCGCCGACCATGGCCGCCGCGGCGAAGAAGGAGGCGTAGGTGAAGCTGACCCAGGCGCCGCTATGGGGCTGTACGTTCTGGTTCATGGTTTGCTCCCGTCGGGTACGCTTGCAAAGGAAAGAGATCAATTCGCCTGGAACTGCCGGCCGCGCAGCCGCTCCAGCACGTCACCGGCGGTGGTCCGCAGCCTGGGGCCGAAGCCCTTGGCGGCGAGCTTCTCGGTGACCGAGGCCGCGGCCGCGCCGTCGAGTTCGTCGAGCGCGGTCTCGGCCGCCTCCGCCTCGACCTGGCGCTCGCGCAGGCGCTTCAGCGTCTGCTCGGCCTCGGCCAGCGTCGATTCATGGGCAGGGCCGATCTCGATCCGGCCCTGCCGCATCTGGCGTACGGCCTCCGAGGCGCGGGCGAGGCGCCGACCGCGGTCGAGTTCGGCGATGCGCGCCTGGGCCTGGCCGACATGGCGGCGCAAGCGGACGATCTCGGCGGCGAACAGCGCCTGCGCGCCCGCCGCCGCATCGCGATCGGCCTCGAGGGCCGCGATCGCCTCGGCGCCCTCGCGGGCGAGAACCTCGTCGCCGGCCGTGAGCGCAGCGGCGACCCGGTTCTCCAGATCTGTGATGCGGGCATGGCTCGCGGCGAGCCGCTCGCTCTCCTGCCGGTCCTGTGCGATCGCGACCGCAAGTGCCTTCTTGGCGCGCTCGAAAGCGCCGGCGGCATCGCGCATCTGCTGGTCGAGGATGAGGAGCGCGTTGCGATCGGCGAAGCGCTCCTCGGCAATGGCGGCGCTGCCGCGGACGAAGGTGAGAAACATCTTGAACATTGACGCTTCCTTGCTATGAACGTTGTTCATGAAACAAGGCATAGCCCAACCATGAACGTCGTTCAAGGAATATTTTGAACGAAGTTCACAAAATTTGAGATTGACGGAATGACCACGACGGCAGCGCGCCGCGAGCGGCAACGCACCCAGTTGATCGACGCAGCCGAAAGGGCCATCGCCGAGAGGGGGCTGGCCGGCCTGAAGGCGCGCGAACTGGCGCAGGAGATCGGCTGCGCGCTCGGTGCGATCTACAACCTCGTCGCGGATATGGACGAGCTCGTCCTGCGCGTCGGCTCACGCACGCTGGCACGGCTCGATGCGGCGCTGAGCGCGGCCGAGGGCGAGGATGCGCCGGCCTGCGCGGATGCCGCAGCCGCCAGGCTGGTCGCGGTCGCCCTCGCCTATTGCGCCTTCGCCCGCGAGAACCTGCAGCTCTGGCGCATCCTGTTCGAGCACCGCATGGCGGAAGGCGCGGTGGTGCCGGACTGGGCGGTGAGCGAGCAGATGACGCTGTTCCGCCACATCCTCGAGCCGCTCAGCGTGCTGCTGCCGGATCGTGCCGAGGCGGAGCGCATGCTGATGAGCCGGACCCTGTTCTCGGCCGTGCACGGCGTCGTCGCGATCGGGCTGGAGCAGAAGCTGATCGCCGTCCCGCATCGCGATCTCGATCGCCAGATCGAAGGTTTGGTCCGCCTTATCTGCAGGGGGCTCACTGCCCCGGCCTGAGGCTGGCGAGCGACAGCCGGATCGCCAGGCCCGCCGCGCTGATGACATGATCGGCACTGAAGGTTCGGGCATATCGGATCCGGCCTCCCGAAAGGACATCAGCATGACCACTACCCGCAGCCTCCTGGCGGGCGCCGCCCTCTTCGCCACGCTCGGCCTCGCCGGCTTCGCGGTCGCGCAGGGCCATCAGGGCCATGGCAGCCATGGCGCGACGACGCCTGCCGCCGCCAATACGGCCGCGACGCAAGGCTACAAGGCCGCCAACGACAGGATGCACAAGGAGATGGACATCGCCTTCAGCGGCGACGCCGATGTCGATTTCGTCCGCGGCATGATCCCGCATCACCAGGGCGCCATCGACATGGCCAAGGTCGTGCTCGCCCACGGCAAGGACCCGGAGCTGCGCAAGCTCGCCGAGGGCGTGATCACCGAGCAGGAAAAGGAGATCGCCTTCATGCGCGCATGGCTGAAGCAGCGCGGCAAGTAGTGCCTGTCGCCTACCTTGGGTTGGTGAAGATCGAGGGTAGGTTTCCCGCCGCCGCTTGCCCTGCAAGGCCGGCACTGGCAGAGAGGCGCTTCAGAGTCTGTTTGACACCTCCGCCCTCATCCTGAGGAGCCGCGCAGCGGCGTCTCGAAGGATGCTCCAGATGGTTCCGGAGCCTCCTGAAGCATCCGTCGAGACGCCATGCCTGCCGCATGGCTCCTCAGGATAAGGGCTCAGGAGACTTGGCGAACGGTCTTTCTCGTCTCCGGCTGCTCGCGGGTTCGATGAAAAAATACCTCGACTATCTCTGGCCCCTGATCGGCCTCGTTGCTGTCGTCTGGTCGGTCGACCTGCTCTGGGACAAGCTCAAGGCCGAGGCCCTGACCAATGAGGCCGTCGCCGCCCAGCTCGAGCAGGCCGGCCTCTGGGAATCGGTCCGGATCGTCGCCACCGGGATCGGCCAGAAGATCGCGCTGATCCCGCCGACCGCCTTCTTCCATGCCGGGCTCGCGACGCTCGTCGCCTATGCCGCGCTCGCCTGGTACGACCGGATCGCGCTGCTGCATCTGCACCGCGAGAAGGGCATCTCCTGGGCCTATATCTCGCTCTGCTCCTTCGTCACCTACGCGCTCTCGCACAATATCGGCGCCTCGGTCTTCTCCGGCGGCATGGTGCGCTACCGCGCCTATCACGCGAAGGGCCTGAGCGCGCCCGAGATCGCGGTGCTGGTGGCGCTCTGCTCCTTCACCTTCGCTTTCGGCACGATCCTCCTGATGGGGTGCGTGCTGATCGGCGAACCGCAGATCCTGCGGCCGCTGCACCGGCTTTCCGACTGGTTCGGCATCGGCGACAAGCAGGCGCGCCTGATCGGCTTTGGCCTGCTCGCCTTCTGCGCGCTTTACACGGTCGGCGCCTGGCTGCGCTTCAAGCCGCTCAGGATCGGTTCGTTCGAGCTGGTCTATCCGCGTCTGCCGATCGTCGCCAGGCAGTACTTCGCCGCCCCGCTGGAACTGATGGGCGCCGCCGGCATCATCTATTTCGCCCTGCCGGAGCAGGGCAATCCCGGCTTCTTCATCGTGCTCGGCGCCTTCCTGATCTCGTTCTCGGCCGGCCTGCTCAGCCAGGTGCCGGGCGGGGTCGGCGTTATGGAGGCTGTGTTCCTGGCGGTGATGCCGGGGGTGCCGGCCCCGGCCGTTTTTGCGGCATTGCTGGTCTGGCGGATGTTCTACCTGATCATTCCGCTGGTGATCTCCCTGCCGATCGTGCTCGCATTCGAGCGGACCCAGCTACGCAAGGCCCTGGCGCACGAGACGCAGGTGAAGGCACAGGAGCAGGCAGCGGCCAAGGCCGCGGCCCTGCACATCGACAAGCCGGAGTAAGGCCTCAGCGCTTCAGCGCGATGGCCGCCGCGCCGAACATCAGGAGGCTGCCGATCGCTTCGGCGGGGCCGAATGGCTCGCCGAGCGCCAAGACGCCTGCTCCGACCGCGACCGCCGGGCTGATGAAGGCATAGAGCCCGGCCCGGAAGGCGCCCCAGTCGCGCACCAGCCTGAGATAGATGGTGAAGCCGATCAGCGAGCCGCCGATTACCAGCACCGCGACCGCCGGCAGCACCGGCCACGAGACCAGCGCGGCGAAGTGGGCCGGCTTCACGTCCTCCAGCAGCGCCGACATCAGGCAGAGCCCGAAGCCGCCGATCAGCGTCTGCCAGCCGGCCAGCGTCAGCGTTGGGATGCGGCCCATCACCGGCCGCGACCAGACCGCGCCGAAGCAGTAGAGCAGCGTGCCGGCCGCGACCGCGGCCAGGCCCCAGAGCTCGAGCGGCCCGCCTTTGGCCGCGGCGAGGCCGCCCAGCGCCCGCGTCGAGAACAGGAAGCCGAGGCCGACCGCGCCCAGCCCGATCGCCGCGAGCTTGCGCCCCCCGATCGCATGGCCTTCGATCAGGTAGCTGGCGATGATGGTGAAGATCGGGATGGTCGCGAAGTTGACGATCGCCGCGAGCCCGGTCGGCGCCTGCGCCGTGCCCCAGAACAGCAGGGTGTAGTTGCCGGTATTGAGCAGCAGCGCGGTCATGACGACGCGCGGCCAGGCTGCAGCCGGCACCTTCAGTACGTCCCGCCCGGCCCAGGCCAGCATCAACGCGCCGGCGATGACGAAGCGCGATGCCGCCAGGAAGACTGGCGGAACATGCTGGGCGCCGACCTTGATCGGCAGCCAGGTCAGGCCCCAGACGAGGCACATCAGCGCGAAGAGGATGGCGTTGCGGGACATGGCTGCGCTTAACGATGGGGAAACGGAAGAACCAATGCCGGTCCGGCATGCGGCCATGGCTTTGATGGAGGAGCGCCTGCGCCGTCCTCTGGCCAACGCCCGTGCCACGCTCTATTATAAGAGAATCGAAGGTATGATGATGGACGATCTCGCGTCAAGATTGGCTGAACGGCTGCGTGGAGAGCGCGAGGCGCGCGGCTGGAGCCTGAATGATCTCGCCGAGCGCTCGGGCGTCTCGCGCGCCATGATCAGCCGGATCGAGCGCGGCGAGGCGAGCCCGACCGCGGTGCTGCTCGGCCGGCTTTCCGGCGCCTTCGGCTTGACCTTGTCGAACCTGCTGGCGCGGATCGAGAATGCCGGCGAGCGGGTCCGCCGCGCCAAGGACCAGCCGCTCTGGCGCGACCCCGAGACCGGTTTCGTCCGCCGCGCCATTTCGCCGGCCGGCAATGGCGATCTCGAACTCGTCGCCGGCGAACTGCCGCCGGGCGCGGCAATCGCCTATCCCGCCAGCTCCTACGCCTTCATCCGCCAGCAGATCTGGATGCAGTCAGGCGTGCTCGACTTCGACGAGGGCGGCATCGTCACACGGCTCGAAGCCGGCGACTGCATGGAGCTCGGCCCGCCCAGTGATTGCCGCTTCAGCAACCCCGGCACCGAGCCGGCGCGCTATCTCGTGGTGGTAAGCAGGCGCTGAGCGCCGTCACACGCTCCCGACCGTCCGGAGCTTCGCCCGCGGGTGGATCTCGCTCTGCGAGAGCACCGGTGTCTCGCGGCGGAAGCGCTCGATGATCTGGCGCACGAAGGGCCGCGCCATGCCCGAGGTGACCAGGGCCGGCATCTCGCCGAGCCGGGCCGCGTCCTCGAACTTCTCGCGGACCTGATGGACGAAGTCCTGCAGCCGCGAGGGCTGCATGGCCAGGTGCCGGTCCTCGCCCTGGCCGACGATCGATTCGGCGAAGACGCTCTCCCAGGCCGGCGACATGGTGATGATCGGCAATTGCCCGTGCTGGTTGGAGAACTGCGCGCAGATCTGGCGGGCGAGGCGGACGCGGACATGCTCGGCGATGTCGCGCGGGCTCCTGACGCTGCCGGCGACCTCGGCGATGCCCTCGACGATGGTGGCGAGGTCGCGGATGGAGATGCGCTCGGAGAGCAGGAGCTGCAGCACGCGCTGGATGCCGGTGGTCGAGATCTGGTTCGGCACGATCTCCTTGACCAGGTCGGCGTGGTCCTTCGGCAGTTCGCGCAGCAGCTTTTGCACCTCGCCATGCGAGAGCAGCTCCGGCATGTGCGACTTCAGCACCTCGGTGAGATGGGTCGAGATTACCGTCGCGGCGTCGACCACGGTGTAGCCGCGCAGTTGCGCCTCGTCCTGCAGCGCCCCGTCGATCCAGGTCGCCGGCAGGCCGAAGGTCGGCTCCAGCACATTGTGGCCGGGCAGCGTCACGCTGCCGCCCATCGGATCCATCGCCATGTACTGTCCGGGATAGACCATGCCGTGGCCGGCATCGATCTCCTTGATCTTGATGAAGTAGTGGTTCGCCTCGAGTTGGACGTTGTCGACGATGCGCACCGCCGGCATGACGAATCCCAGTTCGGCGGCGAGCTGGCGCCGCAGGGCCCGGACCTGGTCGGTCAGGCGGTCGGCACCCCCCGGGGCGTTGACCAGCGGCAGCAGGCCGTAGCCGATCTCGATCTTGAGCTCGTCGAGCTTGAGCAGGTCGTTGAGCGTCTCTTCCTTCGGCGTGCCGTCGGGCGCGAGCGGCGAGGCCGCCTGCGCCTGCACGGCGGCCTCCGACTCCCGCGCCTTGGCGAGCTTGCCGAAATGCCGCGCCAGCCAGCCCGAACCGCCGGCGAGCACAAGGAAGGGCAGCATCGGGATGCCCGGCAGGACCGCGATCAGCAGCATCACCGCCGCCGACATGCCGAGCGCCTTGGGGTAACCCGAGAGCTGCTTGCCGAGCGCCTTGTCGGCGGCGCCGCGCACGCCCGACTTCGAGACGAGCAGGCCGGCCGCGGTCGAGACGATCAGCGCCGGAATCTGGCTGACCAGGCCGTCGCCGACCGTCAGCAGGGTATAGCTGTGCGCCGCGGCGCTGAAGCTCATGCCCTGCTGCGCGACGCCGATGATGATGCCGCCAATCACGTTGATGAAGGTGATCAGGAGGCCCGCGATCGCGTCGCCGCGCACGAACTTGGAGGCACCGTCCATCGAGCCGAAGAAATTCGCCTCGTCCTCCAGCGCCTTGCGCCTGACCTTGGCGACGTCCTGGTCGATCAGCCCGGCCGAGAGGTCGGCGTCGATCGCCATCTGCTTGCCAGGCAAGGCATCGAGGGCAAAGCGCGCCGCGACCTCGGCGATACGGCCCGAGCCCTTGGTGATGACGACGAAGTTGACGATGATCAGGATGGTGAAGACGATCACCCCGATCACGAAATTGCCGCTCATCACGAAGTTGCCGAAGGCCTCGATGACGTGGCCTGCAGCAGCAGTGCCCTCATGACCATGGGCGAGGATGAGGCGCGTCGAGGCGAGGTTGAGCGCGAGGCGCAGCATCGTCACGATCAGCAGCACGGTCGGGAAGGCCGAGAACTCCAGCGGCTCCTCGATGAAGAGCGCCGTCATCAGCACGAGCACCGAGAGGATGATCGAGAGCGCCAGCAGCATGTCGAGCAGCATCGCCGGCAGCGGGAATATCAGCACCACGAGGATGCCCATCACGCCGATGGCGAGGAACAGGTCCGGCCGGTTGAGCAGCGCGCCCATCTGGCCGCGCGTCGGCATCGCCATGCCGTTGCCGCTGCCTGCCGTCACATCGCTCATCGAAGAACCGCTCCCACGCGCCACCCCTCCGCGAAGAGCAGCCGTACCCGGCAATTCTTGCCGGGCTCATGGTGAACGAGTGGTTAAGACCCCTCAAAAAATCCCATCTGGAACCTTTCTCTGAACGGACTGTTATCGGATGGCCGCCTTCCGGCCGCATTCAGCCGTCCAACTTCGAGGCGGGCCGACGACACAAGGCCACCTGGCCAAAGCCTTCTGGAGGAAATTTTGGATAGACGTTCATTCATGCTGAGCCTGTTCGGTGGTCTCGCCGTCGCCAGCGTCGGCGGCATGGGCATCGCGCAGGCCGCGACCGCTGTGCCCGCCGCTGCCCCGCTGCCGAATCCGGAAGATCTCGCTCCCGAGCTGAAGGCCGGTCTCGACAAGACCGATGCCGACTTCAGCCAAGTGGTAGTCCGTGATCGCGTCGTCGTTCGCCGGCCACGGCCCTATCGTCGTCCGGTCGTCGTGCGTCGCCGCGTCGTTGTGCGCCGTCCGCGCCGCGTCGTCGTTCGCCGCCGCGTAATCTACCGCTGAGAGCAAATCCGATCGGCAGGCGGCCTTCGGGCCGTCTGTCACCTTTGAAGCGGCGCCGAGACCGTCTGTCGGAGGAATAAGCCGTTTGAGCGAAGGACGCGAAAGCCTACGCGACGAGATCGTCACGGACATCCCGGCCAGGCTCGATCGCCTGCCCTGGTCGCGCTTTCACACGCTCGTCGTCGTCGCGCTCGGCGTCACCTGGATCCTCGACGGTCTCGAGGTCACGCTGGCCGGATCCGTGTCCGGTGCGCTGAAGGAAAGCCCCGCGCTCAAGTTCACCAACACCGATATCGGTCTCGCCGGCGCCGCCTACATTGCCGGGGCGGTCATCGGCGCGATCCTCTTCGGCTGGCTCACCGACCGTCTTGGCCGCAAGAAGCTCTTTACCATCACCGTACTGGTGTATCTCTCGGCGACAGCCGCGACCGCCTTCTCCTGGAACCTGTGGAGCTTCCTGCTCTTCCGTTTCCTCACCGGCATGGGCATCGGCGGCGAATACACCGCGATCAACTCGGCCATTCAGGAACTTGTGCCGGCGCGCGTGCGCGGCTGGACCGATCTCGTCATCAACGGCTCCTTCTGGGTCGGCGCCGCGATCGGCGGCGTCGCCGCCATCGTCCTTCTCGACCCCGCGCTGGTACCGCCCGACACCGGCTGGCGGCTCGCCTTCTTCATCGGCGCCGCGCTTGGTCTCGTCGTCATGATCCTGCGGCGATGGATCCCCGAAAGTCCGCGCTGGCTGATGAGCCATGGCCGCATTGCCGAGGCGGAGGCGATCGTCGCCCATATCGAGTCCTTCTCGCCGCCACAGCCCACCGCGACGCTGCCGACACTCACTCTGCGCCCTCGCCCGGGCACGCCGATGAGCGAGGTCGCCGATACCCTCTTCGTCACGCACCGGCCGCGCACCCTGGTGGCGCTGGCGCTGATGACCTCGCAAGCCTTTTTCTACAACGCGATCTTCTTCACCTACGCGCTGATCCTGACCGACTTCTACGGCGTTCCATCGCAGGCGATCGGCTGGTTCATCCTGCCCTTCGCCGCCGGCAACTTCCTCGGCCCGCTCCTGCTGGGCCGGCTCTTCGACACGCTCGGCCGGCGTCCGATGATCGCCGCCACCTATATCCTGTCTGGCCTGCTCCTCGCCGGCACCGGCTTTCTCTTCGCACGCGAGATCGTCAGCGCCAGCCAGCTCACCATCTGCTGGAGCATCGTCTTCTTCTTCGCCTCGGCCGCAGCGAGCTCCGCCTATCTCACGGTCAGCGAGACCTATCCGCTCGAGATCAGGGCGCTAGCGATCGCGGTGTTCTATTCGCTCGGCACCGGCCTCGGCGGCATCGCCGGCCCCTGGCTGTTCGGCGCCCTGATCGACACCGGCTCGCGCATGAGTGTGTTCGGCGGCTATCTGTTTGGCGCAGCGCTGATGATCGCGGCCGGGCTGATCGCCTGGCGCTTTGCGATCAAGGCCGAGCGCCGCTCGCTCGAAGACATCAGCAAGCCGCTGGGAGCGGTCTGAGAATGAGGCGGACATCGGCGGCGCGATTGCGCCTCAGACCGTCACAACAAGCTAACGGCCGGTCTCCCGCGCCGTCGGCCCTTTGTGAACCATCGTCGCAACACCAGCGTGACGCTCGGTCAGAAAGGGGAATAGAGTGGCCTCGTGGGAACGCGGCGCCCGGATCGAACCAACTGGAGGCATGACATGGATCGACGTTCATTTGTGATGGCGCTCTTCGGCGGTCTCGCCGTAGCCAGCGTCGGCGGCATCGCCGCTTCGGAAGCCGCACAGCCCAAGATCGCCCCGCTCCCGACCAGGAAGCCTGAGGAGCTGTCTGAAGAGCTGAAGGAAGGCCTCGACAAGACCGACGCCGACTTCAGCCAGTACTATTATTATCGCCGCCCGCGCTATGTCCGGCGCTACTACTACCGCCCGCGCTACTATTATCGTCCGCGGCGCTACTATTATCGTCGCCGCTACTATTATTGAGTGACCGTGGATGGGCCGGAGTTCTCGCTCCGGCCCATCTGCATTTCAGGGCTTGTCAGAGCGATGTCGTCCGTGCCTGGCCCGGTTCGGCGACGGGAACGCCCGCAGAGACATACTCGCTCAGCTTGTTGCGCAGCGTCCGGATCGAGATGCCGAGGATCTTGGCGGCATGCGTCCGGTTGCCCAGGCAATGGTCGAGCGTGTCGAGGATCAGGTCGCGCTCGACATCGGCGACGGTGCGCCCGACCAGGCCGCGCGTCACCGCCTCGGCCGTCTGCGCCGCCCGAGAGGCCACGTCGCGTCCGCTGGCCGGGCCGAGCGTCTCGCCTTCCGGCGTCAGCATCGCCTCGGTGCCGATCTCGACGCCCTGCGCCAGCAGCACGGCACGATGCACGGTGTTCTCCAGTTCGCGGACATTGCCGCGCCAGCTGTTGCCGAGCAGGAGCTTGCGCGCCTCGGCTGCGATAGGCCGCAGCGGCATGCCGTTCAGCTCGGCGTATTTCTTGGCGAAATGGTCGGCCAGCGCCAGGATGTCGCCCGGCCGCTCGCGCAGCGCCGGCAGGCGCAGATGCACGACGTTGAGCCGGTAGAACAGGTCCTCGCGGAAGGAGCCCTCGCGCACCGCATCGCCGAGATTGCGGTTCGAGGTCGCGATGATGCGCAGGTCCACCTTGACCGGCTGGGTGCCACCGACCCGATCGATCATCCGCTCCTGCAGCGCGCGCAGCAGCTTGGCCTGCAGGCGCACATCCATCTCCGAGATTTCGTCGAGCAGGAGCGTGCCGCCATTGGCCTCCTCGAACTTGCCGATCCGCCGGGCGATCGCGCCGGTGAAGGCACCCTTCTCATGGCCGAACAGTTCGGATTCGAGCAGATTGTCGGGGATCGCGGCGCAGTTCACCGCGACGAAGGGCTTGTCCTTGCGCAGCGACTTCTGGTGCAAATGCTGCGCGATCATTTCCTTGCCGGTGCCGCTCTCGCCCGTGACCAGAACTGGCGCATCCGAGCGCGCGATCTGGTTGGCGAGCTGGACGACGCGCTCCATCGCCGGATCGCGCCAGATCAGGCTGGCCTTGTCGCCGGCGACGGCGGCGAGCACGGCGGCGATCAGTTCGGGATCGGGCGGCAGCGGCACGTATTCGCGCGCCCCGGCCTGGATCGCGGCGACGGCGGCGCGGGCATCTGTCGAGGTGCCGCAGGCGACGAGCGGGGTGCGGATGCGCTCGGCCTCGAGCGCCGCGACGAGTTTGGCGATCGGCTGCTCGACATCGACCATCAAGAGGTCGCCGCCCTTGGTGCGCAGCACCGCCAGCGCCTGCTCGACGCTCTCGGCATGGGTGACGGCGGCGCCCTGCGACACCGCGATCTTGGCGGCGGTGATGAGCTGGCCCTTGAGGCTGCCGACGATGATGAGGCGCATGGCTCAGGCCTTCCTTGAAGAATACAGTCGTTCCGGCCGGTTCGTCACCGGTCGGTCTTGATGATTTCCGTCATGGTCACGCCGAGACGCTCCTCGACCACCACGACCTCGCCGCGCGCCACCAGGCGCTCATTGACGAAGATGTCGATCGCCTCGCCGACGCGCCGGTCGAGCTCCAGCACCGTGCCGGGCGTGACGCGCAGGAGGTCGCCGACTGCGATCCGCGAGGAGCCGAGCACCGCCGAGACGGTGACCGGCACGTCGAAGACCTGCTCGAGATCCTCCGCCGTCTTGACCGGCACCGGCCCGGAGCGCGCGACCGAGTCACCTCCGGCATCGTGATCGAAGGACAGGTCGGCCGGGTTGAGCGGCGGCAGGTTGAGGTCGTTTTCGTTTGCCATTGTCTCTTACCCTGCTGCCGGGCCGAAGACGGCCCTGACGGCCTTGTCGACCGCCTCGTTGAGCGTTGCGCTTTCGATCGCGATGCCGCCATCGGCCCATTCCAGCCGGCCATCGCCGAGGGCGATGTCGGGTTCGCCCAGCACGACGATCCGGCCGGCGAATCCGGTCTCGCGCGCCAGCGCCGACAGCTTGGCCTCGACGGTCTCGACCAGGCTCTCATGCACTCGGATCGCCAAATGCGGCGCGTGCCGGGCATGGGCGAGGCATTCGCGCGCCGCATCGAGCAATTGCGCCAGCGGCTTGTCGGCAAGAGCCGCACCGGCAAGGCTGCGCGCGGTCTTGATCGCAAGCTGCGCAGCCTGCGCCTCGATCTGCGCCAGCTGCTCATCCTGGTGTGCCAGCAGTCGCTCGCTCTGGCGTACCAGTTGCGAGAGCAGCGCGCCCAATTGCTGGTCGGCCTCGCGCCGCGCATGGTCGAGCCCGCTATGGAAGCCGTCCGCCCGGGCGGCCTCGAGCGCGGCTTCGTCGACCGCCTTGCTGCCATTGCCGCGAAAGTCGGTGGCGAACATGAATTTCTTGGCTGCTGCCATGTCAGTAGACCAGCTCGTCTTCGGCGTTGCCCTTGGAGATGATGATCTCGCCCTTTTCGGCGAGGTCCTTGGCCAGGGTCACCATCTTCATCTGCGCTTCGTCGACCTCCTTGAGGCGCAACGGCCCGAGGCCCTGCATGTCGTCCTGCAGGACCTTGGCGGCGCGCTGCGACATCGCCCCGAGGAAGAAGGCCCGCATCTCCTCGTTCGCACCCTTGAGGGCGCGGGCCAGCGTGTCCTTGTCGACCTGGCGCATCATGGTCTGCAGGCCGGCGGAATCGAGCTTGCCGAGGTCCTCGAAGGTGAACATCAGCGCGCGGATGCGCTCGGCCGATTCCTGGTTGGTGGCGTCGAGCGCGGCGAGGAAGCGCATTTCGGTCTGGCGATCGAAGCCGTTGAAGATCTCGGCCATCATCTCGTGCGGATCGCGCCGGCGCGTCTGCGTCAGCGTCGAGACGAATTCGGTGCGCAGCGTGTTCTCGATATGGTCGAGCGCCTCCTTCTGCACCGCTTCCATGCGCAGCATCCGGCCGACCACCTCGATCGACAATTCGTTCGGCAGATTGCGCAGCACATTGGCCGAATGATCGGGCCGGATGCGCGAGAGGATCACGGCGATCGTCTGCGGATATTCGTTCTTGAGGAAGTTCGCGAGCACGACGGCGTCGATATTGCCGAGCTTCTGCCACATGTTGCGGCCGGCAGGACCACGGATCTCCTCCATGATCAGAGCGACCTGGTCGGTCGGCAGGATCTTCTCCAGCAGCGAGATCGTGCGATCGAAGGAGCCGGTGATCGCCCCCGCGCTGGACAGCCGGCCGACGAAGTCGAGCATCAGCTTCTCGACCTGGTCGGCATCGACCGTACCGAGCTCGGCCATGGCGCGGGTGATGATCCGGATCTCTTCGTCGTCGAATTCCTGCCAGATCACCCGGCCATGGTCTTCACCGAGGATGAGCAGAATGACTGCGGCGCGCTGTGGCCCGGTCATGCTGTCGAGCATCATCGGGCCGTCGGAATAGTTCGTCATCTCGCTGTCGGAGTCGCTGTTTCCGCTGCGGGTTGCGATGGCGCGTGTCGCGGCCATGGTTCAGGCTCCCGTCACGCTGGTGCTTTCTCGTGGATCCAGCTGCGCAGCACCGCGACGGAATCCGCCGGATTCTGCGCGACCATGGCGCCGATCTTCTCGACCGACTGGGCCTTGAGCTGGCCCTTGATCTGCGCGATCGCGAGCATGCGCTCTGACGGCGCCTCGACGTCGATGCCACCCTCTCCGCCGGAACCCGTCGCCGCGCCGCCTGAGACGGACGGGAACGCCGACGGATCGCCCGTGCCCTGATCGACGACGACCATGCCGTTGCGCATGAAGCTCGGAATCGCCCGGAGCTCGCGATCGGGCGCCAGCACCTGCTTGAGCAGCGGGCGCACCACCACCATCAGCACCATCAGGATCAGCAGCGCGATCACGCCCATTTCGGCGAAGCGGACGACGTCCTCCCGGGTGAACGACGCGAGCTGCTGCATCAGCGTCTGCTCGACGAGGTCCGTCGGCGCCTGCGGCGCCTCGGCGAAGCGCAGGTTGACGACCTCGACCTGGTCGCCGCGCTGGCGGTCGAAGCCGACCGCGGTGCGCACGAGCTGCGAGATGCGTTCCAGCTCCTCGGGCGGCCGCGGCTGGTAGGCGACATCATTGCCCTGCCTGCTGTAGAGCCCGTCGACCAGCACGGCGACGGAGAGCTTGCGGATGCGCCCGCCCTCCTGCACCTCGGTCCTTGTCGTGCGCGAGATCTCGTAGTTGACGACTTCCTCGTTCTTCGAGCTGGTGTCGCGCTGCGCGCCCTGCTGCTGGCCCTGGTTCTGCTGCGCGCCCGGCAATTCGTTGCCGACGGTGACGCCCTCGCGCTGCTCGTTCGAGGCAGAGGCCTCGTTGCGGTTCTGGCTGGAGCGGATGACCTTGCTTTCGGGATCGAAGGTCTCGGAGCGGCTCTCGATCCGGTTCGAATCGAGCATGGCCGAGACCTGCACGCGGGCGCGGCCCGGGCCGACGATGCTGGCGACGATGTCGTCGACCTGCGACTTGATCCGCCGCTCGATCGCATTCTGGCGCTCGTCCAGCGCCACGCCGACCATGCCCTGCTCGCCCTGGGCGCCGTCGGCGAGGAGCCGGCCGCGCTCGTCGACGATCGAGACCCGCTCCGGCTTCAGGCCATCGACGGCCGAGGAGACGAGATGGCGGATCGCCCTGACCTGGGCATTGTCGAGGTCGCCGGCGAGCTTGAGCGCGATCGAGGCGCGCGGCGGCTCGCGGTCGCGCTCGAACAGGCGCCGCTCGGGGATGACGAGATGGACGCGCGCCGCCTGGACGCGGCTGATCGAGCGGATGGTGCGCGAGAGCTCGCCCTCGAGCGCCCGCAGATGGTTGATGTTCTGGACGAAGCTGGTCGAGGAGAAGGCGTCGCCCTTGTCGAAGATCTCGTAGCCGACGCCGCCGCCGGACGGGATGCCTTTGCCGGCGAGCTCGAGCCTGAGCTTCGGCACGTCGGCGCGCGGTGCAAGAATGGTCTGCCCATCGCCGCGCAACTCGTATTTGACCCCGCGCGTATCGAGATCCTTGGTGATGGCGCTGACGTCTTGGCTCGACAGGTCGGCGAAGAGCACGCCCATCGCCGGCTGCGACATGCGCACCATGACGAAGGCGAAGAAGCCGATCAGCGCCAGAGTCACCGCCAGCATAGCCGCCAGCCGCGCCGCGCCGAATCTCCGGAACTGTTCGACTAGCCCGTTCACGCCGTTCTTCCGTCGCCCGGTGCCTGCGAGACCAACGCACAGACGCACCACTAGGCAAGTTTTTCCCGGTGCATGGTTAGCGCCCGGTTAACGGCGGTTAGGAAACGGCGGAGTTCGGCTGAAATGCCACATAGCAGAACGCGAAAAGCGCCGGCCTCTCGGCCGGCGCCTCTCGAATGTCTGCGGTCGCCAGAAGAAATTACTGGCGGTAGTGCTGGATGCGGGTGGTGCGCAGGCCAGCGAGGCCATGCTGGTCGATCGACATCTGCCAGCTCAGGAATTCGTCGACCGTCAGCGTATAGCGCTGGCAGGCTTCCTCCAGGCTGAGCAGGCCGCCGCGCACGGCAGCGACGACTTCGGCCTTGCGCCGGATCACCCAGCGGCGCGTGTTCATCGGCGGCAGATCGGCGATCGTCAACGGGCTGCCATCGGGCCCGATCACATATTTGACGCGCGGTCGCAGCGGCTCGGTCATTGTACTCTCACACAACTCAACAGACCTACTGCCAGAGAGCCTAGCCCCGACGGGCTTAAATTTTGCCTAAAGCAATCACGCAGGCTTTCGGCATGGCTCATGACGGGTTTGTCAGGACGTGCTCTTCACCGATTTGACCCTGTCGAGCGGGACCTTGATCGCGCCGATCAGCAGCGTCGGCACGGTGGTCGAGAAGTCGATGCCGTCGACCTTGCCGGTGATCTCGGTCTTGACCGTGATCGCCGCGCCCGAGACGTCGGTGCCGTCGACAGTGATGGTATATTCGCCGTCGGGCGCAGTGGACCCCGTCGAGGTCTTGCCGTCCCAGCTATAGGTCTGGTCGCCCGCCGTCAGCGTCTTTGTGCCGGTATAGACCACCTTGCCGCTCGAATCCTTGATGGTGATCGTGCCGGTGCCGCCCTTGGAGGCATTGAGCGTCCACTCGGCCTTGCCTTCTTTGAGCGGCGTCGCGGCGCCATCGGCCGTGACGGTCTGGCCGACGAACCCGATCGCACTCGCGCCCGTCGTCGCCTTGCTGACGCCGAGCAGGGCGGTCAGCGTCTCGTTCTGCTTGAGCTGCTGCTCGACGCCGGCGAACTGGACCAGTTGCTGGGTGAACTGGTTGGTGTCGAGCGGATCGAGCGGGTTCTGGTTCCTGAGCTGTGTCGTCAGCAGCGTCAGGAACTGGTCGAAGTTATTGGCGATCGAGGTGCCGTTGCCGCTCGCGGTGTTGTTCTGTGCCGCCGCGATCTGCTGGGCGGTGAGCTTGCTGGTATTGGAGACGGCCATGACACGTCCCTCCTTCAGATGCTGAGGTCGACGCCGCCGAGGCGGCCGCCGGTTCGCGGCAGGGTTGCGACATCGGTGACGAGTGCGCTGTCTTCGCTGGCCTGAACCCAGGTGCGGCGGCCGCGCGGCGCCTCGTCGCCCTGCTGCTGGCGTCCACCGGCCTGCTGGCCGCCCGGATCGCGCAGGCTGAGATCGATTCCGCCCTCGGAGGGCTTCAGTCCAGCCTGCTCGAAGGCGCGCTCGAGCGTGCGTGCGTCGCGCTGCAGCATGTGGAGTGTCTCGACCCGGTCGACGGTCAGCTTGGCGCTGACGTCGCCCTTGTCGGAGATTTCCAGGCTGACGTCGATGCGCCCGAGCTCGGCCGGATCGAGCCTGATGTCGAAGCGCCTGTTGCCGGCGAGTGCCTTCGCGCCGATCTCGATCGGCACGACATGCAGCGGCGTCGGCCGCCCGGCATCTGCGGAAACAGCCTTGTGGGCTGCTTCGGCCTGGGCACGGGCCGTCGCCTGGGCGGCGGCGTCGAGCTCCGTCAACGGCGCTTGCGGCGCGGTCAGGCTCTGCGGGCCGGCCGCGAGAATGGCCTGCGGGCTCAGGGGCGCGCTTGCCTGCTGCACGCCGCTGGTGGCTTCCGTCGACGCGGCCTGCGTCGTCTGGGCGGTGGCTGCGGGCGCAGTGGCGGCATCGGCGGCCTTGGTATCGCCCGTAGCCTTCGCATCGCTGCCAGCGGCGCTCGCAGCGACCTTGCCGGCCTCGCTATCGTCCTTGGCGGTGGCCTGCGCCTCGCCGGGCTTGGTCTCAGCCGTCTTCGCAGCACTTTGGTCCGCGCCGCCGGACTTGGCTTCGCCCGATTTGCCGTCCGTCTTGGATTCGGTGCCGGCAGCCGGAAGCTGCGGCTGCAGCCCTGCCTTGATGTCGGCAGCGGCGGCCTCGCCGCCCGCGCTCGCCTGGCCGTCTGCCTTCGCCGGCAGCGCTGGCGGGACCGGCACGGCGATAGCCTCGCCGGTCGCCTGCGCCGTAGCCCCGGTCGCCGTCACGGCCTTGCCGTCCTCGGTGGTCGTGCCTTCCGGCTTCGCCGGCTCGCCGCCCTGGAGCGCGGCGGCCGCGAGGGCGAGGAATTCCGCGGCGATCGGTGTCGGCGGCACGGGCTGCATCACCGCGCCAGCGGCGGCCTGCTCGTCCGGGCTGCCCTTGCCGATCACCGGCGCTCCATCGAGGGCAGCGGCCAACGCGGCCTTGCGCTCCTCGATCGTCTTGCCCCCGACAGGCTTGTCGTCGGCAGCCGTCTCGCTCGTCCTGGTCTGGCTCGCCGAGGTGTCCTTCGTCGCGTCCGCGCCGACCTCCGCCTTCGTCGTGTCGGATGTCTCGCTGGCGTCCGCGGTCTTCCTGTCCTTGCCGGTATCGTCGGCGCGGGTCGACGATCTGGCATCGGCCGCGCTCGTCTTGCGGGCGCCGTCGTCCGGCTTCGCCTGATCGCGCAAGCCGGCGTCATCGCGGGCATTGCGGTCATCATCGAGACGCCCGCGGGACCGGTCGTCATCCAGGCGCGGGCGCGGCCGATCCGCCGGCTGGGGCGGCAAGGTGAAAGCCTGTTCCGAGGCGTCCCGTTCGGGGCCGCGGCGGCTCGGAAACGTGATCTCAGGCAGCGCAGAGGAACGCGAGACCGGCGCAGCTGACATGGGTACTCTCCGGAACGGAACCGTGACGATGTGGCCGCCGCTCTCCCAGCAAGAGGCGAGCCAACCAGAAAATCTTTATAATTCAATATCTTGAGTGATTCGGCTCGATCCCGGACCCGGCAGGAATGACGTCATCGGACGACGCCACTCGGCAGGAATTGCCGGCCGGATGCTGGCCCGCATCTATCAAAACCGCTATAGAGCGCCCAAATCCTCGGACGCTTCGCGCCCGAACCCGCCTGGACCCCTGATGACCGTTTCGCTCAACTCGCTCGACATCGCCAAGCCGCCTGCGGCCACACGCGTCGTCGCGGCCATGTCGGGCGGCGTCGACTCCTCGGTGGTGGCCGCGCTGCTGAAGCGCCAGGGCTATGACGTCGTCGGCGTCACCCTGCAGCTCTACGACCATGGCGAAGCCGTGCACCGCGCCGGCGCCTGCTGCGCCGGCCAGGATATCCACGACGCCCGCCGCGTCGCCGAGGCGATCGGCATCCCGCATTACGTGCTCGACTATGAGAGCCGCTTCCGCGACGCGGTGATCGAGCGCTTCGCCGAGAGCTATCTCGCCGGCGAGACGCCGATCCCCTGCGTCGAGTGCAATCGCACCGTGAAGTTCCGCGACCTGCTCGGCCTCGCCCGCGAGCTCGGGGCCGATGCGCTTGCCACCGGCCATTATGTCGCCAGCCGCGATCTCGGCACCGGCCATCGCGGCCTCTTCCGTGCCGCCGACGAGAGCCGGGACCAGAGCTATTTCCTCTATGCCACGACGCAGGAGCAGCTCGACCTGTTGCGCTTCCCGCTCGGCGGCCTCGACAAGGTCCAGACCCGGGCGCTCGCCGCCGAGTTCGGCCTCGCCATCGCCGACAAGCCCGACAGCCAGGACATCTGCTTCGTTCCGAACGGCCGCTATGCCGAGGTGATCGAGCGCTTGAAGCCGGGCGCCGCCCGTCCCGGCGCCATCGTCCACCTCGACGGCCGCGTGCTCGGCGAGCACGAGGGCGTGCTGCGCTACACCGTCGGCCAGCGCAAGGGCCTCGGCATCAGCAGCGCCGAACCGCTCTATGTCGTCGCGCTCGACGCCGAGAACGCCCGCGTCATCGTCGGCCCGCGCGAGGCGCTCAGCGTCAGCCGCGTCGACCTGCGCGACCTCAACTGGATCGGCGACATCGCGCTCGCCGACCTGCCGCCCGAGGGCATCGAGGTCGCGGTCCGCGTCCGCTCGACCCGCGCGCCGCGCGAGGCCCGCCTGCTTGCCGACGACAAGGGCGTGCATGTCCTCCTGGCGCAGGGCGAGGAGGGCGTCTCGCCGGGCCAGGCCTGCGTGATCTACGACCATGCCGGCAGCGGAGCCCGCGTGCTCGGCGGCGGCGTCATCATGGCCAACCGGGCGCCCCGCCCGGCGCCGCAGCCCGAGCCCGCCTACGCCATCTCATGACGACGACGAACGGTCTCGACGCGCAAAGGCGCGTCTACGCGGTCTGGGCGAAATTCTACGACCGGATCTATCAGGGCCTGCTTGCCCGCGCCCAGCGCGAGGCGGTGGCGGCGGCCTGCGCCAGCGGCCGCGACATCCTCGAGATCGGCGTCGGCACGGGCCTGACCCTGCCCTATTTCGAGCCCGACAGGCAGGTTGTCGGCGCCGACCTCTCGCTGGACATGCTGCGCGTGGCGCGAGCCAAGGTGCTGAGCCAGAATCTCGCTCATGTCCGCGGCCTGATGGTGATGGACGCCTGCCGGCTCGGCTTCGCCGACAACTCCTTCGACGCGGTCACCGCGCAGTTCGTCATCACCCTCGTCCCCGATCCCGAGCAGGCCCTCGGCGAGATGGACCGGGTGCTGCGCCCGGGCGGCGAGATCGTCATCTCCAGCCGCCTCGTCGATGATGGCGGCTTCGCCGCCCCGTTCTGGAAGGCGGTCGCGCCATTGGCCAGGGCGATCGGCTGGAGCAGCGATTTCAAGGTCTCGCGCCTGACCGACTGGGCCGCGCGAACCGGCCGCTACGAGACCGTCCATGTCGGCCAGGGCTATTTCAAGGTGGTCCGGCTGAGGAAGCTGAGCTGAGCCACGTCATCAAGGCTTGACGCCGGCGCCCCCCGCCCCCTATATCCGCGCCGTCGCGATTGACCGCCGTTCACGGCGCGTCGCCATCGGGGCGGGGTAGCTCAGCTGGTTAGAGCAGCGGAATCATAATCCGCGTGTCGGGGGTTCGAGTCCCTCTCCCGCTACCATCTTGCCCCCCGAGGTTTTCTGGTCGGGACGTGGTCGCCGCCGATCAGGTTCGTTCGACGAGTGCACCAGCTCGACACTCTGCCCGGTTGACATCGAGGTTGCCGTCCCCAACTGCGTCGGGATGTCCCCGATATCAGACAATCTCACGCGCCGACCGAAAAGAGCCTTGCTGCTGCGCAATCCAAAGGCGCGCCGCGGCCAGGAGTCGATCGACCCCCTTCTCGATCGCCTGAAGGATGGCGGGCTCGACGTCACCGTCGAAACCTTCGAAGCCCTACCGGAAATCGCGCGCGACATCGTGCGCCTGCGCCACAGGGCGGATCTCGTCATCGTCTGCGGCGGCGACGGCTCGGTGTCGTCGGCTGCGCTCGCAGCGATGGAAAGCGGCCTGCCGCTCGGCATCATCCCGATGGGAACGGCAAATGACCTGGCGCGCACGCTCGACATACCGATGGATCTCGTCGGCGCGGCAGACATCATCGCTCGCGGCGAGATACGCCCGGTCGACGTCGGTACGGTCAACGGCTACGCCTTCTTCAACGTCGCCAGCATCGGGTTGAGCAGCGAGCTGGCGCAAAGCCTCGACCCGGTGCTGAAGAAGCGGTTCGGGAGACTGGGCTACGCCGTGGCCGCCATGAAGGTCATGACAGGCGCATCGCGTTTCAAGGCCAAGATCACGGAGAAGGGGCAGACGACCGACGTCGAGACCTACCAGATCGCCGTGGGCAACGGCCGGCACTATGGCGGCGGCAACGTGGTCGAGGAGAATGCCGAGATCGATGACGGGCATCTCGATCTCTACAGCCTGGAGATGACGAATCTCTGGAAACTGGCGCTGATGCTGCGCTCGTTCCGGTCGGGAACTCACGGTGCATGGCGCGAGGTCCGCACGGCGAAATGCGTCGAGTTCGATATCGAGACGAGGAAACCGATGCCGGTGAACACCGATGGCGAAATCGTCACCGCCACGCCAGCGCGTTTCAAAGTTCATCCGAAGGCCGTTTCGATCTTTGCGCCAGGCGCGCATGAGCGTTCGGACATCGCTCGGCCGGCGCTGTATCACCGCTGACTCCACGGTAAAACAGGCATCCCCACGATCGAGGCCGGCGTCAGCCAGCCTCTGTGGCGCGTGTCCCATCGGCTTGCCGCAGCGCGCCGGCCGATTGCCGCACCACTTCCGCGATCTCCAGGAGTTGCTTCGCCAGCGGGCTTGTCTTGCGCCAGACCATGCCGATCGTCCTGGACGGCTCCGGCGCCCTGAAATGCGTGATCGCGACGCAGGCCGAGCGCGTTTCGACCGCCACCGCCATTTCCGGGATCAGCGTGACGCCGAGCCCGGCATCGACCATCTGCACCAGCGTCGAGAGGGAGCTGGCGTCGAGCAGGTCGCGCGACTGCACGGTCCGCGGCTTGGTGCTGCAGAACGACAGCGCCTGGTCGCGGAAGCAATGCCCCTCCTCCAGCAGCAGCAGCCGCATCTCGCGCAGCGCCTCGCGGTCCGGGGCCGGCTTGCCTTCGTCCGAACGCGGCCGCACCAGGACGAAGCGCTCGGTGAACAGCGCGACCTCGGTCAGCGACGGCTCGGACACCGGCAGGGCGACGATCGCCATGTCGAGCCGCCCCTCGCTCAGCTCCTGCACCAGCTTCGGCGTCAGAGTCTCGCGCACATTGAGGTCGAGCTCGCCATGCAGGCGGGTGAGATCGCTGATCAGGCCGGGCAGTAGATAGGGCGCAACCGTCGGGATCACGCCGATGCGCAGGCGCGTGACTTGCCCATCTCGCGAGGTATGCGCGTAACCTTCGAGCTCGTCGAGCGAGCGCAGGACGTCCCTGGCCCGCGCCGCGATCTCCTCGCCGAAGCGCGTCAGCCGGACCTGGCGCCTGTCGCGTTCGAACAGCCCGCCGCCCAGCTCCTCCTCCAACGCCTTGATCTGCTGTGACAAGGCCGGCTGCGAGATCGCGCAGGCCTCGGCCGCGCGGCCGAAATGGCCGTGCCGCGCCAGCGCCTCGAAATAGCGCAGCTGCTTGAAGGTCAGATTTGTCATAACCCCAGCTTATCGTCGCGATCAGAAAATCGGAATTAAAATAATGAAATGGCCCTGCTAAGACCCACCCCGGAACCCAGCCGAGCTTCGGAGAGAGACATGAACGCGAAGACTGAGGACAGCACGGGAAAATGCCCCGTCGCCCATGGCGGGGGCGCCCGGCAGAACCGCGACTGGTGGCCGAACCGGCTGCCCGTCGAGCTGCTGAGCCAGCATTCGGCCAAGTCGGATCCGCTCGGCCAGGCCTTCGACTATCGCGAAGCTTTCGCCAAGCTCGACTACGCCGCGCTGAAGAACGACCTGCGCAAGCTGATGACCGACTCGCAGGATTGGTGGCCCGCCGACTTCGGCCATTACGGCCCGCTGTTCATCCGCATGGCCTGGCATAGCGCCGGAACCTATCGCCTCGCCGACGGGCGTGGCGGCGGTGGTCGCGGCCAGCAGCGCTTCGCGCCGCTCAACAGCTGGCCGGACAATGTCAGCCTCGACAAGGCGCGCCGCCTGCTCTGGCCGATCAAGCAGAAATACGGCCAGGCAATCTCCTGGGCCGACCTGATGATCCTGACCGGCAATGTCGCGCTGGAGACGATGGGCTTCCGCACCTTCGGCTTCGCTGCCGGCCGCGCCGACACCTGGGAGCCGGATCAGGATGTCTACTGGGGCCGCGAGACCACCTGGCTCGGCGGCGACCTGCGCTACGCCCATGGTTCGGAAGGCGTCGAGAAGCCTGCCGGCGAGGCCGTCCTCGTCGCCGATGACGACGCCGACGGCAAGGTGCATTCGCGCAATCTGGAAAGCCCGCTCGCCGCGACACAGATGGGCCTGATCTACGTCAATCCCGAAGGGCCCGACGGCAATCCCGACCCGCTGCTCGCCGCCAGGGACATCCGCGACACCTTCGCCCGCATGGCGATGGACGACGAGGAGACCGTCGCGCTGATCGCCGGCGGCCACACCTTCGGCAAGACCCATGGCGCCGGCCCCACCGACAATGTCGGCGTCGATCCCGAGGCCGACGGCCTCGAAGCGCAGGGCCTCGGCTGGCATAGCGGCTTCGGCTCCGGCAAGGGCGGCGACACCATCACCAGCGGTCTCGAGGTCACCTGGACCCAGACGCCGGCACAGTGGAGCAACTTCTTCTTCGAGAACCTCTTCGGCTTCGAATGGGAGCTGGAGAAGTCGCCGGCCGGCGCGCATCAATGGGTCGCCAAGAACGCCGAGGCGATCATTCCGGACGCGCATGACCGCTCGAAGAAGCGCAAGCCGACCATGCTGACGACCGACATCTCGCTGCGGGTCGACCCGGCCTACGAGAAGATTTCCCGTCGCTTCCTCGAAAACCCGCAGGCCTTCGCCGAGGCCTTCGCCCGCGCCTGGTTCAAGCTGACCCATCGCGATCTCGGCCCGCGCTCGCGCTATCTCGGCCCGGAAGTGCCGAAGGAAGAGCTGATCTGGCAGGACGTGGTGCCGGCGGCCGACCACCCGCTTGTCAGCGAGGCCGACGTCACCGCGCTCAAGGACAAGATCAAGGCCTCCGGCCTGACCGTCTCCGAGCTGGTCGGCACCGCCTGGGCCTCGGCCGCGACCTTCCGTGGCGGCGACAAGCGCGGCGGCGCCAATGGTGCGCGCGTCCGCCTCGCCCCCCAGAAGGACTGGGAGGTCAACCGCCCGGCCCAGCTCGCCAGGGTGATCGATGTTCTCGACGGCATCCGCCGCCAGTTCAACAAGGAAGCTGACGGCGACCAGAAGGTCTCGCTGGCGGACCTGATCGTGCTGGCCGGCAATGTCGGCGTCGAGCAGGCGGCCAAGGCCGCCGGCCATGACGTGAGCGTGCCGTTCACCCCGGGCCGCACCGACGCCAGGCAGGAGCAGACCGACGTCCACTCCTTCGCGGTGATGGAGCCGGCGCTGGACGGCTTCCGCAACTACCGGAAGCCGGGCGTCAGGGTACCGGCCGAGGCGGCGCTGATCGACCGGGCCCAACTGCTGACGCTGACCGCCCCCGAGCTGACCGTGCTGATCGGCGGCCTGCGCGCCATCGACATCAACGCCGACGGTTCCAAGCACGGCATCCTGACCGAGCGGCCGGGCGTGCTGACGAACGACTTCTTCGTCAACCTGCTCGACATGGGCACGCAGTGGCAGGCGACCTCCGAGGCCAAGGACGTGTTCGAGGGCACCGATCGCAAGACCGGCGCCGTCAAATGGACCGGCACCCGCGCCGATCTCGTCTTCGGCTCGAACTCGATCCTGCGCGCCCTCGCCGAGGTCTATGCCAGCGCCGACGCCAAGGAGAAGTTCGTCAAGGACTTCGTCGCCGCCTGGACCAAGGTGATGAACCTCGACCGTTTCGACGTCGCCTGACGCCGAGGAAACCGGCCGCCCGGCGTGATCGCCACGCCGGGCGCAAAAGGGTGGCCGCGCCCGCAAAGGGCGCGGCACATTCCTCAATGTAAGTGGAGAAGAGATTCAAGAACAGAATTCATAAGATCTCTCGAAATGGCAGATCGACCCAGGCGCCTGCCAGTATCGATGATCTCGATCTTCATCACCGAATACAGCGCAGTCGCCTGCTATAGCGAGCGAGCCATAGCTTCACAATTCGTTCATGTTTCCTGTGGTCAGCTCTACGAAGGGCGACACCAAGGAGAGAAATCATGAACCGACGTTCATTCATCGCCACGCTGTGTGGTGGACTCGCCGCGAGCGCCGCGGGTGTGAGCTTGGCGAGCGCGCCGGTCGCCGCCGCCTCGCTTGCACCGGAGAACGCGGCCCGGCTCGACGCGGCTCCCGCCGAGTTCAGCCAGTACTGGCGCCGTCCGCGCCGTCGCCGGACGGTCTGCTCGGTCCGACGCAACCGCTACGGCCGTCGCGTGCGCGTTTGCCGGACCGTCTATTACTGACGACATCGCCCCGGCCATAAGGGCCGGGGCGCTCCCCCGTCTGACCCAACCGCACCAGGGCGGGGTCTATGTCGCGGCGGCGGCATCCGCCCTATCATGACCATGGGTCATGATAGGAGCCGCGAGCATGAACCATATCGCAGGGATTGCCGCCTTCGCCGGATTTGCGATCATCGCAGTACCGGCGCAGGCGACCGAATGGATCGGGCGCTGGGGCGCGCCGGGCTGCAGCGCCGACGACACGGTGATCGGCCTCGACGCCAAGGAGCTTGACTTCTCGACATTCGAGGCGAGTTGCCGAACGCTGTGCGCCGAGCGCCGGCGGGACGTCTACGAAATCGCGGGGGAATGTCATGGCGAAGGCCGGCCGATGCGGGTCGTCTTCACCGTCCGTGTCGATGGCGACACGCTCTCCTTCATCCGCCAGCGCGGCTTCGATTTCAGCCCGAAGCGTTTCCGGCGCTGCCGCTGACACCACCTCGCGGCCCGGCCTGCGCATCGTCATCCTGCAGCACCCGCCAGGCCGCGCCGTCGAGATCGGCGTACTGGCCGCTGCGCATGCACCAGAAGAAGGCACCGAGGCCTAGAAGCCCAAGGCCGAGCGCCAGCGGGAACAGAATCACGATGATGTTCATGACTGCGCCGCCCCCGCTGCACGGGCGCGCAACGCATTGAGCGTCACCACCAGCGAGGAGCCGGACATGGCGACGGCGGCGACCAAAGGCGTCGCCAGCCCGGCGATGGCGACCGGCACCGCGACCGCATTGTAGAGCACGGCGAACCAGAGGTTCTGCAGCATCAGCCGGCGCGCCTTGCGGGCGATTCCCAGCGCCGCCGCGACCGGCGCCAGGCTCTCGCCGAGGAAGACGATGTCGGCCGCCGCCTGCGCCAGATGCGTGGCGCTGACCGGCGAAAGCGAGACATGGGCGCCCGCCAGGGCCGGCGCATCGTTGAGCCCGTCGCCGACCATCAGCACCTTCTGGCCATCGGCCGCCATTTGTTCGAGCAGCGCGAGCTTGTCGCCAGGCAGCAGGCCGGCATGCAGTTCGGTCACGCCGAGTTCGGCGGCGATCGGCGCCACCGCCTCGAAGCGGTCGCCGGAGAGGATCGCGACCTCTAGCCCGGCCTTGCGCAGGGCTACGATGGTGTCGCGCCCCTGCGGGCGCAGCGCCTGCCCGAGCGCCAGCACGGTGCGGAAGGTGCCATGGCGATAGGCGATCAGCGAGGCGCCGGGATGCAGCGCCGCGACCATGGCCGCCTGCGCCTGCGCGCCGCAGAAAGCGACGCTGCCGAGACGCCGCTCATTGCCGCCCTGCCCCACGCAAAGACCTTGCCCCTTCTCCTCGTGCACGTCCTCCGCCGCACGCGAAACACCGAGCGCCCTTGCGAGTGCCTGCGCCAACGGATGCCCGCTCGCCGCCGCGAGCGCGCCGATCTCGGCTCGCCGCTCGGCCGGCAGGGCCTCCGGATTGAGGATCTCCGGCTCGGGCAGGGTCAGCGTGCCGGTCTTGTCGAAGACGGCAATGTCGGCCTCGGCCAGACGCTCCAGCGCATCGCCCTGCTTCAGCATGATCTTGCGCCTGAACAGGGCGGAGGCCGCGACGACCTGCACGGCGGGGATGGCCAGGCCGAGCGCACAGGGGCAGGTGATGATCAGCACGGTGACGGCGATCATCAGCGCTTCCGGCCAGGACAGGCCGAAGGCCAGCCAGCCGAGGAAGGTCGAGGCCGCCAGCGTGTGCACCATCGGGGCATAGAGCCGCGCGGCGCGGTCGGAGAGGCGGACATAGCGCGAGCGGTTGCCGACCGCCTGGTCCATCAGCCGGTCGATCTCGTCGAGCAGAGTGCCCTGCCCGGCCGCCTTAACCCGCACGGTCAGAGTGCCGGTGAGGTTCAGCGTGCCGGCATGGACGCGCTCGCCTTGCCCGATGGCGACCGGTGCGGTCTCGCCGGTGACGAGGCTCTGGTCGAGTTCGGACCAGCCGGTCTCGACGATGCCGTCTACGGAGACCCGCTCGCCCGGCCGCACCAGCACGAGATCGCCCGGGGCGATCGCGGCGATCGGCATCACCGTGGTGCTGCCGTCGGCGGCGAGCCTCGTCGCGGTCTCGGCCTTGAGCGCGGCGAGATTTCCGGCGAGATCGCGGGTGCGCCGCCGCATCAATTGGTCGAGATAACGCCCGATCAAAAGGAAGAAGAGTAGCATCACCACGCCGTCGAAATAGGCGTGGCGGCCATGGTTCCAGGTCTCGGCGACCGACATCACGAGCGCCAGGACGACGCCGATGGTGATCGGCACGTCCATGTTGACCGCGCCGGCCTTCAGCGCCCGAAGCGCGCTCTCGAAGAAAGGCCGGCCGGCATAGGCCGCCGTCGGCAGCGCGATCAGGGCGGAGAGCCAGTGGAAGAAGTCGCGCGTCGTCGGGTCGATATCGCCCGCATTGCCGGACCAGACCGCGACCGAGAGCAGCATGATGTTCATCGAGGCGAAGCCGGCGACGCCGAGCGCGCGCAGGAGATAGCGCTCCTCGCTCGCGGCGCCCGCCTCCTGGCGCTCCGGCGCGAAGGGATAGGCTTTGAAGCCGAGCGCGGCGAGCTTCTCGACCACCGCCTCCGGACGCAGCAGCGCCTCGCGCCATTCGACCGAGACGCGCTTCAGCGCCAGGTTGACGCGGGCGCCCAAAATGGCGGGCTCGCGGGCGAGCCCGCCCTCGATCGCCTGCATGCAGCCGGCGCAGCGTATCCCGTCGACCGCCAGCTCCATGCTGGCGATGCCATCGTCCCGATGGCGCACGAAGACGGAGAGGTCCTGCGCAGCCATCTCAGCGCTCCAGAGTGACGCGGCTGCGCGAGACGAAGACGACCTCCTCGCCGCGCCTGACCTGGAGCTCGAGGATCCAGGAGCCGGCCTCGATCGTCTCGAAGCGGGCCTCGTAGCGCCCCGGCCGGCTCTCGCTCAGCGAAAGGTCATGGTCGCGAGCTGAGGTCGCGGGGTGACGCAGACGAGCGCTGGTGGCGAGGCCGGCGAGCGGCCCGCCATTGCGATCGGCGAGGGAGACAGTGAGCGTCGCGCCGTCGGCCTGCCGGGCCAGCGTCGTGGAGGCGGACCAGCCGCGCGCATCGCGCTCGTGCTGGCGGGCGATCTCTTCGTTGAAGCGCTGGCTCGCCTCATAGGCGCTGCGGGTCTCGACGCCCGGCATGGTCCGCAGCGCCATCGTCAGGATGGTCGCATTGACCGAGACGATAACGCCGAAGAACAGGATCAGCATGGCGGCGACCATGCCGCCGGTCAGCTGGAAAGGTTGGCGCGGTGCAGCCGGAGCCGGATTCTCATAGTGCATGATGATAACTCCGCAGCAGCTCATCGATGGGTCTCGGGCGCCATGAAATGGTCGTCGGCTCGCACCGTCTCGCCGGCAAAGAGATCGGAAGCGGTGATGGTGATCACCTGCGAGGCCGCGAGCGGCACGCCGGCCGGGACGGTGACGAGCACGCGCACCTCGCGCGAGGAATCGGGATCGACGGTGACGACTGGCCGAAGATCGGCACTCGGCGGGGCTCCCACCGCCTCGATCCTGATACCGGGCAGGCCGGAGACGGTCAGGGCGAAGGGCCGATGCTCCGGACGCTTGTTGAGCAGGCGCACCGCATAGGCGTTGCGGATCGCCCCGTCGCTCAGGGTGACGAACAGCGGCGTGCGCTCGTGCAGCACCGAGATGCCGGCGGTGCTGCGGGTCGCGAGCTGCCAGAGCATGGCGCCGCCGACGATCGCGATCAGCGCCGCATAGGCGAGTGTGCGCAGGCGCACCAGCCGGTAGATCGCAGGTTTCCTGGCTAGACGGCGCTGGACATTGCCGTCGGTATCATAGGCGATCAGCCGGGTCGGCCGGCCGATCTTGGTCATCACGGTGTCGCAGGCGTCGATGCACAGGCCGCACTGGATGCAGTCGACCTGGGCGCCGTCGCGAATGTCGATCCCGGTCGGGCAGACCGCGACGCATTGGAAGCAGTCGACGCAGTCGCCCGCAGGCGCGCCCTGCGCCCTGAGCCTTGCCGCCTGCTTGACGGAGACACGCGGCTCGCCCCGGTCGTAGCGATAGGTGACGTTGAGCGCTTCGTCGTCGGTCAGCGCTGCCTGGATGCGCGGCCAGGGGCACATGTACTTGCAGACCTGCTCGCGCATGATCCCTGCGAGCGTGTAGGTGGTGAAGGTCAGGATCGCGATCCAGACATAGGCCGAGAGCGGCGCTGTGAAGGTCGCAAGCTCGCGTACCAAAGTCGGCGCATCCGCGAAGTAGAGCACCCAGGCGCCGCCGGTCCACCAGGCGATGACCAGCCAGACCGCGTGCTTGGCGCCCTTGCGCCAGAGTGTGTCGAAGCCCCAGGGCTCGGCGTCGCGGCGCATGCGCTCGCGCCGGTCGCCCTCGAAAAAGCGCTCCACCGAAAGGAAGAGGTCCGTCCAGACCGTCTGCGGGCAGAGATAGCCGCACCAGACCCGTCCGGCGACCGCGTTCATCAGGAAGAGGACGAAGGCGGCCAGGATCAGGAGGCCGGTGAAATAGTAGACCTCCTGCGGCCAGATCTCGATGAAGAAGAAGTAGAAGCGGTTGTTGGCGATGTCGGCCAGCACCGCCTGGTTGGGGAGATACGGGCCGCGATCCCAGCGCAGGAAGGGCAGCAGGTAGTAGATGCCCAGGCACAGGAAGAGGATCAGCCACTTCGCGCGCCGGAACGGGCCCGCCACGCTCTGCGGATAGACCTTCGGCGACGCCGCAAAGAGCGGGATGTCGTCCTGGTCGGCCTCGGCGGTGCTCACGCTACTGCCCTCCCCCCAGCGAGTGGACATAGACGGTCAGCGCCTTGATCGTGGTCTCGTCGAGACGTCCGGCCCAGGCCGGCATCACCCCGTTTCGGCTGTTGGCGATGGTCTCGGTCAGCGAGGCCATGTCCATGCCGTAGAGGCTGATCGCGTCGGTGAGGTTGGGCGCACCGAGCTCCTGATTGCCTTTGCCCGTAGCGCCATGGCAGGCGGCGCAATTGTCGGCGAAGACCTTGCGCCCGAGCTTGAGGTCCGCTTTCGGCTCGGTCGGCAGGCCGGCAAGCTCGCGGACATGGCTGGCGACGGCAAGGATCCCCTCGCGCTTCAGCACGCCGTCGCGCCCGAAGGCGGGCATCTGGCTGACACGGGTGTCGTTGTCGCCGGCAACGCGAATGCCATGGCGGATCGTCTGCTGGATCGCCGAGAGCGAGCCGCCCCAGAGCCAGTCGTCGTCGTTGAGGTTGGGATAGCCCTTGGCACCGGCGCCGCCGACGCCGTGGCACGCCGCGCAATTGTCGCCGAAGGCAGCCTTGCCCTGCGCCATCGCGATCTGGAACAGGGTCGGATCGGCCTTGATCTGAGCCGGCGTGGCGTCCGTCATGCCGGCGGCCTGCGCCGCGCGCTGCGCCTTGAGCCTGGCCATGTCCGCGCCGATGTCGATACGGCTGGCGTAGCCGATCACGCCTTTGGTCGTGTCGGTCAAAAGCGGCCAGGCCGGATAGACGATCCAGTAGCCGATCGACCAGACGATGGTGGCGTAGAAGATGCCGAGCCACCAGCGCGGCAGCGGCGTGTTGAGCTCGCGAATGCCGTCCCATTCATGGCCGGTCGTCGGCATGCCTGTGGCGGCATCTACATGCGGATCCTCGTGCTTCTGGTCCATCGGTCAGTCCTCGCGCAGCGGGTTGAGCGCGGCTTCTTCGAAACGGGCGCGGTTCTTCGGCCAGAAGGCGTAGACGCAGACCCCGAGGAAGACGGCGACGAAGTAGAGGAGCCCGGCGGATTGGGCGAAGCCGGCGAGCCAGTGATAGGTGGTTTGCATGGGTTGGCTCAGCGGATGTTGGCTTTGTCGTCGTAGAGCTTGAAGTCGACCATCGTGCCGAGCGCCTGCAGATAGGCGATCAGGGCGTCGGCTTCGGTGATGCGCTGCGGATTGCCGTCGAAATCGCGCGACTGCGCCTTGGGATAGCGCTTCTCCAGATCGGCCTGGCCGGGATGGTCGGGCGTCGCCTGCGCCTTTAGGTCGTTCTGCGCCTGCGCGATCATCTCGTCGCTATAGGGCACGCCGCCGGCGCGATTGGCGCGCAATTCGTCCGCGATGTCCCCGACCTTCAGCTCGGTCTTCTCCAGGAAGGGATAGCCCGGCATGATCGACTGCGGCACGATCGCGCGCGGCTCGGCAAGATGCGCCCGCTGCCATTCGTCTGAATACTTGCCGCCGACGCGGGCGAGGTCCGGCCCGGTCCGCTTCGAGCCCCATTGGAACGGCTTATCGTATAGGCTCTCGGCCGCGAGCGAATAATGCCCGTAGCGCTCGACCTCGTCGCGCAGCGGCCGGATCATCTGGCTGTGGCAGTTGTAGCAGCCCTCGCGCACATAGATGCCTCGGCCGGCGAGTTCGAGCGGCGTATAGGGCCGCACGCCCTGCACCGTCTCGATCGTGTTCCGGAGGTAGAAGAGCGGCGCGATCTCGACGAGTCCGCCGATCGAGATCACCAGCAGGACGCCGATGACCAGGATGATCGAATTCGTCTCGAAGATTTTGTGCTTGGCCCAGAGCGAACGCCGCGGCGCCTTGTGGTCGATGCTCGTCATGACGACTCCTCAGGCGGTGGCGAGCTGGCGCGGCGGCAGCGCCAAGGCTTCCGGCATCTCGGAGGCTTCCTCCGAGCGCACGGTCATCCAGAGATTGAAGGCCATGATCAGTGCGCCGCTCAGGAAGAGCGCGCCGCCCAGCGCCCGGATCACGTAGAACGGGTGCATGGCCGCGACGGTCTCGATGAACGAGTATTCGAGGAAGCCGAGCGAGGTGTAGGCCCGCCACATCAGGCCCTGCAGGATCCCGGAGACCCACATCGCCGTGATGTAGAAAACGATGCCGAGGGTCGAGACCCAGAAGTGCCAGCTCACCAGCTTGAGCGAGTAAAGCCCCTTGCGGTTCCACAGCCAGGGCACGAGGCAGTAGATCGCGCCGAAGGAGATGTAGGCGACCCAGCCGAGCGCGCCGGAATGGACGTGGCCGATGGTCCAGTCGGTGTAGTGCGAGAGCCCGTTCACCGCCTTGATCGACATCAGCGGTCCCTCGAAGGTCGACATGCCGTAGAAGGCGAGCGAGACCACCATCATCCGCAGAACGGGATCGGTGCGCAGCCGGTCCCAGGCGCCAGACAGGGTCATGATGCCGTTGATCATGCCGCCCCAGGAGGGCATCCACAGCATGATCGAGAAGGTCATGCCGAGCGTCTGCGCCCAGTCGGGCAGCGCGGTGTAGTGGAGATGGTGCGGGCCGGCCCAGATGTAGATGAAGATCAGGGCCCAGAAGTGGATGATCGAGAGCCGGTAGCTATAGATCGGCCGCTCGGCCCGCTTGGGCACGAAATAATACATGATCGCGAGAAAGCCGGCGGTCAGGAAGAAGCCGACCGCGTTGTGGCCGTACCACCACTGGAACATCGCATCCTGCACGCCCGACCACAGCCCGTAGGATTTCGGCGACAGGATCGAGACCGGAACCGCGACATTGTTGCCGATATGCAGGACCGCGATGGTCACGATGAAGCCGAGATAGAACCAGTTCGCCACATAGATGTGCGGCTCGGTGCGCTTCTTCAGCGTGAACAGGAAGACCAGGAGATAGGCGACCCAGACCAGGGTCAGCCAGAGATCGGCATACCATTCCGGCTCGGCGTATTCCTTGCCCTGGGTGATCCCGAGCAGGTAGCCGGTGCCGGCGATGACGATGAAGAGGTTGTAGCCGAGCACGACGAACCAGGGCGAGAGATCGCCGGCGAGCCGGGCCCGGCAGGTGCGCTGGACGACATAGAACGAGGTGCCGATCAGGACGTTGCCGCCGAAGGCGAAGATCACCGCCGAGGTGTGCAGCGGCCGCAAGCGACCGAAATTGGTCCAGGGCAGGTCGAAGTTCAGCACCGGGAAGGCGAGCTGCAATGCGATGATCAGCCCGACGGCAAATCCGGCGATGCCCCAGACCATCGCCGCGACGGTCGCGAACTTGACCGGCCCCATATTGTAGTTGGGCTTGCCGTCGATCTCCTGGGGCGCGATCGCCGGCGAGCCGTCGAAGCAGCGATTGCCGATCAGGATCATGCTGGCCGCGGCCGCGGCTGCACCGAGCATGGCGTGGAAGGCGTAGCCGGAGTTTTCGGTCAGTGCGGCGATCAGGATCAGCGGCAGCACGCTGGCGCCCGCGATCAGCATCCCGATCATCTCGCCGACCGTCATTGCCCGGACAGGGCTCGTCGTCGCCGTCACCGCTGACTCCCGCTTCGTCGCGGGCGCTGGGATGCGCCCTCCGCGTGAGGCTTAGCGGCCGGCTGGGCGGGGGGCTTTGATCCAGGTCAAGGGCAGGACGGGACGGACTGCGGCGCGAAGGCGCAGCTCACGCCGCGATGGCGAGCATCCGTTCGGGGTTCATCACGCGCACGCCGCCGGGCACGATCAGGATCGTCTTCTCCTTGGCCAGGCGGGTGAAGGTGCGGCTGACCGTCTCGATCGTCAGGCCGAGAAAATCGGCGATGTCCTGCCGCGTCATCGGCAGCGGCACCGTCACCGACGGCTTGCCGAGCCTTGCCCAGCGCTGCTGCATGCCGAGCAAGAAGCAGATCAGCTTCTCCTCTGCGGTGCGGCGGCCGAGCAGCATCATCTGCTCATGGGCGAGCGTCAGCTCATGCGTCGCGAACTCGTGCAGACGCTTGAGCAGATGCGGCTTGGCGTCGACCAGCGCCGTATAGGCGCCGCGCGAGAAGGCGCAGACCGCGACATCGCCGATCGCATCGGCGGAGAAGCCATAGGCGTCGCGCATGGCAAGTCCGAGGAAATCACCTGGCAGCGCGAAGCCGACGACCTGACGGCGGCCGTCGGACAAAAGCTTATAGAGCCGGACGACGCCGCCCGTGACGTTGTAGACACAGTGCGCGTCGGCCCCTTGCGAGAACAGCGTGTCGCCGGAGGCAAAATGCGTCGGCATCGCCAGCTGCTCCAGCAAGGCGAGCTCGTCATCCGTCAGCGAGGCGCAGACGCTGACCAGGCGGACCATGCAATTGCGGCATCCGCTCTCGCCATGGGCGGCGGCGCTGCACGCCGAGGGCTGACAGTTCACGATCGCACCTTCCTGCTCATGCGCGGAGCTTACCGCATGCGCGAAAGCCGACAAAGCGCGCGCGCCGCCGCAGGGCTTCGGATTTGATCCAGATCAATGCGGCGACAGGCCCTGCGCAACGAGGTTGCTGCCTGGAAACTCGGGAGAGCCGCACGTGATGGGCGATGACATCTTCGAAGTCGCGCGCATCCAGCCTGATAGCGCCGACACGGTCTACGGGCTCGTCACCCTGCTGCATCCCGAGCTCACGCCGGATGGCTGGGCCGCCTTTGTGCGTGACCATTCGCAGGACGGGGCGCAGCCTTCCGGCGTCTTCGCCCTGCGCGACGCGCGCGGCATGCCGCATGCCTTGTTCGGCTTTCGCATCGCGCGGAGGATCACGGGCGGCACGACGCTGGAGATTTCCGAGATCGCGATGATGCGGCTACCCGGAACCTGCCTCGTCGATGCATTGCTGCGCTTCGCCAATCAACTCGCCGCGCAGCTCGACCTGCCGCGCATCGCGATCTCGCTGGAGCGCTCGGCGGCCTGGCCGCAGGATCACGACGCCCTGCAGCGCTGCGGCTTCCAGATCGACCGCGTCATGGTCCTCGGCCGCGCCAGGCTCGAGCCGGCGGCGTGATCGTCCAAAGCCGCTCCAGCGAAAGTGCGCGGCGGTTTCGCGTCCGGAACTGCGCAAAACAGAAAGCTGAGGCACAGCCGGCGAAGTGGCTTCGCCGGATATGATCGAGCGGTGGCCGCGTCTAAAGCCGCCACCGGGTCGTCGCCCACCATGCGCCCACCGCAATGGCGACCATGGCGAGCGCTACTAGAATCGCCTCGCTTATCGGGTCGGCTCCTTCCGTGCGCCCATGAAGTTCGCAAACCAGGCGCCGTCGACGACGTCCGTGCTGCCCTCTCGCTGCACCGCCGTCACCCGGCACAGCAGCTCGATTTCCTCGAAGGACAGATCATAGAATGGCAGCAGCATCGGATTGCCGACGATCGAGCGATCGCTCTCGGCCACAGCCTCGCCGTCCATGAACCTCATCCTCCCTTTGCATTCGCGCGCGAACCGTGTCGTCGGCGTCTGCCGAAGCAACACAATCACCCGCACCCCGCCACACCCAAATGGGGGGTCAGGTCGATATTATTGTTCCTGATGGTACCGATTTTGGCGAATTCGCATAGACCCCTCGGCACCGGCGCATCTTGAACCGCGACATTGCCGGCGCCAGATGGCGCGGACGCCGGCAATCCGGCATGCCCAGCCCTGGACTCACAGCCCATGCCCGCCTCTCTCCAGCTCGGTCTCGACACCTTCGGCGACGTCACCGCCGGCCCGGACGGGGCCCTGCTCCCGCATGCGCAGGTGATCCGCGACCTCGTCGAGCAGGCCGTGCTCGCCGACGAGATCGGCATCGACTTCTTCGGCATCGGCGAGCATCACCGCTCCGATTTCGCGGTGTCCTCCCCGGAGACCGTGCTTGCCGGCATTGCGACCCGCACCAGCCGCATCCGTCTCGGCTCGGCCGTCACCGTGCTGAGCTCGGACGATCCGATCCGCGTCTTCCAGCGCTTCTCGACGGTCGACGCGCTCTCGAACGGGCGCGCCGAGGTCATCCTCGGCCGCGGCTCCTTCACCGAATCCTTCCCGCTCTTCGGCTTCGACCTCAGCCAATACGAGGTGCTGTTCGAGGAGAAGCTCGACCTCTTCGTCGAGCTGATCCGCAAGAAGAAGATCACCTGGGAAGGATCCTTGCGCCCGCCGCTCCGCGACCAGCAGGTCTTCCCGCCGATCGAGGCCGGCGAGCTGACGACCTGGATCGGCGTCGGCGGCAGTCCGGAATCGGTGGTCCGGGCGGCACGCTACGACCTGCCGCTGATGCTCGCCATCATCGGCGGCCCGGCCCAGCGCTTCGCGCCTTACGCCCAGCTCTACCGCGACGCGATGGGGCGCCTTGGCCAGGCCGAACGACCGATCGGCGTGCACTCGCCCGGCTATGTCGCCGAGACCGATGAGCAAGCGGCCGAAGAGTTCTTCCCCGCCTTCAAGGCGATGCGCGACCGCATCGGCGCCGAGCGCGGCTGGGGTCCGCTGTCGCGCGCGGAGTTCGAGCGCGAGGTTTCGGGCGGAGCGCTCTATCTCGGCTCAGCCCGAACCGTCGCCCGCAAGATCGCCGCGACGGTGAAGGCGCTCGGCCTGCAGCGCTTCCAGCTCAAGATCAGCGCCGGCCCCCTGTCGCAGGACAAGCTGCTGCGCTGCATCGACCTCTACGGCCGCGAGGTTATCCCGATGGTGCGGGAGCTGCTCGCTGCCTGAAGCGCATCGAGGCGTCACACGGCGCCGTGCGCCTCGACATAGAGCGCGTAAAGCGAGTGCGAGCTCGCCATGTAGAGCCGGTTGCCCTTCGGCCCGCCAAAGCAGAGATTGGCACAGCGCTCCGGCAGGCGGATGAAGGCGAGCGGCTTGCCGGCCGGGCTGAACACCATCACGCCGTCGAGATCCTCCGGCTTGCCTCTCAGCGTGAAGACCTTTCGTCCTCCGACATCGCTCGGCTCGGCGTTGAGCGCGCCATTGCTGCCATAGCCGCACCAGAGATTGCCGTCGCGATCGACGCGGAAGCCGTCGAGGGCGCCGAAATCGGCAGCGTCGACCAGCTTGACCTTGTTCGAGACCTTGCCGTCGGCGTCGACATCGTAGCTCCAGATGCTGCGGTTCGGCGTGCCGCGCCACTCGACGACATAGAGCTTCTTCTCGTCGGGCGAGAAGGCGAGCCCGTTCGGATTGACCAGATCGGTGATCACCGCCGTCAGCTTGCCGTCCGGCGCGAGCCGATAGACATTCGTCGTCGCCTGTTCCGGCTTGGCGCGCGATCCCTCCCATTCGCCGTTGATGCCGAAGAGCGGGTCGGTGAACCAGATCGTGTCGTCCGACCTGACGACGATATCATTCGGCGCGTTCAGCCGCTTGCCCTCGAACTTGTCGGCGAGAACCGTGATCCGGCCGTTCTTCTCGGTGCGGGTGATGCGCCGCGTCACCGAATGCTCGCAGGTAACCAGTCTTCCCTGCCGGTCGCGGGCATTGCCGTTGGCGTAGTTGGCGTTCTCGCGGAAGACGGTGAAGCTGTTCTTCACCTCGTCGTACTTCATGATCCGGTTGTTCGGGATGTCGCTGACAAGGAGATAGCGCCCTTCCGGGAAATAGACCGGCCCCTCGGCCCAGCGCATGCCGCTGCCGAGCTGCTCGATGGTGCTCGAATAGATCCGGTACTTGGCGAAGCTCGGGTCGAGAATCTCGACGGCCGGGTCGGGATAGCGCTGGTTCGGCTTGAACGGGAAGGCCTGCGCCAAAGCAGGCGCCGCCAGCACCGAGCCGGCCGCAGCGGCGAGCCCGCCCTTGAGCAGGTGACGGCGAAACATGTCGATCATCGCATTTCCCCCTGTGCTCTTGTTGTCATGGCTGTTCCTTCGGACGCCGCATTGGCTGCGTCCGTTCTCAACCGCCGTTCGACGGATCGTGCGCCGCCGCCTCAGCGACGGGCGCGCTCTCGGATCACTTCCAGTCCGGCCGCCATCTGGCGAACTCGGCCTTGGTCTCGGCATTGGCCGGATAGAGCCCGAAGATGCCGCGTCCTTCCCGCACCTTCATCTCGACGAAATCCTCATAGGCCGTCTGCTCATAGGCCTCGGTCGCGACCTCGTTGGCGAGATGGGCCGGGATCACGCAGACGCCCTCGCCGTCGCCCACGACGATGTCGCCGGGGTAGACGGGTACATCGCCGCAGCCGATCGGCGCATTGATGTCGAGCGCGTGGTGGTGGATCAGGTTCGTCGGCGCACTCGGCCGGCTGTGATAGGCGGCAAAGCCGAGCGCGGCGATATCGGGGCTGTCGCGGAAGCCGCCATCCGTGACGATGCCGGCGGCGCCCCGCTGCATCAGCCGCGTCACCAGAATGCAGCCGGCGGACGCCGCGCGCGCATCCTTGCGGCTGTCGATCACCATGACATGGCCGGGCGGGCAGGTCTCGACCGCGACGCGCTGCGGATGCTGGGTCCCCTCGAACACGCCGAGATGGTCGAGGTCCTCCCGCGCCGGGATGTAGCGCAGCGTAAAGGCCTCGCCGACCATGCGGGGCGCGTTGGCTGAAAGCGGGCGCACATCCTGGATGAACTGGTTGCGCAGACCGCGCTTGAACAGCGCCGTGGTCAGGGTCGCGGTCGAGACGCGCTTCAGCTTTTCGCGGCTTTCGGGGGTCAGGGCTTCAGTCATTTGTCGGCTGCTTTCAGTTTACGCGGACCATTCCAGAGCGGGTCATCCCGGACAGGCGGCGAAGCCGCGCCGATCCGGGATCCATTCCTGAACCGTTCCGGCATGGATCCCGGGTCGCCCTTCGGTCGCCCGGGATGACGATGGAACGAACGGGGGCAACGTTATTCGATCTTCACATTGGCCTTCTGCGCCACCTCCGCCCAGCGCTTGGTCTCGCTGGCGATATGGGCGGTGAACTCGGCCTGGGTCGATCCGACCGGATCGACGCCGAGCTTCTTGAGCTGCTCGATCACCGCCGGTTCGCGCATGATCGCCTGCGTCTCGGTCGAGAGCCTGGCGACGATCTCCGGCGGCACCTTCGCCGGCGCGAAGAAGCCGTGCCAGGAGCTGGCGTCGTAGCCCGGGATGAACTCCGACAGCGCCGGCAGGTCCGGCGCGACCGCGAGGCGCTTCGGCGTCGCCGTCGCCAGTGCGCGGATCTTGCCGGCCTCGACATGCGGCCAGGCGATGGTGATGTTGTCGAAGGTCAACTGGATCTGGCCGGAGAGCAGGTCCTGCGTCACCTGCCCGCTCGATCGGTAGGGCACATGAGCCATGTCGGTCCCGGTCGCAACCTTGAACAATTCGGCCGCCATATGGGTCGAGGTGCCGGCACCCGAGGAGCCGAAGGAATATTTGCCAGGGTTCTTCTTCAGGAGCTCGATCAGCTCCGGCACCGTCTTGGCCGGAAGATCAAGATTGACCATCAGGATGTTCGGCACGCTCGCCACCTGCGAGATCGGCGCGAAGTCCTTGATGTGGTCATAGGGCATCTTCGAGTAGACGGCCGGGTTGATCGCATGGCTGGAGACCGTGCCCATGGTCAGCATGTAGCCGTCCGGATCGGCCTTCGCGACCGCCGCCGCACCGGTATTGCCGCCGGCCCCAGCCCGGTTCTCGACGATGAACTTGCCGCCGAGGCGCGCGCTCAGCCGGTCGGCCAGGATGCGGCCGAGCAGGTCGGTGGTGCCACCGGCAGCGAAGGGCACCACGATGGTGACGACCCTGCTTCCGGGATAGCCGCTCTGTGCCAAAGCCGGCGCGGCCAGCATGGCGCCGACTCCGGCGAGCAGGCCGCGGCGTGTGATCGATGTCATCCAATCCTCCCTCGTCATTGTCTCATCCGACCGTGCCGTTCCGGCGTCTTGCGGCCGTCTTGCTCGACTCCATAGCACGCAATTCCAGATTTGAAATCTGAAATTTCAGACTTGATGTCGCTTGCGCTTTGTGGTGTCTGATGAGGCAATGGCGACGGCCGAGCGCGAGCAGAATCGCGCTCGGCCACGCCAGAGGAATTGGAATGTCGAACGCGCTCGCCATCGAACCCGTCTCGCCGCATCTGCTGCGCTCGCTGCGCGAGCATGTGCACGAGCGCCTGCGCCGGGCGATCGTCGCCGGGCGCTTCCGCAATGGCGAGCGCCTGAACGAGCGCAGCCTCGCCGACATGCTGGGGGTCTCCACCACGCCGGTGAAGGACGCGATCCGCATGCTGGAAAGCGAGGGCCTCGTTCGCACGGAAGCCCGCCGCGGAGTCTTCGTCGAGTTCTCCGCCCGGCAGGCGCTGGAGATGGCGCTCGGCCGCGCCGCGCTCGAAAGCGTCATGACCCATATCGCCGCCAACCGGATCGACGCCGGCGAGATCGCCGCGATGGCTCGCCTGATCGACGATATGGCCCACGCCACCGAGCACGGCGACCTGGAAGACCTCGTCAATCTGAACGAGGCCTATCACGGCATGATCCATCGCATCTCGGGTTGCGGCTATCTCGAGCGCCGGCTCGACGGCCAGCGCATGTACGACCACGCCCAGCGCATCGCCCTGCTCGGCGAGCCCAGCGAGCGCGCCCGCGGCTTCGAGGAGCATCGCGGCATCTTCGAAGCACTGCGCGCGCACGAGCCGGCAAGGGCCGAGCAGCGCATGCGCAGCCATATCGTGCGCTCCGCCAAGAGCCATGTGCGCCAGGTCTTCGGCGCCGATGCGGAAGGATTGGATTACGATGAGTGACAAGGTTCGCGCCGCGCTGCGCGGCATCTCCGGCGTGCACGTCACCGCCTGGAAGGGCGATGGCGAGGCCGACTGGGCGCTGACCGGCAAGATCGTCGCGCGCATCGCGCAGGCCGGCATCCACAACATCGTCTCGGCCGGCAATACCGGCGAGTTCTACCCGATGACCACGGACGAGGTGGTGCGCAGCCATGCCGTCGCCGCCGAAGCCGCTGCCGGCAAGGCGCTGGTCACCGCCGGCATCGGCCGGTCGCTGCGGGAAGCCGTCGCCACCGGCAAGCTCGCCGCCAGGGCCGGCTGCGACGCGGTGATGGTGCATCACCCGCTCGATCCCTTCGCCGCGCCGCAGAGCCAGGCCGACTACATCCTCGCCATCGCCGAGGCGCTTGATATCCCGCTCGTCGCCTATATCCGTTCGGACGCGATCGGCGTGAAGGACCTCGCCCGCGTCGCGACCCATCCCAATGTCGCAGGCGTCAAATTCGCCTCGTCGAACATCATGCTGCTTGCCGAATGCGTGCGCGCCACGCAAGGCTCGAGCGCCAACTGGATCTGCGGCCTCGCCGAAGGCTGGGCCGCGGCCTTCCACGCGCTCGGCGCCCGCGGCTTCACCTCCGGCCTGGTCAATGTCGCGCCGGAGCGCTCGCTGGCGATCTGGCAGGCGCTGGAGAACAACGATTATGACCGCGCCCGCCATCTCGTCGACGAGATCGCCGGTTTCGAGACGCTGCGGACCAAATACGGCAACGGCGCCAACGTCACCGTGGTGAAGGAGGCACTCGGCCTGCTCGGCACCAATGTCGGGCCGGTGCGCCTGCCCGGCCTGCCGGAGCTGAACGAGACCGAACGCGCCGAACTGCGCAAGATCGTCGGAAGCTGGGGCAGCCAGCGCGCAGCGGCGGAATGACCTCTGTCATTCCGGGGCATCGCGCAGCGATGAGCCCGGAACCCACGACCGGGTGAGCCCCTCATCGAGCGGAAACCGTTTCACCCAGCCGTGGTTCCGGGTTCGCCCCTGCGGACCGCCCCGGAATGACAAGACGTTGAATTGACAAAGAACATACCGAGGAAACGCCGATGTCCCATCCCCGCAAGACGCCCGACACGCTGCGCTCGAAGCGCTGGTTCGGCGCCAGCGACCTGCGCTCCTTCGGGCATCGCTCGCGGGCGCTGCAGATGGGCCTCAACCATGACGAGTTCATGGGCAAGCCGGTGATCGGCATCCTGAACACCTGGTCCGAGATCAATCCCTGCCACACCCATCTGCGCGACCGCGCCGAGGCGGTGAAGCGCGCGGTCTGGGCGGCAGGCGGCTTCCCGGTCGAGATTCCCGTGATGTCGGCCTCGGAGCAGTACCAGAAGCCGACGACCATGCTCTATCGCAACTTCCTGGCCATGGAGGCGGAAGAATCGATAAGGTCCCATCCTCTGGATGGAGCGGTGCTGCTCGGCGGCTGCGACAAGTCCACGCCAGCTCTGATCATGGGCGCCTGCAGCGCCGGCCTGCCCTTCATCTTCGTGCCGGCCGGGCCCATGCTGCGCGGCAACTGGGCCGGCAAAACGCTCGGCTCCGGCGCCGATGTCTGGAAGTACTGGGCCGAAAAGGAAGCCGGCAACATCTCCGACGCCGACTGGCGCGACATGGAGAGCGGCATCGCCCGCTCGCACGGCACCTGCATGGTAATGGGCACGGCCGCGACCATGATGAGCCATGCCGAGGTACTGGGCCTCACCCTCCCCGGCGCCTCCGCCATCCCCGCCGCCGACGCCGCCCACCCGCGCATGGCCGCCGCAGCCGGCAAGCGCATCGTCGAGATGGTCTGGGAGGACCTGACGCCGGACCGCATCCTGACTCGCGAGAGCTTCGAGAATGCGCTCACCGTCCACATGGCGGTCGCCGGCTCGACCAACGCCATCATCCATCTCGTCGCCATGGCCGGCCGCGCCGGCGTGCCGCTGACCCCCGATGATTTCGACGCCTTCTCGCGCAAGGTCCCGGTGATCGCCAACCTGCGTCCCTCAGGCGAGTTCCTGATGGAGGATTTCTTCTATGCCGGCGGCCTCCCTGCTTTGCTGAAGCAGCTCGAAAGCAAGCTCCACACCGGCGCCATGACCGTGACCGGCAAGCCGATCTCCGAGACGATCGCGCTCGCCAAGGTCTATGACGACAACGTCATCCGCCCGCTCGACCGACCGGTCTCGACCGCCAACGGTCTCGCCGTGCTCAAGGGCAATCTCGCCCCCGGTGGCTGCGTCATCAAGCCCTCGGCCGCCGAGGAGCGCCTGCTCAGGCATTCCGGCCCGGCCCTCGTCTTCGAGGATTATGATGCGATGATGAAGGCGGTGAACGACGAGACCCTCGACGTCACCGCCGACCACGTCATGGTGCTGAAGAACTGCGGGCCCGTGGGCGGCCCCGGCATGCCCGAATGGGGCATGCTGCCGATCCCGAAGAAGCTGCTGAAGCAGGGCGTGCGCGACATGCTCAGGCTCTCCGACGCCCGCATGTCCGGCACCAGCTACGGCGCCTGCGTCCTCCACATCGCGCCCGAAGCCTACATCAAGGGCCCGCTCGCGGCGGTCAGGACCGGCGACATCATCAGCGTCGATGTCGAGGCGCGCAGCATCTCGGTGAACCTGAGCGACGCCGAGATCGCCGAGCGCCTGAAGAGCTGGTCGCCGCCCGACCGCGACTATCCGCGCGGCTGGGGCAAGATGTCGGCGGCACATATCCAGCAGGCCGACAAGGGCTGCGATTTCGACTATCTCGTCGGCACCGCGAAGGTGGCTGAACCCGAAATCCACTGACCGGCAGGCTGCTGCGGCTTCACGCCGGCGACGCCGCGCTCTACTGTCGCGCCGGGCTGGCGGCGGGGCGGACGATGGCGGGTTCAGAACCGGGGCGTTTCGATCCCGCGATCGCCTATGACATGCCGACCAACTCGCAGATCGAGCAGGAGCGCTGGGTCTTCGCGATGTGCAATGGCCGCCGCGACGGCCGTTTCGCCGAGATCGGCGCCTTCGACGGCGTCCTGCACAGCAACAGCTATGTCCTCGAAAGCCAGCATGGCTGGAAGGGCGTCTGCGTCGAGCCGAACCCCGCCCTCTTCGCTCGCTTGCGCGAAAGCCGCAGCGCGATCTGCCTGGAACGCGCGGTCTATCGCGAGTCCGGCCAGATCCTGTCCTTCATCCCCTCCCAGGAGATCGGGACACTGGCTGAATTCGCGGGCAATGACCGCTATGCCGACGACCGTGCTCGCGCCGCCGCGACGCATGGGCTGATCCAGGTCGAGACGATCAGTTTCGCCGCAATCGCAACGATGGGCGACTTCGCCGAGTTCGGCTTCGACTATGTCTCGCTCGACACGGAAGGGTCAGAGCTCGATATCCTGCGCACCATCGATCTTGCCCGACACCGCATCGCGCTCTTCACTATCGAGCACAATTTCGTCGAGCCTCGGCGCGAGGAGATGCGAATCCTGCTGGCCGAGGCCGGCTACGACCGCCTCAATGTCGGCTTTGACGACTGGTACTGGCACCCCGCTTTCCTGATCGAGCGGAATCGCGGCGTCGTCGTCGACCATGGCGCGATCAACCGACATTTCAAAAGCATTTTCAAAGACTAAAGCCGAAGGCAGGTAAACGCCTGCCACAGCGGATGGACACCGGGCCGGACCGCATCCCGAAGACCTCGGCGGATGTTGACGCAGTTTGGCAACTCTGGAAGAAGCTCGGCCGAGAAATAGGCCGCTGGCCGATGCTGCCGCAATTTCAGGATGCACCGTGACGTCCCCAGCAGCCCAGCAATTCATTGAACGCGTCGACAACCGCTCGCTCGTCGTCGGAATCATCGGCCTCGGCTATGTCGGCATTCCGCTCGCGCTCGCGACCTTGCGGCAGGGTTTTCGCGTCGTCGGCTTCGACATCGACGCCAGGCGCGTCGACGACATCAATGCCGGCCGCAGTGCGATCAAGCACATCCCGATGGAGCCGATCGCGCAGGCTGTGGCCGCCGACCGGTTCGTTGCGACCGCGGATTTCGACCGTCTGGGCGAGCCGGATGCGCTCTTGATCGCCGTGCCGACGCCGCTGACCAGGCATCGCGAGCCGGATCTGTCCTATGTCGTCAAGACGACGGAGGCGATCGGCCGGCGCCTGCGCCGCGGCCAGCTCGTCGTGCTGGAATCGACCACCTATCCCGGCACGACCGACGAGGTCATGCGCCCGATCCTGGAGAAGGCGAGCGGGCTGAAGAGCGGCGCGGACTTCTTCCTCGCATTTTCGCCAGAGCGCGAGGACCCCGGCAACCCCGATTTCGGCACGTCCAGCATCCCGAAGGTCGTCGGCGGCGATGGCCTCGACGCACAGGCGATGGCGCTGGCGCTCTACGGAGCGCTCGTCGTCAGGACCGTGCCGGTCTCCTCGACGGCCACCGCGGAGGCGGTCAAGCTGACCGAGAACATTTTCCGCGCCGTCAACATCGCTCTCGTCAACGAGCTCAAGACGGTCTACTCGGCCATGGGCATCGACATCTGGGAAGTGATCGAGGCGGCCAAGACCAAGCCGTTCGGCTTCATGCCGTTCTATCCTGGCCCCGGGCTCGGCGGCCACTGCGTCCCGATCGACCCGTTCTACCTGACCTGGAAGGCGCGCGAATACGATGTCGCCACCCGCTTCATCGAGCTCGCCGGCGAGATCAACACCCGCATGCCCTATCTGGTCGTCGATCGCCTCGCGACCCTGCTCGACGTCCATGGCCGCAAGAATCTGAGCGACGCCTCGATCCTGATCCTTGGCCTGGCCTACAAGAAGAATGTCGAGGATACCCGCGAGAGCCCCTCGCTCAAGCTGATCGAGCTGATCGAGAAGCGCGGCGCCCGCACCGCCTTCCACGACCCCCACGTCCTGGTGCTTCCGCCGACCCGCGAGCATCCGACGCTCGCAGGCCGCAGGAGCGTGCCGGTGGATGCCGCCTCGCTCGCCGCTTTCGACGCCGTGCTCATCGCCACCGACCATGACGACGTCGACTATGCGGCGATCGTCGCCGGCTCGAAGCTGGTCATCGATACGCGCAATGTCTGCACACGGGCCGGAATCGAGGCGGACAACGTCTTCAAAGCCTGAGGCAGCGCTGCCGGCGAGGACGGCTCAAAGCTCGGCGCTGAAGGCGATATCGGTGAAGCTGGCATAGGCGCGGCCGAGAGCCGAAGCGCGGATCGTCGCCAATGCGCAGGCATTGGAGCTCGCGGAGATCGAGCGCTCGCCGCCCTGTATGTTGGCTTCCCCGGCGATAGTATAGCTTGTCGTCGGCACAGCCCGCATTGCAGTCGGGAAAGCGAGAAGCTGCTGCGAGTATCCGCTGGCGACCTGATAGCAATCGATGACCAACGACGTACCGGGCCGCCAATAGTAGCGCTCGCAGAGTTGCCGTTCCTGCGTCTGGCTGCGTGCCAGCCAGGCGCTGGGCGCCGCGCCGGTTTCGAGCTTGATGCCGCGGAAGGTCACCGCCCCCGTCGTCGGCGCAAGCTGGACAGTCAGGGTTCCGGTGTCGCCGGCAGCCGGCGTCAATGCGACGAAGCGGCGGCCGCTCCCGGCGGTGATCGTTCCGGAGACGCTGCCGACCGTCACATCGAGGCTGCCGCCGCTGAGAGCCTCGACCGAAAGGCATAGCGGCGTCGATGCGAAGGACGCCACGCCCCAGAGCGCCGGCTCGACGATCTGGCGGATTGCGCCGGAGGTTAGCGTCAGGTCGAAGCCGCTGCTGCTGAGGCTGGCGCCGCCGGTATGCGCCTTCCAGCGGTCATAGCCGAACGCTCCGGCCGCCAATGCGCCGCCGGCAAAGCCGCGCTGATTGATCTGCCAGTCGCCATTGACGAGCAGGTTCGGCCGCGGCGTCTCGTGGGCCCAGTTGCTGGCCGGGAGCGTGACCAGCCCGCTCGTCCGGTCGACGACGAGCGCCTCGGTCCAGCTGCTCCCGTCCGGGCTGACCTTGATCCGCAGCTGGTCGTCACCGGCGAGCCCGATCTCGGCCCGGCCCGACCAGTTGTCCTGGAAGAGCAGGCTCGCCGTGCGCGCCGCATTCGCCTTGTTGAGCTTGAGGCGATGGTCGGTACCCGCGTGATTGAACAGGGTTGCGTCGGCGGAGACCGAGAGCCGGTTCGTCGTATCGGCGGTCGCATTCACACCCCAGAGCGCGGCACCGAGACTGCTCACCGGCTGTGAGCGGCGCCATTCCGTGCCGGTCCAGACATGGTGCTCGGCCTCGTCGCTCACCCAGGCCTGCCAGCCGGAGCGCGGGTCGAGAAAACTCCAGGCGCCGTCCTCGAAGATCGCAAGATCGTCCTGGTGACCGGCGAAGACGCCGGTGCCGCCAGCGGGCACGATGTAGGCGGCGGTCTCGCCAGGCGAAGCCGGCGGGACGGTCTGCGTCCGGCTGGCGACGACGAGATGCACCAGCGCATCGAGCCGCATCAGCGCATCATTGTGTGTGACGTGTTTCTGCGCCTGCCCGGCGGCGAGCAGGGGCAGGCCAAGACGTGGCGTTTCGCTCATGGGACCTCGCTGGATCGGAGCGGCACGCGGGAGGCGCGCCATGCCAGCCGATTATGCGGGCTCCGCAAGCAGCGGGGATCGATTGCGAATCTATCCCCGCACTGGGTCGATCGAGCCGGAAAAACGCGTTTGCAGACCCTCAGCTCAGCATCCGCGTATCGCCGCAGACCGAGATCTCCTGGCCGGAGATCGTCTTGGCGAAGGGCGAAGCCAGGAAGACGATCTGCTTGGCGATGTCATTGGGGTCGACGAACTGCTTGATCGAGACGCCGGCGAAGAGCCGGTTGGTCATCTCGTCATGCGAGACGTTGAGCGAGCGCGCCTTGTTGGCGATTACGCTCTGGATGCGCGGCCCGTCGACCAGGCCGGGGCAGATCGCGTTCGCCCGGATACCGAACTCGCCGAGCTCGGCCGAGAGCGCCTTGGTGAAGCCGATCACGCCCCATTTCGCCGCGGCATAGGGCGAGCGCAGCGGGAAGCCGTGCTTGCCGGCCTGGCTCGAGAGATTGACGATCGAGGCGTTCGTCGACTGCTTCAGATGCTCCACGGCGAGCCGGGTGCAGTTGAACTGGCCGGTGAGGTCGATGGCGACGCAGGAATCCCAGTCCTCCGGCGCGATCTCGTCGACGCGACCCGTCGGCCCGGCGATGCCCGCATTGTTGACCAGGCAATCGAGGCCGCCGAGCGCGGCAAGCGCCTCCTCAAACAGGCGCGCCACCGCCTTGCGGTCGGAGACGTCGCAGACCGAGCGCGTGATCGCCGGATCGGATTCTGCCATGGCCGCGAGTGCCTTCTCGTCGACATCGCAGATATGGACCTTGGCGCCCTCCGCCGCAAAAGCGCGCGCCGTCGCCCGGCCGATGCCATTGGCGCCCGCCGTCACCAGCACGCGCAAGCCCTTGATCGTCAGATCCATCGTTTCCGTCCCTTTTCCTTCGTTCTTCGGCCGACCGGCTACTCCGCCAGCCGCGCCGTCCGTTCGATATGCTCGGCCGCCGCGCTGATGTCCTCGACCAGCGCCTGCCGCGCCGCGGCCGGATCGCGTCGCCGCAGCGCGGCCAGCAATTGCGCATGCGCCACGACCGCACTGCCGCCATCGAGTCGCTTCGGCTCGTGCCGCATGTCGAGATTGAGGATCGGCCCGGCCTTGAGCCAGAGCCGGGAAATCATTTCGATCAGCGAGGGCATGCCCGCGGCTTCGTAGAGCGAAAAATGCAGGTCGCGATTGGCGCCGACCGCAGCGGCGGGGTCCGGGGGGTCCGCCCTGGCGGCAGCCAGGAATGCCGCCTCATGCCGGGCGACCACGGCGATGTGCGCGTCGGTGATCACCTTCGTCGCCTCCTCGGCCGCGAAGCCCTCGACCACCAGCCTGATCCGGGTGAGTTCGCGGAACTGCGCCAAAGTCAGCACCGGCACGCGCACCGCACGCCCCGGCAGGACCTCCAGCGCCTTGTCCGCGGCGAGCCGGCTCACCGCCTCGCGCACCGGCATCATCGAGACGCCCAGCGCCTCGGCGACGCGGCGCAGCGACAGCTTCTCGCCTGGCGCCAATCGCCCGGCGATGAGCAGCACCCGCAGCTCGCCGGTGACACGTTCGCCCAGCGTCTCGTGCTGGAGCGAGCCGACCTCGTCGAGCGCCGACACCTCGCCGAGCTTCCCCGCTCCTGGGGAGGCTGGCCGCGATAGCGGCGCAACTGAGGGCTGGACTCGGGCAACCATGTCTGCCAACCTAACTGTGATCACAGATCACGACAAGCGGTCCGAGACCGCTGAGTGAAGAAGACGATCCACGCAATCCGACGCCGAAGCGCGCGGGAGAGTTCTGGGAGGAACGGAATGTCAGAGCAGTCAAGGATCAAGGGCCTCTCGCGTCGTCAGACGCTGGTCGGGCTCGGTGCGGCGGCTACCGGCCTCGTCGCCAGCCCGGCGGTCATTCTCGCGCAGACGTCGGATGCGATCCGCTTCGGGCATCTGACGCCGCGCACCGGCTTCCTCGGCCCGCTCGGCGAATACGGCGTCATGGCCGCCGATCTCGCCGCAGAGGAGATCAACGCCGCCGGCGGCATCAACGGCCGCAAGCTCGAACTGCTCAAGGAGGATTCGGTCAATCCGCAGACCGCCTCGACCAAGGCCGAGCGCATGATCGAGCGCGACAAGGTCGCCTGCATCATCGGCGAGATCTCCTCGGCCTCCTGCCTGACGATCTCGCAGGTCGCGGCCCGCAACAAGACGCTCTTCCTTAACACCGGCGGCAATTCCGACGCGCTGCGCGGCGAGAGCTGCAACCGCTACATGTTCCATGTCGAGCACCAGAACTCGATGTATGTGAAGAGCGCCGGCCGCTCGCTGCTGGCGCAGGGGCTGGTCAAGGGCAAGAAGTGGTTCTCGCTCACTGCCGACTACGCCTTCGGCCATGACCTCAGCAAGGTCGCCAAGCGCTTCATGGAGGCCAATGGCGGCCAGTTCGCCGCCGACAAGCTGGTGCCGACCGACGCGACCGACTTCTCGGCGCTGCTGCTGGAGATCCGGGCCGCCAAGCCAGACCTCGTCATCTCCAACCTCGCCGGCAACCAGATCACCAACTTCCTCAAGCAGTATTCCGAATTCGGCCTGACCTTCCCGGTCGCCGGCTTCGGCTTCGACACCGCCCTCGCCTGGGCCGCCGGCAAGGACAATTTCGGCGGGATCTGGCCCTGCGTCTGGCATCATCTGATCGACACGCCCTCGAGCAAGACCTTCGTCGCCGCCTTCACCAAGAAATACGGCAAGCCGCCGGAGAACCAGGCCTGGGGCGACTATGTCGGCGTCAAGGTGATGGCCCAGTCGATGAACGAGCTGAAGTCGACCGACACCGCCAAGATCCTCGAGCATCTCGAGAAGGGCGCGAAGTTCGACGTGATGAAGCCGCGCCAGGGCTATTTCCGCGCTTCCGACCACCAGCTGATCAGCGAGATGTACACGATCACCGCCCTGCCGGCGGCGCAGGTCAAGAACCAGTGGGACCTCTTTACCTCCTCGGCCCCGGTGCCCGGCCCGAACGAGGACATGGAGGTGATCGCCACCCAGGGCGACGAAGCCGTCTGCAAGATGAGCTGAGCTGCTCGCTCAAACTACCTTGTCATCCCGGACAAGCCGCGTAGCGGCGATGATCCGGGATCCATTCCGGAACGCTTCAGGAATGGATCCCGGGTCTCCCCTGCGGTCGCCCGGGATGACGACTCACGAGCCAGAACAGACGTTTGCAAAGGCCATCCCTTGCTCACCCTCTTTATCCAGCAGGTGCTGAACGGGCTGCTCGACGGGGTCTATTACCTCCTGATCGCGCTCGGCCTGTCGCTGATCTTCTCCCTCGGCGGCATCGTCAACCTGGCGCATGGCGCCTTCTATGCGATCGGCGCCTATCTCACGATCGTGCTCGCACCCCATATCGGCTTCGGCGGCGCCATCATCGCCTCCCCGGTGCTGGTCGCGCTGATCGGCATCGTCATCGAGCGCGGGCTGTTCCAGCGCTTCTATCGCTCCGACCCGATCCTCTCGCTGCTGCTCACCTTCGGCCTCGCCATGGTCGCCGAGCAATCGCTGCGCATGATCTTCGGCGCGCCGCCGCTTTCGTTCTCGATCCCACCGGCGCTGCGCGGCCAGCTCTTCATCGGCGACTTCATCTATTCGCGCTATCGCGCCCTGCTGATCCTGATTGCGGCCGCCTGCGTCCTCGGCCTCTGGTTCCTGCTGCAGCGCACCGCCTTCGGCCGCGTCGTCCGCGCCGGCGTGCAGAACCCCGACATGGTCGGCGCGCTCGGCATCTCCCTGCAGCCCTACATGATGACGGTCGCCGGCATCGGCATCGGCCTGGCCGGCCTCGCCGGCGTGCTGCTCGCGCCGATCTATTCGATCCATCCGGCCATGGGCCAGGAGATCATCACCCCGGCCTTCGTCGTCGTCGTCATCGGCGGTCTCGGCTCCTTCTGGGGCGTCGTCGTCGCCGCCCTGATGGTCGGGCTGGTCAAGGGCATCACCATCGGCCTCGGCCTGACGCAATGGTCGACCGCGGTGATCTACCTGATGATGCTGCTCGTCCTGCTCTTCCGTCCGCGCGGCCTGTTCGGCGAGCGCATCCAGCGCTTCGAGTGAGGCCGACATGACCAGCTTCCAGCGCGACTATCTCCCGCTCGCCATCGCCGCCATCGGCCTCAGCCTGCTGCCTTCGCTGATGCATGCGGTCGGGCTCGGCACGACATCAGCAACAGAGGTCGTCGTCTTCGCCATCGCCTGCATGGCGCTCAACGTGCTGGTCGGCACCACCGGACTGGTTTCCTTCGGCCATGGCGCCTGGTTCGGCATCGCCGCCTATGCCGCCGGCCTGATCCAGCGCAACTGGCTGCCGGGCCAGTTCGCCTTGCCGATCCTGCTCGCGGTCGCGCTCGTCGCTTTGATCGCGTTTGCCTTCGGCGCGCTGATCCTGCGCCGCCGCGGCGTCTATTTCTCGCTGCTGACGCTGGCGCTTGCTGCGATGATCTATTCGGTCGCCTTCCGCTGGACTTCGGTTACCGGCGGCGAGGATGGCCTAGGCGGCATCAAGCGCCCGCTCTTCGCCGGCATCGATTTCGAGATCGCCCTGCCCTTCTACGTGCTGGTGGCGACGATCGGCTTCGCCGTGGTCTATGGCCTCTGGCGCTTCCATCGCTCGCCGGTCGGCACCGTCCTCGTCGCGATCCGCGAGAACGAGCAGCGCGCCCGCTTCCTCGGCTATGCCACTAACCGCTACAAGCTCGTCGCCTTCACCGTTTCGGCGGCGCTGACCGGCCTTGCCGGCACGCTCCTCCTCTTCAACAACCGCATGACCTCGGCCGAGCCGATCTCGGTCGCCTTCTCCGGCGAATTGCTGGCCATGGTGGTGATCGGCGGCATGCGTTCCTTCCTCGGGCCGGCGCTGGGCGCGCTTTTCTTCGTCGTCTTTCGCGACCTGCTCTCCAGCGTCACCGAGAATTGGCTGTTCTGGTTCGGCCTGCTCTTCGTCGCCTTCATCGTCTTCTCGCCGGACGGCCTCGTCGGCGTCGGCCAGCGCCTGCTGAAGCCTTTCCGCAAGCAGGCCACAGAGGACGCGGCGATGTCCGCCCGCAAGGCCGGCGCGGTCGAGCTTCCCGCCTTCATGAAGCCGCAGGATACCGGCGACGGCACGATCCTGACCGCGACCGGCCTCGCCAAGAGCTTCGGCGGCATCAAGGCGGTCGAGAACGTCGATATCACCATGCGCGACCGCAAGCTGCATGCGCTGATCGGCCCGAACGGCGCCGGCAAGACCACCGCCTTCAACCTGATCTCCGGCATGTTCGCGCCCGATCGCGGCGATGTCCGCCTGCGGGAGCGAAATATTGCCGGCCTCTCGCCCGAGGCGATCACGCGGGCCGGCATCGGCCGCGCCTTCCAGATCACCAACCTGTTTCCGACCCTTTCGGTCGCCGAGAATGTCCGCCTCGCCGTGCAGGCAAGGGCGCCGGAGCGCTTCGGCTTCTGGCGTTCGGCCGGCGCGCTTGGCCAGGTCAACGATGAGACCCGCCAGGTCGTCTCGACCATGGGGCTCTCCGGCATCGAACAGGCCGAGGCCGGCTCGCTGAGCTATGGCGGCCAGCGCCTGCTCGACATGTCGCTCGCGCTCGCCACCAGCCCGCGTGTGCTCCTGCTCGACGAACCGCTCGCCGGTCTCGCCGCGGCCGAGCGCGAGCGCGTCGGCAACCTGATCAAGTCGATCTCGACCGACCTGCCGGTTCTGCTCGTCGAGCACGACATCGACCGCGTCTTCGCCATCGCCGACCATGTGACGGTGATGAACGAGGGTTCGGTGTTGGTCGACGGCACGGTCGAGGACGCTCGCTCCTCGCCCAAGGTGCAGGAGGTCTATATCGGCTCCGGCGCCCACGCGCTGGCCGAAAAGCCGCGCGAAAGCGCCGCCGGCGACAAGGTCCTGCTTGGTCTGAATGAGGTCGACACCTTCTACGGCAAGAGCCATATCCTGCGGGACGTCAGCTTCGGCGTGCACGAGAACGAGATCGTCGCTTTGCTCGGCCGCAACGGCGCCGGCAAGTCGACCCTGCTCAAGACCATCACCGGCATCGCCCCGCCGGCTTCCGGCACGATCAGCCTCGCCGGCAGCGATATCGCCCGCCTGCCGCCGGCCCAGATCGCCCGCGCGGGCGTGGCTTACGTCCCGCAGGGACGCGGCCTCTTCGCCGGCATGAGCGTCAAGGACAATATGGAGCTCGGCCGCCTGCGCCGCCGCACCGGCAACGGCACCCATTGGGAGGACGAGAAGATCTTCGCCTTCTTCCCGCGCATCAAGGAGCGCTGGCAGTCGCCCGCCGACTATCTCTCCGGCGGCGAGCAACAGATGGTCGCGGTCGCCCGCGCCCTCTCCGGCGACACCAGGGTGCTTCTGCTCGACGAGCCCTTCGAGGGCCTGGCGCCGGCCGTGGTCGAGGAATTGTTCGAGGCCTTCGACAAGCTGCGCAAGGAGATCGCCATCGTCATCGTCGACCACCATCTCGACCTGGCGCTGGCGCTCTCCGACCGCACCGTCGTCCTCGAGCGCGGCCAGGTCACCCATATCGGACCATCCCGCGCCCTCAGCCAAGACCTTGCGCTGCGGCGGCAGGTGCTGTGGCTTTGAACGAGCCTTCTTTTTCGACTGCCATGGACAGGATCGCATGACCAAGATCGCCATCGTCGGCTCGGGCCTGATCGGCCGCGCCTGGGCCACCGTCTTCGCCAGCCATGGCTTCGAGGTCGCGCTGCACGATGTGAAGCCGGAAGCCGCCAAGGCCGCCCGCACCCATATCGGCAAGAACCTTCGGGAACTCGCCGGCCACGGTCTCGTCGACGACCCCAAGGGCGCGCTCGCCCGCATCCGTGTCGCCAAGGATCTTGCAGATGCGCTGCAGGGCGTCGCGCTGGTGCAGGAGAACGGGCCGGAGACGGTCGAAGCCAAGCGCGAACTCTTTGCCCAGATGGACGCGATCGCTCCGGCCTCGGCGATCCTGGCCTCCTCGACCTCCTTCATCATGGCCTCGACCTTTTCGGAAGAGCTGAAAGGCCGCGCCCGCTGCCTCGTCGCCCATCCGGTCAACCCGCCGCATCTGGTGCCGATCGTCGAGCTCGCGCCGGCGCCCTGGACCGATCCAAAGGTCGTCGCCAGGGCCAAGCGCCTTTACGAGCAGGCCGGCCAGGTCGCGATCATGCTGCGCAAGGAGAAGCCAGGCTTCGTGCTCAACCGGCTGCAGGCGGTACTGCTGGCCGAAGCCTTCCGCCTCGTCGGCGAGGGCGTCGTCAGCGCCGAGGATGTCGACAAGACCATCCGCGATGGGCTCGGCCTGCGCTGGTCGTTCATGGGTCCGTTCGAGACGATCGAGCTCAATGCGCCGGGCGGGATACCCGACTACTGCGCACGCTATTCGGAATCGCTCGACCGCATGGTCAAATCCTCGGAGGGGCTCGGCAACCCGTTCAAGCCGGAGACGGTCGCCGAGGTGATGCGCGAATGGCGCGGTGCGCAGGAAGCCACCCGCGTCAAGCGCCTGAGCGACTGGCGCGACGGCCGCCTCGCCGCCCTGCAGGCGCACAAGCGCGCGGCGAAGCGCAAGCCGGCGTGAGTTCATGATTTAGGGATCAGCGAAGGACTAAAATCGCATGGCCAAGAACCGCAAAGTCATCATCACCTGCGCCGTCACCGGCGCGATCCACACCCCCTCGATGTCGCCCTATCTGCCGGTGACGCCCGACGAGATCATCGATGCCGCCGTCGGCGCCGCCGAGGCCGGCGCGGCGCTGGTCCATGTCCACGCCCGCAACCCGAAGACCGGCCAGCCCGACCAGTCGCCCGAGGCCTTCGAGCCCTTCCTCAAGGTGATCAAGCAGCGCTCCAACTGCGTCATCAACATCACCACCGGCGGCGCCCCGACCATGCTGGTCGAGGAGCGCCTCAAGCCCTGCGCCCATTTCAAGCCCGAGGTCGCCTCGCTCAACATGGGCTCGATGAATTTCGGGCTCTACCCGATGCTGAACCGCTTCAAGGAGTTCAAGCACGACTGGGAGCGGCCCTATCTCGAAGGCTCTGACGACCGCGTCTTCAAGAACACCTTCAAGGACATCGCCAACATCCTGACCACCTGCGCCGAGAACGGCACGCGCTTCGAGATCGAGTGCTACGACATCGGCCATCTCTACACGCTGGCCCATTTCGTCGACCGCGGCCTGGTGAAGCCGCCCTTCTTCGTCCAGTCGGTCTTCGGCCTGCTTGGCGGCATCGGCCCGCATCCCGAGGACGTCGCCCATATGAAGCGCACCGCCGACCGGCTCTTCGGCGACGACTATCACTGGTCGGTGCTCGGCGCCGGCCGGCACCAGCTCCCGATCGCGGCGATGGCGGTCGCGATGGGCGGCAACCTGCGCGTCGGCCTGGAAGACTCGCTCTGGCTCGGCCCCGGCCAGCTCGCCAAGTCGAACGCCGACCAGGTCCGCGCCGCGCGCAAGATCATCGAGGGCCTCGGCCTGGAGATCGCGACGCCGGACGATGCCCGCGAGCAGCTCCAGCTCAAGGGCGCCGACAAGGTCAATTTCTGAGATTGCGTTATCCCGGCCCTGGTGAGCTTGGCTCGCCGGAAACCGGACGATAAACCTCGCGGCCGACCCCAGAGCGAACCGGGCCGGCCGCGGAACCGATGCAGATCTTCACCTTCATCCTGATCCTGGTCATGGCCGTGGTGGCTTCGCAGCCGCTGACCCGGCTGTTCAGGATCATTCCGCTGCCGATCGTCCAGATCGCGCTCGGCGCCGCCCTCGCCTGGCCGACCGCCGGCTTCCATCCTCATATCGATCCAGAGCTCTTCCTCCTGCTCTTCATCGCCCCGCTGCTCTTCGTCGACGCCTGGGAGGCGCCGAAGCGCGAGTATCGCAAGCTGCTCCGGCCGATCCTGTCGCTCGCCTTCGGCCTGGTCTTCTTCACCACCCTGTTCGGTGGGCTTGCCCTGCACTGGCTGGTGCCGTCCATGCCGCTGCCCGTCGCTTTCGCGCTCGCCGCCGTGCTCTCGCCGACCGATGCGGTCGCCGTCTCCGCCATCGTCGACAAGGAGAGCGTACCGAAGAACCTGATGCATATTCTCGAAGGGGAATCCCTGCTCAACGACGCCTCGGGCCTGGTGATCTTCCGCTTCGCCGCCGCGGCCGCCCTGACCGGCAGCTTCTCGCTCTGGCAGATTTCGCTCGCCTTCCTCCTCGCCGTCGCCGGCGGTGTCGCCGCGGGTTTGCTCGCGGTCGTGGTCGTATCCTGGGCGCTGAAGCTGCTGGCGAAATTCGATCGGATCGCGCCGGAGGCACAGGTTCTGGTCGTGATGTTCCTGCCTTTCGCGGCTTTCCTCGCGGCAGAGGCCGTCCACGCCTCGGGCGTTCTCGCCGCCGTGGTCGCAGGCCTCACCGTCGGGCGCACGCGCACCGCCAACCAGCTCAGCGTCTCCGCCTATATGCTCGCCCATTCCTTCTGGACGATGCTCGCCTTTCTGCTCAACGGCACGCTCTTCGTACTGCTCGGCCTGCAATTGCCGGCGATCATCCGCACCGTCCCGCCGGTCCTCATCGGCACGCATTGGCTCTGGCAGCCGCTCGGCATCATCGGCGCCCTGACGCTCTGCCTGATCCTGCTGCGCTTTGTCTGGATCAGCGCCGCCATCGCGCTGAGCCGCATCGTCAGCCGGCACCTTCGCCTGGAGCAGTTCCACACTACGTTGCGCACGCGGCTGGCCGGCTCGATTGCCGGCGTGCGTGGCGCGGTCACGCTTGCCGGCGTGCTGTCATTCCCGGTGCTGGCGCTCGACGGCTCACCCTTTCCGGGGCGCGACGTCGCGATCTTCCTGGCCGCCGGCGTGATCCTGCTCTGGCTGGCGATCGCCAGCCTCGGCCTGCCGCCGATCGTGCGCGGGCTCGCCGCCGGCCAGGGGGCTGCTCACGCCACCGAGATGCGGCGGGCACGGATCACGGCGACCGAAGCCGCAATCGCACGGCTGGAAGGCGTTGCCCATCGCGGCGGCACCGATGGCGCCGCGACCGTCGACCAGGCGGTGGCGGAAGGGCTGATCGCGACCTATCGGCGGCGCCTCGCGCTGCTCGACGACGGCAGGACGCCGCGCGAGGAGGCGGTGGCGCTGCAGCGGGCTGAGAGCGCCTTGCGCCACACCGCCCTGGCGGCAGAGCGCGAGGCCTTGCGTGACCTGCTCAGGAGCGGCGCGATCGACGATGCGACCTTCAACGCGCTCGCGCACGAACTCGTCCTGCACGATGTGCTGGCCGAGTCGAAGGCCGGGTCACACTGACAGCCGGCGCTAGCGCCGAACCGCGAGGATGAACAGGCGCGGGAAGCGCAGCAGCACCTTGCCGTCCGGCTCGATCGGATAGGCGGCCGCGATCTTCTCGCGATAGAGGGCGAGGAAGGCCTCGCGCTCACCCGCCGGCAGCGGGTCGATATAGGGCTTCAGGCCCGTGCTCTTGAACCACTCGACGATGGCGTCGTGCCCGGCGAGCGCATGGACATAGGTCGTCTGCCAGATATCGACCTCGCAGCCGGCTGCCATCAGCCAGCGCCGGTAATCCGAGAATGAGCCGATCACCGCCTTCGACGCCCGCGCATTGGCAAGGCGCCCGGCCCACGGCCCTTCGGCGGCGGCCTCGTCCATCGAGACATGCGAGGGCTCGCTGAGGTTGTTCGGCATCTGCACGGCGAGCACGCCGCCCGGCGCCAGCGACTGCGCCAGCCGCGCGAACAGGGCGGGATGATCGGGGATCCACTGCAGCGCCGCATTGGCGAAGATCAGGTCGTAGCGCCCATCCGCCGACCAGCTCTCCAGATCGGCCAAGGTGAAGGAGAGCTGCGGCAGGCGCTTGCGCGCCTTTTCCAGCATATCCGGCGAGGAATCGAGCCCTTCCACCGCCGCATTCGGGAAGCGGGCGGCGACCAGCTCGGTGCTGTTGCCGGGCCCGCAGCCGAGATCGATGCAGCGCTGCGGATCTGCGAGGCGAACGCGCTGGATCAGGTCGAGCGGCGGGCGCGTCCGCTCGTCCTCGAAGCGCAGATACTGGTTCGCATCCCAGTCGACCTTGCCCGTCATCGCGCCTGCTCCGTCCATGCAACCGGAGCGACGGCCTACGCCTCTACAGCGAGCGCATCAAGCCGCCATCGACGCGCAGGTTCTGGCCGGTGATGTAGCCGGCGCCGTCCGAGGCGAGGAAAGCGATCGTCGCGGCGATCTCCTCGCTGGTGCCGTAGCGCTGCATCGGCACTCCGGCGCGGCGCTCCTCAGTGGCCGGCAGCGAGTCGATCCAGCCGGGCAGGCATTGTTCATGCGCACGTTCTGCGCCGCATACTGGTCGGCGAAGAGCTTGGTGTAGGCGGCGAGCCCGGCGCGGAACACCGCCGAAGTCGGGAAATTGGCGGCCGGCTCGAAGGCCCAGGCGGTCGAGATATTGATGATCGCGCCCGACTTCTGCGCCGCCATCACTGGCGCCACCAGCCGCGTCGGCCGGATCACGTTCATCAGATAGACGTCGAGGCCGGTATGCCATTGCTCGTCGGTGATCTCGGTGATCGGCGCGCGCGGGCCATGGCCGGCGCTGTTGACCAGCGCGTCGATGCGGCCGAAGCGCGCCATGGTTTCGTCGACCAGCCGCTTCAGGTCGTCGTTCGACTGGTTCGAGCCGGTGACGCCGAAGCCGCCGAGCTCCTTGGCCAGGGCTTCACCCTTGCCCGAGGAGGACAGGATCGCGACCTTGAAGCCGTCCTGCGCCAGCCGCTTCGCCGCGGCCGCGCCCATGCCGCTGCCGCCAGCGGTAACAACCGCGACTTTTTCTCCTGCCATGGGACGCTCCATTTTTCTGCCGAAGGTATAGAGGCGCCGCCAACAGCGCCGCTCATTCTCGCCTTTCTCGCATTAGCCGCATAAACTCGCCAGCGAGTTGGCCAGCGTCATATCGATAGAAAAACTACTGCATGACAGAACCGCAGCAGCGCCTGCCTTCGCTCAACGCGCTACGCGCCTTCGAAGCGGCGGCGCGGCATCTCAATTTCCGCGCTGCCGCCGATGAGCTCGGCGTCACCCAAGGCGCCATCGCCCAGCATGTCCGCGGCCTCGAAAGCGAGCTGCGGCTGAAATTGTTCGAGCGCCAGCCGCGCCTGCTCGCGCTGACCAGTGCCGGGCGCAGCTATGCGACCCATGTCGCCCGCGCCTTCGCCCTGCTGGCCGAGGCGACCGATAATCTACGCCCTCAACCGCTGCGACTGACGATCAGCGCGACGACGAGTATCGCGGCGAAATGGCTTGTGCCGCGCCTGCCCGAGTTCACCGCCGCCCATCCGCAGCTCGAACTCAGCATCCTCGCCAGCGACGCGCTGGCGAACTTCCAGTCCGATGGCGTCGACATCGCGATCCGCCAGGGCCGCCCGCCCTTCGGCCCCGGCCTGACTGCGGACCTCCTGTTCGAGCACGACATCGTCGCAATCTGCCAGCCGGCCCTGCGCCCTGACGAAGAGGAGTTGGCGCGCCTGCCGCTGCTGCGCGACGGGCACGATCTCTGGCCGGAATTCTTCGAGCGTGCGCTCGGGCGTTCCATGCCGCTGGCCATCCGCAGCACGCGCTTCAACCAGACGGCGCTGGCGATCGACGCGGCGATCGCCGGCCAGGGCGTCGCACTCGCCAGCCGCTTCCTGGTCGAGCCCGACCTCGCCGCCGGCCGCCTCGCTTTGGCGACGACGGCGAGCATGCGCGGCGGCCTCGACTTCTACGTGGTCAGCGCCCGCAAGCCGCGGCATGCCGAGCAGACCGCACTGGTCAGGGCGTGGTTGCTTGCCCAGCGCGGCTGATTAAAGGAAACGCTTGCAATATACCGACTGTATGGTATGTATTTCCCATGGCACGCCCCACCAAGCAATCTCCCGAGCGCGGCAATGCCCGCACCCGCCTGCTCGAAGCGGCGCGCGACGTCATACGCGCCAAGGGCTTCGCCGGCACCAGCGTCGATGATCTCTGCCGCGCCGCGGATGTGACCAAGGGCGCCTTCTTCCACCACTTCGAGAGCAAGGAGGCGCTCGGTGTCGCAGCGGCCGAGTTCTGGACGCAGGAAGTCACGCCCTTTTTCGCGGCTGCCCCCTATCACGAGCCGGCCAACGCCCTCGACCGCGTTCTCGCCTATGTCGCCTTCCGCAAGGCGATCATCGCTGGCGACCTCGCAGAGTTCACCTGCCTGGTCGGGACGCTGGCGCAGGAGGTCCATGCCAGCGCCCCCGATATCCGTGACGCCTGCGGCCGCAGCATCTTCGGCCATGCCGCGACGCTGGAGGCTGATATCGAACAGGCCCGCCGCGACCACGGCATCACCACGGCCAGTTGGAGTGCCGAGAGCTTGGCCAGGCACACGCAGGCTGTCTTGCAGGGCGGCTTCGTCCTCGCCAAGGCCGGCAACGATCCGGATCTGGCGCGCGAAAGCCTCGACCATCTGGGTCGCTACATCCGGCATCTCTTCCACGTCGCAGAGGAGTGCGCAGCATGAGCCAATCCATGACGATCGGCTGCGCCTGCAGCCATACCCGGCTCCGGGTCCAGGGAGCGCCGATCCTCGTATCCGAATGCCTGTGCGACAGCTGCCGGGCCGCCGCGGCGCGGCTCGCCAAGCTGCCTGATGGCAGCGACATCCTCACCGCCTATGGCGCGACGCCGTCAGCCGAATACCGCAAGGACCGCGTCGAGATCGTCTCAGGTGCGCAGAGCCTACGCGAGTTCCGATTAACGCCCGAAGCGGGCTCGCGCCGCGTCGTCGCCACCTGCTGCAACACGCCGGTCTTCCTGGAGATGAAGGGCGCGCACTGGCTCAGCCTCTATCTCCATCTCTGGCCGGAGGACACCCGGCCGAACCCGGAATTGCGGACCATGACCGGCGACCTGCCCGACGCCTCCGCTTTGCCCGCCGACATCCCGAACCTGAAGACCCACACGGTCTCGTTCTACCTGAAGCTGCTCGGCGCCTGGGTCGCCATGGGCTTCCGCAACCCGACGATCATGACAGCGGGAACGATCGATGCCTGACGACAAGATCGAGATCGAGAACGTCAACAAGCCCGGCAAGTCCGAGCGGGTCGACCGCGCCAAGTACCTGGCGATGCGCAAGGCGCTGCTCGCGGCATTGCCGGACGAGGCGCCGGGGCTGACCGTCCCCGACGCGAAGGAGGCGCTGCTGCCGCTCCTGCCGGATGAGCTTTTCCCGCAGGGCGCTACGGCCGGCTGGTGGTTGAAGGCCGTCCAGCTCGACCTCGAAGCGAAGGGCGTGATCAAACGCGCCCCGCGCAAGCCGGTGCATCTCTACCGGCTCGCGGCGAGCTGACCTCAAGCCGTCTCGGCGAAGGCCGTCGCCAGCGCGGCAGCGGCTTCGTCGAGTTCGGCCAGCTCATGCGCGGCGCTGACCTGCAGCCGCAGCCGCGCCTCACCCTGTGCCACGATCGGGAAGGACACCGCCGGTGCGAACACTCCAGCCCGGGTCAGGCGCGCTGTCATCGCCCGCGCCCGCTCCTCGCCGCCGACCTTCACGGCCGTGATGGCGCTGTCGCTGTCATGGCAGGCGAGCGCATAGAAGCGCAGCGCCTCGCGCAGATGCGCGACATTGCGCCAGAGCCGCTCGCGTGGACCGGGATCGTCGCGGCAGATCTTCAGCGCCGTCAGCGCCGTCGCGGCATTGGCCGTCGTCATCCCCATGGTGAAGATCCAGCTGCGCGACTTGGCCTTCAGCGTCTCGATCAGTGCGCGCGGCCCGGCAACGAAGCCGCCGCTGGCGCCGCCCAGCGCCTTCGACAGCGAACCGGTCAGCAACATGTCCGCCGCACCATTGGCGAGCCCGCAGAGCGGTGCGGTGCCGGTACCTCCTGGCCCGATCACGCCGGTCGCATGCGCCTCGTCGATCATCAGCAGCGCGTCGAACTCACGCGCCAGCGCCTGGATCTCCGGCAATGGCGCCGCGCCGCCCTCCATGCTGAAGATGCCGTCGGTGACGATCAGCCGACGCTTCGCTCGTCTCGTTCCCTCCAGCGCCCGGCGCAGGCCGGCGACGTTGCGGTTCTCATAGGTCTCGACCTCGGCCCGGCTGAGCCGGCAGCCATCGATGATGCTGGCATGGTTCAGCCGGTCGGAGATGATAACGTCGCCGGCGCCGACCAGGGTCGTCAGCACCCCGCCATTGGCGCTGCCGCCGGAGGAGAACAGCGCCACCGCCTCGACGCCGAGATAGGAGGCAAGGTTCTCCGCCAGCGCCTCGTGCAAAGGCGTCGTCGCGAAGACCGGGTAGATCCCGGTGCCGCTGCCATAGAGCCGCAGCGCCTCGTTGGTCGCCGCCAGCACGCGCTCATCGGTGGAGAGGCCGAGATAGTCGTTGGCGCCGAGCATGATCGTATCGACGCCGTCGAGCAGAATGCGCCCGCCGGATCGACGCTCTATCACCCTGCGGGTGGGGACATGCGCGTTCATGGCGCGGCCTTCGGCAGCGCGCCGGCGACGAGGTTCTGCCAGTAGCGCAGGACATGCGGAACGATCGCATCATTGAACACGTAGCGGTCGCCGTGCAGGCCCTCGCCCGGGCCGACCTCGCCGGCGCCGACCCAGGCATAGCAGCCGCCTGCGGCGCGGATCATGAAGGCGAAATCCTCGCAGCCCAGGCTCGGCTTGAACTCGGTCGAGACGTTGTCAGGCCCGACAGCCGCAGCCGCCGCCCGAGCAGCCAATGCCGCCGCCTCGGCAGTGTTGATCACCGGCGGATAGCCGCGCTTGTAGTCGAGCGCCGCAGTGACGCCATGCGAGGCGGCGACACCAGCAGCGATCTCGCCGATGAGCCGCTCGCACAGATCCGACAGCGCCGGATCGAAGAAACGGCAGGTGCCCTGCAGCCAGACCTCTTTCGGCACGATGTTGCCGACATTGCCGCCATGAACCTGCGTCAGGCTGACGACGATCGGCGTCTGCGGGTCGACGGCGCGCGAGACGATGCGCTGGACGCTCTGGATGAAGGCCCCGGCGGCGAGGATCGGGTCGTCGCCGAGATGCGGCATGGCGACATGGGCGCCGAGCCCGGAGAAGCGCAATTCGAAATTGTCGACCGCAGCCATCTGCGCCCCCGCGCGGGCCGCGATCGTGCCGAAGGGCACGCCCGGCCAGTTGTGCACGGCATAGACCGCCTCGACCGGGAAGCGCTCGAACAGCCCGGCCTCGATCATCTTCATGCTGCCACCCTCGTTCTCCTCCGCCGGCTGGAAGATGAAATGCACGGTGCCGTCGAAATCCGGGGTCTCGCTGAGGAGCTTCGCCGCCCCGAGCAGCATGGCGCTGTGGCCGTCATGGCCGCAGGCATGCATCACGCCCTCGGTCTTCGAGGCATAGGGCAGGCCGGTGCGCTCGATCACCGGCAGCGCGTCGAGCTCGGCGCGCAGGCCGATGGCGCGCTTGCCCGAGCCCGAGCGCAAAGTCCCGACGACGCCGGTGCCGCCGATGCCTTCCTGCACCTCCAGGCCGAAGGAGCGCAGCTTGTCGGCGACGAACCGGGCGGTCTCGATTTCCTGGAAGCCGAGCTCGGGATTGGCGTGGATGTGATGGCGCCAGGCGACGACCTCTGGCGTCAGCCTGGCGATCGGGTCATTGTGCAGCATGGTTCTCTCCTGTCCGTGCGCAGGATTAGGAGAGCGAGCCGGGCAGCGTCTTGAACCAGATTGACCGATGAACGAGCCGCAGCAGGAGAGTCAGGCGTTCTGGCGCCACGCCACCTTCCGCGAGCTCGGCCTGCTCGCGGCGCGTTTCCGTGAGCACCGCTATGATCGCCACACCCATGACGGCTACGTCATCGCATTGATCACCGAGGGCTGCGAGCGCGTGCGCGTCGGCAGGAAGGAGGTTCTGGCACCCGCCGGCTCGGTGCTCGTCGTCAATCCCGAGGAATGGCATGATGGCGAGGCCGGCGCCGAGCAGGGTTGGGCCTATCGCACCTTCTACCCCTCGGTCTCGCTGCTTTCGGAGGTTGCGACCGAACTCGGGCAGGCGCAGGCGCCGCTGTTCCCGGGGGCCCTGCTCGACGATCCCGAGCTCTCCCGGCTGCTCGCCGCAGCCCATGCGGAATCGACCTCTTCGGATGCGACCCGCGCCGAAGCCTCGCTGCTGAGCGCGCTGCGCCGCCTGATCCTGCAGCATGGCGATGCCGACCGGCCGGCCGAGCCGCTCGATCGCTCAGGCGCGCAGCGCCGCTTCTCGCGCTATGAAGAGGTGATCGAGGACAACCTCGCCGAGGATCTCGACCTGCAGGCCCTCGCCGCAGCGGCCGGCGTCACCCGCTTCCAGGTCATCCGCGACTTCAAGAAGCTCACCGGCTCGACACCGGCCACCTTCATCCGCGACCGCCGGCTGCGCCGCGCCAACCGGATGATCCAGCAGGGCGCGAGTCTGGCGGACGCCGCCTTCGCCGCCGGCTTTTCCGACCAGAGCCATCTCTCGCGCAGCTTCCGCGCAGTGCACGGCATCACGCCCGGCATGTTCCGCCGGGCGGGCTGACGCCGCGCTATCTCAAAACTTGTAGGCGAGGCTGGCGCGCACCGCATGGGCCGACGGTTCGTGCTCGACCGTGCGGCCGAGATAGGCGCTCCCCCCGACATGGTCGAAGCGGCCATAGTCGGTGTAGCGATAGTCGAGGCCGAGGATGAGATTGTCGGTCACGGCGTAGTCGACACCGCCGCCGACCGTCCAGCCGGTCCTGGAGGAATTGATCGTCTCGGTCAGGCCCGCCAGCGGGCTGACATAGGCATATTCGAGCTTGGTGAAGGCGACGCCGCCGGTGGCATAGATCATGATCCGGTCGAGGCTGTAGCCGAGGCGGGCGCGCACCGAGCCCTGCCAGTCCTGCCGGACCCGGACTGTGCCGCCGAGATCGCCCTTCCCTTCGGCGGCATTCATGCCCTCGATGTCGCCCTCGACACCGACGACGATCGCGCCGAGCTGGTAGTTGAAGCCGAGACGGGCGCCGCCGATGAATGAGGACGGGCTGTAGTCGAAGGAGCGGCCGAGCGGCACGCGGCCGGCAGTCGCGAATTCGCTCGCCCGGTCGGAGCCCCAGGAGTAGCCGACCTGTCCGCCGACATAGACGCCGCTCCAGTTGTAGAAGGTCGGCAGTTCCGGCGCCGGCGGCAGGACGCCCCTGCCGCGCAGATCGGCTGCCAGCGAGGCTCCGGCACTCAGCAGGGCGATGGCGGCGACGGCGACTTTCAGCAGGGTCTTCATCAAGATCTCGGCTCGAACGACGGCTGCGGCCAGCGAGAACCCGGCCGGCGCCGCGGTGGCAACGGGAGCCCGATTATGAAATTGTTAAGGTTAACGAACCTCTAAGCCGCTTTTCGCCCGCGCCGGCCCGGAACGAAAACTGTTGCCGCGGCGTTGGCAGCGCGGCGGATCGGTTTAACATCGGCCGCCTTCGGACCGGAGCGCCCATGGCCTATTTCAAGCGACTGACAGGCGCAGCCGGGCTCGCAGCCATGGCCGCAGGTTATGTCCACGGGCTGGTTTCGCGGCGGGTCGGCGAACCCTTGCGCCAGGCAAGGCAGGGGCGCGGCGCCAGGAGCCCAATCACCCTGCCCTGGCGCGGCTGGAAGGATGTGCTGTTGCGCTTCGGCGCCCGCGTCCAGGAGGCGCGGGTGCTCTCGCTCGCCGGCGCCGTCGCCTTCTTCACCCTGCTCTCGCTGGTCCCGGCGCTGTCGCTGCTGGTGACGCTCTACGGCATGCTGACCGACCCGGCGACGATCGTCGGCCAGCTCGACGACGTCACCATCGTCTTCCCGCTGGCGGCGCGCGAACTGATCCGCGAGCAGGCGATCCGGCTCTCGAGCCAGGACACCGCCAATCTCTCCGTGACCTTCCTGATCAGCTTCCTCGTCGCTGTCTGGAGCGCCAATGCCGCGATGAAGGCCATCTTCGATGCCCTCAACATCATCTACGGCGTGCGCGAGCGCCGCGGCTTCATCCGCCTGAATCTTGTCTCGCTCGGCACGACGCTGAGCGCCCTCTTCGTGCTCATCCTGGCGCTCGCCCTGATCGCGAGCCTGCCCGTGGTCACTGCGCTCTTCCCCTTCGGCCATGAGCTGGAGGTGCTGATCCGCTGGCTGCGCTGGCCGGCCTTCTTCCTCGTCGGCATCACCGCGATCGGCTGCCTCTACTGGATCGGCCCGAGCCGCAAGCCGCCGCGCTTCGCCTGGGTGCTGCCCGGCGCCATCGCCGCGGCGCTGCTCTGGGTCGCGACCTCCATCGGCTTCTCCTTCTATGTCAGCACGCTCGGCCGCTACACCGCGACCTATGGCTCGCTCGCTACCATCGTCGTGTTCATGACCTGGCTCTGGCTCTCGGCGACGATCGTGCTCTCGGGCGCCGAGCTCAATGCCGAACTCGAGCACCAGGCCCGCTATGGCTCCGCCCCGGCCCCGGTGACGCCGCTCAGCCGCAGCACGCCCGGGGGACGCTGAAGCTCCGCTGGAGCATGATGCCACAGCCGCACCCGCTTGACCTTCACCTCGGCCGCGGCATCTCCTCCTCGGCACGCCAGGGCCCCTGCCCGGCCAGCCGCACGGATAGGCCCATGATCACCGCGACCCGCATCCACCTTACCATCGCCATGCTGATGGGGCTGTCAGGCGTGACCCTGCTTGCCGCCGGCACGCATTCCGGCGCGTCCGACAACGTCCAGATCGCCGGGCAGATGCTGCTCTTCCACGCGCCCGCGGTAGTTGCTGCCTGCGCCGCGCGCCGCGCCGAATTGCTCGCCGATTGGCCGGCACGGCTCGCGATCTCGCTGCTGATCCTCGGCGTCGCGCTGTTTTCGGCCGACCTCGCGATGCGCGGCTTCCATGGCGAACGGCTCTTCCTTGGCGCTGCACCGGCCGGCGGCTTCATGATGCTCGGCGGCTGGCTCGGGCTCGTCATCGCGGCGGTGTTCGCCAAACGAGCCTGACCGGCATCGCCGCGCTTTCGCAGCCTTTCGTCTTCCGCTAGAACGCGGCGCGGCGCGGCTGCCTCCCTGCGCCTTCGCGGAGCCTGCCGATGAACGCCCCTCACAATCTCACGCCCTCGCAAGCCGCCGAGCTGCTCGTCCAGGCGCTGCCGCACATGCAGCGCTACGATCAGGAGGTGATCGTCATCAAGTATGGCGGCAACGCCATGGGCGACGCCGCCACCGCCGAGGATTTCGCCGAGGATGTGGTGCTGCTCGAGCAATCCGGCCTGAAGCCGGTGGTCTGTCATGGCGGCGGCCCGCAGATCGCCCGCATGCTGGAGAAGCTCGGCATCAAGTCCGAGTTCAAGCAGGGTCTGCGCGTCACCGACGCCGCCACCGTCGACGTGGTCGAGATGGTCCTGGCCGGCTCGGTCAACAAGGAGATCGTCGGCTACATCTCGCGCGAGGGCGGCAAGGCGATCGGCCTGTGCGGCAAGGACGGCAACATGGTGACCGCCCGCAAGGCGACGCGCACCATCGTCGATCCCGATTCCAAGATCGAGCAGGTCCTCGACCTCGGCTTCGTCGGCGAGCCCGAGACGGTCGACACCACCGTGCTCAAGGCGATCCTCAAGGAAGAGCTGATCCCGGTGCTGGCGCCGGTCTGCGCCGCTGCCGACGGCCAGACCTACAATGTCAACGCCGACACCTTCGCCGGCGCGATCGCCGGAGCCCTCAACGCCAAGCGCCTGCTGCTGCTCACCGATGTGCCGGGCGTCCTCGATAAGGACAAGAAGCTGATCCCCGAGCTCACCATCGAGCAGTGCCGGCGCCTGATCGCCGACGGCACCATCTCCGGCGGCATGATCCCGAAGATCGAGACCTGCATCTACGCGCTGGAAAAGGGCGTCGAAGCCGTCGTCATCCTCGACGGCAAGGTCCCGCATGCGGCGCTGATCGAGCTCTTCACCGATACAGGTTCCGGCACGATCATCCGGAAGTGAAGGTCTGCGAGTGGTATACAGGGAACCCCTCCCCCTTGTGGGGAGGGGCAGGGGTGGGGGTCGCAAAGCTGGAATGATCGGCTGAGCGCGAGACCGCAATCGCTGCTGCCGGCGCTCTTTCCTGCTTTCCTGCTAGCGATCACCAAGCGGCGCCACCCCCATCCCCCTACCCTTCCCCACAAGGGGGAAGGGAGGAGCCAAGGCGATCGGCCTTGAGCACGGGAGCGTTGGAAAGCCGTCGCAACTCCCTCCTGCGGACGACCTCATCGTCGCAACCGTTTTGCAAGCATCTTGCATGTCATGATGGCGCGTCCCACATGACATGGCCCAATGAACCAGAATGCATCAATCGCCGCCGCCGTTCCGCTCCTGCCGGAGCAGGCAGCGTTCGGCCATGTCGACCACTGGATCTTCGACCTCGACAACACGCTCTATTCGCACGAGGCGCAGGTCTGGCCGCAGGTCAATGAGCGGATCAGCCTGTATCTGCTCCAGCTCTTCGGTCTCGACGGCCTCTCCTCGTACGAGCTGCGCCGCTATTACTACGAGCGCTACGGCACGACCCTGAACGGGCTGATGTCGGAGCATGGTGTCGACCCCGACGACTTCCTCGCCTTCGCCCACGACATCGACCTGACGATGCTCGATCCCAATCCTGATCTCGGCGCGGCGATCGCCGCCCTGCCCGGCCGCAAGCTGATCCTGACCAATGGCTCGCGTGGCCATGCTGAGAACGTCGCCGGCAAGCTTGGGATCCTCCATCACTTCGAGGACATCTTCGACATCGTCGAGGCCGGCTTCCTGCCCAAGCCCGAGCGCGCGACCTACGAGAATTTCCTTGCCAAGCATGCGATCGATCCGGCGCGCGCGGCAATGTTCGAGGACATCGACAAGAACCTGATCGTGCCGAACGATCTCGGCATGAAGACGGTCCTGATCGTACCGCGCACGCCCGATCCCTTCCGCGATGCCGCGGAGCAGGCGGTGGTCGAGGCCGCCCACGTCCATTTCGTCACGAATGACCTGACCGGCTTCCTGAAGCCGCTGATGCGGGCGAGCGAGACCATCCCGCTCGCAACGCCTCAGGCGTAACGCTCCGCCGCGAGCCCATGCGCCCGGCGCAGACTCGTGAGATCGAGCCCCGGGATCGCGCCGTCGATCACCCGCCAGCGCCCACCGATCATGACGCGGTCCGCCCGGTTCGCCCCGCAAAGCACCAGCGCTGCGATCGGGTCATGCGCGCCCGAGAAGCGCAGTTCGTCGAGGCGATAGAAGGCAAGATCGGCCTGCAGGCCGACGGCGATCCGGCCGATATCGGAACGCCCCAGGCATCGCGCCGAGCCCTCCGTCGCCCAGCGGATCGTGTCGCGCGCCGTCACCGCGCTGGCACTCTTGTAGTGCAGGCGATTGACCAGCAGGGCGTGGCGCAACTCCTCCATCAGGTTCGAGCCGTCATTGCTGGCCGAGCCGTCGACGCCGAGGCCGAGCGGCGCACCGGCCGCCTCCAGCTCGCGCGTCTTGCAGAAGCCCGAGGCGAGAACGCCGTTCGAGGTCGGGCAATGGCAGACGCCGACACCGGCCTTGCCGAGCCGCTCGCATTCCTCGCAGGAGAAATGGATGCCATGCGCCAGCCAGGTCTTCGGCCGCAGCCAGCCGGCCTCATCCAGCAGGTCGAGCGGGCGCTTGCCGTAGACTTCCCGGCAGTAGGCGTCCTCGTCCTCTGTTTCGGCCAGATGGGTATGCAGCGGCGCATCGAAGCGCGTTGCGAGTTCCGCCGAGGCCGCCATCAGCGAGGTCGTCACCGAGAAGGGCGAGCAGGGCGCGAGCGCGATCTGCACCATGCTGCCGGGCTTGGGGTCATGGAACAGGCCGAGCACCCGCTCGCAATCGGCGAGAATGGTGTCCTCGTCCTGCACGACCTCGTCCGGCGGCAGGCCGCCATCCTTCTGCGACAGGTTCATCGAGCCGCGCGAGATGGTGACGCGGATGCCGAGAGCCCGCGCCTCCTCGACGGCGATGTCGACCGCGTTCTCCAGCCCGGCCGGATAGAGATAATGGTGGTCGGCGACAGTGGTGCAGCCCGACAGCGTGAGCTCGACCAGCGCGGCGCGCACCGCCAGCCGCAGATCCTCCGGCCGCAGGCGCGCCCAGAGCGGATAGAGCGCCTTCAGCCAGGGGAAGAGCTCGCGGTCGATCGCAGCGGGATGGGCGCGGGTCAGCGTCTGGTAGAAATGGTGGTGGGTGTTGATCAGCCCCGGCAGCACGACATGGCCGGAGGCATCGAAGGTCTCGGTCACCGGCAGCGCCGGATAGCCCCCACTCGCGACGAGCTCGACGATCACCCCGTCCTCCACCACGATCCCGCCTCCCGCATTCTCGGCGAGGATGGCGAGCGGGTTCCTGATCCAGGTGCGCATGACGGGTCCGGCGCTCGGTGATTCTCCAGCAATGGCATAGGCTTGGACAGTCATGAAGGCCAGCCCCCGGTACTGGGTTTTCCGGATGAGGTTGGCCTGCTCCGGCGCAAAAACACACGCCCAGGGTGAACCCGGACGGCTGTTCGCGCCCGCCATCTTTCAATAAGCTGTTGGCAAGGCGGCCGGCGGAATTTTCACCGCGAGGCTTCCGGTCCAACAGGGGAAAACGTTCGCCTCGCGAGGCGAAGCGTGGCTCAAGGAGAGATCCCATGAAGAAATTGTTGCTGGCGACGCTGTCGGCCTCGGCGCTGATGGCGGCGCAGCCGCTGGCCGCCAAGACGCTCGTCTATTGCTCGGAAGGCAGCCCGGAGAATTTCGCGCCGAGCGTCAACACCACCGGCACCTCGTTCGACGCCAACACCCAGATCTACGACACCATCGTCCAGTTCGAGCGCGGCGGGGTCAAGGTCCAGCCGGCCCTGGCGGAGAAGTGGGACGTCTCGCCGGATGGCCTGACCTACACCCTCCACCTGCGCAAGAACGTGAAGTGGCATTCGAACAAGAACTTCAAGCCGACGCGCGACTTCAACGCCGACGACATCATGTTCATGTTCGAGCGGCAGTGGAAGGAGGCGCACCCCTATTACAAGGTGACCAGCTCGAACCACTCCTACTTCAACGACATGGGCATGCCCAAGCTCCTGAAGTCGGTCGAGAAGGTCGATGACTACACCGTCAAGATCACGCTGAATCAGCCTGAGGCGCCGTTCCTCGCCGACCTCGCCATGCAATATGCCGGCGTGCAGTCGAAGGAATACGCCGACGCCATGCTCAAGGCCGGCACGCCCGAGAAGCTCGACCAGGAGCCGGTCGGCACCGGCGCGTTCTATCTGGTGCAGTACCAGAAGGACGCGATCATCCGCTACAAGGCCTTCCCCGAGTACTGGGCCGGCAAGGCCAAGATCGACGACCTGATCTTCGCGATCACGCCTGACGCCTCGGTGCGCTGGGCCAAGCTGCAGAAGGGCGAATGCCATGTCATGCCCTATCCGAACCCGGCCGATCTCGACGCCATCAAGAAGGACGCCAACGTCCGGATCCTTGAGCAGCCGGGCCTGAACATCGGCTATCTCGCCTACAACACCACCAAGAAGCCCTTCGACGACGTCAAGGTCCGCCGCGCCGTCAACAAGGCGATCAACAAGAAGGCGATCATCGACGCGGTCTATCTCACCAGCGGCGTCGCGGCGACCAACCCGATCCCGCCGACCATGTGGTCCTATAACGAGACGATCAAGGACGATCCCTTCGATCCGGAAGCCGCCAAGAAGGAGCTGGCCGATGCCGGCTATCCAAACGGCCTGGAGATCGACCTCTGGGCTATGCCGGTGCAGCGTCCCTACAACCCCAACGCCAAGCGCATCGCCGAGCTGATGCAGGCCGACCTCGCCAAGGTCGGCATCAAGGCCGAGATCAAGACCTTCGAATGGGGCGAGTACCGCAAGCGCCTGCAGGCGGGCGAGCACCAGACCGGCATGTTCGGCTGGACCGGCGACAATGGCGATCCGGACAACTTCCTGCACACCCTGCTCGGCTGCGACGCCTCCAAGAACAATGGCGGCAACGTCGCCAAGTTCTGCTACCAGCCCTTCGACGAGCTGGTGACGAAGGCCAAGACGATCACCGACCAGGCCGAGCGCGAAAAGCTCTACCGGCAGGCGCAGGTGATCTTCAAGGAGCAGGCGCCCTGGTTCACCATCGCCCATGCGGTGCAGCTCAAGCCGGTCCGCAAGGAAGTGATCGACTTCAAGCTCTCGCCGTTCAGCCGCCACGTCTTCTACGGCGTCGACATCGGCAAGTGACGGTCTGCGTCAGATAACCCCGGCGCCGGCGGAGCATTCATTGCTTCGCCGGTGCGTTCATCGTTTCTATTGTTGCGATTTCGATCGCTGAATTTTGTCGAGTGTTTCGCACGAGACAGTTCCCGCGCTACGCGTGATCATGTTGATCCACCGATTTTGTGGCCGCGTTCTTGATCTTTGCAGCGTTCTGGTGTTTGCGCTGCGCCGGAATTCGAACTTGAATAAGATCACAAGACAGGCCGCCGCGCGACGAGACGCCCGGCCAATAAGACTGGCGCAACCATGCTTCGCTTCATCCTGACCAGGGTCAGCCTCGTCATCCCGACCTTCATCGGCATCACGCTGCTGGCCTTCTTCCTGGTCCGACTCGTGCCGGGCGATCCGATCGAGACCATGGCCGGCGAGCGCGGCATCGATCCCGCCCGTCATGCGCAATTGCTGAAGGAATACGGGCTCGACCAGCCGCTCTTCGTCCAGTACGGCCGCTATATCGAGCGTGTCGTGCAGGGCGATCTCGGCAAGTCGATCGTGACGCGCGACAGCGTCCTCTCCGAGTTCGGCCAGCTTTTCCCTGCCACCATCGAGCTTGCGCTCTGCGCCATCCTGCTCGCGCTGCTCATCGGCTTGCCGGCCGGCATCATCGCCGCGGTGAAACGCAATTCGATCTTCGACCATGGCGTGATGGGCATCTCGCTCACCGGCTATTCGATGCCGATCTTCTGGTGGGGCCTGCTGCTGATCCTGCTGTTCTCGGTCCAGCTCGGCATCACCCCGGTCTCCGGCCGCATCGCGGTGCAATACTTCATCGAGCCGGTCACCGGCTTCCTCACCATCGACAGCCTCCTCGCCAGCGACACCGATGCCTTCTGGTCGGCGCTGTCGCATCTGGTGCTGCCCGCGATCGTGCTCGGCACCGTACCGCTCGCGGTCATCGCCCGCATGACCCGCTCGGCCATGCTGGAGGTGCTCGGCGAGGATTATATCCGCACCGCCCGGGCCAAGGGCATGGCCCCCCTTCGGGTCGTCGCCCTGCATGCGCTGCGCAATGCGCTGATTCCGGTCGTCACGGTGATCGGCCTGCAGGTCGGCACGCTCTTCACCGGCGCGATCCTGACCGAGACGATCTTCTCCTGGCCGGGCGTCGGCAAATGGCTGATCGAGGCGATCAGCCGGCGCGACTACCCGGTCCTGCAAGGCGGAACCCTGCTCCTCGGCATGGTGGTGATGAGCGTCAACCTCCTGGTCGACCTGCTCTACGGCGTGATCAACCCGCGCATCAGGCACGCACGATGATGTGGCTCCAGTCCCTCAGCTCCCATCGGAGCCTTCGCCCATGAGCACCGAGACCTTGCAAGCTACCGCCGCACCCGCCGGTGCGCCGCCGCATCCTACCCGCGAGTTCTGGAGCTATTTCAGCGCCAATCGCGGCGCCGTCGCCGGGCTCGTCGTCATTGCCCTCGTGCTGTTCTGCGCGCTGTTCGCACCGCTGATCGCCCCGCACGATCCGAACCTGACCAACAACACGGTCTTCCTGAAGCCGCCATTCTGGCAGGAGGGCGGCTCGCTCTCCTATCCGCTCGGCACCGACGCGATCGGCCGCGACATCCTTTCGCGGCTGCTCTATGGCGCGCGGCTCTCGCTGGTGATCGGCATCGCCGTCGTTGCGCTGGCCATCGTCGTCGGCATCGTGCTCGGCCTGGTCGCCGGCTTCTTCAAGGGCATCGCCGACATCGCGATCATGCGGCTGATGGACATCCTGATGACGATGCCGAGCCTGCTGCTCGCCATCGTCATCGTCGCCATCCTCGGCCCCGGCCTGATGAACGCGATGCTCGCCGTCGCCATCGTCGTGCTGCCGCACTATGTCCGCATCACCCGCGCCGCCGTCATCGCCGAGTCCTCGAAGGACTATGTCGTCGCCGCCCAGGTCAGCGGCGCGCGGACGGCAAGGCTGATGTTCTCGGAGATCTTGCCGAACTGCGCCGCGCCGCTGATCGTGCAGGCGACGCTCGGCGTCTCCACCGCGATCCTCGACGCCGCCGCACTCGGCTTCCTCGGGTTGGGCGCCCAGCCGCCGACACCGGAATGGGGCACCATGCTCGCCGATGCCCGCGAGTTCGTGCTGCGTGCCTGGTGGGTCGTCACCTTCCCGGGCCTTGCCATCCTGATCACCGTGCTCGCCTTCAACCTGCTCGGCGACGGGCTGCGCGACGCCCTCGATCCCAAATTGAAGCGCTGATCCCATGCCCCTGCTCGAGATCGAAAACCTCAGCGTCGAGTTCCCGACCTCCCAGGGAACCCTGCGCGCGGTCGACCGCATCGACTTGACCCTCGACGAGGGCGAGGTGCTCGGCGTCGTCGGCGAATCCGGCTCCGGCAAGTCGGTCACCATGCTCGCGCTGATGGGCCTCGTCGGCTATCCCGGCCGCGTCCGCGCCGACAAGCTGCGCTTCGACGGCCGCGACCTCCTGACCATGTCCGCCCGCGAGCGCCGCCAGCTCACCGGCAAGGACGTGGCGATGATCTTCCAGGAGCCGAGCACCAGCCTGAACCCCTGCTTCACCATCGGCTTCCAGCTCGCCGAGACGCTGCGCAAGCATGAGGGCATGGACCGCAAGGCAGCCAGGCATCGGGCGATCGAATTGCTCGAGCAGGTCGGCATTCCCGCCCCGGAAAGCCGCCTCAAGGCTTATCCGCATCAGCTCTCCGGCGGCATGAACCAGCGCGTGATGATCGCCATGGCGATCGCCTGCAATCCGCGACTGCTGATCGCCGACGAGCCGACCACGGCGCTCGACGTCACCATCCAGGCGCAGATCCTCGACCTGCTGATGACGCTGCAGCGCGAGCGCAACATGGCGCTGGTGCTGATCACCCACAATATGGGCGTCGTCGCCGAGACCGCGCAGCGCATCATGGTGATGTATGCCGGGCAGATCATGGAAGAGCGCAAGGTCGATGCGCTGTTCTCCGCCCCGCAGCACCCCTATTCCGCCGCGCTGCTCGCCGCTTTGCCCGAGCGCAGCGAAGGGGCGAACCGGCTCGCCACCATCCCCGGCATGGTGCCCGGCCTCAACGACCGGCCGAAGGGCTGCCTGTTCAGCCCGCGCTGCGCCTATGCCACCGAGCATTCGCGCACGGTCCAGCCCGAGCTCAGGTCCTGGCAGGACGGGCATGTGCGCTGCCATTACCCCCTCGGCGATCTCCAGCGCGAGGCGGAGCGCGCCCGCGACGAAGCCGGCGCGACGACGGAGGCGGCACGATGAGCAATCCCGTCATCGAAGCCCGCGACCTCGTCCAGACCTATCAGGTCAGGCAGGGGCTGTTCCGCCCGACGGCGCAATTGCAGGCGGTGAACAAGGTCTCCTTCGCGGTCGAGGCCGGGCGCACTCTGGCCGTGGTCGGCGAATCCGGCTGCGGAAAGTCGACGCTGGCGCGCATGGCGACCCTGATCGAGAAGCCGACCTCCGGGTCGCTGACGCTCGACGGGGTCGACGCCGTCTCGCCGCCGGCGAGCGAGCAGCGCCGTCTGCGCCGCACCGTCCAGTTCGTCTTCCAGAACCCCTATGGCTCGCTCAACCCGCGCAAGAAGATCGGCACGATCCTGGAGGAGCCGCTGCTGATCAACACCGACCTCTCCAAGGCCGAGCGCACGGAAAAGGCCCGCGCCATGATGGCCAAGGTCGGTCTGCGGCCGGAGCACTATGCCCGCTACCCGCACATGTTCTCAGGGGGGCAGCGCCAGCGCATCGCGATCGCCCGTGCGCTGATCCTCTCGCCGAAGGTGGTGGTCGCGGACGAGCCGGTCTCGGCGCTCGACATCTCGATCCAGGCGCAGGTCCTCAACCTGCTGGCCGACCTGCAGGACGAGCTCAAGCTCGCCTATCTCTTCATCTCGCATGATCTCAGCGTGGTCCGCCACATCGCCCACGACGTGATGGTGATGTATCTCGGCAATGCCATCGAGCACGGGCCGAAGGAGCGCATCTACGCCCGCCCCTTGCACCCCTATACCCAGGCGCTGCTCGCTTCGACCCCGCGCGTCGGCGGCGACAAGCGCGAGAAGATCGTGCTGCGCGGCGAACTGCCCTCGCCGCTCAACCCGCCAACGGGCTGCGTCTTCTCGACCCGCTGCCCCTTCGTCGCCGATCGCTGCCGGACCGAGCGCCCGCAGAAGCGCGAGATCGACGGACGGCAGGTCGCCTGCCACTACGCCGAGACGTTCTTGGCCAAGGCGGCGGCTTGAGGGTCGGACCAAGCTCAGGCTTCGACACCAGCCATCACGCCGTCATCCCGGACAAGCCGTGTCAGCGGCGCCGATCCGGGATCCATGCCTGAGCCTATCCGAAAGAGGTTCCGGAATGGGTCCCGGGTCTTCGCCCGGGACGACTCGCGCTTTTCTCAGCAGGTAGTGCCCAACCCTTTGGCGCTGCATCGCGTCCTGTCGTGTACACGGGTTCCGGGCTCAGGCTTTCAGCCCGCCCCGGAAAGACCGTGCGGCTCAGCCGAATCGCGCGGAAATCCCGCTCACGCCGCGACGGCTGCGGGCTCCTTCTTTTCCCATTCCTCGCCCCAGATCATCACGGCGTGGCCGGGCGAGACCTCGCGGAACTGGCGCACCGGCGGAACGTAGTCGGCCGGGCGAATCGGGCTCTTGATCTCGTCGTTCGAGACCGGGCGCTTCTGCAGGCGCCGGGCCGGATCGGCGATCGGCACCGCCGCCAGCAGGCGCTTCGTGTAGGGATGCTGCGGATTGCCGAAGATCGCCTCGCGCGGGCCGATCTCGACGATCTCGCCGAGATACATCACTGCGACGCGATGGCTGACGCGCTCGACCACCGCCATGTCGTGCGAGATGAAGAGATAGCCCAGCCCCATCCGCGCCTGCAAGTCGAGCATCAGGTTGACCACCTGCGCCTTCACCGAGACGTCGAGCGCCGAAACGGCCTCGTCCGCCACGATCAGGCGCGGCTCGACCGCCAGCGCGCGGGCGATGCAGATGCGCTGGCGCTGGCCGCCCGAGAATTCGTGCGGGAAGCGGCTTGCCATGTCGGGCAGCAGGCCGACCCGCTTCAGCAGGTCGGCGACCTTGTCGCGTGCCTCCGAGCGGCTGGCGAGGTTGTTGATCAGCAGCGGCTCGGCGATCGCGGCGCCGACATTCATGCGCGGGTTGAGCGAAGCGAACGGATCCTGGAAGATCATCTGCATGCGCTTGCGCTGCTCGCGCAGCTCGGTCTGGCCGAGCTTGAGCACGTCGACGCCATCGAGCAGCACCGAGCCCGAGAGCGGCTCGACCAGACGCAGCACCGAGCGGCCCGTCGTCGACTTGCCGCAGCCGGATTCGCCGACGAGCGCCAGCGTTTCGCCGGCCTTCAGGCTGAAGGAGACGTTCTCGACCGCATGCACCCGGCCCTTGACCGAGGAGAGCAGGCCCGAGCGGATCTCGAAGCGTGTCGTCAGCCCCGAGACTTCCAGCACCGGGCGCTCGGCTGCCTGGACCGTATCGGGAGTTTCGGTCGGGACATCGGATTCGCCGGTCGCGCGGTCGACGACCGGGAAGCGCATCGGACGCCCGCGGCCGATCATCGAGCCCAGCCGCGGCACGGCCGAGAGCAGCGACTTGGTGTAGGGCTTCTGCGGATTGGCGAAGATGTCCTCGGTCGCGCCGGTCTCGATCTCGTCGCCATTGTACATGACGACGGTGCGGTCGGCGATCTCGGCGACGACGCCCATGTCGTGCGTAATGAAGAGGACCGACATGCCCTCCTCCTCCTGCAGCGTCTTGATCAGCTCGAGGATCTGCGCCTGGATGGTCACGTCGAGCGCCGTGGTCGGCTCGTCGGCGATCAGGAGCTTGGGCTTGCAGGCCAGCGCCATCGCGATCATCACGCGCTGGCGCATGCCGCCGGAGAAGCGGTGCGGATATTCGTGGAAGCGCGACTTCGCCGAGGGGATCTTCACCTTCTCCAAGAGGCGGATGGTCTCGGCCTCGGCCTCGGAGCGCGACATGTTGCGATGCAGGATCAGCGCCTCGGCGATCTGGAAGCCGATGGTCAGCACCGGGTTCAGCGACGTCATCGGCTCCTGGAAGATCATCGCGATCTCGTTGCCGCGGATCTGACGCATCTGCGCATCCGGCAGGGTCAGCAGCTCCTTGCCGTTGAGCTTGATCGAGCCCTCGATCTTGCTGGAGCTCGGCGGCGTCAGCCGCATGATCGAGAGCGCCGTGACGCTCTTGCCCGAGCCGGATTCGCCGACGACCGCCAGCGTTTCCTGCGGCTTGATGTCGAAGGAGATGTTGCGCACGACCGGCTTCCAGAGTCCTTCGACCCGGAACGAGGTCGTCAGATTCGAGACCGAGAGGATCGGAGAGGTCATGCCTGGTCCTTCTTAGCGATCTGATTGGGCTGCGTGCCGGGCGTGAACGCCCAGCCCGCGGCCGGTGGGCAGGGTTGAAAGTCGTGTCAGAATACCCAGAGCGCGGCGGATGTCAGCAGCCGGCGTCACAAAAGATTCAGCACCCTGCCTGCTTTTTGCGCTGGCGCCCGACCGGACTGCACGGATTGCGCGCTGATTTAAGTACGGCTCGCGCCTACATTGCATGACCAAACCGGGCGGCGCCGTCATGGCCCCAGCCGAGATGGAGCGCCACAAGCTGCTCGGCCGGCCGATCGCGATCAGGCTGAGCTCGCCCGGCGCGGCTTTCGCGGTCTCGATAGCGTGCCGACGGGCGCGATCTCAGTCGCGCGCCTGCGCCTTCTCGTCGGCGACGATGTGATCGGCGAGATGGAGGGCTTGCTTCGCCCCGCGGGCGAGCCGCCGCATGATGCCGCTCAGCATCTCGAAATCCGCGCGATCGAGCGAGGCGAACAGCGCGTCGTTCACCGGCCGCTGCAGCGCCGCCAGACGCTCCAGCATCGTTGAACCGAGCGGCGTTACCGAGAGATTGACCCGGCGCTTGTCGCTGGCATGCGGCTGCTTGGCGACGAGCCCACTCTTCACCAGCTTGTTCACCTCGATGGTGACGAAGGCGCCGCTGAGATGCAGCCGCTCGGCGACCTGCGCCACCCCGACCTCGCCGGCTGCCGCGGCGCGGCTGATCGCGATCATGATCAGGTATTGCGGCGGGGTCAGCCCGATATAGGCGGCGAAGCGCGCCCTCGCCTCCTCCAGCCGGCCGCCGAAGGCGAAGAAATCGTAGAGCAGGTCGCGGAAGCGCGTATCGCTGCCGTCATCCAGCAAATCCGGCTTTGCCACGGTCATGCGCCGGTTCTCGCTCGACATGGTTTGCTCGTCCTCAAGGGCCGTTGACTGATTTAGATAGCTTTGTTACAAAGCTATCTAGCAAAGAGACATCGCAAGAGCAACCGGAGAGGAGGCGGCGATGGACGCCAAGGCCTTCAGGCAATCCCTGGGCGAGTTCGCCACCGGCGTCGCGGTGATCACCGCGCAGGGCAGCGGCGAGGAGCTCATCGGCATGACCATGAGTTCGTTCAACTCCGTTTCGATCGATCCGCCGCTCGTCCTGTTCAGCGTCGACAGGCGGGCGAACAGCCTGCCGGCCATGCTTGAGGCCAAGGGCTTCGCGGTCAACGTGCTGGCGCGCGAACAGGAGCACATATCCAACCGTTTCGCCCGCGCGCTTGGCGATAAATGGTCGGAGACCAGGCGCAGCGTCGGCCATGCCCAGGCGCCGCTGATCACCGGATCGCTCGCCCATTTCGAATGCGAGCCCTACGCCAATCACGACGGCGGCGACCACGTCATCTTCCTGGTGCGGGTGCTGCGCCACACCGTGCGCCCCGGCACTCCGGCGCCCCTGATCTTCTTCCGCGGCCGCTATCGCGACCTCGTCGACGAGACCCAGCGCGAGCCGTCCTGGCCGCTGCCCATCCACTACTGACAGCCGAAACAGCGAGGACAGACCCATGACCAAGACCGGACAGCAGCATCTGGCCAGCCTGCGCGACGACCGCTCGATCTATATCGACGGTGCCAAAGTCGAGGACGTCACCAGCCACCGCGCCTTCCGCAACGTGGCGCAGTCGGTCGCCGGCCTGTTCGACTTCGCCGGCGATGCCTCGCGCCGCGATCTCATGACCTTCGAGACCGAGACCGGCGGCCGCGCCAACCGGATCTGGCAATTGCCGACCTCCTATGCCGACCTGGTCGAGCGTCGCCGGGCGCTGGAAGCCTGGACCGCGATCCATGGCGGCTTCCTCGGCCGTGCCCCCGACCATGTCGCCTCCTGCATCTCCGGCATGCGCATGGGTCTGCCGGTGTTCGAAGGCTACGATCCCGCCCGCGCCGCGGCGCTCGAAGCCTATTATCGCTACGCCCGCGACAACGACCTCTACCTCACCTACGTCATCATCAACCCGCAGGCCGACCGCTCCAAGAACGCGGCCGAGCAGGCCGACCCGTTCCTGACCGCCGGCGTGGTCGATCGCGATGCGCAGGGCATCACCATCCGCGGCGCCAAGATGCTGGCGACCGGCGGCGTCGTCGCAAACGAAGTCTTCGTCACCACGATCCAGCCGATGCAGCCGGGCGAGGAGCGCTATGCCGTCTCCTTCGCCATCCCGATGAACGCCAAGGGCCTGAAGATGCTCTCGCGCAAATCCTACGAGGCGCAGGCGGGCTCGATCTTCGACAACCCGCTGGCCAGCCGCTACGACGAGAACGACGCGGTGCTGTTCTTCGACGACGTCAAGGTTCCGTGGGACCGCGTCTTCATCGATGGCAGCGTCGAGATGTGCCAGAAGCAGTTCCACGCGACGCCGGCGCACGTCTACCAGAACTACCAGGCGATGATCCGCCTCAAGGTGAAGCTGCAGTTCCTGATGGGCATCGCCCATCGCACCACCCAGACCAACGGCATCACCCAGTTCCCGCAGGTGCGCGAGACCCTCGGCCAGCTCGCGGCGGAAGCGGCGATGGTCGACGCCTTCGTCAACGCCATGGAAGCCAAGGGCACGCAGGCCGGCCCCTACTTCGTGCCCGACCGGCACATGCTCTATTCGGCGCAGGTGCTGACCCAGCAGATGTATCCGAAGATCCTGAACTCGCTGCGCGAGCTCGCCGGCGGCGGCATGATCATGCTGCCCTCCTCGATCGCCGACTTCGCCAATCCCGAGATCGCGGCGATGATCGAGAAAACCCAGCAGTCGCCGGCCGCGAACTCGCATGACCGGGTCAAGTTCTACAAGCTCGCCTGGGACGCCGTCGGCTCCGAGTTCGGTTCGCGCCATCACCAATACGAGATGTTCTACGCCGGGGCGACCTTCGTGACGAAGGGCCACTCCTTCCGCACCTACGACTGGGGCAAGGCCGGCGGCATCGTCCAGTCGATGCTCGACTCCTACGACCTCAATACGAAATCAGCCGCCTGAGCCGGCGAAAGGATCGCATCATGCCCGTCAACAAGAGCCACGACGAATTCTACACCCTCGACATGTCCAAGGGCTGGGAAGTGCCGGCTGGCTATCCCGCCGGCATCCAGCAGAAGATCCTGTCGGGCGCCCTCGACGAGGTGAACAATCGCGGCACCCGCACCCGCCTGCTGCGCTTCCAGCCGGGCGTCTACACCACCGCGCCGTTTTCCCATGACTATTGGGAGGAGGTCTATCTGATGGAGGGCGACCTGACCGTCGGCAACGATGCCAATGGCGAGGGCGGCGAGAGTTTTCCGCCGCACACCTATGCGGTGCGCCCGCCGCACGCTCCGCACGGGCCGTTCAAGTCCGAGAAGGGCTGCATCCTGCTCGAAATCCATTATTTCGACCCGGTCTGACCCCGTCATGATGCCGACCCTTGCCAGCCTCGCCGACGATCTCGCCTCGGGACGGACGCGCTCGCTCACCCTCGTCAGCGAAGCGCTCGACCGGATCGAGGCGCCGGACGGTGAGGGCCGGCTCGCCTTCATCAAGGTCCATCGCGAGGCCGCGCGCGCCGCAGCCGAAGCGATGGACAAACTGCGGGCCGCAGGGCTCGGCCCCTCGCCCTTTGCCGGCATTCCGATCTCGGTGAAGGACCTGTTCGACCTTGCCGGCGCACCGACGCCGGCAGGCTCGGTCGTGCTCGCCGACGCAGCGCCGGCCGAGCGCGACGCCCCGACGATTGCACGCCTGCGCCGTGCCGGCTTCGTCGTCATGGGCCGTACCAATATGAGCGAGTTCGCCTTCTCCGGGCTCGGCCTCAACCCGCATCACGGCACGCCGGCTTCGCCCTATGACCGTGCGAGCCGCCGCATCCCCGGCGGCTCGTCTTCGGGCGCAGCGGTTTCGGTCGCGGACGGGATGGCGGCGGCCGGCATCGGCTCCGACACCGGCGGCTCCTGCCGCATCCCCGCCGCGCTCTGCGGCATCACCGGCTACAAGCCGACCGCGGCGAGCGTACCGCTGGACGGCACCTTCCCGCTGTCGCAGAGCCTCGACTCGATCGGCCCGCTCGCCCGCAGCGTCGCCTGCTGCCGCGCCTTGCATGAGATCATGAGCGGAACCGAGCTGCCCAGGCACGCGATCGGCCTTGCCGGCCTGCGCATCGCCGTGCCGCAGACGGTCGCGCTCGACGGCCTCGATGCGACCGTCGTGGCCGACTTCGCCCGGGCGCTCACCACCCTGTCCAGGGCCGGCGCGCAGATCGTCGAGCAGCCTTTCGCGCGCTTCGCCGAGGTCGCCCGCATCAACGCCAAGGGCGGCTTCGCCGCGGCCGAGTCCTACGCGCATCACCGCGCTCTGATCGCTGCGAAGGGCGAGGGCTACGATCCGCGCGTGCGCCTGCGCATCCTGCGCGGCGCCAACCAGGATTGCGCCGACTATATCGAGCTGCTGCGCGCCCGCGCCGCCTTCGTCGCCGCACTGCGCGAGGAGACCAGCGCCTTCGACGTGCTGGCGCTGCCGACCGTGCCGACGATGGCGCCGACCATCGCCGAATGCGATGCCGACGACGAGGCCTTCACCCGCCTCAACCTCTCGATGCTGCGCAATCCGACCCTGATCAACATGATGGATGGCTGCGCCATCTCGCTGCCGATGCATCGGGCTGGCGAAGCGCCGACCGGACTGATGCTGGCGCGGGCCGGCGGTGAGGATTCGGTATTGTTCGAGATCGCAGCGGCAGCCGAAGCGGCGCTGGCGGGCGACCGCTGACCGCACAGCTTTTCACTAGTTTGGGCTTCCACAGCCACCCTGCTGTCATCCCGGACAAGCCGCGCAGCGGCGCCGATCCGGGATCCATTCCCGAGCCTTTCCGAAAGAGGTTCCGGAATGGGTCCCGGGTCTACGCTGCGCTCGGCCCGGGACGACCCGCGCATGTTCTGGATGACGACCCGCAGCGTCTGATGCCCCCTCAGCCCTGGCGGGTGATGTTGGCGCGGAAGGATTCGATATGGGCTCGCATCGCCCGCTCGGCCGCGTCCGGATCCTGCCGGGCGATGCCGTCGACGATGGCCGCATGCTCGTCGCAGATGCGCGAATGCTGCTCGTTGGTGCTGAGCGAGATGAACCACATCCGCGCCGAGCGCTCGTGCAGGTTCCGCAGCAGGTCGCTCATCACCGGGTTGCGGGCCGAGCCGGCGATGATCGCGTGAAACGCCTGGTCGAGATCGGCGATCGTCTCGATGTCGCGCGCCTGCGCCGCCTCGCGCATCGCCTCGAGATTGCGCCGGAGCTGGGCCGGCACCTCGGTACTGGCCCGCTCGGCGGCGACGCGCACGCAGAAGGTCTCGTTGACGATGCGCGCATCGATGATGTTGAGGATCTCGTCCAGGCTGACCGGCTTCACGATCGTGCCCTTGCGCGGCATCACCTCGACCAGCCCGTCATTGAGCAGCCGGTCGATCGCCTGGCGGATCGGCGTGCGGCCGATATCGAGCTGCGTGCTCAGCGCCGGCTCGCTCAGGATCTCGCCCGGACGCAGGCCGGTGGTGATGATCAGGCGCTTGATCGCATGATAGGCTTGGTCGCGCAGCGAGACATGCCGCTGCGCGTCCTTGGGCGTTTCCAGAAGCGTCACGTTACGTCGCACCGCGCGGTTTGAGGTTGCCGCCATCGTCCTTCCGGAGACAGCGGCGTCAACCCCGGATCGGCAGAATCTTGAGGTCGTAGCCGAAGCGGATGCTGCGGCGCAGGACCGGGTCCTCCAGTTCGCCCTCAAAACGGCTGGCCATCTGGATGCCGCCGATCGCCGGCATGGTGCCGCCGAAGATCGCCGTGCCGTCAGGCAGCGCGCCCGTGCCGTTGAAGCCGCGGATCAGGTCCTCCGGAGCGAGCAGGCCCGAGATCGGCCCCTCCTGGTAGAGCCGGCGCTCGCCGTCGATCACCGCGAAGCTGCGCAGGATCAGCTCGTCCCAATGGCCGGCGACCTCCTGATAGGGCCAGACGGTCGCAGCGACCGGCTTGTCGCAGACCTGCTTGGAGACGCTGATGCCATAGGTCTCGACCTGGCGGTCGGTATGGTCGGAGCCGACGCCGACATAAGTCTGGCCGCCGCAGGAGAGCAGCACGGCCTCGACCTCGCCGCTGCTGTTGGCGCCGACATCCTCGATGACCGGGTCGGTGGTCAGCCTGGCGGCGGCGACGCGATAGTAGACCGGCGTCGAGGTCGGCCGCTTCACGCCAAGCGCTTCCAGCTCGACCATGTGGTGCTCCATCGCCGCCTTGTCGCGCCCGGCCCAGCCGCCGATCACCAGTTCGTCGATCGCCGCGGTCAGCGGGCTGGAGCCGGTCCGGCTCTCCACCGTCAGTGCCAGGGTCTTCATCGCCTCTCGCCTTCCCGAAATCGCGCTGCCCCTTCGCCGGGCAGCCTGCCCAAAAAAACTTCGAGATGCCTCTATAAAAATCCTTGTGAAATTTCACAAGGATTTTCATAGAGATTTCCAAGCGCCGCAGCTGCGCGGGGACGGCGACGGCGCCCGGACAGGACGCCGATCGGAAACGGAGAGGAAAACCATGATCAGATCAGCTTGGATGGCCGCTCTGGCGGTCTCGTTCGGCGCCGTTGCGGCCCCGGCCGTCGCGCAGGAGAAGCCGGCATCCCTTGGTGTCGGCGTCATGACCTTCACCTCGGGCCCGGCAGCCGCCTATGGCGTCCCCGGCAAGAATGCCGCCGAGCTGATGATCGACATGATCAACGCCCGCGGCGGGATCGGCGGCGTGCCGCTGAAGGCGACCTATGTCGACGAGGCGCAGGGCACGCAGGGCGTCATCGCCGAATATCGCCGCCTCGCCGAAGACAAGTCCAACCAGGTGATGATCGCGGCGCTGTCGAGCGCCAACTGCCTGGCGCTGGCCCCACTCGCCGAGCAGATGCAGGCCCCGACGATCGGCTGGAACTGCGACACGCACCAGCTCCTGCTCGACGGCAAGAGCAAGTATTATTTCCGCCCGAACGGCAACACGATCCCGGAATTCGTCGCCTATGCGCTCTATCTCCTGCAGCGCAAGCCGGACGTGAAGCGGATCGCGATCGTCAATCCCGACTACGCCTTCGGCCATGACGCGGCGCTGATCTTCAAGACCGCGATGAAGGCGCTGAAGCCGGATGTCGAGGTCGTGGCGGAGCTGTTCCCCAAGCTCGGCTCGGCCAATTTCCAGACCGAGATCTCGAAGCTCTCCGCCTCGCGGCCGGATGTGGTGTTCTCCAATCTCTGGGGCGCCGATCTCGAGAACTTCGTGCGCCAGGCCCAGCCGCGCGGGCTGTTCACCTCGAGCCAGGTCGTGCTGGCGCTGGGCGAGACCGTGCTCCAGCGCGCCAACCTGCCCGAAGGCGTCATCGTCGGCGTGCTCGGTGACGGCTGGTGGATGTCGCCCGACGCCAGGGCCAATCCTGTGACCAAGGCCTTCGTCGAGGCCTATGAAAAGCGTTATGGCGAGTACCCGGTCTTCCCGTCGGTCAAGATGGCCAACGCGATCATCTACATGAAGGCCGCCTATGAGGCCGCGCTGAAGAAGACCGGAGGCAAATGGCCGAGCCGCGACGAACTCGCCGATGCCATGCGCGGCAGCACGGTCAAGACGCTGACCGGCACCACCGTGACCCGCAAGGACAATGACGGCCTCGTCGACCAGGTCGTCGGCGTCACCGCCAAGTCGCCCGACTACAAGTTCCCGGTGATCGGCGGCATGGTCCGCTACAAGGGCGACACGCTGATGCCGCCCCAGGGCGACGATGCGATCAAATGGGTGGGAACGCTGACCCCGGCCTTCCTCGCCACCCAGCCCAAGCCCGGCAGCTACCAGTAATCCCCGCAGGCGGGAGGCGCGTCCGCGCCCTCCCGCCTGATTCCCACATCATCAATCCCAGGTGCCGCCAATGCTCGACACCCTGATTCCGCTTGCCGTCGACGGCCTCGCCAGCGCGGCGCTGATCTTCTTCGTCGCCGTCGGGCTGACCCTCGTCTTCAGCGTGCTGCGCGTGCTCAACGTCGCGCATGGCAGCTTCTATGCGATCGGCGCCTATGTCGCCGCCTCCATCGGCCTGTGGATCGCCAGCGCGAACCTGAACCCCTGGCTTTCCTTCCCGGCCCTCGTCTTCAGCGCGGCGATCGTCGCGGCGATCTTCGGCCCGCTGGTCGAGCGCTGCCTGATGCGCTGGACCTATGGCAAGTCGGAAGCGATCCAGATCCTCGTCACCTTCGGCCTGTTCCTGATCCTGGAGGACCTGCAGCGCATCGTCTTCGGCGTGCGCTCGCTCGCCGAAGACACGCCGATGCAGTTGCTCGGCTCGACGCAGATCGGCGGCGTCGTCTATCTCAACTACCAGCTCCTGCTGATCGGCCTCGCCGTCATCGTCGTCGTCGGCCTGCGCATCATGCTCACGAAGACTCGGATCGGCAGGCTGGTCACCGCCGTCGTGGCCGATCGCGAGATGGCACAGAGCATCGGCATCAACACCAACCGCGTCTTCATCCTCTCCTTCACACTCGGCGTCTTCCTGGCGGCACTGGGCGGGGCGCTGGCGACACCGACCGCGGGCGCAGCACCCGGCCTCGGCGCCGAGACCATGGTGCTCGCCTTCGCCGTCGCCGCCATCGGCGGGCTCGGCCAGATCGAGGGCGCAGCGCTGGCGGCGATCATCGTCGGCCTCGCCCGCGTGCTCGCCATCTATTTCGCGCCGTCGCTCGATGCGGTCGCCCCCTACATCGTCATGCTCGTCGTGCTGCTGGTCCGCCCCTACGGACTGTTCGGCCAGGCGGCGACCCGGAGGATCTGACCGCCATGCGCGCCGCCCTCTTCCTCGTCGCCCTCGCCGCGCTGGCGCTCGCGCCGATCGCCGCGCCCTGGCTGCTATTCGTGCTGACGCTCGCCGTCGCCAAGGGCTTTGCCGCACTCGGCGTCGCCGTGCTGCTGCGCGGCGGGCTGATCTCGATCGGCCACGCCATGTTCTACGCCGTCAGCGCCTATGCCATCGCCTTCCTGGCGCGGGCCGGCCTCAACGAGTTCGTGGTGCTGCTCGTGCTCGGCACGCTCGCCTCGGCCGTGACTGGCCTGATCGTCGGCGCCTTCTTGGTGCGCTACCGCGCGATCTTCTTCGCCATGCTCAACCTCGCCATGTCGATGGTGCTCTACGCACTGCTCTCCAAGCTCTACGGCATCACCGGCGGCACCGACGGCCTGCGCCTGGCAGTACCGCGCTTTTTCGGTTTGACGCTCGACAAGGCGAGCTTCGACACCGCGCTCTACTATGCCGGCCTCGTGCTGATGCTCGGCGTCGGCTACGGCGTGCAGCGCTATCTGGCGAGCCCGCTCGGCCATGCACTCGCCGCCGTGCACACCAACGAGCTCCGGCTCGAATATCTCGGCGTTCCCGTCCGGATCGTGCTCCTGATCGCCTACACCGTCTCGGCCGCGCTCGCCGGCATCGGCGGGGCGATCGCGGCGATGGCGATCGGCCATATCCTGCCCGAATTCGCCTTCTGGACGGCGTCCGGCCATCTCGTCCTGGTCGCGGTGCTCGGCGGCATCGGCGGCGTCGCCGGCCCCTTCATCGGCTCGCTCTTCCTCGAAGTGCTGCACACCCTGGCGGTCGGCGTCACCGATGCCTGGAACCTGATCATCGGCGTCGCGCTGATCGGCGTCATCTTCCTCCTGCCGAGCGGGCTCTACGGCCTGCTCCGGCGCCGCAGCGGAGAACCGGCATGACGACGCCCCTCCTCCAGGCCAAGGACCTGCGCATTGCCTTCTACGGCGTGCAGGCGGCCGACGGCGTCAACCTCGAGATCCGCGAGGGCGAATTCCTCGCCATCATCGGCCCGAACGGCTCCGGCAAGACGACCTTCCTCAATCTCTGCACCGGCTATCTCCGGCCGAGCTCGGGCGAGGTCTATCTCGACGGCAAGCCGATCACCGCCATGGCGCCGCGCACCATCGCGCGGCGCGGCATCGCCCGCGCCTTCCAGATCCCGCAGCTCTTCCTCGACCAGACGGTCCTCGACAACCTGATGATCGCGGTCGCGGCCAAGCGCGGCATCTGGGTGCCGTTCAAGGCGCTCGGCGCCGATGGCCGCCGGCGCGAGGCCGAAGAGCTGCTGGCTCTCGTCGGGCTCGACGGCGAGGCCGGGCAGCTCGCCGGCGCGCTGCCGGAGGGGCGGCGCAAGCTCCTCGACATCGTCATCGCTCTGGCGCTGAAGCCGCGCCTCGTCCTGCTCGACGAGCCGACCAGCGGCGTCAGCACGATCGAGCGCTTCACCCTGATGGAGACGCTGATGGCCGCGCTGCGCCGCGCCAAGGTCACGGCGCTGTTCGTCGAGCACGACATGGATGTGGTGCAGCGCTATGCCGACCGCGTCGTCGTCTGGGATTCCGGCTCGGTGATGGCGGAAGGGCCGCCCTCCGAGGTGTTCAAGGATGAGCGCGTGCTGCGCAATGTCGTGGGGGTGGCGTGATGCTGCGCATGGAAGACGTGACCGTCGCCATCGCTGGCGTGCAGGTGCTGCGATCGGTGTCGCTGGGGCTGACCTCCGGCCGGACCACGATCCTGATCGGCCGCAATGGCGCCGGCAAGACCACGACGCTGCGGGCGATCATGGGGCTTCTGCCGGTCGAGGCCGGCGCGGTCCATCTCGGCGAACAGGAGATCGGCACGACCCCGGCCTATCAGCGTGCCGCGCAGGGCATAGGCTACGCGCCGGAGGACCGCCGACTGGTGCCCGAATTCACGGTCGAGGACAACATCCTGCTGCCGGCGCTGGCGCTCTCCTTGCCGGCGCCCGAGCGGGCACGGCGGCTCGACGAGGTCTATGCGTTGCTGCCGCAGCTCCTCACCATGCGCAGGCGCCCGGGCGGGGGCGTCTCCGGCGGCCAGGGCAAGATGGTGGCGCTGGGCCGGGCGCTGATGGTCGCCCGCACGGCGCTGCTGCTGGACGAACCCTTCCAGGGGCTCGCCCCGGCGTTGGCGCTCGACTACGCGCGCACGCTCGGCGAGCTCAGGCGTGGCCGGCCGGACCTTGCCATCCTGATCACGGAATCGACGCCGGCGCTGCTCGATGCGATCGCCGACGAGACCCTCCAGATCGAGCGCGGCGCCATAAACTAAGCCGGCTCACATCTTCTTGCCGTCCTTGTCGAACTGCTTGAGGAAGGCGGTGAGGTCGGCGATCTCCTTGTCGTTCTTGATGCCGGCGAAGACCATCTTGGTGCCGGGAATCTTGGCCTTGGGATCCTTGATGTATTCGGCGAAGACCGCCTCGTCCCAGGTGATGTTGGCGCCCTTGTTGGCCGTCGAATAGCTGTAGCCCTCGACCGCGCCGGTATGGCGCCCGAACAGCCCGTTGAGCTGCGGGCCGACCAGGTTCTTGGCGCCTTCGCCGACCTGGTGGCAGGCCCGGCACTTATTCCAGGAGCGCTCGCCGGCCGAAATGTCCTGCGCCTTCGCGCTGGTCGTGAGAAAGGCAGCGGCGAAGGCAGCGGCGACGACAGGCAATTTCATGCGGTTTGGACCCTGATAAGGAGAGTGAGTTGGCGCCGCCGCGCGAAGCGACGGCGCGGTGAAGGCTTCAGCTGAACATGTCGGCGGTGATCGCGGCGTACCAGCCGACATTCTCGGCCTGGTTCTCCTTGCGCAGTTCGGCGCTCTCGCGCGGCTGCGAGACGAAGGTCTCGGTCGCAGCGATCTTGCCGTCCTTGGCCTCGTAGCGGCCGCCGACCTTGATGGTGTCGTCGGTCTCGATCAACGACCAGCAGGTGTTGATGTAGCGCGCCGGGAAGGTGCGGCCGCCAGCGAGCTCGCCACGGATCACCATCGCCGCGACCTTGGCCTGGCTGTTGGCGGAGAAGGCGGATTTCGGCATATCGCCGGCGATGCAGGCATCGCCGAGAACGAAGATGTTGGGATCGACGGCCGACTTCATCGAGGCCGGGTCGATGGTGCAGTAGCCGCCGGCCGGCGCCAGGCCCGCCGAGCGGGCGATCTCGCCGGCCATCTGCGCCGGGATGACATTGACGAAGGCGCAGTCCTTGTAGGTCTCGAAGCCGGTGACGACGGTGTTGGTCTTGGGATCGACCGACTTGATGCCGTCATGCACCTTCGGCCCGAGCCACTCGATCATCGCGCCATAGTGCTTTTCCCAGCCCTCCTGGAAGACGCCCTGCTTCGAGAAGCTGTCCTTGGGGTCGAGGATGAGGATCTTGCAGTCGCGCCTGCCGCTCGCCTTGAGCAGATGGGCGAACATCGATGCCCGCTCATAGGGGCCGGGCGGGCAGCGATAGGGATTGGGCGGGGCGATCATCACGATCGTGCCGCCATTTGGCACCGCGTCGAGCTTCTGCCGGATCAATTGCGTCTGCCGGCCGGGCTTCCAGCCATGCGGCATCGCCTCCTCGGCCTCCTTCGACCAGCCGGGGACGGAATCGTATTTCAGGTCGATGCCGGGCGAGACGACGAGCCGGTCATAGGGCAGGCGATCGCCGGTGGAGAGCACGGCCTCCTTCTTGTCGCGGTCGATCTGGGTGGCGCGGGCACGGGCGAGCGTGATGCCATGGTTCTTCGCCAGCGCGTCGTAGCGATGGCTGATCTCGTCGTAGCTCTTGAAGCCGCCGATGAAGAGGTTGGAGTGGAAGCAGGTCTGGTAGACCTCGTTCTCCTCGACCAGCGTCACCGCGATCGCGCCGTTCGAGTCCTTGGCGATGTACCGCGCAGCGGTCGCGCCGCCGGCTCCGCCGCCGATCACCACAACGCGCGGCTTGGCCTGGCCGAGCACGGCCGGCGAGGCGATGGCAAAGCCGCCGGCGGCGGCGAGGCCGGTCAGGAATGTGCGGCGACTGGTCGACATGGTTCCCTCTCCCCTTCCGCTCGTGACGGCTAGCCCTAAGGACCGGGCTTCAGACTCTCGTAATAAGCGGCAAGCGCCGCGATCTCCTCGCCGGAGAGCCTGGCGGCGACCGCCTGCATCACCTGGTTGTCGCGCTGCCTCTCGCGATAGGCGTTCATCAGCGCGACGAACTGCTCGGCCGGATGGCCGATGATGGCCGGAATGCCGCCGACCTGCCTGCCGCTGCTCTGATGGCAGCTCGTGCATTCGGACGAGAGATACTCCCCCAGCGCCTTGTCGCCGGCGGCGTTCGCCGGCGCACAGGCCAGTAGCAGCCCGAGCACCGCGAGACGGACGGCGCCGGCTCCTCGCATCAGTCGACCTTCGGCGCCGTCTTGGAATCCGGCGTCACGTCGAGGATCACCGCCCGTCCGGTGATCTTCACCTCCGGCTTGCAATTGGTCATGCACGGCTCCTTGCCCCAGAAGGCCTTCTCCGTGGTCTCGCGGTCGTCATCGTAGAAGGCGGCCGCGTTCGGCAGCTTCACACTGGTAAAGTTCTTATCGGACAGTTCGAAGTCCTCGTCCTTCACGATGTCGTTCAGATAGAGCAAATAGGCCGTGACGGCATAGAGCTCGTCCGGCGACAGCGACTGGGCGTTGCCATAGGGCATGGCCCGGCGGACATAGTCGAACACGGTCGAGAGATCGGGCCAGAACGAGCCGATCGTCTTCTCCGGCCGGTCGGATCTGAGCGAGCCCATGCCGCCGGCCAGCACCGGCCAGCGGTTGTTGCCCTGGCCGAATTCGCCATGGCAGCTGGCGCATTGCGCCTGGAAGATCTCGTCGCCCTGCTTGACCGTGCCCTTGCCGGGCGGCAGGCCCTTGCCGTCAGGCCGCACCGCGATGTCCCAGGCCTTGATCTCCTCCGGCAGCGCCTCGCGGCCGAGGCCGAGCTTGGCCGCCGGGGCCGGAGCCTGGGCGGTTTTGGCCGGGAGATGGGCTTGCGCCTGCTTGGCCGCCGGCTTGGTCTGGGCGATCAGCGGCGCGGCGGCGAGCACGGCGAGCGCCGCCAGGCCCGCGAGCAGGACGGGATTAACCGATCTCGACATTTTCGGTCTCCCCGTTCGCCTTCACATGCCAGGTCTGAATGCCGTTGTTGTGGTAGATCGAGTTGGTGCCGCGGATCTTGCGCAGCTCCTCCTTGGTCGGCTGGAGATAGCCGGTCGAATCGATGGCGCGCGACTGGATCAGGAGGTCCTGCCCGGCCCAGTCGAAATCGACGTAGAAGCGGGTCAGCGACTTATCGAGCACCGGCCCGTCTATCCTGGCGTGCTGCCAGTTCCTGCCGCCGTCGAGGGTCACGTCGACGCGTTTGATCGTGCCGCGCCCCGACCAGGCCAGGCCGGAGAGGACGTTGCGACCCTTCTGCTTCAGCGGCGCCTGCGGCGAGGGATTGGTCACCACCGATTTGGCGTCCATGAAGAAGGTGAAGCGGCGCGAGCGGCCATCGGCCAGGAGGTCGGTGTATTTCGAGGTCTCCTCGCGTGCCTGCCACGGCTGGTCGCCGACCTCGATGCGCCGGAGCCATTTGACCCAGAGATTGCCCTCCCAGCCGGGGATGACGGCACGCAGCGGATAGCCCTGCTCTGGGCGCAGCGCCTCGCCGTTCATGGCGAAGGCGATCAGCACGTCGTCGAGCGCCTTCTCGATCGGCAGCGAGCGGTTCATGCCGGAGGAATCGGCGCCTTCCAGCAGCAGCCATTTGGCATTGGCCTTCACCCCCGCCTCGGCCAGAAGCAGCTTCAGCGGCACGCCGGTATACATGACGTTGTGGACCATGCCGTGGGTGAACTGGCAGCCATTGAGCTGCGCGCCGCGCCACTCCATGCCGGAATTGGCGGCGCATTCGAGGAAATGGATGCGGTTCTGCCGCGGCATCCGCCTGATGTCTTCCATGGTGAAGACCAGCGGCTTGTCGACGAGGCCATGGATCATCAGGCGGTGATTGGCCGGGTCGATGTCGGCGATACCGCCATGATGGCGCTCGAAACACAGGCCGGACGGGGTGATGATCCCGTCGAGCTCGTGCAGCGGCGTAAAGTTGACCGAGGATTCCGGCGAGGCCGTCAGCCAGGAGACATCGCGGCGGATCACGTTCTTCTCGAAGCGCGACGGCGTGCCATAGGGCCGCTTGTCGACGCCCTCGCCGAGATAACGGCTCCAGTCCTGGACCTCGGTGATCAGCGGATCGGGCTTCCCCGGCTCGGCGCGGGCAATGCTGGTGCCGGCGAGACCGGCTCCGGCGACCACCGCCCCGCCGAGGAAGTGGCGGCGGCTCAGCGGACCGGGCTTTGCGGGAGAGGTCATGCCTCGTCTCCTTGCTCTTTAACTAGCGTGATGGCGGAGGCGCTCATGCCCCGCTCACCTTCACGGCGTCGTTCGGCTTGATGGTGATGGTCTTGGCCGCGGCGACATGGTCGCGGACCACGTCCCAGATCGGCGGGCCCTGCGTGCCCTCGTTGACGCTGGCCCAGCCGGCGACGACGTATTTACGAGAGGCGTCGATCGGCTTGCCGGATTTGAGGTGCGTGAGGCCGGAGATGCGGCTGCCCATCGGCTTGCCGACATCGATGGCGTAGCCCATGCCGCCGATGCGGACCATGTCGCCGCCGCCCTGGAAATAGGGGTCGGGGTGGAAGATGTTGTCGGCGACGTCCTCGAGGATCTCCTTGAGCTGCGCGCCGGTCATCTCCATCCGGTAGCAGTTCGGATAGGTGATCGCGGTCGCATTGCTGATCGCCTCCCAGGTGATCGCCTCGCCCGGCAGCAGCGAGCCGCCCCAGCGAAAGCCCGGCGACAGCGCGATCTCGGCGTCGCGCTGCGACAGCATGGCGTCGCATATCAGGTCGTCGAAGCTGCCGTTGAAATTGCCGCGCCGGTAGAGGAGCGAGTCGGTGCGGCCGATCTCCCTGGCGAGCTCGGCGGCATAGGGCGCGCGCAGCTTGGTGACCAGCGCCGCCATCTCCGGATCGGGCGCGATCGCATCGGCGAAGACCGGCATCAGCTTGAAGCGGATATCGGTGACCTTGCCGTCCTTCACCGCGATGTCGAGGCGCGAGACGAACTTGCCATGCGAGCCGGAGGCAACGAGGGCGGTCTGCCCGACCCGGATCAGCCCGGGCATGGCGTCATGGGTATGGGCGGTCAGGATGACGTCGATGCCCTTGACCCGGCTCGCCAGCTTGCGGTCGACGTCGAAGCCGTCATGCGAGAGCAGCACGACGACCGCGGCGCCCTCGGCCCGGGCTTCGTCGACCTGCTTCTGCAACTCATCCTCGCGGATGCCGAACTCCCAGTCCGGGAACATCCAGCGCGGATTGGCGACGGCGGTGCGCGGCAGCGCCTGGCCGATCACCGCGACCTTGACGCCGCCCTTCTCGAAGACTTTTCGGGCTTCGAAGACCGGCTCGTTCCATTCCTTGTCGCGGATGTTCTGGGCGAGGAAGGCGAAGGGCGCGGCCTCGACGATCTGCTTGACCCGCTCGGCGCCGAGCGTGAACTCCCAATGCGAGGTCATCGCGTCGAGCTTCAGCGCCGACATCACGTCGACCATGTCCTGGCCCTTGGTCTGGAGCGCGCTCCAGCTGCCCTGCCAGGTGTCGCCGCCGTCGAGCAGCAGCACCTTGTCGTCGCCGCGCTCGGCCCTGACAGCCTTGATCAAAGTCGCGATCCGGTCGAGCCCGCCCATCCGGCCGTAATTGCGGGCGAGCGCGACGAAATCGTCCGAGGTCAGCGCGAAGGCATCGGCCGAGCCGGCGGCGATCTTGAAATGCTCGCGGAAGGCGGCGTCGGTCAGGTGCGGCGGCAGGCCTTTGACCTCGCCGACGCCGAGATTGACCGCCGGCTCGCGGAACTGCAGCGGCATCAGCTGGGCGTGGATATCGGCCACATGCAGGATGGTGACCTGTCCCTGCGGCTCGAAGCGCAGGATGTCTGCCTGCGACAGCGTCTGCTGGGCGGCGGCGCGCCCGAGCGGGCCGAGACCGGAGGTTGTCGTCAAGGCCGCGGCGACGGCCGTCGCCTGCAGGAAGTCTCGTCTCGAGATCATGACTCATCCTTTGGATGCGCGCACATCGCGATCCAGGGGCTCTTCAAGTGGAGCTTTGGCCGTCATTGCGAGGAGCGAAGCGACTAAGCAATCCAGAAGCGGCAGAGCTCTGAGAGACCGGATTGCTTCGCTTTGCTCGCAATGACGGTTGGCGTCAGCCGACCGTCAGCTTGTTCTTCGACGTGTATTCCGAGCCGTCGTCATCCTTCCAGGTGAAGGTGAACTCGCCCGATTCCGTGGCTTTGAAGAAGAAGGACTGGTAGGGATTGGCCGAGATCGCCGAGAACCAATCGGCCGAGAAGACCGGCTTGCCGTTGAAGCTCGCCGAGAACTTGTTGATGATCTTGCGCGGGATCGTCTCGCCCTTGGCATCCTTGCGCTGGCCGGATTCCATCTCGTGCGAGATCAGCGTCTTGATCTCGATGATCTCGCCGGCCGTGGCCTTGGCCGGAACGCGCACGCGGGGCGTGGGCTTGGTCGTCATGGGTGTTTCCTCGCCTTGTTCTGGTCGATGACGATGAGCGGCTTCAGCCGCCGCAGCCGCCGATCGTGACCTTGATGTTGGCCTTGGCCGTGTGCAGCGTGCCGTTCGACATCTCAGCGACGCAGATGATGTCCTGCGTTTGCGCGAGCCGCATGCGCGTTGCGGCCGAGGCTTTTCCGCAGGCCGGTGTGAACTGGTAGCTGACGACGCCGGGCAGCGGGTTGCCCTCGGCGAAGACGTGCACGGCCTTGACGTAGTCGGCTTCGGTCATCGGGCTCTCGATCTCGACATTGATCGGCACGACCAGGCCATTCTCGGCGATCTCCGGCACGTCGAGCTTGATCTTGCCGGAGGCCATCGGCTTGTCGCCGTAGAGCTTCTTGATCTCGGCAGCGACCGCCTTCTCGTCGGCGAAGGCGAGCTTCGGTGCGATCGCGGCGGCGGCGAGCGCCCAGGCGGCGGCCTTCATCGCATCGCGGCGCGACAGCGTCGACGGTTGGATCAGCATACGGGGCTCCTCCCTGGAATTCGTCTCGTTTTAGCGCTTGACGGCGCCGCGCCCGGTCGCCAATCATTTGCACGTATCGTGATATTGTTTTTTGTGAATGTAAAGCCCCCGAGAGGGCTACCGCCAAGGGGCGCAGCATAAGCGCCGCCGGAGGAAACGAAAGGGCGAGGGATGAAGCTTCCGATCATCGGAGCGGCCGCGTTGGCGGCCGTCATGATAGTCGCGGCCGGGCCGCTGACCGCGCAGTCACCGCCGCAGGACGACAGCGAGAAGGAGATCGAGCGCTATCGCCAGATGCTCTCGGACCCGTTCTCGAATCCGGGTTTTCTCGCGGTCGATCGCGGCGAGGCGCTGTGGTCGACCCAGCGCGGCGCCAGGAATGTCTCGCTCGAAGCCTGCGACCTCGGCGAGGGTCCGGGCAAGCTCGAGGGCGCCTTCGCCAAGCTGCCGCGCTATTTCGCCGACGCCGACAAGGTGATGGACACCGAGCAGCGACTGCTCTGGTGCATGCAGAAGATCCAGGACCTCGACACCGCCGATGTCGTGAAGCGCCGCTTCTCCGGGCCGGGCGTCGCCTCCGACATGGAGGACCTCGTCGCCTTCATCGCCAACAAGTCGAGCGAGATGACGATCCAGCCGCAGCTCTCCCATCCCAAGGAGAAGGAGATGGCGGCGGTCGGCGAAGCCCTGTTCTATACCCGCGGCGGCGTCAACGATTTCTCCTGCGCCACCTGCCATGCCGAGGAAGGCAAGCGAATCCGCCTGCAGGGGCTGCCCAACCTCTCGGTCAAGGGCAGGACCGCGCAGGAGACGATGGGCTCCTGGCCGACCTACCGCGTCTCGCAGAGCGCGCTGCGGACGATGCAGCACCGGCTCTGGGACTGCTATCGCCAGCAGCGCTGGCCCGTGCCGGAATACGGCTCTGAAGCCCTGACCGCGCTCACCGTCTTCCTGCAGAAGCAGGCTGAAGGCGGCGAGATCAAAGTCCCGTCGATCAAGCGCTGAGGGGGAACATGATGATCAGGACATTCATTCCCCTTGCGGCCCTGCTGGCTCTCGCGGGTTCGGCCCGCGCCCAGGAGCGCCCGGCCCAGGCCGTGATCGACGCCTATCTGAAATCGACCTTCGGCAAGGCCTCGGCCGAATGGCAGGCCAGGATCAAGCCGGACGACTCGCTCGCCGTCTGCAACACGACCCGCAACAACCCCTCTTCGGCGCAGTCGGACGAGATGCTGAAGCGCGAGAGCGCCCGCGTGGTCTATCCCGCCGACGGCAAGTTCCTCGGCAACTGGAAGAACGGCTATCAGGTCGCCAACAACGGCCGCGGCGGCCAGTTCTCCGATCCTCCCGGCACCGTCGCCGGCGGCAACTGTTTCGCCTGCCACCAGCTCGATCCGAAGGAAGTCAGCTACGGCACGCTGGGCCCGAGCCTCGCTGCGTACGGCAAGGATCGCAAATACGATCCCGAGACGATCAAGGACGCCTACACCAAGATCTACAATTCGATGGCGGTGGTGCCCTGCTCGAACATGCCGCGCTTCGGCGTGAACAAGGTGCTCGACGAGCAGCAGATTAAGGACGTGATGGCCTATCTGTTCGATCCGGAATCGCCGGTGAACAAGTAGGCTTTGCCGGAGCAGACCATGCTGACGCGTCGCCTGTTCGTCACTGCCGGCGCCTGCGCCCTGGCCTCATCGGCCCTGGCGCAGGTCGTGGCGACGCTCGGCTCCGGCGAGGAGACGCTGACCATCCTAAGCGACGGCAGCTTCGAATTGCCGCTGTCGATGCTGGCGCGCGACATCGCACCGGCCGAGCTCGCCGCGCAGGCGAAGCAGAGCGGGCCGACACGCTCGGTCCTCAACGTCACCTGCCTGCAGCGCGGCAAGGACGTCGTCCTGTTTGATTGCGGCTCGGGCGCCAACTTCCTCGCCGGCTCGGGCAAGCTCGCCGAGAGCCTGAAGACGGCCGGGATCGAGCCCGACGCGGTGACGCATGTGCTGTTCACCCATCTCCATCCCGGTCATTTCTGGGGCGCGCTCGACGAGTTCGACAGCCCGCTCTTTCCCAATGCCCGCTGGCTCGTCGCCGCGCCCGAGATCGGCTTCTGGAGCGATCCCAAGGTCTATGGGCGCCTGCCCGAGGATAGGCACGCCTTCGCCGCCGGGGCGCAGCGCATCGCCAAGGAGCTCGGCGACAAGCTCGAGCGGCTGGAGCCCGGCAGCGAGTGGCTGCCCGGCATCGAGGCGGTGGCGACGCCCGGCCACACGCCCGGCCATGTCTCCTTCGCGTTAAAGGCGGCCGGCGGTCCGGTCATGGTGCTGGGCGATGCGCTGACGCATCCGTTGATCTCGTTCGCGCGGCCGGACTGGCGCCCGGCTTCCGACCACGACGCAGATCTCGCCGTCGCAACGCGGCGCAAGCTGCTCGACCGGCTTGCCCAGGAGAAGGGGCAGATCATCGGCTACCATCTGCCCGGTGCGGTCGGACGGGTCGAGCAGCAGGGCACCGCCTACCGCTTCGTCTCAACCTGATCGCAGGCCGTCAGCCGCGCTGCCACAGGCCTCTGATCGAGCCTTCGACCAGGAAGGCGATGCCGATCCGCGCGCCGATCATCATGCCGGCGACCGCCAGCGGCCAGGACAGCGCCAGCATCGAGCCGGCAGAGATGCCCTGTCCGATCGTGCAGCCACCGGCGAGCACGCCGCCGCCGCCCATCAGCACGGCACCGAGGAGATGGCGGCGCATCTCGCGGTCGTCGTCGAAGGCTTCCCAACGGAATTCCCGGTCGTAGAGCGCCGACAGGAACGAGCCGAGCGTGACGCCGGCCAGCGTGCCGATGCCGAATTCAAGCAGAACCGAGGGCGCGCTCAGCACGGCATAGAGCGCCCGGCCGACCGGCGAGACGAAGGTCAGGCTCTGCGCCCGCGGCACGGTCTCGAAGGCATCGACGGCGATGCCGGTCACCCACCAGCCGGCGACGACGGCGAGGCCGAGCGTCAAGCCTGCCAGCAGCAGGCGTGGCGAGCGGCGCAGGCGCGGGTCGAGCGCAACGATGGCGATCAGGACGATGGCCCCGACAGCAGTGATCAGGACACGTGCGGCCGGAGCGCCGAGATAGGTCAGGATGCCGGCGAGATCGCCCTTGAGGCCGCCGGGCAGCGGCCAGTAGACCTTCTCCAGCACCTCGATCCGGATCGGGGCCAACATGCCGCGCAGCGTCGCATAGGCGACCGCGCCGAACACCATCATCACGATCAGGCTGCGCAGGTCGCCCGAGCCGAGCCGGATCAGCGAGCCGAAGCCGCAGGTGCCCACCAGCGCCATGCCGAGACCGAACAAGGTGCTGCCGACGAGGATCGACAGCCAGGGCAAGGCGGCCTGGACATAGGTGGAATTGGCGGGGTCGAGCAGATTGAGCCCGATCAGCGCCTGCGTGCCTATCAGCGCGATCGCGAGCGCAAGGCCAAAAATCCTGATGCGGCGCGTGTCGCCGCCCATCCAGGCATCCTCGACCGCACCGAAGGAGCAAAGGCGCGCGCGGCGGACGGTGAAGCCGCAGGCGGCGCCGACGGCGACACCAGCCAGTGCCGCGCCCCAGGCCGGCAGCTCGATCATGGCAATCGCCGCTGGCCGCTATTGGCGCTCACGATTTGCCGGCTTCGGGTCCGGGCGGATTGCAGAAGATGTCGTAGATCACGGCGATGACGCGCCGGACATCGTCGCTGGCGAGGCTGTAATAGATCGCCTTGCCGTCGCGGCGGGTGGTGACGAGCTGGTCGAGGCGCAGGCGCGCGAGCTGCTGCGAGACCATGGGCTGGCGCAGCGAGAGCAGGTTCTCCAGCTCGGTGACCGTCCGCTCGCGCTCGGCCAGCAGGCAGAGCAGCAGCAAGCGGTTCTCATGCGAGAGCGCTTTCAGGAAATCGCTGGCTTTGCGGGCCTTGCGCATCAGCTGGTCGAGCTCGGGCGAGAACTCGGCGCCGTCGCGCAGTTCGGTTTCGAGCGCTTTCGAGACGATCGCGGTCATTGGGTCTGTGCGCCTGATCGTTGAACCTGAGGAGTCTCAATGACAGCAACCAGCCGCCCGAGCAAACCCCAGAACATGTCGTCGTTGAGATAGCCGGTGATCCGGCCGACTTCCTGGCCCTCCTCCATCAGCACGAAGGTCGGCGTCGCCATCACCGGCTCGCGCAGGCCCTCGCCCCGCACGCCGCCGGCCGGCAGGTCGACCCGCCGCAGCGGCGCCGCCTTGCCTTCGGGCGTCCTGGCATAGACCGGCGCGGCCTCGCGCTCGAAGCGCAAGCAGAACGGGCAGCCATTGCGCGTGTACATCACGAGCTCGGCTGCGAAGGCTGGCCGCGATAGGGCCGGCAGCGAGAGCAATAGCGACAACGTGAACGCTGCCGCGAGCCCTGCCCGATATCTGCCGCTTGCAATCATTCGCCGAACATAGTCGTATTCATATGTTTATACCAGAGCCTGATGAAGCTCGGCGCGGAGGCGACGGCATGATCACACGACGCAGCCTGCTGGCGAGCGCGGTGCTGGGAATGTCGGCGGCGCCGAGTTTCGCCAAGGCAAAGCTCAGCGAGGATGGGCTCTACCAGGAGGACTGGTATGTCGAGAGCTTTCTCGACCTCGCCGAGGACCTGACCAATGCGAACCAGGCCGGCAAGCGCTTCACGATCCTCTGGGGCCTGCGCAACTGCCCGGCCTGCCGGCGCATGCACGAGGTTCATCTCGCCGACCCCGCCATCGAGACCTATATCCGCGACAATTTCGCGGTGCTGCACCTCAACATTCTCGGCGCCCGCGAGGTCACCGATTTCGGCGGGGGCAAGCTGACCGAGAAGGCGCTGGCGAAGCACTACGGCATCGAGGGCACGCCGGCGATCCAGTTCTTCCCGACCAGCGCCGTCGGGCTCGCGGCGAAGCCGCCAAGGGAGCGCGAGGTCGCGCGCATGGCCTCGCTGCTGGAGCCGCAGGCCTTCATCGCCCAGTTCCGCGCTGTCAGGAACGGCGTGTGAAACCGGACGCCCGGCCGCCTAGACCAGCGCCAGCATGTGCAGGCCAATGAAGCAGCCGGCCCCGGCTCCGATCAGCAACAGCGGGTTGACCGGCGTCAGCATCAGGAGCGCGGTCGAGAGCAAGGCGAGACCGCGCGCGAACCAGCCGCCGTCGAGCGCCTGGATCAGGACATAGCTCGCCGCCAGGATCATCCCGGCCGCGACCGGCCGCAGGCCCGTCTCCAGCGCCGTGAGGATGCGGGCGCCCTGATAGCGCGACCACAGGCTGGTCACCGCATAGATCAGCACCGCCGTCGGCCCGAAGATGCCGACCGTCGCGGCGAGCGCCCCCCAGAAGCCGGCGATCTGCCAGCCGATCAGAGTCGCCAGCAGCGAACCCGGCCCGGGCGCCAGCCGGGCGATGGCGAAGGCGTCGACGAATTGCGAGGCGCTCAGCCAGTGGGTCACGTCGACGATCTGGCGGTGCATGTCGGCGATCGCGCTCTGGCCGCCGCCGATCGTGACCAGCGACAGCGGCAGGAAGACGAGGAGGATGCTGAAGGCGGTGGGCGGCATCGCTGGCCTCTTCAGGCCTGATGATAGGCCACGGCGACGCTGAGCGAGCCGATGCCGAGCACCGTCCAGAGCAGCGGCCAGTGCAGGACCACGACAGCGATGAAGGTCGCGGCCATGACGGCGAGCGGGAAGATTCGCCGCGGCACGCGCCGCGCCGCCGTCAGCCCCATCGCCAGCGACAGGCCGATCGCCGCGGCGGCCGCGCCGTCGAGCGCGACATGGCTGAGCTCGTAGCCGGAGATCGAGGCGAAGGCGCTGCCGATCAGGACGATGACGATCGCGGCCGGGACGACGATGCCGAGCCAGGAGGCGGCGGCCCCGGCCCGCCCGGCCAGTCTGTAGCCGATCCAGATCGCCATATTGGTGACGTTGACGCCGGGCAGCGCCTGCGCGATCGAGAGGCCGTTCAGGAAATCCTCCTCGCTCAGCAGGCGGCGGCGCTGCACGAACTCCCGCAGCATCCAGCCGCTGAGCCCGCCGCCGAAGCTGGTCAGGCCGATGCGGGCGAAGATCAGAAAGAGCTGCAGCGGCGTCGGCCGCGGGACGTCTGGCTCGGACATGGGCGTTCGTGGCAGCCTCGTCTTTCCCGCGAACAATGCAGGCTTTGCGCCGCCCGGCCAGCCCCATGCTGCATATCCGGCATGAGCGTCACGGCGTGTCGCCGGCGCCGGCAAGAAAAGCGCGAAAGGCGCTTGACCTTGCCATCGTTGGAAGGTGCAGAGTGCGCCAATCACCAGTCGAAGGACTTTGCCGCCATGTGCTCCTGCCAGCAGCATTCGACCACCGCTTCAGCTGTCACACCCACCCCCGGCGGTGCGGTCAGCTTTCGCGTCGAGGATATGGCCTGCGGCCATTGCGCCGGCGCGATCAAGCAGGCGGTCGAGGGCAAGGTCCCCGGCACTTCCGTTACCGCCGATCCCGGGTCGAAGTTGGTCAGCGTGCAGGGCAGCGCCGATGTCGCCGCGATCAGGTCGGCCATCAGCGCGGCCGGTTATACGCCGGGCGAGGAACTTGTCGATTGAGGCGGAGCATGGCCAACGAGCTCACCCTCTCCCGCCGCGCACTGCTGTTCGGCGCCGCCGCATTCGCGCTGCCGCGACCGGCTGATGCCGCCGAGGCGCTGCCGAAGATGGTCGTGACGCGCGATCCGAACTGCGGCTGCTGCGGCAACTGGGTCAAGCATGTGCAGGCGGCCGGCTTCCCGGTCGAGGTGGTCGAGGTCGCGGACGTCGCGCCGCTCAAGCTGAAGCTCGGCGTGCCCGATGCGCTCGCCTCCTGCCACACCGCCGAGATCGGCGGCTATGTGCTGGAGGGCCATGTTCCGGCGCAGGCGATCAAGCGCCTGCTTGCCGAGCGACCGAAGGTGATCGGCCTCGCCGTCGCCGGCATGCCCGTCGGTTCGCCCGGCATGGAAGTGCCGGGTCAGGCGCCCGACATTTATGACGTCGTGGTCTTCTCGGCCGGCCGGCAGAACGTCTTCGCGCGCTATCGCGGATCACAGCCGATCTGACGATCCTCACGCCAGCGAACGGACTGTCCTAGCCGCCTGGATCGGCTCGCTGCTGATTGCGAAACAGCTCCAGGATGACCTCCCGCGCCCAGCGCAGCATCGCGTTCTGGGCATGCCGCCGGCTCCAGTGCAGCGCGACGCTGAAATCGCGCTGCGGCAGCGCCGGCTCGAGAAGGGCGAAGGCGCCGAGCGGCTCGAGGTGCAGACCGATCTGGCGCGGCATCAGCACGGCGAGGTCGGTAGCGCGGATGATCGGCGGCAGCGCCATGAAGCTCGAGACGACCAGCCGGATGCGCGGGTCGAGATGCAGCATCTCCAGCATGCGCTGCGTCTGGGCATGCGAGCGCACCGCAACGAAGTCGAGCTTCGCGATATCGTCGGCGCTCAAGGCGCCATCGACGGCCTGGCGGGTGACCGGATGGTCGGCGCGCACGAAGACCTGGTAGCGATCGCTCAGCATTTCCGCATGGGCGGTGCCGCCCACAGTCGGCAGGAAGCCGAGCGCGAAATGCAGCTGGCCGTTGTCCAGCGCCTCGGAGATCGCCTCATGCGGCCAGGCGCGCGCGACAATGCGCAGGTTCGGCGCGATCTCGCGAAAGGTCGTCATCAGCGGCGGCAGGAAGCGGCCTTCGCCGATATCGCTGAGATGCAGGCGCAGCTCGGCATCCGTCGTGGCAGGGTCGAAACGCTCGCCCTCGGTGAGGCCGGCTTCCAACAGGGCCAGCCCCGCCTGGACCGAATGCGCGAGACGCTCGGAGCGGGCGGTCGGCCTGACGCCGCCGGCGACGCGCTCGAACAGCGGGTCACGCAGCAGCAGCCGCAGGCGCGTCAGGGCCTGGCTGGTCGCGGGTTGCGAGAGGCCGAGCTCTTCGGCGGCGCGGCTGACATTGCGGGTGCGGTACACCGCATCGAACAGCCTCAGCAGGTTCAGGTCGATCGCATCGATATTCGCCATGCGAATAATACTTAGTCGCTTCATCTAATTGAGCAATGGCCAGTGTGCCGCCACAGTGTCTGCGATCCGAGGGACGCGCATGCCAGCCGACAGCCCATCCTCCCCTTCTCGCCCGAGCGTCCGCGACGCCGTGCTCGACCTGCTGCGCCAGCTCAAGATCGATACGGTCTTCGGCAATCCCGGCTCGACCGAACTGCCGATGTTCCGCGAGTACCCCGAGGACTTCCGCTATGTGCTCGGCCTGCAGGAAGCAGTCGTGGTCGGGATGGCCGACGGCTATGCCCAGGCGACGCGCAATGCGGCATTGGTCAACCTGCACTCGGCGGCCGGCGTCGGCCATGCCATGGGCAACATCTTCACGGCGTTCAAGAACCAGACGCCGCTGCTGATCACCGCCGGCCAGCAGGCCCGCTCGATCCTGCCCTTCGACCCGTTCCTCGCCTCGGTGCAGGCGACCGAGCTCCCGAAGCCTTACGTCAAATGGGCGACCGAGCCGGCGCGCGGTGCCGACCTGCCGCTCGCTCTGGCGCGGGCCTATCACATCGCGATGCAGCCGCCGCGCGGCCCGGTCTTCATCTCGATCCCTGCCGATGACTGGGACCAGCCGGGCGAACTCGTCCTGCCGCGCCGCGTCAGCCAGGCGCTTGCGCCGGCACCGGATGCGATCGCCGCGATCGCCGAACGCCTCAACGCGAGCAAACGGCCGGCCTTCGTCGTCGGCGCCGGCGTCGCCCGCGATTTGGCCGTCGCCGATGTCGTCGCGCTCGCCGAGCGCCATCAGGCCTCGGTCTATGTCCCACCGATGTGTGCGCGCTGCGGCTTTCCGGAGCGTCATCCCCAGTTCTGCGGATTCCTGCCGGCGATGCGCGAGAAGATCGTCGAGCGCCTGGCGCCGCACGACTTCATCCTGGTGTTGGGGGCGCCGGCCTTCACCTATCATGTCGAGGGTGACGGACCCCACGTTCCACCAGGAGCGCAGCTCGCGCAGATCGTCGACGATCCGCAGCAGGCCGCCTGGGCGCCGGTCGGCGACAGCGTCGTCGCCAGCCTGGACCTCGGCGTGCGGGCGCTGCTCAACGCGAGCGCTCCCAACGCCGAGCGCGAAGCGGCGCTGACCCGCCCCGTCCCGCCGCTGCCTTCGCCCGGCGTGCCGATGTCGGCCGCCTATGCGCTCTCGGTGATCGACCGGGAGCGCCATGCCGACGACGTCGTGGTCGAGGAGGCGCCGAGCACCCGCTCGACCATCCAGACCTATCTGCCGATGAACGGCGCCGACAGCTTCTACACCATGGCGAGCGGCGGTCTCGGCCACAGCATGCCGGCAGCGGTCGGCATCGCTCTGGCACGCCGGCGGATGAAGCTGCCGGGCCGGGTGATCGCGCTGATCGGCGACGGTTCCAGCCTCTATTCGATCCAGGCGCTCTACAGCGCCGCCCAGCTCGACCTGCCGATGACCTTCCTGATCCTCAACAATCGTCGCTATGCGGCGCTTCAGGATTTCGCGCCGGTCTTCGGTTACGCGCCGAACGACAAGCCGGCCGGGACCGAATTGCCGGGCCTCGATTTCGCGCAATTGGCCGGTGGGCAGGGCGTGCCGGGCGAGCGGGTCGAGCGACCCGAGGATCTCGCTCCGCGCCTGCGCGCCGCCTTCGCTGCGCCCGGCCCGAACCTGATCGACATCGTGATCGCCTGAGCTTCGAGGATTGAGAGATGACCGAGACCATCAACCTTCTGATCGACGGCAAGGCGGTCGCGGCGACCGGCGGGCGCGTCTTTGAGCGCCTGAATCCGCTCGACGGCTCGGTCGCCAGCCGCGCCGCCGCGGCGACGCCGGACGATGCCCGCGCTGCGGTCGAGGCCGCCGCCCGTGCTTTCCCGGCCTGGTCGCAGACGCCCCCCGCGAAGCGTCGCGAACTGCTGGTCAAGGGCGCGCATGCGCTGGAGGCGCGTGCTGTGGACTTCACGGCGGCGATGTCGGCGGAGACGGGGGCCTCCGCCATCTGGGCCGGCTTCAACGTCCATCTCGCCGCCGACATGCTGATCGAGGCCGCCGCGTTGACAACGCAGATCAGCGGCGAGGTCATCCCCTCCAATGTGCCTGGCAGCCTCGCCATGGCGGTGCGTCAGCCGGCCGGTGTCGTGCTCGGCATGGCGCCATGGAACGCACCGGTCATCCTCGCCACCCGCGCCGTCGCCGTGCCGCTCGCCTGCGGCAACACCGTCGTGCTGAAGGGCTCGGAGCTCTGCCCGCGCACCCATGGGCTGATCATCGCGGCGCTGCAGGAGGCGGGGTTGCCCGAGGGCGTCGTCAACTTCGTCACCAATGCGCCGGAGGATGCCGCCGAGGTCGTCGCGGCGATGGTGGCGCACCCTGCGGTCAGGCGCGTCAACTTCACCGGCTCGACCCATGTCGGTCGCATCATCGCCAAGCTCTGCGCCGAGCATCTGAAGCCGGTGGTGCTGGAGCTCGGCGGCAAGGCGCCAGCGCTCGTCCTCGATGATGCCGATCTCGACGCGGCGGTCACCGGCATCGCCTTCGGCGCATTCGCCAATTCCGGCCAGATCTGCATGTCGACCGAGCGCATCGTGGTCGATAGTGCGATAGCCGACGATTTCGTCACCCGGCTAGCGACCAAAGCAAAGAGCCTCCCGCTCGGCGATCCTCGCAAGGGACCAGTGGTGCTCGGCTCTGTCGTCGACATGAAGACATCCCAGCGCTGCAACGCCCTGATCGACGACGCGCTCGCCAAGGGTGCGACGCTGGTCTGCGGCGGCAAGTCGGAGACGACCTTGTTCCCGGCGACGCTGCTCGACCATGTCACCCCGGCTATGCGGATCTATGGCGAGGAGAGCTTCGGCCCGGTCAAGGCGATCGTGCGCGTCGACGGCGAGGAGGCGGCGATCGCCTGCGCCAACGACAATCCTTACGGGCTCTCGGCCGCCGTCTTCACCGGCGACACGGCGCGCGGCTGGCGTGTCGCTTCGCGGATCGAATCCGGCATATGCCATGTCAACGGCCCGACCGTGCACGACGAGGCGCAGATGCCCTTCGGCGGCGTCAAGAACAGCGGCTATGGCCGCTTCGGCGGGCGCGCCGGCATCGAGGCCTTCACCGAATTGCGCTGGCTGACGCTGCAGACCACGCAGCGCCACTACCCGTTCTAAACGTGCAGATGAGCCCGATCCGGATCTCGATACTCGGCGCCGGCGCGATGGGATCGCTGTTCGGCGGGCTCATGGCCGAAGCCGGGCATGCGGTCGAGCTCATCGACGTCAACCCGGCCCAGATCGCCGCGGTTCGCGACCAGGGCCTGCTGATCCGCAACGATGCCGGCGAGCGCCGGCTCGCGATCCCGATCAAGCGGCCGGAGGAGGCGACAAGACAGCCGGACTGGCTCATCGTCTTCACCAAGGCGATGCATACGCAAGGCGCGCTCGCGGCTGCCAGGCATCTCATCGGGCCGCAGACCCGCCTGCTCAGCCTGCAGAACGGGCTCGGGAACGCCGAGAAGCTGATGGCCTTCGCCGACGCCTCGCGCATCGCCATCGGCATGACCACCGTCCCGGCCGATCTCGTCGCGCCCGGTGAGGTGCATTCGCATGGTGAGAGCAAGACCCGCGTCGTCATGGCCGATGGCAGCGAGAACGCCGCACTCGCTGCGCTGGCGGCAGCGCTGGACGCGGCCGGGCTGCCCTGCACGGTCGATCCCGATGCGGTCGTCGCGATCTGGGAAAAGGTCGCCTTCAATGTGGCGCTGAACAGCCTGTGCGCGGTTACCCAGCGCACGGTCGGTGGCCTTGGCGCTGCGGCCGAAGGGCGGCGGCTCGCCCATGCCGTCGCGAGCGAGACTCTCGCCGTAGCGCAGGCGGAGGGGCTCGCGGTCCTGCCCGAGCGGACGCATGCGACGATCGACCATGCGCTCGACCACCATGGCGGGCACAAGCCCTCGATGCTGCAGGACCTGCTGGCGAAACGCCCGACCGAGATCGAGACGCTAAACGGCGCGATCGTTCGTGCCGCCGAAAGGCACGGCATCGCCGTTCCACGGACCGAGACGCTCTACGCATTGGTGAAACTGGCGGAGCACGCCGCCTGACGACCGGACGCGGGACAACTCGCGCCGGCAGGAATGAGGGGAGAAGCGCAGATGCAGGAACCCGTGCCGGGCGCACCGGCGAACGATCCGATCGTCTTCGGGCCGTCAGGGCGCGTGCTGCTGGCCGTCGCGAAAGTCCTGGCGATCGTCGGCGGGCTGCTCTTCGTCGGGCTCGTCGCGATGTCGATCGTCTCGATCGTCGGCCGCAAGCTGTTCTCCGCCCCGGTCCCCGGCGATGTCGAGCTCCTGCAGATGATCGCCGCTGCCGCCTCCGCTGCCTTCTTTGCCTATTGCCACCTCAACCATGGCGACGTGAAGGTCGACTTCTTCACCGCCGCGGCCCCGCCCTGGGTCAACCACCTGCTCGACGCCTTCGGCTCGCTCCTGGTCGGGCTGGTCGGAGCCGTCCTGACCTGGCGCGTCTATGTCGGCGCGATCGGCACCCGGCAGGATGGCGAAACCTCGGCGATCCTCGATATTCCGATCTGGTGGGCGCAGATCGCGATGGCGCCGGGCTTTGCGATGCTGGCGCTGGCCGGCTTCTACATGGCGACACGCCATGCCCAGGAAGCCCTGCATCGCGAGGAGGCCCGTCGATGAGCGGAATCTCGATCGGCTTCACCATCTTCGCCTGCCTGCTGGCGCTCATGGCGTTCCGCGTGCCGATCGGCATCGCGATGTTCGTCGCGGGCTCCGGTGGCTATGTCTACCTGATGGGCGGCAACTGGGCGCCCTGGCTCAATATCCTGAAATCCATTCCCTATGCTCGCCTGTCGAACTACGACCTGACGGTCATCCCGCTCTTCCTGCTGATGGGCCAGTTTGCGACCCATGGCGGCCTGTCGGCGAGCCTGTTCCGCTGCGTCAGCGCCTTCATCGGCCATCGCCGCGGCGGCGTCGCCATGGCGGCGATCGGCGCCTGCGCCGGCTTCGGCGCGATCTGCGGCTCCTCGCTGGCAACCGCAGCGACGATGGGCCAGGTCGCCCTGCCCGAGCTGCGCCGCTACCGCTATTCCGGCAGCCTCGCCACCGGCGCGCTCGCCGCCGGCGGCACGCTCGGGATCATGATCCCGCCCTCGGTGCCGCTGGTGATCTACGCGATCCTGACGCAGGAATCGATCGGCAAGCTGTTCATGGCCGCCGTGCTGCCCGGCCTGATCGCGATGTTCGGCTACATGTTCGTGGTGCAGCTGATCGTGCGGCGCAATCCCGAGGCAGGCCCGGCCGGCCCGCGCGTGCCGTGGCCGGAGCGGCTCAAGGTGCTGGCCGGCGTGTTTCCGGTGATCCTCGTCTTCGTGCTGGTGATCGTCGGCATCTATGGCGGCTGGGCGACGCCGACCGAGGCTGCCGCGATCGGCGCCGCGGCCTGCGGCGCGATCGCGGTGATCAGCGGCGGCATGCGCTGGCGCGGGCTGATCGACAGCGCGCTCGGCACGGCGCAGGCGACGGCGATGATCCTGCTCGTCCTGCTCGGCGCCGACATGCTGAACACGGCGCTCGCTCTGTCGCAGATGCCGGCCGAGCTCGCAGGCTGGGTCAAGGACAGCGGCCTCGCACCGCTCTTCGTGCTGGCGATGATCCTGCTGATCTACATCCTGCTCGGCTGCGTCATGGACTCGCTGGCGATGATCCTGCTGACGATCCCGATCTTCTATCCGATGATCGTCGGGCTCGATTTCTACGGCATGTCGGTCGAGGACAAGTCGATCTGGTTCGGCATCCTGGCGCTGATGGTGGTCGAGATCGGCCTGGTGCATCCGCCGGTCGGGATGAACGTCTACATCATCAACCGCCTCGCCAAGGACGTGCCGCTGGTCGAGACCTTCAAGGGCGTGATGCCCTTCCTGGCCTCCGACCTCGTCCGCATCGTCCTCCTCGTCGCCTTCCCCTCGATCTCGCTCGTCCTGGTCAAGGCATTCGGCGCGCTGTGAGGCCGTTCACCGAGAAGCAGACAACAACCACGCAGGGAGGTGCAGCATGAGCAAGCAACGGAAGTCCATCCTCAATCGGTTCCGCAATGGCCTGTTGGCTGTCGGCGGGCTGGCAGGCCTGCTGGCGGCGACCCCGGCCTCGGCGCAGCAGGTCGTCATCCGCGTCCACCATTTCCTGCCCTCGACCTCGAGCGCGCAGGTCAAGCTGATCCAGCCCTGGTGCGACAAGATCGCCAAGGAATCCGGCGACAGGCTGAAATGCCAGATCTACCCGGCGATGCAGCTCGGCGGCACCCCGGCGCAGCTCTTCGACCAGGTGCGCGACGGCGTCGTCGACGCGATCTGGACCGTGCCGACCTATGCGGCCGGCCGCTTCGCCAAATCCGAGGTCTTCGAGCTGCCTTGGATGGTGGTGACGGCCAAGGCCGGCAGCAGCGCTTTCTGGGACTATGTCGAGAAGAACGCGCAGGACGAGTACAGGGGCGTGAAGCGCCTGTTCATGCATGTCCATGACGGCGCGCTCTTCCACTTCACCAGCAAGCAGCCGAAGACGCTTGCCGACATCAAGGGGCTGAAGATCCGGGCCGCGACGCGCGCCAATTCGAAGATGATCGCCGCGCTCGGCGCGACCCCGGTGCAGATGCCGCTGCCGGCCGTCCCGGAATCGCTCGCCAAGGGGGTCGTCGACGGCGCGGCGGTGCCGTGGGAGGGCTCGCCGGCGATCAAGCTCGCCGAGATCGCCAAATACCATCTCAACGTGCCAGCCGGAGCTCCCCGCATCTCGAACACGATCTTCCTGTTCGGGATGAACCAGGCGAAATACGACAGCCTGCCGGCCGATCTGAAGACGGTGATCGACGCCAATAGCGGGCCGCAGACCTCGGCCTGGGCTGGCGAGACTGGCTTCGACGCGGTGGTCGAGCCCTTCAAGAAGCAGGCGGCGGATCTGGGCGGCGTTTTCTATGACCTGCCGCAGGACGAATACAAGCGCTGGGTCGACGCCACCGCCTCGGTCGAGGAGGAGTGGGTCAAGGAGGTCAGCGCCAAGGGTGCGGACGGCAAGAAGCTGCTCGCGGAGGCCCGCGCGCTGATCCAGCAATACGGCAAGTAAGCCGGAGCACTATTGCGATGAAAGCCGGCCGCCGATCATCGGCGCCGGCGATGATCGGGACGTCGCGGCGGAAGGGGTCAGGGCTCCCTCTCCGTTATGCTTCTGCCGATCTCCATCCGCGAGCGCCCCCACCCTCATTCGTCCTCTCGGTGAATGGGACGCGCACCCTCCGAGAACAGCCCGCGCAGATAGCCACGCGACACCGAGCGATCGGCATCGGCAAGCAGCACGAGGAAGTCGTGCGCCAGCGCCCGCAGCGCCGCGAGCTCGGAGCCGTGCTCTTCGAGCAACTCGGCGATCATCCCCGTGATTTCGGCGTCGAGGGACGCGTCCTCGACCCGCTGGTCGGCTGGCAGCGCTGACATGGTTCTCACTCTCAATTTGAGAACATAATGAGAACATGCGAGCTGAGAGAGTCAAGCCGACCGGACGTTGTAAACGGCGCGATGGCACTCGCGAATGACCGTTTTGGGTCGGAGGCGGACATCGCAGGGCGCAAAAAGTCGCGTGCGACCAGCCAAGACCGTCAGGAGAGCGTGGCTGGGGCGCCAGGATTCGAACCTGGGAATGGCGGTACCAAAAACCGCTGCCTTACCGCTTGGCGACGCCCCAATCTGCGCTGCGTTCTAGAGCGCGTCGCAGCGACGCGCAACAGCGGATCGTCCTGTCCGGGGGTGACATCCGCAGAGCCCCTCGCATAGCCGGGGCCTGGCGCCGGAGCTCTTCCGAAAAAGATCGCGCGACCCGTGCCCTTGGCTGTTGCGCTGCGGCGAGCGGCTGGCTATAAGCCGGCCACCAGTTGATCGGAGTGTGGCTCAGCCTGGTAGAGCACCTCGTTCGGGACGAGGGGGTCGCAGGTTCAAATCCTGCCACTCCGACCAAAATTTCCCGAGATATCGCAAGTAGTTAGAGACAGGGCCGGATCGGCCCTTTTTCTTTGACCGGCAGAATTGCCGACAGAAACGAAGAGACCGCCGCCACCTCTCGGTGACGACGGCCCGGTCCTTTCATTCGGCAGGTCACAGAACAGTGCGCGGCGTTCGCTTCATTGCCGGTCGTTGCTTCAGTATCTGCTGAGCCAGGATCTCAGCCCGGCGCATGATCTCTCCGTCGGCACGGCGCTTGACCCTATAAAATAAATGCGAAGAATATCGACATGATCGGAGCTCGCCAATCATGCTGAGAATTTTGGGCATTGGAGTAGTTTTTCTACTTGTGAGTACGACCTATTCCATGGCGCAGTTTCATCGTGAAAATTGCCACACCCAAGGGCCGCCATTCTATTTTGAAGAAAATAGCAAGATAACGCTTGCTACCGAAATGGATGAAAATGGCTGCCGATACGGTTTCGCCCCGATTAACAACAATCCGTTTCATAGCAGAAATACTGAGATGGTTTTTGAGAAAGCCGTTATTATGAAGGAGCCGACAAACGGGAATCTCTCCCAGTCCGGAGAGTTCTCGTTCTTTTACAAACCGAATAAAGGGTTCAGAGGGAAAGACTCGTTTGTCGTTTACATATGCGGTAGTTCGCTGAGAGGCTCCGGCTGCGCGCGCCTGACTTACAATGCGACAATCCGGTAGGAGCCTGGCCGACTCCTTAAAGTCGCGCCAGCCCTTACGAGGGCCAGGCGACCGCGGGGCGCCAGCCCGGCAATGGCAGCACCCGCACGGCGGGGAGCTCTCGCCAGATGGTCCAGAGCCCGTACCGCATGCGCCGCGACCTGGAGCATGCAGAATCGCGCTGATCCCTACGCTCTACCCGGCTGCTCGGCATGACCTTGGAGACGCTCCAGCACGTCTGCGGCCACCATCAGACCTTGCGAAACAGCCCTTCGGGGCTTTTTTCGTTTTTGGGCGGATGTCCCGGCGGTTTCGAGGAGCCCGCCCGACACTGGCGATCCCGGCACCAGCCCGTTCGGCTCCTATGGCCGCAGCACGCCAGCAAGGTGGCTCGCCCTCACGCCGCCCGGATCCGGCCGAGGAAATCGGCGACTTCATTGTCGAGGTCGGCCGACTGACGCGACAGCACATCGGCCGAGTCCGCCACGTGATTCGCCGCCTCGCCGGTCTCCTCGGCGACACGGCTGACGATGTCGATATGCCCGCCTGCCGTGACCGTTTCATCCGCGGCGCGCCTGACATTCTCGGCAATGCCGGCCGTCGCCACGTTCTGCTTCTCCACGACAGCGGCGACCGCGATCGAAATCTGGTTGAGCGTGTCGATCGTCGCCGTCATCGCGTCGATCGCGTCGATCGCGTCGGCGCCGGAGAGGCCGATCGCGTCGATCTGGCTCTGGATCTGCTCGGTCGCCCGCCAGGTCTCGTCGGCAAGCCCCTTGATCTCATGGGCGACCACGGCGAATCCGCCGCCCATATTGCCGATCCTGGCGGCTTCGATCGAGGCGTTGAGCGCCAGCAGGTTGGTGTGCCGGGCGATGGTCGAGATGACATTGGTGACGTTGCCGATCTCGTCGACCTTGCGCGAGAGATCGCCGACCCTGTCGAGCACGGTCAGCGCCTGCCGTGTGGTGTCGCCGACGAGCCGGGCGGCCTCGTTCACCTGGCGGTCGACCTCGGTGAAGGAACTGGCGAGCTCCGCGGTCGCCGCGGTGATGGCGACGACGTTCGACGACGACGAGCGCGACGCCTTCGATGCGGCTACCGAGCGCTGGGACACCTCTTCGGCACCGGTCCGCATCTGCACGGATGCGGCTCTGAGCGAGGCGATCGAGGCGATTACGGCCCGCGCGATGCCGGCGATCTTGCGCTCGAACTCGTTGGCGAGGTCATGCAGGATGCGCCGCCGCTCATGCGCTGCCCGCGCCGTCGTCTCGGCGACGTCCCGGCGCGCCTCGTCGGCGATAGAGCGAGCCGCCAGCGCCTCGCTTCGCTCCCGTTCGGACGATTCCACCGCCTGCCGCAGCGCCCAGACGATCCAGCTCAGCGCGGCCGCCTGGACGGTCACGATGGCGCCGTGCAGGAAAGCCCGCTTGATGTCGCTGCCGCCGGGAAACACGCCCATCGAGTTGAAGGCATTCAGCGCGAGATGGTGGGCGGTGATGGCGAGGGTCGCCGGCAGGAAGATGCGCCAGTCCAGCCAGCCGGCCAGCACCGCCAGCATGGCGAAGAAATACATGTGCAGGTCGGCCTGGTAAGGATGTCCGGCGAAGGCATAGACCAGCAGCATGACCTGGCCGATGAGCGCGACGCTGGTGACCTGGCGTGTGACCCAGCCGATGCGGTCGATGCGCCAGGCAAGGGTGCTCAGGATTGCGAGAGCCGCACCCATCACGATGAGGTTCGACTGGGCAGGCCCGCCGGCCGGCGTTGCGACCAGAAGCAGTCCGACATTGGCCCAGAGGATCGCGATCAGGAACCTGGCGAACCGCGTCCTGAGGCGCTCGACTTCACCCATTTGCAAGGCTCCTCGCCTGACGGATGCAGGACTGAGCCAGCGAACCGTCGATCACGAGCCAGGCACCGGCCCGGTAGAGCGAAGCGGCATAGTCGCGGCCATCGCCGACGCTGATCGCGACGGCCGCCGCGGCGTCCAGTTGGAGGATGCTGCCACCCGCCTCCGCGACGGCGCGCGCCATCTCCGGCTGGGAGGTGCCGTTGGGAAAGAAGGCAGCGATCGGCTGCCCCGGCACCGGCCAGGCCGCGACGAGGAAGGCGCTCAAAGCCATGGCCAGGCTGAACACCAGGCCGAAGCCGATTTCACGCATCGCGTGCCCCCCGGCATCCGATCCGCAGTTGAGAAACTGTCCAAAAGAGTGCGTCTGCTGGGCTTTACAACAGGTAAACGGCAGCAATTACTGTGAACCAGCGTTCACTTCCTGACCAGATCTGGATGTACACGAACAAACGGCCTCGCCGCAGCGTCTCGCCTGCAAGCCTGGGTAGAAACCGAGAAATCCCCGCTCGACCGCCTTATCTCCCGAGCAGGACGTCCCCGGCATTCCAGGACCGGGGAGCCGCGCAGTGGCGCGCAGCAGGTCGCTTCGCTATGCTCGCGCCGCAATCTGGAGCCGCGCTCGCATGAAATCCGCCTTCCGCCTCATCGCCGTCCTCGGCCTCACGACGCTGCTCGCCGGCTGCGACCGCTGCGGCAACATGATGGAACTCGACATGTTCCTGCAGCCGGTGAAGAAGGTCTGCACCGGCCAGAAGCCGGCCGGCTGACACCGCACGAAACGCTTCAAGACAACAAAAAAGCCGGGGCAACGCCCCGGCTTTCTGATTCGGTTGGGCCTATCGGCTCAGCCGCGGCGCTTCAGCACCGACCAGCCGGCACCGACCAGGCTCGCAGCCAGCGCCGCCTTGATCAGGTCGCCGAGCAGGAAGGGCTCGACACCCGCCGCCCACGCCTTGGCGAAGCCGATGCCGGTCGCCCCGCTCGCCATCTGCGCACCGAGCGCCAGCCAGGCGAAGCCGAGGGCCATCAGCACGATCTCGGCCAGCACCACGCCGCCGGCAAGGCGCCAGAGCGAAGCGCCGCGCGAACCGGCCCAGCCGGCAATCGCCGCGGCGGCAACGAAACCGATCAGGAAGCCGCCCGTCGGTCCGAGCAGATAGAGCGGGCCGGCCGCGACCGGCGGGGTGTTGGTGAAGACCGGCAGGCCGAACAGGCCATAGGCAATGTAGAGCGCGACGGTCGCGGCGCCGAGGCGCGCGCCATAGGCGGCGCCGAGGCCGAGCACCGCCAGCGTCTGCAGCGTCATCGGCACCGGCCAGAACGGCACCTTGACCTTGGCGGCGGCGATGATCAGCAGGCTGCCGACGACGGCGAGCGCGACATTGCGCAGGACGCGCGTGCGCGGATCGGACAAGGCCGGCAGGGCCGCGTTGACCATGGAGGTGGCGGGCAGTGGCAGCGTCTCGGCCATCGGATCTCGTCCTTCTTCTTCGAGCGCCGTCGACGCCCGGTTCGTTCGTCTATAGGAAATGGCCCGCCGGCCGACAAGCCGGTGATCATGTTCGCTTCCGGATGTGCAGATGACCAGCGCCGACAAGGACACCACCGACGAGCCGCTCGATTTCGACCGTGATCCCGGTGCGGCTTCCGGCGAGCTCGTCCAGCTCTCGCCTCTGGTGCGCCGGCTGATCGCCGGCAATGGCGGGCCGATGACCTTCACCGGCACCTGCAGCTACATCGTCGGCCGCGGGCGCATCGCGATCATCGATCCCGGCCCGAACGATCCCGGCCATGTCGAGGCTTTGCTCGCGGCGATCGCCGGCGAGACCGTCACCGACATCGTCATCACCCACACCCATCGTGACCATTCCCCGGCAGCGCGGGCGTTGAAGACGGCGACCGGCGCGCGCATCGTCGGCTGCGGCCTGCACCGGCCGGCGCGCGAACTCGTCCTCGGCGAGATAAACCCGCTCGACGCCTCTGCCGACCGGGACTATGCGCCCGATCTGATCATGGCCGAGGGCGACGCCGTCTCGGGCCCGGGCTGGACGCTCCAGGCATTGGAAACGCCCGGGCACACCGCAAACCACCTCGCCTTCGCCCTGCCGGAGGAGACCACCCTGTTCTCCGGCGATCATGTCATGGCCTGGTCGACCACGATCGTCGCCCCGCCCGACGGCTCGATGGTCGCCTACATGGCCTCGATCGAGAAATTGCGTGGCCGCGAGGACCGGCTCTACTGGCCGGGCCATGGCGGCCCGGTGCGGGAGCCTCAGCGCTTTCTGCGCGGGCTAGTGCAGCACCGGCGCCTGCGCGAGGCGGCCATTGTCAGCCGTCTGCAGGCCGGCGACGAAACGATCGCCGAGATGGTGCCGCCGATCTATCAGGAGCTGCCACCCCGCCTGCTCGGCGCCGCCTCGCTTTCGGTGCTGGCGCAGCTCGAGGACCTGGTCGAGCGTGGCGTCGTCATCTGCGACGACGGGGCGCCGCTGCTGGCGAGCCGCTACCGGCTGGCTTGAGCGCTCAACCGGCATTGCGAGGAGCGTAGCGAGGAAGCAATCCAGAGGCGGCTGTGCTCTACCTCTCCCTGGATCGCCTCGCGGCGCCCGCAATGACGGCAATGCAGCTCAGCGCAATTCCACCAGCAGCTTCACCTCCTCCTCGAAGGCGGCGATGCGCCTGGCATTGGCGCCGAAATCGAAGCCGCCCAGCCGCGAGGCCGAGCGGATGTCGATCCGGCTGCCATCGGCGCGTGGCCGGATGCGGATGGTGATGTCGTCATAAAGCCGCAGCACGCGCGAACGCGCGATCGCATCGAGCCGCCCTGCCCCGCTGCGTCCGCCGGGCGCGGCCCCTTCCAGCACCTGCCAGCCAAGCGTGACGCAGGCCTTGCGGGCGATGTCGTAGGCGACCTCGGCCGGCAATTCGAGCACGATCGGCAGCGCCTTCGGATAGCCCTGGCGCTGCGCCCTGCGCCGCTCGGCGGGAACGTCCGGCGGCACCCGCCCCTCGCGCGCCGTCAGGGCCACGCGCGAGCGGCTGAAGGCCGGGGGCTCGTCGATATCGGTCGAGACGTCGGCGAGGAACGGCAGGGTCGCGAGCTGGAAGCCGCCATACGCGACCGGCGCCAGCAACAGCAGGCAGAGCAGGAAGGCCTGCACGGCAATGCCGACGCCGCGATGCCCCTCCTGCCAGATCCTGACGAAGGCCGCGAGCGCCAGCAGGGAGGCGAGCAGCACGAAGACGTAGGCGCCGGCGATCGGGGCGAGCCGCTCGAGCGAAGGCTGGCCGAAGCGGAAGATCAGCACCGCGAGCACGACGACCGTCAGCCCGAACAGCGCCAGCCGCCGGCTCCAGATCGCCGCGCGTGAGATTGGCTCTTCGAAGACAAGCCGCCGGTGCATGCGCTCTTAAGTGCTTGAGGCTCGGGAAGAAAACAAGGGAGCACTTGAAACTGACCAGGGCGTCCCGGGCGGAGCGCAGCGCAGACCCGGGATGACCTCGACCGAATGTCAGCGCACGACGATCGGCACCGTCGCCTCGACCACGCCCGGCACAGCCCGCAGCTTCTCCAGCAGGTCGAGCACCTCGTCCGGCGCAAGCGTCGCCGCGTCCTCGCTCGCGCTCGGCGCCGCCTTGAGCCAGCGCTCGCGCAGGGCTGCCGGCAGCTCGGCGTCGGTGCCGAAGCAGGCAAAGAGGTTCTCGAAGGCGGCGTCGAGCACGATGTCGGTCAGCCCGAAATCATAGGGATAGGACTGGCCGCCGGCACGCAGCACGCTCCGGCCCTCCCCGCCGCGCACCGGCAGCACGACCGACGCGGTGCCGTCCGGCGCCAACACCCAGCAATAGAGTTTCGTGCCAGCCTTGCCCTCGATGCGGACATCGAGCCGCCGCCCTTTCACAAAGGGCGAAGCCGCCGGCAGCAAAGCGAGCCGTGCCCGGTCCGAGCCGGCTGTAGCGGCGACATGCTCGAGGAAGGGCCTGACCGCCGGGTCGCAGCCTAGTCCCTCGACCGGAATGCGATTGCGCCCCGTCGGGGCCAGCACGGCATCGCCGCGGCGGAACTCGAGCTCCATCCAGCTCTGCCCGTTGCGATCCCTGTCGAAGCGGCCGCGCGTCATCACCTCGGCGCCAACAGCGGCGCATTGTCCGGGCGCGGCCTTGCGGATCTCCAGCGGCCGGCCGCGCAGGACGCGATCGTCCGAGCGCGACTCGGCGTCGAGCGCGAGCAGCAGCCGCTCGCCGAGTGCGGCGCTGCAGGTGCTGTAGCCGCTCGCCGCGGCGAAGGGGCAGATATCGACCCGCTTCAGCTCCGGCGCGGCCCGCACGAGGTTGTCGACCGCCCGGCTCATGACCTGGTCGATATCGACCACGCCGGGCTTGGTCCTGATCGCGATCTCGACCGGCTCGCTCGTCGCCTTGCAGTCACCTGTCTTCGTGATCGCCTGCAGGCGGAAGCTCGCTTTGTCCTCCTGCCGCGCCGGCTCGGTGAAGAAGACGCTGGCGTCGCCGTCGAACGCCCGCCGGATCTGCGCCTCGGCTTCGCCCGGTTTCTGCAGGTTGAGGCTGTCGCGCAGCGTCTTGATGCGAGCGACGTCGGCGCTCGCCGCCAGCCTCACCCGCCCCTCGCTCTGCAGCCGGCTCTCGATGGCGAGCCGGACCTCGTCGGCCTGGGTGCGCGACAGAACCTGCTGGCCGGCATCGAAGCCGACTACGGCCAGCGAGAGATCGCGCTTGCCGGCGCAGGCGGCGATGGTGTCGAGCCAGGCCGACAGTGCATCGGCACGCGCGGCGCCGGCTCCGGAGACGAGCAGTCCGGTGACGAAAAGGCTGCGCAGCAAACCGCTCACGGCCGGGTTCTAGTGCTCCTGCTCCAGCGACCGCGCATAACCATCCAGCGCCCGCACAAAAACGGGATTGAAGCGGCCATCGATCGCGCCGCTGTAATGATCGGCCTTCTGTGCCGCCCGTTGCAAGGCCCGCACCGTGTCCGGCTTCAGCTTCTGCTCTGAGACGTCGCTGGCCGAGATCGCCGCGGCGCCGGCTTCGCCCTTCGCCAGCGCCTTCATCAGCATCTGCAGCGAATTCGTCCCGGGAAAGAAGGAGCCGAAGCCGTTGTCGATCAGCGTCGCCATCGAGACCATCGCGATCGGGTCGCCCTTGTCGGCGGCCTGGCGGAACAGGTCGAAACCCTTCTGCGGATTCTTCGGAAAGCCCGGACGCCCTTCGAGATAGGCTGGCACCAGCTTGGCGATCGAGAAGGCATCCCCTGCTTCCGCCGCCTTCTGGTACCAGCGCAATGACGCGGCCTCGTCGCGCGGCCGGCCGCGGCCATATTGCAGCATGCGCCCGACATTGCTCATTGCGATGGCGTTGCCGGTGCCGGCGGCCTGCTCATAGAGGCCGAAGGCCTTCTGCAGGTCGACCTTGCTGCCCTGCCCATTCTCGTAGAGCGCGCCGAGATTGTTCATTGCCGCGGCGCTGCCGGCATCTGCCGCCTTGTCGTAGGCAGCCAGTGCGTCCTTGTAGCGCTCGGCTTTGTCGTAGGCGCGCCCGAGCTGGTAGGAGAGCCGCCTGATCTGCGGCTGCTGCTCCGCCGCCTGCTTGCAGGCCGCGATCGCGGCGCGCGCATCGATCCGCGCGAACTTCACGCCCTTGACGCCCTCGCGCCGGTCGGGATCGTTGGGATCGCCGGCGAGCTCGTCGCAGTCCTGCACGCGCGGATCGCGGGAAGCGTCGGTCCGGCCGAGATAGCCTTCCGCGAGGGAGCGATAGGCGCAGACCGTGCCGCAGCCCTTGAGATAGTCCTCGTAGCGCCCGGAGCCCCCGAGCCTGACCCAGTTCTGCTCGTCGGTGGCGGCCTCGCCACTGCGGCTTTTTTCAAGCAAGAGCGCCATCGCCGCCTCGCGGTACTGGCAGGTCTCGCCGCAGCGCGCGACGTAACCCTCGAGCGCGCTGCGCTCGCCCGCCGCCTTGGCCCGCTGCCAGTTGGCCTCGTCCCGCGCCAATGCGACCGCGCGCGCCACCGCCGGCACCGGCTGCGCCACCGGCAGTGCGATCGAGGCGAGGTCGATCTCCGGCGCCTGCTCGCGGCCGCTGTCGCGCCGGGCCGCCGCCTCGACGCTATCCTTGAGATAGCGCTGCAGGTCGGACCAGGCGAGCGGGCCGGTCTCGGGCGCGCCGGCCGGCTGCGCCAGCCCGGCGGCGCCCATCAGGAAGCGGCTGGTGAACAGGCCGAGCTTCTGGTTGGCGTCCCAATTGGCCGGAGTCGTGCCTGAGGTCGCGACCAGCTTGATGATGCCGCCGCCTGTACGCGGTTTTGCGGGCGTAAACCCCGGCGCCGAGACGGCGAGCAGGCTCTCGCCCTTGCGGCCGGTCTCGCCGGTGAAGCAGGCGTCGATCATCACGATCAGCTGGCGCTGCGTCCCGATCTTCTGCCTGACCAGCTCGAGATTCCGGTAGAGCGTCTGCAGCGCGTAGCCGCTCTCGCTGGCATTGGGATTGCCGTCCTGCGGCAACAGGAAGGGCTGGCGCGTGGCGAGATCAGGCACGCCATGGCCGGAATAGTAGACGAAGACGTTGGAGCGCCCTTCGACCGCGCTGCGCCAGAGCTTGCCGCCCTGTGGATTGGCCTCGCTGCCGAACATCTGGGTGAGTTCGCCGAGCGTCGCATCCTTCATGAGGAAGACGTTCTGCTCGCGAAAGCCGAGCGTGCCGGTGAGGTAGGTCCTGATCGCCTCGGCATCGTTATGGGCGAAGTCGACCGTGCTGGTCTGCTTATAGGTCTTGTTGCCGACCACCACCGCGATCGAGTCGGCGTTGTCCGAAAGGGTGACCGGCGGCGCCTGCGCGATCGAAGGCGAGAGGAGCCCGAGCCAAAGCAGGGCTACGATCAGGAACGCCGGCAAGGCCACCTCCAGAATCCCAGCGCCAGCGCAGTGCCGCGCTGGCGCGTCGATTTGTCGATGCGGCTTTTGTCCGGACGATCCGTGGCGAAGATGTGACGCCGGGCAAGCCTAACCGCTCGCGCGAACGCCTTGTCCATCCGTCGTCGCAAGCCAGATGCCGATCCCGACGACGACGATCCCGGTGACGAGATTCCAGCCGATCGGCTCGTTCAGCAACACGGCGGCCACCAGCGACGCCGTGACGGGGTTGACCGTGACGGTGACCGCGACGCTGGTCGGCGACGCCTTCCCTAGGGCGAAGGCCCAGAGATAGAAGGTCAGGGCAGCGCCGATTACGCCGAGATAAAGCGCCGCGGACCATTGCGGGACCGCGAACTGCGCCACCGCAGCGAAGCTGCCGCGCAGCAGCGAGATCAGGACCAGAGCCGCGGCGCCGACCGCCATCGCCACCGTCGTGAACGGAATCGGCCCGCAGCGGCCGATCACCGGCTTCGACCAGATGCCGTAGAGCGCCATGCACAAGGCCGCCGCGATCATCAGCAGGTCGCCGCGCCAGGCCTGCGGCGGTGCATCGGCAAGCCCTGAGAGCAGCGCGAAGCCGACGCCGGCCATCGCTATCAGCACGCCGGCGGTCTTGCGCGCTGTCAAACGCTCGCGCCCGAGCGCCGCGCCGACGACCAGCGACAGCAGTGGCAAGGTCGAGAGCGCCAGCGCCCCGCGCGCGCTGCTCGTATGGATCAGCGAGGCGTTGAACAGGATCGGGAAGAGCGCGAAGAAGAGCAGCCCCAGCCCGGCGGTCTGGAGCCAATCGCGGCGATCCGGCCAGCTCCGGTCGCCGAGCAGGGCGACCGGCGCGAGCAGCAGGCAGCCGATGCCGAAGCGGAAGGAGCCGATCGCGAGGGGATCGAGATGGCCGACGAGATAGCGGGTCGCGGCGATGGAGGTTCCTCCAAGCGCGCTCGACGCCGCCGCGGCCACCACCCCCCACAGCTCGCTCATGCCGGGGCCTCCGCTGGCTCGGGTCGCCTCAGTCGATCGCCCGCACCGCCCCCTTGGCCGCGCTGGTCGCCAGCGCCGCATAGGCTTTCAGCGCGGTCGAGACCTTGCGCTTGCGCGGCGCCACCGGCTTCCAGGCGTCCTTGCCCCTGGCCTCCATCGCGGCGCGGCGATGCGCCAGCTCCTCGTCGGAGACCTTGAGCACGATGCTGCGCCTTGGGATGTCGATCTCGATCACGTCGCCGCTCTCGACCAGGCCGATCGCGCCGCCCTCGGCCGCCTCGGGCGAGACATGGCCGATCGACAGGCCCGAGGAGCCGCCGGAGAAGCGCCCGTCGGTGACCAGCGCGCAGGCCTTTCCGAGGCCCTTCGACTTCAGATAGCTGGTCGGATAGAGCATCTCCTGCATGCCCGGCCCGCCGCGCGGCCCCTCATAGCGGATGAGGACGATGTCGCCTTCCTTGACCTTGCGGTTCAGGATGCCCTCGACCGCCGCGTCCTGGCTCTCGAAGATCACCGCCGTGCCGGAGAAGGTCAGGATCGAGGCGTCGACGCCGGCCGTCTTCACGATGCAGCCGTCCAGCGCGATATTGCCGTAGAGCACGGCGAGGCCGCCATCCTGCGAATGCGCATGCGCCTTCTCGCGGATGACGCCCTTTTCGCGGTCGAGGTCGAGCTCCTCGTAGCGCCGGTCCTGGCTGAAGGCGGTCTGCGTCGGCACGCCGCCGGGCGCGGCGCTGTAGAAGGAGCGCACCGCCTCGCTCTGCGTCTGCCGGATGTCCCAGCGCTCCAGCGCCTCGGCCAGCGTGGCGCTGTGCACGGTCGGCAGCGAGGTGTCGAGCAGCCCGGCCCGGTCGAGTTCGCCGAGGATCGCCATGATGCCGCCGGCGCGGTGGACGTCCTCCATGTGCACATTGGCGACGGCCGGGGCGACCTTGCACAGCACCGGCACATTGCGCGAGAGCCGGTCGATATCCGCCATGGTGAAGTCGATCTGCGCCTCATGCGCCGCCGCCAGCAGATGCAGCACGGTGTTGGTCGAGCCGCCCATCGAGATGTCGAGCGTCATCGCGTTCTCGAACGCCTTGAAGCTCGCGACATTGCGCGGCAGCACGCTCTCGTCGTCCTGCTCGTAATAGCGCTTGGCGATGTCGACGATCAGGTGCCCGGCCTCGACGAAGAGGCGCTTGCGATCGGCATGGGTCGCCAGCGTCGAGCCGTTGCCAGGCAGCGCGAGGCCGAGCGCCTCGGTCAGGCAGTTCATCGAATTGGCGGTGAACATGCCCGAGCAGGAGCCGCAGGTCGGGCAGGCCGAGCGCTCGATCACCTCGACTTCGCTGTCCGAGTATTTGCTGTCGGCGGCGGCGACCATGGCGTCGACGAGGTCGACCTTCTTCAGCACGCCTTCGGCGATGTACTTGCCGGCCTCCATCGGCCCGCCCGAGACGAAGACGACCGGGATGTTCAGGCGCATCGCCGCCATCAGCATGCCGGGAGTGATCTTGTCGCAATTGGAGATGCAGACCATCGCATCGGCGCAATGGGCGTTGACCATGTATTCGACGCTGTCGGCGATCAGTTCGCGCGAGGGCAGCGAATAGAGCATGCCGTCATGGCCCATCGCGATGCCGTCATCGACCGCGATGGTGTTGAATTCCTTGGCGACGCCGCCGGCCTTCTCGATCTCCCGTGCGACGAGCTGGCCGAGGTCCTTGAGGTGGACATGGCCCGGCACGAACTGGGTGAACGAGTTGACCACCGCGATGATCGGCTTGCCGAAATCGCTGTCCTTCATGCCGGTGGCGCGCCAGAGGCCGCGGGCGCCGGCCATGTTGCGGCCATGGGTGGTGGTGGCGGATCTCAGCCTCGGCATGCTTGACCTCGTTGACGCTACGTCCGAACAGAAGGGCTCGCCCTATAGCTAGCGGGCGTGCCCGGCGAGCCAAAATTGAATTATTCGATTTGGATGATCGGCGCCGTCCATGCTGCGGGCGCGAGAGGGGTTGCAAGCCGAATGGAAACTCAGCCCTCATCCCGAGGAGCGATCCGAATGGATCTCGTCTCGAAGGATGCTCCAGGAGGCTCGAGTGGCAAGCTGGAGCATCCTTCGAGACAGGCGCTACGCGCCCTCCTCAGGATGAGGGCGGAGGGAGAACGGGGTGACGGCACTGCGCAATATCGATATCGACCTGCTGCGTTCCTTCGTCACCATTGCGGAACTGCGCTCCTTCACCCGCGCCGCCGCCGCGCTCGCCCGCACGCAGTCGACGATCTCGACGCAGGTGCGCAAGCTTGAGGAGATCGCCGGCCAGACCCTGCTGCAGCGCTCGCCGCAGGAGGTCCTCCTGACGCGCGCCGGCGAGGATTTCCTCGGTTACGCCCGCCGCATCGTCGCGCTGCATGACGAAGCACTCGACGTCGTTCGGGCACGAAACGTCTCCGGCCGCGTCCGGCTCGCGGTGATGGACGACTATGCCACCATCGTGCTGCCGGAGACGCTCGCCCGTTTCGCCCGCTCGCATCCCGAAGTCGAGCTCGAGGTCACCACCGGCTTCACCCGCGACCTGATCGGCAGCCTCGGCGAGGCCTTCGACCTCGTCTTGGCGACGCAGAAGGCGGGCGACGGCAGCGGCGAGGTGCTGCGCAGCGAACGCACCGCCTGGGCCTGGTCCGACCGGCACGACGTCCCTCCTGCCGGACCGCTCCCTTTGGCGCTTCTGAAAGCACCGAACATGTATCGCGAATGGGCGCTCGCGGCGCTGAACGAGGCCGGCCGGCCCTGGCGCATCCTGTTTTCCTCCTCCAGCATCGGCGCGGTCGAGGCGGTCGCCGCCGCTGGCGCGGCGCTGACCGTGGTCAAGGCCGGCACGGCACGCGAAGGGCTGCGCCTGCTCGGCGAGGCCGATGGCCTGCCTCCCCTGCCCGCCTCGGAGATCGCCTTGCATCTGGCTCCGGGTCGGCCGACGCCGGCGGTGCGAGCGCTGGCAGGCTTCCTGGCCGAGGCGTTGAAGGACCAGAGCGGATGAGCTTGCCGGCATGAAGACCATCGAGGAGCACGACGTCTTCCTCCAGCTCGGCGACCACCAGCTGTTCGCACGCAGCTGGATCCCATCCGACCCTGAAACCGGCCGACATGCGCCGATCCTGCTCCTTCACGACTCGCTCGGCTGCGTCGAGCTCTGGCGCCGCTTCCCGGAGACGCTCGCGGCCGCAACCGGTCGGCGCATCGTCGCCTATGACCGCCTCGGCTTCGGCCGTTCTGATCCGCATCCCGGCAGGCTCGGCCTCGACTTCGTCGGCGAGGAAGGGCGCAGCACCGTCCCGCAGCTTTGCGACCGGCTCGGCATCGGCGACTTCATCGCCTGCGGCCACAGCGTCGGCGGCGGCATGGCGGTGGAGACCGCGGCACAGTGGCCGGGGCGTTGCCGGGCACTCGTCACAGTTGCCGCCCAGGCCTTCGTCGAGGACCGGACGCTGGAAGGTATCAGGGTGGCGCAGCGCGACCTCAAGGGTCCCGGCAACATCGCGCGGCTGGCGCGCTATCACGGCGACAAGACGCGCTGGGTGATCGACGCCTGGATAGAGACCTGGCTCTCGCCCGCCTTCGCGAGCTGGACGATCGACCGGCCGCTGGCCGGGGTGCGCTGCCCCGTCCTCGCCATCCATGGCGAGCTCGACGAATACGGCTCGGCCCGCCATCCGCAGCGTATCGCCGAAGGACGCGGCGAGGCGCTGATCCTGCCGGGGATCGGCCATGTCCCGCATCGCGAGGCGGAAGATGTGCTGGTTGAGGCGATCGCGGGGTTTGTGGCCGAGGCTCTGCAGGTGGACGATTAGCCTCCTGCCGTCATTCCCCGCCAGAAATGGCGACGGAACCGTGACAGCCCCCCTCTCCCCTTGCGGGAGAGGGCTGGGGTGAGGGGTCGCGCCGACTTTCGGGGTTAGCATCTTGTCATGGCCGCCGCCGAAGGGGCAGTGCGACCCCTCATCCGGCGCTTCGCGCCACCTTCTCCCGCAAGGGGAGAAGGGGAACACCCCGGGGACAACGTCCCAATCAATCCCCGCCCCTGGAACCTGTCGTATTCTTCCCCCCGTCCCGTCCGACCAAGGGGGCTGTCGCGAGGCATCGTGCGGCCGGGCGGGAGAGCGGTGTCCGTCCTGAACAGCCGTCGCGGGCTGGAATGGCGGAGGGGCCTCGTCCGGGCGAAGCCAGGTCCTGCCCGACCTGAAGGCCCGGTGCGGCACCTTGAAGAGAATCGCGCGCGGGGTTCGGAGGCGGTGAGCGTCTGCCGTCTCGACACTTCGACATCGACATTCGACATGGTGGCGGAACGCTGCCGCAACCGGACCCCGCGCTCCCCTCGGGCTTGCGCTCGCCCTCAGACCCCCGCGGCGGAAGCCGGCGGGGCCGTGGTCGTGCCGAAGAGGTCGCCCTATCGCATCATGTCCGCGAGTGCCTCGCGCATCGCAGTGCTGGGGACGTGGAACACGCCCTGATAGGGGAGGCTGAGGTCGACGATCACGAACATGATGCTGGAGACGGAGAGCACCCCGATCGCCAGCACGATGGCGCTGAGAGCGCGCCGCGGAATCTGCAGGCCGAAGCTCAGGAAGACCAGGCTGAGCCAGAAGCTCAATATGCCGATGAAGAAATCCCCGGATGGGGCGATCGCATCCTCGATGACGTTCCATCTGGCGGACGAAACCTGCGCAAAGGCTGCACGGCAGCGCGTCGCGGTGTTCTCGAGGCCCGTGGTCGGAAGCGCATCCACCTCTGCCCCGATCTCGCTGATCAAGCGCGACAGCGTCCGGTCCTCGCCGCGAAGAGCCATGCCCGCAATGTCCGGCATGCCCGCGACCGTCGACGCCGCCTCGTGCGGCCAGGTGCTCGCGATCACCGCAGCCGTGTACCGCCGAAGCTTCAGCCTGATCGGATCGGCGGCCTCCTTGAACAGGCGCAGGCACTGATCGAGATTGGCGAGCCGAGCCGCATAGGCGGAGCGGTGACTGCTCGTCACGTCGAAGCGACTCCGCGCCGTCGACAATTGCAGGGAGAGGATCAGCGCCGCGAAGGTGACCATCAGGCCGGTCACCAGCCTGATCGAATCCATGTTCTCGCTGGTGAGGTGACGCTCGTGCAGGCGCTTGCGCAAGGCGATGCCTGCCAGCGCGCTCAGACTGAACAGCGCCAGAAATGCGAGGACCAAGAGGAGTTCCATGCGATCTCCCTGGCTCGGCCTATGGATCGGGACGCCCGGTCGATATGAGCCTCGCCTTGCCTAAGCCGTTCATTGCCTTTGCCCGGATCAGGGCCCGACGAGCTGCCCGCCATCGACGACGATGGTCTGGGCGGTGACCCAGCCGGCCTTGTCGGAAGCGAGGAAGAGCACGACCTCGGCGACCTCCTCCGGCCTGCCCATCCGGCCGAAGGGAATGCTGGCAAGGGTCGCCCGGTAGAGCTCGGGGTTAGAGGTCTTCCGGTCCTCCCAAGTCCCGCCGGAGAACTCGATCGAGCCGGGCGCGACCCCGTTCACCCGGATGCCCTGCTTCGCCAGCATCTTCGCCTGGCTCGCCGTGTAGTGCATTACGGCCGCCTTGATCGCGCCATAGGGCGCCGAGCGGGAGGAGGCCCGCAGCGCCGAGATCGAGGAGATGTTCACGATCGACGAACCCGGCTTCATGTGCGGGACCGCCGCATGGCTGCCGCGGACGATCGCCATCATGTCGACGTTGAGGGAGGCCGCCCAGCCCTCCTCGTCATCCGCATGGCCGAAGCCGGAGGCGTTGTTGACGAGCACATCCAGGCCTCCGAGCGCGGCTACCGCCTGCGGCACATAGGCCTCGATCGCCTTGGCGTCGGCAAGATCGACGCTTGAGCCATGGGCTGCGACGCCGAGCGCCGCGATCTCCCGGCGCGTCGCTTCGAGCGGCCCCGGATTGCGCGCGCAGATCGAGACCGAAGCACCCTGCTCGGCGAATCCCAGCGCGATCGCGCGCCCGATGCCTCGGCTGCCACCCATGACGATCACGCGCTTGCCGGCGAAGTCTTTGGCCATGCGGACGATTCCTTGCTGCTATGTCCGGCCTATATAGCTGCGGCGCGAGGCTTCGCCGCAAGGGCCGCCGCCCGCTGCCCGCGCATGGCAGGCCTCCCCTCACCCCGGCAGCCGATACTCCTTGAACATCTCCCGCAGCGCCGTCTTCTGGATCTTGCCCGTCGCGGTATGCGGGATCGCTTCGACCAGCACGACATCGTCGGGCAGCCACCATTTCGCGACCTTGCCGGTCATGAAGGCGAGCATCTCCTCGCGGCCGGGCGTCCTGCCGGGCTTGGGCACGATCACGAGGAGCGGGCGCTCGTCCCATTTCGGATGGGCGACGCCGATCACCGCGGCTTCAGCCACGTCGGGATGGCCGATGGCGAGGTTTTCCAACTCGATCGACGAGATCCATTCGCCGCCCGACTTGATCACGTCCTTGGAGCGGTCGGTGACCTGCATGTAGCCATGGGGATCGATGGTCGCGACGTCACCGGTGTCGAAGAAGCCGTGCTCGTCGAGGATTGGCTGATCGTGCTTGTAGTAGGCGCCGGCGACCGCCGGCCCGCGCACCTTCAGGCGCCCGAAGGTCTTGCCGTCCCAGGGCAGGTCGGTGCCCTCGTCATTGGTCAGGCGGAACTCGACGCCGAACTGCGGGTGGCCCTGCTTGACCTTGAGGTCGTAGAGCGCATCGCCCTCAAGCCCGTCATAGACCGGCTTGATCGAGCAGAACGAGCCGATCGGGCTCATCTCGGTCATGCCCCAGGCATGATCGACGGTGACGCCGTATGTCTTTTCGAAGGCCTCGGTCATCGCCCGCGGACAGGCCGAGCCGCCGATGACGACCCGCTTCAGCGTGTCGAGCTTGCCGCCGGTCGCTTCCAGATGCTGCAGCAGGCCGAGCCACACCGTCGGCACCGCCGCGGTCAGCGTCACCTTTTCATCGTTGAGCAATTCCAGCAGCGAGGCCCCATCGAGCTTCATGCCAGGCATCACCAGCTTCGCCCCGGTCATCGGCGCCGAGAAGGCGAGCGACCAGCTGTTGGCGTGGAAGAGCGGCACCACCGGCAGGACGACGGTGCGTGCCGACAGGCCCATATAGTCCGGCTGGGCGCAGCCCATGGCGTGCAGCACGTTGGAGCGATGCGAATAGAGCACGCCCTTGGGCCCGCCGGTCGTGCCCGAGGTGTAGCAGAGCCCGGCCGCGGTGTTCTCGTCGAACGTCGCCCAGGCAAAATCGTCGTCGGCCTCGGCCAGCCAGTCCTCGTAAGGAACGGCGTTCCGGAGCGAGGTCTGCGGCATATGCGCGGCATCGGTCAGGACGATGTAGCGCTCGACGGTCGGCAGCTTGTCCTGCAGGTCTTCCATCAGCGACACGAAGGTCAGGTCGAGGAAGAGCAGCCGATCCTCGGCATGATCGATCAGTTGGGCGATCTGCTCGGGGAAGAGCCGCGGATTGACGGTGTGGGTGATCACGCCCATGCCGCTGATGCCGTACCAGAGTGCCAGATGCCGGTCTGTGTTCCAGGCGAGCGTCGCGACGCGGTCGCCGAGGCGGATGCCTTCCTGCGTCAGCCTCTTGCCGATCCTGAGCGCGCTCTGGCGGATATCGGCATAGGTCGTGCGCCGGATCGGCCCTTCGACGCTGCGGGAGACGACTTCGCGGGTGCCGTGCTGGATCGCCGCGTGATCGATGATCCGATGGATCAGCAGCGGCCAATTCTGCATCAGCCCGAGCATGCGTTTCTCCCTGTCGTCTTGCTTCGCTTTTTGGCAGCATAGCCAGCGGACGGCTCGCGGCGAAAGCCCTCGCCTCCCGCTAGGAGATGAGTTAGTTTACAAGTAAACGATCTAGGGATGAACGCCTTGTCAGTGCCGCGCCCAATCCCCGCCCCGGAACCCATCGAGCCGGACCGCGTCTGGTTCCGCTTCATGCGCCTGCATCAGCGCATGCTCGGCCAGATGACCGCGCGCATCCGCGAGCTCGGTCTCTCCATTCCGCAATTCGACCTGCTCTCGACCCTGACCGAGCGCGAGGGCATCAGCCAGAGCGAGCTCGCCGAGCGGCTCTACGTCACCAAGGGCAATGTCTCCGGCCTGGTCGACCGCCTGGTGCAGGCCGGCCTCGTCGAGCGCCGCGCCATCGTCGGCGACCGGCGCTCCTATGCCATGCACCTGACACCGGAGGGCCGGCGCCTCGCCGAGGCCGGCATGACGACGCAGCGCGATTATGTCGCCCAGACACTCGGCAAGCTCCCGCATGACGACCTCGCCGAGCTCGATCGGCTGGTCCTGGCCTGGCGCGAGCGCGCCCGCGCCATTGACGCGCCCTGATGTTCGCCGGCCTGGCTTATGCCGGCGGCGGCAATCGCTGCTATTGGCAGGGCGGCTTCTACGAGACCGTCGCGCCTGAGATCGGCCTGAAGCCGCGCCGCATCGTCGGCGCCAGCGCCGGCGCCGGGGCGATGCTCTACAATGCGCTTGGGCTGGGCCCGACCGTGCGCGAGATGTTGCGCGAGGCCTGCACCGGCCGCACCTCCGAGGTCGACTGGGCCGCCTTCCGCCGTGGCGGCCGGCTCTTCCCGGTAGCGGAGATGTATCGCAGCATGCTCGCGAGCCTGTTCACGCCGGAGCGTCTGGCGGCGCTGAAGGCCCAGGCCGATTTCCTGATCGCGATCTCGCGGCCGCCGCGCTTCTGGCCGCTTCCGGTCATCACCACGATCGGCATCGGCGCCTACCAGCTCGAGAAGCGCTTCCGCCGGCCGGTCCATCCGACGGTCGGGCGCAAGCTCGGCTTCCGGCCCGACCTGATCCGCATCGCCGACTGCGCCGATCCCGAACAGCTGGTCGACGCGCTGATGGCGAGCGCCGCCGTGCCGCCGTTCATGCCGGCCGGCAATATCGGCGCCCGCGCCGCGCTCGATGGCGGACTGGTCGACAGCGCCCCGGCCTGGGCGCTCGCCGAGATGGAGGCGGCCGGCGAACAGACTTTGGTATTGCTGACGCGCCCCTTCGCACAGGTGCCGCAGGTTCAGAACCGCACCTATGTCCGGCCCTCGCAGGTGATCCCGGTCAGCCAGTTCACCATCCGGAATTGGGAGGGCATCCGCTTCGCCTATGAGCTTGGGGTCAAGGACGGCGAGGATTTCCTGAGGGCGATGGAGCGGCGGAAGGCGGGATAAGGCTACGAACGTGAATGAGGGGCGCGGGGAACCCTTCTCCCGTGTGGGAGAAGGGCAGGGATGAGGGCCTGCCCTATCCGCAGAAGGCGCCACGGTGCCGTTGCGTTTGAGTGATCAGCGGCGGGCCCTCACCCCTACCCCTCTCCCATCCGGGAGAGGGGATCCCGCGTTTCATTGTCCCCATCAGCGACCTTAGGCTACGACTCGAACTCCCTACCCGCCGGACCTCCCGATGGCTTCGATCGATCTCACCGCCTCCGCCACGAGCCTGCGCGCCGAGCTCCTCGCCAGACGCTTCACCGCGACGGAGCTGCTCGAGGCGACCTTCGCCCGCATCGACGCGCTGAACCCCACGCTCAATGCCATCGTCGCGCAGGATCGCGACGCCGCGCGGGCGATGGCAGCTGAGTCGGATCGGCGCATCGCCACTGGGCAAGCCCGCCCGCTCGAAGGCCTGCCGATCACGATCAAGGACGCCTTCGACGTCGCCGGCCTGCCCTCCTCCGGCGGCCTGCCCGCGTACAAGGAACGCGTCCCGGTGGAGGACGCCGCAGCCGTCGCCCGCCTGCGCGCCGCCGGCGCGGTGATCCTCGGCAAGACGCTTGTTCCGGTCTTCTCCGGCGACTTCCAGAGCTACAACCCGGCCCATGGAATCGCCAACAACCCGTGGAATCCCGAGTATTCGCCCGGCGGCTCTTCGGGCGGGGCAGCGGTCGCGGTCGCCACGGGCATGAGCGCCTTCGAGCTCGGCTCCGATCTCGGCTCCTCGATCCGCTGGCCGGCGCAGGCCTGCGGCGTCTTCGGCCTCAAGACCAGCTGGGGTCTGGTCTCGACCTGGGGCCTGATCCCGCCGCCGCCGGAGCGGCGCACCTTGCGCAATGCCGACCTCGTCGTCGCCGGTCCGATCGCCCGCGCCACCGAAGACCTCGACCTGATCCTGCCGGTGCTGACCGGCCCGCGCGACCCGAATGTAGCGGGAGCGCCCCTGCCAGCCCCGCGCAGGACCGAGGCGAAGGGCCTGAGCGTCGCGGTCTGGGCGCAGGAGCCGTTCGCGCCGGTCACGAAGGAGGTCACGGACACTGTGCGCGAAGCCGGACGACGCCTCACTGAGGCCGGCGCCATCGTCGACGAGGCCGCCCGCCCCGGCTTTCGCTTCAGCGAGGCCTATGAGGTCTATGCGCTGCTGAATCACGCTGTCGTCGCCTATGGCCTGCCGCCGAAGGTGCGCGCCCGCATCCAGGCGCAGGCCGCGAAGTTCGCGCCGGGCGACCTCTCGCATCAGGCGCTGCAGGCGCGCGGCGCGAGAATGACGCCCGGCCTCTACCAGCAGCTCCACCAGCGCCGCCTCGCCTTGAAGCGGCAATGGGCCCGCTTTTTCCAGAACTGGGACGTGCTGCTCTGCCCGCCCGCCCCGGTCGCAAGCCAAAAGCACGACCATCTGCCCGATTTCCACGCCCGCCGGCTCGACATCGACGGCGTAGAGCGGCCCTATCTCGACTTCCTGTGCTGGGCGAGCCTCGCCACCGGCTCCGACCTGCCGTCGCTGAGCGCGCCGGTCGGGTTCTCGCAGGCCGGTCTGCCGACCGGCGTGCAGATCATCGCACCCTTCGGCGAGGACCGGACGGCGATCGCGGTCGGGGCGATGCTGGAGAGGCTGGGCGGCGGCTATCGCGTGCCGCCTGTCGCTGCGGCCTGAGCCTACAGACAATCCGCCAGCGACGGCCGGCGGTTGCCGTCGCGGCCGACCGTCTCCGGTGCCGCCAGCATTGCGTTCAGCACCGCCTCCTGCGTCGCCTCGGCCGCGGCGCGGAAGGCCAGGTCGATCCGGTTCTCGTTGAGGGCGGTGAGCGGGACGAGATCGGCCTCCTCGAAATGCGCGATCCGGCCCGCGGTCGAGAAGGCGATGGCGATGTCGCCGCTGCCATTGCCCCAGAAGGCGCCGAGCCGCGCCAGGCCCGCGCCGCAGCGCCGGGCGATGCGGCTGAGCTGCCGGCTTTCCAATGGCAGGTCGGTCGCCAGGATGATGATCACCGAACCGCGCTCCGGCGGCTGGGTGCCTTGCTCGGGCGGCACCGGCCGGCGGCCATCCGGCAGGACAAGGTCGCCGGCATTCCCGAAATTCGCCTGCACCAGCACGCCGACCGTGAAGCTGCGGCCATCGAGCTGGACCAATCGCGAGGCCGTGCCGATCCCGCCCTTGAAGCCGAAGGCGCTCATGCCGGCGCCGGCGCCGACCGCGCCCTCCTCGACCGGTCCGCTTTTGGCCGCATCGAGCGCGGCATCCGCATCGGCAACCGTCAGGCGGCGAGCGCGGATGTCAGAGAGGAAGCCGTCATTGCATTCGAGCACGAGCGAATTGACCGTACCGGTGCTGCGGCCGATCTCGGGATTGGTCGCGAGCGCCCGCCCGACCAGCGCCTCGATCCCCGCCGCGACCGCAAAGGTGTTGCCGAGCAGCAGCGGCGTCTCGATCTGGCCGAGTTCGGCGAGCTGCATCAGCCCGGCGCTCTTGCCGAATCCGTTGATGACATCGACCCCGGCCCTCACCTTCTCGCGGAAGAGGTCGCCGCCATGCGGCAGCACCGCAGTGAAGCCGGTGCGGATATCGCCTTCGCGGATCGTGCGATGACCGACGGCAACGCCGGCGACATCGGTGATCGCATTGAACGGGCCCGGCGGCAGCGAGCCGCAGATCAGGCCATAGTCCCGCGCCCGCTTGCTCAATCGAGTCTCCAATTCCGATTAGACGGCGGTGTTGAACACGGCTTCGATATTGTGGCCATCGGGATCGGTGACGAAGGCCGCATAGTAGTGCGGGCCGTAATGGGCGCGCAGGCCCGGCCCGCCATTGTCGCGCCCGCCATGCTGGAGAGCTGTCAGATGGAAAGCATCGACCGCTTCCCGGCTGGGAGCCGCGAAGGCGACGTGGAACCCCGGTCCCGGCGGCCGCTGCCCAGCCGGGCGGTGCTTCAGCGCCAGGCCGTCACCGCCGCCCGCAACACCGTAGCCGACCGCCTGATTGGCCTCGCCGGGTCGAAGGTCGCTCCAGACCCGGACGTAACCCAGCGGCGCGAGCACGGCATCGTAGAAGGCCGCGGCCCGCGCGATATCGGCCACGCCGAATGACAGGTGATGCAGCATCGGCCGTTCCGGCACGCTCACGCCGCGGCCTTGACCTTCGCGACGGTCACACGCGGCCGTCCGCCTGCGAGCTCCTCGCGCAGGACCAGCCGCTCGTCTGCAGCGAGTATACCGAGCGGCACGTCATGCGTCGGCATGACGGCGGTCGCCGACTTGTTCAGGAAGACGATCACCGGGCGGTTGCCGGCGGCGGCCCAGCGGCGCAGCTGGGTCAGATAGGGCTCCTTGCGCCAGGCCCGCGGCGCGCCGGGGTCGAGCTGGACGAAGAGCCAGTTGGTCGCCGGGTCCATGGTCAGCACGAAGCGGGCTTTGTCGGGCTTCCATTCCGGCCCGAGGAAGTTCTGCGTCATCCAGAGGCAGAAGAAGGCCCGGCAATGATCCGGCCGCGTCGCATGGATGCCGCAGCCCCGGCCGGGCAGGCAATGCCTGCACCAGCTGCCGGCGACGCTCTCGACCGCCGGCACATCATAGACCTTGCAGCACAATGTGCACGTGCCGCAGTCGCGGCCGGGCGCCGGCTGGTTCACCATACGGGCGGGATCGATCATCGGGCTCTCTCGAAAGCGCGCAGAACCATGCGCATCGTCGCGGCGGCTGGCAAGCCGGTTTGGAATGATTCCAGCCGCAATACCCGCCTCTCAGCCCTCATCCTGAGGAGCAGCCTTCAGGCTGCGTCTCGAAGGATGCTCCAAGGGGCTCCTGAACCATCTGGAGCATCCTTCGAGACGCGATCTGCGATCGCTCCTCAGGATGAGGGCTGCAGATTGGAAGCTGCCTCAAGAATCCGACGCGCCGGCCCCGCCCCGCGCCAGACTCTGCTCCGATCTGCAGGAAAATCGCTCAGCGCTTGCGCTGGCCGCGGTCTATGCTCGCATAAATCACGCATAAACATCGGGAGCCGGGAATGCTGACCAACCTCGCCGTCCGCGACATCGAGACGCTCGTCCACCCCTACACCAACCTCGCCACCCATCGCGAGGTCGGCCCGCTGGTGCTGGAGCGCGGCAAGGGGGTCTTCGTCTACGACACCACCGGCAAGGACTATATCGAGGGCATGGCCGGGCTCTGGTGCACCTCGCTCGGCTATTCCAACCAGGAGCTGGCGGAGACCGCCTATGAGCAGCTGAAGAAGCTGCCCTTCACCCATCTCTTCTCCGGCCGCAGCCACGACCCGGCGATCGAGCTGGCCGAGAAGCTGAAGGAGATCGCCCCGGTCCCGATCTCCAAGGTGTTCTACGGCGCCTCCGGCTCGGACGCGAACGACACCCAGGTCAAGCTGGTCTGGTACATGAACAATGCGCTCGGCCGGCCCAAGAAGAAGAAGATCATCTCGCGTCTAAAGGGCTATCACGGCGTCACCGTCGCTTCGGCTTCGCTGACCGGCCTGCCGGCCAACCACACCGATTTCGATCTGCCGTTGCCTGGCATTCTGCACACCTCGTCCCCGCACCATTATCGCTTTGCACAGCCGGGCGAGAGCGAGCTCGACTTCTCGGCGCGGCTCGCCGCCGAGCTCGACGAGATGATCCAGCGCGAGGGGCCGGACACGGTCGCAGCCTTCATCGCCGAGCCGGTGATGGGCGCCGGCGGCGCGGTCACCCCGCCCGAGGGCTATTTCGAGGCCATCAACGCCGTCCTCGCCAAATACGACATCCTGTTCATCGCCGACGAGGTCATCACCGGCTTCGGCCGCACCGGCGAGATGTTCGGCACGACCACCTACAAGATGAAGGCCGACACGCTTTCCTGCGCCAAGGCCCTGACCTCGGCCTATTTCCCGCTCAGCGCCGTGCTGATCAACGAGCCGGTCTATGAGGTGCTCGTCGACCAGAGCAAGAAGATCGGCACCTTCGGCCATGGCAACACCTATGCCGGCCATCCGGTCGGCTGCGCGGTCGCGGTCAAGACGCTGGAGATCTACAAGCGCGACAAGATCATCGATCACGTCCGCAAGGTCGCGCCGAAATTCCTGCAGCGCCTGACCAAGCTCGCCGAGCATCCGCTGATCGGCGAAGCCCGCGGCGTCGGCCTGATCGGCGGCATCGAGTTCGTCAAGGACAAGGCGAGCAAGGCACAGTTCGAGGCCAAGAAGGGCGTCGCCCTGAAGTCGACCAGCTTTGCCCAGGAGGAAGGCCTGATCCTGCGCGCTCTGGGCGGCGACCGCGTCGCCTTCTGTCCGCCGCTGGTGATCAGCGAAGCCGAGATCGACGAATTGTTCGACCGTTACGAGCGGGCGCTCGCCAAGACGCTCGACTGGGTCAAGGCCGAAGGCCTGATCGCGGGCTGAAGGCGCACTCTGGAACCACGACGTCATGCTCGCCCTTGTGGCGAGCATCCACGTCTTGAACACCGCATCTGGTGAAGGAAGACGTGGATGGTCGGGACAAGCCCGACCATGACGTGAAACGGCGGCTGGCAGTGAATTTTGCCTGCCGCCCCGCGAAACTGTGCCAAAGCTGACCAAAGCCTCGGTGTGACACGAAAAATGTCACGACAATTTCAAAATGCCGCCGCCGGCCCGACCCGATCGGCAGCGACATTTGCGGTGCTGACGGCCAGGAACCGTCGGCGCCACAACCGGAAACCGAGGATCATGTCTACGCATAAGCCGCGCCACCCCGCGCACCGCTCCGCCAGCTTTCATGACGCCAGCGCGCGTGAGGCCTATGCATCGCGCTTTCGTCCGATCGCGATTCCCGCCATTCTCGCGGGAACCCGCTGGACCCCGGCCGCGTTGACCTCGCAGCACAGGGACGTTCCGGCGCTCCTGCGCAACGGTTTCGAAGATTGATACGACGACCTCCGACTGAGACCCCAAATGCTTGACCGGCGCAGAGTTCTTCAGACTCTCGCCGGTCTTTTTCTGTCCAGCTTCGGCCTGGGCGGTTACGCCTATGCCTGGGAACCCGCGCATCAGGGCGTGACCCGCTACCGGCTGAAGCCCGCCCGCTGGCCCGAAGGGCGCCGGCTGCGGCTCGCCGTGATCACGGACCTGCATGTCGGCGGCCCGCATATGCCGGTCGCGCGCGTTCGCCAGATCGTCGAGCAGACCAATGCGCTGAAGCCGGACCTGACCTTGCTGGTCGGTGATTTCGTCGCCAGCCGAACCCGCAAGCCGAGCGACCCCGCACCGGCTGAATGGGCAGCCGAGCTCGCCCGCCTGGAAGCGCCTGCCGGCTGTTTCGCCGTGCTCGGCAATCACGACTGGTGGCAGGACGAGCGCGCTCAGAAGGAGCTCCGCGGACCAACCCAGTCCACGGTCGCGCTCGAAGCGGTGGGCATTCCCGTCCTGGAGAACCGGGCGGTCAGGCTCCAAACTGGCGCCGGACCGCTCTGGATCGCCGGGCTCGGCGACCAGGAGGCCTTCGTCCTGCGCCGTCGTCCGCGCGGGCTGCCCTACGGCCTCGACGACCTGCCGGCCACGCTCGCCATGATCCGCGACGACGCGCCTGTGATCCTGATGGCGCATGAGCCCGACATCTTCGCCAGGGTGCCCTCTCGCGTCGCGCTGACCCTTTCGGGCCATACCCACGGTGGCCAGGTCAGGCTGTTCGGCTGGTCGCCGATCGTGCCCTCGCGCTACGGCAACCGCTATGCCTACGGCCATGTCCGGGAGAATGGCCGCGACCTCGTGGTCTCGGCCGGGCTCGGCACCAGCAAGCTGCCGATCCGGCTGGGCGCGCCGCCGGAGATCGTGCTGATCGAATTGGGATGATGGGCGACGCCGCAGCGTCGCTCCGGGTCAGCGAACGATGACCTTCCCGCCGACAGCGGCGCGGTTGTAGAGGTCGATCGCATCGATGTTGCGCATCCGGATGCAGCCGGACGAGGCCGAGCGACCGATCGTCTCCGGCTCATTGGTGCCGTGAATGCGGTAGAGCGTGTCCTTGCCGTTCTGGTAGAGATAAAGCGCGCGGGCGCCGAGCGGATTGTCCGGCCCGCCCTCCATGCCGCCGGCGCGCGGCGCCAGATGCGGCCAGCGCGCGATCATCTCGGCCGGCGGCGTCCAGCGCGGCCACTCGGCCTTGCGCTGCATCACGGCCGTGCCGGTCCAGCCGAAGGCCTCGTCGCCGGTTGCGACACCGTAGCGGATCGCCTTCTTGTTCGGCAGGACGAAGTAGAGGAACTTCTCGGTGGTATCGACCACGATCGTGCCGGGCTCTTCGCCGGTCGGGTCGGTGATCTCGTAAGGCAGATGCGTGATCTGCGTCTCGAAATTCGGGACGAGCGCCATGTATTCGGCATCGCGCGCCGACAGCGACGGTGCATGCACCGTCTTGTACTGGCAGGCTCCGAGAAGCACCGACAGGCCGAGCACCGTAACGAGAGTCTGCTTCATGGGGTCCACCGCCGGCACCGAGACGGTGCTCGTTATGATGAATGCATCGTTAAAAAACGGTGACCCGACGAGAGACGGCCCGGGTCGAACACAGGCTGGTCTTACGGCGCAAATGACTCACAGGCAATGAAGTTCGGCACCTGCTCTGGCGTCTTGCTGCATTGCAGTGACAATATGGTCACGCTTGCGGGCTACCCCGTTTGGAAAGCTTCGCGACCATCGGAGACTTGCGCGTGCCGACGCTGCTGATCAGCCATCCTTCCAGCCTCCGCCATGTCACGCCGCCGGGCCATCCCGAACGCGCCGACCGCATCCGCGCCGTCCAGCAGGCCCTTGAGGATGAGCGATTCGCACTCCTGCAGCGCGTCGAGGCCCCGGAAGGCACGCTCGCCCAGGTCGCGCTCTGCCATCCCGCCGCCTATGCGCAGGCGATCGTGGAAGCCGCGCCCCAGGAGGGCATGGTCCAGGTCGACGCCGACACCATCATGTCGCCGGGGACACTCGCTGCGGCGCTTCACGGCGTCGGGGCGGCCGTCCACGCCGTCGACGAGGTCATGAGCCGACGCGCGACCAACGCCTTCAGCGCGATGCGCCCGCCTGGCCATCATGCCGAGAGCGACAAGGCGATGGGCTTCTGCTTCTTCAACAACGCCGCCATCGCCGCCCGCCATGCGCAGAGGGCCCATGGCGCCGAGCGGGTCGCCATCGTCGACTGGGACGTCCATCACGGCAACGGCACGCAGGAGATCTTCTGGGGCGATGCCAGCGTGCTCTACGCCTCGACCCATGAGATGCCGCTCTACCCCGGCACCGGCGCGCCGTCCGAGCGCGGTGAGCACGGCACGATCGTCAATGCCCCGCTTCGGGCCGGCGACGGCACGGACGTCTTCCGCGATGCCTTCGAGAGCGCGATCCTGCCGCGGCTCGCGGCCTTCGCGCCCGACCTCGTGATCATCTCGGCCGGCTTCGACGCGCATTGGCGCGACCCGCTCGCCAACATCAACCTGAAGGAAGCGGATTTCGCCTGGGCGACGCAGAAGCTGATGGAGATCGCCGACCGTCATGCCGACGGGCGGCTCGTCTCGATCCTGGAGGGCGGCTACGACCTCGAAGGCCTGTCGAAATCGACCGCCGCCCATGTCATGGCGCTGATGCGCGGCTAACCGGCGCCGCTCACTCCAGCGGCGCCGTCTCGGCGATCTCGATGCCGAAGCCGGAGAGGCCGACGAAGGCGCGGGTCGAGGACGCCAGGTTGACGATCGAGGCGACGCCTAGATCGCGCAGGATCTGGGCGCCGAGACCGACCTCGCGCCATTGCTGCGAGCGCAGCGCGTCCGAGCCGTCCTCGCCCTCGACACTCTTGATCGGCACGCCGGCCGAACCGTCGCGCAGATAGACCAGCACGCCCTTGCCCTCCTGCTGGAAGCGGCGCAGCACGCACTGGATCGAGGACGCGCCGCCGAGCACGTCCGCAACGACATTGGCGCGGTGCAGCCGGGCCGGCACCTTCTCGCCGTCGCCGAGCTTGCCCATCACGAAGGCGAAATGCTGGGTGTCGTCGAAAGGCGTCACATAGACATGGCCGGTCATCTCGCCGAAATCAGTCTTGACCGGGAAGGAATGCACGCGCTCGACCAGCTTCTCGCGCGCCTGGCGATAGGCGATCAGGTCGGCGACGGTGATCTGCTTGAGATTGTGCTTCTGGGCGAAGGCGGTGATCTGCGCGCCCTTCATCACCGTGCCGTCGTCGTTGGCGAGTTCGCAGATCACGCCGACCGGCGGCAGATCGGCCAGCTTGCAGAGATCGACGGCGGCTTCGGTATGGCCCGAGCGCATCAGCACGCCGCCGTCTTTCGCGATCAGCGGGAAGACATGGCCGGGCCGGACGAAATCGGCGGCGCCCATATTGCCGTTGGCGAGCGCGCGCACCGTATTAGTGCGCTGCTCGGCCGAGATGCCGGTGGTCAACCCATGCTTGACGTCGACGGTGATGGTGAAGGCGGTGCCGAGCGGGGCATCGTTGGAGGAGACCATCGGGTCGAGCCGCAGGCGGCGCGCCTCGCCCGACGTCAGCGGCGCGCAGACGATGCCGCAGGTGTTGCGGATGATGAAGGCCATCTTCTCCGGCGTGCAGAGCGAGGCGGCGACGATGAGATCGCCCTCGTTCTCACGATCGTCGTCATCGGTGACGATGACGATCTCGCCGCGCGCGAAGGCTTCGACGGTCTCGGCGACATTGCTTGCGGTCATGGCAGCCTCGCGCGGGCTCTGCAGGCCCAGAAAGTCGTTGGGGGTGACGGCGCCTCCGGTCGCGGCGGCGATACGCTCGGCGCTCTCGCGCGAGATCCAGGAAGTGGGATCGTTGCAGAGCGCCGTGACGCTGGCCGGAGACAGGCCGACCTGCCGCGCAAAGGCGCTGCGGGCGGTCTTGGTTTGCTGGAGCCAGGCGTCGAGCTTCATGGCATGATAGCTAGCACTGCCACCCTTCGATTTCAATGAATCGGATCGGCTTATTTCAGTATTACTGAAAAGCGCGATCTGGCGTCATCTGGCCGTGCCATAAACGGCATCGCGCAACTGCGTCACGAACGGCCCCACCATGCCCTCGAAGGCCGTGTTGGTCAGCGCGACCACGATGAGCTCATTGGTTGGATCGACGAACCAGCTGTGGCCGTAGGCGCCGCCCCATTGCAGCGTGCCCCGGGCCTGCGGGGTCGCGGCCGCCTTCGGGTCGTCGAGTACCGCCCAGCCATAGCCGAAGCCCCAGCCCGGCCCCTGCGTCGCCGCCTGGACTCCGACCTGATCCTGCATCATCGCCGCCACCGTTTCGCGCTTCAAAATCGGCGCACCGCCCGTCCTGATCGCCTCCAGGAACCGCAGCAGGTCCCCGGCGGTGCCGACCATTCCGGCGCCGCCCGAGGGAAATGAGGCCGGATCGAGGACGCGGCTCGGGGTAAAGAGAACACTGCCCGTCCCAAAAGGCACCGCCATGTCGTCCGTGATCTTCACGGGGGCGGGCCTTCCGTCGGCGTAGGGCACGGCGAGCCTCGTCGAATCCGCCACCGCAAAGCCGGTGTCCTTCATGCCGAGCGGGCCGGTAACCAAGCGCTGGACGATCGCGGGCAGCGGTTCGCCCGAGGCAGCTTCGAGCACACCGCCGAGCACGTCGATGCCCAGCGAATAACTCCATTTCGTCCCGGGAGCGAATCCGAGCGGCGCCTGGCCGAGGCGGCGCAGATTCTCCTTCAGGCTCAACCCGGGTTGGTCCATTCCGTCCGACACGTTGAGCGTGTGATAGGCGCTGCCCGACGGCTCGAAGAAGCGATAGCTCAACCCCGATGTGTGGGTCAGGAGTTGGCGCACCGTGATCGTCGGCTGCGTCCGGTCCGGGAGGGCAGGCCGGAAATCCGGCAGGAAGCGCGTCACCGGATCATCCAGGCGAAGCTTGCCCTCCTCCACCAGCTTCATCGCTGCCGCAGAGACGATCGGCTTCGTCACAGAGGCGAAGCGGAAGATCGCATCTTCCTGCATCGGCCGGCCCGCCTCGCGATCGGCGAACCCGGCGGCCTGGTGATGGATGAGCTTGCCGCCGCGACAGACGAGCACGACGGCCCCGACGAGCCGCTTCTCCGCAATGGCCTGCGCGACGACGCGCTCGATTCGGGCCGAGAGCGCCGGATCGGGGGCCGGCTGCGCCATGGCTTGCAGCGAGAGCATGAGTCCGACCAGCAGAATGGGAAGGCTACGCATGGCGATCGACTTTCGATATAAGGAGCGATCGCTCCTGATATCGCGCTTCCAGAATGAATTCCAGAGTGGTCACTGTGATAAATAAGGATGAGACGGATCGCCGGCCGCGCGGCCGGCCGCGCGCCTTCGATCGGGAGAAGGCGCTGGCCGCCGCCGGCGAGACCTTCTGGAAACTCGGCTATGAGGGTGCTTCGCTCGTCGATCTCACCGAGGCGATGGGGATCACGCCGCAGAGCCTCTATGCCGCCTTCAAATCGAAGGCAGACCTCTTCCGCGAGTCGCTCGGCTGGTATCTCGGCGAGGTCGGCTCGGCGGCGCGTGCGGCGCTCGACGAGCCGGATATCGTCGAGGCCTTCAGGCAGTTCTACGCCGCATCCGTGCGCCAGTTCTGCAGCGAGGGGCAGCCGAGGGGCTGCATGCTGTCAGCGGCGCTAGTGAACTGCGGCAGCGAGCACGGCGATATCGCCAGGGAGGTTGCGGGCTACCGCGCCGCAAGCATCGCCCTCTTCCAGGCCCGGCTGGAGCGCGCCGTCGCCGAGCACCAGCTCAAGGACGGGACCGATTGCGCGGCGCTGGCCCGTTATCTCGGAGCGATCCTGCAAGGGCTCTCGATCCAGGCCAATGACGGCGCGGCTGCAGGCGAACTCGACGCCGTCGCGGAGCTCGCCGTCACCACGATCGCAAGCGCCCGGCGCTGATCGGTCAGCTTTCGAACGGCCAGCGCGGCTCGATCACGCCGACCTGGGCGCGGTGGCGTAAGAACTGATCGGCGAGCACGCAGGCGACCATGGCCTCGCCGACCGGCACGGCGCGGATGCCGACGCAGGGGTCGTGCCGGCCCTTGGTGAACATCTCGGTCTCGCCGCCGGTGCGGTTCACAGTGGCGCGCGTCGAGAGGATCGACGAGGTCGGCTTGACCGCAAAGCGCGCCACGATCGGCTGGCCGGTCGAGATGCCGCCGAGGATACCGCCGGCATGGTTCGACAGGAACAGCGGCTTGCCGTCATTGCCGGCGCGCATCTCGTCGGCGTTTTCTTCGCCGGAGAGCTCGGCTGCGGCGAAACCGTCGCCGATCTCGACGCCCTTGACCGCGTTGATGCTCATCAGCGCCGCGGCGATCTCGGCGTCGAGCTTGCCGTAGATCGGCGCGCCCAGCCCCGCCGGCACGCCCTCGGCGACGACCTCCAGCACGGCCCCGATCGAGGAGCCGCTCTTGCGGATGCCGTCGAGATAATCGGCGAAGCGCTCGGCCGCCTTCGCATCCGGGCAGAAGAACGGGTTGTTGCCGACCTCGTCCCAGTCCCAGTTGCCGCGATCGATCTTGTGCGGTCCCATCTGGACGAGGGCGCCGCGCACCACCATGCCCGGCACGACCTTGCGGGCGATCGCCCCGGCCGCGACCCGCATCGCCGTCTCGCGCGCCGAGGAGCGGCCACCGCCGCGATAGTCACGGATGCCGTATTTCACGTCGTAGGTGAAATCGGCATGGCCGGGCCGATACTTGTCCTTGATCTCGGAATAATCCTTCGAGCGCTGGTCGACATTGTCGATCAGCAGCCCGATCGAGGTCCCGGTCGTGACCTGCTCGCCATCGGCCTCGCGCGCGAAGACGCCGGAGACGATGCGGACCTGGTCGGGCTCCTGGCGCTGCGTGGTGTAGCGCGACTGGCCGGGCCGGCGCTTGTCGAGGTCGCGCTGGAGCTCGGCCTCGTTCAGCGGGATCAGCGGCGGGCAGCCGTCGACGACACAGCCGATCGCAGGACCATGGCTCTCGCCGAAGGTGGTGACGCGGAAGAGATGGCCGAAAGTGTTGTGCGACATGGGAGCCCGACGCTGCTTTACGTCAGGCTCTTAGTCCCATGGCGGAAGGCTGGCAAACACCGCGGGTCAATGCCCCGCCGCCGGCACCGCCGGCGCGCCTTCCCAGCGGGTGTTCGCCGGCAGGTTCTCGCCCTTCATGATCACGGTGAGCAGGCCGATCTGGGCGTAATCGCCGACATGGGTGTCGTAGAGCACGGTCGCGCCGGCGCCGACGCAGACGCCCTTGCCGAGGGTGACCTTGCCGACCTTCATCACCCGGTCCTCGTAGAGATGGGTCTGCAGCGCCGAATGGGCGTTGACGGTGCAGAAGTCGCCGACCTTGATGCAGTCGAACTCGGTGATATCGGTCGAATCCAGCCAGACTCCCTGCCCATACTGCGCGCCGAACAGGCGCAGGAACCAGGGCAGGAACGGCGTGCCGCGCAGATAGTCGAACAGCACCTTGCCGCCCAGGCCCCAGTACAGCACGGCGATCGCCTCGGTGCGCATCGCCCAGAACGACCACATCGGCTTCATCACCGGCTTGTAGACGCCCATCAGCAGCCATTTCATCAGCGCGCAGATCAGCGCCTGGGTGACGGCGATCAGCACCGCGCAGCCCATGAAGGCGAATAAGAGGCCGACCCAGTCGCGGTCGAAGATCTTCTGCTGCAGCACGAGATCGACGGCGAGCGTGCCGAAGGAGATGAACAGCATCGCCGGGAACGAGGTGTGCAGTGCCTCGAAGACAGCGCGCGCCAGCTTCTTGCCCGTCGAGGGCTTGTAGGTCCAGTCGGCACCGAGATCGACCTTCTGCCGCGTCGGTAGCCTGATCGGCGGCGAGCCGAACCAGGTGTCGCCTGGGCTCATCAGCTCGTTCGCCGGCGGCTTCGACTTGATGCCGATCAGCACCTTGTCGGGGATCACCGCACCCGGCGGCACCACCGCATCGTTGCCGACGAAGACCTGCTCGCCGGTGCGGGTCATGTCAAGGCGCATATAGCCGCGCCGCATGTCCTCGTCACCGAAGATCACCTCGTCGGCGATGAAGTTGCCGGCGCCGATCCCGGTGATGTCGTAGCGGCCGGAGAGATTGGTCGAGATCTCGGCCCCGTTGCCGATGCGCGCGCCCATCATCCGGTACCAGAAGCGCATATAGATCGTCGCGAACAGCGAGGACAGCGTCTCCAGGGTCACCTCGGTCGCCAGCGCCACCGTCCATTTACGGGCGTAGAAGCCCGAGTGGATCGAATAGGTGCCCGACGAGACCCGCGGCAGGATCGCCCAGCGCAGCGCGCAGATCAGGAAGACCGTGACGGTGATGAGCCCGATCGCCGTCGGCCAGGTCAGGATCGGCAGATACCAGAGATAGCTGACGTCTGACCAGGTCGCGACCCAGTTGTCGATCCTGTCGAACAGCCAGAAGGCCGGGAAGATCGGCAACAGGCTGATCGGCGGCAGCACGATCAGCATGACGATGTAGAACAGGGTCATCGCCGCCCGGCGCCCGGCGCTGGCCTCTGCTTGCGGCGGCAGGGCCTCGACATCGACCATGCCGGTCTTGCGCGCCGGCGAGCCGTCCCAGATTTCGGCCGTGCCGATGGTGGCGCCCGGCGCGATCGCCGTGAGATCGCCGATCTCGGCATGGTCGCCGACGGTGCAGCCATGGCCGAACACCACGGAGGAGCCGGCATAGACGTCCTTGCCGATGGTGATGCGGCCGATGATGAAGTCGGCGCCAACAGCCTCGGCATTGGCGAAGGTGGTCTTCGATCCCAGCGTCGTGCCGTCGCCGAGCGTGACCAGGTCGACCGCGCCGGCCTCGTAATCGGAGATGATGACGTCGCGCCCGACCTTGGCGCCGAGCAGGCGCCAGTAGAAGCGCATCACCGGCGTGCCCTGCAGCCATTTGATGTGCACGAGCCCGGCGACGCGCGAGGCGAACCACCAGCGGAAATAATAGACGCCCCAGAGCGGATAGGTGCCGGGCTTGGTCCGGCCGAGCACCAGCCATTTCAGGCCGATCGCGATGAAGCCGGTGACGAGCGTGATCGCGACATAGATGCCGAGCAGCGCAAAAACCTGCGCCATCGCCGACAATTCTTCGCCCGAAAGCAGCATATAGCTGACGAAGATGCCGAGCCATTGCGCCGTCGACAGGCTGATGATGATCGGCAGCGCGATCGCCTGAGCCAGCCCGCAGAGAAAGCGGCGGCGCAGCGGCGGCGGCGTGAAGGAGAGGTCCTCTTCGGCCCGGATACCGCGCGAATCGAGCAGCTCCGCCATCGCTCGCAAGGTGCGCGCGCCATAGACGTCCTGCAGGGTGATGCCGGCATAGGCCGGCGTCTCGCGCACGATCGAGATGAAGCGCGCCGCCAGCAGCGAATGCCCGCCGAGATCGACGAAGAAGTCGGCTTCCAGCGGCAGTGCCTGCGCCCCGAGCACGCGCTTGGCCGCGTCGAGCAGGGCCGCTTCGGTCTCGTTGCGCGGCGGCTCCTGCTCGCCGCTGGCGGCCGGCGCCGTTAGCGGCGCGGCTTTCAGCATCTTGCGGTCGACCTTGCCGGAGATCATGCGCGGCAGCGAGCCGACCGGCTCGAAATGCGCCGGGATCATGTAGGGCGGCAGCTTCTCGCGCAGCGACGCCCGCAGTACCTTGCCCTCGATCTGCACGCCTGGCTCGCCGACCAGGAAGGCGACGAGGCGTTCGATGCCGTCATCGGTCCGCAGCACCACCGCGGCCTGGCTGATGCCGGCCTCGTCGGACAAGGCCGTCTCGATCTCGCCGAGCTCGACGCGGAAGCCGCGGATCTTGACCTGGTCGTCGATCCGGCCGTGGAAGACGATGTTACCGTTCTCGTCGAGGCTGACGGCATCGCCGGAGCGATAGAGCACCGGGTCGCCGCCGCTGCCGCCGAACGGATTGGCGATGAACTTCTCGGCCGTCAGCTCCGGCCTCAAGTGGTAGCCCTTGGCGACGCCGGGACCACCGATCAGCAGTTCGCCCTGCTGGCCGACGCCGGTCAGCTTCATCTCGTCGTCGACGATATAGGCGGTGTAGTTCGGGATCGGCCGGCCGATGGTGACCGTCTCGCCCGGCTCGACCGGCGCGGCGGTCGCGACCACCGTCGCCTCCGTCGGCCCGTAGGTGTTGAAGATGCGCCGGCCGGGCTTCGACCATTTCTGCACGATCGAGGGCGGCAGCGCCTCACCGCCTAGAAGGATCAATGTCAGCGAGGGCACGTCGGCCGGCAGGATGCCGAGCAGGGTCGGCACCGTGTCGATCACGGTGACGCCGGCATCGGTCAGGATCGCGGGCAGCTTCTCGGCATCGCCCATCATCTGCGGCGTCGCCACGAACAGGGTCGCGCCGACGAGATAGGGCGTCCAGATCTCCTCCATCGACAGGTCGAAGGCGACCGAGGCGCCCTGGAAGACGATGTCCTCCGGACCCATCCCGTAGAGCGCATTCCCGGAGCGCAGGAAATGGCAGATGTTGCGCTGGCTGATGACGATCGCCTTGGGCGTGCCGGTCGAGCCCGAGGTGTAGATCAGATAGGCCGGGTGGTCCGGCGTCAGCCCGACAGGACGAGCCGGCATCGGCTTGCCGTCGCTCGCCTCGGCGAGCTGCTGCGGACACCAGATGGTGCGTTCGGTCGCAGCGGCACGCGCCTTCCAGTCGGTCTGCGTCACCAGCCCCTTGGCGCTGGCATCGTTGAGGCAGATCGCGATGCGTTCGACCGGCGCCTCGGCGTCGAAGGGCAGCCAGGCGGCACCCGACAGCGTGATCGCGATCTGCGCCACAAGGAGCTCGATGCCGCGCGGCATCCACAGGCCGACCATGTCGCCCGGCCCGACGCCGGACAGCGCGAGCCCGCGTGCCTGCTTCTGCGCCTCCGCCCAAACCTCGGCATAGCTCAGCCGCCGCTCGCCGCAGATCAGCGCCGGGTGATCGGGGCGCGCGGAGACGCTCGCCGCGAAGATCTCGGCGAGCACCTCGTCGCGCAGCAGCTCCGGCCGCTTCTCGCCCGCCAGCATCGCAAGCGCGGTCGCGCCTGTATCGGCGCCGCCCGCCGAAACCGTGGTGATGTCGTTCATTCTGCCCCGCCGCAGGTCCCGGCCTGATCGCCCGGCCTGCACCTCACGTCGAACGCCCCGCCTCCCCGCGACGACGCGTCCATCGAATCCAAGGCCGGACACCCGCAGCCGCGCGGAAACTCGCCTGCCGGCCGTATCTGAGCAGATTTGGCTTAACCGCGGCTGAACGGCAAGCCTGAAGACGGCATGGTATCAAGCGTCGGCGCCGCACCTGCGGCCGCCTTTCACATCCAGGTCGCCTTGCCGCCTTCGACCACCAGGATCTTGCCCTGCCAGATCTCGACACGCGCCGCATCCGCCGTGCCGACGGCGCCGATCAGCGCCAGCACCGCCCGCGCCACGCCCCCATGGCTGACCATAACCGTGTCCGGCGCCAGCCCTTCGAGGACAGGCCGGATCCGCTCGGCCAGCATGCGGTAGCTTTCGCCACCAGGCGGCACGAAGCCCCATTTGTCGTTCTCGCGCGCCCGTGCGAGCTCGCGCTCGCTGGCCTTCGCGCTCTTGCGGATCTCGCGCCAGGTGAAGCCTTCCCAGTCGCCGAAGGTCAGCTCGCGCAAGCGCTCGTCGATGCGGAAACCGTCCGGTGGCAGCTCGAGTTCGCGGCGCAGGATCGTCATCGTCTCGCGCGCCCGCTCCATCGGCGAGCAGACATAGTCGACGGTGGCGTAGTTCGGCGTCAGCGCCTTGAGCCGGCGCGCCGCCTCCTCGGCCTGCATGCGACCAAGCCCGTTGAGCGGAATGTCCTTCCCGCCCTGCAACCGGCCCTCTCGATTCCAGTCGGTTTCGCCGTGGCGAACGAGGAAGAGGCGGCCGGGAATCGTCAGCGGGATCATGCCTCGCCTCATGCACGCTGCAGGCCGGCTCGTCAAAGCGGCGAAACCGCCGCAGGCCGCATCCTCACCGCCTCGTGAGCTTTGTGGTGGCCGCGCCCCGCCGCCATGTGTAAGAGGCAGCCTCCAGCATCAACCCGATCGCCGCATGAGCGCCACGCTGACATTGCCGGATGGCCGCAGGCTCGACCTCGGCGCCAGGCCCCTGCTGATGGGCGTGGTCAACGTCACCCCGGATTCCTTTTCGGATGGCGGCCTCTTCGCCGACCCCGCCGTGGCGGTCGCGCATGGGCTGACGCTGGCGCGGCAGGGCGCCGACATCGTCGATGTCGGCGGCGAGTCGACGCGGCCGGACCATACCCGCCTCGATGCGGCAAGCGAACTCGCGCGTGTCCTGCCGGTGATCACCGGCATTGCCGCCCAAAGCGGCATCCCGATGTCGATCGACACCTACAAGGCTGAGGTCGCCGAGGCCGCACTCAAGGCGGGTGCCTCGATCGTCAACGATGTCTGGGGTGCGCAACGCGAGCCTGCCATCGCCGGCGTCGCGGCCAGCCATGGCGCCCCGATCGTCCTGATGCACAACCGTGAGGAGATCGACCCCGAACTCGATATCCTCAGCGACGTCATGCGCTTCCTCGAGCGCTCGATCGAAATCGCCATCGAAGCCGGCGTGCCGCGCAGCCAGATCGTCGTCGATCCCGGCATCGGCCGCTTCGGTAAGACCGCGGAGCAGTCGTTGCTGCTGATGAGAGAGCTTCGCCGGCTCGGCGAGCTCGGCTGCCCGGTCCTGCTCGGCGCCTCCCGCAAATCGGTGCTCGGCCATGTCATCGGCAAGGCGGTGCCGGCGCAGCGCGTCGCCGCCAGCATCGCCGCGCATCTCTACGGCGTCACCCAAGGCGCCGCCATCATCCGCGCCCACGACGTCGACGAGCATGTCGACGCCTTGAAGATCTGGGCGGCGATCGGAGCAGCACAATGAGCGCGACCGGACAGATATTCATCGAGGCGCTCGACCTCTACGCCTATCACGGCCATTTCGCCGAGGAGGGCCGTCTCGGCCAGCGCTTCTCGATGGACCTCGTGCTGGACTGCGACCTGCGCGCATCCTCGCTCAGCGATGACATCGCCGACACCGTCGATTATGGCGAGGTCGTCGGCCTGGTGACGCGCACCTTCTCGGGCAAGCGCTTCAAGCTGCTGGAGGCGGCGGCGCGGGCTCTGGCCGAGGCGATCCTGGCCGGATACCCCGCCGTGACCAAGGTCGCGGTCACGCTGCGCAAGCCCGCCCCGCCCATCCCGGGCCGCATGGATTCGGTCGGGGTCAAGCTGGACTTCACGCGGTGATCGTCGAGGCGACGCTCGGCTTCGGCGGCAATCTCGGCGATCCCGTGGCGGCCTTCGCTGCGGCCCTGTCGCGGCTGCGCGCGCACGCCGCCGTCGAGGTGAAGGCCGTGTCCTCGGTCTGGCGCACGGCGCCCTGGGGCAAGCTCGACCAGCCGGAATTCCGTAACATGGCGGTTCTGATCGAGACCACGCTTCCGGCCGAGGACCTGCTGTCGCTCTGCCTCGCCATCGAGCGCGAGAGCGGCCGCGAGCGTCGCGAGCGCTGGGGACCGCGCACGCTCGACATCGACATCCTGACCTATGGCGGGCAGACGATCGATCGGCCCGGCCTGCAGGTCCCGCATCCACGCATCGCCGAACGCGCCTTCGTGCTGGCGCCGCTGGCGGAGATCGCGCCGGGGATCACGATAGGGGAACGCAGCGTCGTTGATCTGCTGGCGGTGATCGCGAGCCAGGATGTCAACCGGGACGAGGACGGAACACGCCGGCTGCACTCCGTCTCACCGGCTCAGTCCGCGTAGAGCTCCCGCAAGGTTTGCAATACCTGCCCGAGGGTCACGTCGGCAACGCTGCCGAGCTTCCTTCGGAGCCTTTGCTTGTCGAGCGCGCGACTCTGCTCGAGCAGGATCAGCCCGTCGACGCCCTGAAACTGCACCGGCACACGAAAGCCAGCAGGGCGACTGCCCGACGTCATCGGTGCGACGATGACAGTCCGCAGATGATCGTGGATTTCCGGCGGCGAGATGACGAGGCAAGGCCGTGTCTTCTGGATTTCGCTGCCGATCGTCGGATCGAGCGCGGCCAGCCAGATCTCGCCGCGCTTCACCATGTCAGGGTCTCATCCTCGCTGTTGCCGAATTCCGGCCAGACGAGTCCGTCGTCCTGTTCCCGTGCGAGCCGCTGCGAGTCCTCGGCCCAGCCAGCACGCGCCGGGCGGATAACGGGCTCGATCACGAGGCGCCCGCCCTCGACCTTGAGTTCGACGCTGTCGCCGGCCTTGGCGCCGATCTCGGCCAGCAAGGGCTTGGGGATCAGGATGCCGGCAGAGTTCCCGAATTTCTTGACTGCACTCAGCATCGCTCGCTCCCGCTCTCGCGAGCAAGATAGGCGATATGCCATTCCGTTACAACAAAGTAGCTACAGAATAGACCCCTGCAACACGCCGTTGCGGGCGCGCCTCAGCCTCACTCACCCTTGTCGAGCGAGATGTCCGGCGCGGTCGGCACCTTCATGCCGACGACATGGTAGCCGGCATCGACATGCATCACCTCGCCGGTGATGCCGCGCGACATGTCGGAGACCAGGAACACCGCGGTCTCGCCGACCTCTTCGATCGTGACCGTGCGGCGCAGCGGCGAGTTGTACTCGTTCCAGCGCAGGATATAGCGGAAATCGCCGATGCCCGAGGCCGCCAATGTCTTGATCGGCCCGGCCGAGATCGCATTGACGCGAATCTTCGATGGGCCGAGATCGGCGGCGAGATACTGCACGCTCGATTCCAGCGCGGCCTTGGCGACGCCCATGACGTTATAGTGCGGCATCCATTTCTCGGCGCCGTAATAGGTCAGCGTCAGCAGCGAGCCGCCATCCGGCATCAGCTTCTCGGCACGCTGGGTGATCGCGGTGAACGAATAGGCGGAGATCAGCAGCGACTTCGAGAAGTTTGCCTCGGTCGTATCGACATAGCGGCCGGTCAGCTCGTCCTTGTCGGAGAAGGCGATGCAGTGGACGACGAAGTCGAGCTTGCCCCAGAGCTTCTCAATTTCGGCGAAGACCGCGTCGATCGTCGCCCCGTCGGTGACGTCGCAATGGCCGACGACATGGCCGCCGAGCTGCTGCGCCAGCGGCTCGACCCGCTTCTTCAGCGCATCGCCCTGATAGGTGAAGGCGAGCTCGGCGCCGGCATCCGCCGCAGCCTTGGCGATGCCCCAGGCGATCGAGCGGTTGTTGGCGACGCCCATGACGAGACCGCGCTTGCCCCGCAGGAGGTTGGCGGTCGGGGCGGCGCTGCTGGATTCAGGCATCTGAGACCTTCGAACTGGACGAACCGGCAAAAGAGAACCGGACGGTCTCATAACCGAGGCGGCCGAAGGGTGGAAGCGCCCTGTGCCGAAATCCTGTTCAGGCGTCTCCGCCGGCCCGCGCCTTCATCAGCGCTGTCAGCTCGGCATCCTCGCTGGGCATCTCGATGTCGATGGAGACGAAGAGGTCGCCATGCTCGCCCTTCTTGGTGCCGGGCAGGCCCTTGCCGCGCAGGCGGAACTGGCGCGCCGTGCCGGTCAGCGGCGGCACTTTCATCTCTACGGCCCCCGACAGCGTCGGCACATGGATCGGCCCGCCCAGCACCGCGGTCGCCAGCGGCACCGCAACGCGCGCACGCAGATTGATGCCGTCGACGGTAAAGCGGGAATCGGGCTTCACCTTGATCGTCATCAGCACGTCGCCGGCCTCGCCGGTGAGCGGATGGGTCTGGCCGAGGCCGCGCAGGCGCATGACCTTGCCGTCGGCGACGCCCTCGGGGATCGTCACCTCGACCTCGCGCCCGCCGGGCAGCTTCACCCGGCGCGTGCCGCCATTGACCGCCTCGGCCAGCCCGACCTCGAGGGTGAAGCTCTGCTCCGGCGGCTTCTGCGGCTGGCTCTGCCGGCCACGCCCGCCACCGCGTCTGGCCGCCTCGCCGAAGAGCGAGCCAAAAATATCGGCCGGATCGAAGCCGGGATCGCCGCCGCGGCCAGGGCCGCCGCCGTCGAAATGGAAATCGAAGCCGCCATGCTGCGCACCGCGCCGCCCGGCACCCATGCCCTCGAAGCCGGAAAAGCGCGGCTTGCCCTCGGCGTCGATCTCGCCGCGATCGAACTGCTTGCGCTTGTCGGCGTCGCCGAGGACCTCATAAGCCGTGTTCAGCTCGGAGAATTTCTCCTGCGCCTTCGGGTCGCCCTGGTTGCGGTCGGGATGCAGGTCCTTGGCGCGGCGGCGATAAGCCTTCTTGATCTCGGCCTCGTCGGCCGATTTCGCCACGCCCAGAACCTGATACGGATCACGCATTCACACCACCTCGGGAGGATTTGTGTTCCGGCGTAGCGGAACCGACCCCTAGATGGGAAGACTGTGGCGCTGTTGCAACAGGCTCAGGCGGCGCCTTTCCACGGTTTTGCGTCCTTGACCACCCATTCACCGCCGGACGGCCGGCAGGCGGTGCCCTGCAGTTTCACGGGGCCGGTCTGCAGGCTCATCGAGGCCAGGAAGGCGCGACAGATCTCGTCCGATCTCAGGAACGGCCCGCCGACCGGCGTGAACGTACCTTTCATGCCGCTCTGGGCGTTGTCCCAGGAGACCGGCGCGCCGTTGCCCTGCGGATCGAGCGCCAGCGCCATGGCGCCATCCGCCCGGCGCCAGTCCTCGGGACCGAGATCGGGCGCGAGCGTGGCGAGCGGGCTCTTGCCCTCGACCGCGCGTGCCGGCAGCACCGAGGCGGTGGTCATCGCGACCTCGTCCTCGGCCTTGCTCGACAAACCCATGATCGGGAAGGAGATCGAGCAGCCCGCCGAGGCCAGCCCGAGCAGGAGCACGCCGAGGAGCGATGCCCCTGATGCAAGGGGACTGCGCTCACGCGGCCTCTGGCTCCGCTGCGCGCGGGGCTTATATATGACTGCCAACTCAAACCGCATTACGGATCGCGCTCGCCCGACGCTTCCAAAACTTGCGAGGATTTAAGACGTGAATCCGTTAACGAGCGGTGACTTCACCGAGGCTCAGGAGCCCTTCGCCCTGTTCGAGAGCTGGCTGGAGGAGGCCAAGGCCTCCGAGCCGAACGACCCGAACGGCATGGCTCTCTCGACGGTCGATGCCGACGGCATGCCCAATTCCCGCATGGTCCTGCTCAACGGGCGCAGCCCCGAGGGCTTCGTCTTCTACACCAACACCCAGAGCCAGAAGGGCGAGGAGCTCGCCGGCCAGCCCAAGGCGGCCGCGCTGTTCCATTGGAAGAGCCTGCGCCGGCAGGTGCGCCTCCGCGGCACGGTCAGCCGCGTCAGCGACGCCGAGGCCGACGCCTATTTCCAGTCGCGCCCGCGCGACAGCCGGATCGGCGCCTGGGCCTCGCAGCAGTCCAGGCCGCTTGAAAGCCGGTTCGCGCTTGAAAAGGCGGTGGCGAGCTACGCGCTGAAATTCGGCGTCGGCGAGGTGCCGCGCCCACCACACTGGACCGGCTTCCGCATCGCCCCGGTCTACATGGAGTTCTGGCGCGACGGTGCCTTCCGCCTGCATGACCGCATCGTCTTCCGCCGCGCCACGCCGGCCGACGCCTGGACGAAGGCGCGGCTCTACCCCTGAGGGAAAGTCACAACCACATGGCCATGCCCAAGTTCGACTTCCCGAAGACTGAAGCGGGCAAGCGCCCGGTCATGCTGCTGACCGGCGCCAGCCGCGGCATCGGCCATGCCACGGTGATGCAGTTCGCCATGGCAGGCTGGCGCATCCTGTCCTGCTCGCGCCAGGCCTTCTCGGACAAGTGCCCCTGGCCCTCGGGCGCCGACGACCATGTCCAGATCGACCTCGGCGACCCCGAGGACACGATGCGCGGCATCGCCGAGATCAAGAAGCGTCTCGCCGCCGAGGGCGGCAAGCTCAACGCGCTCGTCAACAATGCCGGCATCTCGCCGAAGGGGCCGAAGGGCGGCCGGCTCGGCGCTGCGACGACCTCGTTCAACGACTGGCATCAGGTCTTCCAGGTCAACTTCTTCGCGCCGATCATGCTGGCGCGCGGTCTGCTCGACGAGCTGACCGTCGCGAAGGGCGCGATCGTCAACGTCACCTCGATCGCCGGCTCGCGCGTCCACCCCTTCGCCGGGGCGGCCTATGCGACGTCGAAAGCGGCGCTCGCCAGCCTGACCCGCGAGATGGCCGCCGATTTCGGCCCGCTCGGCATCCGCGTCAATGCGATCTCGCCTGGCGAGATCGACACCGCCATCCTCTCACCCGGCACCGACAAGATCGTCGAGAAACTGCCGATGCAGCGCCTCGGCAAGACCGAGGAGGTCGCCAAGGCGATCCATTTCCTCTGCACCGATGCCTCGAGCTACGTCACCGGCGCCGAGCTCCATATCAATGGCGGGCAGCACGTGTGAGCGGGCAGGACAACGGCCAGGACAACAACCGGGTCATCCCCTTTCCCAATCCCGCCCGCGCCGCGGCGCGCCCGGTGCTGGCCGCCTCGATCGCCGTCTTCCGCGACGGCAAGGTCCTGCTGGCGACGCGGACCAAGCCTCCGGCCGATCAGCTCTGGTCGCTGCCGGGCGGCAAGGTCGAGGCCGGCGAGAGCCTGGAGGAGGCGGCGCTGCGCGAGCTCGAAGAGGAGGTCCGCGTCAGCGCCCGGATCATCGGCTTCAACCGCCATGTCGAGATCGTCGGCCGCGACCCCAAGGGCGCGGTGACCCATCATTTCGTCATCGCTTCCTTCGTCGGCGAATGGCTCTCCGGCGAGCCGCGGCCGGGTCCCGAAGCCGGCGCCGTGATGTGGGCAGATCCCCTCAAGCTCGGCGGCCTGCCGACGACGCGCGAGCTCGGCGACGTGCTGCGCCGCGCTGCCGCCATTGTAGCTGGCAAGGCCGGCGCATGACGAAAGGCGCGCTCGCAGCCGTGATGCTCGCCGCGCTGGCCGCGAGCCCGCATGCGCTCCTGGCGCAGGCCCGGCGGCCGGCCCAGCCGCAACAGCAGCAGCAACGTCCCGCCGAGCCGGCCCCGCCGGAACCTGAATCGCCCGCCCCGCCCTATGAGCCGCAATTGCTGCAGCTCGCCGAGATCATCGGCTCACTCTCCTACCTGCGCACGCTCTGCGAGGCCCGCGAGGCGCAGGACTGGCGCGAACGCATGGCAACCCTGCTCGAATCGGAAGGCCGCTCGCCCCAGCGGCGCGAGCGGCTGGCCAGCGCCTATAACCGCGGCTACCGCGCCTATTCGGCGACGCACCGCACCTGCAGCGACGGCACCCAGGAGGCCTCCGCCCGTCTGGCGCAGGAGGGCGAGAAGCTGGCCAAGGCGCTGGCGAGCCGCTTCGGCGGCTGAAGCAGGATGCCCGTTTTCGGGACAATCAACGATTTTGGCGCAGGATGACCTCCCGTTTTGCATCGTCCGGGAGGCTTGGCGATGCGGTTTCGGCACGGGCTTGCGCCATTCTTAAGCAGAATTGTCCCCCGAGAATTAACCTTTCTTAAAGACCGTGATGGCGCCGGCCGTCGACGGATCGTATCCTGACCGGGCAAATCACTGGAACAGTCGCGGTCCATGCGCGCCCGTTCCGTCCGACAGGTTCCTTCAGACGCCGGATACCGCTGCCTTCATGTCCGCTCTCTCCGACGACCTGCCGCTCGACCCGACCCTCGCCGAGGACGTTAAGGACGCCCGCCGCGTTGCCTATTGCTATGTCGAAGACGCCTTCATCGAGGCGCGCCAGGACGGGCTCGACTCCGACTCGCTGGCCCATGCGGCGCTGTTCGCGGCGATGCGCACGCTGGTCGAGACCTATGGCGAGGAGGCGACCGCCGTCTTCGCCGAGGCCCTGCCGGAGAAGATCCGCTGCGGCAACTTCACAACCGGCACCCGCCACTGAGCGCCTGGCTCGGGCTTGACCCGAGCATCTCGGAAACGAGTGCCTGACCGTACTGAGATTCTCGGCTCTGCGCTACGCTCCGGCCGAGAATGACGACCGGCGCATTCAATTCACGCCTTGCGCCTGTCGCGCCGTCTCCGCCCGTCCGAGCAGCAAATCGCGCTCGCGCCGGTTCCGGGTCATCCCGGCGGCCCGGGTGAACTCGGCCTGCGCCTCATCATGCCGGCCGAGCTTGACCAGGAAATCGGCGCGCACGCTCGGCAGCAGGTGGTAGTTCTTCAGCGCAGGCGCCGAGGCGAGCGCATCGACCAGCACCAGTCCCGCCGCCGGCCCCTCCGCCATCGAGACTGCGACGGCGCGATTGAGTTCGATCACCGGCGAGGGCGTCAGCGCAAAGAGAGCGCCATAAAGCGAAGCGATCCTGCGCCAATCGGTCTCTTCGGCGGTATTGGCGCGGGCATGGCAGGCGGCGAGTTCGGCCTGCAGGACATAAGGGCTGGGCTCGGTCGACAGCCGCCGCGCGGTCTCCAGCGCCTTGAGGCCGTGATTGATCAGCAGACGGTCCCAGCGCGCCCGGTTCTGGTCGAGCAGCAGCACCGGCTCGCCATCCGGGCCGATCCGCGCGCGCAGGCGCGAAGCCTGCAACTCCATCAGCGCGACGAGGCCGTGCACCTCCGGCTCCTGCGGCGCAAGCCCGGCAAGGATGCGCCCGAGCCGCATCGCCTCCTGGCACAGAGCCGGGCGGACCCAGTCCTCGCCGCCAGTCGCGGCATAGCCCTCGTTGAATATCAGGTAGACCACCTCCAGCACCGAGGCGAGGCGGTTCGCCAGCTCGGGACCATGCGGCACCTCATAGGGCACCTTGGCCTCGGCCAGCGCCTTCTTCGCCCGGACCAGGCGCTGCGCCATGGTCGGTTCCGGCACCAGGAAGGCGCGAGCGATCTCCTCGGTGGTGAGGCCGCCGATCAGGCGCAGCGTCAGCGCCAGGCGCGCCTCGACCGAGAGGACGGGATGGCAGGCGGTGAAGATCAGGCGCAGGAGATCGTCGCCGACTTCGTCGTCGAGCGCGTCCTCGATCCCGGCGACCGGGTCATCGTCCTCGTCGAGGTCGCGGCCGATCTCCTCATGCTTGCGCTTCAGCATCCTGGCGCGCCGGAGGTCGTCGAGCGCGCGGTGCTTGGCCACCTGCATCAGCCAGGCGCCGGGATTGCGCGGTACGCCCTCGCTCGGCCATTGCTGCAGCGCGGCGACGAGCGCGTCCTGCGCCAGCTCCTCGGCCCGGCCGACATCGCGGGTGACGCGGGCGAGGCCCGCGATCAGTCTCGGGGCCTCGATCCGGAAGACCGCCTCGATGGCGGGGTGTGCATCACTTGCCGTCATGGCCTGCGATACACACCATCAGCATGGAAGCTGGCAAGCGGCTCAGCCGTTGTCGCCGACTTCCTTCTTGAGACGCTTCCAGGCCGCGTCGGCCTCGGGCGAGACAGCATCGCCGAAATCGGCGAGGTCGACGACCGGGCGGATCTCGATCTCGGACGGCCCAGGCATCGGGTTGGGGCAGCGCTTGACCCAGGCGATCGCCTCGTCGAGCGACTTGCACTCCCAGAGCCAGTAGCCGGCGACCAGTTCCTTGGTCTCCGCGAACGGCCCGTCGACCACAGCGCGCTTCTCGCCATCGAACTGCACGCGTGCGCCCTTAGCGCTCGGCTGCAGCCCGTCACCGCCCTTCATGATGCCGGCTTTCACCAGCTCTTCGTTATAGGCCATCATGGCGTCGACCAGCTCGCGGGTCGGCGGGGCGCCGGCTTCGCTGTCCTTGGTCGCCTTGACCAGAACCATGAAACGCATCTGTCTTCTCCGCTTGGTTGGAGCGGCGCGGGCCTCGCCTCGCACCGGTCTGGTTGAATGACATTCTGAGAATGTCAGCCGGCGCGCTTCTCCGTCTCGGCACGCAGGCGTTCTTCCTGCTCGCGCAGCTCCGGCGTCAGGGCCTCGCCGAAATCCTCCATCTCGAAGATCGGGCGCAGCTCGATCTCGGTGCCGCCGTCGAAGGGCGCGCGCTTCAGCCACTCGACCGCCTCGTCGAAAGAGCGGACCTGCCAGATCCAGAAACCGGCGAGCAGCTCCTTGGTCTCGGCGAAGGGGCCGTCGGTGATCACCCTCTGCGATCCTGAGAAGCGCATGCGCACCCCCCTCGAACTCGGATGCAGACCGTCGCCCGCCAGCATCACGCCGGCCTTCACCAGTTCCTCGTTATAGGCGCCCATCCTGGTGAGGATGTCCTCGCTCGGCATCACGCCCGCTTCGCTGTCCTTGTCGGCCTTGACCAGAACCATCACACGCATCGGTCTTCTCCTCTCTGTCTTGGTTGATTTCGCTTCGGTATGGGGCGGGAGAATTCCCGCCCTCTGTCGTCACGTCGAACGAGGCGCGCCCCGATCGACAGGCCTGCGAATTTTTTTCAGCCCCTGGCCGCATATTTTTCGCGGCGGGCGATTTCGGCGGCGCTCGGCTCGGCGAACTCGAAGGAGCCGGTGGTGACCTCGCCCTCGCGGCGATAGGTCGCCATGAGGACGCCGGTGCTGGACGCGCTGCTCTCGGTGAGCTTGAAGGCGGCGGGCATGGCGCCCTTGCCGAACAGCCGCTTGCCCTTGCCGAGCACCACCGGGAAGGTCAGCAGCGTGATCTCGTCGATCAGGTCCTTCGCCAGCAGCGCCTGGATCAATTCGCTCGAACCCTGCAGCAAGAGCTTGCGCCCATCCTGGCGCTTCAGCGCCGCGACTTCCGCCGCGACATCGCCATGGAGCGCGACGCTGTTCTGCCAGCTCAGCGTCTGCGGCTCCGAGGTCGCGACATATTTTGTGATGGCGTTGAACTTGACCGCGATCGGATCGTCGCCGGCATAGGGCCAGTGCGCCGCGAAGATGTCGTAGGTCCGGCGGCCGAGCAGCAGGTCGAACTCGTCGGACAGGGCCTTGTCCATCACCTTGCCCATCGCCTCATCCCAGTAATGGAAGGTCCAGCCGCCATGGCCGAAGCCGCCCTGCGGATCCTCCTGCGGGCCGCCCGGCGCCTGCATGACGCCATCGAGGGACACGAAGGTGGCAGCAACGACTTGTCTCATCTGATCTCTCCCGAACGCGCGGGAGCCTGGTCCCGCATTGCGTCTTTCGAAGCTCGGGCGGGCGCCGCAATGACCAGCGGCCTCCGCTGCTTCTTGCTGACACGTCGAATGGAAAAACGCCGGATCGACAGGTCCTCGGAAAAAATTTCACCGGGGCGGCCGCGCGGCGTACGGCACCCGTTTCCTGTCACCCCGATCGCATCGGTTGAGCCTTTGGCCGAAGCACCCTAACTATCGGGGCGAACGGCGCCCCATGCCGAAACAGCGATCGCTCAGAGAGCCCCACCATGCCGGTAACCAGACTGGTCGACCGCGGCGTCATCCGCGTCAGCGGCGACGACGCCCGCGACTTCCTCGACAACATCGTCACCAACGCGATGGAGACCGTCACGCCCGAGCGCGCCGGATACGGCGGGCTGCTGACACCGCAAGGCAAGATCATCGGCGATTTTCTGGTTGTCGCCGTGCCGGACGCGGAAGGCGGCGGCTTCCTGCTCGATACGCCCTTGCTCCAGATCCCCGACCTGATGAAGAAGCTGAAGCTCTACAAGCTGCGCGCCAAGGTCGCGCTCGACGATCTCAGCGAGCGAGCGACGGTGATCGCCGCGACCGATGGCGGCAGGTTGCCGGCCGATGCCGGGCTGGTCTATGCCGATCCGCGCCTCCCCGAGCTCGGCGAGCGCGCCATCGTCGATCTGGATGGCGCCGACGAGCTCGTCGATGCGTCGATGGACGACTACCACGCCCGTCGCATCGGCCTCGGCATTCCCGATGGCGGGCGCGATTTCCTCTATGGCGACACCTTCCCGCATGAAGCGCTGTTCGACCAGCTCGGCGGCGTGTCCTTCAGGAAGGGCTGCTATATCGGCCAGGAGGTGGTCTCGCGCATGCAGCACCGCGGCACCGCCCGCTCGCGCGTCGTGCCGGTCGTCTTCAGCGAGGGCCTCAACCCGGATGACGGCGTCGAGGCCAGCGCCGGCGGCAAGACGCTCGGCCGCGTCGGCTCCTGCGCCAACGGCCGCGGCCTTGCCCTGTTGCGGCTCGACCGGGTGGCGGATGCGCTCGCCGCCGGCCACGAACTAGACGCAGGTGGCCTTGCCTTCACGCTGGCGCCCAAGCCGTCCTTCATCCGCTTCCCCTATCCGGGCGAGCCTGAATTCGGAGCTGCGGCATGACCGACGTCACCGGCGGGCGGGCGGCGGTTGAGGGACCCGACGGCCGATATCGCTGCATCTGGCCGGGGAGCGATCCGCTCTATCTTGCCTATCACGACACCGAATGGGGCGTGCCGGAATACGATTCCCGCACGCTCTGGGAAAAGCTGATGCTCGACGGCTTCCAGGCCGGCCTGTCCTGGATCACCATCCTGCGTAAGCGCGACGCCTTCCGCGCCGGCTTTGCCGGTTTCGCGCCCGAGACGGTCGCCCGCTTCGGCGAGACCGATGTCCAAAGGCTGCTGGCCGATGCCGGCATCGTGCGCCATCGCGGCAAGATCGAGGGCACGATCCGCAATGCGCAGGCCTATCTCAGGCTGAGCGAAAAGGGCCCCTTCGCCGACTTCCTCTGGAAGCATCTCGACGGACGCGTGATCCAGAACGCCTTCCGCACCCATGAGCAGGTTCCGGCCGAGACCGCCGTCTCCAAGGCGATTTCCAAGGAGCTCAAGGCGGCCGGCTTCACCTTCTGCGGCCCGACCATCGTCTATGCGGTGATGCAGGCCTGCGGCATGGTCAACGACCACCTCACCGGCTGCTTCCGCTGGCAGGAATGCGCGGCGCTCGCCCGCGACACGCGCCCCGCCGCCTGATGGCCAAACCACCCGCTCCGCCGCGCGCCTGGCAGCGCATGCTCTCGGGCCGGCGGCTCGATCTGCTCGATCCCTCGCCGCTCGATGTCGAGATCGAGGATATCGCCCATGGCCTTGCGCGCGTCGCCCGCTGGAACGGCCAGACGCGCGGCGCGCATTCCTTCTCGGTTGCGCAGCATTGCCTGCTGGTCGAGGCGATCGCCGGCCATCTCAATCCGGACTGGCCGCGGGACTGGCGCTTGATGGCGCTGCTGCACGACGCGCCGGAATACGTCATCGGCGACATGATCTCGCCGTTCAAGGCAGTGATGGGCGATGCCTACAAGGGCGTCGAACTGCGCTTGCTGGCGGCGATCCATCTGCGCTTCGGCCTGCCGGCGGCAACGCCGGCGATCGTCAAGCGCAAGACCAAGGACGCCGACAAGATCTCGGCCTTCCTGGAAGCGACCGAGCTCGCCGGCTTCGAGCGCGAAGAGGCCTTGCGCTTCTTCGGGCGGCCTCAGGCTTTGCCGCGCGAGGTGCTGGCGCTGATCGAGCCGCAGGCGACGGAAGTGGCGCAGGGGGCGTTTCTGAAGCGGTTTACGGAGCTAACAGGGCAGTAATTCCACACGTCATTCTCGGCCGGAGCGCAGCGAAGAGCCGAGAATCTCAGGACGAGAAGGCACTGGTTTCCAAGATGCTCGGGTCAAGCCCCAGCATGACGCTCTTTGCTCAATAACAGGACACGAATTCCCGGTAGACCCAGCCCACCACATGATTCCGCCCGCGCGGGCTGATCAGGGCCCAGGGTCGGCCGCGCTCGTCGAAGGACGTATTCATCACGCGGATGCCGGCGCCATTGCTGACGCGGCCGATGATCTCGCCATTCGGCGTCTCGCGGATGTTGAGCGGCGTGCCCGTCGGGTCGGTGACGGCGCAACGGTTCTGGGCGAAGGCCGGCGCAGCCGATAGGCACGCGGCGAATGCGGCAGTCAGAAGGCCGAGGCGGATGGCGGTCATGAACATATCCCCTGATCGTCAACCGGCACGCCCCGCGCCGTGACACGCATTTGCAATGGCGACGTCAGGGCCGCTTTCGCGTCCGCTACGGATTGTTTCCATTCCTGATCAGATCATCTGACATTCTCTGCGGTTCCAGCAATAATCATGAAGCCCCATAATGCATTCATCCGATCGCAGCTCTGGGAGATGACAGCCATGACCGCCCCGACCAGCCTGAAGCTTCCTGCCGGCGTCGTCGTGAAGGGCGCGCTCGCCGAGCGCTATGACGAGGTCCTGAGCCATGATGCGCTCGCTTTCGTCGCCGATCTGCAGCGCCGCTTCAACGAGACCCGCAAGCGCCTGCTCGCTCTGCGCAAGGAGCGCCAGAAGCGCTTCGATGCCGGCGAGACCCCGGACTTCCTGCCTGAGACTAGGCACATCCGCGAGGGCGACTGGAAGGTTGCGGCCATCCCGGCCGATCTGCAGGACCGCCGCGTCGAGATCACCGGTCCGGTCGACCGCAAGATGATCGTCAACGCGCTGAACTCCGGCGCCAAGGTCTTCATGGCCGATTTCGAGGATGCCTCCTCGCCGGTCTGGGCCAACATGGTCGAGGGCCAGATCAACCTCAAAGACCGCTGGGCCGGCAAGATCGACTTCACCGATGCGACCTCGGGCAAGGCCTACAAGCTCAAGGACAAGCCCGCCGTCCTGATCATCCGCCCGCGCGGCTGGCACCTGCCCGAGCGCCATATCGAGATCGACGGCGAGATCGCCTCGGGCTCGCTGGTCGATTTCGGCCTCTATCTCTTCCACAACGCCAAGGCGGCGCTGGCGCAGGGCTCGGGCCCCTATTTCTACCTGCCCAAGCTCGAGAGCCATCTCGAGGCGCGCCTCTGGAACGACGTCTTCGTCGCCGCCCAGACCGCGCTCGGTCTGAAGACCGGCACGATCAAGGCGACGGTGCTGATCGAGACCCTGCCCGCCGCCTTCGAGATGGACGAGATCCTCTACGAATTGCGCGAGCACATGGCCGGCCTGAACTGCGGCCGCTGGGACTACATCTTCTCCTTCATCAAGAAGCTCGCCCGCAACAAGGCCTTCGTCCTGCCCGACCGCTTGCAGGTGGTGATGACCAAGGCCTTCCTGCGCGCCTATTCGCTCTTGCTGATCAAGACCTGCCACCGCCGCGGAGCCTTCGCCATGGGCGGCATGGCGGCGCAGATCCCGGTCAAGAACAATCCCGAGGCCAATGCCGCCGCCTTCGCCAAGGTCAAGGCCGACAAGGAGCGCGAGGCCGGCGACGGCCATGACGGCACCTGGGTCGCCCATCCCGACCTCGTTCCCGTCGCGATGGCGGTGTTCGATCGGCTGATGCCGCAGGCGAACCAGCTCGGCAAGCTGCGCGAAGATGTGCAGGTCGGGCGCGAAGACCTCCTCGAAGTGCACGAGGGCACCCGCACCGAGGAGGGCTTCCGCGAGAACATCCGCGTCGGCGTGCAGTATCTCGAAGCCTGGCTGCGCGGCCGCGGCGCGGTGCCGATCTACAACATGATGGAGGACGCCGCGACCGCCGAGATCAGCCGCGCCCAGATCTGGCAGTTCGTCCAATACGGCGTCGCGCTCGAAGGCGGCGCCAAGGTCGATGCCGACCTCTTCAAGCGCTGCCTGCCCGAGGAAATGGCGCGGGTGAAGAGCGAGCTCGGCGCCGAGGCCTATGACAAGGGCCGCTTCCCCGAGGCGATCGACCTGTTCTCGAAGCTCTCGCTGGCGCCGGAGTTCGAGGAGTTTCTGACCGTGCCGGCTTATAGCAAGCTCGGCTGAGTTGACGTCTCGCGCCGCTCATATGGGCGGCGCGAGTTTGCTTTCTTTTTCTGATCATAGATGTCAGCATTTGTCCGCAACGGGTGGGAGGCGGCCTTTCTGCCGCCTCCCACGGGCGAACGCGTGGAGGAGATCAGTTCACCGGCTGTGCCTCAGGGAATTTCCAAGTCCCGTCGAGGACAGCTGAGCGCGGCCGGTAGAGCCGTACCATGTAGTTCCAGTCCTTCATGATGGGCAGGCAATTCGGCACCTTGCCGTCACATCCACCGAACCGGACCAACACCGCGCCCTCCTGATCGGCCTTTGCGGTGATGTTGTTCAGGGTGTAGGCGTTATATGGGTTCTTTTGATAATATCCCTCGCCGTTATAAAGGCTGACTGACCAGAAACCGTCGACCGGCACGTCCTTCACTTTCAGCGTATAGTTCGTGCCGCCATCGTTCTTCGGCGGGACTACATTGAGATAGATGGCATCTTGAGGCGCGTTGGCGCCCCAGGCCGAGGCGGCGCCAATCAGATACTGAACCGGATCGACGTCACCCTTCCTGCCGAAGGCGCGGCGCGTATCAGCAACGGTTGTCGCAAGAACCAGAAGCGCGTCCCGAACCTTCGTCTGACTGGTCTTGTCCCAGTTCGGGATTTCGAATTTCCCCGGCCCGCCCGGCTGAGAAACCTTGATCGCATCCTGAAGCGCATGAACGCGCTTCAAATCCTCCGCGTCATTCGGGTCAACCAGGGTGCGAACGCCAGCGAGCACGTAGCGTGTTCCGACTTTCGCCTTATCGATGGTGCGTTCATCAAGACCGTATTCGGTCCACGTGTATTGGTCCTCAGTGATGATCTGCAAGGACATGTACCGCTGCCCGGCATCGGGCAGCGTGATGGTGACCGGACCGGCATCAAGATCGAAGACACGCGAGGAATACAATGTATCCCGGTTTCCACGGATGACGGGTTGATGATCGATCGGGATGAGATCCCGGATGTGGTGCCAGGCACCAAATCCACCGCCATTGACCGAATTGGTGAAATAGCGATCGGTTTCAGCCCGCACAAAGTTGTCGACCGTTACAGGCACGGGCGCCTGGGCAAAGGCGGGGGCGCCCATCACTAACCCGAGCCCGAGGATCGACACTGCGAAGCTTCTCATGGGGACCTCCCTACTGCGCCGCGACGCGTTCGACGTCCGGCAAACGCCCAACCTAGACCTGCAAACTACACTGCCCGAGAGCGGACACTCCAGACGTCGGCAATGGGCCAACTCCGGCCGCCGGTACCTCCCGGCTTGTATGTCCCGAGATGGGTCGCCAGCAGACATCCCACTTGACGACGACTATCGGTGCCGACAGTGTCGCAAGGCATGTTCAGGAACCGGACCATTTGCGACCGACGCCGACGCCGCTTCATCCGAGCGGCGGCTTCTTGGCTGCGCGTCGATCAGCGTCCTTCCGCGTGAAGGCCTCACCATAGGCCACAGCCGAAGCGACTTCGACCCGCATTCCTGAACCCCCGCAGCCCTCGGCTCCGGGGGTTTTTCTTTGCCCGACCCCCAAGAGGACATCACCATGAGCATTCGCGTCGGCATTGTCGGGATCAGCGGTTTTGGCGGCGGCGAGGCGCTGCGCCTGATCGCGAGCCACCCGTCTTTCGAGCTGGTCTACGCCGCCGGCGAGAGCAGCGCCGGCAGCCGTCTGGTCGACCGTTTCCCCGGCATGCCGGCCAAGCTGGCCGAACTGGTGATCGAGAAATGGGATCCTGCGACCCTGCCGAAGCTCGACGTGCTGTTCGCGTCGCTGCCCACGGGCGCCTCGGCCGAAGCGCTGGCGCGCGTCCCTGGGCACGTGAAGATCGTCGATATCGGCGGCGACCATCGCTATGTCGAGGGTTGGGCCTATGGCCTCGCCGATATCTGGCCGGCCCAGATCGAGGGGCAGACCCGCGTCGCCAATCCCGGCTGCTTTCCCGCCGCAACACTGACCGCGCTGGCGCCGCTGCTGGCCAACAAGCTGATCGAGCCCGGCAACATCGTTATCGACGTCAAGACCGGCATCTCCGGTGCCGGCCGCGGCGGCGACAGCAAGTTCGGCTATGCCGAGAGCAACGAGAACCTGGTGCCCTACGGGCTGCTGAAGCACACCCACATGCCCGAGATCGCCAGGTCGATCGAGCGGCTGAGTGGCGGCAGCGCGGCCGGGCTGGTGTTCACGCCGCATCTGGTGCCGATGACCCGCGGCATACTCGCCACCATCTATTGCCGCGGGCGCGCCACCACGGAGCAGTGCCTGGACGCGGCCCGGCGCTTCTTTGCCGGGCGTTCCTTCGTCCGCGTGACCGACAGGCCGCCGCAGACCAAATGGGCGACCGGCTCGAACCTCGCTTTCGTCAGCTATGCGGCCGATCCCGAGCGCAATCTGGTGATCGCGATGGGCGTGGTCGACAATCTCGGCAAGGGGGCGGCCGGCCAGGCGGTGCAGAATGCGAACCTGATCTGCGGCCTGCCGGAAACCGCGGGGCTGGACGGCGCACCTGTCTGGCCGTGATGACGGCGGGCCTCCGCGCAGTTGTTCAATCTGCTGCGGAGGTCCGGTCATGCGCGCAAGCGGAGCCGGCGTCGCGGTTCAAAAGCCGTGCAGCGCGATCATGATCGCGAAGGCGATGGTGAACAGGAGGCCGGCCAATGTCGGCGCGGTCACGATGAAGGCGGCCAGGATCGGATGGCGGTTCCCCCACGCCAGCGCCGCGGCCGAGACCGCGATCACGGGCAATGCGAGGAAGTAGGCCAATGTGAGCCGCGGTTCGGCGTTGACGTCGAACCCGCTGCAGATGACGGCTGGCAGAGCCCCCAGGCACCCCAGCATCCAGCACGCGGCCACGGCGAGGGTTGCGCCGCGCAGATCGCGCCGGGCGATGAACATGAAGGCCACCGCAGCGGCTGCGAGCTGGAGCGCGCCTGCTGCCGGAACGATCCAGCGCTCGATTCCCGTGTAGAGGTCCGGCGCCCCGAAGAACGGCAGCAGCAGCGAAGACAGCCCGAAATAGGCGGCGAGCCCGGCCGACAGCATGAGAAGCAGCCAAGGCGCCCTGCCGAAGAATGAGCTGCCGCCGGGCTCGACATTCGCCACCGCCACCTCGTTCGACTACAAGCGCGGAAGATAGCGGCTCGAGCATCCTCGCCTGCCGCTTCCTGGCCCATTCCCCACGATAGCGAGCAGCGCACGCGCCTGCCAAGCCTCGCGGCCGCTCAATCGGTACAACGCCTGCGGGATCGCCTCGGGTGGGGACAGCGCTTGGACGTGGGCAGCGGAACTGACCGCGCGCTCATCTCGAAAGGCGAAAATCGCTCCTCCAATCAGCCGTCCTCGCCCGGCGCAAGAATTGACGCTCCGGCCTTTGCAACCGCCCCTGTCCCCCCTATTTCCGCTCTTTCCATCGGAGCAAGACCATGCGGCTCGTGATCCTGTCCGCCTTCGCGCTCGGCCTCTTCGCAACCGATGCCGCTCGCGCCGAGGCTCTGAAGCCCGAGCGCAAGGTCGAGGCCACCTCCGACTTCGCCGGCAAGAAGCCGCGCAAGGCCGCCAAGGACATCAGCGGCATCGCCTGCCGCCCGCCTGCCGGCGGCGACTATCGCTGCCTCGTGATCAATGACGAGAACAAGGCCGCCCAGTTCGCGACGCTGAAGCAGGGCGGGATCGTCCCAGGCCCGAGCCTGCCGTTGATCAAGGATAGCGCCCCCGCCGGCGCAAGCGGGCGCCAGCCGACGATCGGCTGCCCGCAGCAGGGCGATTTCGAGGATTTCGACGGCGAGGGCGTCGCCTTTGCCGACCGCCATTTCTATGTCGTCGGCTCGCATGGCTGCTCGCGGCGCAGCGGCGAATACCGGCCTTCATCCTTCCTGCTGGCCCGGATCGCTGCCGGCAACGGCGAGGCGGGCACGCCCGAGCTGAGCTGGCGCGTCGCCGATCTGCTCGGCGCGGCCGACGAGGTCGCCCCCTTCGTCGGCAAGGCGCTCGACGAGACGAGCAACGGGCTCAACATCGAAGGCCTCGCGGTGGTCGGCGACCGGCTCTGGCTCGGCCTGCGCGCGCCAGCACTTGGCGGGCGCGCCTTCCTCGTCGGCGGCAGCGTCGCCGAACTGTTCAAGCCGGGCAGCGAGCCGGGAACGAGCAAGCCGCAGCTCCTCGCCTTTGCCGCCGGAGCTCACCGCGGCGTGCGCGATCTCGCCCCGCTCGCCGATGGCCGCCTGCTCGTCCTGGTCGGCCCGGCGCAGGAGCAGGACGTACCCTATGCGATCATGCTGCTCGACCCCGCTGACTCAGCCGGCGCCAGCGAGCTCGGCCAGCTGCCCCGGCGCAAGGACGGCAAGGCGGAGGCGCTCGCCGTGCTGGCCCAGGAGCGCGGCGAACTGCGCGTCCTCGTCGGCTATGACAGCGTGAAGAACGGCGGCTTCGAGGAATACCGGCTGAAGCTGCCCTGATCGGAATGCAGCCTTTCCGGCTGGCCCGGGACATGCGATGCGCATGGCCATGAGCTTCCTTGCGCGCCTCGATTCGACCGTCTCCCGCTATCTCGCCGAGGTCGCAGGCCCGCGCGAACGGCTGGCACTGCTGCGTTGGCAGATCTCCGAGCGCCATATCCTCGACCGGCGCGAGACCATGCCGGGCCATGTCACCACCAGCGCCTTCGTGCTCTCGCCCGACCATGCGCAGGTGCTGCTGATCGACCATGTCGTGATCGGCCGCTGGCTCCAGCCCGGCGGCCATTACGAGCCGGCCGCGAGCTTCCACGACTCGGCACTGCGCGAGGCGGTGGAGGAGACCGGCGTCGCCGCTGCCGTCCTGCATTCCTGGCATCGCGACGGCGATCTGCCCTTCGCCATCGACAGCCATGAGGTGCCGGGCAATCCGCGCCGCAGCGAGCCGCCGCATATCCATCACGACCTGCAATATCTCTTCGTCGCCGATCCCGCCCTGCCGCTGATCGCCCAGGAAGAGGAAGTCCATGCCGCCGCCTGGAAGCCCATCGCAGCTCTGGCGGAGATCGCGCCGGTGGCGTTCGCACGGCTGCGCACAGTGGGCGTCCCAGGCTGAGCCGCCAGCGCCTGTTGCATTGCAGCAACAATACGCCGGTATAGCGCAGTCACCGAAGAGTGCATATTGCGACTCATTCGCATTTACTCGACAGTGGGTTCGTCAACAGGATCGCCAGCCATGCTGAAGCCCGCCGTCGTCGCTCTCGCCGCTGCGAGCCTGTTCTCGCCCGCCTTCGCGGCCGACCTGCCCTCGCGCAAGGGCGCCCCGGCCGCGCCGCCGGTGCTCTCGGCCTGCAGCGAGAGCGAGGGCATCCCGACCGATGCCTTCGGCTTCACCACCGGCTCGGATGTCGCCGAGGTCGGCTCCTTCGGCGCCAGCCTGACCTATAATGGCGGCTTCGGCGTCCGCGACGGCCGCCAGGCCGCGCATGGCCTGCAGCTGCAGGGCTCCTACGGGCTCTTCCCCTGCTTCGAGGTCGGCCCCTACCTCCTCGGCGGGTACACCGACGCCACCATCGCCGGCGCCAAGGCCGACAGCCGCAGCGCCGGTGCCGGCGTCGAGATGAAATACCGCCTGCTCGGCCGCGACCTGCACGGCATCGGCCTCACCGTCATCGTCGATCCCAGCTTCAACCGCACCGATCCGACCGGCGCAGGCAACTTCACCACCTACAACACCGGCCTGCGCATTTTCGCCGACAAGACGCTCGTCCCCGGCAAGCTCTACGCCGCGCTCAACCTCTCGCACGACCTGACCTGGACGGGGCCGAGCCCCTATCTGCGCTCCTCGACCTTCACGGTCGGCGGCTCGCTCGCCTGGCAAGTGCTCGACGGCCTCTATCTCAGCGGCGAAGTGCGCCATCAGCGCCGCCACAACGAACTCGGCTTCGGCAAGGAAGCCGGCTACGCCACCTTCGCCGGCCCCGGCATCTTCTGGCAGGCGAGCAAGCAGCTCGCCATCTCGGCCGCCTACAACGTCCAGATTGCCGGAAAGGCCAAGGGCGTGCCGGGCGATCTCGACATCACTAATTTCAGCCAGCATCTGCTGAAGGTGAAGGCGGCCTACAGCTTCTGAGGCACGCGGCAGCGATCAGTCCGGGACCTGCTGCGCGACGGTCGCGCTTGCCTCGGTTTCCGGCTCGCCGGACTGCTGTCGCGAGCTGCCGGCACGAGCGCGGCTGATCGTCTCGACGACATCGGCCGCGAGCTTCTCAAGCAGCTCGCGTTCGCGCTGGTCGAGATTGCGGGCTTCCGCATCGAGGATGCAGAGCGCTCCCAGCACATGGCCGTCGGACGAGCGCAGCGGTGCCCCGGCGTAGAAGCGCAACCCCCAAGCCTTGGCGACGGGATTGTCGGTGAAGCGGGCATCGCGCTCGGTATCGGCGACGACCAACGTCTCGCCGCTGGCCACGACATGGTCGCAGATCGCCGCCCGGCGTGGCAGGGTCGGCCGTCCGGTCTTGTCCCGGCCGAAACCGGAGAGCTCCCTGCTGCCGCCGATGACGATCTCCTGCTCGGCATCGATCGCCGAGATCATCGCCACGTCGACGTCGAAGGCATCGGCCGCGCGCTTGGCGATCGCATCGAGATCGTCGCGCAGCGCCTCGTCGAGAAACGCCGTGCCCTGGAGCGCCGCCACGCGCTCGGCATCGTCGGCCGGCATCGCTGCCACAGCCGGTTCGCTCGCTGTCTCTGGCAATAGGCGCTGGACCCGGCCGATCGTCTCCTGGATCGAGGCCGCAATCTCGTCTGCACCGATCCCCTTGCTCGCCTGCCCTGCCAGCCTCTCGGGCGGCACGGTCCAGAGAACCACGACGATCTTCAACTCCGGCCAGCGCTGCCGCAGGCGCCGGCAGAACTGCCGGGCGGCATTGTCGGGCTCGCCGCTGAAATAGTTGAGGCAGACGATCGGCACCCCGTCGAGATCGAGCCTGGCGACTGCGCCCGTCGTGACATGGGCGATCCTGCGCACCTGCGCCGGGATGCCTTCGAGATCGAGTGCATGGGCCAGCATCTGCGCGGCGATCCCGTCGATCTCCCATTTGCCGCCGATGCAGACCACCTTGGGGGCCAAGCCCTCGGCAGCCGCGGCGGGATGAGCCTCGCGCAACTCCTCCAGCAGCGCCTCCATCCCCTCCGCGATGCGCAGCCGGTGCGCCGCAGTAGCCTGCCGACCGTAATCGTCGCTGGCGAGGCGCAGGACCGCGACGCCGACGGCGTCATAGAAGGGCACCACCGCCAGCGTCTCGATCTCGCTTTCGGCGATCTCGATGGCTTCGTCGACATCGCCCGCGAGCAGGCGCTGGTAGATGCGTTCGGTCGGACTAAGCACCGGCACCGAGCCGAGCAGGGTGTCGAGGAATTGCAATTGCGGCAGGGTCTTGCCGAGGACCAATAGGCACACCGTCAGCGGCGTCGACAGGATCAGGCCGACCGGACCCCAGAGCGCGGTCCAGAATGTCGCGGCGGCGATCAGCGAGATCGCCGAGAGGCCAGTGCTGGTGCCGTAGAGCATCGGCTCGACGATATTGTTGCTGATGAGCTCGAGCCCCGCGATCAGCGCCAGCGTCCACAGCACCATGTGCCAGCCGGGATCGACCGCGAACGCCAGCGCCAGCGGAAAGACCGCGGAAATCAGCGCGCCAAGATAAGGCACGAAGCGCAGCACGGCTGCGACGACGCCCCAGAGCAGCGCACCGGGCACGCCGATCAGCCACAGGCCGAGCGCCAGCGGGATGGCGAAGGTCGTGTTCACCACGAGCTGCATCAGAAGATAGCGGCTGATCCGCCTGCCGGCATCCTCGATCGCATCGGTCGAGCGGTGCAGGTTGCCGCCAAGGATGCGCAGCAGCCGGTCACGCAGGTCGGTCCGGTCAAGCAGTGCCAGCACCACGAAGACGAGGACGATACCGGCCGTCGCCAGCGGTTCGAGCACACGGCCGAGCCAGACCAGCGCGACCTGCATCTGGGTGCCCGGCGCTGGCACGATCTCGACCCGCTGAGCACCGGCGCCCTGCACCGATTCGACTTCCTTTTGCAGGGACGCGATCGCGTTGAGCGCGCCATCGAGCATCCCCGGCGCCCTGAACTGCGCCTTGAGATCGTTGAGCTTGTTGTGGATGGTCGATTGATAGCTCGGCAGTTGCTCGCCGAGCGAACGGACCTGCGTTCCCAGCACGAGGAAGAGGCCGGCGAGCAGGACGAGCACGACGGTCATCACCGCCACGATCGCGATCACCTTGGGCAGCCCGCGCCGGCGCAGCCACAGCACCGGGGGATTGAGCGCGAAGCCGATCAGGAAGGCGAAAGCGAGCGGGATCAGGATGTCCTGCCCGTAGTAGAGTGCTGCGATGATCACCGCAGCCGAGACGAGCGCCGCCGCCACCTTGACGATGTCCGCCCCGGCCAGGTCGGCCGCAGCGATGGCGCCCGCCTCTGGCTGGACCCCCCTTCGGCTCGGAGCCGGTGTCGTTGTCATGGCGAAGCCCCCCGGCCCGCATTGGGTCGCCTTATGAACGTTAGAGGGGCTGCCCGGTTCCCCGGCATCCCAATCTGCATTGCGAACTGCAAGGCGCAGACGCTAAGACGAAGGACGTTCAACCACTGGTATCGGCAATGGCGCGGGAAGAGGCCGGAAACGGCGCATCGGACAAGGCCGGGATGATCTGCCGGGCGCTGCGCCGCGCGATCATCGAGCGCGCGCTCGAGCCCGGCGCGGCCTTGCCCGAGGATGCGCTCGGCGAACGCTTCGGTGTCAGCCGTACGCTGGCGCGCCATGCGCTGGCCCAGCTCGCTGCCGAAGGGCTGGTCGAACTGCGCCGCAATCGCTCCGCCGTTGTGGCGACGCCGAGCTGGCAGGAGGCGCGCGACACCTTCGACATCCGCATCGAGCTGGAGCGGCTCGTCGTGCGCCAGCTCGCCGGCCGGCTGACCAAAGCGCAGCTTGCGACGCTGCGGGCCCATGTCGACTCCGAGGATGAGGCGCGTGGCGGGCCCGACGCGGTCTCGATCCGGCTCGCGACCGAGTTCCACATCCTGCTCGCAGAGATGACCGAGAGCCCGATCCTCATCCGCTATGTCAGCGAGCTGTCCTATCGCTGCTGCCTGATCCTGTCGCTGTACAGCCGGCCGCATTCCTCGGAATGCGGCGTTAACGAGCACCGCCTGCTGATCGACGCCCTCACGACCGGCGACGTCGAAAAAGTCACGAGACTGATGCACAGTCATCTCGATTCGGTGGCGGAGCGCGCGCTGGTAGCCGAGGCCAAGCCGCGCGAACGGGACATCATGGCGATCCTGGCGCCCTATGCGCAGGCCCCTCAACCCGCCGTCAAACCGCGTCCGAAGCGCCCGCTCAAGGCGGCTGAATAACCGACCTCGTCGCGAAGGCGGCAAGCGAATTGACGTTGCGGCTCGTCCGCCCTACTCGTGAACGTGACGGTTCCCTCACGGGATCAAAAGGGAACGCAGTGCGGATGGCCTGGCCATCTCATGCTGCGGCTGCCCCCGCAACTGTAAGCGGCGAGCCTTTCGCCATACGCCACTGGGACCTCGGCCCTGGGAAGGCGGCGAAGGGCAGCGACCCGCGAGCCAGGAGACCTGCCGTCAGCCGTGGTCACACGCGAACACATCGGCCGGGGTGCGCTGATGGGTGGTAGAACTGCGCGCGCCCGGTTTCGGGAGCGGGTGGGGACATCTCGTTCGCGGTGACGTGCCACTGACGTTACCGCCGAGGTTTCCCGTGTTCCGTTTGCCAAAGCCCGCCAGGAGCGGGCGTTTCTCAGTTGCCTTCCCCCTGCTCGCCGCCTCGACCCTGCTAACGCCGCTTTCCGCGCTGGCGCAGTCGGGCGAGAAGCCGATCGCGCTCGACGAGATCGTGATCAGCCCGACCGGCGTTCCGACCCCGGCAAGGGAGATCGCGAGCTCCGTCACCGTCGTCACCGCCAAGGAGATCGAGCGCGAGCAGCGCCGCACCCTGCCGCAGGCGCTCGCCGCCGTCCCCGGCCTCAATATCGTCCAGACCGGCGGGCCGGGCGGGCTCACCTCGGTCTTCATGCGCGGCACCAACTCCAACCACGTCAAGGTGCTGATCGACGGGATCGAGGTGAACGATCCCTCGACGCCGAACCGCTCCTTCGACTTCGGCCAGATGCTGACCACCGACATCGAGCGCATCGAGGTGCTGCGCGGCCCGCAGAGCGGTCTCTATGGCGCCAATGCGCTGGGCGGCGTGATCTCGATCACCAGCAAGCGCGGCGAGGGGCCGCCCAAGGTGACCGGCTCGGTCGAAGCCGGCTCCTATGGCACCTTCAACAAGAGCCTCGGGGTCAGCGGCGGCGACGACCGCTTCGACTATGCCTTCGGCATCAGCCATTTCCGGGCGGATTCGACACCGGTGACACCACCGGACCTGGTTCCCGCCGGCCGGCGGCGCAATCCCAACTCCTATGACAACTGGAGCTATTCCGCCCGCCTCGGCGCCAGGCTGTCCGACACGCTGAGCGTCAACTGGGTCGGTCGCTATATCGACGGGCAATTGCTGTTCACCGGCGATTCCGGCTTCCCGAGCCTGCCCAGCAGCTTCCGATCCAGCCAGAACTATCGCCAGGCCTTCACCCGCGGCGAGATCGTCTGGGACCCGCTGGGCGGGCAGTTCGTCAACCGCTTCGGCGTCTCCTACAGCAACCAGGATCGCTCCAATCGCCGGCCTAACGCCTTCGGCATCCTCGACGTGCCGACCGAGAACCTCGGCGAGCGCATCAAATACGACTGGCGCGGCGACCTGAAGCTCACCCGGAGCCAGACACTGGTGATGGGACTGCAATACGAGAACGAACGCTTCGACACGCCCAACAAGACCGTCTCGAACGGAAACCGGGGCGCCTTCGTCGAATTGCAGTCGAACTGGACCGACCGCTTCTTCACCACCGCCAATATCCGCTACGATGACGACGACAAGTTCGGCGGCCACACCACCTATCGCATCGCACCGGTCTTCATCGTGCCAGGCACCGACACCAAGCTGAAGGCGAGCTACGGCACCGGCTTCAAGGCGCCGACGCTGAGCGAACGCTTCAGCGATTCCCGCCCGGCCTTCAACTTCTATGGCAACCCGAACCTCAAGCCGGAGGAAAGCCGCGGCTGGGATGTCGGCTTCGAGCAGCCGCTGGTGAACGGGCAGGTGAATGTCGGTGCGACCTACTTCCACAACGACATCGACAACCTGATCCTGACCAACGCCGCGCGCACCTCCTATACGAATATCGGCCGCGCCACGACCAAGGGCGTCGAGGCCTTCGCGGCGCTGGAACTGACGCCGCAGTTCAAGGTCCGCGCCGAGTACACCTTCACCCTCGCCAAGGATGAGACCGCGCATCAGGAGCTGCTGCGCCGGCCACGCCACAAGGCCAGCATCACCGCGAGCTGGGTGCCGATCGAGAAGCTGACCTTGTCGGCGACGCTGATCTATGTCGGCGAGCGCATGGATGGGAACCGCGACTTCTCGATCTCCAGGATGCGCGCGCCGGGCGCCGCCATCGTCAACCTCGCCGCCGACTACAAGGTCGACGAGAAGCTCACCGTGTTCGGCCGCGTCGATAACCTGTTCGACAAGCGCTACGAGAACCCGGTCGGCTTCCTGGTGCCGGGCCTCAGCGCCTTCGGCGGGATCAGGGTGAGCCTGTGAGGCTGTCGAGCTCCGCAGTCATGCTCGCCCTTGCGGCGAAAGATGACGCGGGTCGTCCGATGAAGAACGCGGGGAACCCTTCTCCCGTGTGGGAGAAGGGCAGGGATGAGGGCCTGCCCTCGCCCATTGAAGTCGCAGCGGCGCCGTCGCGCGCCAATAATCAGCGGCGGTCCCTCACCCCTATCCCATCCGGGAGAGGGGTTCCCCGCGGATACTCTTGCCGCCATCGCATACTGACGACTCTTCAGCAGACCGTTCTCCGTCTGAGTGCGGCTATTCTCTGCCTGGTGGTCGCGAATGCCGCCACCCACGCCGACGACATCCCCGCGAAGCCGCAGCGCATCGTCTCGCTCAACATGTGCACCGACGAGCTGGTGCTGCGGCTGGCATCGCCGGAACACATCGCCTCGGTGACCTGGCTGTCGCAGGACCCGCGCAGCGCCAACATGGCTGCGCGCGCCCGCAGCATTCCGGCCAATCACGGGCTGGTCGAGGAGGTGCTGGCGCACAAGCCAGACCTCGTGATCGCCGGCGCCTATACGACACGCTCGACCGTCGCGCTGCTGAAGCGCGTCGGCGTGCAGGTCCGCGAATTCGGCGTGCCGGGGAACCTTGCCGAGATGCGCGCGCAGATCCGCGACATGGCGAACCTGCTCGGCGAGCAACAGAACGGCGAAGCCCTGATCGCGGAGATCGACAAGCGTCTCGCCGCGCTGGCGGATCGCCCTCGCCCGGCGCATCCGCGTGCGATCGTGCTGCGCCCGAACGGCTTCACAACCGGGCGCGGCTCGCTCGTCGACGAGATCCTGATGGCAGCGGGGCTGACCAACCTCGCCGCCGAGCTCGGCATCGACAGTTACGGCCAGATCGCGCTCGAAACCGTCGCGCTCGGCAAGGCCGATATCCTGATCCTCAACACCACGCCGGACGGCCCGCCCTCGCTGGCGCACGAGATCCTGCATCACCCGGTCCTCGCCCGCCTGGGCGACCGGCTGAAGCTCGTCGCCCTGCCCTCGAAGCTCTGGACCTGCGCCGGCCCGGCGGTGATCGACGCGATCGAACTGCTGCTCGACGCAAGCGCGCCGACGACAGCTGGGAAAAGCCCATGAGCAGCGCTGCCATGCCATCGTCCACATCCGAACGGATGTCCTATTGGCGGCTCATCGCCCTGCTCGCTGCCGCGACGCTCGCCATGGCGGCGCTGTCTCTCGCCGTCGGCTATGCCCGGCTCGACCTTGTCGCCGCGCTCAGCGACTGGCTCGCCGGCCGGCAGAGCCTGCCCGCGCTCGTGCTCGTCGAACTGCGCCTGCCGCGCGCCATCCTCGGCGCGCTGGTCGGCTTCAGCCTGGGCCTCGCCGGCGCTGCGATGCAGGGGCTGCTGCGCAACCCGCTGGCCGAGCCCGGCATCGTCGGCATCTCCAGCGCCGCCGCCTTCGGCGCCGTCACCGTGTTCTATTCCGGCTTTGCGGGAGCCTTCGCGCTCGCTTTGCCGCTTGGCGGCATCGCCGGGGCGCTGCTCGCGGTCCTCTTGCTCTTTGCCCTCAATGGCCGCGGCGCCGGCACGATGACGCTGATCCTCGCCGGCGTCGCCATCAACAGCTTCGCCGGGGCGATGACCTCGCTCGCCCTCAATCTCGCGCCCAACCCCTATGCCGCGCTGGAGATCGTGTTCTGGCTGATGGGCTCGCTCGCCGATCGCAGCCTGGTCCATGTCTGGCTGGTGCTGCCGCTGATGCTGGTCGGCTGGGCCTTGCTGCTCTCGTCCGCGCCGGCGCTGGACGGCCTCACGCTCGGCGAGGACACCGCGCGCAGCCTCGGCTTCGACCTGACCTGGCTGCGGGTGCGATTGATCGGCGGCGCGGCCCTCGCCGTCGGCAGCGCCGTCGCCGTCACCGGCGCGATCGGCTTCGTCGGGCTCGTCGTGCCGCACCTCTTACGCCCGCTAGTCGGCCACAAGCCCGGCCGGCTCCTGCTGGTCAGCGGCTTCGGCGGCGCGATCCTGCTGCTCGCCGCCGACACGGCGCTGCGACTCATGCCGATCCGGCCCGAACTCAAGCTCGGCGTCGTAACCGCGCTGATCGGCGCGCCCTTCCTGTTCAGCCTGATCCAGCGCCTGCGGCGGGAGGCGTGATGCGTATTGAAGCGAACGGCATCGCGATCGCCTTCGACGGCAAGCCGATCCTCACCGGGATCGATCTTGCGCTACGGCCGGGCAAGCTCGTCGGCCTGATCGGCGCCAATGGCGCCGGCAAGACCACCTTGCTGCGCATCCTAGCCGACCTGCTGCCGCCAGCAGCAGGCACGGTCCTTTATGACGGCAAGCCCGCCAGGACGCTGGGACGCCGCGCACTGGCACAGCGGCTCGCCTTCCTCGCTCAGGGCGGCAACGTGCAATGGCAGATGTGGGCGGAAGCCGTCGTCGCGCTCGGCCGCCTGCCGCATCGGCGCCCCTTCGCCGACCTCACCGAGGCCGATCGCGCCGCGATCGCCAACGCTTTCGCCGCGGCCGATGCCAGCGCCTTTCGCGAGCGCAGCCTGGGTAGCCTCTCGGGTGGCGAGCGCATGCGCGTGCTGCTGGCGCGGGCACTGGCGGTCGAAGCGGAGATGCTGCTCGCCGACGAGCCGCTGGTCGGGCTCGACCCGCGCCATCAGCTTGAGGCAATGGCGCTGTTCAGGCGCATCGCCGCTGCCGGCACCGGCGTCGTCGTCGTACTGCACGATCTTTCGCTGGCCGGGCGCTTCTGCGACCGGCTCGTCCTGCTCGAAAGCGGGCGCATCCTCGCCGATGGGCCGCCGGCCACGGTGCTCGACGACGGCTACCTCGCTCGCGCCTTCGGCATCGCGGTCGCGCGCGGCAAGCGTGATGGCGAGGATTTCGTCCTGCCCTGGCAGGCCCTGACCAATGAGGAAGCCAGCCGATGACGGCAGACGACGTGACCAGCCTGATCCATCAGGAACTCGCCACCCAGACGACGCAGTGGTCTCTCGGCACCTTCGGCGCCATTGCCGAATTCCTGCGCGATCCCGATGAGCCGGTCGATTTCGGCGACGGGCCGGGCCGGCTCTTCGCCGTCACCGCTCGCGGCGGCATCGGCTTCGACGATCTCTCTGAGGTCAGGCTCGTCGCCTCGGAGACCGCGGTCGGCCAGGGCTGGAGCCATCGCGTCGCGCTCTGCCTGCCGGAAGCCTGCTGCGCGATGAACCGGCGCAGCGTCCTGACCGAGCTCGGGCCCGACGAAGCGGCTCTGCGGCCACAGGACACCGGCGACATCCTGTTCGACATGGGCCTTGGCACGCTGCAGGTCGACATCTGCATCCGCACCGGCGATCCCGCGCTGATCGCGACCTTGCGCTCCGCCGCCGGCAGGAGCCTGTTCGAGGCCGGCATTCCGGCGATGGGCGCGATCGTCGCCAAGGGGCCGCATCGCGTCTTCATCGCGCGTCCAGGCCGCTGCGAGGTCTACCAGCCGATCCCGCCGGCCGACGGCAAGAGCCCGGAAGGGCCGCACACCCATGTCCTGCCGCAATTGCTGCGCAGCGGCCGCACCCATGCGGCGACCGAGCCGGTTCCGGAGGGCTGGGTCCCCTTTGCCCATCTCGTCCCGGCCCATCCGCTGAAGGATGCGATGGGCCGGCCGCGGCCCTGGGACGACGCGGCACATGAGCGTTTCCAGGCGCTCCTCGCCGCGACCGGCGACCCGGAGCTGACGGCGCTGAAGCAACAGGTGGTGACAGCGATCCGCTCCGACTCCGACGCCGCGAGCTTCCGCGAGCCGGCAAACAAATTCGCCCGCCACACCGTGCGTGTCAGCTTGCGGCAATTGCGGGCCGGCCCGCCGCTGCCCGGCCTGTCGCGCTGGCTCGAAGCCTTCGACAAGCAGGAGCCAGCGAGCGAAGACGGCGCCGATGCCTACGGCCATGGCTGACGACAGGCCGGAGCCCGGATCACGTCCCGGCGCCGGGCCAAGATGCCTTTACACCGGCTCGAGACTACGGGGAGATAGCGTCCTCCTTCGGATGGGCCTTGAATATGACGTTGCGACTGAGCCGTTTCAGCACCCTCACCCTCTGCATGCTCGTCGCGCTCGTGGCGATCCCGCTGGCCTTCAGCCATCCCTGGCTCTGGCTGCCCGGCCTGCTGGCCCTGGCGCTGGCGCTGATCGGCCTCTGGGACCTCTCCCAGACCGAGCACGCGATCCGGCGCAACTATCCAGTGATCGGCCATATCCGCTGGTTCGCCGAACTGGTCCGGCCAGAGCTGCGCCAATACCTGTTCGAGGCCGACGAGGAGGCGGCGCCGTTCTCGCGGTCGCAGCGCTCGCTGGTCTATCGCCGCGCCAAGAACCTCGCCGGCGATCACCCGTTCGGCACGCTGCTCGACGTCTATCGCGAAGGCTACGAGTTCATCGGCCATTCGACCCGGCCGGCGCCGGTCTCCGATCCCGAGAGCTTTCGCATCACCATCGGCAACGACCAGTGCCGGCAGCCCTATTCGGCGTCCGTCTTCAACATCTCGGCGATGAGCTTCGGCTCGCTCTCGGCCAATGCCATCCGGGCGCTGAACACCGGCGCTCGCCTCGGCCGCTTCAGCCATGACACCGGCGAGGGCAGCATCAGCCCCTATCACCGCGAGGGCGGTGGCGACATCGTCTGGGAACTCGGCAGCGGCTATTTCGGCTGCCGCGACGACAAGGGCCGCTTCGATCCCGAGCGCTTCGCAAGACAGGCCGTCGACCCTCAGGTCAAGATGATCGAGATCAAGCTCAGCCAGGGCGCCAAGCCCGGCCATGGCGGCATCCTGCCGGCGCCGAAGGTGACCCCCGAGATCGCGGCGACGCGCGGTGTCCCGGTCGGGCAAGACTGCGTCTCGCCAGCGAGCCACAGCGCCTTCGCGACCCCGCTGGAGATGATGGCCTTCATCGCACAGCTGCGTGAACTCTCCGGCGGCAAGCCGGTCGGCTTCAAGCTCTGCCTGGGCCATCCCTGGGAGTTCATGGGGCTCGTCAAGGCGATGCTGGAGAGCGGGGTCGTGCCCGATTTCATCGTCGTCGACGGCGCCGAGGGCGGCACCGGCGCCGCCCCGGTCGAGTTCAGCGACCATATCGGCCTGCCGATGCGCGAGGGCCTGCTCTTCGTCCACAATGTGCTGGTCGGTGCCGGCCTGCGCGACAAGGTGAAGGTCGGCGTCGCCGGGCGCATCGTCAGCGCCTTCGATATCGCCAGCGTCCTCGCCATCGGCGCCGACTGGGCCAACGCCGCCCGCGGCTTCATGTTCGCGCTCGGCTGCGTCCAGTCCCTGTCCTGCAACACCAACCGCTGCCCGACCGGCGTCGCGACGCAGGATGCCGTGCGCCAGCGGGCTCTCGTCGTGCCGGACAAGGCACAGCGCGTCCACCGCTTCCACGCCAACACGCTGCACGCGCTGGCCGACATGCTGGCGGCGGCCGGCCTGACCCATCCCGAAGAGCTCGGCCCGCATCATCTGGTGCGCCGCGTCAGCGCCACCGAGATCCGCCTGTTCTCCGACCTGCACGTCTTCCTGCAGCCAGGCGAATTGCTGACCGGGCTGTGCGAGCACGCCTTCTATCGTCGCAACTGGGATCTCGCCCGCGCCGACAGCTTCGACAGGGTGTCGTGAGCACCTTCGCATCGTCGCAAGGCACGCATTCCGAACGCGTCCGCCGGTTGTAACAAGACCGTAGCGCTCCTGACAGAAAACGCACAGTATCGACGCGGGATAGGTTTGCGCCCGGTGCTGACAACAGTGGCGGAGCGAGACGGCGAAGAGGAGTGGCCGATGTCTGAGCGTTCCCGGATGGCACGCACGAAGCGGATCTCTTCGACCTTGCCTCTCTCCGTCATGGCGCTTGCGGCCGCCTTCGGGCTTGGAACGGGCGCCCTCGCCCAGCAGCCCGCACCCACCGCCATCCCTGTCGGCACCGTCATGGCCGAGAAGCGCGCCATCACCCAGACCGCCGATTTCGTCGGGCGGATCGAGGCGGTCAACCGTGTCGACATCCGCGCCCGCGTCACCGGCTATCTCGAAGAGGTCCTGTTCAAGGACGGCGCGACCGTCGCCGAGGGGGCTCCGCTCTTCCGCATCGAGCGCGCGCCGTTCGAAGCGGCGGTCGAGCAGGCACAGGGCGCGCTCGAGAAGGCCCAGGGCGCGCTCCAGAACGCCACGGTGCAGCGCCAGCGCGCCGAGGAGCTGCTGCGTACCAATGCCGGCTCGGTCGCCATCCGCGACCAGCGCGTCGCCGAGGAAAAAGGCGCGCAGGGGGACCTGACCGTCGCCGAAGCCAATCTGAAGTCCGCTCAGATCAATCTCGGCTACACCGAGATCAAGGCGCCGATCGCCGGCCGCATCGGCCGCACCAAGGTGACCAAGGGCAATGTCGTCGGACCCGACAGCGGCGTCCTGGCCCAGATCGTCAGCGACGACCCGATGTATGTCACCTTCCCGGTCAGCCAGCGCGAATTCCTGGCGCTGAAGACGAACCGCCTGCCGGCGGACGGCTCCGCCCCGCTCGTCAGCCTGAAGTTCTCGGACGGCTCGACCTACGACCAGAAGGGCCGGGTCGATTTCGTCGACGTCTCCGTCGAGCGCTCCACCGACACCGTGCTGGTCCGCGCCACTCTGCCTAATCCGGGGGGCAAGCTCCTCGACGGCACGCTCGTTCGCGTCGGCGTCCAGGCGCCTCAAAGCGAGGAGAAGGTGCTGGTGCCGCAATCGGCGCTGATCGCCGACCAGCAGGGCTCCTATGTCTTCGCCGTCGAGGACGGCAAGGCGGTGGTGAAGCGGGTCAAGGTCGGGGCCGAGGCCGGCTCCTATATCGCGATCGACCAGGGCCTTTCCGGCAACGAGCAGATCGTCATCCAGGGCCTGCAGAACCTCCGGCCCGGCGTGCCGGTGCTGGCCTCGCCGGTGACCCTGACGACCGGCCGGAGCTGACCTCATGCTGAGCTCCGTCTTCGTCGACCGGCCCCGGCTGGCGATCGTCATCGCGCTCGTCACCACGATCGCGGGCCTGATCTCCCTGTTCGCGATTCCCGTCGCGCAATATCCCGACATCGTGCCGCCGCAGATCTCGGTGCGGGCGTCCTATCCCGGCGCTTCGGCCGCGGTGGTCGAGCAGACCGTCGCCCAGCCGATCGAGGCCCAGATCGTCGGCACCGACAAGATGCTCTACATGAAGAGCGTCAGCGGCAATGACGGCAGCTACTCGCTTCAGGTCTCCTTCGAGCTCGGCACCAACCCCGACATCAACAACGTCAACGTCAACAACCGCGTCCAGCTCGCTCTGTCGAAGCTGCCGCAGGAGGTCCAGCGCAGCGGCGTCGTCGTCAAGAAGCAGTCCTCGGCGCTGCTCGGCGTCATCGCCGTCTATGCGCCGAAGGGCAATTACAACACGCTCTTCGTCTCGAACTACGTCACCATCAACCTGCTCGACGCGATCAAGTCCACGGCCGGCGTCGGCGACGCATCGCTCTTCGGCGCACAGGACTACGCCATCCGCGCCTGGGTCCGCACCGACGCCCTGACCGGCCTCAACATCACCACCGGCGACATCATCGCCGCCATCCAGGGCCAGAACGCGCAGGCCGCGGTCGGTCGCATCGGCGCCCGACCGATCTCCGACGACCAGCAGCTCCAGCTCAATATCCAGACCAAGGGCCGCCTGACGTCGCCGGAGGAGTTCGGCAAGATCGTGCTGCGCACCAATGCCGACGGCTCCGTGCTGCGGCTCTCGGACGTGGCGCGCCTCGAGCTCGGCGCCGCCAATCTCGACCGCGACACCCGCCTGAACGGCGGCCCGGCCGTGCTGATCGGCGTCTACCAGGCGCCCGGCGCCAACGCCCTCACCGCCCTCGAATCGGTCAAGAAGACGATCGGCGATCTCGAGAAGTCCTTCCCGGACGGCCTGGCCTGGAAGGTCACCTACGACCCGACCGCCTTCGTCACCGCCACGATCCACGAGGTCCAGAAAACGCTGATCGAGGCCTTCGTCCTTGTCGTGCTCGTCGTCTACATCTTCCTGGGCAATCTCAGGGCGACGCTGATCCCGACCATCGCCGTGCCGGTGAGCCTGGTCGGTGCCTTCATCGTCCTCAACGCCATCGGCTATTCCGCCAACACCGTCTCGCTGCTCGCGGTGGTCCTCGCCATCGGCATCGTCGTCGACGACGCGATCGTCGTGATCGAGAATGTCGAGCGCGTGATGGAGGAGCATCCGGAGCTCTCGCCGGCCGAGGCGACCAAGCGCGCCATGGGCGAGATCGTCGCCCCGATCGTCGCGATCACGCTGGTGCTGCTTTCGGTCTTCGTGCCGGTCGCCTTCATTCCCGGCATTTCCGGCGAGCTCTTCCGCCAGTTCGCCGTCACCGTCGCGGTCGCGATGGTGCTCTCGGCGATCAACGCGCTGACCCTGTCGCCGGCGCTCTGCGCCATCCTGCTGAAGCCGCATCACGGGCCGCGGCGCGGGCCGATCGGCTACATCATGCGCGGCATCGACTGGACGCGCGACCGCTACGGCGACGGCGTGGCGCGTCTCGTGCGCATCTCGGCGATCAGCCTTGCCCTGACCGCGGCCTTCGGGGCCGGCATCTACGCCATGGGCCGGGTCACGCCGACCGGCTTCCTGCCGGAAGACGACCAGGGCGCCTTCTTCGTCGTCGCGCAATTGCCCGACGGCGCCTCGATCGGCCGCACCTCGACGCTCGCCGCCGAGGTCGAGGGCATCCTCAAGACCGAGAGGGCGATCGCCGATTATTCCACGATCATCGGCCTCAACTTCATCGACAATTACTCCCAGCCCAATGCCGGCTTCTTCGTCGTGACCCTGAAGCCGTTCGACCAGCGCACCAGCCCGGAGGATTCGGCCTCGGCCGTCATCGCCCGGCTTGCCCAGAAGTTCCGCAGCGTGCGCGACGGCAATGTCGTCCCGGTCGCGCCGCCGCCGATCATCGGCCTCGGCAGCGGCGGCGGCTTCAGCTACGTGCTGATGGACATGGGCTCCTCCGACGCCAAGGCGCTCGGCCAGGCGCTGCGCGGCCTGACGGTGGCCGCCAACCAGGACCCGCAATTGCGGCGGGTGTTCTCGACCTTCTCGGATTCGGCCCCGTCGATCTATCTCGACATCGACCGCGATAAGGTCCAGATCCTCGGCGTCGCCCTGAGCGACGTCTTCCAGGCGCTGCAGGCCTCGCTCGGCGGCTACTACGTCAACGACATGAACCTGTTCGGCCGCACCTGGCAGGTCCAGGTCCAGGCCGAGGGCACCGACCGCGCCTCGGTCAACGACATCTACCGCATCAATGTCCGCAGCAAGTCCGGCGACATGGTGCCGCTGCGCTCCTTCGTCGAGGCCAGGGTCGTGGTCGGCCCGCAGGCGCTGATCCGCTACAACAACCGCCTGGCGGTGACGCTGCAGGGCTCGCCCGCCCCGGGCGTCTCCTCCGGCCAGGCGCTGAAGGCGATGGAGGCGGTCGCGGCCAAGACCCTGTCGCCGGGCTATCGCGGCGAATGGACCGACGTCTCCTTCCAGGAGAAACGGGCCGAGGGGCAAACGGGGATCATCCTCGCCTTCGCGCTGCTCTTTGCCTATCTCTTCCTGGTCGCGCTCTACGAGAGCTGGACGATCCCCGTGCCGGTGCTGCTCTCGGTCGCGGTCGGCGTCCTCGGCGCCTTCATCGCGATCGTCGTGGCGAAGCTGACGCTCGATCTCTACGCCCAGATCGGCATCGTCGTGCTCATCGGCCTCGCCGCCAAGAACGGCATCCTGATCGTCGAGTTCGCCAAGGAGCTGCGCGAGAAGGGGCACCCGCTGCTGCACGCGGCGACCGAAGGCGCGCGCCTGCGCTTCCGCCCGGTGATGATGACCTCCTTCGCCTTCATCCTCGGCCTGCTGCCGCTGGTGATCGCGGAAGGGCCGTCGAAGCTCGCCCGGCGCGACGTCGGCACGCCCGTCTTCGGCGGCATGCTCGCGGCATCCTTCATCGGCATCTTCGTGATTCCGGCGCTCTATGTGGTCTTCCAAGGGCTGCGCGAGCGCCTGCGGCCATCGACGCGCCCGAAGGAGGAGCAGGCCTGAGGCGGATCCGCGCGCCGACGGGCGGTCACGCCGGCCCGTCGATGACGATGCAATCCTGTCCTGCGGCCGCCATCGCCTTCAGCTGCGCCAGCGCGATCGCAAGCAGCTCGGGACGGCTGTCGAAGCGGAACTGGACGAGACGCGGCAGTTGCAGCAGCCGCGCGCCTTCCTCGCTCAGCGCGAGCTCGACATGGTCGAGACGCGCCGCCAGCCGGATCACCTCGCGGCCATCGCAGGCCAGATCCTGATCGGTGCGTTCGAGGTAGAGCAGGTCTTCGACCCGCGGCGGCTGACGGCTGCCGCGCTGCCGGCCACATGCGATATGCAGGATGTCCAGCGGATCGCCCGCCGACGCGAACCCCAGAGAGAGCACGAGGAGGTCGCCGTTCTCGGTGAAGACCTCCTCGATCTCGAAGCCGTCCACTCCGTTCTCCAAATCGGCGGGCCTCCCGTGCTGTCACCTGATATGTGGGAGTCTGGTGCGGGACCGATCCTGCAGCGTGAACCGCATCATCGCAAATTCCCGCATTGCCGAAGCAGCGGGGATCGGCTATCCAGCGTCGACGGAAAGCGCCCGTAGCTCAGCTGGATAGAGCGTTGCCCTCCGAAGGCAAAGGTCACACGTTCGAATCGTGTCGGGCGCGCCATTTCGAACTCCTTCCTCAGTCACCGTCTCCTTGCTGCGCCGGCTCTCGCCCAGCCGGCCGGGTAAGAGTATAGTGCAAGTCTATGATGTTCAGCAGGCGCGGAGCGCGATCTCGCTGATGGAGCTCCCGGCTTCATCGATCGGCCCGGTCCAGAGCGAGGCGGGCAGCCGGCATCTGGTCACGGCCGGAAGCGGCAGGTAGACCACGTCGGATGGTCCGTTTCCTTCACAGCGCCGACCTGCATCTCGGCAAGCCGTTCGGTTCGATGCCGGACGAGCTGCGCGGGCGGCTGCGCGAGGCCCGCCACACCGTGCTCGACCGGCTGGCTGCCCAGGCTCGCACTGCAGCGGCGGAGACGATTCTGCTGGCCGGCGACGTGTTCGACACGGAAACGCCGAGCCCGGCCGTGCTTCGCCAGGCGCTGGCCGCCATGGCAGGGCATGACGGGCTGCGCTGGATCCTGCTGCCCGGCAATCATGATTCGCTCGCCGCGGAAGCACTCTGGGCCGGCCTGGCGACATCGCGGCCCGCCAACGTCTTCCTCGCGACCGAGCCGGCTCCTGTCCGGCTCGCCGAGGACGTCGTCCTCCTGCCGGCGCCCTGCACGACGCGCCGGCCGGGTCGCGACCTCACCGAATGGCTGGACGGGGCAGCGACCCCGCCGGGCACGATCAGGATCGGGTTCGCCCACGGCGCCGTGCAGAGCTTTTCGGAAGATGGCGGCGCCGGCGACGTCATCGCTCCCGACCGGGCGACCCGCGCCGGTCTCGACTATCTCGCCCTCGGCGATTGGCACGGCCAGATGCGGATCGGACCGCGCACCTGGTACAGCGGCGCGCCGGAGCCGGACCGGTTCAAGCACGACGCCTCGGGCCGTGCCCTGCTGGTCACGATTCCAGCGGCGGGAACCGAGCCCGTGGTCGAGCCCATCGAGACCGGATGCTTCGACTGGCGCACGCTCGTGCTCGACTGCCTGGCGGGCGACGAGCCCGGCGCGCATCTGGCAGCGCTGCTGCCGGCGGGTCCTGCGCGGCGCCAGACACTTCTTCGCATCCTCGCGACCGGCCGGACGCGACCGCCGGCCCGGGCTCGGCTGGAGGCCGATATCAAGGCGATTGAGCCCGAATTCGCCCTGCTGCAGCTGGAGGCGCAGGAGCTGGTCACGGAATGCGAGAGCGAGGATCTCGACCGGATCGACCATGCCGGCGCCTTGCGGCAGGCGGCCGACATGCTGCTCGCAGAGAGCCGGGACGACGGCCGCTCCTCCGGTGAGCGCGAGGTGGCGCGCGAGGCGCTGATGCGCCTGTTCTCCTATTGCGCGACGGCGTCCTGATGAAGCTGACCGCCCTGCGACTGCACAATGTGCGCCGCTTCGCCGGCACCGGCGTGCGCATCGAGAACATCGGCGACGGCATCAACGTTCTCTGCGCCGCCAACGAACACGGCAAGTCGACCTGCTTCGACGCTTTGCACGCGCTGTTCTTCCAGCCGCATACCGGCACGCCGGGCTCTGTCCAGGCGCTGCGGCCCTATAGCGGCGGCAACCCGCTGGTCGAGGCGGACCTCACCACTGCCGACGGCGCCTTCCGGCTGACGAAGCAGTTCTATGGCGGCCGCCGCGCCCAGGTCCGCGAGCGCGACAGCGGCCGCCTGATCGCGCAGGCGGACGAAGCCGAGCGCTTCATCTCCGCTCTGGTGAAGGGCGGCATCAGCGGGCCGGCCGGCCTGCTCTGGGTCCGCCAGGGCGTGACCGGCATCGAGCGGCGCGCCAAGGCCGAGGACGAGACGGAGAGGCGCGCACGGGAAACCGTGCTGACCTCGGTCCAGGGCGAGGTCGAGGCGCTGACCGGCGGGCGGCGCATGACCGAAGCCCTCGCCGCCTGCGAGGAAGAGCTGCTGCGGCTGGTGACCGCGACCGGCAGGCCCAAGACAGGCGGTCCCTACGCCAGCGCCATCGACGAGAGCGAGCAATTGGCGGAACAGGAGCGCCGCCTTGGCGCCGAGGTCGCCGATCTGCGCGCGGCCCTCGACCGGCGCCGCACGATCCGGGAGCGGCTCGCCGAGATCGACACGCCCGAGATGGCGCGGGAACGCCAGGCTGCGCTCGCGGAGGCCGAGGCGGAGCTGTCCGCCGCCAAGGCCCAGGCTGAATCGCTGAAGGCGGCTGAAAGCAAGGCCGCGCTGGCGCTGAACCGGCGCGTCTCTGCCGAGCAGGCCCTGAGCGGCTTTCGGCAGGCGCTCGCCCGCTTTGCCAGCCTTCGCGACGCCGAAGCCGGCGCCGCGCAGGAGCGTGACGCCGCCCGCGCCCGCCATCAGGGTGCCGCCGGCGTCGTGCGCGAGGCGGCGACTGCGGTCGAGAGCGCCGAACGCGAGGAGCGCGAGCAGCGCGACCTGCTCGCCCGCCTGGAGCGGGCCTTGCGCGCGCAGGAGGCGGCGCGCCGGCTGGCCACGGCCCGCGACAGCGAGCGCGAGGCGCAGGCGACCCGCGAGCAGATCGAGCGGATGGAGGCGACCCTCAAAAGTCTCATCCTGCCTGCCGGCAAGATCGCCGAGCTGGAAGAGATCGACGGCCAGCTCCTGCAGTTGCAGGCCAGGGCCGAGGCGCGGGCACCGCATCTGCGCATCGACTACGCCGCCGGCGCCGAAGGCAGAATCTCGATCGCGGGCGTGGTGCTGGCGCAGGCCGAGGAGCGGCCACTTGCCGGCACGACGCAGATCGAGATCCCCGCGATCGGCCTCCTGACCGTGACGGCGCCGCAAGCCGAGGAAGTTGACCGCAGCCTCGCCCGCGCGAAGGCCAAGCGGAAAACACTGCTCGATGAGCTTCAGCTCGACAGTCTCGCCGCAGCGCGTCAGCGCGAGGTGCAGGCGCGCGACCTCAAGGCCGATCTCGACCTGGCGCGCCGGCGCCTCCAGCTGTTCGCGCCCGGCGGGCTCGCAGCCTTGCAGGAACAGATCGCGCGCCTGGAGGCCGAAGCGGCCAGCGCGGACGAAGTGCCCGCTGATCTGGACGCGGCACGCCGGCAGCTTGGGACCGTCGAAGCGCGCGTCGGCGCCATGCGCGAGGCGGCCCGAGCCGCGCAGGCCCGGACCGAGACCTCGGCCTCCGCTCTGGTCGAGGCGGAACGCCATGCCGCCGGATTGTCCTCCGCCCGTGCCGCGCTCGCCGAGAGCCTGGGTCCGGAGACGCAATGGCGCGGGCGCGAGGAGCGCCTTGCCGCGGAGCATGCCGAGACGGACCTCGCCTGGCAGGCAACGCAGCGGCAGGTCGAGGAGCTCGCGGCGCGCAGGATCGACCTTGCGGCAGCAGAAGCCCGCCAGCTGCGCCTGCGCACGGTCATGGACGCGGCGCGCGAGGAGATCACCCGCCTGCGCGAGGAGGCGGCGGGCCTCGATGGCCGCATCCAGACCCGCACTGAGACCGCGATCGAGGAGGCCTGGCAGGAAACCCGCGACAGGCTCGCGCAGGCGCAGCGGCGCACTGCCGTGCTCGCCCGCGAGGTCGCTATCCTGACCCGGCTGCGCGGTGCGCTCGAAGCCGCGCGCTCGCAGGCGCGCGACCATTATTTCGCGCCGGTGCTGCAGGAGCTGCGCCCGCTCCTCGGCCTGCTGTTCGACGATGCCAGCGTCACCTTCGACGAGGACACGCTGCTGCCCCGCTCGGTGCTGCGCAACGGCCTCGACGAGCAGGTCGGCGTCCTCAGCGGCGGCATGCGCGAACAGCTCGCAATCCTGACGCGGCTGGCCTTCGCCCGGCTGCTCGCCAAGGGCGGCCAGCCGACGCCCGTCATCCTCGACGACGCGCTGGTCTATTCCGACGACGATCGCATCGAGAAGATGTTCGACGCGCTGCATCGCCAGGCCAGTGCCCAGCAGGTCATCGTCTTCTCCTGTCGCCAGCGCGCCTTTGCCCGGCTGGGTGGCAGCGTCCTGCGTATGGAGCCGTGGCAGCCCGAGCATTGATCTCGGGCGACGAGCCGCGTCAGAACCGCAGCTCGCCCCCCTCTTCAAGGGTATGGCCACGCGAGCGGCGCCGATGGCGGCGGAGTAGGTCAGGCCGAGGGCGGTGGCCTGCGAGATGCGCCTGCCAAGCATGGCCCGAAGCCAACTTTGAGAGCGTAACGGGAATGTGAGCCCTTACGTGTCGCAGGGCCGTTGGAAACCGCCGGACGGTGACTAGCTCATCCCACGGGCGACTCGATCACACAGGAGATTGCCATGCTTTCGCGCAAGATTGTCGCCCTCGCGGCGGCGCTTCTGCTTTCGGGAGCAAGCTCCATGGCCTATGCCACCGAGCTCGGGGCCGAGAGCATCGTGCACGAGCAGGCCCAGAACCAGCGAGCTCTTGCCGAGCAGGCGCAGTACCTCGCCTATCACGAGCACTTCAAGGACGTGGAAAGCCAGCCGGGCCGCGGTGCCGGCGTCTTGCCGCATCACAACTGAGCGCCGGGGCATGCACTGGAAAGGGGCCGCAACAGCGGCCCCTTTTCGTCGTGCCTATCGGAAATCCCGGAAATCTGGGAAGACTGCGCGCAGCGCGCCACATGGAGCGAGAGTCGAGCCGGAGCCGGCGCCTGTCCACGGAAACGCCTGAGATGCGGCCATGATCATCCGCCAGCTCGTCTATCTCGACGCGCTCGCGCGTGAAAAACACTTCCGCAAGGCGGCCGAGGCCTGCCATGTCTCGCAACCGACGCTCTCGGCCGCGATCGTCCAGCTCGAGGAAGAGCTCGGCGTGCTGATCGTCGAACGCGGCCGGCGCTTCCAAGGGCTGACCAAGGAGGGCGAGGCGGTGCTCGCCCATGCCCGGCGCATCCTCGCCGAGGCCGACATGATGAAGGAGTCGATCGCGGAGCTGCGCGAGGGCATCAGCGGCCGCATCCGGCTCGGCGCGATCCCGACCGCCCTGCCCATGATCGCGCACATCACCGCGCCGTTCTCCTCGCGCTATCCCGAGGTGTCGCTCACGGTGCTGTCGCTGACCTCGGCCGAGATCCAGCAGCGCATCGACGATTTCGAGCTCGATGTCGGCCTGACCTATCTCGACAACGAACCGCTCGACCGGGTGATCTCCAAGCCGATCTATCTGGAATCCTACGTGCTGCTGACGCGCGAGGACGGCGAATTCGGCCAACGTGACACCATCACCTGGGCGGAAGCCGCCGAACTCAAGCTCTGCCTGCTCACCACCGACATGCAGAACCGGCGCATCATCGACGGCATCTTCCGCTCGGTCGGGGCGGCGCCGCGGCCGGCGATCGAGACCAATTCGATCTTCAACCTCTGCTCCCATGCCGGCATCCAGGGCGTTTCCAGCATCGTCTCGATCCAGCTGCTCGAATTCTTCGGCGTGCCGATCGGCACCAAGGCGCTGCCTTTGGTCGAGCCCGCCGCGCAGCGCACGATCGGCCTCATCGTCGCCGACCGGCAGCCTTTCGCACCGCTGGCGCGCAACCTGCTGATGATGACGCGCCCGGTCGCCGAGGCCGCGCTCCCGAGGCGGCCGATCGTACGATAGCCCTGCCCTATCGCAGCGCAGCGCAGGCTTTTTGCGCATCGCAAGGACACGCGATAATCGATGCTTATCGGCCAGATCGCGCTATGTTCATCCGATCCCATCCACGCGCCCGTCATTTTTGATAGGTTATATCTATCGTACGGTTGGAACAAACGATTTGAACCTGTTCCAAGCTTCAGGTCCACTTCCTCCAATCGAGAGCCGAACGGGCTGAAGATGGAGGAGACATGGCGGCACACCCGGCCTGGGACGAAGATGGCGCTCGCCTGATCATCGCAGGGCTTTCGCATCTCGAAGGAGCGGCCTTGCCGATCCTGCATGCGCTGCAGGACGAGTTCGGCTATGTCGATCCCAAGGCCGTGCCGCTGATCGCCGACGCGCTGAACCTGTCGCGAGCCGATGTGCACGGCACCATCTCCTTCTATCACGACTTCCGTACCGCCCCGCCGCCGCACCGGATCGTCAAGCTCTGCCGGGCCGAAGCGTGCCAGGCGCTCGGCTGCGAAACGCTGGTACAGGACCTGGCGCGCGACCACGGCATCGTCGTCGATGCTCACGCCGGCAGCCAGGACGCGGTGGTCGAGACCGTCTATTGCCTCGGCAACTGCGCGCTCGGCCCCTCCGCCCTGGTCGAGGGCGAGCTGATCGGCCGGGTCGATGCCAACAGCGTCGCGGCGCTCTGTGGAGCCCGGCAATGAGCGAGGCGATTCGCATCTTCGTGCCCGTCGACGCTGCCGCCCTCTCGGTCGGTGCGGAAGGCGTGGCGCAGGCTATCGCGAAGGAGGCTGAGGCGCGCGGCATCGCCATCGAGCTCATCCGCAACGGCTCGCGCGGCATGCTCTGGCTTGAGCCAATGGTCGAGGTCGAGACCTCAGAGGGGCGGATCGCTTATGGCCCGGTCGCGGCCAGAGACGTCATCGGCCTGTTCGAGGCCGGCTTCCAGACCGGCAGCGCGCACGCCTTGCGCCTCGGCCAGGCGGAGGAGCTCGACTGGCTGAAGCGCCAGCAGCGCCTGACCTTCGCCCGGGTCGGTGTCACCGACCCGCTCTCGCTCGCCGATTATCGCGCCCATGATGGGCTGAAGGGCCTGGAGAAGGCGCTCTCGCTTACCGGCGCCGCGATCGTCGAGGAAGTCCGGGAGTCCGGCCTGCGCGGTCGCGGCGGCGCCGGCTTCCCGACCGGGATCAAGTGGAAGACCGTCCACGACGCCAGGGCGGAGCAGAAATACATCGTCTGCAATGCCGACGAAGGCGACAGTGGTACCTTCGCCGACCGGATGCTGATGGAAGGCGATCCCTTCCTGCTGATCGAGGGCATGGCGATCGCCGCGATCGCGGTCGGTGCGACCAGGGGCTACATCTATCTGCGCTCGGAATATCCGCACGCCCACAAGGTGCTGCAGCGGGCGATCCTGAGGGCGCGCAATGCCGGCCTGCTCGGCCCGTCCGTCCTCGGCTCCGGCAGGGGCTTCGAACTCGAGGTCAGACTGGGCGCCGGCGCCTATATCTGCGGCGAGGAGACCTCGCTGCTGGAGAGCCTGGAAGGCAAGCGCGCCATCGTCCGGGCCAAGCCGCCGATCCCGGCGCTGCAGGGCCTGTTCGGCCAGCCGACCATCGTCAACAACGTGCTCTCCTTCGCCGCCGTGCCCTGGATCCTGACCCACGGCGCCAAGGCCTACGCCGATTACGGCATGGGCCGCTCGCGCGGCACGCTGCCGGTGCAGCTCGGCGGCAACGTCAGGCGCGGCGGACTGATCGAGCTCGCCTTCGGCATCCCGCTGCGCGAGATCATCGAGGATATAGGCGGCGGCACGCTGTCGGGCCGACCGATCCGCGCCGTGCAGGTCGGCGGCCCGCTCGGCGCGTACCTGACCGAGAAGCAGCTCGACACCCCGATGGACTATGAGGCGCTCGCCGGCATCAAGGCGATGCTCGGCCATGGCGGCATCGTCGTCTTCGACGACAGCGTCGACATGGCCAAGCAAGCCCGTTTCGCCTTCGAGTTCTGCGCGAAGGAAAGCTGCGGCAAGTGCACGCCCTGCCGCATCGGCGCGACGCGCGGCGTCGAACTTGTCGACAGGATCGTCGCCGGAACCGAGCGGCCGAAGAACCTCGCCGTGCTGCGCGATCTCAACAAGCTGATGACCGACGCCTCGCTCTGCGCCATGGGCGGCCTCACCCCCATGCCCGTGATGAGCGCGCTCAACCATTTCTTCGAGGATTTCGACCGCCCGCCGGCTCCGAAGCTGCCGCTGGCGGCCGAGTAAGGAGACAGCGATGAGCCTGATCAAGGAGATCGATTTCGGAACGCCGATCCGGGTCGCGGAGACGACGGTGACGCTGACGATCGACGGGCAGAGCATCACGGTCCCGGCCGGCACCTCGGTGATGGCGGCGGCGATGAGCCTGGGCACCAAGATCCCCAAGCTCTGCGCCACGGATTCGCTCGAACCCTTCGGCTCCTGCCGACTCTGCCTGGTCGAGATCGAGGGGCGGCGCGGCACACCCTCGTCATGCACGACTCCCGCAGAAGACGGCATGAAGGTCCGGACCCAGTCGGAAAACCTGTCCGCCCTGCGCAAGGGGGTGATGGAGCTCTACATCTCCGACCATCCGCTCGACTGCCTGACCTGCTCGGCCAATGGCGATTGCGAACTGCAGGACATGGCCGGCGCGGTCGGCCTGCGCGAGGTCCGCTACGGCTATGACGGCGAAAACCACGTCAAGCCGGCGACCTCCGAAGGCTACGCCAACGAGAACTGGCTGCCCAAGGACACCTCCAACCCCTATTTCACCTATGATCCCAGCAAGTGCATCGTCTGCAATCGCTGCGTGCGCGCTTGCGCCGAGGTGCAGGGCACCTTCGCCCTGACCATCACCGGCCGCGGCTTCGACTCGCGCGTCGCCGCGGGCCCGACCGATTTCCTCGGCTCCGAATGCGTCTCCTGCGGCGCCTGCGTGCAGGCCTGCCCGACTGCGACGCTGATGGAGAACAAGGTGATCGAGCTCGGCCAGCCCGAGCATTCGAAGATCACGACCTGTGCCTATTGCGGCGTCGGCTGCTCGTTCAAGGCCGAGATGCAGGGCGACCGCGTCGTACGCATGGTGCCCTACAAGGGCGGCCAGGCGAATGAAGGCCATAGCTGCGTCAAGGGCCGCTTCGCCTGGGGCTATGCGACGCACAAGGACCGCATCACCAGGCCGATGATTCGCGAGGCGATCACCGATCCCTGGCGCGAGGTCTCATGGGAGGAGGCAATCAATTACGCCGCCTCGGAGCTCAAGCGCATCCAGACCAAGTACGGCCGCGAGTCGGTCGGCGCCATCACCTCCTCGCGCTGCACCAATGAAGAGGTCTTCCTCGTCCAGAAGCTGGTGCGCGCCGCCTTGCGCAACAACAATGTCGATACCTGCGCCCGCGTCTGCCATTCGCCGACCGGCTATGGCCTGAAGACCACGCTCGGCACCTCGGCCGGCACGCAGGATTTCAAATCGGTCGCCAAGTCCGACGTCATCATCGTCATCGGCGCCAACCCGACCGACGGCCACCCGGTCTTCGCCTCGCGCATGAAGAAGCGCCTGCGTCAGGGCGCCAGGCTGATCGTCGCCGACCCGCGCCGCATCGACCTCGTCAAGTCGCCGCACGTCAAGGCCGACCATCACCTGCAACTGAAGCCCGGCACCAATGTCGCGCTGCTCAACGCGATGTCCCATGTCGTGGTCACCGAAGGGCTGATCGCCGAGACATACGTCCGCGAGCGCTGCGACCTCGCCGATTTCGAGCTCTGGGCCCGTTTCGTCGCCGACGAGCGCAATTCGCCCGAGGCCACGGAGGAGTTCACCGGCGTGCCGGCGGCCGATGTCCGCGCCGCGGCGCGGCTCTACGCCACCGGCGGCAACGGCGCGATCTATTATGGCCTCGGAGTCACCGAGCACAGCCAGGGCTCGACCACGGTGATGGCGATGGCGAACCTTGCCATGGCGACCGGAAACATCGGCCGAGACGGCGTCGGCATCAATCCGCTGCGCGGGCAGAACAATGTCCAGGGCGCCTGCGACATGGGTTCCTTCCCGCACGAGTTCACCGGCTATCGCCACGTCGCCGACGATGCGACCCGGCAGGTCTTCGAGATGATGTGGGGGGTGCCGCTCGACGCCGAGCAGGGGCTGCGCATTCCCAACATGTTGGACGAGGCCGTCGGCGGCAGCTTCAAGGGGCTCTACGTCCAGGGCGAGGACATCGCCCAGTCCGACCCGAACACCCAGCACGTCACCGCGGGTCTCGCCGCAATGGAATGCGTCGTCGTCCAGGATCTGTTCCTGAACGAGACGGCGAAATACGCCCATGTCTTCCTGCCGGGCTCCTCCTTCCTGGAGAAGGACGGCACCTTCACCAATGCCGAGCGCCGCATCAACCGCGTCCGCCAGGTGATGGCGCCGCTGTCGGGCAAATCGGAATGGCAGGTGACGATCGATCTCTCGCGGGCGCTCGGCTAAGAGATGGCCTATGGCCACCCCAGCGAGATCATGGACGAGATCGCCAGGCTGACGCCGAGCTTCGCGGGGGTGAGCTACGACAAGCTCGAGAAGCTCGGCTCGGTGCAGTGGCCCTGCAACGACAAGGCCCCGGCCGGCACGCCCCTGATGCATGTCGACCGCTTCGTGCGCGGCAAGGGCAAGTTCATGATCACGGAGTACGTGCCGACGCAGGAGCGCACCGGCCCGCGCTATCCGCTGATCCTGACCACCGGGCGCATCCTCTCGCAATACAATGTCGGCGCGCAGACCAGGCGGACGCAGAACCAGGCCTGGCACGACGAGGACATGCTGGAGATCCACCCCTTCGACGCCGAGAGCCGCGGCATCAAGGACGGCGATCTCGTCGCGCTCGCCAGTCGCTCCGGCGACATCTCGCTGCGCGCCGAGATCACCGAGCGGGTGCAGCCGGGCGTGGTCTACACCACCTTCCACCACGCCGCGACCGGCGCCAACGTCATCACCACCGACTATTCCGACTGGGCGACGAACTGCCCGGAATACAAGGTCACGGCGGTCGAGGTCCGCAGGACGAACTATTACTCCGAATGGCAGGAGCGCAATCGCGAACAGGATGTCTCGCTGCGCCTGATTGCGGGGCGCTTGCCCGATGCCGCGGAATAGCCCGCCCGCCCAGCCGCCGGCCAGCCACGCGGTCCAGGTCCAGACCGTGCGTTTCGGCCCGGACGATCAAGTGGCTGCAGCGAGCGCGGAAGTCGCGGTCGAAGCGCCCGTCAACATCGTCTACGGCACCATGCCCTATGCGGTGATGATGGCGACGCCGTCCGACCTGGAGGATTTCGTCGCAGGCTTCAGCCTGACCGAGGGCATCGTTCGCAGTGTCGACGAGATCAGAGGGATTACTGTCGCCCCGCAGCAGAACGGCATCGTCGTCAGCCTCGAGCTGGCGCCCGGCCGCTTCCGCGAACACCTCGCCCGCCGCCGCAACCTCTCGGGCCGGACCTCCTGCGGCCTCTGCGGCGTCGAGGCGCTCGCCGACCTGCCGACGGCGGAAGCGCGCGCGGCGACGGCTATACCGATCGCGCCTGCGGCGATCGGCGCGGCGCTCGGCGCGCTCGAACGCCAGCAACCGCTGCACCGCCTGACCCGCTCGGTCCATGCCGCCGCCTGGTGCGACCGCGATGGCGCGATCCTGGCGGTGCGCGAGGATGTCGGCCGGCACAACGCCCTGGACAAGCTGATCGGCGCCCGCCTGCGCGCCGGCCACGATGCCAGCGACGGCTTCGTGCTGGTCACCAGCCGCGCCTCCTTCGAGATGGTCGAGAAGGCAGCGATCTTCGGGGCCGGCGCGCTGGTCTCGATCTCGGCACCGACCTCGCTGGCGATCGAGCGGGCGAATGCGCTCGGCCTGACCCTGGTCTGCATCGCCCGGGCCGATTCCGCGACCGTCTTCGCCGGGCGCCTCGCCGAGAGCGTGGAGAGCGTCGCGAGATGATCGAGATGAAGAGCAACGAGGCGATAACCCAAGATCACGCCAGCGAGCATTTGGCCAAGCTCGCCTTCATGGCGAACCAGATCGGCGATTTCTTCAAGTCGTATCCCGAGGCCGAGGCCATCGCTTCGATCGCCGACCACATCAACCAGTTCTGGACGAAGCGCATGCGCGAGGAGTTCCGCACCGGCTTCGAAAAGGACGCATCAGCACTGTCGCCACTGGTGCGGCAGGCGCGGGACAAGGTCAGGCCAGCGCCGGCAGCCTGAGCCTTCCGCTCACGCCACAGGCCACTTCAGTGACGCAGGATCTCGCCGAGGAAGGCACGGGTGCGGGCATGCGCCGGGGCCCGGAAAAAGCTCTCGGGATCGTTCTCCTCGACGATGGCGCCGTCGGCCATGAAGATCACGCGGTCCGCCACCTGCCGGGCGAAGCCCATTTCATGGGTCACGCAGATCATGGTCATGCCGTCGCGGGCGAGCAAGACCATGGTGTCGAGGACCTCCTTGACCATCTCCGGGTCGAGCGCCGAGGTCGGCTCGTCGAACAGCATCGCCTTCGGTTCCATGCACAGCGCCCGCGCGATCGCAACGCGCTGCTGCTGGCCGCCTGAGAGCTGCGCCGGGTATTTCGCCGCCTGGTCGCCGATCCGGACCCGCTCCAGATACTTCCGAGCCGTCGCCTCCGCTTCGGCGCGAGAAAGACCGCGCACCCGCATCGGCGCCAGGATGCAGTTCTCCAGTACGGTCTTGTGCGGGAACAGGTTGAACTGCTGGAAGACCATGCCGACCTCGCGGCGCACCGCGTCGACCGCCTTCTGGCTGTCGCTGAGCCGGTGGCCGGCGACGGTGATCTCGCCGCTTTTGATCGATTCCAGGTGATTGATGCAGCGGATCAGAGTCGACTTGCCCGAGCCCGAAGGGCCGCAGAGCACGATCTTCTCGCCCTTGGCCACGGTGAGATTGACGTCCTTGAGGGCATGGAAGGGGCCATAGAACTTCTCGACATGCCGCATCTCGATCATCGGAGCGGTGGCATTTTTGGCGCTGTTGGGCTCGGTCACGGTCATCCCCTCATTTCGCCGTCGCGGCCGCCATCTTCTGCTCGAGCCGGCGCCCCCAGAGCGAGAGCGGCCAGCACAGCGCGAAATACATCGCCCCGACCACGCCGAAGACGAGCAAAGGCCTGTAGATCTGGTTGGACACGATCGTGCCGGCCCGGGTCAGCTCGATGAAGCCGACGATCGCGGCGAGCGAAGTCCCCTTGAGCAGCTGCACGAGGAAGCCGACGGTCGCCGGCAGGGACAATTTGAAGGCCTGCGGCATGATCACGTCGACCATGCGGCTGCGGGCGGGCAGGCCGAGCGCATCGGCGGCCTCGCTCTGGCCGCGCGGCACCGCCTGGATCGCGCCGCGCCAGATCTCGCCGAGGAAGGCCGAGGCATGCGCCGTCAGCGCCACCGAGACGGCGGCCCAGGCCGGGACGTCGAAACCAAGCAGGGGCAGCCCGAAATAGGCGACGAACAACTGCATCAGCAGCGGCGTGCCCTGGAACAGGCCGATCCAGCCGATCGCCGGAATCCGCAGCCAGGGCGATGCCGAGACCCGCATCAGCGCGACGATGACGCCGAAGACGATGCCGCCGGCAAAGCCGATTGCGGCCAGCAGCAGGGTCCAGAGCAGGCCCTGCAGGAGATAGGTGAGTTCGAGGATGCCCATTCCGCCCTCCTCAACGCAACGGATAGCTGAAGGCGCGCCGGCCGATCGCCGCGAGCAGCCACATCGTCACCAGCGAGATCACCAGATAGATGCCGGTCAGGGTGAAATAGACCTCGAAGCTGCGGAAGGTTTCCGCCTCGATGCGCTGGCCGACCGAGGTCAGTTCATAGGCCGAGATCGAGGTGCAGATCGCCGTAGTCAGCGTCAGCAGGATGAACTGGCTCGACAGTGACGGGTAGATCGCCCGCAGCGCCGGTTTCAGCACGATCAGCCGAAAGACCTCGTGCTTGTGCAGGCCGAGCGCCAGACCCGCCTCGGTCTGCCCCTTGGGCACGCTCTCGACGCCGCCGCGGATGATCTCGATCGCATAGGCGCCGCCATTGACCCCGAGCGCCAGGATCGCCGTCAACGTCGGGTTGAGGCGGATGCCGGCGAGCGGCAGGGCGAAGAACAGGAAGAAGATCTGCACCAGGAACGGCGTGTTGCGCACGATCTCGATGAAGGCGTTGACCAGCAGCGAGGGCAGCCGAAGTTGCATCCTCAGGATGACCACGCCGAGAACGCCGATGATCATCGCGAGCGCCATGCCTGAGAAGGCCAGGAACAGCGTTCCGACTGTGCCCAGGAGCAGCGACTGCCAGGCGCCGGTCACGACGCTGAAATCGAGTGTCATCGGTCCTCCCCAATCCCCTGTTCTTGCTTAGTCGTCCCAGGCCGGTTCCCAGTCGAAGCGCGAATAGCGCTGGCCACTGGCGAGCCCGTGGATCGCCGCCATGTCGTCCGGCGACAGTTCGAAGTCGAAGATGTCGAGATTGGCGCGCATATTCTCCGGCCGGGCCGAGCGCGGGATCGCGCCGACCCCGTCCTGCTGGACGAGCCAGCGCAGTGTGACCTGCCCGGCGCTCTTGCCGTATTTGCGCCCGAGCACCTTGAGCACGTCGTTGCCGAAGACCTTGCCGCGCGCGATCGGCTGGTAGGCGTTGAGCAGCATGCCGGCCCGCCGCATCCTGGCGAGCAGGGTCTGCTGCGACAGGAAGGGGTGATATTCGACCTGGTTGCAGAAGAGATCCGCCTTGTGCACATCCAGCGCCTCGTCGAGCAGCGCGACCGTGAAATTGCTGACGCCGATCAGCCGGGTCCGCCCCTTGCTCTTTTCCTCGGCGAAAGCCGCCAGCGTCTCGCCGAGGGGCACATCCTTTGCCGGCCAATGGATCAGCAGGAGATCGACCTGGTCGAGCCCGAGCCGCTCCAGGCTCTCGTCGACGCGGCGGTGGACCGTGTCGGGCTGGAGGTCGTTGAACCAGATCTTGGTGGTGACGAAGAGCTCGCCCCGCGCCACGCCCGAGCCCCGGATCGCGCGGCCGACTTCGACCTCGTTGCCATAGCGGATCGCGGTGTCGATCTGGCGGTAGCCGAGGTCGATCGCGGTCCGGATCGCATCTTCGCCCGCCGGACCGGTCAGTTCGAAGGTGCCGAGCCCCAGCGCCGGGATGGCCTCGCCCTGGATGGTCTTGATCGTCGAGCCCGTCATCGCGTCATCTCCGCCATGGCCCGCAAGGCGAGCCGGTAGCCATAGGCACCGAGGCCGGCGATGACGGCGGTTGCCGTCTTCGAAACCAGCGAATGGTGATAGATCGCCTCGCGCTGGTGGATATTCGAGATGTGCAGCTCGATCTTCGGCCGCTCGAACATCTTGAGCGCGTCCAGGATCGCGATCGAGGTGAAGCTGTAGCCGGCCGGATTGATGATGATCCCTGCCGCCTTGATCCTGGCCGCGTGGATGGCCTCGATGATCTCACCCTCGAAATTCGACTGGCGGAACTCGACGGCAAGGCCGAGCTCGGCCGCGTCGGCCTCGCACCAGCCGCGGATCTCGTCCAGCGTCGTATGCCCGTAGATCTCGGGCTCGCGCTGCCCCAGCAGATTGAGGTTCGGCCCGTTCAGGATGAAGATCGTCCGCATTCCCGTCCTCCGCGACAGCGGTGATGCCGGCGCGGCGGCGAGAACCGCCGCGCCCATGCCTGTCCTGGCGTATAGGAGCTGAGCCGCCCTTACTTGGCGACGGTGAAGGGCACGCCCTCGACCGCGGCCGGGAAGGTCGGCAGCGGCTGCGCCAGCCATTTCTGGCTGATCTTCTCGAGCCGGCCGTCGGCCGTGGCCTTGTCGATGAACGCGTTCAGCCAGGCGTTGATCTCGGCATCGCCGAGCTTGGTGGTGACGCCCTGCCACTGTTCGTTGAAGACGAGTTTCTGCTCGAAGTCGTTGCCGGGCGCGGCCTTGTCGAGATTGATCTTGTAGGTGGTGTTGCCGCCGATCGCGTCGACCTGGCCTGAGACGAGCGCCTGCATGGTCGAGCTGTCGTCGTCGAAGCGGCGGATGTTCGGGACGTCGCCGAGCAGCGTGGTGATCGCCTTGTCCTGGGCGGCGCCCCGCGGCACGCCGATGCGCAGGTTGCGGGCGTCCTCGATCTTCTCGATCTTGTTCTTCTTGCTGGAGAGCAGGATGATCTTCAGGCCGGAATAGGGCTTGGAGAACTGCACCGCCTTGGCCCGGTCGGGATACATCCCCATCACCGCCATCTGCAGGTCGACCTTGTTGGTCAGGAGGTTCGGGATACGGGCAGCGACAGCGTTCGGCACGAACTCGACCTTGACGCCGAGCTCCTCGCCGATCAGCCGGCCGACATCGACGTCATAGCCGATGTTCTGGCCGCTCGCGTCGATCGAGCCCCAGGGCGCCTGCTCGCCCATGACGCCGATGCGGATGACGCCGGCCTTCTTGATCTTCTCGAGCGTCTGCGCGTCCGCCTGGGATGCGGCGCCGATGAGGCCGAGACCCGCGACCATCGCGAGCGCGGCACGGCGCGAAAACTTGCCCAACATGATTTTCCTCCTCCGGTTTGTCGTGTCGTCACCAGTTCCTGCAGTCGCGCTGGTCTTGTGGTGGCCTAGCTCCGTTTTCGCGACGGCAATCTCTTTGATCGGCTTGCGTTTCTCTCCTCCGCCCGCTCAAGCAGCCGGCACGAGCGCGCGGTAATGCGCCAGCGTCCGGGTGATGCCCTCGCGCAGCGATGTCCGCGGGATCGCCCCCAGGACCGCCTCGAACGGGGTCGGCGCGATCTTCGCCGCCATCGGCACCGGCGGCCCGTCGAAGCCGATCCGTGCCCCCGGCACGTCCGCCTCGATGGCCGCGATGACATCGGCGACGTCGGCTGTACCGCCGGTCAGCGAGAAGGCGTGTGCGCCGGTGATCGGCTTCGTCGCGGCCGCCGCGAAGGCCGCGGCGACATCGTCGACGAAGATCAGGTCCTGCGCTCCGGAATAGTCGATGGTGAAGGGCTGCCCGGCCGCAGCGGCACGGCAGGCGAGCGTCGGCCCGGCGGTCAGCCCGATCTCCCGGCCCGGCCCGTAGACGATGGTCGGGCGCAGGCCGACGCTGGCGATGCCGTCGTCATGCCAATAGGCGCGGGCACAGCCTTCGGTCGCGAGCTTGAAGGCGCCGTAATGGGTGATCGGCTCCGGCCTTGCGCCGTCATCCGGCCCAAAGACGGCGCCGCTGCTGGCATAGGCGACCTGCGTGATGCCGTTCGCCTTGGCCGCCGCGAAGACGTTGAGCGTTCCGATCAGGTTGACCTGCGCGCCGAAGACCGGATCGGCCTTGCAGGCCGGCGTCAGCAGGGCTGCGAGATGGATGATGGCGGAGCAGTCGCGCGCCGCTCGGACCAGGGCCGCAGCTTCGGTGATGTCGCCCTGGACCCATTCGGCCTGCTCGGCCAGCTCGCCGGCGATCTCGCGCAGCACCCGCCGTTCGGTCGAGCGATCGAATATCCTGACGGCATGGCCGCCCTCGGCGAGGCGCTTCAGGATCCAGGCGCCGAGGAAGCCGCCGCCACCGGTGACGAGGATGCGTGTCATGCCCGCACCTGCCGGTTCGCGTCTTGCAAAGCCTGACCCTGCATGTCCTCGCTGGTCAGGCTGAAGGCGGTCTCATAGAGGTCCACCGCCGGCGCGGTCAGCATACCGGTCGCGATGGCGAGGCGCTCGATCTCCGGCACTGCCGCTTCGAGGCCGGCGCGCTGCGAGCCCTCGACCAGGATCACCGCGTCAAACGCCTTCTCCGCCATCGCGCTGCGCAATTCGGTCTCTCGGGTGCGCACGCCCGAAACCTCGGAGCGGGCGATGCCGAGATGGACGCAGGACACCCCGGGCAGCGCCAGGATCGCATCGACGAGCGCCTGCGCCTCCTGTCTCAACGCAGCCTCGGCGCCGGGATGCGCGAAATCGAAGCGGATGGTAGCCATGCTGCCGCCATCGCCATTGCCGGCGCTTGCGACCCGCTCACAGGCGACCCGCAGGAAATTCTGGAAGCTGGGCGCCACCGCCGCCGTCCACGGCGTCGGATTGTTCAGCCGGGCGAGATAGCCGGGCGAGCGGAAGACCTCGAGATCATCGCCCGCATAGATCGTGCCGAAGACATAGCGGGCGGCGTCCGGCGCGTGCAGGCGCTTGCCGGTCCGAAAGCCCGGTACGGAAAGGCGCTCCGGCATGTGCTCCCGGGTGTGCCACTCGATGTATTCGCCGTGCTGGCCGTCGGCAATGTCGTGCCAGATCGCCAGGAAGGCTGAACCTTTCAGTCCCATCTCGTCCGTCTCTCGAGCCTCCCGCCATCAGCCGGCCTGTACCGGCGGCTTGACAACGGGATCGTTTCCTCAACAACTAGCCTACTAGAATGTTAGTATGTTGGATGAGTCAAGTGGGTAATCCTCCGGCTCGCCAACAGGGGAGGAAGCGAGATGCAGGCAGCGGAGACGGCTCGAGTCGCGATCGTGACCGGCGGAGCGGGCGGGTTGGGCTTTCCGATCGCCGAGCGGCTTGCAGCCAAGGGGCACAGGGTCGCGATCTGGGATATCGATGCCGGCCGCGCCGAGCAGGCCGCGGCGAGGCTGCCAAACGCCAGGGGTTACAAGGTCGACGTCACCGATGCCGCCGCGGTCGCTGCCGCGACCGAGAAGGTCGTGGCCGATCTCGGCCCGCTCGGCATCCTCGTCACCTGCGCCGGCCATAACGGCCCGCTCGCCCCCTTTGCGGAGTATCCGGCCGAGGGCTGGCGCTTCGTCATGGCGCTCAATCTCGATGCCGTCTTCCATTGCTGCCAGGCGGCGGTGCGCGAGATGCTGAAGACCGGCTATGGCCGCATCGTCAACCTCGCCTCGATCGCCGGCAAGGAGGGCAACCCGAACGCCGTCGCCTATTCCGCCTCGAAGGCCGGCGTGATCGGCCTGACCAAGTCGATCGGCAAGGAGCTGGCGACGACGCCGATCGTGGTCAACTGCGTGACGCCGGCGGCGATCGAGACCGAGATGCTCAACCAGCTGACGCCGGAGTTCAGGGCCTTCGTCACCGCCAAGATCCCGATGGGCCGCCTCGGCCGGGCTGAAGAGGTCGCGGCGCTGGTCGGCTGGCTCGCCTCGGAGGAATGCTCGTTCTCGACGGGCGCGGTCTTCGATGTGTCCGGCGGCCGCGCGACCTATTGAGGATTTCGCCTTGCACCAGACTTACCCCCTGTCGCTCGCCTATCTGACGGTCTTTGGCTGCCCGCCGGTCGAGCATGTGAAGGCCGCCGCCGCGGCCGGATACGACGCCGCCGGCCTCAGGCTGATCGCGCCGCATGGCCTCGAGCTCGCCCATCCGATCGTCGGCGACAAGGCCCTGACCCGGCAGATCAAGACCGTGGCCGCCGATCTCGGCGTCAGCTTCTTCGATGGCGAGGTCTTCACCTTGCTGCCGCAGACCGATGTCGAGGCCTGGCTGCCGGTGATCGAGACCGCCGCCGAGTTCGGCATGCCGATCATGCAGATCACCTCGGAAGACCCCGAGGGATCGCGCGCCGCCGACAATCTCGGGCGGATCGCCGATGCCGCCGCCCGGCACGGCATCAAGATGGCGATCGAGTTCATGCGCTGGCGCACTGCTGCGACGATCGAAGACGCCGCCGCGCTGGCGCGAGCCTCCGGTCGCGACAATGTCGGTATCCTGCTGGACACGCTGCACCTGTCGCGCTCGGGCGGCAGCCCGGCCAGCGTCGCCGCGCTGCCGCGCGAGCTGATGCTCTATCTCCAGCTCTGCGACGCACCGTCCGCGCAGCCCGCCAGCGATGCGGATGCCATTGCCGAGGCGCGCGGCGCGCGGTTGCTGCCGGCGGAAGGCGATCTCTGGCTGAAGGAGCTGATGGCGCAGCTGCCGAGCGGCATCTGGATCAGTGTCGAGACCCCGCATGAAAGCGTTGCGGGGCTGAGCTTCACGGAGAAGGCAAAGCGGGGAATACAGGCGACGCGGGCATTCCTCGATTCACTCGCGACTTGACCACTTGCAACTTGACAGAAAGCCACCTGCCGGAAGACCGCTCTTCTGACTGACGCCACAGGATTGCGGATGCCGCTCGCCTCATTCGGGACGAGCCGGCATCCGATAGGGTCGAGGAGGTCCATCACAGTGGATGCAAGGCCACGAGGGCTGTTGACGGCGCGCGTCACCGAGCGATTGCGCCGGGCCATTCTCGACGGCGAGGTCGAGCTCGGCGACGCCCTGTCGGAGGACAAGCTCGCCTCCCGGCTCGGGGTCAGCCGCAGCCCGGTCCATGAGGCGCTGACGGCGCTGGAGCAGGAGGGCCTGATCGACATCCGGCCGCAGCGCGGCAGCTTCGTCTTCCTGCCGACGCGGGAGGACATCGGCAATCTCTGCGAATTCCGTCGCATGGTCGAAGCGGAGGCGCTGAGCCTGGCGATGGCCCGCAAGCGCGACGAGACCCTCGCCGCGATGACGATTGCCGCCCGCAAGATGCATGAGGCGATCCTGGCCGACGATCACTATGGCAGCGCCAATGCCGACACCGAGTTCCACCTCGTGGCGATCGAGAACAGCGCCAACCCCTATCTGATCAGCGCCTATCGCCTGATTTCCAGCAAGGTCTCGGCGCTGCGCTCACATCGCTCGACAGCATTGGTGAAGAACGAGGCGAGCGCCGAGCATTTCGACATTGTCGAGAAGCTGGAAAAGGACGACCTGCCGGGCGCCCTGGCCGCGCTCAACACCCATATCCTGAAGATGGCCAAGCGCTACGATGTCGAGCCGATGCCCGGCCGCAGGGCGACCGGACGCGCGCCCCGAAGCTCCTCGCTCGACCAGTTCAGCCCGTTGCTGGATTGAGCCTCCGGCCGAGGCCTCAGCGCTGCCAGGGCATCAGCCGGGCTGCAGCCATTGCCGGCCGTAGGTCAGCAGCACGCCGAGCGCCATCACCACGACGAGGCTGGCATATATCGTCTCGGGGTTGCGCACCTCCCAGTGGTAGAAGGAGATGTAGCTGACGCCCTGCTTGGCCCGCACGAACTCGATCATCGCCGCGCCGAGCGGGATGCGCAGGACGGCAGGTTGGTCGTCGCGATGCTGCGCGGGCGCGGCAGGTCGATCCTGAAGGTCGCAAGGTCCCGGCCGGGCTGGACGCGGTCGCGCCCGCGTTCAAATGAATTTGCTGATGGTGCCGTGCGCGCAGCCTGTATCGCGACCGCCGAGCTAGGCAGCTTTCGGCAGCCCCCCGTCGAAGCGCCAGCCCTGCGCCACCAGCCGCTCCACCCCATCGAGCAGCCCGGCGAGCGGCGCTTCCGACAGGATCTCCAGCGCCACCGGCCCGGCATAGCCCTGCCGCTCGAGCTCCAGCCTGATCGCAGAAAAATCGATGGCGCCGCTGCCGATCGGATCATGCCGCCACTGGCCGGCAGGGCTGTCCGAGAGATGGACGATGCCGATGCGCCCGGCGAGCAAGCGCAGGCCCTGCGCCGGATCCTCCCCGATCGCGAAACCATTCGCGACGTCGTAGATCACCTTGATGTCGTCATAGCCCTCCTCGTCGAGGAAGCGTGTGATCGTCGCGGCGCTGTCGAGCAGCCCCTGCGGATGGTTCTCCAGGATGACGCCGACCCCAGCCCGGCGCGCTGCTTCCACCACCTGACGGAAAGCCGGCCGGAAGCTCTGCATCAGCCGATCATTGGCCTTGGCGAGCAGCGCGTGGCGCCGCCCGGAGCCGACGCAGACATGCCGCGCGCCCAGCTCGGCACAGCGCAGCGCCAGCCGGCGATAGGCCTCGACCGAGAAGGCGACGACCTCGGGCGCGGCACTGGCGAGGTTGATGTCGCTGCTGGCGAGATCCGCAGCCAGCAATTCGAGGGCATGGTCTTCGACGAGCCGGCGCAGCCGCGCGGTCCGGGCCTCGTCCTCGCGCCAGGGATCGAAATGCGGCGGCGAAGCCATCAGCTGGATCCGGCGGAAACCGGCGCCGGCCAGCGCCGCAACCGCCGCCTCCGCCTCCTCCTGCCAGACGAAACCGAAGGTATGCGCCGCCAGCTGCATTCTCTCACGCGTCCCTGCGAAATCTTCCTGTGAAGCCTTGCCTCAGCCGAAGAAGGGGCCCCGCGGCTGATGCGAGACCAGCGTCGGGCTCGCCCCCAGCGCGAGCGACAGTTCCCGCGCGGCACTGAGCAGCATCGGCGAGAAGATCAGCATCTTCTCCTCGGTCAGGCGGATATGCGGCCCGGCGATCACCAGCGCGCCGATGACCTCGCCGCTTTGGGCGCTGCGGATCGGCGCCGCCGTCGCGCTCATCCAGGGCGAATAGGTCTGGCTCACCATGCTGAAGCCGCGTTTGCGGGCCTGGCGCAGATATTTGAGCAAAGCGGCCGGCGTCTGCGGCGCCTTCGGGCCGAACTCCTCGCGCGAGCCGTAGCCCTGGCGCTCCACGATCGCGAGCGCCTCCTCTTCAGGCAGGCAGGAGAGCCAGGCATGGCCGCTGGCCGAGCAGGAGAGCCGGCCCGACTGGCCCATATCTGGGTCATAGCGCAGGCCGAAGGGCGAGCCTTGCGACTTTGCCACCCAGATCAGCTCGCGCCCATCGATCAAAGCGAGGCGGACCAGTTCGGCGGTCTCGCGCGCCAGCTGGTCGAGCACCGGCTGGGCGAGATCGGTGATGCCGCTGCCGGCGAGAAAACTGAAGGCAAGCGAGGCGATCTTGGCCGTGAGCTGGTACATGCCGTGATGGCGCTCCTGGCGAACATAGCCGCGCTCGACCAGGCTGGTCAGGACACGATGCGTCGCGCTGCGCGGGATGCTCAGCCGCTCGGCGATCTCGTAGAGCGGGAGCCCGTGCGCATGGGCCGCCAGGAGCTCGATCACCCCCAGCGTCCGCTCGAGCAGCCCGCTCGGAGCCTGATCGGCCTCGGCCTCTTCCGTGTCAGCGACGAGCTTCTTCGCCATGGCCCTATCCATCATGGAGTTCCTGGCGTTGTCTCTGGCGTGCCGCTTCGTGGACGGCAAGTGTGGCCCGCAAGGTGCGGGTCGCATCGGCGGCGTCGATCAGCGGCTTGGCGCCGTCGCGCACGACATCGCGAAGGTGACGCAGCTGACGCAGATAAGGGCTTTCGCGCGTGATCGGCAGCGTCTGCCGTGAGATCGGCGCGAACCAGCTCTTCTCGCCGTCATAGCGCCAGAGATCGAGCCCGGGCAGCGTCAGCGAGCCTTCCGTCCCCGACAGGAAATGCGAGGTCACCGGTGCCGGCTGCGCCGGATAGTTCGGCAACTCGCCCGAGGACAGGTCCCAGCTCCACGGCGCCACGGCGGTGTCGGACAGGCTGACCGTCACCAGCGCGCCATTCGCGAGTTCGAGCAGCACCGCCGCGGTGTCCTCGACCGGCAGGCCGCGGATGCGGTCGGAGGTGACGGCCTGGACCGCGACGATCTCTCCGCAGATGAAGCGGATCAGGTCGATCTCGTGGATCAGGTTGATCAGAACCGGCCCGCCGCCGGGCTCGCGCCGCCAGGCCAGATCGAAATAGGCGTCGTGCTTGTAGAAGGTGTAGAGCACCGTGGCGGTGGTCAGCCGTCCGAGCCCGCCGCTCTGCACCGTCTCGCGCGCCGTGGCGATGATCGGGTTGTAGCGCCGGTGATGGCCGACGAGGACCGGCAAACCGGCGCGGGCCGAAGCAGCCGCCAGCTCCTCGCCCTCTGCCACCGTCACCGCGACCGGCTTCTCGATCAGCACGGGAATCCCCTGCGCGATCGCATCGAGCCCGATCGGCAGATGGGTCTGGTTCGGCGTCGCGACGATCAGCGCCTCCAAACCACCCGCGGCGATCAGGGAGTGGTGATCCGGGAACCAGCGCAAACCACGCTCTTCGCAAAAGGCCCGGCCGGCCTCGGTCGGATCGGCGAGGCCGGCGACCACGGCGAAATCCGTTCCCGCGATCACGTCCGCATGGAGGCGGCCGATTGCTCCGGCCCCGACGATCCCGATTGAGAATGGCGACATGCCCCGGCCTCCTGCGTTGCGCCTCCTTATCCCGCTGGCGGGATCATCGGTCAAGTTATCTGGAACAAGATTCCATTTTTGAAAATAGGACTGGAATTTTATTCCATTTATGCTAGAGCATCGCCGCCGGCACGCATCGCGGAGCCAGCCAATCGGAGCCAGGCAAGGCCTCCGGGGAACGCCAATGCAGGGAGGGACGTCGTGACCGACTCAGACAAGCCGCAGCGGATTTCCACCATCAGGCGCCGGAGCCTGCTCCTCGGCGCCGGCTCGCTTGGCGCGAGCGGGCTCGTCTCGGCCCGGCTCGGCATGCCCTATATCGGCCACGCCGCCGCGGCCGAGCCGATCAAGATCGGCATGATCTGGGCCAAGACCGGCAGCATCGTCGACCAGTCGGAATACCTCGCCCAAGGCGGCATGCTGGCGCTTGAGCAGCGCAACAACACCCTGCTCGGTCGCCCCGCCGAAATCGTCTGGCTCGACGAGCCCAATCCGCAGGGCGCCCAGCAGAACGCCGAGCGCCTCGTCGGCGAGCACAAGGTCGTCGGCATGGTCGGCGGCGCACTGAGCTCCTTCGCATTGGGCATCTCGGCCGTGGCGAAGAAGGCCAAGATCCCCTATGTCGCCGCCAACGCCGCGACCGGCGACCTCACCGGAAAATCCTGCAACAAGTATACCTTCCGCCTGCAGCCGCCGGTCGAGGTGCATGTTCGCGCGCTCGCGCCCTATTGCGGCGAGATCGGCAAGAAGTGGTATCTGCTGACCGCCGCCTACGCCTTCGGCCAGGACATCAAGAGGGCCTTCGAGGCCTACGCCAAGGCGAACGGCATCACCATCGTCGGCGCCGACGAGGTGCCGGTCGGCACGCCCGACTACAGCTCCTTCATCCTGAAGATCCGCGCCGCCAGGCCCGATGTGGTCATCGGCGGCGTCGCAGCGAGCGACCTCACGACCTTCCTGAAGCAGTGGAACGAGCTCGGCATGAAGGGCCGTATCCCCTTCGCCGAGATCTCGGTGGGCAATACCGACCTCTGGGGCGTCGGGCCCGAGGCTGCCGACGGGCTCTACACCCTGACCTGGTACTACAAGAACCCGAACAATCCGCCGGAAGAGCAGGCGATGGCGGCGGCCTATGAGAAGAAATACAACCGCCCCGCCGCCGACAAGGCGTGGATGGGCTGGTTCGGCATGAAGAGCCTGCTCGACGCGATCGAGGCTGCCAAGTCGACCGAGCCGGCGGCGATCGTCGCCGCGCTGGAGAAATGGCAGGTCAAGCGCGGCGACCTCGATGTCCACTATCGCGACTTCGACCATCAGATGGTCAATCGCCTGCTGATCGCCGGCATCAAGCCGAAGATCACCGACAAATGGGACTATTTCGACATCAAGGCCGAGCTGCCGAAGACGCAAGGGGACATCGACAAGGCCTTCGGCTCGCAGGCCGAAAGCGCCTGCAAGATGGACGCGCTCTGACGCTCCGTCCAGCCGGATGAAGGACCGGCCGAGCCACGCGCCGGCCGGTCCCTTCCTCTTCCCTCGCCGCGCCCGTTCGAGGAGCGCCTGCCATGCTCGATATGATCCTGTCCCAGGCCGTGAACGGCCTGGTGTTGGGCTTCCTTTATGTGCTGATCGCCGTCGGGCTCTCGATCATCTTCGGGCTGCTCGGCATCGTGAACTTCGCCCATGGCGCCTTCTTCGCTGTCGGCGCCTATGTCGCTCTGGTGCTGGCGCGCGAATTCGGCTGGTGGGCGGCACTGCTCGCGCCCTTCGTCACCGGCGCGCTCGGCATGCTGGTCGAGATCGTGCTGATTCGCCATCTCTACGGCAAGGAGCCGCTGCTCGGCCTGATCCTGACCTTCGCGCTGGCGCTGCTGTTCGAGGCGGTGCTGCGCATGATCTTCGGCGGGGCGCCCCTGCCGTTCAGCGCGCCGCGCTTCCTCTCCGGCTTCGTCGAATACGGGCCGGTCTTGCTGACCAAATACCGGATGTTCGTGCTGCTGGTGACGGTCGCCGCTCTCGTCGCCTTCTGGGCCTTCCTGACCTACACGCCCTTCGGCCGGATCATCCGGGCCGGCTCGCGCGATGCCGAGATGGTCGGCCTGCTCGGTATCAACCTGCCGGTGGTGTTCAGCTTCGTCTTCGGCATCGGCTGTCTGCTCGCCGGCCTGGCTGGACTGCTCGCAGCCCCCCTCTGGACGGTGACGCCGACCATGGCGGCGAGCGCGATCATGCCGGCCTTCGTCATCGTCACGATCGGCGGGCTCGGCTCCTATGCCGGCGCGATCGTCGCCGGGCTGCTCGTCGGCGTCACCATCGCCATGACCATCCAGTTCCAGCCGGAATGGGCCGGCGCTGCGATGTATGTGCTGATGGCGGCGATCCTCCTCGTGCGTCCCCGTGGCCTCTTCGGTGAAAAGTGGGAGCGCTTCGAATGAACGCCCGCGGCTTCCTTGCGCATCCCGCCCTCTGGGCCAGCCTCGTCCTCTCCGGCCTGACGCTGCTCTGGCTCAGCCTCGGCGCGCCGATCGGCCTGATCACCCAAATCGCGATCTACACGCTCTACGGCATGGGCGTGAACCTGCTCGTCGGCTATACCGGGCTCGTCCCGTTCGGTGCCTCGGTCTTCTTCGGCTGCGCCAGCTATGCCGCCGCCTTCTTCGTGCTCGGGCGGATCAGCAACGACGTCTTCGGCATCGTGCTCGCCGTGCTGTTCTCGCTCGTGCTGGCATTCGGGCTCGGCGCGCTGATCCTGCGCCGCACGGGCCTCTATTTCTCGCTGCTGACGCTGGCCTGCTCGCAGATCGCCTTCGAGGTCGCCTTCAAGTGGACGGCCGTCACCGGCGGCGAGAACGGCCTGCAGGGCGTCGCCCGCGCCAGCTTTCCCAGCGACCTCTCCTTCCATCTCTTCGTGCTGGCCGCCGTCGTTGCCGGCATCTGCCTGCTCTGGCGGCTGGTGCATTCGCCCTTCGGCAGGGCGCTCCAGGCGGTGCGCGACAATGAGCAGCGCGCCCGCAGCCTCGGCTTCAACGTCTACCTGCTCAGGCTCGGCTCCTTCGTGCTGATGGCCGGCTTCGTCGGCTTTTCCGGCGCGCTGCTGACCTTCCTGCTGCAGGGCGTCTACGCCAATAATCTGAGCTGGCAGCATGCGGGCGACGCGCTGCTGATGACCGTGCTCGGCGGCGTCCACCATTTCCTCGGCCCGCTCTGGGGCGCGATCACCTTCATCATCCTGGAGAACCGGCTCTCGGCGATCACCGAGAACTGGTGGCTGATCTTCGCGCCGATCCTGATCCTGTTCGCCCTGCTCTCGCCGGAGGGCATCCAGGGCCTGGCCCAGCGCCTCATCGGCAAGCAGCGTTGGACCCTGACCCGGGGCAGCATCCCGCCGCGGCCGGCGCTGATCGAGCCCTATGTCAGCGCCGCCCAGGCGATGGATCCGGACAAGCCGATCCTGGAGACGCGCAAGCTCTCCAAGCAGTTCGGCAGCCTCGTGACGGCCAAGGAGATCGACCTTCAGGTCAAGCCCTTCGTGCTGCACTCGATCATCGGCCCCAACGGCGCCGGCAAGACCACCTTCTACAACATGCTGACCGGCGTATTGCCGCCCACCAGCGGCCAGGTCTTCTTCGAGGGCAGCGAGGTCACCCGCCTGCCGATGCATGCGCGCGCCCGGCTCGGCATGGGCCGCTCCTTCCAGATCCTCTCGATCTTCCCGAATCTCAGCGTCTTCGAGAATGTCCGCATCGCCGTGCAGGCGCAGCGGATCGGCGCCCGCGGCCTGCTGCGCGATGCCCATGCCGATCAGGCGATCAACGCGCGAACCTGGTCGATCCTCGACGCCGTCGGTCTCGCCGACCAGGCCGCCGAGCTTGCCCAGGATCTGCCGCATGGCGCCAAGCGCCTGCTCGAGATCGGCGTCACCCTGGCGATCGAGGCCAAGCTGCTGCTGCTCGACGAGCCGCTGGCCGGCCTGGCCGAAGCCGACCGCATCGTCGTCGCCGACCTCATCCGCAAGCTCGCCCAACGCCACGCCGTGCTGCTGATCGAGCACGACATCGACCGGGTCCTGGCCATCTCGGACCGCATCTCCGTGCTGCATCAGGGCCGGATGATCGCCGACGGCAAGCCGGCCGAGGTCGCCCGCAATCCCGAGGTCATCGCCGCCTATCTCGGCGCCGCCCGGGACGGCGAGCGGGCGTCCGCTCCGGCCGTGGCGCGCCGCGCGGGCGCGACGAGCCCGGTCCTGCTCGATGCAAAAGGCATCGCCGTCGGCTATGGCGGCAGCACCGTTCTCTCCGGGGTCGATCTCACCATCCGCGAGGGCGAGGCTGTCGCGCTGCTCGGCCGCAACGGCGTCGGCAAGACCACGACGCTGCGCGCGCTGACCGGCAGCCTGCCACTCGACTCGGGCTCGATCAGCTTCGCCGGCACGGACCTGCGCAAGCTCAGGCCCTTCGAGATCAACCGGCTCGGCATCTCGCTGGTGCCGGAGGGGCGCCGGCTCTTCCCCAACCTCACCGTCACCGAGAACCTTTTGCTGGCGCAGCGGCCGGGCGGCATCACGCTGGAGGAGGCCTTCGCTCTGTTCCCGCGCCTCAGGACGCGCCAGGCCGCCAAGGCCGAGAACCTCTCCGGCGGCGAGCGCCAGATGGTCGCGATCGCCCGAGCCTTGATGGTGCCGAGCAAGCTCGTCCTGCTCGACGAGCCCTTCGAGGGCCTGGCCCCGGCCGTGGTCAACGAGGTCATGGAAGCGCTGGTGAAGCTGCGCGGACGCGTTGCCATGGTCATCGTCGAGCACCATGCCGAGCTCGTGCTGCCGATCGTCGACCGCGCCTATGTGCTGGTCAACGGCCAGGTCGCCTTCGCCGGCGACGCCGCCCAGCTGGAGCATGACGAAGCCTTGCAGGCGCGGCTTCTCGGCGTCGTCGAAACCCAGGACACTCGTGCGGCCTAAAGCATTTTCGAGCGAAGTGGACACCGGTTCGCGTGAAGAAAATGGGCCAACTCAAAACCGCTGCGGCCGGAGGATATGACCATGAGCATCACCATCACCGGCGCGACCCGCCTCAATGTCATCGTCGGCGAGCCGATCGCACAGGTGAAGTCGCCGGCCGGCATGACCGCCGCCTTCGCCGCGCGCGGCCATGACGGCATCGTCGCGCCGGTGCGCGTCGCGCCGGAGCATCTCGCTGGCTTCCTGATCGCGCTCGACCATGTGCCGAACTGCGACGGCATCATCGTCACCGTGCCTCACAAATTCGCCTGCCATCGCCATTGCGCCAGCGCGACCGAGCGCGGCGACTTCCTCGGCACCGTCAACATCATGCGCCGGCGCAAGGACGGCGCCTGGCATGGCGACATCGTCGACGGGCTCGGCTTCGTCGGCGCGGTCAAGGCCAATGGCGGCGAGCCCGCCGGCAAGCGCGCCCTGCTGGTCGGCGCCGGCGGCGCCGGCTCGGCGATCGCGCTCGCCCTCGTCGATGCCGGAGTCAGCGAACTCGCCATCCACGATGCCGACGCCGAGCGCCGCGACCGGCTGATCGCCCGCCTCGACGGGCGGGGCGGCACGAAGGTCATCGTCGGCTCGGCCGATCCAACCGGATTCGAGCTCGTCGCCAACGCCTCGCCAGCCGGCATGAAGCCCGGTGATCCGCTGCCGGTCGAGGTCGACAAGCTTGCGCCCGAAACCTTTGTCGGCTGCGTCATCACGGTTCCCGTGGTCTCGCCGCTGATCGAGGCTGCCCGCAAGCGCGGCTGCCCGACCTCGACCGGCAGCGACATGTACCAGGCGCTGCAGAGCGCCATGGTCGACTTCCTGCTCGCCGGCGAGCGCATCGGCTGAGGTTCTGTGATGTTCACGACGCTGGCGGCATTGCCGGAACAGACGTCCTACGACGTCATCGTCGCCGGTTCCGGCGCGGCAGGACTGGCGGCGGCCGTCTTCGCCGCGATCGAGGGCCGCTCGGTGCTGGTCGTCGAGCGCACCGAGCACGTCGGCGGCACCAGTGCCCTCTCCGCCGCCACCACCTGGGTCCCGAACTCGCTCCATGCCGACAAGGTCGCGACCGGGGATTCATTTGAAAAGGCTGCCCGCTTCCTCGACGGCGTCGTCGGCAACCATTCCTCGGCGCGGCTGCGCGAAGCCTTCCTGCGCGCCGGGCCGCAGGCGATCGCCACGCTGGAACAACGCACCGCGGTGCATTTCCGCCCCTATGCGACCCATCCCGACTATGAGTCGGATGTGGAAGGCTCGACCCTGCGCGGCCGCGCCCTCGAGCCGATCCCCTTCGATGGCCGCCGGCTCGGCGCCGATCTCCACCGTATCCGCCCGCCGATCCCGGAATTCACCCTGTTCGGCGGCATGATGATCGACCGGACCGATATCGGCCACCTGCTCAAGCTCCGGACGTCCTGGGCCTCCTTCAAGCATGCGGCCGCCATCCTCGGCCGCTACGGCTTGGACCGCCTCCGCGGCAAACGTGGCACCCGCCTCGTCATGGGAAACGCCCTGATCGGCAGCTTGCTGCTGACGCTGAAGCAGCATGGCGGCACGGTGCTGCTCAACGCCGCGATCACGCAATTGCAGACAGGTCCTGACGGCGTCACCGGCGTCGTCGTCGAGCAGGGCGGTGCGACGCGCGCGATCGCGGCTGGCCTCGCCGTCGTGCTCGCCGCCGGCGGCTTCAACCGCCATCCGCAGCGCCGCGGCGCCATGCTGCACTCACCGACGCCGGCGCTCAGCCCGGCCGCCCCCGGCCATACCGGCGCGATGCAGGACCTGGCGCTCAAGCTTGGAGCGCGCTTCGGCGAGGGCAGCCGGGACAACGCCTATTGGGCGCCCGTCTCGACGCGGACAAGGCCGGATGGCAGCACCGCGGTCTTCCCGCATTTCGTACTCGACCGCAGCAAGCCGGGCACTGTCTGTGTCGACCAGACCGGCCGGCGCTTCGTCAACGAATGCACCTCCTATCATCTGTTCAGCCGCGCCATGTTCGAGGCGAACCGGACGCGTCCGACCATCCCCTGCTGGATCATCACCGACGCCGAAGGTCTCAGGCGCTACGGGCTCGGCATGGTCAGGATGGGCACGCGCAACCTGAACCCCTTCCTCGCCGACGGCTATCTCGTCGAAGGCGCGACCATCGCCGAACTCGCCGGCAGGCTTTCGATCGATCCCGCTGCGCTCGGCGACACCATCGCCCGCATGAACGACCATGCCCGCACCGGCGTCGATCCCGAGTTCGGCCGCGGCACAACCGACTATCACCGCGTCAACGGCGACGCCTCGCGCGGCCTGCCCAATCCGACGCTCGGCCCGATCGCGACGGCCCCCTTCTACGCGGTCAAGCTGACGCCCGGCGATATCGGCGCCGCCACAGGCCTCGTCATCGACGAGAACGCGCAGGTGCTCGGCGAGGGCGACCGGCCGATCGGCCGGCTTTATGCCTGCGGGAATGAGGCGCAGTCGATCATGGGCGGGACCTATCCCGGCCCCGGCATCACCATCGGCCCGGCCATCACCTTCGCCTGGTGCGCGATCCGCCATGCGCTCGGGGAGCGTATGCCCGGATGAGCAGCGACCTGCCCAGCTCCTGCGATCTGTTGGTGATCGGCTCCGGTGCCGGCGGGCTGGCGAGCGCCGTCACCGCGGCCGTGCTCGGCCTCGATGTCGTCGTGATCGAGAAGGAGCGCCATTTCGGCGGCACCACCGCCTGGTCCGGCGGCTGGATGTGGCTGCCGCGTAACCCGCTCGCCCGCGCCGCCGGCATCGACGAGGACGAGGAGACGATCCGCACCTATCTGCGCCACGAGCTCGGCGAAGGCTATGACGAGGCCTTCGTCACCATGCTGATCGAGCAGGGGCCGCTCATGGTCGAGTTCTTCCGGCGCGAGAGCGCGGTCGACTTCATCGACGGCAACCTGATGCCGGACTTCCACGGCAACGTGCCCGGCGCAGGCACCGGCGGCCGCTCGCTCTGCGCCAAGCCCTATGACGGGCGCGAGCTCGGCGCGCGCCTGCAGGACCTGCGTCCGCCGCTCGAAGAGATCGCACCCTTCGGCATGAACATCGCGTCGGGCGCTGACCTCCAGCATTTCCTCGATGCGACGCGCAAGCTCCCCTCCTTCCTGCATGTCCTGCGCCGGCTGGCGCGCCACTTCATTGATCGCGCCAGCCATGGCCGCGGCCTGCATCTGGTCAACGGCAACGCCCTTGTCGCGCGCCTGCTCAAATCGGCCGATGATCTCGGTATAGCCTTGCTGAAGGAGACCGCGGCGGTGGAACTGCTGCGCGACGGCGAGCGCATCGCCGGCGCCGTTATCGAGCACGAGGGCACACGCCGGACAATCCGGGCGACACGCGGCGTCGTGCTCGCCACCGGCGGCTTCCCGCATGATCTCGCCCGCAAGTCGGCGCTCTTCCCGCATGCGCCGACCGGCCGCGAGCACTGGTCTGCGGCGCCTTGCAGCAATACCGGCGACGGCCTCAGGCTCGGCGAGGCCGCCGGGGGACATGTCCGGTCGGACCTCACGCACGCCGGCGCCTGGGCCCCGGTCTCGCTGGTGCCGAAGCCGGGCGGCGAGCCTGGCCGCTTCCCGCATCTGGTCGAGCGGGCCAAGCCCGGCGCGCTGATGGTGCGCCGGGACGGCAGGCGCTTCTGCAACGAGGCCGATTCCTATCACGACGTGATGCAGGCCCTCTTTGCTGCGACGCCCGCGGGCGAGCCGGCAGAGGCCTGGCTGATCTGCGATCACGCCTTCCTGCGCCGCTATGGGCTGGGCCGCGTACGGCCCCGCCCGTTCTCGATCCGGCCCTGGCTGAGCAACGGCTATCTCAAGCGCGGCACGACGATCGCCGAGCTTGCGTCGGCCTGCGGCATCGATGCCCACGGGCTGGCCCGCACCCTCGACGCCTACAACGCCACCGCCGCCGAGGGCCGCGACCCCGAATTCGGCCGCGGCGATACGCCCTACAACCGCATCCAGGGCGCGGCCGACAAGCAGCCGAACCCGTGCGTCGCGCCGCTCGGCCCGGGGCCGTTCTATGCGGTCAGGATCGTGCCCGGCAGCCTGGGCACCTTCGCCGGCCTCAGGACCGACGCGCAGGCGCGCGTGCTCGATGACCACGATGCGCCGATTCCGGGCCTCTATGCGGTCGGAAACGACATGTCGAGCATGATGGCCGGCCGCTATCCCGCCGGCGGCATCACCCTCGGCCCGGCCATGACCTTCGGATACGTCGCCGCCCACCATGCCGGCGGCATCCCGCTCGCCAACAACCGTTCCTGATCCCGCGCCCGGAGAACCGCCATGCGCTATGACATCGCCACCCTCACCGTCCGCCTCGGCAAGGCTGGCGCGGTCGTCGCCGCGGTCGACGCCGCACTGAAGGCACCGGAGGCGAAGGGCAGCCTGCTCGGCTGCTGGGCGAGCGAGATCGGCACGCTCAACCAGGTCATCCTGTTGCGCAGCTTCGCCGACGAGACCGAGCTCTTGTCGGAGCGCCAACGCCTGCTCTCAAGCGGCAACCCGTTCGGAGCCGGCGAGGACATCGCCAGGCTCGCCTTCGACAGCTATGCGCCCTTCCCCTTCCTGCCGCCGGTGCAGCCCGGCAAGCTCGGCGCGGTCTACGAGATCCGAACTTATATGCTGAAGCATGGCGGCGTGCCGGCGACGATCGCCGCCTGGCAGGCGGCCGTGCCGGCGCGCGTCGCGCTCTCCCCGCTCGTCATCGCCATGTACGCGCTCGACGGCCCGCCGCGCTTCACGCATATCTGGCCCTTCGCCAGCCTCGACCAGCGTGCCGCCGTCAGGGCCGAGGCCGTCGCGAAGGGCATCTGGCCGCCCAAGGGCGGGCCGGAATGGCTGACCGGCGAGATGTATTCGACGATCGCGCTGCCGACCGCGATCTCGCCGCTCGCCTGAAGCATGATCCGGACAAGTGGAAACCGGTTTTCCGAAAAGATCATGCTTCGCAAAAAGGATGAGAGTGTGCCGACGATTGAACCAGGCATCGGCGCACTCGAACAGGGATACCCGTCATGCCGCTGATGTCGCTGGCCTATCTCACCACCGTGCCGCTGAGCCCGCCCGATGCGGTCCGGCTCGCCGCCGAGCTCGGCTATGACGCCGTCGGCCTGCGCGCCCTCCCGGCAGCGCCGGGCGGCGACACCAGCCCGCTGATCGAGGATGCCGCGCTGCTGGCCGAAACCCGGCGCGCCATCGCCGACGGCGTCCCGGTCTTCGATGTCGAGATCATCCGGCTCGGCGCCGATTTTTCCGTCGAGGCCGTCAGGCCCTTCCTTGATGTCTGCGGCGCGCTGCAGGCCCGCGCCGTGCTGGTCGCCGGCGACGATCCTGACGAGGCGCGTCTCACAGCCTCCTTCGCCGCCTTCTGCGCCGCGGCGGCGCCGTATGGCCTGAGTGGCGACCTCGAATTCATGCCGTGGACGCAGGTTCCGGACGCCCGCACGGCGCTGCGCATCGTCACCGCCGCCGATCAGCCCAATGGCCGCGTTCTGGTCGATGCACTTCACGCTGGCCGCTCCAGCACCACGCTCGCCGACATCGCCGCGATCCCGACCGCGCGCCTGAGCTATGCCCAGCTCTGCGACGCACCGGCCGAGATCCCCACCACGACCGAAGGTCTGATCCACACCGCCCGGCAGGCCCGCCTGCTGCCGGGCGAGGGCGGCATCGACCTCGTTGGCATCTTCAGCCAGCTCCCGGCCGAGCTGCCGGTCAGCGTCGAGGTCCCGCATCTCGAACGCAGCGCTGAGTTCGGCGTCCGCGAATGGGCTCGCCAGGCCTTGGCAGCGGCGCGCGCCACCCTCGCCGCCCGCGATGCGGCGGTGGCCAAGGGCGCTTCGCTGCGGCGGTAAGCAGAGATGTTGCTCAGTAGAGCGACATGCCCAGCATAGGCATGGTCGCGGCGATCTCGCCCTATTTCACCACGAAGCCGTGCGCGAACGGGTCGCGGTCGTCGATGAAGATGGTGTTGTAGCCGGTCATGCGGGCCCAGCCGGCGATCGAGGGGATGATCGCTGGGCGATTCGCCACCGTCGTCGCCGCCTCGACCCGGCCCTTGAACAGCGAGCCGATGATCGATTCGTGCACGAACTCGTCGCCGACCTTAAGCTTGCCCTTGGCGGCGAGCTGCGCCATCCGCGCCGAGGTTCCGGTGCCGCAGGGCGAGCGGTCGATCGCCTTCTCGCCATAGAACACGGCGTTGCGGGCATGGGCGCTACCTTGCGTCGCCTTGCCGGTCCACTGGATATGCGAGAGGCCCCGGATCTCCGGGTGTTCCGGATGGACGAATTCGTATTTCGCGTTCAGCGCCGCCCGCAGTTTCGGCGACCAGCCGACCAGCTCGCCGGCGGTGTGGTCGGCCATATCGCGGAAGTTCTTCTGCGGCTCGACGATCGCATAGAAATTGCCGCCATAGGCGACGTCGACGACGATCTCGCCGAGCCCCTCGACCTCGGCCGTCAAGCCTTCCGCATAGAGGAAGCCCGGAACGTTGGTGAGGCGGACCTCCTCGACGAAGCGGCCCTCCTGGCGATAGCTGATGTCGACCTTGCCGGCCGGCGCATCGATCGAGAGCTTCCCCGGCTCGCGCGGCGTGATCAGCCCGTTCTCGATCCCCATGGTGATCGTGCCGATCGTGCCGTGGCCGCACATCGGCAGGCAGCCCGAGGTCTCGATGAACAGCACGGCGACGTCACAATCGGGCCGCGTCGGGGGATAGAGGATCGAGCCCGACATCATGTCGTGCCCGCGCGGCTCGAACATTAGCCCGGTACGGATCCAGTCGAACTCGCGCAGGAAATGTGCCCGCTTCTCCAGCATGGTCGCGCCTTCGAGGCGCGGCCCGCCGCCCGAGACCAGGCGGACCGGATTGCCGCAGGTGTGGCCGTCGATGCAGGAGAAGGTGTGGCTGGCCATGGTTCAGAACTTTCCTCAGGCGCGCAAAGCCTGCTTGAAGTCATGTCGGCTTTTTGAATACAGCATGTATACAGATTTGCAACGACAGAGCGAGGCAGCGCCATGAGCGAGACGACGACCCTCAGCATGGAGGCGTTGACGGGCCGGATCGAGGCGATCTTCCGCAAGGGCGGGTTGTCGTCGCGACATGCGGCGGCGCTCGCGCGCGTGATCGCGGCCGGCGAACGCGACGGCTGCAAGTCGCATGGCGTTTACCGCGTCGAAGGCTGCCTGCGCACCATCAAGGCTGGGAAGGTCTCGCCCGACGCCGAGCCCGCCCTGCATGACGATGGCTCGGCCGTGCTGCGCGTTTCCGCAGGCGGCGCCTTCTCCTGCGCCGGCTTCGAGCTCGGAGCCCCCGCCCTCGCCGAGCGAGCCAAGCAGCTCGGCCTCGCGGCTCTGGTGATCAACGACTGCACCCATTTCTCGGCGCTCTGGCCGGAGGTCGAGGTGCTCGCCGAAATGGGCGTCGCCGCGCTGGCGATGTGCCCGAGCTACGCGACGGTGGCGCCGTCCGGCGGAATCAGCGCCCTGCTCGGCACCAACCCGCTCGCCTTCGGCTGGCCACGCCAAAGCGGGTACCCTTACGTCTTCGACTTCGCCACCAGCGTCGCGGCGCGCGGCGAGATCGAACTCTACCGCCGCGCCGGCAAGCCGCTGCCCGAGGGCTGGGCGCTCGATGCGCAGGGCGAGCCGACCACCGACCCGACCGCGGCGCTCGCCGGGGCGATGCTGCCCTTTGGCGGACACAAGGGCTCGGCGATCTCGACCATGATCGAACTGCTGGCCGGCGTGATGATCGGCGACCTGACCAGCCAGGGCGCGCTCGATTTCCTGGGCACCACGACGCTGGCGCCGCAGCATGGCGAGCTGATCCTGGCGTTCTCGCCCGAGCGCTTCGCCGCCGGCCGTCCCGGCGATCCCTTCGCCCGCGCCGAGATCCTGTTCGAGGCGATCGCCGGCCAGGGCGCGCGCCTGCCCTCGCAGCGGCGTTTCAAGGCCCGCGAGGGCTCGCTGGCGGATGGCGTTGCCCTGACAGTAGCCGAGATCGATCACTTGGACCGGCTGGAGGCGCTGGGGCTCGACGCGGTTGCGTGACCAACGAGAAAGCCACGGGTCTGGCCGGACTGTCAGCTCACGACCCGTTGCAGACCAAACGTGCGCACCATACCATCGGTTGTATCGCTCTTAGGAGACGTCCCGGTGCGTTTGATCGGCCTCTTGTCAGCGTTGGCTTTGAGTTTGCTCCCCAGTCGTTCGCCGGCGTGCGAGGTCGCGGTTAGAGACGCGAAAGCTGCGATTGCCGAGGTTCGGGCACTGTTCGAACCTTATCGGGCGAGGTGCCGCTACGACGACGAAGGCATCCAATGCCTCGTGAAAGAACGGTCGTTATCGACCAGCTCGGTGGCCATGCCCGGGTTTGTGCCCGGATATCTGGCGGTGCTAAGCGCCTCTGCCGGCGAAAAGGTGGACAAGGACAGCCTTGCCAGGATTTTCGTGAGTCACATGGTCGATCGTTCTCCTACTCGGGAAATCAAAACACGTTTCGTCCGAGCACTGGAAACGGGCGAAGAGTTCAAGGTTTCGGGAGAAGACTGTACTTTAGCGGTCCGGACGAAAGATGGGATGTTGGAGGTCGTATTGGCGGGGCCGATGGTCCGCTAACGACCCAACTGAGACACTCGTCACGTCGGGCAGCTCGACACCCATGGCCCGATGGATAGGCCCTCCTATCGTTGGGAGGGCCTATCCTCGGCAGTTCTCAGGCGGCGCGCCTCAGCGTACCTGCCTGCTTCGACCACTGCGCGTACCAGGCGTCGAACAGCTTGAGCTGCGCCTCGACATAGCCGCGTTGGCTCTCGCCGAGCATATCGCTCGGGTTGAAGTGCAGCGTGTGCTCGGCGTCGCCCTTCAGCACCATCATGTGCTTGAAATAGAGGACGAGCTCCGGCCCCTCGTCGAAGGAGGACAGCACGGCGAGCGCCGCCTCCAGCTCGAGCGCGAGGCGCCGCGCTTCGACATCGCCCTTCGCCGCCGCCTGGCTCAGGCTGACGAGGTGCAGCACCTCCCTGGGCAGCACGCAGCCGATGCCGGTGATCGCGCCGGTCGCGCCGCAATTGACGAAGCCGTGAAAGACGCAGGTGTCGACGCCGATCATCAGCGAGACGTCATCGTCGCGGCTGGTGATGTTTTCCGCGGCGTAGCGCATGTCGGCCGCGCCGCCGAACTCCTTGAAGCCGACCAGGTTCGGATGCTCGGCCCGCAGCGCGAAGAATAGGTCGGCGCGGGTGGCGAAGCCGTAATAGGGGCTGTTGTAGATCACCGCCGGCAAGTCCGGCGCGGCCGCGAGGATCGCCTTGAAATGGTGGCGCTGCGCCTCGACGACCGAACCGCGCGAGAGCACGCGCGGGATCACCATCAGCCCCTTGGCACCGATTGTCTGGGCATGGGCGGCATGGGCGACGGCGGAGGCGGTATTGACCGCGCCGGTGCCGACGATCACCGGCACGCCCGCCTTCACCAAGGCCTCGACGCCTTGCATGCGCTGTTCGTCGGTCAAAAGCGGCCAATCGCCCATCGAGCCGCAATAGACCACGGCGGACATGCCGGCGGCGATCAGCTCCTTGCCCTTGCGCACCAGGGCTTCGAAATCGGGGCTGCGGTCGTCCTTGCAGGGGGTCATCAGCGCCGGCATGCAGCCGGAAAAGATCTGGGCCTTCATCACGCGCTCCTCGGGCTGGCGGTTCCATGGACGGCCTGTCTCGCCGCCTTGATCGACAATGATAATACTCTTTGTATTTTGTTTGTCGACAAGAAAAATCACGGCGCAAGAACTCACCGTCCCGGGACGTCACAGACGGCTCCGGAGCGGCGAAAAGGCGAGGTTTGGAGTGCGCGCTACAGCGCCAGCGTCTGGCGTCTGTCGCGCGCGATCAGTTGCTGGATCTGCTGCACGATCTGGTCGGCATGGGCTCTGGCCAGCCGGTCGGCGCCCTCGACGTCGCGGGCGGCGATCGCCGCGATCATTTCTTCATGTTCCGCCACATAGCGCTGCGGCAGCCGATCCTCGAAGGAGGAGTAATAGAGCCGCAGGATACGCCGGCCCTCGTCGAGCAGGCGGCAGAACAGCCCGGTATAGTAGGGATTGCGCCCAGCGTCGGCGATCGCGGCATGGAAATCGCGGTTGGTCGCGATCATGGCGAGCGCGTCCTGCGCCGCGACGGCCGCCGCGAAGGCGGCCTGCCGGGCGCGGATGACGTCGAGATCGGCCGGCACGTGGAACTCGGCGGCCAGCCGCGTGGTGACGCGGTACATCAGCGTGATCGCGTCGAAAAAGGTGTGCAGGTTGAGGAAGTCGATGTTCGACACCACCGTCGAGCGGTTGGGCAGCGTCGTCACCAGCCCTTCGCTCGCCAGGCGCACCAGCGCCTCTCGGATCGGCGTGCGCGACATCGACAGCCGCTCGGCGAGCTGGATCTCGTCGATCGGGCTGCCGGGCGGCAGCACGAGGTCGATGATGTCGTCGCGCAGGATGTCGTAGACGAGCTTGACGCCCTCGCCCCGCTTGCGCTCGGCCGGCACGGCCATGGTCTTGTCGGTCATGTGCGGTCCCTTGTCGACATGACGAATACAGCTCCGCAGAGAGCGCCGCAAACGAGGCCGCATCGTCATTTCGTAGATCGTGCACGATCGGTCATTGACGATCGATGATTCATCTTCGATAGTGATCGTCAGGGAGGAGACAGAGGATGATCCGCAAGCCCGTTCTGGCGCGCGTCGCGCTGGTCGATCAGGTGACGGCGCTGCTGATGGAGCGCATCCTCGACCGCGACTACGCACCCGGCGAGAAGCTCAACATCGATGCGCTGTCGCGCGAATTCGAGGTCAGCTCCTCGCCGATCCGCGAGGCTCTGACCCGCCTGTCGGGTCTCGGCCTCGTCGCTGCGGCGTCCTTCACCGGCTTCTCCGTCGCACCCGAACCGTCGCGCGACTGGTTCGAGCAGCTGCGCGACTTCCGCATCCTGAACGAGGGCTGGGCCGCCAGGCAGCTCGCCCGCAGCCGCGATCCCGATGCCATCGCCCGCATGCGAGAGAGCATCGCAGCCATGGAGGCAGTCCCGCTGCACGGGCAGACATCGGACTATGTCGGCGCCAGCCAGGCCGACGAGGCCTTCCATGAGGCGATCCTGGCGGCCAGCGGCAACGAGATACTGGCCCAGGCGGTCCGCAGCCTGCATCCGCATCTGCATCACGCCCGCCTGTTCAGCCGCATCCCGCACGACATCGGCCCGATGCTGGACGAGCACCGCGCCATCCTCGACGCGATCGAGCGCGGCGACGAGGACGGCGCGCAGGCGGCCGTCGCCGCCCATCTGACGACCTCGTGGCGCCGCTACGGCAGCTGGCATGCCGACCAGCCGGGCGCGCGCTGACACCCCCGACAAGGACCTCCGGAATGGCCAAGATCGTATCCGTCGACGTGCTGCAGGCCGACCTCAAGCCCAAGGTCAGGCGCACCGACGCCGTGCAGAGCTTCGAGCTGCAGGAGACGCCGCTGGTACGCATCACCGATGCCGACGGCGTCACCGGCACCGGCTACAGCTACACCATCGGCACCGGCGGCTCCTCGGTCTGCAAGCTGATCGACGACCATCTCGCGCCCGTGCTGATCGGCCGCGATGCCGAGGAGATCGAAGGGCTCTGGCGCACGCTGTTCTATCGCGTCCACGCCACCACGGTCGGCGCCATCACCTCGATCGCACTCGCCGCGATCGATACCGCGCTCTGGGACCTGCGCGCCCGCAAGGCCGGCCTGCCGCTGCATCGTCTCGCCGGCGGCGCCAAGAACGCCATCGACCTCTACTACACCGAGGGAGGCTGGCTCCACATGGACGAGGCCGAGCTCGTCGACGAAGCCGTCAAGGCTAAGGAACGCGGCTTCGGCGGCACCAAGGTCAAGGTCGGGCGCCCGCATGTCGCCGAGGACGTCAAGCGCCTCTCGGCCGTGCGGGACAAGGTCGGTTTCGGCTGGGAGATCATGACCGACGCCAATCAGGGCCTCTCGCTCGACGAGGCGATCCGGCGTGCGCGCCACTATGAAAAGCTCGACGTCGCCTGGTTCGAGGAGCCGATCCATGCCGACGATGTCGGTGGCCATCGCCGCCTGTCGCAATCGACCACGGTGCCGATCGCGGTCGGCGAGTCCATGTATTCGCTCTCGCAGTTCAAGGACTATCTCGAGGCGGGCGCCTGCTCGATCGTCCAGGTCGATGTCGGCCGCATCGGCGGCATCACGCCCTGGCTCAAGGTCGCGCACATGGCCGAAGCCTTCAACGTGCCGGTCTGCCCGCACTTCCTGATGGAGATCCATCTCGGCCTGTGCTGCGCCGTACCCAACAGCCGCTGGCTCGAATACATTCCGCAGCTCGACCTCGTGACCGCCTCGCCGATCCGCATCGAGAACGGCAAGGCGATCCCCTCGGAGCAGCCCGGCCTCGGCATCGACTGGGACTGGCAGGCGCTGGAGCGAACGATCGTCCACCGCAGGAGCCATGGCGCGGCCCCCGCCCTCAGGACGGGAGCCTGAGATGAGCGCGCTCGCAGGACAGATCGTCGTCATCACCGCCGCCGGGCAGGGCATCGGCCGCGCCACCGCCGAGGCCTTCGACCGCGCCGGCGCCATCGTCTGGGCAACCGACATCAACGAGGACGCGCTGGCCGCGATCGAGGCCGGGCCGAACCTGCAGCGCCGCAGGCTCGACGTGCTCGATGCCGCCGCCGTCGCCGCCGTTTTCGCGGAGATCGGGCGGGTCGATGTGCTCTTCAACTGCGCCGGCATCGTCCAGAGCGGCACGGTGCTGGACGCGAGCGAGGCCGATCTCGATTTCGCCTACGACCTCAACGTCAAGGCGATGGTGCGCACGATCAAGGCGGCGCTGCCGGGCATGCTCGCGCGAAAGGCCGGCTGCATCGTCAACATGGCCTCGGTCGCCTCCAGCGTGAAGGGTGTGCCGAACCGCTTCGCCTATGGCGTGACCAAGGCGGCCGTGCTTGGCCTGACCAAGTCGATCGCCGCCGACTATGTCGCCCACGGCATCCGCTGCAACGCGATCTGCCCCGGCACGGTCGAGAGCCCGTCGCTGCAGCAGCGGCTGAGTTCGCAGGGCGATTACGAGGCGACCCGCGCCGCCTTCGTCGCCCGCCAGCCGATCGGACGCATCGGCACCCCGCAGGAGATCGCCGATCTCGTCGTCTACCTGGCGGGCGCGACCTACACCACCGGCCAGGCCCACATCATCGACGGCGGCTGGACGATCTGAAGACCCGGTTGCCTGACGGGCATGGGGCGACAGGAGGATTTCGCATGAGCCAGCCTTCCGCGCGCGGTACGGCCCGCTATCGCGCCGACGAGCTCACAACACTGGCGCGCAGCCTGCTGGAGCGTGCCGGGCTGCCGCCGGACAAGGCCAATGACGTGGCCGAGGTCCTTGTCGAGGGCGACCTGCTCGGCAAGTCGACGCATGGCCTTGCCTTGCTGCCGCTCTATCTGCGCGAGATCGAGAGCGGGGGCATGACCGCCGCCGGCGAGCCCGAGATCCTCAACGATATTGGCGCCTGCCAGACCTGGGACGGGCGCAAGCTGCCCGGCCCCTGGCTGGCGCGCCGCGCCACGGCCGAGGCGATCGCCCGGGCCAGGCGCTTCGGCCTGGGGGCGGTCGCCATCCAGCGAAGTCACCACACCGCCTGCCTCGGCGCCTATCTCCAACCGGCGATCGACGCCGGCTGCCTCATGCTGCTGACGCTGACCGATCCCGGCCACAGCAGCGTCGCGCCCTTCGGCGGCGTCACGCCGGTGTTGACCTCTAACCCGATCGCCTTCGGCGCGCCCGCGCCGGACGCGCCGATCCTGATCGACATGTCGACAGCCCTGATGACCAATGGCGGCGTCGCCGCCTACCGCCAGCGCGGCGAAAGCCTGCCGCATCCCTTCCTGATGGACGCTCAGGGCCGGCCCTCGACCGATCCGAACGTCATCGCCGCCGACCCGCCCGGCACGATCCTGCCGCTCGGCGGGCTGGAGGCCGGCCATAAGGGCTTCTCGATCGGGCTCATCGTCGAGCTCCTCACCGGCTGCCTCGCCGGGCGCGGCCGCGCCGAGGGCGGCGATGGCTGGAGCGCCGCGGTCTTCATCCTGGTGATGGATCCGGCCGCCTTCGGCGGCACCGAGAATTTCGACCGCCAGGTCGCGGTCCTGGCAGAACGCTGCCATGCGGCGCAGCCCCGCCCCGGCTTCGACCACGTCGAGCTGCCGGGCGCCCATGGGCTTGCCCGGCGCGAGCGCCAGTTGCGCGACGGCGTCCAACTCTCCGCCGGCATCGTCGCCGGCCTCACCGAGAGCGCGGCGCGCTTCGATCGTCACTTGCCGGCCGCCATCGCCTGAGCGCGAGGGCGCCGACCGTCATCCCAAAAACAACGAAGCTTCGAGGAAACCCCATGTCCCAGGCGATCGCGGCCGGAACGGCACCGGCCGAACAAACGAACATCCGGCGCGCCGTCACGGCGGCGACGATCGGCACGGTGATCGAATGGTTCGACTACGCGCTCTACGGCGCAGCGGCCGGCCTGATCATCAACAAGCTGTTCTTCCCGCAATTCTCGGAGTCGGCCGGCGTGCTCGCCGCCTTCGCGACCTTCGCCGTCGGTTTCTTCAGCCGGCCGCTCGGCGGCATCGTCATCTCGCATATCGGCGACCGCTTCGGCCGCAAGCCGGCGCTGATCTTCACCATCGCCCTGATGGGTGCCTCGACCGTGGCGATGGGCCTTCTGCCGACCTATGCCCAGGCCGGAATCTGGGCGCCGATCCTGCTCGTGGTCCTGCGCCTGCTGCAGGGCTTCGGCGCCGGTGCCGAATATGCCGGCGCGGTCACCCTCGTCGCGGAATACGTGCCGCCGGAGCGCAAGGCCTATTACACCGCTTATCTCCAGGCCGCGACGGTGGTCGGCATCATGCTCGCGACGCTGAGCTTCCTGCTCGTCTCCTATCTGCCTGAAGAGACCCTGCTCGGCTGGGCCTGGCGCGTGCCCTTCCTGGTCTCGGCGCTGCTGTTCCTCGTCGCCCTCTATATCCGCAAGCATCTCGACGAGACCCCGGAATATGTCGCGGCGATGGAGAAGGCGGCCGAGCAGCGCCATGAGGCGAAGGTCCCGCTCGGGGAGCTCCTCTCCAAGAGCCCGCGCGAACTGCTCTTCGGCTTCCTGTCGGTGACCGGTCACAACGCCAACGCCTATATACTGAGCGCCTTCAGCCTGAGCTACATGACCAACACGCTCGGCATGACCCGCACCGACTCGCTCACCGCGGTGATGATCGCGACCCTGACGGGTATCGTCACGACGCCGATCATGGGCGCCATCGCCGACCGCGTCGGGCATGCAAAAGTCTACCTGTTCGGCGCGATCTTCGTGTTCTGCTACGCCTTCCCGATGTTCGCCCTGCTCGACACCAGAAACCTCCTGCTCTGCACGATCGCCCTCAGCATCGGCTACGGCATCGGCTTCGGCGGCCTCGCCAGCGCGCAGGGCGCCTTCCTCGCAAACCTGTTCCCGACCCGCTACCGCTTCTCGGGCATCGCCATGACCCGCGAACTCAATAGCGTCGCGATCGCCGGGCCGACGCCGTTCATCGCAGCGGCGCTGGTCACGGCCGGCGGCGGCAAGCCGACCTATGTCGTCGCGTATCTGATGCTGTGCTGCGCCGTGACGGCGATCGCCATCCTCGCCGTACGCTCGCGCTCCTATGAGCGCGGCAGCGAATGACGACCGAGACTCGACTGGGCCTGCAGCAGATGCCGCAGGCCCAGAGCCAACCTTGCTGAGCTACTGCCCGATCTGCCGGATCGCGATCTTGTTGACGCGCGGCTTGGCGTCGCCCTGCTGCTCGATCGCGACCTCGCCATTGCGGACATGGAAGCGGATCAGCGTCGCGCCGGCGCCGCGCCAGTCCGCGGTCTCGCCATCGTCCTCGTAGAGCTCGCCGGACGCGCCTTCGACGACGCCGCAGACCAGCACCTCGCGCTCATCGCTGATCTTGGTCGCATCGCCGAGCGGGATCAGCGCGCCCGCCCGCACGAACAGCGGCAAACGGCCGAGTGGCGCCGGAACCGTCACGGTGACGCCGCCGGGATAATGCTCGCCATTGTGCCAGTCGTACCAGCCGCCCTCGTGCTGCGGCAGATAGACGGCGCGCTCGCGTGCGCCTTCCTCCAGCACCGGCGCGACCAGCACGTCCGGCCCGAGCATGAAGACGTCGTCGACCGCGACCGCCGCCGCATCCTGCGGGAAATCGTAGAGCAGCGGGCGCACGGCCGGGATGCCGTCGCGGCTCGCCCGCCACATCTGGGTGTAGAGATAGGGCATCAGCCGGTAGCGCAGGCAGATCGCCTCGCGCACCTGCGGCACCATCTCCGGATACATCCAGGGCAGGTTGACGACGCCGTCATCGTTCCAGGAGTTCATCACCATGCGCGGCCACAGCGCGCAGAACTCGTTGAAGCGGACGAACAGCTCCGGCCCGGGCGTCGGCCCATGGAAGCCGCCGACATCGTGGCCGATCGAGAACATGCCCGACAGGCTCATATTCAGCCCCTGGGTCAGGTTGTAGCGCAGCGTCTTCCAGGCGGTCTCGTTGTCGCCCGACCAGGTCTGCGCGTAGCGCGAGATGCCGGCGCAGCCGCCGCGCGTGATCGAATACTGGCGCTTGCCCGGCTCGCGCGCAGCCTGCGTCTCATAGGAGAGCTTGGTCATCAAAAGCGGTTGCGCCGGGCGCGCCAGCGCCTGCCGGAACGGACGCCCGTCGCCGTCGCAGACCGCGTCCTCGTCCCAGATCTCGTATTCGTTGTTGTCGTTCCAGACCGTGGTGAAGCCGTGGTCGAGCAGCGCGCTCTCGATGCCGGCGCGCCACCAGGCCCGGCCCTTCGGGTTGGTGTAGTCGATATGGAAGCCGAGCCCGTCCCAGAACTGCGCCACGGCCGGCTCACCGGTCTTGGCATCCTTGACCAGGAAGCCCTGGTCGAGCGCTTCCTTGAGGCGCGGATGGTCGTCGAGCAGGCAGGGCTTGAGATTCGCGACCGTGTGCATGCCGGCCTTGTTCAGCCGCTTCATCGTCGCCAGCGGATCCGGGAACTTGTCGCGGTTCCAGTTGAAAGCGTAGCGGCGCTGGCCGATCTGGGTATAGCCCGAACCGAAATGGAAGCTGTCGCAAGGGATCGCGTGCTTGCGGCACTTGGCGATGAAGTCGCTGATCCTTGCATCGGCGTCGGGCGCATCGGCGATCGCCATCGACGTGACGCCGAAGCCGAAGGACCAGCGCGGCGCAAAGGCCTGGCCGCCGGTCAGCCATGAGAAGCGCTTGACCACATCCGGCACGGTCGGGCCGGCCATGACGTAATAGTCGAGGTCGCCGTCATCGCCCTTCCAGGAGCGGAACAGGCCGTGATAATTGTCGAGCGTGCAGCCGAGATCGACGCTGCCGGTCGAAAGGTTGTCGTAGAACACGCCATGGGCGCCCGCCTTCCCGTCGACGATGAAGAAGGGCAGCATCTTGTAGAGCGGGTCGGAGAGCTCGGCATCGAAGCCGCAGGGATCGACCGCGTCGATGGCAAAGCGCCGCCCGGTGCGGTCGAGCGGGCCGGCCTTGTCGCCGAGCCCGTAATGCCGCTCGGCATAGTCACGCGCCATGAAATGCGCCACCGCACCGGTGCGCGGCGAGATCAGATAGGCCTGCGTCGTGCGATCCTGCAGGAAGGGCTCGGCCTCGCCGTCGCGGCGCCAGGCAATGCCGAAGGGCGAGAGGGTGACCTCGGCGGAGAGGCCGCCGGCCGAGAGCGTGACCTTGCCCTCGCCTTCTCTGACGCTCGCCTGCGGGCAGGTGAAACCGGAAAGGTCATCGCGCGGGCGCCCCTCATAAGGCGGCTCGAGCCCGCCCGGCGCGATCGACCAGCCGCGGTCGAGGCGATAGCCATCCTGCGGCTTCAGCGTCACCCGGCCGATATCGCCTTCGAGGATGCGGATGGCGATCGTCGCGCCGAGGCCGACATCGAACAAGGCGGCTTCGCCGTCGCGGCCGAGATAGCGGCCTTGCGTCAGGGCTTTCATCAACTGATCTCCGAACGTCTCAATCTCAACCACGCCGTCGTCCCGGGCGACCGAAGGGAGACCCGGGACCCATTCCGGAGCCTTTCCGATAGAGGCTCAGGAATGGATCCCGGATCTGCGCTTCGCTCCGTCCGGGATGACAGTGCGAACAATCAAACCCGAACCGCTTTGCCAGCGTCATCGAACAGGTGCAGATGCTGCTGCGGGAAGGCGAGCGCGACGCTGGCGCCGCGCTGGTGCTCGCTCTGGCCGTCGAGCCGGAGCGTGACCTGCGGCAGGCCGGGCGAGGCGCCGTAAAGATAGCTTTCGCCTCCGAGGCGCTCGACCAGCTCGATGGCGAGCGGCACGCCGCCATCTTGTGCGGCGAGCGCAAGATGCTCCGGCCTAATGCCGAGCGTGACGGCAGCGCCGGCGGCAAGGCTTCCGGTCTGACAGGAGACCTCATGCTCGGCCTCGCCGATCGTGACGGTGCCCGGCCGGATCACCTTGCCCGGCAGCAGGTTCATGCGCGGTGAGCCGATGAAGCCGGCGACGAAGAGGTTGTCGGGCCGGTTGTAGAGCTCCAGCGGCGTGCCGACCTGCTCGATCTTGCCGCCATGGAGCACGACGATGCGATGCGCCAGCGTCATCGCCTCGACCTGGTCGTGGGTGACGTAGATCATGGTGCCGCCGATCTCGGCATGGAGCGCGGCGAGCTCCTTGCGGGTGGCGACCCGCAGTTCGGCGTCGAGGTTCGAGAGCGGCTCGTCGAACAGGAAAATCTTTGGATCGCGCACGATGGCACGGCCGATGGCGACGCGCTGGCGCTGGCCGCCGGAGAGCGCCTTGGGCTTGCGCTCGAGATAGTCGGTCAGGCGCAGCATGCCGGCGGCGCGCTTCACCCGCCTGTCGATCTCGTCGCGCTTGAAGCCCATGTTCTCCAGCGCGAAGGCCATGTTCGCGTAGACGCTCATATGCGGGTAGAGCGCATAGGACTGGAACACCATGGCGAGCCCGCGCTCGGAGGCCGGCAGCCCGGTGACGTCGGCGCCGTCGATCGCGATCGACCCGCCGGTGATCGTCTCCAGCCCGGCGATCGAGCGCAGCAGCGTCGACTTTCCGCAGCCGGAGGGACCGACGAAGACGACGAATTCGCCGTCAGTGACGTCGAGGTCGATGCCGTGCAGCACCGTGGTCGCGCCATAGGCCTTGCGGACGCCGGATAGGCTCAGTCCCGCCATTATTTCATTCCCGTATTGGCGATGCCGGTGGTGATGAAGCGCTGCAGGAAGACGAAGACCAGCGCGACCGGCAGCAGCGTCACCACCGTCATCGCGAGCAGGTAGTGCCACTGCGTCTGCAACTCGCCCTGGAAGGCGTTGAGACCGATCTGCAGCGTATAGGCCTCGGTCTTTGTCAGCACCGCGAGCGGCCAGAGGAACTCGTTCCAGCGCCACATGATCGAGAAGATCGCGAGCACGGCCAGCGCCGGCATGGCCAGCGGCATGACGATGCGCCAGTAGATCTGCCACTCCGAAGCCTTGTCCATGCGCGCTGCCTCGATCAGGTCGCGCGGCAGGGTCAGCATGTACTGGCGCAGCAGGAAGACGCCGGTCGGCGTTGCAGCGCCGGGCAGGATCACCGCCCAGAGCGAGTTGACCAGGCCGAGCTTGGTGATGACGAGATAGACCGGCACCAGGATGATGGTGATCGGGATCATCAGCGTGCCGATCACCATCAGCATCACCGCCGTCTTGCCACGGAACTCGTAGATCGAGAGCGCATAGGCCGCCATCGAGTTGATCACCAGGGTGATCAGCGTCGCGACTGCCGTCACAAAAACCGAGTTCCACAAGAAGCGGGTGAAGGCGAAGCGCTCCAGCGGCTCGGTGTAGTTCTCGGTCGCGAGCTTGAACTCACGCACCGGGGTGCGCTTGTCGATCGGCACGCGGATGCTCTGGCCGGGATTGGCCGGGTCGATCATCTGTGCCTGGATGCCGATGCGGCGGACCTGCGCCAGCACGCGCTTGCTGCCGTCCTCCATCGTCACCTCGAAGAGCGGCAGCGGCTGGGCATGGCCCTCGACCCGGACCTCCTTCTGCGACATCGGCAGCAGCGAGGGCGGGAATTCGAGCAGGCCGGCCTGCGTCTTGAAGGAAGAGAGCCCGAGCCAGAGCACCGGCCCGAACATCAGCACGACGCCGAGCCCGAGATAGGCGTAGGCCGCGATATCGGTCCAGTGCCAGCGGCCGGGATTGCGCCGGGCCGTCGCCATGCGGGCGAGCCTGTTCATGCCGCCCCCTTGCGGCGGCTCGCCGCGAGTTGGGCCAGCGTCAGCGCGAACAGCACGACGCCGAGCACGACCGAGGCCGCCGCTGCCAGGCCGAAATTCTGGACCTGGTTGGCGAAGGCGGTCTCGTAGATGTAGTGCACCACCATCAAGGTCGCGGTGCCCGGGCCGCCACCCGTCAGCACGAAGACCTCATCGAAGGTCTGCACGCCGCGGATCAGCGCCAGCACGATCACGACGATCATGTTCGGCCAGAGCAATGGCAGGGTGATCCGCCAGAACGTGCGCCAGCGCGGCGTCGCATCCATCTCCGCGGCCTCATAGAGATCGGCGGGGATCGCCTGCAGGCCGGCAAGCAGGATCAGCGTATAGAAGCCCATATGGGCCCAGATCGAGACGAAGACGATCCAGAACATCGCCCAGCTCGGATCGACCAGGAACAGGATGCGCTCGCCGCCGAGCGAGGTGATCGCCGCGTTGAGCAGGCCGTCGCGCTGCAGGATCCATTTCCAGGTCAGCGCCACCACCACCGGCGAAAGCAGCACCGGGAAGAAATAGACCGCGCGGAAGAAGCCGCGCGCCCTGATCTTCATGTTCAGCACCACCGCCGTCAGCAGCGAGAACAGCACCATCGCCGTGACCTGGAAGACGGTGAAGCGGGCGGTGTTGGAGACGCCGCGCCAGAAATGATCCTCGCGGCAGGAAGACGGATCCAGGAACGAGCCGCAATCGAAGAGATAGGCGTATTGCTGCGCCCCGACATAAGGCCGCTCCGAAGGGAACAGCCCCGCTCCGCCCGTCACCGAGAAGATGAAGTTGATGATGAGCGGCAGGAAGACGAAGAGGGAGAAGAAAACGAGATTGGGCAGGAGGAAGACATAGGCCATCCGGCGCTCGCCGATCAGCCGCTGCAAAGCCTGCATCGGCCAGTCGATCAGGCGCATCAGCATCGCGAGCGGCGCGGCGAAGAGGTTCGCTGCGCCGGCGCGGTCCGGCTGCGCCGCGGGGATGGGGGCGTCGGTGGCCATCCGCCTTACTTCTTGCGCTCGGCGATCTGCTGGGCGATGTCGGATTCCATCCGCTTATAGGCCTCGTCGAGGCTGCCCTCGCCCGAGATCGCCTGGCCGAGCCGGCTGATCACCGCGTTGAAGATGACGCGGTTGCTCGTATAGCCCTGCAATTGATAGGCGACCGGCGAGAGCTGCGCGACCTGGTCCGAGAAGACCTTGAGCGCCGCCTTGGCCGGCGCGCTGGCGCCCTGATAGTCGAGGCCCTTGGCAGCGATGCCGAGATGGCCGGGCACGAACAGCGAGCGGGCGTAGAACTCGCTCAGCACCGGCTCGCTGGCGAGGTAATCCATCACCTTGGCGACGGCTTCCGGGCTCTTGGTCGTCTTGATCGCGACGAGACCGGCCCCGCCCGGCATGCCCGAGCAATTGCCGGCGCCACAGGGCGAGGGAACCGCGATCCAGTCGAAGGCGTCGCCCACCGTCTTGTCGAACTGGGCGATCTGCCAGGAGCCCGACTGGTACATCACGACCTGGGCGTTCTTGAACTCGTCATTGGCGCCGCGATAGGCGGTGCCGGAGACCGAGCCCCAGAGCTCCTTCTTCATCACGCCGTTGTTGTGCCAGTCATAGACCAGCTTGGCGCCGCGCTTGAAACCGTCGTCGATGACAGCCGGCTCGCCCTTGGCGTCGAAGACCTTGGCGCCCTCGGAGACCGCGACCGAGAAGAAGCGGTGGCCGGAGCGGTCCATCGCCAGCGGGAACGGCGCCTGGACCTTGGCTGCGACGTCCTTGACCGCTTTGCCCCACTCCTCCCAGGTCGCCTTGGCTGATGGCATGGCGATGCCGGCCTGCTCGAACAGCGTCTTGTTGACGAAGGGGCCGGTGACGGTGAGCTGCGTCATGAAGCCGGTGATGGCCTTGGTGTCCCCCTCGGGGCGCATCCAGGGCAGGAACGGCCCGAAATTCTTTTCCCAGTAGGCCGCGTCCTTGAGGTGCGGCCGCAGGTCGAGCGCATAGCGGGCGATGCCGCCGAGATCGACGACGCGGGCGATGTCGGGGCCCTGGCCCGAGGCGAGCTGGACGGGAAGGTTCTCGGTGATGGCCTTGTAGGGCACCTGGTCGAGCACGACCTTGATGTCCTTGTTCTGGGCCTCGAAGCGCTTGAGCAGGTCGGTGATGACCTCGCCCTCATTGCCGTCGGAATACCAGGCGATGCGCACCGTGGTCTGGGCCTGCGCGAAACCGCCGATGACGAGGCCGGCCGTCAAGGCGAGTGCCGAAATCCAATGCTTGCTGTGCATGAGCGTTCCATCCCCGCTGAACCGGCGCCTCGATGAGCACCTTGACAATCATGTAGGCAAACGTTTGCCTAGCTTGTCAATCCCGAAGTGAGCCGGCATCTGTTGAAGGCCGACTCGCTGGAGCCGGATCCGATCAGGCTGTTCCAGCCCGATCGGTGAATCCGTCCCCAACTTGGGATGGAGAACGCGTGATCCAGCCCAATCGGCGACCGATTTGGCTGGCGCGTGCTCCGGCGAGCAGCGGGGATGGGAGCGCGATGAAGACCAGGGCCGCCAGGGCACATCACGGTTCGGTATCGCTCACCACCGTCGCGGAGGATACCGGCGTCTCGATCTCGACGGTGTCGCGCATTGTCAACGGCGAGAGCGGGCGGGCCTCGCCCGAGACGGTGGCGCGCGTCGAGGAGGCGATTGCGCGGCTGGGCTATCGGCCCAACCCGGTCGGCCGGGCGCTGCGCCAGCGCGCCAGCCGGGTCGTCGCGATGCTCTCGCCCAATCTCGACAACCCGGCCATGGCGGCGATCGCGGTCTCGACAGAGGCTGCGCTGCGCGCTGCCGGCTACGTCATGATCCTCTGCGACACGCACGACCGCGCCGAATTGCAGGACGACTATCTCCAGGCGATGCGCGAGCAATTCGTAGCCGGCTATGTGATGGTCAGCGCGGTGCGCAGCCGCGGGCTGGAAGAGACACTGCGGCGCGGCGACCCGATGGTCTTCGTCGCCCGCCACAACCCGCTCGGCGGCGGCGCCTATGTCGGCATCGACAACCGAGCAGCAGGAGCCGATGCCGCCGACTTCATGCTGGCGCGCGGCATCGAGCGCCCGGCCGTGCTGATGGCGGCCCAGAACGTCTCGAGCACGCAGGAGCGCGCCTCCGGCTTCATCGACCGGCTCGTCGCACACGGTATACCGGACAACGCGATCCGCCGCGCCAGTGGCCCCGGCCTGTCGCATATCGAGATCGGCTATGCCGCCGCGAAGGCGCTGGTCCAGCAGGGCGGCTGGCCGGAAGGCGCGCTCTGCGTCAGCGACATGATCGCCTATGGCGCCTATCGGCTGGCGATCGAGAGCAATGTGCAGATCCCGCAGCGCTGCATGCTGGTCGGGGTGGACGGCAATGCGCTCAACCACTGGATCGCCCCCTGGCTGACCTCGATCCGCATCCCCTATGAGAGCTTCGGCGGGCATGTCGTCGCCCAGCTGGAATCGCTCTGGAGCGGTGAACCGACGTCGGAGGTTCGCATCCCGCATGAGCCGCCGATGGTCGGGCTCGCACAGAAGGCAACGGCATGACCCTGCTCGACCACGAGACCCAGCCGCTCGAGCAATGGCGCGAGGGCGTGATGACGCTGATGCGGGTCTCGGCGCTGGTGCGCTCGGCCCAGCTTTGCATCTTCGAGCAGTTCTGCGATCCCGGCCTCGGCGCTCCCCTCCATCTCCACGCCGTCGAGGAGGTGCTGGAAGTGATGCAAGGCGAAGCCGAGGTCACGCTGCGCGGCGAGAGCCTGACCTTGCGAGCCAACCAGTCCATTGTGATCCCGGCCGGCGCCAGGCACGGCTTCCGCAATATCGGCCGCGGCATCCTCAAGGTCCGCGCCACGCTCGCCGCCCCGATCTTCGAAGCGAGCTATGACGACCGCGCCGAGCAGTCGCGACGCTGGATTCCCTGAAACGGACAGGTACGAAGAGCCAGCTACAGCGCCGGCCCTGCAGTCATGCTACAAAACCCTTGTCCTGCCGCAACGAGGGATGGCCGATGAGCGGACCGCATCATGTCGTGGTGATCGGCGGCGGCTTCGCCGGATTGGAGACCGTGCATCGTCTCGCCGGCGCCGACGTGCGCATCACCATCGCCGACCGGCGCAATCACCATCTCTTCCAGCCCCTGCTCTACCAGGTCGCCACCGCCTCGCTGGCCACCTCCGAGATCGCCTGGCCGATCCGGCATCTGTTCCGGCGCCGTGGCGACGTCACCACGCTGCTCGCCGAGATCACCGGCATCGACACCGTGAGGCGCGAGGTCGCGCTCTCGACCGGCGAGATCCTGCCTTACGACACGCTCGTCGTCGCCACCGGCGCGACCCATGCCTATTTCGGCCATGACGACTGGGAGCCCTACGCACCTGGCCTGAAGACGCTCGAGGACGCGACGACGATCCGCCGCCGCATCCTCACCGCCTTCGAGCATGCCGAGGCGCAGGCTGATCCGGAACGTCGCGCGGCACATCTGACCTTCGTCGTCATCGGCGCCGGCCCGACCGGCGTCGAGCTCGCCGGCACGATTGCCGAATTGGCGCGGGCCACCCTGCCGCAGGAGTTCCGCCGGATCGATACCCGCACAACCCGGGTCGTGCTGGTCGAGGCCGGCCCGCGCATCCTGCCCAGCTTCGATGCCGATCTTGCAGACTATGCGCATCGCGAATTGCAGCGCATCGGCGTCGAGGTCCGCACCGGCGCGCCGGTGACCGCCTGCACGCCAGACGGCGTCGTGATCGGCGAGAAGCACCTGCCGGCAGCGACCGTCATCTGGGCCGCCGGCGTGCGCGCCTCGCCGGCCGGCGCCTGGCTGGGTGCCCGCACCGACCGCGCCGGCCGTGTCGAGGTCGAGCCCGATCTCAGCGTGCCCGGCCATCCCGAGATCTTCGTGATCGGCGACACCGCGAGCGTCATGGACCAGGACGGCAAGCCGGTGCCCGGCATCGCGCCCGCTGCCAAGCAGCAGGGCCGCCATGTCGCTGCGACGATCAAGCGCCGGCTCGCCGGCGACAAGGCGCCGCGACCCTTCGCCTACAGCCATGCCGGCAGCCTTGCGACCGTCGGCAAGCGCGTCGCCATCATCGATTTCGGCCGGGTCAAGCTGAAGGGCTGGCTCGCCTGGTGGCTGTGGGGCCTGGCGCACATCTACTTCCTGATCGGCGTGCGCAACCGGCTCAGCGTCGCGCTGAGCTGGCTCTGGATCCACGCCCGCGACCAGCGCAGCGCCAGGCTGATCACCCAGCGCGACGTGAAGCGCGATGAACGCGGCTGATGGTGCTCAACGCCCGGTCAGATAGCGCGCCAGCCCCGCCGTCGAGGCGTCATGCACCTCGGCCGGCGCCTTGCCCTCGATCACAGGCAGCAACGCCGTCGCCAGCTCCTTGCCGAGCTCGACGCCCCATTGATCGAAGGCGTTGATGTCGAACACCGCCGCCTCGACGAAGACGCGGTGCTCGTAGAGCGCGATCAGCCGCCCGAGCGTGAACGGGTCGAGCTTGCGATAGGCGATGGTCACGCTCGGCCGGTTGCCGGGGAAGACCTTGTGCGGCGCGAGCTGCTCGATCGCCTCCGGCGACAGCCCCTGCTTCGTCAATTGCGCCTTCGCCTCCTCCAGCGTGCGGCCCTTCATCATCGCTTCGCTTTGGGCGAGGCAATTGGCGAGCAGCAGGCGGTGCTGATGGGCAAGTTCCGGCTCGTGCCCCTCGGCGGCGACGAGGAACTCGCAGGGGACGATGTCGGTGCCCTGGTGCAGCAGCTGGAAGAAGGCGTGCTGGCCGTTTGTACCGGGCTCGCCCCAGACCAGCGGCCCGGTCGGCCGCGTCACCGCCCCGCCCGCCTTGTGCACGCGCTTGCCGTTCGATTCCATATCGAGCTGCTGCAGATAGGCCGGCAGCCTTGCGAGGCGCTGGTCGTAAGGCAGGACCGCGCGGGCCGGGTACCGGCAGGTCTCGCGATGCCAGAGCCCGATCAGGCCGAACAACACCGGCAGGTTCTGCGCCAGCGGCGCGGTGCGGAAATGCTCGTCCATCGCGTGCGCGCCGGCAAGAAAGGCGCGGAAGTTCTCGGGGCCGATCGCGATCATCACCGGTAGGCCGATCGCCGACCAGACCGAATAGCGCCCGCCGACCCAGTCCCAGAAGCCGAAGATCCGCTCCGGCTGGATGCCGAAGGCCGCGACTTTGTCGAGCGCGGTCGAGACAGCGGCGAAATGCCTGGCCACGGCGTCCTCGCCGAGCGCCCCTGCGATCCAGCGCCGCGCCGTCGCGGCATTGGTCATGGTCTCGATCGTGGTGAAGGTTTTTGATGCCACGATCACCAGCGTTCGGGCTGGATCGAGCTTCGCCAGTGTATCGGCGATATGGGCGCCGTCGACATTGGAGACGTAATGCAGGCGCGGCCCGTCATGGTAGGGCGCCAGCGCCAGCGTCGCCATCACCGGTCCCAGATCGGAACCACCGATGCCGATATTGACGACATCGGTGAAGCGCTCGCCATCGGCAGCCGCGATCTTGCCGCTGCGGATACCATCGGCGAAGGCGGACATCCGCTCCAGAACGGCGTTCACCTCTGGCATGACGTCGACGCCATCGACCATGACCGGTTTTCCGGACTGGTTGCGCAGCGCTGTGTGCAGCACGGCCCGCCCTTCCGTCGTGTTGATCGGCTCGCCGGCGAACATCGCGTCGCGCTTGGCTTCGACATCGGCCGCCTTTGCGAGCGCCAGCAGCAGCTCGATCGTCTCGGCCGTCACCGCCGTCTTGGAATAGTCGAGCAGGAGGTCTTCGAGCCGGGCCGACAAGGTCTGGAAGCGATTGGTGTCGGCGGCAAATAGCTCGCGCAGATGCTGCGAGACGGTTCGGGTGCGATGCGCGGCAAGATCCGCCCAGGCCTTCTCCAGCACGATCATTCTCCGTGGCGATTGCGACCGGCCGCCGCAGCGACAATTCGAAGTAGCATATCGATGGCGGCAAGGTCACGGCAGGAGCCGGGCAGGACGGATATGCAGAGGGAGGATCGTCAGCCCGAACGGGCGAGCTGCGCTTCCAGCTCTACCGCTTTCGGCAGATCGGCGCCGCGGCGACCGACCGTGATGGACGCAGCAGTCGCGGCGTCGTTCAGCAGATCGCCCAATATTGCCAGGTCGAGCCCGGCGACACCTTCGATGCTCAATCGATCCGTTTGCGACAGCCGCCCCAGCAAGGCGGCATGGAAACTGTCGCCGGCGCCGACAGTATCGCGGACGCTGACCATTTTGGCCGGCACCTCGACACTTCCCCCGGCGCAGAAGCCGATCGCGCCATCCGCGCCGCGCGTGATCGTCACCAGCTTCGCGCCGAGCCCCAGCCAATAGGCGGCAGCCTCCTGCAGCGACAGCTTCCCGCCCCAGGCGATGCGGACATCCTCCTCGCTCGCCTTGATGATCGTCGCGGTGCGGTAGAAGCGCTCGGCAGCGCGAGCCCACAACGCCATGTCCGGCACCACGCTCGGTCGCAGATTGGGATCGACGCTGATCACGAGCCGGCCATGCTCGCGCGCGGCCAGCGAAGCCAGCGTCGCACCGGTCGGCTCGACCACCATGCTGTAGGAACCAAAGGTCAGCGCCCGTATCTCAGGCGGCAATGCGGACGGCAGATCGGCCGGCATCAGGAAACGGTCGGCCGCGCCCTCGCCGTGAAAACCGTAGCTGGGCTGCCCGTCTGTCCCTGTCGTGACGGCCGATATCGTCGAGAGCCGGTCGCTGCGGACGATGAAGCGGGGATCGACGCCTTCCTGCCTCAGCCGCCCCGCCAGCATCGCGCCGATGCCGTCGCGCGAAATCGCTCCGAGGTAGCCGACCGGCAGGCCGAGCCGCGCCAGGCCGATCGCGACATTGAAAGGCGAACCACCGGTCACCGCGCGCCCGGCCATTTCGGCTCCCTCGGGCGGATCGAGGAAGAGATCGACTAGCGCCTCGCCGCAGACCAGGATCATGCCACCGCGCTCAGGCTGCGCGAGGGGTGGCGAAGCGCCGTGTCGAACGGATTGAGCATCGCGCCCAATGTCGCTGCCTCCGCCCTGAGGATGGCGACGACGCCGGGCAGTCGCTCGGGCCGCAAGCGATCCGCCAACGTGCCGACGCTGAGGGCCGCGACGGCGCGCCCCTGCGCATCGAAAACCGGCACGCCGAGGCCCGCCATGCCCGGGATCAGCCCGGTGTTGAGATTGACCCAGCCTTGCGCGCGTGCCTTCTCCAGTTCGACGCGCAGCGCCGCCTCGTCGAGGAAGCCGCGATCCAGCAGGCGCGGCACGTTGAAGCGGATCACCGCTTCGCGCTCGGCCTCGGGCAGATGGGCGAGGATGGCAAGGCTCCCCTGCCCCAGCCCGAGCGGCACCTTGCCGCCGATGTCGCCGGTGAAGGAGCGGATCGGGAACGGCCCCTCGATCCGGTCGAGACAGACGGCTTCATAGCCGTTGCGCACCAGCAGGAAGATCGTGTCGGTCAGCGTCGCCGAGAGGCGCAGCAGCACCGGCTTGGCGAGATCGCGCAGGCCGTCGGCATGGCCGGCCCGGGCCGCCAGCACGAAGAAGTCGAGCGCCAGCCGGTAGCGCTTGCCGATCTGCTCGACGAAGCCTTCGGCGGCGAGGTCCTGCAGGGCGCGATGCGCCGTGGGCTGGCTGCAACCGGCCTGCTCGGCGAGATCCTTCAGGCGGATGCCGCCCGCATCCGCCGCCCCGACCAGGCGCAGCAGGCCGAGCGCGCGTCGCAGGCTGGAAAGGGGCTCGGCAGAATCAGTCATTCACCTACGCTAATCAGACCCATACCTATTCGCAATAAATTTCATATATAGGAATTTATAGGATAAAAATTCTCTCATATGGAATTATGCGTTGACGAAATTCCACCGCTCCGGCTTCTGGAACGCATGAGGGCAAAAGACCCCGATGAGTGGGCGGGGCAAGCCGAGCGGGAGAGGTCATGCGCTTCCTGACGCTGGACAAGCTGAGCAAGGTCTACGGCGATTTCGCCGCAGCGCGCGACATCGACCTCAGCGTCGCCAAGGGCGAGTTCGTCTCGCTGCTCGGTCCCTCCGGCTGCGGCAAGACCACGACGCTGCAGATGATCGCCGGGCTGGTCGAGCCGACCACCGGCACGATCACGCTGGACGGTCGCGACATCACCCGCGAGACCCCGAACAAGCGCGGCCTCGGCATCGTCTTCCAGAGCTATGCGCTGTTCCCGCACATGACGGTGGCGCAGAATGTCGCCTTCGGCCTGGAGATGCGCAAGGTCGCCAAGGCCGAGCGCGACGAGCGCGTCGCGACCATGCTCGGCCTGGTCCATCTCGGCGGCTTTTCCGAGCGCTATCCGCGCCAGCTCTCCGGCGGCCAGCGCCAGCGCGTCGCCATCGCCCGCGCGCTCGTCATCCAGCCGCCGGTGCTGCTGCTCGACGAGCCGCTGTCCAATCTCGACGCCAAACTGCGCGAGGAGATGCAGTTCGAGCTGCGCCGCATCCAGCAGCGCGTCGGCACCACCACGATCATGGTGACGCACGACCAGGCCGAAGCGCTCTCGATCAGCGACCGCGTCGTGGTGATGGAGCAGGGCCGGATGACGCAGGTCGACGCCCCCTACAGGCTCTACGAGAACCCGGCGACGCCGTTCATCTCCACCTTCGTCGGCAAGATGAACCGGCTGGAAGGCGTCTGGCGCAAGGGCGCGGCGGAGGTTGCCGGCATCGCCCTGCCGGCTGAGGCCAGCGGTCTTCAGGAAGGACAGGCGATCGCGCTCTCGATTCGGCCGGAGAAGATCGCGCTGAAGCCGCCAGGGCAAAGCCGGCTCGACGGCACCATCGCCAATCGCTTCTTCCTCGGTGGCTCCTGGCTTTTCACGGTCGAGACGCCGGCGGGTGCCATCCTGGTCTCGGCGCCGAACGACGGCGAGGAGCCGGCCCGCGAAGGCGCCAGGGTCGCGCTCGACTGGGCTCCGGCCAGCCTGCGCATCGAGCCGCTCGCGCAGGGAGCGGCGGCATGAGTGTCGGGCGCTCAGCGGCGACACCGTTCTGGCTCGCCGGGCCGGGCGCGCTGGTCTTCCTCGGGCTCATCGTCCTGCCGCTCGTACTGACGATGATCCTGTCCTTCCACGCCTATGACCACACCACCGGCATCAAGAACGAGTTCACCCTCGCCCACTACGCGGCCGTATTCTCGGACGACTACTATCTCGGCATCTTCTGGCGCACGCTCCGCCTCGCCGCGCTGACCACGCTTATCTGCGCCGTCATCGGCGCGCCCGAGGCCTATATCCTGTCGCGGATGCGCGATCCCTGGCGCTCGGTCTTCCTCCTGGTGATCATCGGGCCGCTGCTGGTCTCGGTGGTCGTCCGCGCTTTCGGCTGGAGCATGCTGCTGGGCTCGACCGGACTCGTGAACCAGTCCCTGCAGGGGCTCGGCTTCGAAAGCGTGCGCCTGCTCTATACCGAGACCGCGATCGTGATCGCGCTCGTCCACGTCATGCTGCCTTTCATGGTGATCCCGGTCTGGACCGCGCTGCAGAAGCTCGATCCGATGGTCGAGGCCGCCGCCTGGAGCCTTGGCGCCTCCCACTTCACCGCGCTGCGCCGGGTCGTGCTGCCGCAGGTCTCGCTCGGCATGCTCTCAGGCAGCCTGATCGTCTTCGGCCTTTCGGCCTCGGCTTTCGCCATCCCCGGCCTGCTCGGCGGGCGCCGGCTCAAGATGGCTGCGACGCTGGTCTACGACGAATACATGCACGAACTGAACTGGCCGCTCGGCGCGACGACCGCGATCATCGTCCTCGCCGCCAATCTCGTGATCATGCTGGCCTATAACCGCGTCATCGAGACGCGCGCCCGCAAGGCCTTGGGGTGAGTTCGATGCAGAAGAACGGCCCCGTCGCGCTCCTCTTCCACACCCTCGTCGTCTCCTTCGTGCTGGCGCCGCTGGTGGTGATCTGCCTGGTCGCCTTCACGCCGGAGAACACGCTCTCGATCCCGACCACCAGCTTCTCGCTGCGCTGGTTCAAGGCGATCTTCGAGCACCCCGACTTCGTCGCCTCCTTCGTCAACAGCCTCTGGCTGGCGACGCTCGCCGCGACACTCTCGGTCGCGATATCGGTACCGGCGGCGCTCGCCATCGACCGCTACGACTTTCCCGGCCGCAATGCACTGAACGCCCTTTTCCTCTCGCCGCTGATCATCCCGCACCTCGTGCTCGGCGTCGCCTTCCTGCGGCTCTTCGCGCTGATCGGCGCGACCGGCAGCTTCGCCTGGCTCGTCGCCTGCCATGTCGTGGTGATCACGCCCTATGTGCTGCGCCTCGTGATGGCTGCCTTCACCGGGCTCGACCGCTCGGCCGAGCAGGCGGCGATGACGCTGGGGGCCTCGCACTGGACGGTGTTCCGCCGCGTTACCGCGCCGATGATCCTGCCGGGCATCACCGGCGGCTGGCTGCTCGCCTTCATCAACAGCTTCGACGAACTGACCATGTCTATCTTCGTGACCTCGCCGCAGACCGTGACGCTGCCGGTGCGGATGTACATGTACGCGACCGAATCGATCGACCCGATGATGGCCGCCGTCTCGGCGCTGATGATCGCGCTCACCGCTGTCGCCATGCTGGTGCTCGACCGCGCCTTCGGCCTCGACAAGATTCTCGTCGGGCAGAAGTGACATGCCGCTCCTGCACCGCCTCGTCCGCGCCGACCATCCGGCCATCGCCTTCACCCTCGACGGCGAGCCTTGCGAGGGCCGCGCCGGCGACACCGTGCTGACAGCGATCCTGACCCAGGCCGAGCGCCTGCGCCTCTCCGAGTTCTCGGCCTCGCCGCGCGCCGGCTTCTGCCAGATGGGCGCCTGCCAGGATTGCTGGGTCGTGCTCGAGAACGGCGAGCGCCTGCGCGCCTGCTCGACCGCGCTGACCGCCGGCATGCGCATCCTCACCCGCCGCGCGAGGACGGCATGAGCGGGCAACCGCCCAGCGAGCGCCCGCAGCCGCTGATCGTCGGCGCCGGGCCGGCCGGCATCCGGGCCGCTGAGGCGCTGGTCAAGGCCGGCCTGCATCCGCTCGTGGTCGACGAGGCACCCGCCTGCGGCGGCCAGATCTACCGCCAGCGACTCGTGCCGGACGGACGCTCGACCCGCGACCTCTACGGCTCAGAAGCGCAGAAGGCCGAGGTGCTGCATCGCGACTTCGCCGCGCTCGACGGCAAGCTCGACTACTGGCCGCAGGCGCTGCTCTGGAACCTCCGCACCGACGGGGCCGACATCATGGTCGAGGGCACGAGCCGGCAGGTCGCCTATGACGGCCTGATCCTCGCGACCGGCGCGACCGACCGCATCCTGCCGATCCCCGGCTGGACCTTGCCGGGGGTCTTCACTTTGGGCGGCGCCCAGATCGCGCTGAAGAGCCAGGGCTGCGCCATCGGCTCGAGAATCGTCTTCCTCGGCTCCGGGCCGCTGCTCTATCTCGTCGCCTGGCAGTATATGAAGGCCGGCGCCAAGGTCGCGGCCGTGCTCGACACCGCGCCTTTCGCCGCAAAGTTCAACCTGTTGCGCGGATTGCCGCTCTTCCCGGGCATCGTGCTGCGCGGCATGCGGATGACCGCAGAGCTGAAGCTGGGCGGCGTCGGCCTGCATTACGACGTCGGCGATGTCCGCGTCGAGGGCAAGAACAAGGTCGAAGCGATCGCCTGGCGCCAGGACGGGATGGAGCATCGGCTCGCCTGCGACGGCATCGGCTACGGTCTTGCCCTGCGCTCCGAAACGCAAACAGCCGATCTCGCCGGCTGCCGCTTCGCCTTCAATCAGCGCGACCGCGCCATGCTGCCCGAGCGCGACTCCGCCGGCCGCACCAACGTGCCCGGCGTCTATCTCGCCGGCGACGGCGCCGGCATCGCCGGGGCGGATGCGGCCGAACGCGCCGGCGAACGGGCCGCGCTCGCTCTGCTGCAGGATCGCGGCCTGCCGCATGACGCCACCCGGGCCGCGACTCTGGAGACGGAGCTCGCCCGCATCGGCCGCTTCCGCGAGGTACTGGAAGCCGCCTTCCCCTTCCCGGTGCATTGGGCGCGGGAGATCGCCGACACCACCACTCTCTGCCGCTGCGAGGAGGTCTCTGCCGGAGATATCCGCGCCGCCACCAGCCAATTCGGCGTGCACGAGCTCAACCGGCTGAAGGCTGTCAGCCGCGTCGGCATGGGCCGTTGCCAGGGGCGCATCTGCGGCGCCGCCGCCGCCGAATTGCTGGCGCATGAAACCGGCCGCGGCATCGAGGCCGTCGGCCGCCTGCGCGGCCAGGCACCGGTCAAGCCCGTGCCGCTGACGCTCCCGCTCGCGGCTGAGCAGGAGGCGGCGGAATGAGCCGGCGCCTGTCCGTCGACGTCGCGATCATCGGCGGTGGCCTCGTCGGCTCCTCGGCCGCGCTGGCGCTGCGCGGCATGGGCTTTTCCGTCGCCTTGCTCGACAAGGGCTTTTGCGGCGCGCAGGCCTCGGGCGTGAACTATGGCGGCGTGCGCCGCCAGGGCCGGCCGGTCGAACAATTGCCGCTGTCGCAGCGGGCGCATGCGATCTGGCCGCGGCTCAAGGCGCTGATCGGCATCGATGGCGAGTTCCTGCGCTCCGGCCATCTCAAGCTCGCTCGCACCGACGCCGACATGGCCGCGCTCGAAGCCTATGCGGACGCCGTCGCGGAGCAGGGCCTCGACCTCGAGCTGATCGGCCATAACGGCCTGCGCGAGCGCTTCGGCTGGATCGGCGACAGCGTCGTCGGTGCTTCCTTCTGTGCAGGCGACGGCCATGCCAATCCGCGCCTGGTCTCGATCGGCTTCGCTGCTGCGGCGCGCCGGGCCGGCGTCGAGGTGCTGGAGAACACGGCGGTCGACGACGTAACCCGCGATGGCGAGGGCTTCGCACTCGAGGCCGCGAACAACCTGTCGCTGCGCTCCCGCTTCGTCATCAACAGCGCCGGTGCCTGGGCCGGTCCCTTCGCCGCGGGCTTCGGCGAGCCGGTGCCGCTCTCGCGCATCTACCCCTCCATGATCGTCACCGAGCCGATGGACCAGGTGATGTCGGTCAATATCGGCATGGAGGGCGGCGGCATCTATGCCCGCCAGGTCGAGCGCGGCAATGTCGTGGTCGGCGGCGAGCGCGCCTTGCCGCTGGCCGATGCCGATTTCTCGCGACCGCGCGGCGATGGCGCGATCGCGATCATGAACAACGCCGCCGCGCTGTTCCCCGGCCTGCGCCATGCCCAGGCGATCCGCTTCTGGAGCGGGACCGAAGGCGCCATGCCGGACAGGAACCCGGTGATCGGCCCGAGCGGGACGACGCCCGGCCTGATCCACGCCTTCGGCTTCACCGGCGCCGGCTTCCAGATCGCGCCGGGCGTCGGCGAGGTTCTGGCCGAACTCGTCCGGGACGGCGAGACGCAGACCCCGATCGCGGCCTTCTCGATCGGCCGCTTCAGAGATTCCGCCCGCACCGACGCTGGCTCGGGTGCGGGGCAAAACCAAGAGCCGCACAACGCAGGGGAGTTGAGACCATGACCAGCTATCGCACCATCCTGGCAGCCGGCGTCGCCACTATCGCGTTCGCCGCGGCCGGCAGCGCCTTCGCCCAGTCGAAGACGCTCTATGTCGGCATGAACGGCGGCAATTTCGAGAAGACCTTTACCCAGGCCGTCTTCCCGGACTTCGAGAAGGCCAACGACGTCAAGGTCGTGGTCGTGCCCGGCACCTCCTCGGACATCCTCGCCAAGGCGACGGCTGCCAAGGACAAGCCGCAGATGCACGTTATGTTCCTCGATGACGGCGTCATGGTCCGCGCCATCGGCGCCGGCCTCTGCGAGAAGCTGAAGCCTGGCCCGGAGCTCGCCGACCTCACGCCCGGCTCGCGCATGAAGGACGACATGGCCGTTGGCATCGACCTCGGCATGACCGGCCTCGGCTACAACAAGAAGCTGTTCGACGAGAAGGGCTGGCCGGCACCGACCTCGTGGATGGACCTCGCCGATCCCAAGTACAAGGGCAAGGTCGTGTTCCAGTCGGCCTCGGCTTCCTCCTTCGGCCTGCACGCCTTCCTGATGTTCAACCGCATCCAGGGCGGCACCGAAGCCAATGTCGAGCCGGGCTTCACCAAGTTCCGCGACACCATCGGCAAGAACGTCCTCGAATTCATCCCGAGCTCGGCCAAGATCGCCGAGATGGCCCAGACTGGCGAGGCCGCGATCTTCCCGCTGACGCCGACTGCAATCTCGACGCTGAAGGAGAAGGGCATCGGGGTCGAATACGCTCAGCCCAAGGAAGGCTCGGTCGTGCTGATGGTCGCTGAATGCGTCATCGCCAAGAACTCCGAGCCGGAGCTGGCACAGAAGCTCGCCGCCTATCTGCTCTCGCCCGAGGCTCAGTCCAAGGCGCTCGCCGCCGGCAACATCGTGCCCTCGAACACCAAGGCCAAGGCTACGACACCCGAGGCCGAGAAGAAGCTCGAGGCCTTCCATGCCAACATGAAGAGCGCCGTCACCCTCGACTGGGACCAGATCAATGCCAAGCGGCCGGAATGGAACAGCCGCTGGAACAAGATGATCGAGCGCTGATCCGCGCCCATCTGCGAACGGCCCGCCGCAAGGGAAAGGCCCTGGCGGCGGGTTTCGTGCCATCAGATACTTTTGGACTGCACGCATTCCTTGCATTTTAAGGTTTGCCGTCCATCATTGCATCGAATTCGGTGCGGCCCTGCCTGCCCTGAAGCGAAGCGACATGGTGGTGGGATGACGCAGTCGGCCGCACTGGCCTCGCCAGCCCCGGGCGGGGATGAGCAGATCGAGGTCACGGCCAAGACCGGCCTCGAGGAACTGACGACGCGTCTCGCCAAGGCGCGCGGGGTCGAAGAGATCCTGCGGGTCGTCCGCGGCGGCGCCCGCAGGCTCGTCGGCGCCGACGGCATCAGCTTCGTCCTGCGCGAGGGCGACAAGTGCTTCTATGCCGACGAGGACGCGATCGGCCCGCTCTGGAAGGGCCAGCGTTTCCCGCTCGACCGCTGCATCTCCGGCTGGGCGATGCTGCATGGCGAGGCTGTCGTCATCGAGGACGTCTACGCCGACGATCGTATCCCGCACGCCGCCTACCGGCCGACCTTCGTGCAGAGCCTCGTCATGGTGCCCGTGCACGCCGACGATCCCGTCGCCGCGATCGGCGCCTATTGGGCGCGCCCGCACAGGCCGTCCGACGAAAGCGTCGAGATGCTCAAGCGCATCGCCAACAGCGCCGCGGTCGCGATGACCAATGTCGCGCTGTTCTCCTCGCTGAACGCCGCGCGCGAGGAGGCGGTGCGCGCCAAGGACGCACTGATCCTCGCCATGGCCGCGCTCGCCGACACCCGCGACAACGAGACGGGCGACCATATCCGCCGCACCCAGCACTATGTCCGCGCGCTGGCCGAGGCGGCGCGCCGGCACGGTCTCTACCAGCCCGAGCTCGACGCCGAGCTGATCGAGCTCATCTACAAATCGGCGCCGCTGCACGATATCGGCAAGGTCGGCATTTCCGACGCCATCCTGCGCAAGCCCGGCAAGCTCGACGCCGAGGAATTCGCGATCATGCGCACCCACGCCAGGCTTGGGCGCGACGCCATCGCCAATGCCGAGCGTTATTTCGGCGGCACCACAGGCTTCCTGACGATCGCCAAGGAGATGGCTTATTCCCATCACGAGCGTTGGGACGGCCAGGGCTATCCGGAAGGCCTGGCCGGCGAAGCGATACCGCTCTGCGGGCGGATCATGGCGATCGCCGACGTCTACGACGCCCTGGTGTCGGACCGCGTCTACAAAGCGGCGATCCCGCACGCCGAGGCGGTGAAGGTGATCGAAAGCGAGCGCGGGCGCCATTTCGATCCGGCGCTGGTCGATGTCTTCCTGGAGATCGCTCCGGTCTTCCAGGAGATCGGCGAGCAGTTCGGCAAGCCGGCCTGAGCCTGCCGGCAGCGCGCCTGACCGCTGCCTGCCCGGCGCCTCCCGAACCTGCGCTTGCCGGCTCCGGATTTGACAGGCAAGCCTGCCTCGCTACATTTCTGCAATCGATTACATCACCGATCAGGCGGTCGATCGCGAGCTCCGGCAAGGGGCCGCACCAGCGGGAGGGTCGCGATGAAGACCATGAAGGGGCCCGGGCTCTTCCTCGCCCAGTTCGCTGGCGACGAGGCGCCGTTCGACTCGCTCGACGCGATCGGCCGCTGGGCGGCGTCCCTCGGCTACAAGGGTGTCCAGATTCCGAGCTGGGATGTCCGCCTGTTCGATCTCGCCAGGGCCGCCGAATCCGACGCCTATTGCGACGAGGTCAAGGGCACGCTCGCCCAGTACGGCCTGTCGATCACCGAGCTCTCGACCCATCTCCAGGGACAGCTGGTCGCCGTCCATCCAGCCTTCGACGAGGCCTTCGACGGCTTCGCAGTGCATGCCGTGCGCGGCAACCCGAAGGCGCGGCAGGAATGGGCAGTCGAGCAGATGAAGCTTGGAGCCAAAGCCTCGCGCCGGCTCGGCCTCACAGCCAATGTCAGCTTCACCGGCGCGCTCGCCTGGCCCTTCGTCTACCCCTGGCCGCAGCGCCCGGCGGGGCTGGTCGAGACCGCCTTCGCCGAGCTCGGCAGGCGCTGGCGCCCGATCCTCGACGCCTATGACGAGGCCGGCGTCGACCTCTGCTACGAAATCCATCCGGGCGAGGACGTCCATGACGGGGCGACCTTCGAGCGCTTCGTCGATGCGGTCGGGGGCCATCGCAGAGCCTGCATCAACTACGACCCCAGCCATTTCCTGCTGCAGCAGCTCGACTATCTCGCCTTCATCGACATCTACCATGAGCGGATCAAGGCCTTCCATGTGAAGGATGCCGAGTTCAATCCCAACGGGCGTGTCGGTGTCTATGGCGGCTACGAGCCCTGGATCGACCGCGCCGGCCGCTTCCGCTCGCTCGGCGACGGCCAGGTCGATTTCGGCGGCATCTTCTCGAAGCTGGCGCAGTATGATTACGAGTCCTGGGCCGTGCTCGAATGGGAATGCGCGCTGAAACACCCTGAGGACGGCGCGCGCGAAGGTGCGGAATTCATCGCAGCCCATATCATCCGGGTGACGGAACGTGCCTTCGACGACTTTGCCGCCGGGGGCACCGACGAGGCAGCGAACCGGCGCATGCTGGGCCTCGGCTGAAGGGGATGGCCATGGCGATCGAGGGCTCGACGACGCAAAAACTCAATCGCCGTCTCCGCCTCGGCATGGTCGGCGGCGGGCGCGGCGCCTTCATCGGCGCGGTGCATCGCATCGCTGCAAGGCTCGACGATCGCTGGCAGCTCGTCGCGGGCGCTCTCTCCTCCGATCCGGAGCGCGGGCGCCTCTCCGGCGAGGACCTGTTGCTCGACCCCACCCGCCTCTATGCCGATGCCACCGGGATGGCAAAGCGCGAGAAACGCCGAAAGGATGGCATCGATGCGGTCGCGATCGTCACGCCGAACCATGCCCATGCGCCGGCGGCAAAAGCCCTCCTCAAGGCCGGCATCCATGTGATCTGCGACAAGCCGCTGACGACGAGCCTGCGCGAGGCGGAAAGCTTGGCGAAGCTGGCCAAGGACAGCGGCCTGATCTTCGCGGTCACGCATAACTACACCGGCTACCCGCTGGTCCGGCAGGCGCGCGCCATGGTCGCCGAGGGCGCACTCGGCAAGCTGCGCGTCGTCCAGGTCGAATACGCACAGGACTGGCTCGCCACCAGGCTCGAGGAGAGCGGGCAGAAGCAGGCGGAATGGCGCACCGACCCGGCGAGGTCAGGCCCCGCCGGGTCGATCGGCGATATCGGCAGCCATGCCTTCAACCTCGCCGAATTCATCGCGAACGACGAGGTCGAGGCGCTCGCGGCCGAAGCCCATGTCTTCGTCGAGGGCCGCCGGCTCGACGACAACGCCCATATGCTGCTGCGTTTCAGGGGCGGGGCGCGCGGCATGCTCTGGTGCAGCCAGGTCGCGGCCGGCCAGGAGAACGGCCTGCGCATCCGCCTCTATGGCGAAAAGGGCGGGCTCGAATGGCAGCAGGAGAATCCGAACCTGCTGATCCATTCGCCGCTCGGCGAGCCGCCGCGGCTGATCCGGCGCAACGGCGCCGGCGCCGATCCCGTCGCCAACGCCGCCTCGCGCATCCCCGCTGGCCACCCGGAAGGCTATCTCGAAGGCTTCGCCCAGCTCTACACCGATATCGCCGAGCAGATCACGGCCCGGATCGAGGGGCGCGAGCCCGCCCCGTTCTCGACGCTGGTGCCGACCGTCGCCGATGGCGTCCGCGGCGTCCGCTTCATCGAGGCGGCGGTGCGCTCCTCGGCCAGAGGTGCGCGCTGGCTGGAACTCTGACGATCTCGATGCCGCTTGTCCTTCCCACCAGCTGCACGGCATAAGCAGCGCCGACGACAGGGAGGACGACGCCATGGAATTCCGCCCCGATATCGGCCAGCTCTCGCCGACCGTGCGCGAGCATCTGGCGCCGGCCAACCTGCTGCGCGCCGGCATCAACCTCTCGAACTTCCTGCTGGTGTCGAGCCGCGGCCCGCAGGGCGAGCCGCAAGGCGTCTCGCCCGACATGGCCCGCGCCCTCGCCGATCTTCTCGGCACCGGCCTGCGCTATGTCCCTTACGAGAATCCTGGCCTACTCGCCGACGCCGCGCCTTGCGACGAATGGGATGTCGGGCTGATCGGCGCCGAGCCGCAGCGGGCCGAGGCGATCAGCTTCACGCCGGCCTATGCCGAGATCGAGGCGACCTTTCTCGTCCGCGATGCCTCGCCGCTGCGCGAGATCGCCGATGTCGATGCTGAGGGCGTCCGTATCGCGGTCAGTGGCCGGGCCGCCTATGGCCTCTGGCTCGATCGCAATATCCGCACGGCTGAGCTCGTCCGCTCCGGCACGCTCGACGATTCCGCTGCCGACTTCGTCACCAAGGAACTCGATGCGCTGGCGGGCCTGCGGCCGCGTCTGCTCAAGGATGTTGCCGTCATTCCCGGCACGCGCATCCTCGACGGCCACTTCATGACCGTGCAGCAGGCGATCGGCGTGCCCAAGGCCAAGGCCGAAGCGGCGGACTATCTCGCGAAATTCGTCGCCGCAGCGAAGGAATCCGGCTTCGTCGCAGCGCTGATCGCCAAGCACGGCGTGCAGGGGCTGAGCGTCGCGCGCTGATATCGGCCGTCATTCTCGGGCGAAGCGAAGCGCAGACCCGAGAATCTCAGGAGGAGAAGGTGCTGGTTTCCGAGATGCTCGGGTCAAGCCCGAGCATGACGGCGGAGGTCACGTCCCATCCGTCCCGGCGCCGCAGACCAGCGCGCAGACCTTGCTGCCCGGCGCAGGCACGAAGCGCTTCGCCTGCAGCGCCGCGACCGCCGCCGCGCCCGAAAGGTCGGCGGCGATGCCGAACTCGAACCAGAGCGATCGGGCTGCCTGCTCCATCTCCGCGTCGCTGACCAGCACGATCTCGTCGACATGTTTCGTGACGGCCTCGTAGATCGCCTGGTCGGTCCGCCGGCATGACATCGTCGCGACCCGCGTCTCGAGCTTGTCGAGCGTGACCAGCTTGCCGGCTTCGAGGCAGGCATGCAGCGTCGGCGAGCCATAGGGCTCGATGCCGATGATCCGCGTCTCCGGCCTGAGCGCCTTCACAGCCGTCGACAGGCCGGTGATCAGCCCGCCGCCGCCGATCGCGACGAGGATGACATCGACATCGGGAAGCTCGTCGAGGATATCGAGGCCGAGCGTGCCCTGGCCGGCGACCACCACGGGATCGCTGAACGGATGGGCATAGGTCGCGCCGGTCTTTTCGGCGTAGGCGAGCGCCGCGGCATTGGCGTCGTCCCAGACCGCACCGACGATCTCGACCTCGGCGCCCCATCTCTTCAGCTTGGCGACCTTGTCGGCCACGACATTGGACGGCAGGAAGATTTTCGCCTTCACGCCGAGCACATGGGCCGAGCGGGCGATGGCGAGCCCGTGATTGCCTCCGGATGCCGTGACGACACCGCGCGCCAGCTCCTCGGCCGAGAGCGTCAGCAGGCGGTTCATCGCGCCGCGCGCCTTGAAAGAGCCCGCCGCCTGCAGCAATTCGAGCTTCAGCGTCACCGTGCCGCCGAAATCCTCGCGCGCGCTGAGCTGGCCATAGGGCAGGATCGGCGTCTTGCGGATATGCGGCTGGATTCGCCAGCGCGCCGCGCGGATGTCGTCGAGGCCGATCACGAGAGCACGCCGCGATAGGGCGCCGCCACGATCAGGCAGCAATTGCCCGGCCGGACCCGGCCGGGCTGGCGTCGGCCATAGAGGATGCCGTCGGCGGCGTAATGCAGCGTCTCCGGTGGCCGGGTCGGGTCCCAGGTGCAATGGATCTTGCCCGCCGGCTGCCCGGCGCTGACCTTTTCGCCATTGGCGTGGAACGGCTCGAAGATGCCGTCGGCCGTGGCGTAGACATAGGCCGCGGTGCCCGGCAGTTCGAGCACCTGCCCGTCGCCGCGACGCGGCTCCGGCTTGTCGCGGGCGACGATGCCGAGATGGTCGAGGACATTGGCGACGCCGCGCCGGCAGATCTTCAATGCCTCCAGCGAGACCGCGCCGGCTCCCGCCATCTCGGTGCCGACCGTGACGAGGCCCTGCCGGCAGGCAGTCGCCGTCGCGGTACGCGGCTCGCCGAGATTGGCGATCACCACCGTCATCGGCGCATCGAACGCCTGCACCGCCGCGACATTCCGCTTGTGCAACTGCGGATCGTCGGTCGGCTCGACGATCGCGCTCGGGATGATGTCGAGCGAGGAACCGCCGGAATGCAGGTCGAGGAAGGCGTCGCCGAGCGGCAGGATATGGTCGCTGACGAAGGCCGAGATCTGCTGGGTGATGGTGCCGCGCGGATCGCCGGGGAAGGTCCGGTTGAAATTGAGGCCGTCCACCGTAGACGTCCGCTGGCCGGCGATGACGGCATGGACATTGTTCGCCGGCATCAGGATGAGCCGGCCCTGCACGCGGCCGGGATCGAGATCGCGGATCAGGTCGCAGATCGCGATCGGCCCCTCGTATTCGTCGCCATGATTGCCGCCTTCGAGGATCGCGGTCGGCCCCGAGCCGTTCTTGATGATCGCGATCGGGATCCGCGTCGCGCCCCAGGCGTCGTCATGCGGCGAATGCGGGATCATCAGGAAGCCGACCTGCTTGCCGTCCTTCTCCGGATCGACGGTGAGGAAGGCGGAGGACGGGCGCGGGGTCGGCTTCTGGCGGGGGCTGGTCATGGTGGGGCTCGATGGGACGTGGCTTGGGAAGCCTTCCCTGCAACAAGGGAAGGTCGAGACGGGTCGTCATGCTCGGGCTTGCCCCGAGCATCTCAGGCAGTTGAGGCTCCGGTCAGAGCCTTCTGGTCAGGAGATTCTCGGGTCGGCGCTCCGCTTCGCCCGAGAATGACGGCAGCAGGGATCCCTCACAGCGTCGGAAGCGGGTCCATCGGCATGTCCAGATACTTCTTGTGCAACCGGTCGAGCTCGCCGTTCATCGAGGCGTAGAAGATGAAGCTGTCGAGCCAGCGCACGAGATTATGCTGGTCCATCTGCACGCCCATATGCGCCGGGCTGCGGCGGATGACGAATTTGCGCTCGAATTCCTTGTTCGGGTTCTGCTTTGCCAGCGCCTGGGCGACGATCGAGTTGGTCGCGAGCAGGTCGGCCTGGCCGGTGATGTAGGCCGCGGCCGCGGTCGCGTCGTCCTCGGTGCGCATCACATTCGCCTTGGGTGCGGCTTCGGTGATGGCGAGTTCCTGCGTCGTACCCTTTGCGGCGGCGATGCGGGCCGAGCCCAGCGTCTCCGGACTGCTGACGGCGGCGGACTTCGCCCCATAGACCGCCAGGAAGGTGTTGGCATAGGGCGCGGTGAACATGATCTGCCGGGCGCGCTCCGGCGACAGGCCCATCACCGAGATCACGATGTCGACCTTGTCGGTCAGCAGGAACGGAATGCGGTTGGCGCCGGTGATCTGCTGCATCTCCAGCTTCACGCCGAGGCCTTTGGCGACCATCTCGGCGAGCTCGATGTCGAAGCCGACCGCCTTGCGGTTGGCGTCCTGCGAACCGAAGGGCGGCGCATCGAGCGGCACGCCGATCCGCACCACGCCCTTGGACAGGATGTCCTGAAGCTTGTCGGCCTTGGCCTCGACCGCGCCGAACGCGGCGATCGCCATCGCCGCGAGCCCTGCAAACAGTTTACGCATCTGTCTCTCCCCTCGTTGACCGCTGCTGGAACGGATCGTCATTGCCTCAGTGCAGGACCGCGCTGAGGAAGGTCGTGAGCTCGGGCGTCTTCGGCTCGGCGAGCACCGCCGCGGCCTGGCCTTCTTCGTGGATGCGGCCCTCGTGCATGAAGACGACACGCGAACCGAACCGGCGGGCAAAGCCCATCTCGTGGGTGACGAGCATCATGGTCATGCCCTCCTGCGCCACGGATTCGAGCACTTTCAGGACCTCACCGGTGAGTTCCGGATCGAGCGCCGAGGTGACCTCGTCGAACAGCATCAGCTTCGGCCGCATGGCGAGCGAGCGCGCGATCGCGACGCGCTGCTGCTGGCCGCCGGAAAGCTGCGAGGGATAGGCGTCGAGCTTGTCCGCCAGCCCGACGCGGGCCAGCACCTCGCGGGCGACCTCACGCGCCTCGTCCGGCCGCTGCTTCTTCACGACGCGCGGGGCGAGCGTGATGTTGTCGCTGACCGAGAGATGCGGGAACAGGTTGAACTGCTGGAAGACGATGCCGACCTCCTGCCGGAGCTTGCGCAGGTCGGTGGCGGGGTCGTTGACCTTGACGCCGTCGATGCGGATCGTGCCGGCCTGCACCGGCTCCAGGCCGTTGACGCAACGCAGCAGCGTGCTTTTCCCCGAGCCCGAGCGGCCGATCACGGCGACGACCTCGCCCTTCTCGATATCGAGCGAGACGCCCTTCAGCACCTGGTTGGCGCCATAGCTCTTGCTGACGTCATGGATTTCAACGAGCGACATCGAGCTTCCGCTCGAGCGAGCGGCTCCATTGCGTGAGAGGGAAGCACATCGCGAAATAGATGCAGGCGACGGTGATGTAGACGGCGAAGGGCTTGTAGGTGCCGGCCGCGGTGAGCTGGCCCTCGCGGGTGAGCTCGACGAAGCCGATTACCGCCGCCAGCGAGGTGTTCTTGATCAGCTGGACCAAGAAGCCGACCGTCGGCGGGATCGCGATCCGGATCGATTGCGGGATGATCACGTAGCGCAGTTGCTCGCCGAGCGAGAGCCCGAGCGAGGCGCCCGCCTCCCACTGCGTTTTCGCGATCGAGACCAGCGCGCCCCGCCAGATCTCGCCGAGGAAGGCCGAGCCATAGACCGAGAAGGCGACGGCCGCCGCGATCCAGGGATTGACCGAGATGCCGGCGAGCGGCAGGCCGAAGAAGATCAGGAACAGCCAGACCAGGAGCGGCGTGCCTTGGACCAGCTGGATATAGGTCGCCGCGAACCAGCGCAGCGGCGCGAGCGGCAGGATCCGCATGATCGCGAGCCCAAGCCCCAGCACCGCCGAGCCGGCGAAGGCGACTGCGGTCAGCGCGATCGTCCAGCGCGCCGCCGCGATCAGGTACATCACGTCGATGAGGCCGAATTCCCGGATCATCGCACGAACACCAGGCGGTAGATCAGGGCGAACAGTCCGCGGAAGCCGATGGCGAGCGCGAGATAGAGCACACCGATCACCGTATAGACCTCGAAATCGCGGAAGGTGCGCGATTGCACGATCGACGCGGCATGGAACAGGTCCTGCACCGAGATCTGCGAGGCGACGCTGGTCGCCAGCATCAGCAGCACGAACTGGCTGGCGAGCGCCGGGAACATCGCCTTGAGCGCCGGGAAGACGATGATGTAGCGGAAGACCTGCAGGCCGGAGAGCCCAAGCGAATGCCCGGCCTCGACCTGCGCCTTCGGGACGGCCTCCAGGCCCGCACGCACGATCTCCGTGGTGTAGGCGCCCAGATTGATCACCAGCGCGATCATCGCCGCGGTCAGCCCGTCGAGCCTGACGCCGAAGCTTGGCAGGCCGAAGAAGATCAGGAAGAGCTGCACCAGCAGCGGCGTATTGCGGATGATCTCGACATAGGCGCCGACGATGCCGCGCAGCCAGGCCGGGCCATAGGTACGCCCGGCGGCACACAGGATGCCGATCAGGAGCCCGCCGACCATCGCGACACCCGAGAGCAGGAGCGTGATCCAGACGCCGTCGAGAATGGACTCCCAGGCCGCAAAGACGTCGCGAAACTGGAGCCCGTACTTCATCGCCGTCAGCCTTCCAGGGCCTGCGGACCAAGGTCCCGCCGGCCGGATGCGCTGGACGGATGTCGCGGCGATGCGCTCATGTGTCTCCCTCTTTACCCGGAGGCTAGATTGGCTTCTTATTTGATGTCAAGCTTCATATATGAAACAGGCGCAACATGAGCGTTATTCCCGAAGCCGACACTGACGAGAAGGCGGCCTATGCCGCCCCCGCTCTGGAAAAGGGCCTCGACATCCTCGAACTGCTCGCCGAGACAGGCGAGCCGCTCTCGACCCGCGTGATCGCCGAGCGGCTGCAGCGCTCGAAGAGCGAGATCTTCCGCATGGTCTTCGTGCTGCAGCAGCGCGGCTATCTCGAGCGCGAGCCGGGGACCGACCGGCTCGGCCTGTCGCGCCGCCTGTTCGACCTCGGCATCAGGACGCCGGGCGGCAAGCAGCTCACCTCGGTCGTGCTGCCCCTGATGGAGCGCTTCAGCGAGGAGAGCGGCCAGGCGGCCCATCTCGTAGTGCTCAGCCGGGCGCAGACCGTGGTGCTCGCCACCACAGCCGGCCATCTCGATGCCAGCGTCATCGTCCGCCCCGGCTATGGCCGCCCGGCGCTCGACGCCAATTCCGGCCTGCTGATCCTCGCCTTCCAGTCGGAGGCGCGCCGGCGCGGACTGATGGGGGAGGCTCCGCCGGAGACCAGGCAGCGTCTCGACGAACCGGCGACGCAGGCCGCCCTCGCCGAGATCCGGGCGCTCGGCCACCGCATTGCGCCGAGCCGCGACATCCTCGCTGTAACCGATATCGCCTGCCCGGTGATCGGCCCGGCCGGCCATGCCGAGGCAGCGATCCTGGTGCCTTGCCTGCAACGCCACGGCGTCGAGACCGACGAGAGCGCCATCCTGCTCGCACTCAAGGCCTGCGCTACCGAGGCGGGGCTGCGCCTGCCCTTTGGCTAGCACTGATCCGGTAAACCCACGGGCTAACCCGGAAAACCCGCGCAATTGCCGCAGCGCCACCCGAAGCCGGCCATATACTCTCCAAGATTGCTCGCGATTTTGCCTCTGATCGGAGCAACCGCCACGGAGGAGGACGATATGGCCGAGACCGCGACGAACCCGCAGACCATCGTGATGACCGATCCGGAATGGATCGCGCTGGAAAGCATCAACGAGGAAACCCGCCGCTTCATCTTCGGCGAGGCGATGCTGCGTCTGCTTCAGGGCCGCGGCCTGGCCGAGCCCGGCGACGAGCTCTGGAAGGTCACCCCGGAAGGCCAGCAGGCGCTCGAAGCCCGCAGCCATTGATCCTCCCACGTCACTCACTCAACCTAGTCGTCCCGGACAAGCGGCGCAGCCGCGCCGATCCGGGACCCATTCCTGAGCCTTTCCGATAGAGCTTCCGGGATGGGTCCCGGGTCTCCCTGTGGTCGCCCGGGACGACTCATTCAAATGTCGGACCGGTCGGCGAGCGTCAGACGGTTGCAAGCGCCGGCCGCGCAGCCCATCTCAGCGCTACGCCAGCTCGCTCACGCTTCCGGGACCTGACGCATGAAACGCCCCGTTACCATCACGATCTCGCATGCGCTCGGCCGCGAGACGGCCCGCCAGCGGCTGCAGGACGGTGTCGGCAAGGTCCGCGATAAGCTCGGTGGCTTCGGCATGCAGCTCGTCGAGGAGAGCTGGCAGGGCGACACGCTGCAGTTCGGCGTCGCCGCTCTCGGCCAGACCGTCAGCGGCAAGATCGAGGTCGAGGATGCGCTCGTGCGTGTCGAGGTGATGCTGCCTTTGATGCTCGCCATCTTCGCCGAGAAGCTGAAGCTCGGCGTCGAGAAGCAGGCCCAGATCCTGCTGGAGCACAAGCCGACCAAGGCGTGACCTTGGCCTCGGCACACCGTGTCGCAGCCTCGTTGCGACTTTTGTTCACCATAGAAGGTTGAATTCCCCCGCCGCGATCCGCAAAGTCGCAGGCGCCCCTTCCCGCCTGCCCACCGGAGACCCATGCATCACGGCCCATTGATCGCCATCATCGTCATGGGCCTCGGCCTCGCCTTCGTGTTCGGGGCGCTGGCACAGAAGTTCAGGGTTTCCCCGCTCGTCGGCTATCTCCTCGCCGGCGTCGCGGTCGGCCCGTTCACCCCTGGCTTCGTCGCCGACCAGGGGCTCGCCAACGACCTCGCCGAAATCGGGGTCATCCTGCTGATGTTCGGCGTCGGCCTGCATTTCTCGCTGAAGGACCTACTCTCGGTCAAAGCCATCGCGGTGCCCGGCGCGCTGGTGCAGATCGGCACCGCGACCCTGCTTGGCCTGGGGCTCGCTTTGCTGCTCGGCTGGAGCGTACCGGCCGGCCTCGTCTTTGGCCTGGCGCTCTCGGTCGCCAGTACCGTCGTGCTGCTGCGCGCCCTGCAGGAGCGTCGCATCGTCCAGACCGAGAAGGGCAAGATCGCCGTCGGCTGGCTGATCGTCGAGGACCTCGCCATGGTCCTGGCGCTGGTGATGATCCCGGCGGTCGCCGATGTGCTGAACGGCGGCTCCGGAGCCGCCGCAGGCGGCGGCCCGCTGGCGACGCGCTTCGATCTCGGCCTCTGGGGCGTGCTCGGCCTGACGCTCGCCAAGGTCGCCGCTTTCGTCGCCTTCATGCTGATCGTCGGGCGCCGGCTGATCCCCTGGATCCTGCACTGGGTCGCCCATACCGGCTCGCGCGAGTTGTTCCGGCTCGCCGTGCTGGCGATCGCGCTCGGCGTCGCCTATCTCGCCGCCAGCCTGTTCGGCGTCTCCTTCGCGCTCGGGGCCTTCTTCGCCGGCATGATCCTGAGCGAATCGCCGCTCAGCCATCGCGCCGCCGAGGAATCGCTGCCGCTGCGCGATGCCTTTGCCGTGCTCTTCTTCGTCTCCGTCGGCATGCTGTTCGATCCCGGCATCCTGCTGCGCGCGCCGCTGCCGCTGATCGCAACCATCGCCATCATCCTGTTCGGCAAGACCCTGGCGGCCTGGCTGATCGTGCGCGCCTTCGGCAAGCCCGATCAGGTCGCGCTGACGATTTCGGCGAGCCTGGCGCAGATCGGCGAATTCTCCTTCATCCTCGCCGGACTCGGCGTCTCCCTGAAGCTGCTGCCGGAACAGGGCCGCGACCTGATCCTTGCCGGTGCGATCTTCTCGATCGTGCTCAACCCGCTGATGTTCAAGCTGGTCGACCGCTTCGCCCCGCCCGACCCGGCACCGGCCAAGCCCAGGCCGGCAGAACCGAAGCCGGCCGAGGCCGCGCCCGTCCCTCAGACGGAAGCGCCGGCCGCGACGCCGGAGCCCGAGCCAGTGCCCGCCCCCGAACGCGACATCGCCCCGACCGAGCTCTCCGACCACATCGTCGTCGTCGGCTATGGCCGCGTCGGCTCGCTGCTCGGCGCGGGGCTCGCAGCCATGGGCGAGAAGCTCCTGGTGATCGAGGACCAGGATGACGGCGTCGCTGCCGCCCGCCGCGATGGCGCCGAGGTACTGGTCGGCAATGCCGCCGATCCGGAGGTGCTCGGCGCCGCAGGCCTTGCGCGGGCGAAGCGCCTCTTCGTCGCCATCCCCGGCAGTTTCGAGGCCGGCCAGGTCTGTGAGCAGGCGCGCAGGCAGAACCCGAACCTGCCGATCGTCGCCCGCGCCCATTCCCTCGCCGAGGTCGAGCACCTCAAGGGTTGCGGCGCCAGCCGCACCATCATGGGCGAGGCCGAGATCGCCCGCGCCATGCTGGCGCTCTGCGGCAGGAAGGGCGAGGAGCCTGCTCCGAGCACGCCGAACGCGGCGTGAGCGAGGCTACCCATCGCCATCCATCAGCGGATGCAGGTCGCGCACCATGCTCTTCAGCCGCTCGTCGAGGATGTGGGTGTAGATCTGGGTCGTCGCGATGTCGGCATGGCCCAGCAGTTCCTGCACGACGCGCAGATCGGCTCCGTTCTGGAGGAGATGGCTGGCGAAGGCATGCCTGAGCACATGCGGCGAGACCTTGGCCGGTGAGAGGCCAGCTGCCGCCGCCAGCGATTTGAGGTCGCGGCCGAAGGCCTGGCGGGTCAGGTGCCCGCTCTCGCCGTCTGACGGAAACAGCCAGCGCCCGTCAGCCGCGCCTTGCTCGCGCAGCAGGGCAAGATGCGCCGAGGCTGCGACGCGCGCCGCCTCGTTCAAGGGCACCAGCCGGTCCTTGTCGCCCTTGCCGCGCACCACCAGGAAGCGTTCGCGCGTCGTCGCCGCCGAGAGCGGCAGCGCGATCAATTCGGAAACGCGCAGGCCGGTAGCGTAGAGCATCTCGATCAGGGAGCGCATCCTGACCGTACGAGCGCGCGCGGCGGGCGAGAGCCCCTCCTGCTCCGCCATCTGCTGGGCGGTGCCGATCAGCTTGTCGACCTCGGCGACGCTCAGCACCTTGGGCAATGGCCGGCCGAGCCGTGGGCCCTCGATCGCGGCGGTCGGGTCGCCTCCCACCAGGCCCTCGGTATAGAGAAAGCGATGGAACTGCCTGACGGCTGAAAGCCGCCGAGCGGCCGAGGAGGCCTTCAGCCCGCGCTCGGACAATTCGACCAGATAGGCCCGGACATCGTCCGCCGTAGCCGCGGCGGGGCCGCCCTGGCTGACGGCGAAGCCCAGATAGTCCTCGAGGTCGCGCTCATAGGCCTCGAGCGTGTTTTTGGCCGCGCCCCGCTCGGCCGCCAGCATGTCGAGGAAGCCGTTGAGCCAGGAGCGCGCCTGCCTGCTCATTTCTGCTGCAGCTTCGAGGGCGGCACGATCTCGACGATCTCGCGCGGCTCCGGCTTCACGAAGGTGACCAGCGCGAGCATGCCGCCATAGACCAGCCCGGCGATCACAGCCAGGAACGTCACGAACTTGAACAGCGTCGGCACGGCCGGCGATTCCCCATGCACCCCAACCCGTTATTTCTGATCGGGGGTATCGAACGCAAGCGCGGAACCGGCGATCTCTGCAGGTTGCAACCCGCGCAGGCTGTTGCCGACGAACCAGCGCCCGGCCTGCCTGAGGTCGTCGAGCCGCAGCGGCGCTTCGCGGGCATCACCGCTCTCCATGAGTTCACGGCGCAGCACGCCCGGCAGCAGACCGTGCTCCAGCGGCGGCGTGAGCAGCACGCCGTCGTGCTCGACGAAGATGGTGCTGCGGCTGGTCTCGGTGACGAAGCCCTGCCGGTTCAGAAGCAGGGCATCGTCGCAACCTTGTGCCGATGCCTCGGTAAAAGCTCGCTCATAGATCGCCCGGCGCGTCGTCTTATGGCGCAGGAAGGGATCCCCGGCATCGACCCGCTGCGTCGCAATGGCGATCCGGACCGGGCCGCCTGCCACGACCGGCATCGGCGCAGTCGTGATCTGAAGCGTGCCGTCGCGGCGCAACTCGCAACGCACACGGCGTTCCTCCCCGGCAGGAAACGATGTCTCAGCCTCTACGAGTTGCCCCAGCGCCTGCTCCCGGTCAAACCGGAAGCCGAGCGCCGCGGACGACGCAGCCAGACGCTCGAGATGCAACGCCAGCCGGACATAGCCACCCGACCAGCGCAGCGTCTCGATCAACCCGTAATCCCCGGCGAGATCCGTCAGCACCCGCGCCTTCAGCCGGCATTCGGCATATTCCTCAGCCGGCCTGGAATCGACGACGATCCCGCCGCCGACGCCGTAGACGCCCTCGCCCCCCGGCAGCAGTGTCGCGGTCCGGATCGCGACGTTGAAGCTGAGATCGCCGTTCGGCGCGATCATGCCGAGCGAACCGGTATAAACCTCGCGCGGCGCGGCTTCGAGCTCGCGGATGATCTCCATCGCCCGCAGCTTCGGCGCTCCGGTCACCGAGCCGCAAGGAAACAGCGCCTGCATCTGCTGAAGCAGCGACAGGCCGGGCCGCAATCGGCTCGTCACCGTCGAGGTCAGCGTATGAAAACCCGGATAGGTCTCGACGCTGAACAGCGCGGGAACCTCGACCGAGCCCTGCTCGCTGATCCGGCTGAGGTCGTTGCGCAGGAGATCGACGATCATCAGGTTCTCGGCCCGCTGCTTCGGATCGGCGCGGAGCGCTGTCTTCGCCGCCTCATCCGCCTGCGCATCGACGCCGCGCGCTGCGGTCCCCTTCATCGGCCGGGTGACCGCGCGCCCGTCTGCCGTCTCGATGAACAGCTCCGGCGAGACCGAGGCGATGCTAGCCTCGCCTGTCGCGACCAGGCCGCCATGGCCGACCGGCTGGCTCGCCCTGAGCGCACCGTAAAGCGCGAGCGGATCGCCGGGATAGCGGAAGCGGATCGGGAAGGTCAGGTTGACCTGATAGGCGTCGCCGGCGTGGAGATAGTCGAGCACGTGCTGCACCGCCGCCGCATGCGCCGCTTCGTCCAGATCGAACGCCAGATTGTCCAGCGGCGGCGGACAGCGCGCCGCAAGATCTCGATCAAGCGCCGCCGGCTCGATGCGGCGGGGCTCTTCGAACAGGCCGAACCAGAGCAATGGCAGCCGAGGCTCGCTCGGCGACAGCCCTGCCAGCCGTGGCTCGAAGGCATAGCCGAGCTCGTAGGAGAGGAAGCCGGCCGCGTGCAGACCCTGCGCCAGACCGGCCTCGATGCGGCCGAATGCAGCGACAATGCCGGAGGGCTCGCTGGCCGAGACAATCTCGGCGGGCTCGGCGAAGAGCAGCGCCTTGCCTGTCTCACTGCGATCTTCCAGCAGCACGAAAGGCGACCGCAGACCGGCGATCCCGCAATTTGCTCCAGCCACCGGCATCACGCCCTTCGCCCCCGTCGCGGCGCTACGAGCCCGACTGCGTGGCCGCGGTCAAGCGCCCGTGCATCGCACATGGCGGTACCGCGATCCTCATGCTAGAGCGGGCGCAAGGAATTCATTTGATGACGATGGCGGAAACGATCGAACAGGTGGATCGCATCGCCCTGCGCGCCGCGCTCGGAGCGCGGGCGGTAGTGCTGGTAGGCATGATGGGCTCGGGCAAGAGCTCGGTCGGCAAGCGCCTCAGCGCCCGGCTCGGCTTGCCCTTCGTCGATGCCGATACCGAGATCGAGACCGCCGCCGGCATGACGATCCCAGAGATCTTCGCGCAGCGCGGCGAAAGCGAGTTCCGCGATGGCGAGCGCCGCGTCATCTCCCGCATCCTGACGACGCGCGCACCGCTGGTGCTGGCGACCGGCGGCGGCGCCTTCATGAACGCCGACACCCGGGCCCGCATCGCGGAGCTCGGCATCTCGATCTGGCTGAAGGCCGAGCCGGACGTGCTGATGCGCCGCGTCCGCAAGCGCAGCAACCGCCCGCTGCTGCAGACCGCCGATCCCGAAGCGACCGTGCGGCGCCTGCTGGCCGAGCGCGAGCCGATCTATGCGCTCGCCGACATCACGCTGATCTCGCGCGACGATCCCCATGAGGTCGTCATCGAGGACGCTGTCGCGGCGCTCGACCGGCGGCTGCGCCAGGAAGGCAAGGAATGAACGCTTTGGCTGAGGCTGCCCCTGCAGCGGAACGCATCGTCGTGCCGGTCGCGCTGGCCGAACGCTCCTATGACATCCTGATCGGCCGCCACCAGCTCTGCGAGGCCGCCCAGGTGATCGCCAGCCGCTTTCCCGGCGCCCGCGCCGCCATCGTCACCGACACGAACCTCGCCACCCTGCACGCGCCCGCCCTCGAATCCTGCCTGCAGCAGGCCGGCGTCACCGCGACGCGCCTGACCATCCCGCCGGGCGAATCCTCCAAATCCTATGCCCGCTTCATCGAGCTCTGCGACGGCCTGCTCGCCGCCAAGATCGAGCGCAACGACCTCGTCATCGCGCTCGGCGGCGGCGTCGTCGGCGATCTCTCGGGTTTTGCCGCCTCGGTGCTGCGCCGCGGCGTGCGCCTGGTCCAGATCCCGACCAGCCTGCTTGCCCAGGTCGATTCCTCGGTCGGCGGCAAGACCGGCATCAATTCGAGCCATGGCAAGAACCTGATAGGCGCCTTCCACCAGCCGGCGCTGGTGGTCTGCGACACCGCCTTGCTCGACACCCTCAGCGAGCGCGAGTTCAAGGCCGGCTATGCCGAGGTGGTGAAATACGGGCTGATCGACGATGCCGCCTTCTTCGACTGGTGCGAGGTCAACTGGCGCCGCGTCATGGAGGGAGGCCCCGAGCGCGACCATGCGGTCGCGACCGCCTGCCGGGCCAAGGCCGCTGTCGTCGCCCGCGACGAGCGCGAGGATGGCGACCGTGCGCTCCTCAACCTCGGCCACACATTCGCCCATGCGCTGGAGCGCCTGACCCGCTACGATTCCGGCCGCCTCGTTCATGGCGAAGCCGTCGCGATCGGGCTTTGCCTCGCCTTCCGCTTTTCGCAGCGTCTCGGCCTCTGTTCCGGCCAGGATGCCGGCCGCGTCGCCGCCCATCTCGCTGCCGTCGGCCTGCCGACCAGGCTGCAGGACGTTCCCGGCGGAACCGGCACGGCGTCTGACATCGTCGAGGCGATGACCCAGGACAAGAAGGTCAAGCGCGGCGCACTGACCTTCATCCTGGCGCATGGCATCGGCAAGAGCTTCATCGCGCCCGGCGTCGCCACCGAGACGGCGCACGACTTCATCGAGAGCGAACTCGCGGGAACCTGAGCGCTTCCTCCATGGTCGCCATCCCGCACCTCGATCCCTGGCTCGCCATCGCCATCGTCGCGCTCGGCGTATTCCTGACAGGCTTCCTGGCCGCAGCCGATGCGGCGCTGCATGCGATCTCGCGCGCCAGGCTCGTCCAGCAGGAAAAGGCCGGGAGCCGCCGCGCCGCGATCGTCCTGTGCGTGCTCGGCGATCGCGAGCGCCTGAGCGGCGTCTTCCTGCTGGCGCGGACACTGGTGAAGACCGCGACGGCGAGTTTTGCCGCCTATGCCGCGCTCGCCTCCTTCGGCGTCAGCGGCGCGGCCTGCCTCGCGATTGCTGTCGCGCTCATCGTCGTTGTCGTCGGCGAACTCGCGCCGCGCATGGCGGCCGTTGCCGACCCCGAGCGGATGGCGCTCAAGCTGGTGCGGCCGGTGGCACGCCTGCTTGCCGTACTCGGTCCGCCGGTCCGGCTGATGCAGTGGTTCGCGCGCCGCTCGCTCGGCCTGTTCGGCCTGCGGATCGATTCGCAGCGCCCGGTGCTGGCGATCGACGAGATCCTGCGCGACCAGATCGAACTGATGCGCCAGGAAGGCACGGTCGCCAAGGCAGATGGCGACATGGTCAGCGGCCTGCTCGATCTGAAGCAGCTCGAAGTCGCCGATGTTATGATCCACCGCACCAAGATGCGCACGATCAATCTCGATCTCGGGCCTGAGGCGATCGTGCGCGAGGTGCTGGCCTCGCCCTATACCCGCATGCCGCTCTGGCGCGAAAAGCCGGAGAACATCGTCGGTGTCCTGCACGCCAAGGACCTGCTGCGCGCGCTCGACGCCGCCGGCGGCGACGCCTGCAAGCTCGATGTCGCGACCATCGCGCTCGAAACCTGGTTCGTGCCGGTGAATACGCCGCTGCCCGAGCAGCTCAAGGCCTTCCTCGCCCGCAAGACGCATTTTGCCCTCGCGGTCGACGAATACGGGGAGGTGATGGGGCTGGTGACACTCGAGGACATCCTCGAGGAGATCGTCGGCGACATCCGCGACGAGCACGACGTCGCCGTTCCCGGCCTGCGCCAGCAGCCGGACGGGGGCGTTATCGTCGATGGCGGCGTGCCGATCCGCGATCTCAACCGGGCGATGGACTGGCAGTTGCCCGACGACGAGGCGACAACCATCGCCGGCCTTGTCATCCACGAGGCCCGCGCCATCCCCGATGCCGGCCAGGCGTTCACCTTCCACGGCTTCCGCTTCGAGGTGATGCGCAAGAGCCGCAACCGGCTGACCGCGCTCAGGGTGGCCCCCGCCGGCAACGGCACCCATGGGCACGAGCCCGCGACCGCCACGTGATGACCGCCGGAGCGCTCAGCCTGCAGGCTGCAGCCTGAGGCGCAGTCTTGCGAGCAGCCTGGTAAAGATCACGGCCTCGTCGCGAGCCCGCGCCAGCACGAGCCCTCCCTGGATCAGGGCCAGGACTTCCTCCGCCAGCCCGTCCGGATCGGCCTGACCGCTGCGGGCGAGCGCACCGGCGAGCGCATCCTGCCAGGCCGCGAAATAGCCGGCGATCTGTGCCGCGAAGCGCTCGCGCGAATCGGCCAGGGCCAGCGCTCCGACCAGGCAGATGCGCCGGCCCGAACGGAAATAGCCGTCGACCGCGACGAGCATCCCCTCGATCGCGGCTGCGGCGTCGCCATCCTCCCGGAGAGGCCGGAACACCTCGTTCTCGAACCAGCTGTCGATCTCGTCGAGCACGGCCTTGGCCATCTCCTCCTTCCCCCCCGGGAAGAAGTGATAGAGGCTGCCCTTGCCGAGCCCCGTGCGTTCGCCGATCACCGACAGGCTCGCCGCCTCGAAACCGTAGTCGCGAAAGATCTCGCCGAGCACCGGCAGCAGGTCGGCCCGCTCGCTGATTTGTCTTGCCATCAGCTCTTATAGGCCGAGATCGGTCAGGCCGGGATGATCGGCCGGGCGCGGTCCGGAGGCGTCCCAATGGAATTTCCGCGCCGCTTCCGCGATCGGCAGATCGTTGATGCTGGCATGGCGGCGGGCCATCAGGCCGTTCTGCGCGAACTCCCAGTTCTCGTTGCCGTAGGAACGGTACCACTGCCCGGAATCGTCGCGCCATTCATAGGCGAAGCGCACGGCGATGCGGTTGCCGGTGAAGGCCCACAGTTCCTTGATCAACCGATAATCGAGCTCGCGCTGCCATTTGCGGGTGAGGAAGGCTTCGATCTTAGCCCGGCCCTGGAAGATTTCGGCCCGGTTCCGCCAACGCGAATCCTCGGTATAGGCCAGCGCGACCCGTGCGGGATTGCGCCCGTTCCAGCCGTCCTCGGCGGCTCTGACCTTGAGGATCGCGGTATCCTCGCTGAACGGCGGAAAAGGCGGCCTTGCTTCGCTCACGGTTGATCTCCTGTACCAATCGGTAAAGACTGAACCGATCGGTACAGAATGGATCCTGCCTCGTCAATACCAGCTGCCGAGCCTCCTGCTCATGGACTGAACACCAGCACCAGGAAGACGAAGAACACCGAGAGATGCACGGCCCCTTCCAGCATAGTGGTGCGCGTCCCGGTGAACGTCAGCGTCGAGAGCAGCAGAGTCATCGACAGGATGACCATGTTGGTGCCGGAGAGGCCGAGCACGACCTCCTGTCCGGTGATGAGCCCGATGACCAACACAGCCGGGACGGTCAGCCCGAGCGTCGAGGCGGCGGCGCCGAGGCAGAGATTGATCGCCCGTTGCAGCTGGTTGGTGGTGATCGCGCGCAGCGCCGCGATGCATTCGGGCGTGAACACCACCATGGCGATCAGGATACCGCCCAGCGCCACCGGCGCGCCGAGACGCGCGATGCCGAAGTCGAGCACGACGGCGAGGCTTTTCGCCAGGATCACGATCGGCAGGATGTTGGCGAGCAGCAGGATGACATGCGACCGCGTCGAGCCTTCCGAGGGCGGATGCGGCGGCTCCTCGGCCGGACCAGGGTCGGGTACAGGCTGCGATGCCGGCCCGGCTTCCGATTGGATTCTGCCCCGGATGTAGGCAGCCCCGTAGGGCATGTTCGATTCGCCGGCCGGCTCCTTGAAGAAGACGCTGTGCCTGCCGGTCTGCAGGACCAGGAAAGCGCCGTAGAGCAGCAGGGTGAAGAGCGAGAACGCGATCGACTGGAAGGTGGTCAGCGTTCCGTCCGCGGTCGAGGTGGTGAAATTCGGCAGGACAAGCGGGATCAGCGTCAGCGGAATGATCACCGCGAGATAGGCCGAGGCGCCCTTGAGGTTGTAGCCCTGCGAGAAGTGGCGGAGGCCGCCCAGCAGCAAGCCGATGCCGACGACGCCGTTGAGCACGATCATCAGCACCGCAAACATGGTGTCGCGCCCGAGCGTCGGCGCGCCCTTGGCGCCCAGCATCACCGCCGAGATCAGCGCCACCTCGATGATGACGATCGAGAGCGTCAGGATCAGCGTGCCATAGGGCTCGCCGAGCCGATGCGCGATCTCCTCGGCCTCGTGCACCACGCCGAAGGCCGCCCAGACGATGACACCGAGCAGCCAGGCGAAGATCAGCAATGACGGCAAGGGCGCTCCTAGCTGTGCGAGCAGCGTGTCGCCGAAGATCTGGAAGGCTGCGACAGAGGCCCAGGCGCAGGCGAGGCGGGCGATCATCATGTCAGGCAATGGGTCCGTCGTTGGGAAAAGAAGACAGGCACGTATACGCCGAAAATGATCTCACAACGGCAGGGCCGTGACACGTGATTGTTGACCGTTTTTCTCGGAGGCGCGGGCTCAGGTGAGGATCAGCCCAGCTTCGCCAGGAAGTCGGTCGCCCGATACCCGTCCGACACGCCGTCGACGATGATCGCGGCGCTCCGGGAATTGCGCGTCCTGAGCGGCAGGATCGCCTGATAGGCCGGCGAGGCATACCAGTTGCGTGCCGCGTCGATGTCCGGGAACGCGATGACGACGAGATCGCCTTCCCACGGTCGTTCCATGACCTCCGGCGTCACGCCATGAATCAGGAAGCGGCCCCCGAACGGCACGAGGGTCTCGTCGATGCGTTTGATGTAATCGACGATCTCGGCGTTGACGTCGACGTCGCGCAGATGGGCGATGGCATAAGCGGTCATGGTGCTCTCCTCGGTCGAAAACGGCCGGTGCGGCCGGTGTCGCGAGAGACCATGCCCGCCAAGGAACCGCGGGTCGATTACACCTCAGGTAATCGAAACCGCGCCGCCTCGGCAGATGAGCCACGCAGCAGCGCGAGCGCCTCAGTGCTTGGCGAAGGCGTCGAGGATCGCGGCGCCTTCCGCTCCGGCCTTGCCGCGCCAGTCCTCGACCGCGGCCTTGCCGGCAGTCTCGAGCCGCTGGGTCAGATCGGCCGGCAGCTGCGCATGGATGGTGACGCCATTGGCGCGCATGCGGGCATAGTTCTCGTCGAGCCGCGTCCTGATCGCGCTCCATTGCCGCCGCTCGGTCTCGGCTGCGGCTTCGTCGACGACCTGCCTGAGATCCGCCGGCAGGGCATCGTAGGCGGCGAGATTCACCGTCGCCAGCGAGATCGGCAGCGCATAGTTCACCTCGCTGAAATGCGGCAGGAACTGCCAGAGATTGCGCCCGGCCCCGCCATCCCCCGACGACAGCACCGCCGTGACCGAACCGTCCTTCACCTTCGGCATGGCGTCGGCGAAGGACAGGTTCACCGCCTTGGCGCCGGCGTTGCCCATCACCGTGGTCGAGGTCGCGTCATAGGTGCGGATCGACAGGCCGGCGAGGTCACTGGCCGAGGTCACCGGCTCCTTCGACCAGATGCCCGAGGCCGGCCACGGCGTGGTGTAGAGGATGCGCTGGCCATAGCCGGCGAAGACCTTGGCATAGGCCGGCCGGGCAAGATCGGCGAGGCGCCTGGCATCCTCGATCGAGGTCGCCAGGAACGGCAGCGACGACAGGCCAAACAGCGGATGCACCGCACCCAGCGCTCCGGCGAAGGCGTCGCCGGCCGCGACCTTTCCCTCCTGCACCGCTGCGACCATGCCGGCCGACTTGATTCCCTTCGCCGCATCGAAGCTCGGGGTGATCGTCAGCCGCCCACCGGAGCGCTCGTTCACCAGCTTTGCAAAGGTCGCAACGCCCTCGCCCGGAATGGCGCTCGCTGGGTATTCGGTTGGCATCTCCCAGACCGTCTGGGCGAAGGCGGCTGGCGAAAAGCCGAGGACCAGCGCGAGGGCAGACAGGAGGCGGCGCATGGACAGGTCTCCGTGTGGATCGGCGCCGGCTGGATTTGCTCCCGGACAGGCAGATCGGAGCAAAAGCCGGCGCACCGTTGTCACACGCCGCCTGGCAGCTTCTGTGCCAATGGGCTGGCCTCGCCCTCCGAAAGCGCAGGCGCAGGCTTGTCGGTGACCAGATACTGGGCCCGGGCCAAAGCGGCGAAGCGCCCGCCCTTGGCGACGAGCTCCTCGAAGGAGCCCATCTCGATCACCCGGCCCTGCTCGAACACCAGGATGCGGTCGGCATTTCGGATGGTGGCGAGGCGGTGCGCTATGACGAAGGTGGTGCGGCCCTTCATCACCTCGTCGAGCGCCTTCTGCAGCTTGACCTCGGTCGCTGCATCGAGGGCCGAGGTCGCCTCGTCCAGGATCAGGATCGGCGGGTTCTTCAGCAGGGCGCGGGCGATCGACAGGCGCTGGCGCTCGCCGCCCGAGAGCGTGCGGCCGCGCTCGCCGACGATGGTGTCGAGCCCGTCGGTCTGGCGCGCCATGACTTCGGTCGCCTGCGCCCGGTCGAGCGCTTCCATCATCTCGGCGTCGGTCGCGTCCGGCTTGCCGACGGTCAGGTTCTCGCGGATCGAGCGCGCGAACAGCATCGGCTCCTGGAAGACGACGCCGATATTGCGCCGGAGCGAGAGCAGCGAGATCTCGCGGATGTCGCGGCCGTCGGCGAGGATGCGGCCCGATTGCGGATCGAAAGCGCGGTGCAGCAGGCCGAGCGTGGTCGACTTGCCCGAGCCCGTCGAGCCGACGATGGCGATGGTCTCGCCGGCCTTCACCTCGAAGGAGACGTCGGCGACGGCGGCGCGCTTGCCGTCATAGGAGAAGGAGACGTCGTCGAAGGTGATCCGGCCCTCAAGCCGACCGGCATCGGGGGAGCCGGGCTGGTCGCGCACAGCCGGGAGCGTGTCGAGCACCTCGAAGAACTCGCGCATCTTCGGCGCCTGCATGAAGATGAAGTTCACGAAGGCGACGATCTGCTCGAGCCGGCCGACCAGCATGGTGGCGAAGCCCATGAAGGTGACGATCTCGCCGACCGTGGTCAGCCCCTGCATCAGGAGCCAGGTGCCGACGACGAAGATCGAAAGCACGGTCAGCGTCGCCGAGGCGCGGGTCGCGACGGTCGCGACCGCCCACCAGGTCAGCACCGGGATCTGCGCTTCGAGCAGACTGGTGATGGTGTTGCGCAGCCCGCGCACCTCGGCCTCGATCCGGGTGAAGCTCTGGATCACCGGCACATTGCCGAGCGCGTCCGACGCCCGCTCGGCGAGGCTCGAATGATAGGCCTCGACATTGCTCTGCAGCTTGTCGGTCTTGCGCAGCACGAAGGCGGTGAGCGTCCCGAACAGCACGACGAGGAAGATCAGCACCAGGCCGAGCTGCCAGTTCTTCCAGAGCGTGAACGGCAGCAGGATGAAGAGCGCGACGAAGCTGGCGCAATGCTCGCGGAAGAAGGAGAGCCAGAGCGCCCACATGCCGCTGGTGCCCTCCAGCATCACCTTGAGCACGCGGCCGGAATGGGTCTGCGTGTGATAGGCGAGCGGCAAGGTCAGCGCATGCTCGAAATAATTCGCCATCACCGCGAGCCGGCGGCGATGCGCCAGCCGATCGGCGAACAGCGCGACGAACACGCCCGCAGCGATATTGAACAGGCCGAAGCCGACCCAGGCGGCCAGCAATACGTTGATGTCGCCCCAGCCCGGGCGAGTGCCGGCGGTCTGCAGGCTGGTCAATTTGTCGATCAGCGCGCCGAACAGCATAGGCTCGGCGAAGGCGGCGCCTGCCAGCGCGACGTTGGCGATGGCGAGAAGGAGCCCCAGGCGCCGTTCCGGGCCGAGCTCGCTGAGGACGCGGGCATAGATCGCAAGGAGAGACATTGCCGAAAGCTTTAGCCGAGGCTGCGGCATGAGCAAGCCCTCAAACCTTAAGGCTCCCGCAACCGCAGCTCCTCATGGTTTCCGCAAAGCGTGTTGCTGGGGCGCGAGATGCCGCTCGCCTGTCTGCCCAACCACCCTCACGCCGAGATGGGCGAAGCGATCCGAGCGGAGGCAGGGCGATGGCGAAAAAGAAGCGCGGTGGCCATGGCGATCAGGGCGGGTTCGTCACCTTCACCGAGCGGTTGGCATTGCCGCGTCGGCATCGTGACCGAGGCCGATCCGCCGCCGGCTGGCGCCAGCTCTCGTGCCGCGGCATGCCAGGGCCGACACCGGGCAGGTGGGCACTGGCCGCCACCTTGCTCATGCTTGTCTCGCGGCCGGTCGATGCCGAACCGCTGCCTGCGGGCTTCGTGCGGCTGCGCGAGCTCGCACCGTCGATCGCGCAGGACATCCGCTATGCGACGCCGTTCAATTTCACCGGCGCGGCCGTGCCCGGCTATGGCCGTGCCGAATGCGTGCTGACCCGCGAGGCGGCGAACGCGCTGGTCCGCGCCGAAAAACGCCTGGCCCGGCAAGGCTACGGCCTGAAGCTGTTCGACTGCTACCGGCCCGCCCGAGCCGTCGCCGCGTTCAACGAGTGGGTTAAGCGGCCGGACGCCGCCGATCTCGGGCGCGTCTTCCACCCCGGCATTGCCAGGGGCGATCTCGTCGCCAAGGGCTACATCGCCGGCAATTCCAGCCATTCGCGCGGCTCCACCGTCGATGCCGGCCTCGTCCGCGCCGGCGAAGCCGCTCTGCCGACACCCGTGGATGCCGGCCCCTGCGACGGCCCACTTGCAACGCGTCCGCGCGAAACCAGCCTCGATCTCGGCACGAGCTTCGACTGCTTCTCGGAAAAAAGCGCGCTCCGCCATTCCGGCGTCGCGAGCGAGGCGCGCCGCAATCGCGAAACCCTCGCCGCTGCGATGGCAGCCGAGGGCTTCCGCGGCTACCGCAAGGAATGGTGGCACTTCACGCTGGCGAAAGAGCCGTTCCCGAAGACGCCCTTCGACTTCCCGATCGAATAACCGCGTCAGCCAAGCCTGCTCAGGGCGCGACCACCAGCGCCCAGTAGACCTGGTATTTCGACCCCGGCGCATAGGCCGAGGCGATGCCCATGCGCGTCGCGCTCGGCGCCTTCATCACCCGGTCGTGCTGCGGCGAGTCGCGCCAGCCGGAGAAGGCCTCGGCGAGGCGACGATAGCCGGCCGAGAGATTGGCCTCGGCGCCCGGCTGCCCCGCCCGCGCCAGCCGCGCCTTTACCGCCTCGGCCTGCGCCGGCTTGTCTGCGGCGGCCATGGCAGCGGCCTCCTGCTCGGCCGCTTGCATCAGCTCCGGATCGAGCTTGAGGGTTCCGAGGCCGGCATTGAGCCGATAGGCCGAGATGGTCGCGCGGGCCGCCTCGGCATCGACCCTGGCCGAGGGCGAGCCGAGATCGCGATAGAAGGCGGGCTGGGTCCGGACCGGCTCGGTGCAGCCGGCGAGGTTCAGCAGCGACAAGGCTGCCGCAAGCGCGGCGGGACAGCTCATCGACCGCAGCCGCTGGCGCGCGGTGGGAGCGGAGGTAAGGCGCATCGCATCAGTCCTTGGTCTCGTCCTTGCCGCCATTCGCGGCCGGTTCTGGTTTGGCGGGCGGCGGCGGGGTTTCCTCCGGCTCCGCCTCGGCCTCAGGCTCCGGACCGGAGCGCTTGACGGTGACGCGTCCGCCTGCCGGCTTGGCGCGGCGGCCGATCTCCTTCGACACCGCCGCGGCGATCTCGCCCAGCGAGTGCTCGACACCCTCCAGCCCCTTGACGGTGAGTTCGGTCGCGACCGGGGTCTCGAGTTCGCTCAGGCGCCGGTGGATGACGTAGTTGAGGTCGCTGGTGACGCGCCCGACGATGTCGACATCGCCGACCACGCAGATCAGGTCGAAATCCATCGTCCCCGTGCCGAGCTTCTTGAACAGCACGTTCGGGGCCGGCTTCTTCAGCACATCGCCATGCGCTTCGGCGGCCTCGAGCAGCATGGCCCTGACCTCGGTCGGATTGAGCCGGCGCGGCACGCTGATCGAGATCAGCACCCGGCCCGTCCGGTCGGAGCGGACGCGGTTGCGCACCACGCCCGAGACCAGGTTCGAGTTCGGCACGATCACCGAGGAGCGGTCGAAGGTCTCGATCTCGGTCGAGCGGACATTGATGCGCTTGACGATGCCCTCGGCGTCGCCGACCAGCACCTGGTCGCCGACCCGGATCGGCCGCTCCCAGAGCAGGATCAGGCCCGAGACGAAGTTCGACACCACCGACTGCAGGCCGAAACCGATGCCGACCGAGAGCGCCGAGGCGACGAGGGTCAATCGTTCCAGGCTGAGGCCCAGCGAGGAGAAGCCGATCGCGGCCGCGCCCGCGTAGCCGACATAACCGGCCGCGGTGGTGATCGAGTTGCGCAGACCGGTGTCGAGCGCCGTGGTCGGCAGGAACTTGCCGTCGAGCCAATTCTGCAGCGATCGCGTCGCCGCCAGCCCGAGTGCGAAAAGCAGGATCGCCACGACGATCGAGGACAAGGAGACCGTGACCCCGCCGACCTGGAAACCGAAGAAGGCGGCCCGCAGCGAGGTCGTCAGATCCGTCGATTCCAGGCCCCAGGGCGCCAGCACCAGCATGATCGTGACCACGATGAGCACGATCTTGAGCGCGCCGGCGAGCACCACCGCGATCTTCTGCAGCGTCGCGGCACGAAGGCCGATACCGGCCCGCAGGGTCAGCGCGAACCGCCCGTCGCCGGTCAGCTGGCTGACGATGCCGAGGTCGATCAATTGCGTCAGCAGCACGAAGACGGCCGCGAGGATGCCGAGCCAGATCACCTGCTCGGTCAGGAAGGTCCCCAGCACGACATAGCCGAGCAGCAGCGACAAGATGATGGCGATGCCGACCACCCAGCCGAGGATGCGCACCGGGCCGAGGCTGGCGCCGTCGACCGGCACATAGGGGCCAAGGCACGCCTCCTGCTCGATCTCCTGGTTGTCGCGCAGGCGATAGAGCCCGGCGATCAGGACGAGCGCGAAAACCGTGGCGACGACGCCGCGCACGATGATCGACAGGGTAAGGCCGGCGGCGATCGCCTGCAGCCAGGCCTCAAGGACCTTGCCGATCGCCATGACGATGGCGAGCGAGCCGGCAAGCCACGCCACCGTCTTGGCGGTCGATTCCATCACGCTGGCAAGGCGCCGCTGCGGCTCACCGGGGGCGAACAGCGCATCGACCAGCGCCTGGACGAAGGCGAACAGGGCGAGCCCGAAGACCGCCGCGAGGATCACCGGCTGGATTCGCGGCGGCAGCAGGCCGGCGGTGTTCAGGCCGGCATAGATCAGCCAGGACGCCAGCGCCGGCGGCGCCGTCCGCGCGATGATGCGGATGAGTGCCCCGTAGAGGATGTGACGGTCGGTCGAATCGACCTTCGCCGCCAGCCGCGCCGTCAGCCGCGGCATATAGCGGGCCCGCGCCACATAGAGCGCGATCGCACCGAGGAAGGAGAGCGCGACCAGGAATCCGCGGGCGCTGAACAGCGCCGTCGTGAAGACAGAGAGCCAGTCACCGAAGATGAACTGCGAGGCCCGCAGATCGGACGGCAGAGCCGTGAGCGTCGTCGACCAGACCTCCGGGTTGAGGATCGAGGGACCCGGCGCGAAAAGCGCCTTGGCGAAGCGGTCGCGCCTGAGATCGCCGATCGAGCTCTGCAGCTGCTCGGCCTGGAGCAGCGTCGCGCGCCCGATCTTCAGGGTCTCGTCCGCCTCGGCGAAAGTCTTGGTGCGCGTCTCGCGCTCGCGCGCCACATCAGGCGTCTCCGGCGGCGCATTGGCGTCGGGCTTGGCCCCGAGTTGCTCGAGCCTGAGCTTGGCCTGCTCGGTGCGCGGCGCCTGCTCGTCGGTGAGGATGCGCAGCTGGTCGAGCAAGGGCTGCAGGCGCAGACGCTGGCGCTGAAGCTCATTGTCCGAGACATTCGGATTGGCGAGCGAGCCCTCGATCTGGCTGAGCTCGCCGCGGATCGAGTCCAGGCGGGCGCGCGGGCTGGTCGTATTGTCGGCGGTCTGCGCCAGCACCACCAGCGGCGCGACGAGCAGCATCAGCGCGAGCAGCAAGGCGCCGCCGGAGCGGTGCAAAGCTCGTCGTCCGAGGCCGGATATCATCGACATTGCGGTGCTGCCGGGCTGATTCGCATGGTCGCGCAGCCTCGCCGTTGCCGCGTGACGAAAGCAAGCATCTCCGACGAAACGGCGATGCAGCCGGAATCGGGGCTTCACGGCTCCACCGGGCAAAGATCGTGTGAGGGCATCACATTCCTGTGAGAGAACGTCGAGACAGGCATAGCTGACGCCGCGTGTCTGCGACAGAAAACCGGACAGCATCATGGCAGCGCCGAAGAAAGCCGCCTGGATCGCCATGTGCGCAAGCAAAAGCGTTTCAACGCGACCGTGATCGCAGGTGAGCACGCAACCTCTGGCGGCTGCCGCGCTTCTGGGTTTGAATTCTTCCAAGGAACATCCGGCCTCTGACGGGCTGGCCTGACTGAACGGCGAGGCGCGCTGGCTCTCTCGCCGACCTTGGGATCGAAACCGGGAGGTTTGCGGTGGCTAAGCTGAGCATCAATGGCAAGACGATTGACGTGACGGTCGAGGACGACACGCCGCTGCTCTGGGTGATCCGCGAGCAGATCGGCCTGACCGGAACGAAGTATGGCTGCGGCGTCGCCCAATGCGGCGCCTGCACCGTGCATATCGACGGCGTCGCCACCCGCTCCTGCACCATGCCGGTGAGCGCCCTCACCGCCGAGCAGAAGATCGTCACCATCGAGGGCCTCTCGCCGGACGGCAACCATCCGATCCAGAAGGCCTGGATCGAGCATGACGTGCCGCAATGCGGCTTCTGCCAGAGCGGCATGATCATGGCCGCGGCTGCCCTGCTCCAGTCAAACCCCAAGCCGAGCGATGCCGACATCGCCTCCGAGATCACCAATATCTGCCGCTGCGGCACGTATAACCGCGTCAAGGCCGCCATCAAGGACGTCGCCGCCGGCGGCCAGATGAATCGCGGCTGATCCGACCTCACCCATTTTTCTGCGCACGGCTCGAGCGCCACAGCCTCGCCGCAGCGCCATCCGCAATAGGAGGACGCCATGAGTCTAGCCTCTGTGACCGACACCAAGCTCTCCCGCCGCAGCATCCTGAAAGGTTCTGCCGCAGCGGCGGGCGCCTTCAGCTTCGGCTTTGCCATTCCCGTCTCCGAGGAGGCGCAGGCGCAAGGCGCGGTGCCGGAGATCAACGCCTGGGTGGTGGTCCATCCCGACGACAAGGTGGTGATCCGCATCGCCCGTTCGGAAATGGGCCAGGGTACGCTGACCGGCCTCGCCCAGCTCGTCGCCGAGGAGCTCGATTGCGACTGGGGCAAGGTGACGACCGAATACCCGACGCCCGGCCAGAACCTCGCCCGCAACCGGGTCTGGGGCAATTTCTCGACCGGCGGCAGCCGCGGCGTGCGCGAGTCGCATGAGTACGTCCGCAAGGGCGGCGCCGCCGCGCGGATGATGCTGGTCCAGGCGGCAGCCGATGGCTGGAAGGTGCCGGCCGCCGAATGCAGCGCCGCCAAGAGCGTGATCACCCACAAGGGCTCCGGCCGCTCGATCCGCTATGGCGAGGTCGCAGCCGAAGCCGCCAAACTCAAGGCGCCGACGGATGTCCCGCTCAAGGACCCGAAGGACTGGACCATCGCCGGCAAGCCGCTGAAGCGCCTCGACACCGCCGACAAGACCACCGGCAAGAAGGTCTACGGCATGGACTTCAAGCTGCCGGGGATGCTCAACGCCGCGATCAAGGACTGCCCCGTCTTCGGCGGCAAGGTGAAGAGCTTCGACGCCGCCAAGATCAAGGACATGCCGGGCGTCAAACATGTCCTCCCCGTCGGCGACAGCGCCGTGGCCGTCGTCGCCGACACCTGGTGGCGCGCCAAGACCGCGCTCGATGCGCTGCCCATCGTCTGGGACGAGGGCGAGCACGCCAAGGTCTCCAGCGAGAGCATCGCCGCCTGGCTGAAGGAAGGGCTCGACGCGCCGCAAGCCGCGGTCGGCAACCAGAACGGCGACGTCAAGGCCGCCATCGCCAATGCCGCCCGCGTCGTCGAGCAGGTCTATTCCTACCCGTTCCAGAACCATGCCTGCATGGAGGTGATGAACGCGACCGCGCTCTACACGCCCGAGCGCTGCGAGGTCTGGACGCCCACGCAGAACGGCGAGGCGGCGCTCGCCGCAGCATCCGAGGCCTCCGGCCTGCCGCTGGCGAAATGCGAGGCCTACAAGATCGATCTCGGCGGCGGCTTCGGCCGGCGCGGCGCCGTCCACGACTGGGTCCGCCAGGTCGTCGCCATCGCCAAGCAGATCCCCGGCACGCCGGTGAAGCTGATCTGGTCGCGCGAGGAGGACATGCTGCACGGGCGCTTCCATCCGGTGACGCAGTGCAAGCTCACCGGCGCGCTCGACAAGGACGGCAATCTGACCGGCCTGCACCTGCGCATCTCCGGCCAGTCGATTGTCGCCGGGATCTTCCCGCAAAACATCCAGAATGGGCGCGATCCCGCCGTCTTCCAGGGCCTCAACCCGCCCGGACCGGAGGCTTCGATCGGCTACGGTGTGCCGAATCTGCTGATCGACCACGCCATGCGCAACCCGCATGTGCCGCCGGGCTTCTGGCGCGGCGTCAACCTCAACCAGAACACGATCTATCTCGAATGCTTCATGGACGAGCTCGCCCATGCCGCCGGCAAGGACCCGCTCGAGTTCCGCCGAGCGCTGATGAAGAACCACCCCAAGCACCTTGCCGTGCTCAATGCCGTCGCCGAGAAGGCCGGCTGGGGGACGAAGGCTCCGGAAGGCGTCTATCGCGGCATCTGCCAGACCATGGGTTTCGGCTCCTATGTCGCGGCGGTCGCCGAGGTCTCGGTCGACGCCGACGGCAAGCTCAAGATCCACAAGATCACCGCCGCGACCGACCCCGGCCACGCCGTCAACCCCGCGCAGATCGAGCGCCAAGTCGAGGGCTCCTTCGTCTATGGGCTTTCGGCCGCGCTCTTCGGCGAGTGCACGGTCAAGGACGGGCGCATGGTCGAGGAGAATTTCGACACCTATCCGGTGGTCCGCATGGAGGACATGCCGGCGGTCGAGACGATCATCGTGCCCTCCGGCGGCTTCTGGGGCGGCGTCGGCGAGCCGACCATCGCGGTCGCGGCCCCCGCCGTGCTGAACGCGATCTTCGCCGCCACCGGCAAGCGCGTGCGCAACCTGCCGCTGAAGAACACGGATCTGCGCAAGGCGTGAGATTGGTGAAAGGGCAAGGTCATCCCGGCCGAAGCAAAGCGAAGAGCCGGGATCCATTCCGGAACGCCAATCGGAAAGGTTCCGGAATAGGTCCCGGGTCTCCCTTCGGTCGCCCGGGACGACTAGCGATTGTTTTCGCCGGTCTGCTCTTAGCCAGTCCAGCCACTGCACTCGAAGCCTACACCGTCGTCGGCGACGCGATCCCCGCGCCGCTCGGCGGCAAGGTCGGCGATCCCATGCGCGGGCGGGCGCTCGTGCTCGATCGCACGCAGGGCAATTGCCTGATCTGTCACCAGCTGCCGGAGCCGAACGAGCCCTTCCAGGGCACGATCGGCCCCGATCTCTCCGGGGTCGCGAGCCGGCTCGACATGGGCCAGCTCCGCCTGCGCCTCGTCGATGCCAGCCTACTCAACCCGCGGACGGTGATGCCGCCCTATTTTCGTAACCAAGGATTGCGAGACGTTGCGCCGGCCTTTCGCGATCGGCCGGCGCTGACTGCCCAGGAGATCGAGGATGTCGTCACCTATCTCGCCAGCCTGCGTACGCCCTGAACCGGCGCTCTCGCGCCGCGAGGTAATGGCGGCCGGCGTCGCCGGACTCGCCGTCGCCGCCGTGCCCGCTTCCACCCAGGCGGCCGCGCCTCCCGCCCTCGCCGAGCTGATCGCGCGCGTCACAGAAGGCGCGGTGCCCGAGCGCGGCAGGATCACCTTCGACATTCCGCAACTGGTCGAGAACGGCAATTCGGTCGATGTCGCGATCCAGGTCGAGAGCCCGATGACACAGGCCGACCATGTTCGCTGGATCCATGTCATCGCCGAGAAGAACCCGTTTCCCGACGTTGCCCGCTTCAATCTCACCCCTCGCAGCGGCCGGGTCGACATCCGCGCCACCTTGCGCCTCGCGACTTCGCAGAAGGTCGTGGCGATCGCCTCGCTGAGCGGCGGCGGCTATGTCATGGCCGATGCCGATATCGTGGTGACGCTCAGCGCCTGCATCGACGGAGGCTGAACCGATGGCATCGTTCAACGCCCGCATCACCATGCCGGCCGAGGCCAGGGCCGGCGAGATCGTCGAGATCCGCGTCCTCGTCCGCCATCCGATGGATCGCGGCGGCCAGGTCGACGCCGAAGGCCGCGTCGTCCCGCGCAAGATCCTGAACCGCCTGACCGTGACCTATGCCGGCGAGCCGGTGTTTCGCTACGACATGCACACCGGCGTCTCCGCCAATCCCTTCGTCAGCTTCACCACCCGCGCCGTCGAGACCGGCGACCTCACCTTCGAATGGCGCGAGGATGGCGGGGCGACCTTCACCCGCACCGCCCGTATCGTCGTGACATGACCACATTCCCGCAATGATCCCCACAGCCCTCATCCTGAGGAGCCGCGCCAGCGGCGTCTCGAAGGATGCTCCAGAGCGCACTGGACCATCCTTCGAGACGCGATCTGCGATCGCTCCTCAGGATGAGGGCTGTGGTTCCGGGAAGGCCTTTTGGCTGGCCACCGCATTGATCAGCTTGTTGCTGACCGCCGCGACCGCGGAGGAGATCAAGCCGGGCAGCGCCTTCCTCTCAGCCTCGATGCAGCGCCAGCAGGAGGATGAAGCCCGCAATCCCGGCTGGCTCTGGGTCGAGCAGGGCGAGGAGCTGTTCAGCCGCCGCGAGGGTGCAGCGCCGACCTGCCTCTCCTGCCACACCGATCCCAAACAGAGCCTGCGCGGGGCCGCCGCCCGCTACCCGCAAGTCGATGCCGCCAGCGGCAAATTGATCAATCTCGAGGGTCGCATCGAGCAGTGCCGGGTCGACCGTCAGAAGCAGCCCGCCTTCGGCTATGAGAGCCAGGAACTGCTCGGCCTCACCGCCTATGTCGCCTCGCTTTCGAAGGGCGTGCCGCTCGCGGTCTCGGCCGAGGGCGCGGCCAAACCCTATTATGAGGCCGGCAAGGCCTTCTACGAGCGCCGGCAGGGCCAGCTCAATCTCGCCTGCACGCAATGTCATGACGGTCTGGTCGGCCAGAAGCTGCGCGGCGACACGATCAGCTACGGCATCGGCACCGGCTATCCGGCCTACCGGCTCGAATGGAACGGACTGGGGTCGCTGCACCGGCGCCTGCGTGCCTGTTCGCTCGGCGTCAGGGCGACGCAGTTCGATTACGGCTCGGACGAATACCTCGCGCTCGAACTCTATCTCGCCGTGCGCGCCAAGGGGCTCGCGCTGGAGGCACCCGGCCTGAGACGCTGACGTCTCTCCAGTTCGAGTCGTCCCGGACAAGCCGCGTCAGCGGCGCCGATCCGGGACCCATGCCTGAGCCTTTCCGAATGAGGTTCCGGAATTGGTCCCGGATCTTCGCTTCGCTGCGCCCGGGACGACTCGTGGATATCGGCGACATGCTATTGGCGACGGCTACGCGAGCCGTCACGATCCCGGCACAGTCCTGTCGGAGACGTCGTGGATGCTTCGCCTGCCTGCCTTCGTCGCTGCGTTCCTGATCGCCACAGCCGCCTTCGCCGAGCCCGACGCCGAACCGCCGGCTTCGGCTGCTGCTGTGACCACGCCACCGCCTTTCGTGCTCAAGGGCACCGAGGTCAGGACGATCCGGGCCAAGGCGCTGCAGCGCGACTACGAGATCTTCGTCAGCCTGCCGGAATCCTATCAGAGCCAGCCGCGCCGGCGCTTCCCGGTGCTGTTCGTCACCGATGCCGACTATGCCTTCCCGCTGGTCCGCTCGATCGCCCGCCGGGTCGGCAACCGGGCCAGGGGGCTGGAGGAGTTCATCCTGGTCGGCCTGTCCTATTCGGTCGGCGACACGCCCGAATACAGCCGCCGGCGCGACTACACCCCGACGCCGAACGGCGAGAAGACACGCGATCCGTCGGGCAAGCCGCCAGTCTTCGGCGAAGCGGAGGGCTATCGCCGCTTCCTCTCGGAGGAGGTGATGCCCTTCGTCGCTGCGACGTACCGCACCGACACCACCCGCAGCATCTATGCCGGCCATTCCTATGGCGGCCTGTTCGGCCTCTACGTGCTGCTGACCGAGCCGAAACTGTTCTCGCACTACATCATCGGCAGCCCCTCGCTCTGGTTCGACCAGAAGGTGCTGTTCCAGCGCGAACGGAGCTATGCCGAAGCCAACAAGGAATTGAAGGCGAACGTCTTCATGTCGATCGCCTCCTACGAGACGATCGACAAAGCGTCCGGCGATCCGCGCTACAACGGCAAGACCGACATGATCGCCGATCTCAGGGAGTTCGAGCAGGCGCTGCGTTCGCGCAATTATCCGGGCCTCAAGCTCGCGAGCGAGATCATCCCAGGCGAGGACCATCTCACCGTCTTCCCGGCGATCGTGACGCGCGGGCTGCTCTGGGCGCTACCGGCGAAGCGGGACTAGGCGAGGCATCACACCCGCGCCGTCGTGCCGGGCGACCGCAGGGAGACCCGGGACCACCATGCCGGAACCTTTGCGATTCACGCTCCGGAATGGATCCCGGATCAGCGCGGCTGCGCCGCTTGTCCGGATGACCACGACTGCAGGGGGTACGATCAATCCTTCTTGCTCTTGCCGTCCTTCGGCTTCTCCTTGTCCCGGCCCTTCGGCTTCGCCCGATTGTGGAAGCTGGCATTGCCGAGCCCGGTGCCGATGGTCAGCACCGCCCAGTGCTCGACATCCTGCATGAAGGGCAGTTCGCTCAGGCCCTGGACGACGGCATCGTTGTGCATGGTGACGACGGTATCGTGCTCGCCGATCTCCGGCGCCATCTCGCGGATGCTCTCGACCAGATTGAAGCGGCTGCTCGACCAGTTTCCGGGCAGGTTCTGGGCGCCGCGATCGATCGCGCCGTCCGGCTCGATCAGGCCGGGACAGCCGACGCCGATGAAGGGCGCGACGCGCAGGCCTTCTTTGGCTGCGTGTTCGATCTGCTCGCGCAGCATCTTGCCGAGCCGCTTCACCGCCTGCTCGCGGTTCGTCTCCTCATCGGCGTGGCGCCAGAGCTCGGTTTCCCAGACTCGCGCCTTGCTGAGATCGGAGGCCTTGTCCTGGCGCAATTCGACGATCCCCGCACGAATGTTCGAGCCGCCGATATCGACCGCGACCAGGCTGTCATAGGCCTCGAAGATCCATTTCGGCGCGAGATGGGCGCTGCCGACCAGCCCGGCTTCGTCAGAGTGATGGCGCACCGGCACGAGCTCGATCGAAAAGCCTTCTGTCTGCAGGATGATCCCTGCTCGCGCGATGGCGAGTTCGCCGATCCGGCTTTGGCGGAAGCCGCCGCCGACGACGATGCGCTCGACCGGGCTCCAGGCCTTCTGGCGCAGGAAGCGACGGATGACGAAAGCGAGCGACTGAGCGAAGCGCTCGACGGCCGAGAGCACCAGCGCCGCCTCGCGGGCTTCGCCCTCCGTCAGCAGCTTGTCGAGCTCCGATTTGCTGACGGTCTTGCCGACCTTCGCCAGCGGATCCTCGCTGGTCTCGGCAAGATGGCTCCGCAACTCGGCGAGATGATCCATGAAGGCGCCCCGGCTCGCCTTGTCGCCGAGGAAGCCGTCACCGTCGCGGATTTCGAGATTGTAGCTGGTGACGATGACCGAGGGCAGCTCCTGTGCCCCATGCGGTCCGGTCGCGTTCGCCTTGCTTGCTGCCGTCACGGCCATCACGTCCCCCCGCATTGAAAGCATGCGATGAGAACGAGCACGCCCCCCTGGCGGTTCCTGCGCCGCACGGCCGCATGCCCCGTCTGCGCTGCGGGCGGGACATTCAACCTACTGGCGATTGACCCCACTGCGTCCTTTCGCCTCCATAGCCGGCGGCGCGCTTCGCGGCCTGGGGGATTGTAGATGCTCGAAGTGATCGGCCGCTCGCTCGCGATCGGCATCGGCGCGACTGCCTTGCTCGACCTCTGGGCGCTGCTCCTCAACCGCGTCTTCGGCATTCCGCTGGCGAACTGGGCGATGGTCGGGCGCTGGTTCGCCTATCTGCCGCGTGGCCGCTTCATGCACGACACCATCGCCGACACGCCGCCGGTCGCAAGCGAGCTCGCGATCGGCTGGATCATGCACTACCTGATCGGTGCGCTCTTCGCCGCGATCGTCCTGCTGATCTGGGGGCTCGACTGGGCCCGCAATCCGACGCTGCTGCCGGCCCTGATCGTCGGCGTCGTCACCGTCGGCTGCGGCTGGTTCATCCTGCAGCCGGGCATGGGCTTCGGCCTCGCCGCCAGCAAACGGCCGAACGCCAACCAGGTCCGGCTGATCGGACTGATCAACCATGTCGTTTTCGGGCTGGGCCTCTGGCTCGCCGCGCTGCTGGCGCGCTGAACTGCGCCTCACGAACTTTCAAAGGCAAGGACGGAAAACCCATGGCCGCGACCCTGTTCCACAATGCCCGCATCGTCGACGGCACCGCGCCCGAGCGCGCCGCGCCGGTCTCCGTCCTAGTCGAGGGCGGGTTGATCCGCGAGGTCGGCAAGAGCGTGCGCTCCGACAAGGCCAGGGTGATCGATCTCAAAGGCCGCACGCTGATGCCCGGGCTGATCGACGCCCATGTCCACGTCATCGCTGGCGTGGCCGATCTTGGCCGCAACGCCGCCTTGCCCGACTCGCTCGTCACGGTGCGCTCGCTGGTGATCATGCGCGAGATGCTGCTGCGCGGTTTCACCACGGTGCGCGATGTTGGCGGCGCCGATTTCGGCCTGAAGCAGGCGACTGAAGAACACGATTTCCCGACGCCGCGCCTCGTCATCTCCGGCAAGGCGCTGAGCCAGACCGGCGGCCATGCCGATTTCCGCGGCCGCTATGACGACCGGCTCGCGCCGACGACGCGCCATCGCCTCGGCGCGCTCGGCCGCATCTGCGACGGCGAGGCCGAGGTTCGCCGCGCTGCGCGCGAGGAACTCAAGGGCGGCGCCGACTTCATCAAGATCATGGCCAATGGCGGCTGCGCCTCGCCGACCGACCCGATCCATTTCCTCGGCTTCTCGGTCGGCGAACTTGAAGCGGTCGTCGAAGAGGCCCGCATGGCCGGAACCTATGTCTCCGCCCACGTCTACACCGACGAGGCGATCCGCCGCTGCGTCGAGGCGGGCGTCCATTCGCTGGAGCATTGCAACCTGATCAAGGCCGAAACCGCCAAGCTCGCCGCCAGGAACGGCGCCGTCGCGGTGCCCACCCTCGTCACCTATGACAAGCTCGCCAGCGAGGGCGGCAAGCTCGGCTTCCCGCCCGATTCCGTCGCCAAGGTCGAGTTCGTCCGGGCAGCCGGCATGGAATCGCTGGCAATCATGAAACAGGCGGGGCTCGCCATGGCCTATGGCAGCGACCTGCTCGGCGAGATGCATCGCCATCAGTCGGAGGAGTTCGTCATCCGCGGCCGCGCCCTGCCGGCGCATGAGGTGATCGGCGCCGCCACCCATGTCGCCGCCAGGCTGCTGAAGCTCGAGGGCAAGATCGGCACGGTGGCGCCGGGCGCCTATGCCGACCTGATCGTTGTCGACGGCGACCCGCTGCAGGATCTTTCGCTGCTGACCCGCCAAGGCCGGCACATGCCCGTCATCATGAAGGCCGGCACCTTCATCAAGCGCGCCCGGCTGGACTGACGGCGCATGAAGCCCTGGACGCAGCTCGACGCCGCGCCGATCCCCGGCGGCGGTACGCTCAAGCTCATGCGCCGCGGCGAGGACGAGTTCTCGATCACGCTCGGCCATAACGAGCTGATGAACTCGCGCCTCAAGGGCTCCGAGGAGGCGCTGGCGAGCCTCGCCATCGACAGAATCGGGCCGCGCCCAGGCCTGCGCCTGCTGATCGGCGGGCTCGGCATGGGCTTCACGCTGCGGGCGGCGCTCGCCGCGCTGCCGAAAGATGCCGAGATCATCGTCGCCGAATTGATCCCGGCGGTGATCGCCTGGGCTCGCGGCCCGCTCGCTCCGATCTTCGCCGGCTGCCTCGACGATCCCCGCGTCATCCTGCGGGAAGCCGATGTCGCAACCGTCATTCGCGAGGAAAGCGGCCGTTATGACGCCATCCTGCTCGATGTCGACAACGGGCCTGACGGGCTGATGGTCGAGGCCAATGACCGGCTCTACGACCATGCCGGCCTCGGCGCTGCGAAGGCGGCACTACGGTCTCACGGCGTACTCGCCGTCTGGTCGGCGGGGCCGGACCGCAACTTCACCCAGCGCCTGCGCCAGGCCGGCTTCGCCGTCGAAGAGAAGACGGTGCGTGCCCGTGCCGGAGCTGGCGGCGCCAAGCACATGATCTGGCTCGCTGCCCCCAAGGGAAACGCGACTGCCGCGCAGCCCACTCGCGGCTCTGGAAACAGGCGGCGCTAGCGCTCGCCCAGCAGTCGCGACAGGCCGGCGGAAAGCCCAATGCTCGGCACAGGCGCCGGCAGCGCCAGGTCGCCTTGAACCGGTTTGGACGGTGGATTGCGCGCCGCGTCGAGCACCGCGGCGAAGCCCGCCTGGACCGAACAGATCACCGGCACGCCGACATGAGGCTGGACCCGGGCCGCGAGCCCGGCGAGGCCGGCGCCGCCCAGGATCACCGCCTGTGCCCCGTCGCGCGCGACCGTGCGCCGGCAGGCTTCGGCCAGCAGCGCGATCGAGCCGTCCCGATCGGCCGCGATGTCGCCACCGGTCGGCGCCACCGTCTCGATGGCGGCGAGCCGGCCATCCAGCCCGAGCGCGGCGGTGAACTCGGTCAGGATCGGCCCCCAGCGCTCGCCACCGGTGACGATCGAGAAGCTCCCGCCCTGCGCCGCCGCCTGCCGGCAAGCCGCTTCGGCCATGCCGACCACCGGCACGCCCGCGATCTCCTTCAGCGCCATCAGCCCGGGATCGCCAAAGCAGGCGAGATAGACGGCGTCGCACCCGGCGCCCCGCTCGGCGAAGGCGTCGAGCGCCGCATGCCCGGCAATGGCGCCGGCGCTGCGGCTGGAGATGTAGCGCGCCCCGAAGCGGCCGGTCGCCGGCACGAGTTCGACGTCGGCTGGCGTCATCGGCGCCAGCACGCTCAGGACCAGCTCGGTCATCTCGGCGCTGGTGTTCGGATTGAGGACGAGGATGCGCAAGATGATCTCAACGGGCAAGAGTTGGCCGGCCTTGGGAGCTTCAATCAAGAGCCGTGCCACGAGCTTTGCCGCGCCCACTCCTCGCGAGCAAGGGCCTCGCGAGCAAGGGCAAGCCTGCAGTGTTCGCAAGATCGCCACGCGAGGCGAGCCGGCTCGGAGCTCTCATCTCCGGAACCATCGCCGCACGCACGGGTTGCTGGCTCGACAGCCCTCACATCGGAGGATGGACGATGCCAGCCAAATCGAAGGCGCAGCAGAAGGCGGCCGGAGCCGCGCTCGCCGCCAAGCGGGGCGAGATCCCCAAGAGCGAGCTAAAGGGCGCCTCGAAGTCGATGGCCAAGTCGATGACCGAGAAGCAACTCGACGAGTTGGCCTCGACCAAGCGCAAGGGAAAGCCTGAGCACGTCACGAAACACTGAGCGCTTGGAGATATCGGCCCTCTTGCCCGGTGCTCAGATCAGAGCTTCCAGCGTTCGGCGGCTGCCCATGAGATGGCAGCGATCAGGGCCATGCCGACAGTGACTGCGAAAACCAGCTGCATGCTCGCCTCCTGTGCAAGGTGAGCGTGCAATGAAGTATGCCAGGTTGCAGTTCCCTGGCGCCTCACGCCGAGGTTAAACGAATCCTGACGCGATCGCAGGATTGCGGCCCCTCACTTTCGAGCAGGCAGGATTTATGGCGTCCCGGAAGGGATTCGAACCCCTGACCTACGGTTTAGGAAACCGTTGCTCTATCCTGCTGAGCTACCGGGACGCACGTCCTTGCGTTTAGCATAAAGCCGATGCAGGTGAAGCCTTCCTTTGCAGTGATTATCTGCGTCCTCGCTGTCATGGCCGCATGCGCCTCGATGGTGCGGGCGGCAGATGACGCTTGCGCGCCGGGGGAAGCGGCCGAGCAGGTCCGCCTCGCCGGCCTCGACCGGCATGGCGACCCGCAGCTCGCCGATGGACGGACCATCAGGCTGGCCGGACTGGCGCCACGGCATAACGAGACCGAGCGCGAGCATTTCGCCGCGCAGCTGGCACGCTGGCATGGGCGCGAATTCCGGCTGGTACCGCTCGGCGGCCCCGATCGCTGGGGGCGTGTGCCGGCCCGATTGCTCGCAGCCGAGGGGACGGATGCGCTCGCCGGCCAGCCCGATCTGAGCGCCGCCCTTCTCGCCGCAGGCGCGGCGCGGCGGCTGCCCGAGCCCGGCCTTGCCGCCTGCAACGAACTCTGGCGCAAGGCCGAGCCACGGCCGGCGGTGGCAGGCAAGGCCGGCAGCCTCGCGCCGGCCGCAACCCAGGGCAATTTTGCCGCAGTGGCGTTGCCGGTCATCGACGGCCATGATGCCTCCGCGATGAAAGCGCAGGCGGGCCGGATCGTCGTGGTCGAGGGGCGTATCGCTGCCGTGGGCGAGCGGGCACAGCGGACCTATCTCAACTTCGAACGGCGGCGTGGCGCGGGTGGCAGCATCGTTCTGTCGCGTGCGCTCTGGCGTGACTTGCAGCGCAGCGGCTGGACCGCGTCGGCGCTGACAGGTAAACGCGTGCGCGTCAGCGGTGTGGTCGAGGGGCGCGATGGCCTCCTGATCGAGGCGCAGACGCGTAGTGCACTGGAATTGATCGACTAGGGGCCGATGCGGAACGTTCAGCGACATCGTCAGCCGATCCGGGGGCGCCTCGTCGCCGCGGTGCTGCCGGCCTTGCTGCTGGCGGCCTGCTTCGGTGACCAGAATTCCGTCCTGGCACCGCTCAACCAGCCGGGCGGCGAGCCGGCGCCCCGCGTCGCCAGCCTGCAGCGAGGCACCGACCGCGAGCACCAGCGCCTGCTTGCGGCCTTCGGCGGCGAATACCGCGCCCCTCAGGTCAAGGCCGAGCTGGAAGCGATCATCGCCCGCCTCGCCAAGGCCGGCGAGGGCCAGATCGGCACCTATGAGGTGACGATCCTGAATTCGCCGATCGTCAACGCCTTCGCTTTGCCGACGGGGCGGCTCTACGTCACCCGCGGGCTGCTTGCGCTGGCCAACGATTCCTCCGAGATCGCCTCGGTGATGGCGCACGAGATCGCCCATGTCACGGCGCGCCACGCCGTCGAGCGCGCCGAGATGGAGGCGGAATCGGCGCTGGTCAGCCAGGTCGTGGCGCAGGTGCTGAACGATCCGACGACCGGAGCCGCCGTTCAGCAGAGCTCCAAGCTCTCGCTCGCCCGCTTCTCGCGCCAGCAGGAGCTCACTGCCGACCAGATCAGCGTGCGCAACATCGCCCGCGCCGGCTACGACCCCTATGGCGCCGGCCGCTTCCTGGTCTCGCTCGGCCGCAACACCAGCTTCCGCGCCGGCCAGCAGGGCGGCGGCGACAAGAAGCTCGACATCCTCTCCAGCCACCCCTCGACGCCCGAGCGCGTCGCCGCCGTCACCAATGGCGCCCGCCAGATCGGCGCGCCCGGCCTCGGCGAACGCGACGCCGCGCGCTGGCTCGCCGTGGTCGACGGCGTCGCCTTCGGCGACGACCCGGCCGATGGCGTCGTACGCGGCCGCCGCTACCTCAACAGCGCCCTGCGTATCGCCTTCACCGCGCCGGATGGCTTCGAACTGGAGGCCGCGCGCGAGATGGTCGTCGGCGTCAGCAATGACGGCTCGCAGGCGCTGCGCTTCGATTCGGTCGCGCTGAAGGCCGGCCAGACGCTGGAATCCTACGTGGCGTCGGGCTGGATCGACGGGGTCGCCACGGCCGAGGTGCAGTCGCTGACCGTCGGCGGCCTGCCGGCGGCTGTGACCTCCGGCAAGGGCGCCGACTGGACCTTCCGCCTTGCGGCGGTCCAGGCCGGGCCGCGGGTCTACCGCTTCATCCTCGCCGCCAAGGGCCAGAACGATCCCGAACGCGCCATGCGCGCTCTGCTCGACAGCTTCCGCAATCTCAGTGCCAGCGACGCGCAATCGGTCAGCCCCCTGAGGATCCGGCTCGTCACGGCCGGCGCCGGCGACACGCCCGCCAGCCTAGCCGAGCGCATGGCCTCGACCGATCGGCCATTGGAGCAGTTCCTGATTCTCAATGGGCTGGAGCGCAACGCGAGGCTGACGCCCGGCCAGCGTTACAAGATCGTGAGCGAATAGCGCGCAGCGCGCCGGCTGCTTTCGGCGCGCCCTGTGCTAGCCTCCCGGCCGTCGTCAGGACAGGGAGGCAGCCATGGCGCTCGATCGCCGCATCGTCGAACTCTACGACGAATACACCCACAAGCCGCTCGACCGCCGCAGCTTCATGAACCGGCTGATCGCCATCGCCGGCTCGGCCGCCGCGGCGGAAGCTGCGCTCGCCTTGCTGGAGCCGAACTACGCCCAGGCCCAGCAGGTCGCGGCCGACGACGCCCGCATCGAGAGCAGGCGCATCGATGAGACGGTCGGCGGAGTCAGGCTCAAGGGCTACCTCGTCACCCCGAAGGCCCAGGCGAAGCGGGGCGGTGTCGTCGTCATCCATGAGAACCGCGGCCTCAATCCGCATATCGAGGACGTCACCCGCCGCGCCGCGCTCGCCGGCTTCACTGCGCTCGGCGTCGATTTCCTCACTCCCCTCGGCGGCACGCCGGCCGATGCCGACGCGGCGCGTGCCCTGTTCGCGCAGCTCAAGCCCGAGGATGTCGTTGCGCAGGGGCGCGCGGCTCTGGCCTTCCTCAAGTCCCGGCCGGACACGACCGGCAAGGTCGGGGCAGTCGGCTTCTGCTGGGGCGGCGGCGCGGTCAACGATCTCGCTGTCAGCGCGCCGGAGCTCAATGCCGGCGTCGTCTTCTATGGCCGCTCGCCGGATCTTTCCAAGGTGCCGCAGATCAAGGCCCGGCTGCTGATCCAGCACGCCTCTCGCGATACGCGCCTGGTCGAGGGGCTGCCGGCCTATGAGGCGGCGCTGAAGGCGGCCGGCATCACTTACCAGGCGATCGTCTATCCGGACGTCGACCACGCCTTCCTCAACGACACCAGCGCCGAGCGCTACAATGCCGCGGCCGCCAAGCTCGCCTGGGAGCGGACCGTGGCTTTCCTGGCGGCAGAGACCGGTGCGGCCTGATACAAAAAAGGCCCGGCGGAGCGATCCGCCGGGCTCTTGCTATCCGATAGCGGAAAGCTGCCTCAGGCAGCCTCCTCCTGCAGGTCCTCGTCGCCTTCCTCGGCATCGGCCGCCTCGGCGGCCTCGCCCTTGCCGGCGCGGCGCGGCGACTTGGCGAGCTGACCCTCGATCTTCTTCAGCGCCTCGGTCTCGGTGATCTCCTCGACGGCCGCGATCTCGCGGGTCATCCGGTCGATCGCCGCCTCATAGAGCTGGCGCTCGGAGTAGGACTGCTCTGGCTGGGCTTCGGAGCGATAGAGATCGCGCACCACCTCGGCAATGGCGACGAGATCGCCCGAATTGATCTTGGCTTCGTATTCCTGGGCGCGGCGCGACCACATGGTGCGCTTGACACGGGCGCGGCCGGTCAGGGTCGAGAGCGCCTTGCCGACGATGTCGGCATCGGCGAGCTTGCGCAGGCCGACGCTCGCCGCCTTGGCGGTGGGGACGCGCAGGGTCATCTTGTCCTTGGCGAAGCTGACGACGAAGAGTTCGAGCTTGAAGCCCGCGACTTCCTGCTCCTCGATCGCCGTGATCTGACCGACGCCATGGGACGGATAGACGACGAACTCGCCCGTCTTGAAGCCCTGGCGCACAACAGTCTTCTTCGCAGTGGACATGCCGTTTCGACTCCTGCATCTCTCCGCCGGAGCGGAGACGCGACTTTCAGCCGCTGGCCGGGATGACCGGCGGCACTCTGCCTGACGTGACGGGCAAGCCTTCTGGCTCTTCTCCCGACACAACATGCTCCCTCAGTCAGTTGTTTCTTGCTGGCCACCAGACACGAAGACAGCAACACGCCGGGCATTCTGACCGGTCGGGCCTGCTGTCGTCTCTGGGAGTGCCCCGTTTGTGTAACCTCGCAGGGGCAGGCGGAAAGAACTCGACTGTGGCTTGTGGATACCACAAAATTCGCGCCGAATCAAAGGTAAACGGAATGCGAATGCCGCCGGGCCGCGTTGCGGCCGGCCATGGTTAACCTCGATCAGGCTCTGACGAAGGGTAACTTCAGTCGCCTTCGCCGGGCTCCGGCGACAGAAGCTCGAGCTTGTTGGGCACGCCGTCGAACTCCTTGGCGTCGGCCGGCGAGTCCTTCTTCTGCGTGATGTTGGGCCAGCTCGCAGCGAACTTCGCATTAAGCTGCAGCCAGCTGTCGAGGCCGGGCTCGGTGTCCGGCTTGATCGCCTCGGCCGGGCATTCCGGCTCGCAGACGCCGCAGTCGATGCACTCGTCGGGATGAATGACGAGGAAGTTCTCGCCTTCATAGAAACAGTCGACCGGACAGACTTCGACGCAGTCCATGTACTTGCACTTGATGCAGTTCTCGGTGACCACATAGGTCATGGCGCTGTCCTTCCAATCGGCCGGCGCTTCTTTAGAGCCGGTCGAGAGAATGTTTCAAGGCCCTGTCACGACCGGAAACGAGATCAAACTTCCATCGAAACAACCGTTTCGAGAAGATTTTTCGCAGGCACGCTGACACGTCCCGCGCAGCCTCCGCGTTATCCCTTCGGCTCCTCCGGCGCAAGCGACGGAACGCCGCGTTCGCCGCCGCTCAGGACCTCATACAGCGTCTGCGCCTGCTCGTAGGAGCCTCGCCGCTCGGCGAAGGCAGTGACGCGCACCACCAGCGTCGCATGCGGCAAAGCCAGCGTCAGGACATCCCCCGGCTTCACCCCGAGCGCCGGGTTCTCGACGCGCTTACTTGCAATGCGGACATGGCCGTCCTCCACCAGCTGCACAGCGGCGGGGCGGGTCCGCGCGAAGCGCGCGAACCAGAGCCATTTGTCGAGGCGTTGCCGATCGTCCCGCAAGCAGCCTCCCTACGCTGCGTCAGCGCTTGCGCCCGTCATTGCCCTCGAGCTGGGCCTTGAGGGCGAGCAGCTTGGCGAAGGGCGAATCCGGATCGGGCTGGCGCTCGGCCGGGCGCGGCCGCGCCGGCTGCTGGAAGCGCTGCTCCTTGCCGCCACGCTCCTCGCGACGCGGACCACCACCGGGGCGGCCGCCATCACGCTTGAACTCGGGCCGGGGACCACGCTCGGGGCGCCCGTCACGCCCCTGGGCATTGCGACCAGCACCGTCCTGCGCCGCAGGCTCGCCGCCGGCCGGGCGCGGGCCGTTCCAGCCACCTTCGCGCCAGCGGTTGCGATTCGGCGGACGCTGCCCGCTCGGCTTGCCCTCGCCGCTTCCCGTGACGGGAGCGGCCTCGGCAGCACCGGCGCGGCGGTCGGGCCGGCGTCCACGCTGCCCCTGCTCGGGACGACGGCCGCCCTGATGGCGATGAGGCCGCCAGATCTCGATCAACTCGGGCTCGGCAGGCGCAGTCACCTCGACCGCAGCGGCAAGCTCGCCTGCCGCCTCGGCGGCAACGACAGGCTCGGCCATCTCGGTTTGGGGCTGGGACGCGGCTTCCGCCACCGGCTCGTCGCTCGGTAGAGCCAGGATCGACATCGCATCGGCCGGCACCGGCTCGGCCGGGCTGGCGACGTCGTCTTCTGTCGGAGCGGCAGCGACCTCGGCATCGGTCAGGATCGGAGCATCCGGGGTTTCACCCGCGGCAGCGACGCTGTCCGTGCTTTCGACCGCACCTTCGACGTCGACGGAATGCGCTTCATCAAGCGCGTCAGTCGCCTCGGCCACGGCCTCCACCGGGACTGCCGGCGTGGTCGCGGCCGGCGCGGGCGCAACAGCGAGCGGCACCGTGATGGCCGGGCCCGGGCGCTTCTGCGAGACATAACCGAGCGAGCGCAGGATCGAAGCGAAATCCTCGCCGGCGCAGCCGACGAGCGAGGTCATCGCGCCGGTGGCGACGAAGCCGTCCTGATCGGCAGCGCCAACCGGCGGCTGGCCGAGCGTCACGCCAGGTCGATAGGCGATCGCCGGACGGATGAGGTCGGCGAGGCGTTCGAGGATATCGACGCGCACCGCCCGCTCGCCGCAGACGCGGTAGCCGGCGGCGCGATAGAGTCCCTTCGGGATCTCCTTGTTGGCCGGAAACGAGGTCCGGCCGGAGGAGGCGAGATGCGAGATGTCGTCGAGCCCGGCGGTCTCCGGATTGCCGTGTTTCAGCGCCCAGAGCTGGGCGGCGAGCGCCCGCGGTGCCGGCTTCAGCAGCGCCGGGACATAGAGGTGGAAGGCGCCGAAGCGGATGCCGAGCTGGCGCAGGCCCGCCCGCCCTTCCTGATCGAGCGTCTTCATCTCCTCGGCGACTTTGCTGCGCTCGAGCACGCCGAGCGCTTCGGCCGCCTGATAGGCGATGCCGCGGGCGATGCCGCTGACGCTCTCGGCGTTCTCCAGGATCTGGAGTGGGCCGAGCAGCTTGGTGACGTGATGCTTCAGCCAGGCGGCCAGCCTCGTCTCGATCTGCTCGCGGGCCTGGGCCGGCAGGTGATCGTCGATCATCAGGCGCAGGCGCGGCTCAAGCACCTTCTCGCCAGCGGCCAGGCGCGCCACGGGCTCGCCGATCCAGCGCACCAACCCATCATGCGAGAGCACGAAGGCATCGTCGCCGGCCAGTACGACGCGCGAGGCGCGTGCCTCGAGCTCGCCAGCCAGCGCCTTCAGCGCCGCAGCGTTCAAAGCTTTCGCTTCCGGACCACCCGCCTTCGGGTCCGCCGTGAAACGGAAGCCTTGCAGCAATCCGACATGCTGACCCTCGACCAGGACATCGCCGGTCGCGGTGACTTCGGCCTCCAACATTGCATTCTCCCGCAGGCGACGCATCAACACGCTCGTGCGCCGATCGACGAATCGGCTGGCAAGCCGTTCGTGCAAAGCGTCCGACAGCCTGTCCTCTACAAGACGCGCCACCCCCTGCCAATGCTCAGGATCAGGCAACCAGTCCGGACGGTTCGCGACATAGGTCCAGGTCCGCACCTGGGCGATGCGGGCCGAGAGGGTGTCGATCTCGCCATCGACCCGGTCGAGCGCAGCCAATTGGCCGGCATACCAGTCCGGATCGAGCCGGCCATGGCGCATCAGGCGCAGATAGAGCGTCGTCGCCAATTCGGCATGCTGCATCGGTGCGATCTTGCGATAGTCGGGCAGGCCGCAGACCTCCCAGAGCCGCGACACCGCCGGCTTGCCCTGCGCCAGCCGCGAGACGTCATGATCGCGCGCCAGGATCTCCAGCGTCGTCATGTCCTCGGCGATCAGGGCCCGGGTCAGCCCAGGCTCCTGCGGCTGGATATTGAGACTGTCGAGCAGCCCCGGGATCGAGCGCAGGTCGAGATCGGAGTTGCGCCACTGCACCTGCCGCACCGAGTCGAAGCGATGATCCTCGATCGCCTGGACCAGGTCCTGATCGAAGGGCGGCGCGCGCCCGGTGGTGCCGAAGGTGCCGTCGCGCAGATGCCGCCCGGCCCGGCCGGCGATCTGGCCGAACTCGGCCGGGTTGAGCTTGCGATAGTGATGGCCGTCGAACTTGCTGTCGCCGGCGAAGGCGATGTGGTCGACATCGAGATTGAGCCCCATGCCGATCGCGTCGGTGGCGACGAGATAGTCGACATCGCCCGACTGGTAGATCTCGACCTGGGCATTGCGCGTGCGTGGGCTGAGCGCCCCCAGCACCACCGCCGCTCCGCCCTTCTGCCGGCGGATCAGCTCGGCGATGGCGTAGACCTCCTCGGCCGAGAAGGCGACGATCGCCGAGCGCCGCGGCAGGCGGGTGATCTTGCGGTCGCCGGCAAAGGACAGGTTGGACAGGCGCGGCCGCGAGACGACGTTGACGCCGGGGATGAGCTGCTCGACCAGCGGCTTCATCGTGCCGGCGCCGATCAGCATCGTCTCCTCGCGGCCGCGATGATTGAGCAGCCGGTCGGCGAAGACATGGCCGCGGTCGAGATCGGCGGCGAGCTGGATCTCGTCGATGGCGACGAAATCGACGACGAGGTCGCGCGGCATCGCCTCGACCGTGCAGACCCAGAAGCTCGGCCGCTCCGGCTTGATCTTCTCCTCGCCGGTGACGAGCGCGACGGCGTGTGGCCCAACCTTGTCGACGACACGCTGATAGACCTCGCGCGCCAGGAGGCGCAGCGGCAGGCCGATCATGCCCGTGGGATGCGCGACCATCCGCTCGATGGCCAGATGGGTCTTACCGGTATTGGTCGGTCCGAGCACCGCCGTGACGCCGCGAGCGCGGAGCGAAGGCGGAAGGGAACGGGTTTGGATCAAGACGCTGGAGCTTTCCTGCAGCCCGGGCGGGGCAAGCCCTACCGGGTCGAGCCGCCTGAAGGCAACCCGATCCGTGAACAGAACGAGTCCGGAACGAAGCGAGGCCGAATCGCTGACTCCCACAGAATCAGGTTTCGTTCACGGCGAGATATTGCGGCAAGCGATTCAAAAACCACAAGATTTTGAATCGTCCTCATTCTTCATCCTTCGCCGACTTGCGCGCGCGAGGGCCGCTTTCGCTCATGTAGGTGTTGTGCGCCAGAACGCGAGAGGACTCCGAGGAATACGGTAGACGATAAGCCGCCAGTTAATCCGCGAACACATCGGCCACGACCTGCGCCGCCTCATCCGGCGCCTCGACATGGACGAAATGGCCGGCGCCCTCGCAAAAGCTCACCTCCACATCGTCGAAATAATGCGACAGGAAGCTCGCCCACTCCGATTTCAGGATCGGGTCGTGCCGGCCCCAATGGACCCGCGTGCGCTGATGGATCGGCACGGAGGGAGCCGGGTGCCCGTCGATCGCGGCGATCCGCGCCGCGTTCTGGCTCCGATACCAGTCGAAGCCGCCGCGCAGATTGCCGGGCTTCATGAAGTTCTCGACGTAAGTGTCGAAGACCGGCGCGAAGGCATCCTTGCGATGGCACCAATGCGTCAGGAAATGCCCGAGATAGAGCGCGCAGGCCTCGCGGCTGGAGCCGATCAACTGCTCCGCCAGCGGCAATTGCTGGAAGGACTGGTACCAGATCTCGTTGACATGGCCGTCGCGGACCCAGGCCGAGCCTACACTCGGCGTCGGGCAGTTGAAGAACAGGAGCTTCTCGACCCGTTGCGGATGACGCCGCGCCAGCCCCTGCGCCACATAGGCGCCGACATCGTGGCCGACGACGCCGACCGGCCCGGTGCCGAGCGCGTCCAATAGCGCCGCGATGTCGTCGGCATGGGCGTTGGCGCCGACATCGCTGCGCGGCGTCGCTGACTTGCCGCTGTCGCCGAAACCGCGAAGATCGGGCGCGATCAGACGGAACTCACCGTGCAGCCGGTTCATCACCGGCAGCCAGCTCATCCAGAATTCCGGCCAGCCATGCAGCAGAAGGACTGCTGGCCCGTCGCCGACCTCGGCGACGTGGAGAACGGTGTCCCGCACGACAACCTGGCGGTGCCTGAGGCCGGGCGGCAAGGCGAAATCGCTGGACATGACGGCTCCGGAACCGAATCGCCGGGAAGGCTAGCGCCTCGAACGAGCGTTCCGCAATCCACGCAGGGGCAGAGCCTGCATGCGCGGGAAGGCATGGTAGCCGAAGTGCCGGCGGGGATGGGCGGCGATCTCATCCCCCGCGCTTCCGGCGGCCTCAGAATGGCGCGCTCAAAACAGGGGAGCACGCCATGCCGGATCAGCCGCAGCCTTCAGCCCATGGCAGTGCACATTGGCGTGAGATCGTCCTTCTGCGCCGCAGACTCGTCTCTTTAAAGGCACAGACGCGGCTGCTTCGCCACGAGCTCGCCTGCAAATACAATCCTGATCAGCCGCGCGTGCCGGCCGGCAATACCGGCGGCGGGCAATGGACCAGCGGCGGCGGTGGCGGTGGTGCGACGCCGACTGGGACCGACTTTCCCGGCGACCTCGGCAGTGCCTTCTCGGCCGCGCTGAGCTTCGGCGATGTCGTCCCTGATACCACAGTCGAGGAGAGCTGGGCCTTCTATCAGGACGCCACGCGCCCCGACGGCTCGCTGGCCGAACGCGCCGTCGTCAACCGCGACGGCTCGACCATCCACTCCGAGTTCGCCGAGCCCGACCGCAAGAGCGACTGGGACGAGCGCCACACCGTCACGGTGCCCGAGGGCGGCAAGACCACCTTCGAGACCTCGGATCGCACCCAGACGATCCGCGACGGCGGGCCGGATGGCGAAGTCGTCTCGCGCGCGACCTGGACGGAGCGCGGGCCGGAGCGGGAGGCGACCGTGCAGCAGGCGTTCGCTCCATTGCTGCCCGCTGCCCCCGCGGCGGCGGAGGTCACGATCACATCGGCTCTGACGCTCTTCACCTGGCTGTCGGCGCGAAACAAGACCGATGGGCTGGAAGCGACCATTGCCTTTAACGCGCGAGATTATCGCCCCAGCGAAGCGCCTGGCTTCGACCTTGGCTATGTCGGCCAGATCAGCCGCTCCGAAGCGGAAGCAGCCTGTCGCTATCTGCCCGAACTGCAGTCCCGCCTCGACGCCGCCATTGCGACGGTCGGGCCCGCGAGCAAATATCCATCACCGGCCGTTTACGGGACGTATGTGCATACGAACATGGGCAACCAAATCACGACGCAGAACTATCCCGACCTGAAGGCCGAGCGGTCGTTCTTGAAGGAGTTAAGCGAACCGACCTCGGAGACCCTGCGCCGGTACGGTTATCCCGATACAGTGCGTTATGACGTCTACGAATTGAGGGCTGACGGAACACTTGCATTTACGATTTCAAGGCCGGGAGACGAGGCCTGTCCGTTCGCCGCTCGGATATTTTGGCGAACGCAGGGCGATTTGGCTTTGCTAGCGCGCGTCGCATCGTCGTCCTCGAAGTCAGGCCGAGCAAGTGACATCGAAGAAGCAAATTGCCGAGCTCCTCGACACATTGGTAGCTCGGCACCATGACTTGGTACGATATGGACCGTTTGTCGTCCTCAGGCCACTACGCCATATCATCCGTTCCGTCTCGATCGATCGTACGAGGGTATCCGACCTGCCGGATCTATTCTTCTCGATCGGCTATACCTGCGACCCCTGCGCAACCGTGCAAGGCTTTTGGCTCGAGGGTTTCTCGACCGGCCAGGACCAGCCACGATACTGGTCGCAACCGAATTTCAAGGATGCATTCCTCCAAGTCGTGGAGGAACGCATCTTACCGATGCTGAGATCCATCGAAAGCTTCGATGCGCTTCTGAGCTTCGACCAGAATCGAGAGTTTGGCTATCGTGAGACAGTCAATTCGCCGCTGCACAAGGTCCAGCTGGCTTCAGCGATGGGGCGTTTTGATGATGCGCTCGAGACCGCGCGTTGGATGGCGCTGCACCCCCGAAAATCTCGCTACTGGTCGGAGGGTAGCTATGCGCTCATTGTTGACCATCTCGCTCCCTTACTGGAAGCGCGAGACGAAGCCGGTATTGCGGCCATGTTGCACGACTGGGAGATGAAGACGATCCAGAAGATCGGAGTCTTGCCGATCTTCGAGCAGGTGCCATTCCCGTTCGAACTCGGCCGTAGCCGTTGATGGGGAACCTCAATTCCGCGTCGCGGTCGCCGTCACGCCCGGATCGACCTTGAAGCTCGAGGCCTCGATCACCGCGGTGCCGATCATCGTCTTCACCGAGATGCGCACCGGCAGCATCATGTTCGTGCCGGCGACGGGGGCGAGCCAGGTCGAGATCTCCTTGTTCTCGGCCATGAACTTGGTCGAGGGCCGCAGGGAGCGATGGCCGGCGATCGGTACATAGCGCGCCTGGCAGACCGAGACCGGGCCGCTATAGCCGTCGATCTTGATCTCGCGCGTGCCGGAATAACTCAGCTTTATGTCGTAGCGCGCCGCGCCGTCGAAGATCGCCAGCGTGCGGTTGCAGGCCGCCGCGCCGCCATTGCGGCCGGAAGCCTCGACCGGCATCAGGAAGGCGCTGAGCGGATCCATGATGTTGCGCTGGTGCTCGTCCTTGAGCGGGACGCGATCGGGCTTGGGATCGATCGGCGGCTCGATCGCCAGCGCCTGCACGGCATTGCCGCCGAGCGCCATGCGCACCGTGCGGCTTTCGCTGGAATTGGCCGAGGACACCGCGAAGGCCGTCGGCGAGAGCCGGCTGCCGTTGAGGTTGCCGGTCGCAGTGCCGGAACCGCGACCGCCGGTGAAACTGCCGACGAGGCCGGTCAGCTTGGCGGTGGCGTCGAGCTTGTAGCTGCCGCCGTCGATACCGCCGGCGAGATTGGCCTTGCCGAGCGACAGGCCGAGCAGGCTGACGTCATAGGTCGCATCCAGCGACGCGGCCTGTACGGCCGGCGCAGGCAGGGCAAGCATCAGCACCGTGATGAGGGCGCTGCTGGCAGGCGACAAGGCGAGCTTCATCTTGAGGCTCCGAAGCGCGACGGACATCGTCGCATGCACTGGGATTCGGTCCGAATCGTGACTGGCTGCCGTCAGCTTGGCGGGATAATGGTTACCGAGATGTTTCCGGGGCGCTTTCGCGCGACCTGCCTTGACGGGCTGTCACCGGCCCGTTATAGACCGCCCACTTCAATTTGACTTCCGGTGCTCGCCTGCCGGCACGTCGCGTGTCGGCATTTTGCGTTGAGTACTCGGAGATTTTGGGAACACGATCATGGCCCGCCGTTGCGAACTGACCGGGAAAGCCACCCTGACCGGCCACCTCGTCAGCCACTCGAACCGCAAGACCAAGACGGTCTTCCGGCCGAACCTGGTCAACGTCACGCTGCAGTCGGATGCGCTCGGCCGTTCGGTCCGCCTGCGCGTCTCGGCGAATGCGCTGCGCACCGTCGACCATCGCGGCGGCCTCGATGCCTTCCTGGTCAAGGCTCCGGCAGGTGATCTGTCGACCGGCGCGCTGACGCTGAAGCGCGACATCGAGAAGAAGCTCGCCGCCAACTGAGCGCCGGTTTCCCTCGGACTGAACGAAGCGGCCGCAAGGCCGCTTTTTTCGTTTGGGCTCATCTCGTCATTCTCGGGCGAAGCGAAGCGCAAGAAAGCGCCGATGAGCGCCTCATCCTGCCTGAGATGCTCGGGCACGCCCGAGCATGACGAGCGGCTAAGGTACCAGCTCGAACTCCAGCAGCACCGTCCGCTGCAGGAAGGTCGAGAAATTATCGTCCGAGATCAGGGTGATGATGGTCCGCCCGCTCTCCTGGTGGACCGCCATCCCCTCCATGTTGTCGATTTCCTGGCCGAGATCGGCCTCGATCAGGATCGGCCCGTCGAGTTTTGCTCCGGGACGAATCGCACCCCCGGCGATGCGGCGGATGCGCATGCCGACACCGCGCAGCGGCTTGTACCAGCGCTCAAGCAGCAGCATGTCGCCGCCCGGCAGGAAGGCGAGGTCGGTGATGTCGTAGCCGTCGCGGCGGACCACCTGCAGCGTGCCCGGCTGGCGCCCGCCGAGAATGAAGCCCGTGGTCGGCTCGTCCTCGCGGCCCGAGCGCTCGGAGATCGCGATCAGCGCCCCGGCAAGCGGGTGGCCGGCCGGCAGCACGCCGAGCGCCTCGAAGCCGCGATTGCTCGGCAGGCGCTTGGCAGCCGGAAGCACCGGCACGAGCTGCGCCCGCGCCTCGACGCCATGGCGCGCGAAGTCGAAGCGCAGGATGTCATGGGTACGCTCGACGCCGATGAAGGCCGTACCGCCCTGGATAGCCAGCGATTCGGTATCGAAATAGCGCGAGCGATGCAGCGGCTTGCCGGACGCCCCGAGGATCGGCGCGAGTTCCGCCTCCTCCAGCCCCGCGAGCTTGCCCAGCTTGCGAGCGACCCTTGCCGTCAGCCAGAAGCCATTATCCGTGATCGCGACGATCCGTTCCCCGTCGGGCGAGCGCCACAGCCCGGAGAAACCTCCAAAGCGGGGATGGCTGCCGGAGAGCTGGAGCCCGCCACGAAAGGTCAGCTGGCCGAAACGGGTCTTCGTCGCATTGCCCGGCTCGAAGCTCGCGATCGGCCGGGCAGAGATACTGATCGCGATGCGCCCGGGTTCCAGGCTCTGAGCCCGTGCGGGCAGGCTGAAAGCCGCCGCGCCGAGGCCGGCGAGGACGCTGCGACGGCTGGGGCTCATTGCAGGCGGCGCGAGCCCCGCGAATTTGTCCCGGCGGCATCCTCCTCGAACAGCTCGGCCAGCTTCTCGGTCATCACGCCGCCGAGTTCCTCGGCATCGACGATGGTGACGGCGCGGCGGTAGTAGCGGGTGACGTCGTGGCCGATGCCGATCGCGATCAGCTCGACCGGCGAGCGCGTCTCGATCTCGGCGATGACATGACGCAGATGCCGCTCCAGATAGCTGCCGGCATTGACCGAGAGGGTAGAATCGTCGACCGGCGCGCCGTCCGAGATCACCATCAGGATCTTGCGCTGCTCGGGGCGGCCGAGCAGGCGCTTATGCGCCCAGTCGAGCGCCTCGCCGTCGATGTTCTCCTTGAGCAACCCCTCGCGCATCATCAGCCCGAGATTCTTCCGCGCCCGCCGCCATGGCGCATCGGCCGCCTTGTAGATGATGTGCCGGAGATCGTTGAGGCGACCGGGATTGGCCGGCTTGCCCGATTGCAGCCAGCTCTCGCGCGACAGCCCGCCCTTCCAGGCGCGGGTGGTGAAGCCGAGCAACTCGACCTTGACGCCGCAGCGCTCCAGCGTCCGCGCCAGGATGTCGGCGCAGGTCGCCGCGACCGTGATCGGCCGGCCGCGCATCGAGCCGGAATTGTCGATCAGCAGCGTCACCACCGTGTCGCGGAAGTTCGTGTCCGATTCCTGCCGGAAGGAGAGCGGCTGGAACGGGTCGATGATGATGCGCGGCAGGCGCGAGGGATCGAGCGCGCCCTCCTCCAGGTCGAACTGCCAGGAGCGGTTCTGCTGCGCCATCAGGCGGCGCTGCAGCCGGTTCGCCAGCCGGGCGACGACGCCCTGAAGATGCGCCAGCTGCTTGTCGAGATAGGCGCGCAGGCGGGTCAGTTCCTCGGCGTCGCAGAGCTCCTCGGCCGTGACGATCTCGTCGAACTTCTGGGTATAGGCCTTGTAGTCGGTCTGCGGCCGGTCATTGGCGCGGCTGTCGCGCGGACGGGGCGCCTCGCCGGCCTCCTCGGCCTCGGAATTCTCGTCTTCCTCGTCCCAGTCGCCGGCCGGCGCATCGGCCGCCTCGGAAGCGCCTTCCTGCAACTCCTCGGCGGCGTCCTCGCTGGTCTCGGTTTCCGAGCGCTCGCCCTGGCTCTGCTGCTCGGCTTCGCCCTCTTCCTGCTGCTGGTCGTCGGAGGACTGGTCCTGATCGTCCTCGTCCTCCTCGGCGTCGTCGCCCTGGCTCGACTGCTCGGCCATGTCGAGCGAGACGAGGAGGTCACGCACGGTGCGGGCGAAGGCGCGCTGATCCTCGATCGACTTCGACAGCCGGTCGAGATCGTCGCCCGCCTTGGCCTCGATCTGCTCGCGCCAGAGGTCGACCAGCTTCTCCGCCGCCTTGGGCGGCTTCAGGCCCGTCAGGCGCTCGCGCACCATCAAAGCGAGCGCATCTTCCAGCGGCGCATCGGCCCGGTCGGTGATCTCCTCATAGCGGCCGCCGCGATGATAGCGGTCCTCCAGCATCGCCGAGATGTTGCCGGAGACGCCGCTCATCCGGCGCGAGCCGACGCTCTCGACCCGGGCCTGCTCGACGGCATCGAAGACGGCGCGGGCCGCATCGCCCTCGGGCGCGGCGCGGCGATGGACCGCCGCATCGTGGCAGGCGAGGCGCAGCGCCATCGAATCGGCATGGCCGCGCAGGATCGCGACATCGCCCGCGGTGAGCTTGCGCGGCGGCTCCGGCAGTCGCGCGCGCTCGCCGACCAGCGAGGGTTTGTCGGCAGCGAAGACGATCTCCATCTCCGGCTTGCGCGCGATCGCCTTCATCGCGCCCGAGACCGCCCGCTTCAGCGGCTCGGCCGGCGCTTCCTTCGGGGTTCCGGGCTTGCGGTTGGAAATGCTCATAGCGCCTTCATGAAATGGTGGAAGCTCTGCCCGGCGACCGGATAGTCCTCCATGCGGCCGCATTCGCGATAGCCCATGCGGGGGTAGAAGCCCGGCGCCTGGATGCTCATCGTGCCCAGATAGACGCCGCGCGCGCCATAGTCGCGCGCCGCCTGCTCGGCCATCGCCAGCAGCGCCTCGCCATGGCCGGCGCCGCGATGGGCCTCGTCGATCCAGAACAGGTCGACATAGAGCCACTCCCATTTCAGCTCGCCGATCAGGCCGCCGACCATGACGCCCTTCTCGTCGCGCAGGCTGAGCGCCAGGGGCTCGGCATTGCGCGGCCCGACCCTGGCCTCGTTATGGGCGGAGAGTCCGCGCACGACGGCCTCGCGCGTCGCGGCGAAATCCGCCTCGCGCTGGATCGTGGCCTGCTTGCTGTCGGCGGCGCTCACGGCGTGCTCCTCAGCGCGAGCGCCCGTCATACATCGTCGGGCTCAGCTCGGTCGGCTCGACGCCGGCGAGACAGCGGACGTTGATCGCGACGGTCGGCGTGCCGTCCGGCGCGTTGGCGCGGGCGAAGGATTCCATGCCGCAGGTCTCGCAGAAGAGATGCTGGATCTTCTGCGAGTTGAAGCGGTATTCGGTCAGCGCGTCCTCGCCCTTGGTCAGGGTGAAGCTGGTCGCCGGGCTGAAGGCCAGCACCGAGCCGCGGCGCTGGCAATAGGAGCAGTTGCAGGTGATCGTCCGCGAGAGGTCGGCCTCGACCTCGTAGGCGACCCGCCCGCAGTGACAGGAACCTTCATACCGAGCCATGGCCGGCCTCCTGCTGGTTGAGCCTGGTCCGATCGCGAGAGTGGGGCCACTCTCGCGAGGGCGTTTCAGCTCAGGACGACGTTGACCGCGCTTTCCGGCAATTCCTTGCCGAAGGAGCGCTGGAAGAACTCGGCCACCAGCGTGCGCTCCATCTCGTCGCACTTGTTGAGGAAGGTGACGCGGAAGGCGAAGCCGATATCGCCGCCGAAGATCGCCGCGTTCTCCGCCCAGGTGATCACCGTACGCGGGCTCATCACGGTCGAGAGATCGCCGTTCATGAAGGCGTTGCGGGTGAGATCGGCGACGCGAACCATCTTGTTGACGGTGTCCTTGCCCTCCGGCGAGGTCTGGTAGTGCTTCGACTTGGCGAGCACGATCGCGACTTCGTTGTCGTGAGGCAGGTAGTTCAGCGTGGTGACGATCGACCAGCGGTCCATCTGGCCCTGGTTGATCTGCTGGGTGCCGTGATAGAGGCCCGAGGTGTCGCCGAGGCCGACCGTGTTGGCGGTGGCGAACAGCCGGAACGCGCCGTGCGGGCGGATGACGCGCTTCTGGTCGAGCAGCGTCAGCTTGCCCGACTGCTCCAGAATGCGCTGGATCACGAACATCACGTCCGGGCGGCCGGCATCGTACTCGTCGAAGACCAGCGCGATGTTGTTCTGCAGCGCCCAGGGCAGGATGCCGTCCTGGAACTCGGTGATCTGCTTGCCTTCCTTCAGCACGATCGCATCCTTGCCGACCAGGTCGAGGCGCGAGACGTGGCTGTCGAGGTTGACGCGGACACAGGGCCAGTTGAGGCGGGCCGCGACCTGCTCGATATGGGTCGACTTGCCGGTGCCGTGATAGCCCGAGATCATCACGCGGCGATTATGGGCGAAGCCGGCGAGAATCGCGATCGTGGTGTCGCGGTCGAAACGGTAGTCCGCGTCGAAGTCGGGAACATGCGCCTCGGCCTGCGAATAGGCCGGCACCTCCAGATCGCTGTCGATCCCGAAGACCTGACGCACCGACAGCTTCATGTCGGGCATCCCGGGGGCGGAGGCAGTCGTCGTTGTCATCGTTCTTCTCCGGGCGCAGGACAGGGGCCGGCTGAAGATCCGGTGTCCTGGAGCCGACCGAAAGGGAGGCGTGTAGAACCTCATTAAAGCGAAAGCCTTGGGCCGGCAATTCGCAAGAGGCATGCCGTCCCTTCGCCGGCATGCATTCACGCACGGCTTGCGAGCAGCTTCGCGATCGCCGCGACAGTGCCCGCCGCACCGTCGAGATCCACTGTCGCAGCCGGCGGGACGCCTTGTACCAGCGTCGTTTCGATAGCGGCAGCGAGCGCCTGCGCCCCGTCGGCAAGTTTCACGACGTGCGCCAGCCCGGCCCGTTCCAGCGCGGCGGCGCGCAGGGCCTGCTCGGTCTCGTTGCCGGCGTCGAAGGGGACGAGCAGCGCCGGCCGCCCGGCCTGCAACAGGTCGAGCGCGGTGTTGTAGCCGGCCTGGCTGATCGAGAGCGCGCAGCCGGCGAGAAGGCCGGGGAAATCCGGCCGGGCCCGTTCGACGACGGCATTGTCCGGAGCCGATTGTCGCAGGGTGGCGAAGTCGGCCTCGGAGACGCCGCGGCCGATCAGGAGATGGAAAGGCCGCTGCGGCATCAGCCGGGCAGCGGCGAGCGCGGTCTCGAACAGGGGCAGCGCCGCCGCAGAGCCGCCGCCGGAGACGAGGATGGTGCCGTCTGCATTCTTCAAGCCCTCATCCTGAGGAGCCATCTCGTCAGAGATGGCGTCTCGAAGGATGCTCGCCGAGGCTCCGGTGCCTTCTGGAGCATCCTTCGAGACGCCGCTGCGCGGCTCCTCAGGATGAGGGCATTGGGCTGATGTCGCCAGATAGCCAGTATAGATGAGCTTGCCTGCGATCTCCGGCGTCACCGGCCAGGAGGCTTCGAGCGGCAGGACGCCTGGGTCGCCATGGACCAGCACCGCATTGAACAACTTGGCGATCCGCTCGGCCGTCTCGGCCAATCGGTCCGGGCGCTGCGGCGCGACCAGCACGTCGCGGATCGACGATAGGACGAGCGCATCCGGATTGGCATCGCGTGCTGCCGCGATCAGCGCCAGGAACTCGCTGGCGAGCTGGCGCCGGCCGAACGGGAAATGCTCGGTGACGACGATATCGGGCGACACCTCGCGCGCCAGTGCGATCAGTTGCTCGCACCTTGCGGCCAGTCGCTCCGGCGTAGCGGCCTTTCCGTCCTCATCGAGCAGATTGCGGAAATCCGTGCCTTGCGTGCGCACCGGCGGCAATTGCACGAAGCGATAATCCGCCGCCGCCTTGTCGTCCGGCATGCCGCCGCTGGCAAGCGTCACCTCGTGGCCTGCTCCAGCCAGCGCCCGCGCCAATTGCCGCGCCCGCACCAGATGGCCGATCCCGAGCAGATGCGTGACCGCAACCAGAATGCGCGCACTCATGGCGCGCCATCATCCGTGCCGGCGACCGCCGCCAACAGCGCCCGATGCACCCGTTCCAGCCCGGCCTGCGCCGAGAACTCGGTCCGCAACCTGTCGAAGGCGGCGGCGCCGAGCTTCGCGCGCCAGTGCGGATCGCGCGCCAGCCCCTCCAGCGCTTTGGCCAGAGCCGTGACGTCGCCCGGCCGTAAAAGCCATCCCTCGCGGCTGTGCCGCACGAATTCCGGAATACCGGCGAAATCGGTGGCGACGATCGGCAGGGCCTGGCTCGCCGCCTCCATCATCACATTGGGCAGGCCGTCGCGGTCGCCGTTGTCCGCCTGCTTCGAGGGTAGCACGAAGAGATCAGCCTCCCGCAGCGCCGCGATCACCGCATCCTGCTCCTGCGGCCCGCGCCACTCGATCCGCGCCGCGAGGCCGAGCTTGTCCGCCTGCGCCTTCAAGGCGGCAAGCATCTCGCCGCCACCGATATGGATGAGCCGCCAGTTCAGCTCGGCCGGCAGGATCGCCAGCGCTGCCAGCAGGTCGTCGAAGCCCTTCTTCACCACAGCCCGCCCGATGGTGATGAACCGCACCGGCTCGGCCGGATCTGAGCCGTCGCGCGGCGCGCGCGCCTCGGGCGGGGCCGGAAACCGCGCGAGGTCGAGCCCGTGATAGAGAAGCGCGACCTTGTCCGCCCGCTCGGCGAGCCGGCTGAGCTCGGCATGGCCGTCGCGGGTGCAGGTCACGCCCCAGCGCGCGTCGGCGATCTTCTCGCGCTTCTCCCAGTCCGGCGTCGTCCAGATGTCCTTGGCATGGGCCGAGAACGACCAGGAGAGACCCCGGCTCAGCGCCGCATAGCGGATCACCGAAGCCGGCGTATGCAGGTAATGGACATGGAGATGGCGCGTGCTGGCCGGCAGCTCGCGGGCCATCACGCAGGCCTGGCCGAAGCGGCGCAGACGGTTGCGCGTGCGGTCTCGGGCAAGATCGCGCAGGAAGACGCCGAGCAGCCTGACGATGCTCGGCCGCGCGAAGGCCGCGGCGATCCCGCGCAGCACCCGCGGCCAGTCGTCGTGCAGATACTCCGGCAGGTAGTTCAGGGGCGCCGCGATCTCCCGATGCATCATATGCCGCGCACCATCGGTCGGATGACGCAGCGACCAGATCGCGAAGGGCAGGCCGAGCCGCTGCAGGCCGAGCAGCTCCTGGGCGATGAAGGTCTCCGACAGGCGCGGATAGCCCTTCATCGCGATCGCGACCGCCGGCCCTTCGGACTCGGCGCTGCTCATCTGCGGCCAATCAGCATGAAGCGGGTGTAGTTCTTAGTCGGCAGCGCGCCGGCGAACCACAGCTCCGACAGCCCGGCCTGCGCCTTGAAGGCCTCGAGCGAGGGCACGCAGCTGCGATGGTCCGGCTCGCGGACATAGTCGTTGGATTGCAGCAGCAGCGGCAACCCGGCCGGCAGGGTGGCGATCCAGCCCGGCACATCATCGAGATGCTCGCAGCTGGTGTTGATCACCAGCCCCGGACGCCCGCCTTCGACCCGCTCGAAATCGAGCCCCATCATGTCGGCGGTCACGGCCCGGAAACGCCCCGCAGCGACATGGCGATGGTTGAGAATTTCGGCGATCGGCGCGCAATCGGGATCGATGTCGAGGCTGACCAGCTCGGCGATGTCGAGGCGCGGCGCGGCCAGCAGCAGGGCGCCGAGGACACCGTACCAGGCGCCGAGAACGAAGACCGGTCCGTCCGGCTTCGGCAGCACTTTGGTCAACTCGTCCACCAACCAGCGCTTCGAAGCGATCTGCTTATGGTTGAAGGCAATCGAAAGATCAGCCGGCACCCCTTTGCCGACGAGCCGCGCCAGGTCGGCGACGACCGCATCGCCGGTCAAAGCTGCAACACCGCGCAGGATGTCATAGAGAGTGTCGGCAGGCGGTGCGCTGATCATGCGGACGACGAACGGAATACCATGATGCCGGAGGATTTGCGGGCGGCGGGACCATATGCACAGCCGCCGACAAACGCCAGCGTGGCCGCGCCGGGTGTGCTGCTGCCGCATCTGTCGAGTCCAGCCGCGCCATTGCGGCAGGTCCTGGCCGCTCATGCCGTGCGCCACTGCCCGCATGTGATCGAGATCGGCGGCGCCGGCTTGCCGATCACCGGTTTCCTGCATCATCGCCCGGCCTCGGTGACGGTGATCGACCCGAAGATTCCCGCTTTCGCTGCCGAGACACTGAACGGTGCGCCCTGCCGCGTCCGGCACCTGGCCGCGAAGCTGCAACAGGTGCCGCTGGCGCCGCCAGACCGACCTTTCGCGCTGGTCTTGCTCGGCCTGTCGCTGAAGCCGTTCGGCGCCAAGGCAGCCATGCCGCCGGAATTGCTGGCGCTGGCGCGAGCCGCCAGCGTGCTGGTGATCGACTACGCGCTCGACCTCCACCGGGCCAAGAACCTCATCGGAACTCTGCTGGCGACACGCGAGGACGCTCCGACAATCGATCTCGAGATCACAATCAATGACGCGGCGATGGCGCGAGCAGGCTATGATCGCCGCCGCTGGCTCGCATTCGGCGCTCCCTGACTGATTATATGGGCTTCTGCTCCGCCGGCGCCTCCGGCGCCGACTCGACAACGGTCGCGGCGCCTGCCGGCGTGCTGCCGAAACCATAGACCTGCATCGGCTTGTCGCGGCCCTTGACCGCGATCTTGTGCGGGACGGTGTCGCGATAGCTGCGGCCGGTCGCGCTCACCGTCTCGGCGGAGACGACGATATCCGAGAGGAGCCGCCGCGTTGCCGCCTCGAGCTGGCTCGCGATCATCACGGTTTCGCCGACGGTGATCTCGCGCCGCCCCATGCTCTCGTTCTCGACCGCGCCGACGATCGTCTGGCCGCCATGGATGCCGATGCCGATGCGCAGCGGCAATGGCAGGCCATTGGCGTATTCGCGGTTGAGCGCATCGACTGCGCGCACCATGTCGCCGGCCGCCGCGATCGCCGCCGCGCCCGCCCGCCCCGGCGTCGTCTCCAGGCCGAACACCGCCATCAAACCGTCGCCATAGATCGCCTCGATCCGTCCGCCATGCGCCGCGATCGCCTGGGACATCTCGTCATAGAAGCGGTTGAGCAGGGTCATCAGCTCGTGCGGCAATTGCCGCTCGGAGAGCGCGGTGAAGGCGCGCAGGTCTGCGACCATCACCGTCAGCCCCTTCTTGCCGATCCGATCGTCGGGATCGACAGTGCCCGACGGGCCGGCGCCGCGCTGCTTGGCGGCGAGCAGGATCTGGACCTGGAGATCGCGCTTCGGCCTGATCTGGCAGGCGAGCCGGACATGGTCGCCGGCCGAGATCCGGCGCAGCAGGCGCGCTTCCGCCTGAGCGGGCGGCGGCAGGTCATCTCCGCCGTCGAGCACCAGAACGCGGCAGGTGGCGCAGCGCGCCCGCCCGCCGCAGAGCGCGGCATGGGGAATGCCGAAGCGCCGGAAGATCTCGAGCAGGGTCGGGCCGGGAACGACGCGGCGCACGCCGTGGCCGACGAAGCGCACCGCGATGGCCCCCAGCGCCCGCGCGCGAAGCTCGCGCAGCACGACGAAGCCGGCAAAGCCGCCGATCAGGCCGAAGAAGGCCCGCTTGGCCCAGGTCACATGCAGATTGAAGGCATCGACCTGGTTGGCCGTATAGAGCTCGGGCGGGAGCGCCATCATCTGGGCTTCGCGGCCTGCCACCGAAAAGCCGATGATGGCCAGAAGCGGTATCAGGATCGAAACGAGCAGGAACGGATCGCGCCAGCTCGCATAGGCGTCGCGCGCCCGGAACGTGAAGTGCAGGCCGATCACGCCATGCGTCCAGACGAGCAAGAGCAGGAAGCTCTGCGACAAGGCGAGGCCCGGCCAAAGCCGGCGCAGCACCGCGTGATAGCTCTCGTCCTGGCCGAACAGGGAACCCTGGACCCTCGTGCCGACGATATGGTCGATCAGCAGGAGCGGGATCGCGACGCCGAGGATGATCTGGATCACTTCGCGCATCGGCATGCGGAAGGTGCGCCGCTGCGCCACGCGCAGCAAGGCGAAGACCGGATGGACGATGAGCGAGCCATAGAGCGCGACCGTGCCGACCCAGCTGTGCCAGAACCAGTAGCGCCACTCCTGCGCCGCCTCCATCGCCGCAACGCCGAAGATGCCGAGCGCATGGTTGAGGAAATGCGTGGTCGCGAAGACCATCAGGATGCAGCCCGAGGCGAAGCGCACGTCGCGGCTCCAGGACGACATCTGGTCGAAGCCTGAGGCGGGCTTGCGCCCCGCCGGCGTGCTCGGAATCGCTGTCATCGGCGCACCCGGCGCTTCAATGTGTCTTCTCGCCATGCAGGACGGAGTCGGCCAGGCGGTAGAGCCGCCCGGCGAGATCGCGCGACAGCGCGACCGAGAACTCCGGAATATTGTCGAGCAGTTCGAAGAACAATGTCCGCGGCAAGCGCAGCGCGACCACGTCGGTCTTGGCGGTGGACCGCGCCGCATAGGTCTGGTTGCAGAGCAGGGGCACATCGCCGATCAGGCTGCCGCTCGCGAGCCGGAAGGTCTTTGACGGTCCTTCCGGCGCCTCATGCGACAGCTCGACCTCGCCTTCGAGCACGCAATAGACCTCCTCCGGCTTGTCGCCCTCTTCGGTGATGACGGTGCCGGCCGGGAAATGCAGCCGCTCGCCCATCAAGGCGAGCAGCTTCAGCCGCGGCCCCGGCAGCCCGCGGAACAGGGGGATGGACTTCAGGCAGCCTATATCGCTCTCGAGCGTCATGTCCTTGCCTCGATCGGAACCGCGCCATTGGGAACCGGCAGATCGTCCTGCAGATCGTCCACCTCGTCGCTGGCTCCGCTTTTGCTGCCCACGCGGGCCACAGCTCCGTTGAATACGATCTTCTCAGGGATATCGGCAGCCAGCCCCTGATCGGTCAAGAGCAGGAATACCGTCTTGTCCTGGCAATAATTGCCGATACGCTGGATCAGGCCGCCGGGATCAGCACAGGTGACGGCGAAGGCATCGAGATCGAGCACCAGGATATCGGGTCGCTTGATCAGCGCCTGTGCCAGCGGCACCATCAGCCGCAGCCGCAGCGGTAGATGGCGGCCACGCAGCCCGACATCGGTGCCCAGTCCCAGGCGATAGGCCGCCGTGTCGAGTCCGGCGCGCGACAATGCCGCCCGGGCGATCTCCGCCACCTTGCGACCGGCATCGGGAACGCCGAAGCCGATACGCCCGAACAGCAGGTTGTCGCGCACGCTCGCGCCGTGGATCACATCGGCCGGATCGTAGAACTCGATCTCGTCGGCCTTCTCGCCGGGCAGATAGGTCTTGAAGCTGTGCCGGGCCCGCAGCACACGTCGGCGCAGGGCGACATCGAGCAGATTGAGCCGGTGCTTGGGCTCGATATAGCCGAGCGCGAGCGCGACGAGCTCGCGCTGCACGGTCGGATCGAGCAGGCTGCGCCGGTCATGCCGCCGCAGCGCCTCGGCGAGTTCGCCAAGCTTCTCCAGGTCGATCTCCCCGCCGAAAGCGTAGCGCTCGAACAGGACGTGGCCCTGCGGCAGGCCGGCGAAGATCTCGACCAAGGTCGAGGCGATGCGCCCGCCGATCTCGGCCAGCGGTTCCTCCAGCGCCTCGGCCTGCAGCACCGAGCGGGCGTAAGCGTCCTCGAGCAGGAATTCGGCCGGCTGGCGGCCATTGCGCATCGCGCCGAAGACGAGATTCTCCGCGATCGTCGCATTAGCGTTGTAGCGGTCGAGGTCGAAGGTCTCGATCAATCCGCCGAGCTTGGTCTTGGTCAGTTCGGCCGCGACGACCTTGCGCGCCTCGACGATTCGCTCGGCCGCGCCTTCTGGCAGCGGCGCGATCACCTTGGCGTCGAGGCCGAGCTCATAGATCTCGTCGGCGCAGCCGAGCGTGTCGAGCACGGCGAGCATCCGCTCTTCCAGCGCCTCCTCGCCGTCGAGGCCCACACCTTCATAGTCGTTCCAGTCGGCGCCGAAGGGCAATGGCGTGTTGCCGGCCCGCAGCGCCTCGATGAAGCGGCGATGCTCGTCCTGGTCGACGGCGCGGTCGGGCTTGACCACCGGCCGCCTGCGCTTCAGCGGCAGCAGGATGTTGTCGCGCAGCGAGCCGTTGATGATCTCGATCTCGGGGCCGGCATAGCCGATCAGATGGCTGGCACGCTCGACGCTGATGGCGGACAGGGGCTCGCCGTCGATCAGCACACGCCCGCCATAGCTCATCGTCTGCCGGCCGAGGATGCGGCCAAGCGTGTCGCGGCCGCTGCCCGCCGGCCCGATCAGCGCGACCTCCCCAGGTCGCTGCAAGCTCAGGCTCAGCGGTGCCAGCAAGGGCTGGCCGCGATTGTCGACCATCTCGAGCTTGTCGAGCCTGATCTCGCCGCGCGGCGGCAGCGGCGCGATCTCGCCCTTCTCCTCCAGCGTGACCACCTCGCTCGGATTGAACTGCTGGATCACCTGCTCGTATTTGATGGTGACGTCATTGCGCTGCTGCTCCCAGTCGATCAGTTCCTTGATCGGCGGCGGCAGGTCGCGATAGGCCGCGATCACCGCCACGAGCTGTCCGATGTCGAGCCGGCCCTGCAGGGCGAAGAAGCCGCCGACCGCGTAGAAGAAGAAGGGCGTGATCTGCGCCATCAGGTTGTTGAGGAACTTGACCGCGAATTTGCGCTTGTAGAGCGCATAGCGGATGTCGAACAGCGTCCCCAGCCGGCCCGCGATGTCCGACTGGATATAGGACGTCGCGCCATTGCCCTGGATGGTCGGCCCGGCATCGACGATCTCGCCGATGCGGCCCGCGAGCTGGCGCGAGGCAATCTGGCGCTCGCGGCCCAGACGCAGCTGCTCCTTGCGCAGGATCGGGATGATCACCGCCTGCATCAGGACGATGACCAGGGCGATCGAGCCGAGCCAGACGCTCTGCATCATGATGAAGGCGAGCGCGGTCAGCGCCTGGCTGAGCAGGAAGGCCGGCTGGATGAAGGCGTCGCCGACGAAGCTGCCGATCGGCTCGACCTCGTCCTTGATCATGCTGGCAACCTCGGCCGGCTTGACCGAGCGGATCTCTTCCGGCCGGAAGCGCATGAGCTGGCTGAACAGGTCGTAGCGCATGCGCCGGAGCATGCGTTCGCCGAGCACGCCCTTCTGCAGGTTGACGATGTATTTGAAGCCGCCGTTGATCAGGACGAGCGCGAGGAAATAGAAGCTCAGCGTCAGCAGCAGGCCGAGCTGGCCGACCTTGAAGCCCTCGAAAATCTGGATGCTGCCGCCGCCGAGGATATCGGGCCAATGTAGCGTCCAGTCGAACACCGTCGCCGTCGTCTTGCCATCCTTGAAGGCGCCGCCCTGGATGGCGTCGTTGACGATGCGCTTGGGGACGTCGAAGGACAGCCAGTTGAACGGGATCGAGACCAGGATCACGAGCAGAACGATGATCTGCTCCCGGCGACTCTTCTGCCAGACGTAACGGAAGAGGCTTCTCTCCAAGGGGCTTTCCCATCCCGCATCCGGACGAGCGAACACTCTGCCGGCTTGTCCCCCATATGGGGGCAGTTCACGACGCGGCGCAACATGCCGCTGGACTCGACAAGCCCGGCCGTTTCAAGTTCGCATCGAACGATGCGGCGCGCAGGCAGCGCCGCCCTGTTGCAAGATCGTCATCGGAACGGGACAAGGACGGCGGGACCGCAGAGAATGAGAGCGCTGCGTTGCAGCGGCAAACAAGCTTCGGCGGGAAATGGATCCGGATGGCGGTCTCGGCCGTTTGTTCGGACAACGAACATCAGGGGACGACGGCGTCAGCCGCAGATGAATATTCTCGAGATCAACGACCTGCGGATCGGCTTCACCATTCACGGCTTCGCTCGCGATGTCGTGAAGGGCGTCGATTTCCGGATTCCGGCCGGCAAGACCGTAGCGCTCGTCGGCGAGTCCGGCTCGGGCAAGTCGGTGATCTCGCAGGCGATCATGGGGCTGCTGCCGCGGGCCGGCGCCGTGACCGGCGGAAGCATCCTGTTCCGCGACCCACAGGCAGCCGATGCCGTCACCGACATCGCCACCCTTCCCGCCGAAGGCAAGGAGATCCGCAACCTGCGCGGCGGGCGCATCGGCATGATCTTCCAGGAACCGATGTCCTCGCTCTCGCCGGTCCACACCATCGGCAACCAGATCGAGGAAGCGCTGCAGCTGCACCGGCCGATGCCGAAACCGCAGGCGCGCGAACTGATCGAGGCGATGCTGAAGCGGGTCGGCTTCAAGGATCCCACCCGCGCCTATGACTTCTACGCCTTCGAGCTCTCCGGCGGCCTGCGCCAGCGCGCCATGCTCGCCATGGCGCTGATCTGCCAGCCGGCCCTGCTGATCGCCGACGAACCGACGACCGCGCTCGACGTCACCATCCAGGCCCAGGTGCTCGACCTGATGCGCGATCTCCAGGCCGAGATGGGCATGGCGATCCTGCTGATCACCCATGATCTCGGCGTCGTCGCCAACATGGCCGATGAGGTCGTGGTGATCTACCATGGCGAGATCATGGAGAGCGGGCCGGCCGAGGACATCTTCCGCCGCCCGCAGCACCCCTATTTAAAGGCGCTGCTCAAGGCCTCGCCGCATTTCGACATGCAGGAGGGCGAGCGGCTTGTCGCCCTGCGCGAGGCGCGCCCGCGCGCGCCGGCCGCGCCGAAACCGCCGCCGCAACGCCGCGATCAGCGGGCACCGCTGCTTGCTGTGCGCAACGTCCACAAGACCTATACGACCCATTCGAGCCGCTTCTTCGGCAAGGGCACGACCTCGACCGTGACCGCCGTCAACGATGTCAGCTTCGACATCGAGCGCGGCGAATGCCTCGGACTGGTCGGCGAGAGCGGCTGCGGCAAGACCACGCTCAGCAAGCTGATCATGCGGGCGCTGACACCGGATTCGGGCGAGATCCGCTTCGACGACGGCAAGGACTGCGTCGACCTCCTCTCGCTGCAGGGCGAGGCGCTACGCCGCTTCCGCCCCAAGCTGCAGATGATCTTCCAGGATCCGGTCTCGTCATTGTCGCCGCGCATGACCGTGATGAACCTCCTGCGCGAGCCCCTCGTCATCCACGAGCGCGGCGACGGCACCGAGCAGAAGGCTCGCGTCAAGGCCCTGATGGACGATGTCGGGCTCGATCAGCGCTTCCTCTCGCGCTATCCGCACTCCTTCTCCGGCGGCCAGCGCCAGCGCATCGGCATCGCCCGCGCGCTTGCGCTCGATCCCGAGCTGATCATCTGCGACGAGCCGGTCTCGGCGCTCGACGTCTCCGTCCAGGCGCAGATCCTCAACCTGCTCAAGGACCTGCAGGCCGAACGCGGCCTGACCTTCCTGTTCATCTCGCACAATCTCGCCGTGGTGAACTACATGGCCGACCGCATCGCGGTGATGGCGAACGGCCGCATCGTCGAGCTCGCGCCGCGCCATACGCTCTTCACCACGCCGGTCCACCCCTACACCAAGGCGCTGTTGAAATCGGTGCCCTTCGCCGATCTCGACCGCAAGCTCGACTTCAAGCTGGCGGCGCCCGGCGGTGCCTCCGACACCCGCCACTGGCCGGCCTCCTTCAAGCCCGACGCGCAAGGCGAGCCGCTCGCCCATCTCGATCTCGGGGCCGGACATCTCGTTCTCGCCAAGCCGGGCGCCGATGTCAGGGAGCTCGCCTGATGCGGATCGCGCGGCGGAGCTTTCTCGTAGGGTCGGGCGCCGCCCTCCTCGCACCGCGGCTCGGCCTCGCCGGCGTCGAGACGCTGATCGACAGTCCGGCGCTCGCCGCCAAGGTCACGGCCGGCGAACTGCCCGGTCTCGCCGAGCGCCTGCCGAAATCGCCGCGGCTGATCAACGTGGCGGCGATGGGCCGCGCGCCCGGCCGGCACGGCGGCACCATGCGCATGCTGATGGGCGACCAGCGCGACATCCGCATGATGACGATCTATGGCTACACCCGTCTCGTCGTCTACGATGACAAGCTGGAGCTCGCGCCCGATCTGCTGGAGAGTTTCGAGGTCGAGCGCGGCCGCGTCTTCACCTTGCGGCTGCGGGCCGGCCATCGCTGGTCGGACGGGCATCCCTTCACCGCCGAGGACTTCCGCTATTGGTGGGAGGATGTCGCCAACAACAAGCGGCTCTCGCCGGGCGGGCCGCCGCAGGCGATGGTGATCTCCGGCCAGACCTGCCGCTTCGAGATCCTCGACGAGCTGACGCTGCGCTACAGCTGGGCCGAGCCGAATCCGGTCTTCCTGCCGGCGCTCGCCGGCGCCCAGCCGCTCTATATCGCCATGCCGGCGCATTATCTGAAGCAGTTCCACCAGCGCTATGCCGCCAAGGAAGAGCTGGAGCAGAAGGTCAAGGCCGGCCGGGTCAAGGACTGGGGCTCGCTGCACGAGCGCTTCTCGCGCCAGTATCGGCCGGAGAACCCCGATCTGCCGACGCTCGACCCCTGGCGCAACACCACGGCGATCCCGGCCGAGCGCTTCACTTTCGTCCGCAACCCCTATTTCCACCGGATCGACGAGAACGGCCGGCAATTGCCCTATGTCGACGAGGTCACGTTGACCATCGGCAGCTCGGCGCTGATTCCGGCCAAGACCGCCGCCGGCGATTCTGACCTGCAGGCCCGCTATCTGCGCTTCGAGGACTACACTTTCCTCAAAGGCGCTGCGAAGCGGATGAATTTCGAGGTCAAGCTGTGGAAACGGGCCGAGGGCGCCTCGTTCGCGCTGATGCCCAATCTCAACGCGATCGATCCGATTTGGCGCGACCTCAACCGCGATGTGCGCTATCGCCGCGCGCTATCGCTCGCGATCAATCGCCGCGACATCAACCGCGTCATTTATTTCGGGCTCGCCAAGGAGAGCGGCAACACTGCTTTGCCCGAGAGCCCGCTCTACGATGCCGCGCTGGCGCAGCTCAACATGACGCCGGATCTCGCCGAGGCCAACCGCCTGCTCGACGAGATCGGCCTTTCCAAGCGTGATAGCGAGAAGATCCGCCTGTTCCCGGACGGGCGGCGCCTGGAATTCACCATCGAGACCGCCGGCGCCTCGACCGAGGAGACCGACATCCTCGACCTGATCAAGCAGGACTTCATCGCGATCGGCATCAAGATCCACCCGCGTTCAAGCCAGCTCGATGTCTTCCGCCGCCGCATCCTCGCCGGCCAGACGATCATGTCCGGCTGGACCGGCATGGACAATGCGCTGGTCGCCGCCGAAATGGAGCCGGACGCGCTGGCGCCCACCTCGCCCGCCCAGTTCAACTGGCCGCGCTGGGGCCAGTATTTCGAGAGCGGCGGCCGCGAAGGCGAAGCGCCCACCATTCCGGAAGCGAAAGAGCTGGTCGAGCTCTACCGGGGCTGGCGGCATTCGGCGACCCATCAGGAGCGCCGGGACATCTGGCAGAGGATGTTGAAGATCAACGCCGAGCAATTGTTCACCATCGGCGTGGTCAACGCCACGCTGCAGCCGGTCGTCGTCGCCAGGACGCTGCGCAACCTGCCTGAGAAAGGCCTCTACAGCTTCGAGCCGGGTGCCTTCTTCGGCCGCTACATGCCGGACACGTTCTGGTTCGAGGGGAAGTAATCGTGCTGCTGAAGTACATCTTCAAGCGCATTCTGGTGATGATCCCGACGCTGTTCGTCACCAGCGTCCTGATCTTCACCGTGATCAACCTCCCCGAGGGCGACTATTTCGAGACGATGGTCGCCGAAATGCAGGCCCAGGGCGAGAAGGCGGATATGAGCCGCGTCGAGTTCCTGAAGAAGGAATACGGTTTCGACAAGCCGCCGGCCGAGCGCTATCTTTGGTGGGTCACCGGCCTGCTGCGCGGCGACATGGGCTATTCCTTCGAATACCAGCTGCCTGTGCGCGACGTCGTCGGCGATCGCCTGCTGCTGACGATGATCGTCTCCTTCTTCACCATCATCTTCACCTGGATCGTCGCGTTTCCGATCGGCATCTACTCGGCGACGCACCAGTACAGCTGGGGCGATTACGGCCTCACCTTCATCGGGATGCTCGGACTCGCCATACCGCATTTCCTGCTGGCGCTGATCTTCCTCTACTTCGCCAATATCTGGTTCGGCACCTCGATCGGCGGCCTGGTCGACCCGCAATATCTCAACCAGCCGATGAGCTGGGCCAAGTTCAAATCGGTGCTGGAGCACCTCTGGATACCGGTGATCATCATCGGCGCCGGCGGCACCGCCGGCATGATCCGCAAGCTGCGCGCCAACCTGCTCGACGAACTGCAGAAGCAGTACTACGTCACCGCCCGCGCCAAGGGCCTGCCGCCGGGCAAGGCGCTGCGCAAATATCCGCTGCGCATGGCGCTCAACTTCTTCATCTCGGATATCGGCGACATCCTGCCGTCGATCGTCTCCGGCGCCGAGATCGTCGCGATCGTGCTCTCGCTCCAGACCACCGGCCCGCTGCTGATCCGGGCGCTGCAGAGCCAGGACATGTATCTCGCCGGCTCCTTCCTGATGTTCCTGTCCTTCCTGACCGTGATCGGCGTGCTGATCTCCGACATCGCGCTCGCCATCCTCGATCCGCGCATCCGCCTGCAAGGGACGGCGACCAAGTGACGACGCCTCCCGCCCCGCAGGCTTCCGAGCCGCTGCCGCATCGCTGGTCGACCGCGCCGTTCGAGCCCTATGCGATCGAGAAGATGTCGCCCGAGCAGGAGCGGGTCTACCTCGCGCCGCAATGGAAGCTGATGTGGTGGAAATTCCGCAAGCACAGGCTCGCGGTGATCTCCGGCATCGTCATCCTGCTGATGTACCTGTCGGTCGCGATCTGCGAGTTCCTGGCGCCCTATCACTACACGACGCGCAACACCGACTTCATCCGCGCCCCGCGGCAGGAGCTGCATCTCTTCCACGAGGGCAGCTTCATCGGGCCCTTCGTCTACCCGTATGCCCAGCGCCTCAACATGGAGAACCTGAAGCGCGAATACGACGTCGACGAGAGCAAGCCGCAGAAGCTGCGCTTCTTCTGCCGCGCCGACACTTACGAGTTCTGGGGCCTGATCCCCGGCAATCTCCATTTGATCTGCCCACCCGAAGGCGGCACGCTCTATCTGCTCGGCACCGACAGGCTCGGGCGCGACATGTTCTCGCGCATCCTCTATGGCGGGCGGATCTCGCTGACCATCGGCCTGCTCGGCGTCAGCGTCTCCTTCGTGCTCGGCATCATCATCGGCGGCATCGCCGGCTACTATGGCGGCAAGGTCGATCTCATCGTCCAGCGCATCATCGAGATCGTGCAGTCGCTGCCGCATATCCCACTCTGGCTGGCGCTGGGGGCGATCATGCCGCCCTCCTGGAGCCCGCTGTTGGTCTATTTCGGCATCACCGTGATCCTTGGGCTGATGGACTGGACCGGACTTGCCCGCGCCGTGCGCTCGAAGCTGCTGGCGCTGCGCGAGGAGGACTATGTCGTCGCCGCCCAATTGATGGGCGCCAAGCCCGCCCGCATCATCGGCCTGCACCTCGTGCCCGGCTTCATGAGCCATCTCATCGCCGCCGCGACGATCACGATCCCCAAGACCATCCTGGGCGAAACCGCACTGTCCTTCCTCGGCCTTGGCCTGCGGCCGCCCATCACCAGCTGGGGCGTGATGCTGAACGAGGCGCAGAACATCAATGTCGTCGCGCTCTATCCCTGGCTGCTCTACCCTTGCGTCCCGGTAATCGTCATCATCCTCGCCTTCAACTTCCTCGGTGACGGCCTGCGTGACGCAGCTGATCCGTATCGCTGAAGCCTGTTCGCGCCATCGCAAGACCTTTCGTGAAGATCGCATTCCACACGCCGCTCAACCGCTATGGCGACGGCGCCCCTTCGGGCGATCGGCTGATGGCGCGCCAGCTGGTGGCGCTGCTGGAAAACCTCGGCCATGCCGTCGAGACCGTCCCGGCCGAGCGCAGCTTCATGCGCGAGCCCGATCCGGCTTTGCTCACCGCGCACAAGCAGGCGGCGCAGGGCGTGATTGCCGCGCTGGGGGAGCATTGGCAGCTGCCGCGAGCCCGGCCCGACCTCATCTTCACTTATCACTGCCACTACCGCGCCCCGGACCTGATCGGCCCTGCCTTGGCCGAACGCTTCGACCTGCCCTACCTCGTCGCCGAGGCCAGCGATGCGCAAAAGCGCTTCGACGGTCCCTGGGCGGAGGCCGCCGCGCTCGCCCGCACCGCGATCCTGCGTGCCGACCTGCACCTGTGCATGACCGAGCGCGACCGCGAAGGCCTCGCCCGGCTCATCCCGGAGCCGGAGCGCCTGATCGACCTGCCGCCCTTCCTGCTCGGGGTCGAGGCGGTTCCGCAGCATTCCATAGCTCCCCGCCACGGAAACGAACCGATCCGGCTGATCGCCGTCGCGATGATGCGCCAGGGCAACAAGGCCGCCTGTTACCTCTTCCTTGCCCGCACGCTCACCCACATCGCCGACCTGCCCTGGACATTGACACTGATCGGCGACGGCCCCGAGCGCTCCATCATCGAAGCCGCGTTCGCTGAATTTCCGCCTGGTCGCGTCCGTTTCCTCGGAAAGCAGGCGCGCTCCGACATCCTCACCGAACTCACGAACCACGACCTCTTCATCTGGCCTGGGCTGAACGAGGCCTATGGCGTCGTCTATCTCGAAGCGCAGGCGGCAGGACTTGCCGTTGCCGCACTCGACAGCGGCGGTGTTCCGGCTGTCGTGAACCGCAATCGCACCGCGCTGCTCGCCCCCCACGGCGATGAGGCCGCGCTGGCCGCGACGATCGCACGGTTGATCGGCGATGCTGAACTTCGCGCCTGCATGGCTTCGGCAGCGCAAGTGTTCGCGCGCCAGGAACGCAACGGCGACGGCGCCCGCAAAATTCTCGCCGGCGCGCTGGATGCCACCATCGCCCGGCACGGCCGCAAGGCCTTGGAGATCGCGCCGTGACTGAGGATGCCGCCTGGTCCGCGCTAGTGACCGAACTCGATGGCTGGGCAATCGCCGGCAAACGCCTCGATCTCTGGCTCCGCGACGACGACGCGACCGCTCCCAGCGATCAGCTCGACCGGCTGGCAGCCCTTGCCGAGCGCTTCACGATCCCCGTGCTGCTCGCTTCGATCCCGCTGCTGGCACAGGACAATCTGGCGAGGCGGCTGGAGACCGCACCTCTGCTGCGGCCTTGCCAGCACGGGACCTGGCATCGCAACCATGCACCGCACGGCGAGAAGAAGAGCGAGTTCGGCCTGCACCGGCCAACTGCCGACATCGCCGCCGAGATCGTGGCCGGCCGGGAGCGTCTTCGGGAGCTGTTCGGCCGTTCCTTCCTCCCTGTCTTCGTTCCGCCGTGGAATCGCATTCATCCGGATATCGCGGCGGAATTGCCGAGCCTCGGCTTTGTCGGCCTGTCCTGCTTCCGCAATTTCGCGCTCGGGCCAGCCGGCGGCCCTCGCCTCGTCAACACCGATCTCGACCTGATCGACTGGCCCAATGGCCGTGTCGGCCGGCAGCCCGGCGATCTCCTGACCGAGATGGTCCAAACGCTCGCCATTCGCCGCGCGAACCCGAGATCGAACCAGCCTTTCGGCCTGCTGCTGCACCATCACGATCACGATGCCACGGCCTGGGACTTTCTCACGAATCTGCTGGAACGGCTCTCCGGTCACGCCGCTGTCGCATTCGCCAGTCCCGATGCGCTCTTCGGCGCTGCAACAAACTTGGCAACGGACTTGGATTGACGCGCCGCCGGCGCTATGGTTTTGGCCAGTTCGGGTGCGTTCCTTGCGTCCCCCGGAGGCCATCTGACCTTCAAGCAGAGGACGCGACGCGCGCATGGGCCTCAGTCTGATCGATGATAGCGGGGTGCGCCGCCCGCCATGCAGTCCGCATGCGCCGCGCGTCCTGATCTATAGCCACGACACCTTCGGTCTCGGCCATATCCGCCGCTGCCGGGCGATCGCGAATTCGCTCGTCGCGAGCTATCCTCATATATCAGTGATCATCGTCTCGGGCTCGTCGATGATCTCCAGTTTCCAGTTCGGCGACGGCGTCGATTATGTCCGCATCCCCGGCATCGAGAAGCAGAGCGACGGACGCTACCTGCCGCATCATCTCAATCTCGACCTCGCCGATACGATCCGCCTGCGCACCGACCTGATCAAGCAGACGGTGCTCTCCTTCGACCCTGACATCGTAATCGTCGACAAGGAGCCGATCGGTCTGCGCGGCGAGCTCATCCCCTCGCTCGAAATCCTGCGCCGGCGCGGCGCCCGCATCGTGCTCGGTGTGCGCGACGTGCTCGACGAGCCGGCCAAGCTGCATGATGAGTGGCGCCAGAGCGGCGCGCTCGACGCGCTCGCCACCATCTACGACGACATCTGGGTCTACGGGCTGGACAGCATCTACCGGCCGCTCGAGGGGCTGCCGAACCAGCATCTCTTCGCCAGCAAGATCCGCTATACCGGCTATCTCAAGCGCGCCGTGCCCTCGCCGATGCCGCCGAACCGGCACCCGCGCATCACCAAGGGCCCGTTCATCCTGGTGACACCCGGCGGCGGCGGCGACGGCGCCGGCGTGATCGACTGGGTGATTTCGGCCTATGAAACCGATCCGACCATCGAATTGCCGGCACTGATCGTCTTCGGCCCGTTCCTGTCGCGTGAGAAGCGCAAGGAGTTCACCGAGCGCATCGCCAGGCTGCCGAAGCTGGAAAGCATCGGCTTCGAGCCGCGTCTCGAACTCCTGATGAACCGCGCCCACTGCGTCGTCGCCATGGGCGGCTACAACACCTTCTGCGAGATCCTCTCCTTCGACAAGCCGGCGCTGATCGTGCCGCGCGTCCGGCCGCGCCTGGAGCAGGCGATCCGAGCCGAGCGCGCCGACAGCCTGCGCCTGATCGACGTGCTGTTCGACCCGACCCAGACCGGCGCGCATGCCCGCGATCCCGGGCAGATGGCCAAGGCGCTGCACGCGCTGCCCAAGCGCCTGCCACCCTCGCAGGCCTTCCTGCCGGACCTGCTCGACGGGCTGCCGGCGATCAATCGGGCGCTGGCCGACGATCTCTCGCCGCCGGTCCGCGGCCGGGCGCTGGCGCAGAACGCCGCAGCCGGCTGATCGCATGAGGAGATTCTAGCGAATCATTGCGCGCATGGCGCGATGGACAGGGCCAACGAAGTTCGTAATATATCACGACGACCGTTGGGAGACGCCGCCATGACTCAGGTCCTGTTCCGCAATTTCGCGATGCTGGAGCCCGACCACGGCGAGCTGCGCAAGGGCTATGAGCTGCTTGTCGAAGGCGAGCTGATCCGCGAGGTCTCCGACAAGCCGATCAAGGCCGACAAGGCTGATGTCATCGATTGCGGCGGGCGCACGCTGATGCCCGGGCTGATCGACAGCCATGTCCACGTCATGCTGTCGGAAGTCTCGATCCCTCTGCTCGAAAAAGTGCCGCTGACGCTGGCCACCGCCCGCGCCGCCCGCCTGATGAAGGGCATGATCGACCGGGGCTTCACCTCGGTGCGCGATACCGGCGGCGCCGATTGGGGCATCAAGGAAGCGGTCGAGAAGGGCGACGTCCCCGGCCCGCGCCTGTTCATCGCCGGTGCCGCGATCGGCCCGACCGGCGGCCACAGCGACCCGCGCCGGCGCACCGATTTCGGCGCGCGCTGCCATTGCTGCAACGCCATGGCCTATACGATGAACATCTCCGACGGCGTCTCCTCCGTCATCAAGTCGACGCGCGAGCAGATGCGGCTCGGGGCCGACCACATCAAGATCATGATGTCGGGCGGCGTCGCCAGTCCTTACGACCCGCTCGATTCCATGCAGTTCACGGTCGAGGAGGTCACGGCCGCCGTCACCGAGGCCAAGGCCTTCGGCCGCTATGTCTGCGCCCATGCCTATACGCCCGAAGCCATCACCCGCGCCGCGCAATGCGGCGTGCGCGCCATCGAGCACGGCAACCTGATCGACGAGGCCTCGGCGAAGCTGATGGCTGAGAACAACATGTTCCTGACCGCCAACCTCGTCGCCTATTACGCGATGCGCGAGCGCGCCGCCGAGTTCGGCATGAATGCCGAGATGCTCGCCAAGAACGACCTTGTCATCGACGGCGGCCTGAAATCTCTTGAGATCTGCAAGCGCGCCGGCGTGCCGGTCGCCTATGGCTCGGATCTGCTCGGCCAGCTCCAGGTCGACCAGTCGCGAGAGTTCCTGCTGCGCCGCGAGGTGCTGTCGCCTGTCGAGATCATCCGCTCGGCCACCACGATCGGCGCGCAATTGCTGCGCATGGAAGGCAAGCTCGGCACGCTGCGTGCAGGGGCTTATGCGGACATCATCCTGGTCGACGGCGATCCGCTGAAGAGCCTGGAGCTGTTCCAGGATCAGGGCGCGAAGCTGCCTGTGATCATGAAGGGTGGCGCCTTCCACAAGAATACGCTGCATTGAGAGCGAGCACTGTGAGGGCGAGCACATGGCGATGAAGAGGGCTGGAATTTGAGCGCCGCACGCTTGAGCCTGGGACGCCTTGCGCTGAACGGCGCTGCCACGCTCTCGCTCGGCTTCATCCTGCTGCCCCTGTTCTTCGTCTTCTGGCTCGCCTTCTTCCGCCAGGAGATCCCCTCCTTCCCGCCGGAAGGTTATTCGCTGAAGTGGTTCCAGGCGGCGGCGAACAACAAGCCCTTCGTCGACGGCTTCATCCTCAGCCTGCAGGTCGGCGTGTCGGCGACCCTGATCGGGCTCGTGCTCGGCGTGCCCGCCAGCCTCGCATTGATGCGCCATCGCATCGCGCTCGGGCCCGCGATCAACACGCTTCTGCTGCTGCCGCTGGTGATGCCCGGCATCGTGCTCGGCACCTCGCTCTATGTCTTCCAGATCGAGACCGAGATCGCGACCGGCCTGCCGGTGATGGGTTCGGCCGGCGGCCTTGTCGCCGCCCACAGCCTCGTCGTCATTCCATGGGTAGTGAAGCTCGTCACCGCCAGCCTCGCCGGCTTCGACCGCACCATCGAGGAAGCCGCGCAGAATTTGGGCGCCGGCCCCTGGACGACCTTTCGCCGCGTCACCTTGCCGAGCATCAGGCCCGGCCTCGTCGCCGGCTCGCTGTTCGGCTTCGTCACCTCCTTCGGCAACCTCGAGATGAGCCTGTTCCTGGTCGGGCCCGGCCGCACGACGCTGCCGATCGCGATCCTGCAATATCTCGAATGGAAGATCGATCCGACGGTCGCAGCCGCCTCGGTCATCCAGATCGTCCTGATCGGAGCGGCGATGATCGTCACCGACCGTTACGTCAAGCTGAGCCGGGTGGTCTGATGGCCAGATTGTCGATCGAGCATCTGCGCAAGGTCTATGGCGAGTTCACCGCCGTCGACAATTGCAGCATCGACATCGCGGAGGGCGAATTCCTCGTCCTGCTCGGCCCTTCCGGCTGCGGCAAGACCACGACGCTGCGCATGGTCGCCGGCTTCATCCAGCCGACGGCGGGCAAGATCACCATCGGCGAGCGTGACGTCACCAACCTGCCGCCTTGGAAGCGCAATTGCGGCCTGGTCTTCCAGTCCTACGCGCTCTTCCCGCATATGACGGTCGCCGAAAACGTCGCCTTCGGTCTGGAGATGCGCAAGGTCGCGCCGGCCGATCGCGGTCCGCGCGTCACCGAGGCCTTGCGGCTCGTGCGCCTGACCGGCCTAGACGAGCGCTACCCGCGCCAGCTCTCCGGTGGCCAGCAGCAGCGCGTCGCGCTCGCCCGCGCGCTCGCCGTGGAGCCCGATGTCCTGCTGCTCGACGAGCCGCTCTCCAATCTCGACGCCAAACTGCGCCAGGAGGTCCGCGTCGAGATCCGCGACCTGCAGCGCAAGCTCGGCCTGACCACGATCATGGTCACGCACGATCAGGAGGAGGCCCTCACCATGGCCGACCGGCTGGTGGTGATGGAGAAGGGCAAGGTCCGCCAGATCGGCACGCAGCGCGAGCTCTACGAGAAGCCGGCCGACCGCTTCGTCGCCGGCTTCATCGGCCGCAGCGCCTTCCTCGATGGCGAAGCGGCGAACGGGCGTTTCCGCAGCGGCGGCGGCCTCGACATCAGCTGCAGGACGGCTGCGGCAGGCCCTGCAACGCTGGCGCTGCGGCCCGAACGCCTCGCCATCGGCGCGCAAGCGGAAGCTTGCGCGAACCACTTCCCGGCCCGGGTCGAGCACGTCTCCTATCTCGGAGCGCTGCTCGACATCGATGTCCGGCTGACCGAGCAGGACCGCATCCTGCTGCAGGTGCCCAACCGCCAGGGCGCGGCCGAGCCGAAGCCGGGCGACATGATCACGATAGGCTGGGCCGAAGACGCCGGGCTCGTCTATCCGCGCGAGCCTTGAACCCGCTCGACAGGCGTCCAACAGGGGAACGAACATGAAAAAGATCGACAGACGCGATGTCCTTAAAGGCCTGGCTGCTGGTGCCGGCGCTACGGTTGCAATGCCGGCGCTCGGCGGCCGCGCGCTGGCGCAGTCGGCCGGCAAGGTCGTGGTCGGCACCTGGGGCGGCGACTATGCCCGCCTGCTGACCAAGAACATCGAAGACCCCTTGCTCAAGCCCAAGGGCCTCGAGGTTGTGCAGGACCAGGCCGGCGACGCGCCGCGCCGCGCCAAGATGGTCGCCGAGCGCCGCCTGCCGCGCGGCACGGTCGACATCCAGGGCTTCTCGGCGGCCAATATGTTCGAGATGAACGAGGCCGGCGCGACCGAGCAGCTCGACTACTCGAAGATCCCGAACGCCAAGAACCTCCTGCCGACGATGAAGTACCCGTACGGCATCGGGCACATCTATTCAGGCAACGTCGTCATCTACAATCCCAAGCTGATCAGCCCGGCCCCGACCGGCTTCAAGGACTGGCTCGACCCGAAATGGGGCAACAAGATCGGCTTCATCGACATCCAGTACCAGGCGATCATGATCGCTGCCTCGATGGCCGCCACGAACGGCGCCAGCATGAACGACATCGAGAAGGCCAAGGAGATCCTGCTCGCGGTCAAGAAGGCCGGCGCGCGCGTCTATCCGACCAACGAGGCCTTCGCCCAGGCGATGAAGAACGAGGAAGTCGGCATCAGCGCGATCTGGAAGGCGCGCGTGGTGCAATGGCAGAACGCGGGCATCCCCTGCGAGGCGGTCTCGCCGGTCGAGGGCATCCCGGCCTATGTCTCCGGCTTCGTCATCGCCAAGAACGCGCCCAACAAGGACAACGCCTACGCCTATATGAACGCCATGCTGGCCAAGGAGCCGCAGGAGGCCTTCGCCGTCGACATGGGCTATAACGGCACCGTCTCCGGCCTTTCCGTCGCACCCGACCTGCAGAAGCGCATCGGCTTCACGCCCGAGGAAGAGAAGCGCATCAAGGATCTCGACTACGCCTTCCTGGCCAAGAACGACGCCGGCATGAAGGAGTGGTGGGACAAGGTGTTCAAGGGGTGAGCGCAGCGCCCGAACCAGTCGCGGGTGCCCGCACCAATCTTGCCGGGATGCTCGTCGTCCCGGCGACGATCTTCGTCGCGATCGGGCTGATCGGCCCGATCGCGATCCTGTTTCGCTATTCGCTCAACCAGTTCATCCCCGGCCAGTTCATGGTCGACGGGCTGACGATCGAGAACTACGTCAAGTTCTTCACCGACGGCTTCTATCTCAACGTGCTCTGGCGCACGGTCCGCGTCGCCGTGATCTGCACGATCGTCTGCCTGATCATGGGATTCCCGCTCGCCTATGTGCTGGCGCGCACGCAGAGCCGCTTCAAGAACCTGCTGATCATGCTGGTGGTGCTGCCGCTCTTCGTCGGCAACGCCGTGCGCGCCGCCGGCTGGATGACCGCCTTCGGCAGCAAGGGCGCGCTCAACGCCTCGCTGATGGGCCTCGGCCTGATCGACCAGCCGCTCGAGATCATGTTCACCGAGACAGCCGTGATCATCGGCATCATCGCGGTCAACCTGCCCTTCATGGTGCTGACGCTGCAGAGCGTGATCGAGGGCATCAATCGCAATGTCGAGGAAGCCGCCTTCAGCCTCGGCGCCGGGCCGGCAGCGATGTTTCGCCGCGTGCTCTGGCCGCTGGCCATGCCCGGCATCCTCGCCGGCACGATCCTGACCTTCATTCTGGCGATGAACGCCTATGCCACGCCGGTCCTGCTCGGCGGCCCGAAATTTCAGACGATGGGGCCGCTCGTCTACGGCCAGTTCGCCCAGCAGAACAACTGGCCCTTTGGCGGCGCGATCTCCTTCATCCTGATGACGGCGACGCTGCTGCTCACGATCGCCGCCAACCTGATCGTGCAGCGACGCTATCGCTAGGCCGGACTTATCCCGAGCTGTGGCGCTTCGCCGCCACGGCCACGCTGGTCAACCGCCCCGGCGAGGATTAAAGCACGGCGATGAACGTTTCCTCCGCCATCGTCCCGATCGCCGTCGGCGCCGTCGCCGTCGTGCTGCTGCTCGGCCTGATCAACATGCTGCGCGGCGGCAGCTCGAACACCTCGCAGAAGCTGATGCGGCTGCGCGTGGTGCTGCAGTTCATCGCGATCCTGGTGATCCTCGGCGTGCTCTGGTGGCGTGCCGGTTGATCATGACGCAGTGCGCAAGGGCGGCGTCGTCACATTGCGGCCACTACTCCCTGCGTTTTTCCAATCCTTGAAGCTCCGCTGAAAGCCCGTTTCCCTGTCATGGTTCGCGTCGCGTCGCTGTTCGCTGTCCTCTCGGTCCTGTCTGCGCCCGCGCTGGCGCAGAACGACCGTGGCGGCACCCGCGCGCTCGGCTATGCCCCCGCGACGGAAGCGCCGGCTCCCGCCTGGGAAGCCCGCTTCGGCCTCGGTGCCGCCAATCCCGGCGGGCGCGAGAGCGGCCTGCTCAATGTCGGCGGCGAACTCCTGACGCCGCGCATCGCCAGCCTGAACGACCGCCTCGCCAACGCTTTCGTCCCGCGCTTCCATCTCGGCTCCAGCCTCAACGTCAACGGCACGCAATACGCCTATGCCGGTGCGACCTGGACCTTCGACGTCTCGCAATCGGTTTTCCTCGAGGCGAGCCTTGGCGCCGCCGTCAACAATGGCAAGACCGGCTTCGTCGTTCCCGAGAACCGCCTGAATGTCGGCTGCAACGCCGGCGCGCGCAGCGCCGCCGCCCTCGGCTTCCGCCTCAGCGACCGCTGGAGCCTGATCGCGACGCTGGAGCATTTCAGCACCACCGGCTGCTCCGACAACCCCGTCGCCAATGCCGGCAATCCGCGCGGCCCCTCGAATTTCGGCGCCCGCCTCGGCTATACCTTCTGAACCGGCCATTCGGCGCCGGCTCATGGGAGGCGGCGTCATGAAGCTGCATGGCTATTTTCGCAGTTCGGCCGCCTGGCGCGTGCGGATCGCGCTCAATCTCAAGCGCCTCGACGTCGAGCACGTCTCGCACCATCTGCGCCATGGCGAGCAGCGCGACCCTGCCTATCTCGCCCTCAACCCGCAGGGGCTGGTGCCGACGCTGGAACTCGACGACGGCACGGCGCTGACCCAATCGCTCGCCATCATCGAATGGCTCGACGAGACCCATCCGGAACCGGGCCTGCTGCCGAAGAACCCTCTCGAGCGCGCCAAAGTCCGTGCCTTCGCCCAGGCGATCGCCTGCGACACCCATCCGGTGCAGAATCTCAAGGTGCTCAACCGCCTGCGCGAGCTCGGCCATGATGGCGACAGGGCCCTGGCCTGGGCGGCAAGCGTCAATGTCGACGGTCTGTCGGCCTGCGAACAGCTCGTGGCGAACACTCCCGGCCCGTTCTGCTTCGGCGATGGCCCCGGCCTCGCCGACATCTGCCTGGTGCCGCAGCTCGGCAATGCCCGGCGCTTCAAGGTCGATATCGCTCAATTCCCGCGCCTGCTGCGGGCGGAGGCGGCCGCGATGGAGCTTGCCGCCTTCCGCGATGCGACGCCCGACCGTCAGGCCGACGCAGAATAATGCGTCACCAGCGCCGATAGGGCCATGGCCCCCAATATGGGCCATAGAAGCCGGAGGCCTCCAGGCGCGCCCGGCGCGAGGCCGAGCGATCGAGATCGACCTCCATCAGGCAATTGGCGAAGCCCTCCGCACCCGGCTTGAACCCGTAGGAGCGGCAGCGTGCTTCATCCGCGCTGCGCTGCTCGGCCGCCGTCATGCAGCCGCCGAGCGCGGCTGCCAGCCCCAAAGCGATGAGCCATGTCGCACGCATCGTCAGATCCTCCAGGCCGTGCGGGATTCGCGGAGATCATGCCATGAAAGCAGCGCTTTGACGCCAGAGCATTTTCGAGCGAAGTGGCTACCGGTTCGCGTTAAGAAAATGCGATAAAACAAGGGCCTAGGACATTTCCGCGATTCGAAGAATTGCAGAAATGTTCTAACATTCAGGGACGGCCTGCGACGAGCGCCTGTTTCGGAAGCTTTTCCTGCTTTTTCAGAGCGAGGAGGCGAGCCGCCCGACTTCCGCCAGCACGGCTTCGCGCTCGGGGAATGCTGCAGACGCTTCCGCATAATAGGCCGTGACGACCAGCGGTGCTCGGCCGGGCGGCCAGATCACCCCGATGTCGTTGGTGGCGTTGTTGTTGCCGGTTCCGGTCTTGTCGCCGATGCGCCAGCCCTTCGGCACGCCGGCCCGCAGGCGCTTGTCGCCGGTCTTGTTGGCGACCAGCCAGGTCGTCAATTGCTGCCGCGAGGCCGGCGACAATGCCCCTCCGAGAACGGTCTGGCGTAGCACGCCGGCCATGGCGACCGGCGTCGTCGTATCGCGCGGATCGCCGGTTCTGGCCTCGTTGAGGTCCGGCTCGCGCCGGTCAAGCCGCGAGGCGTCGTCGCCCAGCGAGCGCATATAGGCCGTCAGCCCTTTCGGGCCGCCGAAGGAATCGAGCAGCAGGTTGCCGGCAGTGTTGTCGCTCAGCGTCACCGCCGCATCGCAGATCTCGGCGAGCGTGAGGCCCCTTTCGACATGTTTCTCGGTCACCGGCGAATAGGTGACGAGATCGGCCTTGCTGTAGCTCACGCGCCGCTCGAACTCCTCTTCGCCGCGATCGACCCGCGCCAGCACGCAGGCCGCGGCCACGAACTTGAACGTACTGCACATGGCGAAGCGCTCTTCGCCGCGATGGGCGACGATGCGGCCGTTGCCGCTGTCGAGAATGGCGACGCCGAGGCGCCCGCCATGCTTGCGGTCGAGCGCGAACAGGCCCTCGCGCAGCTTGTCTTCGCGCTCTTGCGCCAGACTGGGCAGGCAGCCCAGCATAGGAGCGGCCATCAGGGAGCCGATCAGCAGCTCTCGGCGTCGGATCATCGGTTGTCTCCATGCGCGAGCCCTCGTGCCCAAGCGGAATGCTGGCGCGTCAGGCAGAGATGGGTTTTGGGGAGGACGCCGCGTTCGAGGCAGCGGGGCAGTGCCCGCCGCCGTTCTCGCCGCAAGCTTGCCCAATCGCAAACGATGATATCTCTACGGAGCCATTAGATTTCCTAAGGCCTTGTCATGCTGCGCCCGCATCTCCCCTTGAACGCCCTGCGCGCGTTCGAGGCTTCGGCCCGTCATCTCAGCTTCACCAAGGCGGCGATCGAGCTCTGCGTCACCCAGGCCGCGATCAGCCATCAGGTGAAGGGGCTGGAGGAGAGGCTCGGTGTCGAGCTCTTCCGCCGCCTGCCGCGCGGCCTTGCCCTGACCGATGAAGGCCGCAGCCTGTTGCCGACGCTGCGTGAGAGCTTCGACCGCATCGCCGGGCTGCTCGAGCGCTTCGAGACCGGCAGGCCGGTCGAGGTCCTGAATGTCGGCGCGGTCGGTACCTTCGCGCTCGGCTGGCTGCTGCCGCGCCTTGCCGGCTTCCGGCTGGCTCATCCGGAGATCGACCTGCGCCTCACGACCAACAACAACCGCGTCGACCTCGCAGCCGAAGGGCTGGACTACGCCTTGCGCTTCGGCGGCGGCGCCTGGCACGGCACGGCGGCTCTGCGCCTGTTCGAGGCGCCGATGACGCCGGTCTGCGCCCCGGCGCTGACCGAAACGCTGCACCAGCCGGTTGATCTCGCCGACCATGCCCTGCTTCGCTCCTATCGTGCCGATGAGTGGACGCTGTGGAGCGAGGCGGCCGGCATCGAGCCCTTGCAGGCCCGCGGACCGGTCTTCGACAGCTCGATCGCCCTTGCCGAGGTCGCTGCGGCCGGCGAAGGCGTCGCACTGGTGCCGGCTCTGCTGTTCTCGCGCTATTTCGACGATGGCAGGCTGCTCCGCCCTTTTCCGATCGAGGTCTCGCTCGGCAGCTACTGGCTGACCTGGCTGCAATCGCGCTCGCTCACACCGGCCATGCTGGCCTTCCGCGACTGGCTCACCGATGAAAGCCGCAAAGGGATCGCGTCCCGGGCGGACTGACCGGCCAAAGCAAAACGGCCGCCCTGTCGGGCGGCCGTCTGTCCTTGAATCCAAGGAGAAAATGGTGGGCGCGACAGGGATCGAACCTGTGACCCCTACGATGTCAACGTAGTGCTCTCCCGCTGAGCTACGCGCCCGTTTCGCCCGAAAGCGTCCGGAACGACACCGGCCCGAGGGCGATATCGCTGCGAGGTGGAGGGGCTATAGCGGACACCTGCGCACCTTGCAAGGCGCTTCGTCGGCTTCTTTGCAAGAAGCTCTTGCTCGGCCCCTGCCCGGCCCTCACGCCGCCAGCAGCTTCTCGACCTCGTTGACCAGCTCGCGCAGGTGGAAGGGCTTCGACAGCACCTTGGCATCCTTCGGCGTCTGCGAATCGGGGTTGAGCGCCACCGCCGCGAAACCGGTGATGAACATCACCTTGATGTCGGGATCGAGCTCGGTGGCGCGGCGCGCCAGCTCTATTCCGTCCATCTCGGGCATGACGATGTCGGTCAGGAGCAGTTCGAACGGCTCCTCGCGCAGCCGGTTATAGGCCGATAGCCCGTTGTCGAACGAGGCGACGTCATAGCCTGCATTCTGCAGCGCCTTCACCAGGAAGCGGCGCATGTCGTTGTCGTCTTCGGCCAGGAGGATCTTGGTCATGGCGCCTTGCTTCGTCCGCGATGTTGCACCGAGCCCACGCCGCCCTGCCTTATTGGCCGGAAGCCGATTCGCTCGTTCGTCGTCCTTCGTACCGGGTGGCCGTCCCTGCCATTCCGGGTGTTGCCGGTCCAGCCCGGCGTGAGGCGAACTCGTCGCTCGCACACATCCGGATGGATCAGCCAGTTCTATTTGGCGACATTACGGTAAACAACCAGTGAAGGCTGGCTCGCCAGATGACGAAAGGTCAGGCCCTTCAATCGGCGGCAGCTTTGTGCTTGAGTTCGTCGACATGACGCTGCCAGCCGGATTCTCCTTTCCCCGCCCGGACGACGTGATCGCCGAGATCGAGCGGCCGTTCACGCTCCATCAGCCCGCGCTGCAGGTTGTCCCCGTCATCGTCGACGTGCCCCATGCCGGGCGGTGCTATCCGCGCGCCTTCGTCGAGGGCTCGCGCCTGCCGCTGCGGGCGCTGCGCCGCTCGGAGGACGCCTATGTCGACCTGCTCTTCTCCCATGCGGTCGCGCTCGGCGCGCCCCTGCTCGTCGCCGAGTTCCCGCGCGCCTTTCTCGACGCCAACCGCGAGCCCTATGAGCTTGATCCGCGCATGTTCGAGGGCCGGCTGCCCGGCTTCGCCAACACCCGCTCGTTGCGCGTCGCCGGCGGACTCGGCACGATCCCGCGCATCGTCGGCGAATCCTATGAGATCTATTCCGGCCGCATTCCGGTCGAGAATGCGCTCAGCCGTATCGAGGCGCTCTACCGGCCTTATCATGCCGGCCTGCGCCATCTGGTGAACCGCACGCAAGCCAGCTTCGGCAGCTGTATCCTGGTCGACGCCCATTCCATGCCCTCGGCCGGGCTCGACCGCGACGGCACCGCCAAGGCCGACATCATCCTCGGCGACCGCTTCGGCACCAGCGCCGCCAGCTTCGTCGTCGATGCGGCGGAACAGGCATTCGCGCGCGCCGGGCTCACCGTGACCCGCAACCGCCCCTATGCCGGCGGCTTCATCACCGAGCATTACGGAGCACCCGGCTCCGGCGTGCATGCCCTGCAGATCGAGGTCAGCCGCGGCCTCTACATGAACGAGGCGACACTCGAGCCGAGCAGCGGCTTTGCCGCGCTCCAGCAGGTGATCAGCGCCGCCATGGCCGAATGCTTCGCCCGCTGGAGCGGCTGGAGCGACGACTGGCGCCAGGCCGCGGAGTAAGCCTGCATCCTCGGCCAATCCCTTGAGGACAAAGAAAAAGGGCCGCGCACTTTCGTGGCGGCCCGAAGTCTAGGGAGGAAACGCCCAAGGAGGGCAACGAAGGTTTGAGGTCATCTCCCCTTCGCAGTGCACAATAGCGCATTGCGCTGCAAAAACGCAAGCCGAAACGCAGATATCGACATGCAGAAAATGCATGACGAACCGCACAATCGTCATGAACTGTCCGATTTCGCGGGATCGGCTGAAGCTGAACTGTCCCGACCTGATCGACCTCGACCGGGACGGCGCTTGTCATCCCGTGCGCCGCACAGCATGAAGGCGACAGGCCGGTCGAGCCGAAGGAACCCTGATGAGCGCGGTCGATTTCACGGAATTCGTCTCCCGGCTGGCGTCCCTGTCGGGCCAGGCGATCCTGCCCTTCTTCCGCGCCCGGCATACCACCGAGGACAAATCCGGCGGCGGCGTCTTCGATCCCGTGACCGAGGGCGATCGCGCCGGCGAAGACGTGATGCGCAACCTGATCAAGCGCACCTTCCCGGCCCATGGCATCCTCGGCGAGGAATTCGGCGCCGAGAATGCCGATGCAGACTATGTCTGGGTGCTCGACCCGATCGACGGCACCCGCGCCTTCATCTCCGGCATCCCGGTCTGGGGCACGCTGATCGGCCTGACCCGCAAGGGCGTGCCGGTCTACGGCATGATGAACCAGCCCTTCACCGGCGAGCGCTTCTCAGGCGACGGCCGCATGGCGCGCTATGAAGGGCCGAACGGACCGCGCGAACTTCATACTCGGCAGCTGACGAATCTCGCCGAGGCGACGTTGATGACCACGAGCCCGCACCTCTTCGTCGACGGGCAGAAAGCCGCTTACGACCGGGTCGAAAGCGCCGTCCGCATGGCGCGCTATGGCTGCGACTGCTACGCCTATTGCATGCTTGCCGCCGGCCATGTCGACCTCGTCATCGAAAGCGGGCTGAAGCCTTATGACATCGTCGCGCTGATCCCGATCATCGAGGGCGCCGGCGGCATCGTCACCTCATGGGACGGTGGCAGCGCCGCCCAGGGCGGCACCATCCTCGCCGCTGGCAACAAGGCCTTGCACCAGGCCGCTCTCGCCCTCCTGAACGGCTGACATCGGGGCCGGCGTCGCGACCGGCAATTCCTCGCCGGGGACGAAGGCGTCGAAGGCTGCCCAGAACTGCGCCCGGATCGCGTCGGTCTCCATCAGGATCTCGTGGCGCGCCGTCGGCAGCACCAGAGCGGAACCCGTCTTGAGCCTCGCCGCAAAGCGCTCGATCGCGGGCGTCGAGACCACGGGATCGCGCCCGGCGGCGACGACCAGCGTCGGCACCCTGACCTCGAGCGGCGCGCGCGGCTGCGCCAGCCGGTCCATCAACTGGAAGGCGGCGTAGATCCAGCCGACGCTGGGGTCGCCGATCGCAAGATCGCGCGCCGCGGCCGACAAGGCAGCGTTGCGGGCATAGCGGACGGGGTCCGAACTCAGCCGGTTGCCCTCGAACGGTTTGGTGCCGATCGCGGTATCGCCGCCGCCGGGCACGAAGGCCTTGCCGAAGCCGAGCCAATACAGCACCCGCGCCAGCCAGCGCGCGCCGCGCGGATTCTCGATCATGGCGATGCCGAGCATCGGCGCGATCGCGACCAACCGCTCCACCGGCAGCGCCTCGTGCCGGGCGGCGTCGAGGCAGAGTGCCGCGCCCATCGAGTGCGCAAGGACGAAATAGGGGGGCGGCAGGCGCTCCTGCATCTGCGCTACGACCAGCGCCAGATCGCGCTCATAATGCACCAACCGGCCGACATGCCCCTTGCGCTGCCGGCCTGTGAAGCGTTGCGAACCGCCTTGCCCGCGCCAGTCGAAGGTCAGGACATGAAAGCCGCGCCGGCGCAGCTCGGCGATCGTCTCGCTGTAGCGCTCGATGAACTCGGCTCGGCCCTGCACGACCAGGACGGTGCCCCTCTCCCGCCGCACGCTCGGGCGCCAGCTCGCCAGGCGCAGGCGCGCTTTGTCGGCGGTCTCGCCAAACCAGACCTTGCCGTGGCCGGGCACCGGGTAGTCCGGCTGATGGAAGAATTCGGCCTGCGTCATCGGCGCTCCGGAGTCACCCTGCTGTTATAGCGTCATCGCGGTAAAATTCCGTTGCCCTCCGGTGTCGGTCCGTCATTCCGGCCACAGCGAAGCAGAGCGCCGACATGACAGGCATTTTGCACGCGAGCGCGCTTCCATCAGGCGATTGATCTCACTGCGGTAGAGCTCTTGAAAAGCCGAAACCGCCACCCAGATCATTGCTGCGCAGGCCGTCAAGCGGCTGCGCGAGACCAAACCCGGCCCGCGCTCATGAGGAGGCGGGCTGACCCGAATGTCGCTTCCTTTGGAGGACAATCATGCGTTCTTATGACCTTTCCCCGCTCTATCGCTCGACCGTCGGCTTCGACCGCCTGTTCTCGCTGCTCGACCAGGCCACCAGCGTCGAGAATGCGCCGAGCTATCCCCCCTACAACATCGAGCGCATCTCCGAGAACGCCTACCGCATCTCGATCGCGGTCGCCGGTTTCGGTGAGGCCGACCTCTCGATCGAGAGCAAGGAGAACGCGCTGACCGTTCGCGGCGAGAAGAAAGCCGCCGAGGATGCCGAGAAGCGCGAAGTCCTGCATCAGGGCATCGCCGCCCGCGCCTTCGAGCGTCGCTTCCAGCTCGCCGACTATGTCCAGGTCACCGGCGCCAGCCTCGAGAACGGGCTGCTCCATATCGACCTCGTCCGCGAGATCCCCGAGGCCAAGAAGCCGCGCCTGATCCCGATCGGCGGCAGCACCCCCAAGGTGATCGAGGCCAGGAAGGCCGCGTAACCGATATCGGCGCGCAAGCACCGCAGATCTGAGACGCGAGAGCCTCCCCGGGAAACCGGGGAGGCTTTTTTGCCATGAGCGTCGATGGTTGAAGCGCCTCAGTTCGGATTGACCGGCGCTATCGGCGTTTCCGGCTTCGGCTGCGCCGTCTTCATCTCCTCGATCTGCACCGGCGGCAGGGTCGTGTCAGGCGTCGGAATGCCGCTCGGATGCGCCCGTGCCAGCGGCGGCAGGCGATCGGGCCCCTCGGCCCCACGGACATCCTGGGGATTGACCAGCTTCGGCTTGCCGATGTCCGCCGGCGCGACCGAGGGTACCGCAACCGGCTTCGTCGCGGGCGCTTCAGGTTTGGGCGCGGCCGGTGACGGCGGCGCGACGGTCGCCGGCGCGTTCGCCTCGGCCGGCGGCTGCGCCGGCTTCAACGCGGCCGGTCGCTCGGGCGGGCGCGGCGTCAGCTTCTTCTGCGCCGGACGCTCCTCCTCGCGCGGATCGAGCCTGACGACCCGCGGCGGCGGCTGCAGCACGATCCGGTCGATCAGCTCGCCATTGAAGCGGTCGATGATCAGCCGCACCCGCGATCCGTTCGCCGCCAGGCCGTCGACGACGATGGCAGAGCCGGTGCGCACCGTCCGCTGCACCTCGCGCAGGCCGAATTCCTGCGCCGCGATCCGTCCGACGGCCCGTGGCGGGATCGGCGCCGCCCGGCGCGGCGCATAGTCGTAGCGCGGGCCGTAGTCATCGTCGTAGTCGTAGCCGTAACGGGCGTAGCCACCGCCATAGTCGTCGAGCTGTGCCAGGGCCGGGCCGCTCGCACCGGCCATCACGGCCAGGACGGCAAGGCCAGCCATCCGACGGCGCAAGCGGCGCGGCGCGGCGGGCGAAACCAAAACTGCCATGGTCTGTCCTCTGTCAGACGAAATTCGCAGTCTTCAGTTCTTGATAAGGATTGCGGCGCGCTTGCGGCGTGAATCGGCTGGGAAACAGGCTCTTTCCGGCGTCTAGACGGTCGCGAGGACAGCGGCGAGCCTGTCGACCTCCTCTATCCGCGTCGCAAACGAGCAGACGAAGCGCCCGACGACCTCGCCAGGCTGGAGCGCCTGTCCCGCGGGCAGCGCACCATCCGACCAGGCGATGTACTGCGCGCCCTGCGCCGCCAGCGCGACCTGCGCCTGCGACGGCAATACCAGAAAGACCTCGTTCGCCTCGCAGGCCCAAGCCAGCCGCAGCTTGCCGGCGGACGCAACGGCATCGGCCAGGCGCCTGGCCATCGCATTCGCATGGCGGGCAAGGTCGAGCCAATGGCCGCTGGCGAGCAAACCCTCGAACTGCGCCCCGATCAACCGGCCCTTGGACAGGGTGTGCCCGGCGCGCTTGCGTCGCCACGGCATCTCATCCGCATCGGCCGGATCGAAGACGATCACGGCTTCGGCGGCGAAGGCGCCGTTCTTGGTGCCGCCGAAGGACAGCACGTCGACGCCCGCCCGCCAGGTGATCTCGGCGGGCGCGCAAGCCAGCGCCGCGACCGCATTGGCGAAGCGGGCGCCGTCCATATGCAGCTTCAGCCTGCGCGGCGCGACCGCCTGCTTCAGCGCCGCGATCTCCTCCGCCCTGTAGACCAGCCCGCACTCGGTCGCCTGCGTGATCGACAGCATCTGCGGCTGGACCTGATGCACGGCGCCCGCGCGCAGGCGCGCGAGCTGGTCGATGACGACCTCCGGCGCGAGCTTGCAGCCATCGCCGGGCAAGCCGACGATCTTGGCCCCGCCGGTGAAGAATTCGGGCGCGCCGCATTCGTCGGCGGCGATATGCGCCTCGTGATGGCAGAGCACCGCCCCCCAGGGCTGGACCAGGCTCGCCAACGCCAGGGAATTCGCCGCCGTGCCGGTCGTGACCAGGAAGACCGCGACCTCCCGCTCGAACAAATCGGCGAACAGCCCTTCGACCCGCCTGGTCCAGGCATCGTTGCCATAGCCGGCGGCGAAGCCGTCATTGGCCGCCGCCATTGCCTGCATCACCGGCGCGCTCGCCCCGGCCAGATTGTCGCTGATGAAGTTCATGGAGATATCCGGCGGGCCGCTGCAGGATTTTGAGGGATAAGCAGCCGCCGGGCGCAGCGCAATCGATGCTGGAGCCCGTTCCGATCTGCTTGAAGCGCAGGCCCGATGGGAAAAGGCGGCCACCATACCGGAAGCAGATGGCCAATCCGGCTGCGGCGCAGGCAGGCCCGATTCCCTGCGATTGACAACTTCCGGCTTGGCTAGCCAGCCACCATGATGTGAAAATGTCCGGACAGCGATGAAGGTCGCAATAAAATGTCGCCGCGACGCAAAATCGGCGCTTGTGCCCAGATTGGAATTCTGGCAAGGTCAAGGCAATAGGACAGCGATGCTGTCCCATTTTCGAAGCGGGCCTCGCCGAGGCCCCGGCGCAGGCGGATGGAGCGGACGATGACGGGAGGTACGGCAAACAAAGCCAAAGCCAACCGTACGACGCGCGCCGCCCGCAAAACGGCGGCGTGACCAGGCGCGGCAGGGCTTGACGCCCGAGGCGCCTGCGGAGGACGCGGGCGCAAGACAAGACCAGCGCAAGCAACCTTCGCAAACCGAGAATAAACCCGGACCGGCCCGATCCTTGCTCGGCAAGGTGGAAGCCGGAGCGGCGGTGGACTTTGGCGGGCTCCCCAGCCGATGCTGCGGGACCGAAGGCGGGCGGAGGCGACGATGAGCGAGAGCAGGAAGGCGAGCGCGATGGCCAACACCACTGCTAAAGTTGCCACCACGACGACGGCCGCTTTCGAGCGTTTCCCCGAGGTGCGCGACCCGGCCATGCCGGCCCGCCAGGGCCTCTATGACCCGTCCTATGAGAAGGACTCCTGCGGCGTCGGCTTCATCGCCGACATGAAGAACCGCAAGAGCCATGCGATCGTCGCGCAGGGCCTGCAGATCCTGCACAACATCGACCATCGCGGCGCGGTCGGCGCCGACCCCAAGCTCGGCGATGGCTGCGGCATCCTCACCCAGATCCCGCATCGCTTCTTCAAGGAAGAATGCGCCGGGATCGGCATCGAGCTGCCCGAGCCCGGTCACTACGCCATCGGCCAGTTCTTCATGCCGCAGGAGGCAGACAACCGCGCCGTCTGCGAGGAGATCGTCGCCCAGACCGTCGAGGAGGAAGGGCTGATCTTCCTGGGCTGGCGCGACGTGCCGGTGGACAACAACGATCTCGGCGAGGCCGTCAAGGAGACCGAGCCCTGCCATCGCCAGATCTTCGTCGGCCGCCCGGCCGAGATCACCGACGAGGACGAGTTCGAGCGGCAGGTCTACGTCCTCAGAAAGTCGGTCTCGAACAAGGTCTACAAGCGCCATGACCGGGCGACCGCGACCTATTACCCGGTCTCCTTCTCCTGCCGGACGATCGTCTACAAGGGCATGGTGCTGGTCACCCAGCTTGGCGCCTACTTCAAGGACCTGACCGACGAACGCTTCGAGAGCGCGCTCGCCCTCGTCCACCAGCGCTTCGCCACCAACACCTTCCCGTCCTGGCGCCTCGCCCACCCCTACCGGATGGTCGCCCATAACGGCGAAATCAACACGTTGCGCGGCAACGTCAACTGGATGGCGGCCCGCCAGGCCTCGGTCGATTCCGAGCTCTTCGGCGCCGACATCTCCAAGCTCTGGCCGATCTCCTATGAGGGCCAGTCCGACACCGCCTGCTTCGACAACGCCCTCGAATTCCTGGTCCAGGGCGGTTATTCGCTCGCCCACGCCATGATGATGCTGGTGCCGGAGGCCTGGGCCGGCAACCCGCTGATGGATGAGAGCCGGCGCGCCTTCTACGAATACCATGCGGCCCTGATGGAGCCGTGGGACGGCCCGGCCGCGATCGCCTTCACCGACGGCCGCCAGATCGGCGCGACGCTCGACCGCAACGGCCTGCGCCCCGCCCGCTATCTCGTCACCGACGACGGCCTCGTCGTGCTCGCCTCGGAGTTCGGCGTGCTGCCGATCCCGGAGGAGAAGATCGTCCAGAAGTGGCGGCTCCAGCCCGGCAAGATGCTGCTGATCGATCTCGAGGAGGGCCGCATCATCGGCGACGACGAGATCAAGAGCACCCTCTGCCTCGCCAACCCCTACAAGGACTGGCTGAAGCGCACCCAGATCGTGCTGGAGGAGCTGCCGCCGGTCGAGGCACGCGCCTCGCGCACCGACGTCGCCTTGCTCGATCGCCAGCAATCCTTCGGTTACACCCAGGAAGACACCAGGATCCTGATGGCGCCGATGGCGGTGACCGGCCAGGAAGCCGTCGGCTCGATGGGGACCGACACCCCGATCTCGGCGCTCTCCTCGAAGTCGAAGCTGCTCTACACCTATTTCAAGCAGAACTTCGCCCAGGTCACCAACCCGGCGATCGACCCGATCCGCGAGGAGCTCGTGATGAGCCTCCTCTCCTTCATCGGCCCGCGGCCGAACATCCTCGACCTCGAAGGCACCTCGCGCCGCAAGCGCCTGGAAGTGCGCCAGCCGATCCTGACCAATGACGATCTCGAGAAGATCCGCTGCATCGGTCACTACGAGGATCGCTTCGACACCAAGACGCTCGACATCACCTATCCGACCCGCGAGGGCGCGGCCGGCATGGAGGGCGCGATCGAGCGCCTGTGCGAGCGCGCGGAAGCGGCCGTCCATGGTGGCTACAACATCATCATCCTCTCCGACCGCCAGGTCGGGCCCGACCGCATCCCGATCCCGGCGCTGCTGGCGACGGCAGCGGTCCATCATCACCTGATCCGCAAGGGCCTGCGCACCTCGGTCGGCCTCGTCATCGAATCCGGCGAACCGCGCGAGATCCACCACTTCGCCCTGCTCGCGGGCTTCGGCGCCGAAGCGATCAACCCCTATCTCGCCTTCGAGACGCTCGAAGCGCTGTTCGAGGCCGGCGAATTCCCGCCGGAGGTCGACCGCTACGAGGTGGTCAAGCGCTTCATCAAGTCGGTCGGCAAGGGGCTGCTCAAGGTCATGTCCAAGATGGGCATCTCGACCTACCAGTCCTATTGCGGCGCCCAGATCTTCGACGCCGTCGGCCTGCGCACCGAGTTCATCGACAAGTACTTCACCGGCACCATCTCCTCGATCGAGGGCGTCGGTCTCGCCGAGATCGCCGAGGAGAGCGTGCGCCGCCATCGCGACGCCTTCGGCGGCTCGCCGATCTATCGCGACGCGCTCGACATCGGCGGCGAATACGCCTTCCGCCTGCGCGGCGAGGCGCATGCCTGGACGCCGGAGAACATCGCGCTGCTCCAGCACGCCGTGCGCGGCAACGCCCGCGACAAGTTCAAGGCCTATTCCGACCTGGTCAACGACCAGAGCGAGAAGCTCTCGACCATTCGCGGCCTGTTCCACGTCAAGATGGCCGACGAGCTCGGCCGCAAGCCGATCCCTCTGGACGAGGTCGAGAGCGCAGCCTCGATCGTCAAGCGCTTCTCCACAGGCGCCATGTCCTTCGGCTCGATCAGCCATGAGGCGCATTCGACGCTGGCGCTCGCCATGAACGCGATCGGCGGCAAGTCGAACACCGGCGAGGGCGGCGAGGAGCCGGAGCGCTTCAAGCCGCTGCCGGACGGGCGCTCGATGCGCTCGGCGATCAAGCAGGTCGCTTCGGGTCGCTTCGGCGTCACCACCGAATACCTCGTCAACTCGCAGATGATGCAGATCAAGGTCTCGCAGGGCGCCAAGCCCGGCGAGGGCGGCCAGCTGCCCGGCCACAAGGTCGATGCCCGCATCGCCAAGGTCCGGCATTCGACCCCGGGCGTCGGCCTGATCTCGCCGCCGCCGCACCACGACATCTATTCGATCGAGGATCTCGCCCAGCTGATCTTCGACCTGAAGAACGTCAATCCGGCGGCGGACGTCTCGGTCAAGCTCGTCTCCGAGCTCGGCGTCGGCACCGTCGCCGCCGGCGTCGCCAAGGCGCGCGCCGACCACATCACCATCGCCGGCTACGAGGGCGGCACCGGCGCTTCGCCGCTGACCTCGATCAAGCATGCGGGATCGCCCTGGGAGATCGGCCTCGCCGAGACCCACCAGATCCTGGTGATGAACAAGCTGCGCGGCCGCATCGCCCTCCAGGTCGACGGCGGCCTGCGCACCGGCCGCGACATCGTCGTCGGCGCGCTGCTCGGGGCCGACGAGTTCGGCTTCGCCACGGCGCCGCTGATCGCAGCCGGCTGCATCATGATGCGCAAGTGCCATCTCAACACCTGCCCGGTCGGGGTCGCCACCCAGGACCCGGTGCTGCGCAAGCGCTTCAAGGGCCAGCCCGAGCACGTCATCAACTTCTTCTTCTTCCTCGCCGAGGACGTGCGCGAGATCATGGCGCAGATGGGCGTCAAGAGCTTCGACGAGCTCGTCGGCCGCTCCGACTGGCTCGACAAGAAGGAAGCCATCGACCACTGGAAGGCCAAGGGGCTCGACTTCGCCCGCATCTTCCACAAGCCGGAGCCGGGCAAGGGCGTCGCCATCCGCAATGTCGAGCGCCAGCACCACCCGATCGAGTCGGTGCTCGACCGCACGCTGATCGCCAAGGCCGGCGCCTCGCTCGACAGCGGCGCTCCGGTCGTGATCGAGAGCACCATCCGCAATGTGGACCGCTCGACCGGCGCGATGATCTCGGGCGAGATCGCCAAGCGCCATGGCGGGCTCGGCCTGCCGGACGACACGATCACGGTGAAGCTGACCGGCACGGCTGGCCAGAGCTTCGGCGCCTGGGTTACGTCCGGCGTGACGCTCGATCTCACCGGCCAGGCCAACGACTATGTCGGCAAAGGCCTTTCGGGCGGCAAGCTGATTATCCGCCCTGATCCGAAGTCGCAGGCGCTCGCCGAGGAGGCAATCATCGTCGGCAACACTGTGCTCTACGGCGCGATCTCCGGCGAATGCTACTTCCGCGGCGTCGCCGGCGAGCGCTTCGCCGTGCGCAATTCCGGCGCGATCGCCGTGGTCGAGGGCACCGGCGACCATGGCTGCGAATACATGACCGGCGGCGTCGTCGTCGTGCTCGGCCAGACCGGGCGCAACTTCGCGGCCGGCATGTCGGGCGGCATCGCCTATGTCCTCGACGAGGACAGGAGCTTCGCCAAGCGCTGCAACCTCTCCATGGTCGATCTCGAGCCGGTGCCGGAGGAGGAGGAGCTGACCCAGCGCCTCTACCATCATGGCGGCGACCTCGAGTTCAAGGGCCGCATCGACGTCATGGCCAACATGTCCGGCTATGACGCCGAGCGCCTGCACCAGCTCATCGCCAACCACCTGAAATACACCGGGTCGGCGCGAGCACAGGCGATCCTGGAGAACTGGGCGGACTACCTGCCCAAATTCGTCAAGGTCATGCCGGTCGAGTACCGGCGCGCACTACTGGAAATCGAGCGGGCCCAGGCCGGCGTCTCGGTCGCGGCGGAGTGAGACGATGGGCAAGGTAACCGGCTTTCTCGAGATTGATCGTCGCGACCGGAAGTATCGTCCGGCCTCGGACCGTATCCGCAACTACAAGGAGTTCGTGATCCCGCTCGGCCGGGAGGCGACCCGCGACCAGGCGGCGCGCTGCATGAACTGCGGCATCCCGTATTGTCACAATGGCTGCCCGGTCAACAACCAGATCCCGGACTGGAACGATCTCGTCTACAACGACAAGTGGCAGGAAGCGCTCGGCAACCTGCACTCGACCAACAACTTCCCCGAGTTCACCGGCCGCGTCTGCCCCGCCCCGTGCGAGGCGTCGTGCACGCTGAACCTCGAGGACACCCCGGTCACGATCAAGTCGATCGAATGCGCGATCGTCGACAAGGGCTGGGAAGAAGGCTGGATCGTTCCTGAGCCGGCCGAGGTCAAGACCGGAAAAAAGATCGCGATCATCGGCTCCGGCCCGGCAGGCCTCGCCGCCGCCCAGCAGCTCGCCCGCGTCGGCCACGAGGTCCATGTCTATGAGCGCCAGGGCCGCGCCGGTGGCCTGCTGCGCTATGGCATTCCCGACTTCAAGATGGAGAAGTCGCATGTCGATCGGCGCGTCGCCCAGATGGAGGCCGAAGGCGTCGTCTTCCATTACGGCGTCAATGTCGGCGTCGACATCGAACCGCAGGAACTGCTCGCTCAGTACGACGCGATCGGCCTGACCGGCGGCGCCGAGAAGCCGCGCGACCTGCCGATCGAGGGCCGCGACCTCGACGGCGTCCAGTTCGCCATGGACTTCCTGCCGCAGCAGAACCGCCGCAATGGCGGCGAGCCTGACACGACGGGCAACGCCCGGCCGATCCTCGCCGGCGGCAAGCATGTCGTCGTCATCGGCGGCGGCGACACCGGCTCGGACTGCATCGGCACCTCGGTGCGCCAGGGCGCGCTCTCGGTCACCCAGCTCGAGATCATGCCGCAGCCGCCGGAAAAGGAGAACAAGGCGCTGACCTGGCCGAACTGGCCGCTGAAGCTGCGGACGTCCTCCAGCCATGAGGAAGGCGCCGAGCGCGACTTCGCGGTCGGCACCGTCAAGTTCACCGGCGAGAACGGCAAGGTGAAGACGCTGCACTGCACCAAGGTCGATGCCAGCTTCAAGCCGATCGCGGGCACTGAGTTCCAGCTCAAGGCCGATCTCGTCCTGCTCGCCATGGGCTTCGTCTCGCCCGTGCATGACGGCCTGCTCGAGAAGCTCGGCGTCAAGCTCGACGGCCGCGGCAATGTCGAAGCCAACATGCTGGCCTACAAGACCTCGGTCGAGAAGGTCTTCGCCGCCGGCGACATGCGCCGCGGCCAGTCGCTGGTGGTCTGGGCGATCCGCGAGGGCCGCCAGATGGCCCACGCGATCGACAAGCACCTGATGGGCGAGACCATCCTGCCGCGCTGAGCGGCTGGAGTAATCGGTAAGCACAGAGCGGAATGAAGGGCGCGTGAACCCTTCTCCCGTGTGGGAGAAGGGCAGGGATGAGGGCCTGCCTTATCCGTAGAAGGCGCAACGGCGCCGCCTCGCCCGAATAATCAGCGGCGGTCCCTCACCCCTGCCCCTCTCCCATCCGGGAAAGGGGTTCTGCGTTCCGGTTCCTCGCCAATCACGTACTGACACTCACGCCCCCAGCAGATCCACCAGCGGCGGGATCAGCGGTTCGTCGGCCGGTGGCATGGCAAGATCGCGCAGCTTGCCGGGGCGCACCCATTTCAGCGCCTGCCCCTCGCGCGACATCGCCGTCCCCTCCCAGCGCCGGCAGATGTAGAGCGGCATCAAGAGGTGGAACTCGGGATAGGCGTAGCTGGCGAAGGTCAGCGGCGCGAGGCAAGCTTCCTTGACCTCGATACCGAGTTCCTCGGCAAGCTCGCGGATCAGCGCCGGCTCCGGCCGCTCGCCGGCCTCCAGCTTGCCGCCTGGGAACTCCCAGAGGCCGGCAAGCGCCTTGCCCTCGGGACGTTGGGTGACGAGCACGCGATTGTCGGAATCGACCAGCGCGCAGGCGACGACGAGCAGCAGCTTCACGGCAAGATCTAATGTCCCGAGAGGATGACCTCGACCGGTTCGGTTTCCTTGCCGGTCAGCGTGACCTCGTCATAGACCGTGCCGCCCTCGCGGAAAACCTGATCCTCCTCGCCCCAGATCACCTGGGTCGAGACGAAATAGCTGCCCGGCGCGACCTTGTCGAAGCTGAAGCGGCCATTCGCCGCCGTTTTCGTCGTGCGGGTCAGCTCGGCATAGCGCGGATCGACCTGCTCGTTCGGATAGCGCCAGTGCGGCAGGAACTTGGCCTTGCCGAAAACGCGATTGAAGCGCTCGCGGGCATAGGCCGTCGCCGGGATCAGCCTGACCACCTCGCCGGCCGCATTCACCACCTGCCCCTTCGAACGCGTCCGGAAGGCGTGGCCGACGATGACGCCAGTACCGGGTTTCCGGATGACGGCGGCCTCCTCGGCCGAGAAGGACGAAGCCGTCGGCGACGGCTGCGCGACACAAGCTCCCAGCAGAGCCGCAAGGCCCAGCACGCAGGCTATCCTTATCATCCGGCACGTCCCCCCGCAGGCGCCGTCGAGACCAGAAAGACGCCAGCAAGGATGATGCAACCTCCGATGACCTGCCGCAACTCCAGCGTTTCGCCGAGCACGAGCACACCCATCGCGACAGCGACCGCCGGAACCAGATAGCCGGTCATCGCCGCCCGTGTCGGCCCGGCCGCACGGATCAGCCGCATGAAGAACGCCACCGGCATAGCTGTTGCGAACACGCCGAGCGCCAGCGCGGCCTGCCAATGCGGGGCCAGGGCCAGAAGTGCCCCCCAGCCGGAGACCGTCAGCGTCAGCAACAGCGCCCCGGTGCCGGAGACCATCTGCTGGCCGAGTGCGAGCCGGATCGGATCGCCCGCTCGCGGCGGCACGGCGCGCGTGTAGAGGTTCGCGCATGCATAGGACAGCGTCGCGCCGACCATGGCGAGCAGGCTGAGCGCCGTGCCGCCGCCCTCGATCACGTGCGGGCCGACCAGGATGGCGACCCCAGCCATGCCGACCAGGATGCCGACGAGCCGGCGCCGGCTCAACTGCTCCTCCGCGAACAGGACATGCGCGAACAGCGCCGTGACAAGCGGCCCCGCCGCCTGGATCATCGCCGCCGGCCCGCTGGCGAGCTGGATCAGCGCGTAGGCGACAAGCACGTTCGGCAGCCAGCCATTGCAGGTGCCGAGCACCAGCCAGTGGCGGAGCTCATGGCGGCGGGGCAGCGGGCTCTGGCCGCGCGCCATGACGAACAGCGCCAGTGTCGCCGCGCCGAGCAGGCCGCGGCAGGCGGCAATCGCCCAGGGGGCGACGTCGCCTGCCATCAGCTTGATGAACAGGTAGCTGCTCCCCCACAGGAGGGAGCAGGCAGCAAGATTGCCGACGATGAAGCTCTTGCTCGGGCCTGCCGAGCCGGAAGGCTCAGGAGCGGTAGTCGCCGTTGATTTCGACATAGGCCTTGGTCAGGTCGCAGGTCCAGACCGTGGCCTTGCCGCGGCCGAGGCCGAGATCGGCGGTGACGACGATGTGCTCGCCCTTCATGTAGTCGGAGACGGCCTGCTCGTCATAGGAAGCGGCGCGCGCGCCCGCTTCCGCCACCTTGATCGCGCCGAAGGAGATGTCGAGCCTGTCGCGATCTGCCGGCTCGCCGGCCTTGCCGACCGCCATGACGATGCGGCCCCAATTGGCGTCCTCGCCGGCGACCGCGGTCTTCACCAGCGGCGAATTGGCGATCGAGAGCGCGACCCTCTTGGCTGAGCGCGCCGACTTCGCCCCGACGACGCGGACCTCGACGAACTTGCGGGCGCCCTCGCCATCCTTGCAGACCAGATGCGACAGCTCGAGCAGCAGCGCGTTCAGCGCCCGCTTGAAGCCCGACAGCCGCGCATCGTTCGGATCGGTGATCTCCGGCACGCCGCGCGCCCTGGCTTTCCCGGTCGAGAACAGCATCAGCGTGTCGGATGTCGAGGTGTCGCTGTCGACCGTGATCGCGTTGAACGAGCCCTTGACGCCCTTCGACAGCAAAGCCTGCAGCACGGGCGCCGCGATCGGCGCATCGGTGAAGACGAAGGAGAGCATCGTCGCCATGTCGGGCGCAATCATGCCGGCGCCCTTGGCGATGCCGGCAATCACCACCTCATGCCCGTCGATCTTGGCCTTGCGCGAGACGGCCTTGGGGAAAGTGTCGGTGGTCATGATCGCCTTGGCGGCGTCGAGCCATGGACCGTCGGCGGCGCGCTTGGCGCAATCGGCCAGCACGCTCTCGAACTTGGTCGCGTCGAGCGGCTCGCCGATCACGCCGGTCGAGGCGATGAAGACCTCTTCCGCCTTGCAGCCTGCGGCCTTGGCCGCGATCTTCGCGGTCAGAGCCACCGAGTCGCGGCCTTTCAGGCCAGTGAAGGCATTGGCATTGCCGGAATTGACGACGATGGCGCGCGCCTTGCCCCGCGGCAGGTTCTCGCGGCACCAGTCGACCGGCGCCGACGGGCATTTCGAGCGGGTGAAGACGCCGGCAGCCTGCGAGCCGTCGTCGAGCAGGACGAGCACAACATCGGTGCGGCCCTTGTAGCGGATGCCGGCCTCGGCAGTGGCGAAGCGCACACCCGGCACGGCCGGGACCTTGGGCTGGCGCTTCGGCGCAAGCGGAGAAACGGGAACATCCTTGCCAGCCATCATGCGCCTCCTCGTATGGTTGGCCCGATGTGCCGCAGCGGAGGGTAGAAGGCAAGGCCGCCCTATCGACAGTCTTATAGCATATTGCTATAGATCACACGTGAGGCAGATCAGCTACAGCAGGGACGCACTTAAGACCCTGGTCGGGCTGCCGGCCAATACCGCGACGCGGATCCGAGCCAAGATCGCTCAGTACGCGGCCGACCCGAAAGCCCAGACCAACAACGTCAAGGCCCTGCAAGGTAGCAAGGGCTACTTCAGGCTTCGGGTAGGCGATTGGCGGGTCATCTTCCGCGACGATGGAACGGTGATCCTGATCGTAAAGGTTGCGGCGAGGGGATCCGCGTATGATTGAGGACAGACTGTCATGAAAGAATATCTTCAGCTGACGATCGACGGCGAGCCTTATGTCGCCTTGTCACGGGCAGCCTATGAGAGACTTATCGAGGCAGCCGAGGACGCGGCCGATCTGCGCGCCATCGCACAATTCGAACGTCGCCTCGCGGCAGGAGAAGAGGAACTCCTTCCCTCCGACATGGTCGGGCGCATCATCGCGGGCGAAAACCGCGTTCGCGTCTGGCGCGAGCATCGCGGCCTGTCCGTAAGCGCGCTGGCCGACAAGGCCGGCATCGCTCAGCCCTATCTGTCGCAGATCGAAACCGGCAAGCGTGAGGGCACGCTTCAAACGATGAAGAAGATCGCCGACGCGCTGAAGATCACGGTCGACGATCTGATCTGAAGCACCAGGCCGAGAGCCAGGATGTCAGGGCTTTTTCGGCTCCGCCGGGGTCGCGGGCGTCGCCGGGGCGGCCGGCTTGTCGAGGCGCTCGACCTTGGCCTTGTCGCGCAGCCCGACGATGATGTCCTGCTGCGCCTTGCGGACCAGATACTGGTCGATCTGCGGCTTGACCTCGTCGAAGCTCGGCAGCGGCTTGGTGCGCTTGTCCTCAAGCTTGATGACGTGCCAGCCGAACTGGCTCTTCACCGGCTCGGAGACCTGGCCCTTCTCGAGCTTGAAGGCGGCCTCGGCGAATTCCGGCACCATCCTGTCCTTGGCGAACCAGCCGAGATCGCCGCCTTCCTTGCCCGAGCCGGGATCCTTGGAGAGCTCGGCCGCGACCTTGGCGAAGTCCTCGCCCTTCTTCACCCGCTCCAGCGCCGCCTTGGCCTGCGCCTCCTCGGGCACAAGGATGTGGCGGGCGTGGACCTCTTCCTCGGGCTTCATCGCCTTGACGGTGTCGTCGAACAGCTTCTTGGCCGCCTCGGGCGTCGCCGCCTTCTTGGCCTCGACCGTCAGATATTCGTCCAGCAGCAGCTTGTCCCGGTTATAGGCCAGTCGCTTGGCGAAGTCCGGCCCGTCGCCGACCTTAGCGGCGGCGGCAGCCTTGGCGCCGAGCTTGAGGTCGACCAGATAGTTGATCACTTCCTCGCGCTTGCGCTCCTCCGGCATCTGCGCGGTACGCTCGCCGAGATCCTCCTCGGCCAGCTTGATGTCACCTTCGGTGATGGTGATGCCGTCGACCTTGGCGACGGGCTTGTCCTGCTGAGCCAGGGCCGGCACGGCGGCCAGCGCGAAGCCAAGCGACAGCAAGGCGAGACGGGAGGACAACATCGGTGCGGCCTTTCGACTGGACGGCGCGAAGATCGATCTCGCCGGCTGAGTGCCAGCAGAACGCGGCATTGGCAAGACGGCGCCTCGCACATCAACGCGAGCCGGCAAGCATGGTTCACTGTGCTGCAGCCGGCGACGCCAGAGTCCAGGCCTCTTGGAACACGCCCCGCCGGACCCTACATGCGCGCGGATAAGCGCGTGCTGGACCACGCGCCTGCGCCCGTCTAAACACGCGCGTGAATTCTATGGATTACCGCTTCGGCCGCGCGGTCTGCGCAGGCCGGATTCGTCATTGAAAGGCCAGACATGCTTGGCGCGCTCGCAAAGAAACTCTTCGGCTCGTCGAATGACCGGCGGGTGAAGGGCTACCAACCCCGCGTCAACGCGATCAACGCGCTCGAAGCCGAGGTCTCCCAGCTCTCCGACGAGGCTCTTCGCGCCCGCACCGAAACCTTCAAGCAGCAGCTCGCCAACGGCGCCAAGCTCGACGACCTGCTCGTGCCGGCCTTCGCCACCGTGCGCGAGGCGGCCAAGCGCGTGCTCGGCCAGCGCCATTTCGACGTCCAGCTGATCGGCGGCATGGTGCTGCACGAGGGCGCGATCGCCGAGATGAAGACCGGCGAAGGCAAGACCCTGGTCGCGACCCTGCCGGTCTATCTGAATGCGCTCGCCGGCAAGGGCGTCCACGTCGTCACCGTCAACGACTACCTCGCCCGCCGCGACGCCGAGTGGATGGGCAAGATCTACAACTTCCTCGGACTGAGCTTCGGCATCATCGTGCACGGCCTCGATGACGAGGAGCGTCAGCGCGCCTATGCCAGCGACATCACCTACGGCACCAACAACGAGTTCGGCTTCGACTATCTGCGCGACAACATGAAATACGAGGTCGCGCAGATGAGCCAGCGCGGCCACCATTTCGCGATCGTCGACGAGGTCGACTCGATCCTGATCGACGAAGCCCGCACGCCGCTGATCATCTCCGGCCCGCTCGACGACAAGTCGGACCTCTATGTCGCGATCGACAAGGTCCTGCCCGGCCTGGTCAAGGGCGACTACGAGGTCGACGAGAAGCAGCGCACCGTCGCGCTGACCGAGGCCGGCAACGAGCATATCGAGCAGCTGCTGCGCGAAGCCGGCCTGCTCAAGGACGGCGACCTCTACGACTCCGTCAACGTCACCCTGGTCCACCACGTCAACCAGGCGCTGCGCGCCCATGCGCTGTTCACGCGCGACAAGGACTACATCGTCCGCAACGACGAGGTGGTGATCATCGACGAGTTCACCGGCCGCATGATGCCCGGCCGGCGCTATTCGGAAGGCCTGCACCAGGCGCTCGAGGCCAAGGAGGGCGTCACCGTCCAGCCCGAGAACGCGACGCTCGCATCGATCACCTTCCAGAACTATTTCCGCCTCTACAAGAAGCTCGCCGGCATGACCGGCACCGCCGGCACCGAGGCCGACGAGTTCGAGCAGATCTACAAGCTCGAAGTGGTCGAGATCCCGACCAATGTCCCGGTCGCCCGTATCGACGACGACGACGAGGTCTATCGCAGCTTCCCGGAGAAGGTGAAATCGATCATCAAGGAGCTGGAGCGCGCCAGCGAGCGCCTGCAGCCGGTGCTCGTCGGCACCGCCTCGATCGAGAAATCCGAGCAGATCGCCGAGATGCTGGTTGCCGCCGGCTTCAAGCAGATCGACTTCAGCCAGCCTAACGCGCTCGACAGCCTTTACTCCGCCGCCCGTACCGGCAAGAGCACAAAGCAGTTCGCCGTGCTGAACGCCCGCTTCCACGAGCAGGAGGCCTTCATCGTCGCCGAGGCCGGCGTCCCCGGCGCGATCACCATCGCCACCAACATGGCCGGCCGCGGCACCGACATCAAACTCGGCGGCAACGTCGAGATGCGCGTCTCGATCGAGACGGCCGGCATGGAAGAGGGACCGGAGAAGCAGGCCAAGATCGCGGAGATCGAAGCCGAGGTCGCCCGCTTCAAGGAGATCGTGCTCAACGCCTCCGAGACGATCGAGCTCGAGCCGGCCAAGGGCTCGCGCCCGGCCAAGACCATGACCCGCCCCGGTGGCCTCTACATCATCGGCACCGAGCGCCATGAGAGCCGGCGCATCGACAACCAGCTGCGCGGCCGCGGCGGCCGCCAGGGCGACCCTGGCCGCTCCAAGTTCTTCCTGTCGCTGCAGGACGACCTGATGCGCATCTTCGGCTCCGACCGGATGGACGGCATGCTGCAGAAGCTCGGCCTGCAGGAGGACGAGGCCATCGTCCATCCCTGGATCAACAAGGCGGTCGAGAAGGCGCAGGGCAAGGTCGAGGCGCGCAACTTCGACATCCGCAAGAACATCCTGAAATACGACGACGTCATGAACGACCAGCGCAAGGTCGTGTTCGAGCAGCGCCGCGACTTCATGCGCGCGGCAAGCGTGCGCGAAACCATCGACGACATGCGCCATGGCGTCGTCGAGGACACCGTCTCGCGCCGCATCCCCGAGGACGCCTATCCCGAACAATGGGATGCCGCCGGCCTGCGCGAGGACGTCGCGACCTATCTCAACCTCGAACTGCCGATCGAGGACTGGGCCAAGGAAGAGGGCATCGCCGACGCGGAGCTGCGCGAGCGCATCCGCAAGATCGCCGACGAGGATTATACGGCGCGCATCGAGCGCAACACCGACGAGGTGATGACCTATATCGAGAAGCAGGTGCTGCTGCAGACGCTCGACCATCTCTGGCGCGAGCACCTGGTCACGCTCGACCATCTGCGCCAGGTCATCGGCTGGCGCGGCTATGCCCAGCGCGACCCGCTGAACGAGTACAAGCAGGAAGCCTTCGAGCTCTTCGACAGCTTGATCGGCCGCCTGCGCGAGCAGGTCACCGGCAATCTGATGCGCGTCGAGGTCCGCTTCGACCAGCCGCCGGAAGACGGTCAGGGCCTCGACCAGGGCGGCAGCGATGCCCTGCCCCCGCCGCCCGCCGGTTTCTTCGCCGGCCAGCCGCAGTTCGCAGCCACCGATGGCGACCTCGCCGTGGCCGAGCGCAACCCGGCCGATCCCGCGAGCTGGGGCAAGGTCGGCCGCAACGAGCTCTGCCCCTGCGGTTCCGGCAAGAAGTTCAAACACTGCCACGGCCAGTTCGTCTGACCGCAGCGCCGGCGCAATACGCCGGCGCGAATGTCAGGCGAAATCGGCCTCGACCGCGCCGAGCGCATCGATTTCGATCCGGACGCTGGCACTGGCACTGACCCACTGCGTTCGGACGAGGCTCCCAAGCAGGACAGTCTCGCCGGACCGCAGTGGCATACCGCGCTCGCTGGCGTGCGCCGCCAGCCAGGCCAATGCCGCATAGGGATGGCCGAGCACGTCGGCGCCGACACCGGCACCGGCTTCGATCCCGTCGATAAGGACCCGCCCGCGCAACGTCGCCAGGTCTGGTAGCGCGGCCGGGTCATGCTCGCGGCCGAGCACGGCACCGGCGGCGAAGAAATCGTCCGCGACCAGCATCGGCGTTCCCGTTCCCTGCCAGTCGAGATAGCGATCGTCGACGATCTCGATCGCCGCCATCACCGCGCCGACCGCGCGGCGGACGCTCTCGGCCGAGAAGGGCCCTTCCGGCAGATCGCCCGCCAGCCGCACCGCGATCTCGCACTCGACTCCGGGCTTGACGAAGTCGCCATGCCGAAGCCTGGCATCGCCGCGATGCGTGGTGCTGGCGAAGAGTCCCGCCGCGCAAGGATGGGCGATGCCGAGATAGGCCTGCATCACCGGCGTGGTGCAGCCGATCTTCCAGCCGACCCTTGCACCGAAACGGCTTTCGGCAAGGCGCGCATGGACTGCGTCGCGCACCGCATAGGCCTCCACGAGGTCTCGTGGCGCGGTTCCGGCAGCTGGCGGCGCCAGAGGCGTCAGGCTCAGCCGCGCAGTAGCGATCGCATCGGCTGCGACAGCGATGGCTGTATCGGACAAGGCCAGGCTCCGGGCGTCGGGTAACGGCAGCCTGCCACGTGACGGCCCTCTCAGCCAGCACCATGCCGGGGCAGCCGCGGCAGCAGGATCGTCAGGAGCCCGAGCAGCGGCAGATAGGAACAGACCTTGTAGACGAAGGTGATGCCATAGGCGTCGGCGAAGCCGCCGAGGAAGGCGGCGCCGAGCCCGCCCGCGCCGAAGGCGAAGCCGAAGAACATGCCGGCGATCAGGCCGACGCGGCCAGGCACCAGCTCCTGCGCGAACACCACGATCGCCGAGAAGGCCGAGGCGAAGACCAGCCCGATCATCACGCTCAGCACGCCGGTCCAGAACAGGTTGGCGTAGGGCAGGAGCAGCGCGAAGGGGATGACGCCGAGGATCGAGAACCAGATCACGAAGCGCGCGCCGAAACGGTCCCCGATCGGGCCGCCGACGAAGGTGCCGACCGCCGCCGCACCGAGGAACAGGAACAGCATCAACTGCGCGTCGCGGAAGCCGAGCTGGAACTGCTCGATGACGTAGAAGGTGAAGTAGCTGGAGATGCTCGCCATGTAGACGTTCTTGGTCGCGGTCAGCAGCACCAGCACGAACAGCGCGAAGGCGACGCGCCCGCCCGGCAGCGGCAGGGTCCGGCTCGCCGGCGGACGCCCGGCCTGCGCCCGGCGATGGGCCGCGTACCAGGACCCGACCCGGGTCAGGACGACGACGCCGGCCATGGCGATGACCGAGAGCCAGGCGACGCTGCCCTGGCCGAATGGCAGGACGACGAAAGCTGCCAGCAGCGGCCCCAGCGCCGAGCCGAGATTGCCGCCGACCTGGAACAGCGACTGCGCCAGGCCGTGCCGCCCGCCCGAGGCGAGCCGCGCGATCCGCGACGCCTCCGGATGGAAGATCGCCGAGCCCAGGCCGATCAGGCAGGCCGCGACGATCAGCACCGCGAAGTTGTGGGCATTGCCGAGCAGGATCAGGCCACCGAAGGTCGAGGCCATGCCGGCCGGCGCCGAATAGGGCATCGGCCAGCGATCGGTCACCATGCCGACGACCGGCTGCAGCAGCGAGGCCGTGACCTGGAAGGCCATGGTCAAGAGGCCGATCTGGATGAAATCCAGCGCGTAATTGGCCTTGAACAGCGGGTAGAGCGAGGCCAGCAGCGACTGCATGACGTCGTTCAGGAGATGGCAGAAGCTCACCGCCAGCAGGACGGAGATCGTCGTCTTCTCGAAACGGGGCTGGCTCCCCTCGACCGTTGCAACCATGGCGCTATTCCCCGCATGCGGACCTTCAGCGGCGCTCCTTCTACAAGGCTTGCCCGTGACCTGCTTTCGTGATTCGGTCTAATTGCTTCGTGTTCGGGCCATTCGATGAGAAAGCTGCCGCAGCCACAGGTCGAGGCCCTCCATTCCGACCATCGCCATATCCACGGCACGGTTGCCGACGCCGACGGCGATGTTCTGGTCCGCGTCTCCGACAATCCCGCCGGCTATACGATCCCGCTGCACAGCCATCGCCAGATCCAGCTTCTCTGCGCCTTCTCCGGCGTGGTCCAGATCAACACCGAGCGTGGCAGCTGGATGATCCCGCCGGGCCATGGCCTGCTCATCCCCGCCCGGCTGCAGCACGCGGTGGAGATGCTGAGCGATGTCAGCATCAAGTCGGTCTATCTCCTGACCGGAGATGATGACCTGGCGGAGCGCATGCTGCAGGTGCTCGGCGTCACCGATCTCGCCCATGCGCTGATCGTCGAAGCGATCCGCCTGCGCGACATGCCGCCGGGCCATCGCAAGCTCGCCCTCGTCCTCGAGCTGCTGACGGCCGAGATCGCCGCGCTGCCGATCCGGCCGCTCGGCCTGCCCATCCCCGCCGACAGGCGTCTCGCTGCCCTCTGCCGCGCCTATATGGCCGCGCCCTCGGTCAATGAGCGTCTTGACGATTGGGCCGGAAAGCTCGCGATGAGCAGGCGGACATTCACCCGGCTCTTCCAGCGTGAGACCGGCCTCAGCTTCGTCGCCTGGCGCCAGCAGGCCAGCCTGTTCGCCTGCCTGCCTCGGCTGGCGGAAGGCATGCCGGTCACGCAAGCCGCCATGCTGGCGGGCTATGACAATGTCGCGGCGTTCACGACCATGTTCAGGCGGCGGCTGGGCACGGCGCCGCGCAACTACATGAAGGCCTCGCTGGCGCGATAGCGTCGCCGCAACCGGCATGAAAAAGGGCCGCTCTCGCGAGCGGCCCTCAAGCAGTCCATGCGGCTAGGGCCGAATCCGATCAGATTAAAGCAATCTGATCGGCACGTGCCCTGAGGCCCTCACTTCGGCGCGAAGATGCCGACGCTGCTGGCCGTGATGTCGAAGGAGAGCGTCGCCACCACCGCCGGGGCGCACCACTTCGAGCGCCCCGAACCCGAGTTGATCCCGCGCGGATCGGCCGTCAGCGCAAAGCATTCGGTCTTCGACAGGTTGGTGTCGTGATAGCGGACATCCGCCGTCAGGTTCTTCCAGGTGTAGGAGACACCGGCGTTCCAGTAGGCGTAGTCGGGCAGGTTGGTCGGCGGCACAGTCGACCAGATCGCCAGATTGGTCGTTCCGAGCCAGTAATGGCCGAACTCGCCGGAGACCGAGAGGCCTTCCAGGAAAGGCAGGTTGTATTTCGCCGTCACCGAGGCATAGGTGCCGGAAGCGCCGGTGCCGAGCCAGTCCCAGGCGTAGAAGACGTTGGCACCGAGGATCAGCTTGTCCTCGAAATTGTAGCTGACCTTGCCGTAGACCTCGGTGTAGTCGGTGTTCCGCGGCGTCCAGTACACGCCGGCCGTATCGATGAACTGCTTCTCGCTGGGATAATAGTACTGCCAGACGCCGACATCGACGGTGACCGGACCGAATTTCGGCCGGATGCCTGCGTAGAAGTCGATCTCGGCCGGCGGACGCGTCGCCAGGTCGACATTCGAGGCATAGACGCCGGCATAGACCAGGTTGTCGTAGAACTGCAGCTCGGCGCCGCCCTGGATCGCCGGCTTGCGGTCAGTCTGCGAGATGCCGCGGAAATTGTAGTCCGTCATGCCCTTCACGCTGACGGCGATGTCGAACCAGGTGATGCTCGGGGCCACCGGCGGGGGCGGAGCGCCCTTCTTGCTCGGCAGGTCGGAGGCGAGCGCCGCGCCCGAAACCGTCAGCGCCATCGAAAGCGCAAAGCCCGTCAGCAAGCCGGAAGTCTTCAAGGCAGCCATCGCGAACTCCATCGAGATCCCTGCACGACTCCAGTCATGCATTCGCCATGATTAGGCCTTCGCAGCCGCAATATCGGCAAGGCGAGCTTTTTGGCAGACTGCCGCATCAATAGGCAAATCTGTCGGTTTCGGCGCATTCCGCGCTCAGAAAAGCGCCCACGGCCATTGCTGACCGCGGGCGTGACTTTTTTACATCAGATGATTTGCAGACTGCTCAGCGAGTCGCCGGCTGGTTCGCATAGGCGGCATCGGGCTGCTGGAGCTGCGAGGTCCGCAGGGTCGAGGCACGCCGCGGCGGCAGCGGCACGGTCACCGTCTGCGGGGCCTCTGGCACGGTCGAGGCGACCGGCGACTGCTCCTTCGGCTCGGAGGAGCTGCCGAGCAGCGGTACGAAGCTCAGCGCGCGCTGATAGAAGGAGGGCTGCGCCGGTGCGGCCGAAGCCGTCTGGATCGGAGCAGCGGTGGCCTCGCCTGGGTTCGCCTTGGCGACCTGCGCCGCTGCATCGCTTGCCGGCTTGGCGGCGGGTTGCACGGACGCAGGCCTGGTCGGTGCGGCAGCGGCGACGACAGGCTTGGCGTCCTCCACCTGCGCGCTGCTGACCGCGGCGAGCACGGCGTCGTTATCAGCCGATTCGGCCCGCACGGTCGCCTTGGTGCGGCCCTTGTCGTCGAGCACGACGACGCGCGGGCCGATCAGCGAATCGACGCGGCTGATGCCGACGTCGCGCGAGCCCCAGGCCACCGACCTGTTCAGGGAATCAGCGCCGGACTGGGCAAGCTGGCGCTTGAACGAGGAATGCTGGTCGCCATCGTCATAGATCAGCTTGACTGCGGGGGTGCCCTTGGACACCAGCGCCGCGACCTGGATCTCGTCCTGCTGGCGCTTCTGCGCGATCGCCTGCGTCAACGAGGGATCGACCTGGACGCCGTCGCGATTGAAGGCGTAGCGCCCGCCGACGACCGAGACCGAAGGCTCGTCCTTGGCAACCTCGAAATAATCCGAGCCTTCCTTCAGGTTCTTCCAGAAGGCGATGTTCGGATCGAGCCGGTGCTTGGCGAGGTTCTCCGGCGTCATCCGGAAGGGATAAGCCTGCATCTGAACGGCGCGCTGCCCGCCATTCTGGGCCTCGCGGACCAGCGCGTAGATCTCGCCGATCTGGTCGTCGGTCATCGAATAGCAGCCGGCCGAGGAGCAGGCGCCATGCACCATCAAATGCGCGCCAGTGCGGCCATGCGCCCGGTCATAGGCGTTGGGATAGCCCATGTTGAACGAGACGTAGAACGACGAGTTCGGGTTCATCTGCGCCGGGCTGATGGCGTAGAAACCCTCGGGCGCCATGCGGTCGCCCTCGCGCACCTTCGGGCCGAGCTGGCCGGACCAGCGGCACATCGGATAGGTCTTCAGCAGCGCGTATTTGCCGTCCGCGCGCTTCTTCCAGACCTCGAGCTCCGACTCCTTCTTGTAGGAGCGAATCACGATGGGCTGGCTCTTGCTCATGCCCTTCTCGGACATCAGCGTGTAGGTCGCCGACGGAATCGGGATGTTGTGGCGCGCGGAGCCGCGATAGCGGTCCTCTTCGCAGGCTGCCAAACTGAGGCCAAGGAGCGCCGCCAGCGCGAAATGTCTCACAGCCACGTCGTCAATCCCATTTCGCGCAGACGCGTCAAAGCCGACAATGCCTCAGACAACGCGGCCAAATTATGCCCGTCGATTGGTTGCAGGATCGTTAGCCTTGACCGTCCCTTACCACAGGAGGCTCGCAGATGGCCATATGGCGAAGCCGCGGTAAAGCGCCCGCCGGGCCGAACGCCCGCTTGCGCACAATCGGCAGGGCTACAGCGCCCGGCCGATCGCCAGGTATTTCTGCGCCCGCCGATCGACGATCTCGTCGGCACCGAGCCCGGCGAATTCGGACAGCGCCGCCTCGATCGCGGCGCCGGCCCGCTCGATCGCGCCCTGGGGATCACGGTGGGCGCCGCCGGTCGGTTCGGTGACGATCCTGTCGATCACACCGAAGCGCAGCAGATCCTGGGCGGTGATCTTCATGCCGGTCGCGGCATCCTGGGCACGCGCCGTGTCGCGCCAGAGGATCGAGGCCGCGCCTTCCGGCGAGATCACCGAATAGATCGCATGCTCGAGCATTAGCACCCTGCTCGCGGCAGCGATCGCGATCGCCCCGCCCGAGCCGCCCTCGCCGATCACCAGCGCGACGCTCGGCGTGCGCAGGGCAAGGCAGGTCTCGGTCGAGCGCGCGATCGCCTCGGCCTGGCCACGCTCCTCGGCCTCGATCCCGGGATAGGCGCCGGCGGTGTCGATGAAGCTCAGCACCGGCAGGCCAAAGCGATCGGCCAGTTCCATCAGGCGCACAGCCTTGCGGTAGCCTTCGGGCTTGGGCATGCCGAAATTGTGCTTGATGCGGGTCTCGGTCGAGTTGCCCTTCTCCTGGCCGATCACGCAGACCGGCTCGCCGCGGAAGCGGCCGAAGCCGCCGACGATCGCCTCGTCCTCGCCGAAGGCGCGGTCGCCCGCCATCGGCGTGAACTCGTCGATCAGGGCCGAGCAGTAGTCGAGGAAATGCGGTCGCTGCGGATGGCGCGCCACCAGTGTCTTCTGCCAGGGCGTCAGGGCGCCATACAGGTCCTTCAGCGCCTGCGAGGCCTTGGCTTCGAGCTTGCCGACCTCCTCGGCGAGCGAATAGCCGTCGCCCTTGCCGTCGAGCGCACGCAGTTCATCAGCCTTCGCCTCCAATTCGGCAACCGGCTTTTCGAAATCGAGATAGCTTCGCATCGACATCCAGATCAGGTCCCGCTTTCCCACGGAAGAGGCGGCAGCATCGGCCGCCAGGGGTCGCGGCGACGGAAAGGTCAAAAAGGCGGCGGACCTTGGCCGCGCCCCGGCGAAATTGTCAACCCGCCGGCATATTCGCCTCATCCTGCCGCGGCAGCCGGCCTGAGGAGTGGCCCTGCGGCAGCAGGACCGGCCGGAAGGCAAAGCTGCGCCGCGTCGCCCGCAAGGGCGCGCGCCGGTAGAACTGCTTGGTCGCGTCGATGACGTAGACGCCGGCGAAGGGCAGCGACAGGCCGCCGCCGACCTTCTCCCAGGCCATGGCCGAGCGCATGAACAGGCGCCGGCGCAGCGGCGGCACATAGAGCGCCTCGGCCCAGTGCTCGGGCGAGAACATGGCCCGGCGCATCAGGGCCTCGATCTGCGACCGGCTGAACGGCCGGCCATGGCCGAAGGGCGTCGTATCCATCCGCGCCCACAGGCCGCGCCGGTTCGGCACGACGACGATCAGCCGCCCGCCCGGGCTCAGCACCCGCGAAATCTCTTCCAGCAGATCCTCGGGGCTTTCGGTTTCCTCCAGCGCGTGGACCAGCAGCACCCGGTCGACCGAGGCGGTCGGCAGCGGCAGCAGCGTCGGCTCGACCAGAGCGGAAGCGGAAAGGCCAGGCGAAGGCCAGTTCACCACACCCTGGGCGGCCGGCATGAAAGCGATGGCACGCTCGGCCTCGCCGCCGAGCAGCGGCAGATAGGGCGTCGCGAAGCCCAGCCCCAGCAGGCGCTGGCGCCGGCAATCCGGCCAGAGCCTCAGCATGACCCGGCCGACGGTCCGCCGCGCCACATGCCCGAGCGGGCTGGCGTAGAAGCTGCGCAGGTCGACGACATCCAGGGCCATGCCGACGGAGATGGCTCAGCGGGGCCGGGAGTGCAAGGGTAGACGGCAGTCGGCAATCGGCAGTAGGCAGTCCCCAGCCTGACTTGATAGGTTGCCGCCTCGATCCGCGCCGGCTCGGATTCCCCGATTGCCGACTGCTTGTTGCCGACTGCCGGAGCTTCCCATGCCGCTCGACATCCATGTCTTCCGCACGCTCAGCGACAATGCCGGCGCGCTGCTGCGCGACCCCGCCACCGGCACCTGCGCCACCGTCGATGTTCCCGATGCGAACGAGGTGCTCGCCGCCGCCAAGACCAGGGGCTGGGCGATCAGCCAGGTGTTGGTCACGCATGAGCATGCCGACCACGTCCAGGGCATCGCCGCGCTGAAGCAGGCGACCGGCGCCAAGGTGTTCGCACCGGAAGCCGCGCGCGCCGGCGCGCCCGTCGACGTCGTCCTCGGCGAAGGCGACCGCGTCTCGGTCGGCGGCTACGACTTCGAGACCTGGGCGACGCCCGGCCATGCCGACGGGCATGTCAGCTTCATCGGCGAAAGCGCCAAGCTCGCCCTCGTCGGCGATGTCGTCTTCGTCATGGGCTGCGGCCGCGTCATGCCCGGCAAGATGGAAGCGATGTGGACCTCGCTCTCGCGCATCATGACGCTGCCGGACGCGACCACGCTGATCACCGGCCATGACTACACGCTCTCGAATGCCCGCTTCGCCGCGGCCATGGACCCGAGCAACGCCGCCGTTGCCGCTCGCCTCGCCGAGGCCGAGGCGGCGAAGGCCGAGGGACGCTTCTGGGCGGTGACCACGATCGGCGAGGAGCGGGCGACCAACCCCTTCTTCCGCGCCGAGGAGCCGGCGCTCGCTGCGACGCTCGGCATCGTCGGCAAGCCGGCGGGCGAGATCTTCGCCGCGCTGCGCGAGGCCAAGAACAAATTTTGAGAACAGGTTCTGAAGTCAAATGAACACGCTGAGCGGCCTCAGCGCCGCCGAGGTCATCCGCCTGCTGGAGCTGAAGCCCCATCCCGAGGGCGGGCACTATCGCGAGACCTTCCGCGATCCCGCCGGTCCGGAGGGCCGCGGCTTCTCGACCGCGATCTACTATCTGCTCGATGTCGGCGAGACCTCGGAATGGCATCGCGTGGATGCCGCCGAGATCTGGCACCACTATGCCGGCGCCCCGATGGTCATCACGCTCTCGCCTAACGGCCACGACGCCTCGGCCCACCATCTCGGCAAGGACCTTGCGGCCGGCCAGCGCCCGCAGATCGTCGTGCCGGCCGGGCACTGGCAGAGCGCGACCTCGCTCGGCGCCTGGACGCTGGTCGGCTGCACGGTCGCGCCGGGCTTTGCCTTTTCCGGCTTCGAGATGGCCCCGCCGGACTGGCGCCCGACGCCGCGCCCGGCCGGAGGCTGACCATGGACAAAACTGTCATCGATACGGCGCTGGTCAGCGCCTGCGAGACCCGGATCGTCAATGCCTGGCCGGCGCCGACGACGCTCGTCGTCGACCAATGGGTGGTGCGCTTCGCCAACGGCTATTCCGGCCGCGCCAACTCGGCCTCCTCGCTGCGCGAGGGCGGCGACATGGACGAGACGACGCTGGCCTTCGTCGAGGGTCTCTATCGCCAGGCCGGCCTGCCGCCGCGCATCCGCTTCACCCCGCTGGTCGCCGAGAGCGCCCGCCGACGCTTCGCGGAGCGCGGCTATCGCATCGAGACCGCCTCCTTCGGCATGGTCGCCGAGCTCGATCCCAATCGGCATCCGCCTGCCCCTGGCATGCTGACGACCGCACAGGCGGAGGATGCCTGGATCGATGGCGTCTGCGCTCACCAGACCGGCGCGAAGCGCAACCGCGAGCATCTCGCCGCGATCGTCTCCGGCGTACGCGTGCCAGCCGCCTTCGCGACGCTGCTGCATGAGGGGCGCCCGGCCGCCTATGCGATGAGTGTCGCCGAGCGCGGCATGGCCGAGATCGGCGCGGTGATCGTCGACGAAGCCCTGCGAAGCAAGGGCCTCGGCAAGCAGATGATGCTCGGGCTGATGGGCTGGGCGGCAGCGCAGGGCTGCAGCCAGGCCTATCTCCAGGTCGACCAGAGCAACGGCCTCGCCTTCGAGATGTACAAGCGGCTGGGCTTCCGCACGGTCTACGCCTACGAGACGCGGATGCTCGACACCTGACCTAGCCGCCGGTGGCCTTCGGCTCGGTGCTTCGTTCCGCTGGCCCGAAGCTCGCGACCAGCGCGCCGACGACGATCAGCACGCAGGAGATGGCCAGCAGCCAGCTCGCGGCCGCATAGCCGGCGATGACCAGGACAACGGTCGAGAGCACCGGCGCCGCATAGGAGGCGACGCCGAGGAAAGCGACGTCGCCCTTCTTCATGCCGATGTCCCAGCAGATGAAGGCGAGCCCGATCGAGCCGAGACCGAGGCCGAGCACGCCGCCCCATTCGACGGCGTTTGGCGTCCACAAGGTCGCCTCGAAGGCGAGATGGCAGGCGAAGGCCGGAATCGCGCAGCCGAGCATGGTGATGGCCAGGCTCTCCGACGGTACCCCGGCGAAGCGCCGTGACAGCACCGAATAGCTCGCCCAGACGAAGGCCCCGAGCGCCGCCAGCACATGGCCGAGCCGGATGCCGGCGCCGCCCGAGCCGAGGCTGCCGGAGATCAGCAGTGCGGTGGCGACGAGGCCGATCAGCGCCCCGACCAGATGGCGCACCTTGAGCCCCCCGCCCGGCAGAAGCGCCGCGAACAGCACGATCAGCAGCGGCCAGAGATAATGAATCAGGTTGGCTTCGGCCGCCGGCGCCGTCTTCACCGCGGCATAGTAGAGCGCGGTGTCGCCGAACGGCCCGTAGAGCCCGAGCAGGAAGGAGGCCGGGGTCGGCCACGCCAGATGCAGGCGCCCCCGCAGCGCCGCGATCGCCAGCACGAGCACGCCGCCGATGACGAAGGTCATGCCGACGAGCTGGAAGGGCGGCACCCGCCCGGACATGGCGGTGAATAGTGCCAAAGTCGACCAGAGCAGGATGGCGATGGCGCCGGTTGCGGTGGCGGTATGGGAGGTCATGGGAACGGGCTTCGGCGTGACGACTGGAGACCCGTTAAGGGTTGCGCCGCGTCCCCGCCAGCCCGTTCGGTCTTCACGACAAAGCCGGGACCCGATTCCTATGCAAAAAACCACCGATCAGCCGCCGCAGCGGCCGACCGGCAGTTTGATGGGGCAGGTGGAGGCTGAAAGTTCAGCCCCCGCCCCGCTTCAGCCCTTGATGAACGCGAGCAGGTCGGCGTTGATCACGTCGGGATGGGTGGTGCACATGCCGTGCGGCAGGCCGGCATAGGTCTTCAGCGTGCCGTTCTTCAGCAGCTTGACCGACAGCGGAGCGGAGTCGGCATAGGGGACGATCTGGTCGTCGTCGCCATGCATCACCAGCACCGGCACCTCAATCGCCTTCAGGTCCTCGGTGAAATCGGTCTCCGAGAAGGCCTTGATGCAGTCGTAATGCGCCTTGGCGCCGCCCATCATGCCCTGCCGCCACCAGTTGTCGATGACGCCCTGCGAAACCTTGGCGCCCTCACGGTTGAAGCCGTAGAACGGGCCGGTCGGGATATCGACATAGAACTGGGCGCGGTTGGCGACGAGCGCAGTGCGGAAGCCGTCGAAAACCTCGATCGGCAGGCCGCCCGGATTCTTCTCGGACTTGACCATGACCGGTGGCACCGCGCCGATCAGCACCGCCTTGGCGACACGGCCGGGCTCGGCGCGGGCGACATAATGAGCGACCTCGCCACCGCCGGTGGAATGGCCGATATGGACGGCGTTCTTGAGGTTCAGATGCGCGGCGAGCTCGGCGACATCGGCGGCATAGGTGTCCATCTCGTTGCCGGTCGCGGTCTGGCTGGAGCGGCCATGGCCGCGGCGGTCATGCGCGATCACCCGGAAGCCTTGATGCAGGAAGAACAGCATCTGGTTGTCCCAGTCGTCGGCGCTGAGCGGCCAGCCATGGTGGAAGACGATCGGCTGCGCCTCCTTCGGGCCCCAGTCCTTGTAGAAGATCTCGGTGCCGTCCTTGGTGGTGATCGTGCTCATCTGCCTTCTCCTTCGGCTTTCCGGGCGGCCGGATCGTCGCCCTTCGATGTGGACGGTTATAGGCGGGGCGTTGCATGCTGCCGCTTGGCGGAAGCGACAATCAACGAGGCAAAACTGACAACATGACGACAGGCAAACAGATTGTCGCAGAGATCGGGCTCCTGCTCTATCCGGATGTGCAGCTCGCGGCCGTCTACGGCCTGACCGACCTGTTCCGGATCGCCGGCGAGATGAGCCAAGAGCGCGGCGGACCGGATGCGCCCGTCATCCGCGTCAGCCATTGGCGCCAGGCGGCGGACGGCGCCGGTGTGGAATGCGTCTTCGACAGCCATCCCGGCCCATTGCACGATCCCAGCCATCTGATCGCGCCGCCAAGCCTGATCATGCCGGCGAGGATGCAACCGATGAACGGTCTCACCAGCTGGCTGGCCGAGCGCCATGGCGAGGGTGCGACACTGTGCTCGGTCTGCGCCGGCGCCTTCCTGCTCGGCGAGGCCGGCCTGCTGGAAGGCCGCGAGGCGACAACGCATTGGGCCTTCGCCAAGGAGCTGGCGGCGCGCTTTCCGGCGGCGAAGGTCGATACCGACCGCATGGTGATCGACGATGGCGACCTCATCACCGCTGGCGGCATCCTGGCCTGGACCGATCTCGGCCTGACGCTGGTCGAGCGCCTGCTCGGACCGAGCGTGATGCTGGAGACCGCACGCTTCCTGCTGGTCGACCCGCCCGGACGCACGCAGCAGCCCTATGGACATTTCGTGCCGCGGCTCGACCATGGCGACGCGGCGATCCTCAAAGTGCAGCACTGGCTGCAGGCGAGCGGCGCCAGGGACCACGACGTGCCGGCGCTGGCGAAGCGGGCCGGGCTGGAGGAACGCACCTTCCTGCGCCGCTTCCGCAAAGCGACAGGCCTGCGCCCGACCGAATATGCCCAGCAGGTCCGCATCGCCAAGGCGCGCGAAGCGCTGGAGCTGAGCCGCCGTCCGGTGGCGCAGATCGCCTGGGATGTCGGCTATGAGGACGCCTCGGCCTTCCGCAAGCTGTTCCAGCGCATCACCGGGCTCGCCCCCGCCGATTACCGCCGCCGCTTCGGCGTCGCCGTCGCCTGAACGGGCGGCTACGCGCGAAGCGCTGCGCGGACGCGGTCTCCCAGCGTCCGCAACCGCTCCACCGGCTCGTTGGCATGGACGAAGCGGATACATTTGCGCGCCATGCGTCTCGCCCCAGCCGTCACCGCGCCGCCGCGATCGCCAGCACGAAGACGCCTCCGATGACGAAGGTCATGCCGAGGAGCTGGACAGGCGGCACCCGCCCCGACATCGCGCTATCGCGACATCCGCCTCAGCTGGGAAGCGCCAGCCGCAGGTAGTTCTCACCGAGAATACCCCGGATCTCCTCTGCCCCGAAGCCTTCCGCTTCTAGCGCAGCCACGAGATCGCCGAACTGCTCGGGCTGGAAGAAATCCCAGGGCGGCTCCGGATAGCCGCGCGGCCAGCGACCCTTCGCGGCATGGTAGAATCCGTAGTCGCTGCCTGCGAGGAACATGAAGTCGAGCCCGAGGCCGATCCGGTCAGGTCCAGCGAGCGCGGCGATATGCGCAAGGTGCCGCGCCATCGCCTGGGGAATCTGCGGCCCGGCCACGCCGAGGAACATGCCGACACCGTTGACGCCGATATAGCCGCCTCGGACGGCGCAGGCCCTGATCTGCTCGTCGCTGACGTTGCGCTCGTGGTCGAACAGCGCGCGCGCATTGGAATGGGAGAAGATCGGCGGCGCGGCGAGGTCGAGCTCCAGCGCATCGAGGCTCGTCTGCACCCCGCAATGGCTGAGGTCGACGCGCATGCCGCAGGCGTCCATGCGCGCGATCAGTCGCCGCCCCAGCGTTGAAAGCCCGCCATTGCGCGGCTCGTGGCAGCCGTCGGCGAAGGGATTGGCCTCGTTATAGGCCAGGATGGCGCGGTCAATGCCGGCGGCGCGGAAGGCCTCGACCAGATCGAGATCGGGCGCGAACGGCGTCGCCGACTGGAAATGGAAGGAGACCGAGAGCCGCCCCTGCGCTTTCGCCTGCCTGATCGAGGCCGCGTCCACGGCGATCGTCAGCCAGTCGCCCGCCGCCGCGATCTCGCGGCGCAGGAAGCCGAGCCGGGCCGCCGCCTCCACCGGCCCGTCCGCCCCGGCGGCCGCAGTGAGCGAGATGTGGTCGCAGCCCTGCGCCCGAAAGCGCGCCAGCTGCTCGCCGAGCCTTGCCCCAGGCGGCAGGAAAGCTTTCGCCCAGGGCAGCAGCCCGTCGCAGACGATCGCGTCCGCAAGGTCCGGCCGCGTCTTGCGCCACTCCGCCATCACCTCACCCCTTCACAGATCGAGAGCCGCGCGAACACGGGCGCCGAGCGCGCGCAGGCGCCGGGTCGGCTCGTTGGCGTAGACGAAGCGGATATACTGGCCGCCATGCGTCTCGCCCCAGCCGGCCATGGCGGTGGCGCAAACGCCCTGCTCCAGCAGCCGTTCCGACATGGCCGCACCGTCCAGCCCGAAATCCGAGACGCGCAGCAGCAGCGACCAGCCGCCGCCGGGGACGCCGACCGGCAGGCCGCGCAGCTCCTCGAGCACGCAATCGCGCCGAGCCTGCAGTTCGTCGACATAAGGCGCCAGCGTCGTCGCCGAATTCTCCAGCGCAGTCGCGACCGCGTCCTGGCCGATGCCGACCGGCACCACGACATTGGCGAGCGAGACGGCGACGAGATCCGGCATGAAGGCATCCGGGGCGACGATCCAGCCGACGCGCCAGCCGATCATCCGCAGTTCCTTGGCCGAAGAGCCGACCGTGACCGTCCGCTCCGCCATGCCGGGCAGTCCGGCCGGATGCAGCACCGGCCGGCCATCGAAGACCAGCCGCTCCATCGCGGTATCGACGATCAGCAGCAGGTCATGCGCGACGCAGAGTTCGGCGACGACGGCCCAGTCGGCGGCGTCCAGGCAGCCGCCGGAGGGCATCGAGGGCGACATCAGCAGCATCGCCGTGGTCTTCGGCCCGATGCTGGCGCGCAGCGCCGCGCGATCGAGCCGCCACTCGCCGCCCGGCTCGAAGACGAAGGACACGAAGCGCGGCACCCCGCCCGCAAGGCGCACCCGGTTGATCAACCCGGCATAGGTCGGATCGGTGACGATCACTTCGTCGCCGACCTCGATCGTCGCCAACAGGACGTTGAGGATGCCGGAGAGGCCGCCGGCCGAGATCACGCAGTTGCGCTCGCCGCTATAGCTCACCCCGGAGATCGCCGAGACGTGGCGGGCTGCGATATCGCGCAGGCGCGCCTGGCCGATGAAGGGCAGATAGCTGTTGTCGGCATCCTCGGTCGCGGCGTGCACCGTGCGCGCGATCGCCTCGGGGGCCGGCAGGATGTCGGTGTCGAGATTCTCCAGGCGCAGGAAATCCTTGCCGGAGGCGTCGGCGATCGATCCCATACCGTCGACGCCGATTCCGGCGATATGATGCAGGCGGGCTGGACGAGAGCGTGTCATCGTGAAACCTCATTTCATATATTATCTATGAAAACATGTGTGCCATGAGCTTTCAAGACGAAAGCGAGGCCGGCGCCTCGCTGACCAGCCGCATCGCCAGAAGCCTCGCGCAGCGCATCCTCACCGGAGCACTGGCACCGGGAACCGCCGTGCGGCAGGACCATGTCGCGGCCGAGTTCGGCGCCAGCCACGTGCCGGTGCGCGAGGCCTTCCGCACGCTGGAGGCGCAGGGCCTGCTCGTCAGCGAGCCGCGCCGCGGCGTGCGCGTCGCCCCGCTGGAACCGGGGCTGGTGCTGGAGGTGACGGCGATGCGTGCCGCACTCGAGGCTCTCGCGCTACGCCGCGGCTTCCCGAAGCTCGCCGCAGCCGATCTGGAGGCGGCCGCGGCGGCCATTGCCGAAGCGGAGGCAAGCGATGCGGCCCTGATCTGGGAGGCAGCCAATCGGCGCTTCCATCACGCCATCACCGCGCCTTGCGGCCTGCCGCGCCTGCTGGCGACGATCGAGGACCTGCAACGGACGAGCGCACGCTTCCTGTTCGCGACCTGGCAGGGCCTAGACTGGCAGCCGCGCTCGGAAGCCGAACACCGGCACATCCTCGCCGAACTGGCGGCGAGGCGGATCGAGCCCGCCGCCCAGGCGCTGGAAGCCCATATCCTCGCAGCCGGCGAAGCGCTCGCGGCGCAATTGCTGGCATCGCCCTGACGCACCTTCGACGCGCACATCTGCGATAGCCGCCATGCAACCTGCGCGGCGTGCGGCGATTGACCGCGCACGCGCGCGGGCGCATGCGTGCGCCATGACCACACTCCCTTTGCCGACCGCCGCCCGCCCTCTGATGCCGGTCCTGGCGGCGCTCAGCGTCGCCCATCTGCTCAACGACTTGATCCAGTCGATGATCCCGGCGGTCTACCCGCTGATCAAGGAGACGTATCAGCTCGACTTCGTGCAGATCGGCCTGATCACACTCGCCTTCCAGGTGACGTCCTCGCTGCTGCAACCGCTCCTCGGCTATGTCACCGACAAGAAGCCCTGGCCCTATGCGATGGTCGCCGGCATGGGCGCGACCTTGGCCGGCCTGCTTTCGCTGGCCTTCGCCCATAGCTACGGCATGGTGCTGGTCGCCGCCGCCCTGGTCGGCACCGGTTCGGCCGTGTTCCATCCCGAGGCGACCCGCATGGCCCGCCATGCCGCGGCGGGCCGGCAGGGGCTGGCGCAGGGCGTCTTCCAGGTCGGCGGCCATGCCGGCTATGCGATCGGCCCCTTGCTCGCCGCCGCCGTGGTCGTGCCGAACGGCCAGCAGAGCCTGTCCTGGTTCTCCGGCATCGTGCTGGTCGCCATGCTGCTGATGGCCTGGATCGGCTCGCGCTATTCCGCCTTCCGCAAGGAGCAGGTCGCATCCAAGGCGCATGCCGACGATGTCGCCTCGCACGGCATGTCGCGCGGCAAGGTCCTGCTCGCCATGGCCGTGCTGATCGTCATCCTGTTCTCGAAGAACGCCTATACGGCCTCCTTCACCTCCTACTACACCTTCTATCTGATCGAGCGTTTCCAGGTCTCGCTGCAGCTCTCGCAGATCCTGCTCTTCCTCTATCTCGTCGTCGGCGCCGTCGGCGTGATCATCGGCGGCATGATCGGCGACCGGATCGGCCGACACCGCGTGATCTGGCTGTCGATCCTCGGCTGCCTGCCCTTCGCGCTCGCTTTGCCCTATGCCGACCTCGTCTGGACCGCGATCCTCAGCGTGATCATCAGCTTCATCATGGCGAGTGCCTTTTCGGCGATCCTGATCTACGCGATCGACCTGGTGCCGCACCGCGTCGGCCTGGTCGGCGGGCTGTTCTACGGCCTCGCCTTCGGCCTCGGCGGCCTCGCTGCCGCCGCGCTCGGCGCGCTCGCCGACAGGATCGGCATCATCCAGGTCTTCTGGCTCTGCGCCTGGCTGCCGGCCTTCGGCCTGCTCACCTTCCTGCTCCCGAAGGAAGCGCGGCGCTGAGGCCTCGCAGAATGAAAAAAGGGCGGAGCCGACCCGCTCCGCCCTTCTCGTCTCGGGGCTGCTGATCGACCCTAAGCCAGGTACTGGCCGCCATTGGCGGAGAGCGTCGAGCCGGTGATGAAGCCGGCATCGTCGCTGGCCAGGAACACCACCGCGCGCGCGATCTCGCCGGGCTCGCCGAGGCGCCCGACCGGGATATGCGGCAGGATCGACTTCTCGATCACGGCCGGATCGATCGCCTTGACCATCTCGGTCGCGATATAGCCGGGGCAGATCGCATTCACCGTGATCCCGGCCCGCGCGCCCTCCTGCGCCAGCGCCTTGACGAAGCCGATGTCGCCGGCCTTGGCGGCGGAATAGTTGACCTGGCCCATCTGGCCCTTCTGGCCGTTGATCGACGAAATGCAGATGACGCGGCCGAACTTGCGGGCGCGCATGCCTTCCCAGACCGGGCGGGTCATGTTGAAGAGCGAGTTGAGGTTGGTGTTGATGACCGCGTCCCACTGTTCCTTGGTCATCTTGTGGAACATGCCGTCGCGGGTGATGCCGGCATTGTTGACGAGCACGTCGACCGGCCCGAGTTCGGCCTCGACCTTGGCGATCCCCGCGACGCAGGCGTCATAGTCCGAGACGTCCCATTTATAGGTCTTGATGCCGGTCTCGGCGGTGAACTTGGCCGCCGCCTCGTCATTGCCGGCATAGCTTGCCGCCACGGTGTAGCCGGCCGCCTGCAAGCCCTTCGAAATCGCCTCCCCGATGCCACGGGACCCGCCCGTCACCAGTGCAACCTTAGCCATCGTCGTCTTCTCCCCTCTTGGACGCGGCTATGCGGCCGCGTTATTCTTTGCTGAGATCGAGACCGGGCTCGTAAGCCCGGTCGACATCCTTGATGATCGCCTGCGCGCAGATCACTCGCCCCGACTTCTCGTCATAGGTCAGGGTCGGGTGCCCGTAGAGGACCCAGCCGCGGCTCAGCGCGTCCGAGACCCGATGACAGAAAGAGGCGTCATCGGGACCGGTGAGATAGCGATAGAGCGTGGTCTGCTTCGGCATGACGGAGAACTGCTCAGCGCTCCACCGCCAGGGCGATGCCCATGCCCCCGCCGATGCACAGCGTGGCGAGGCCCTTCTTGGCGTCGCGCTTCGCCATTTCGTGCAGCAGCGTCACCAGCACGCGCGCGCCGGAAGCGCCGATCGGATGGCCGATCGCGATCGCCCCGCCATTGACGTTGACGATGTCGGGGTTCCAGCCGAGGTCCTTGTTCACCGCCAGCGCCTGCGCCGCGAAGGCCTCGTTGGCCTCGACGAGGTCGAGATCGCCGACCTTCCAGCCAGCCTTCTCCAGCGCCTTGCGCGTGGCCGGGATCGGGCCCGAACCCATGATCGCCGGATCGACGCCGGCGGTCGCCCAGGAGGCGATACGGGCCAGCGGGGTCAAGCCGCGCTTGCTCGCTTCCTTTTCCGTCATCAGCACCAGCGCGGCAGCACCGTCATTGAGGCCCGAGGCGTTGCCGGCGGTCACCGTGCCGTCCTTCGAGAAGGCCGGCTTCAGCTTGGCCATCGCCTCGAGTGTCGCGCCGTCGCGGATGTATTCATCCGTGTCGACGACGATATCGCCCTTGCGCGTCGAGATCGTGATCGGCGCGATCTCGTCCTTGAAGCGACCGGCCTTGCGGGCGGCTTCTGCCTTGTTCTGCGAGCCGACGGCGAAGCGATCCTGCTCCTCGCGGCTGATCTGCCATTTGGCCGCGACGTTCTCCGCCGTGGTGCCCATGTGATAGCCATGGAAGATGTCCCAGAGGCCGTCCTTGATCATCGTGTCGATGAACTTGACGTCGCCCATCTTGGTGCCGGCGCGCATATGCGAGGCGTGCGCCGAAAGCGACATCGATTCCTGGCCGCCGGCTACGATGATGCTGGCATCGCCATTGGCGATCTGCTGCATGCCGATCGCCACCGCCCGCAGGCCCGAACCGCAGACCTGATTGAGGCCCCAGGCCGTCGAGCCCTGCGGCACGCCGGCGTCGACGGCTGCCTTGCGGGCCGGGTTCTGGCCCTGCGCCGCCGTCAGCACCTGGCCGAGGATGACCTCGTCGACCTCGCCGGCATCGACCTTGGCACGCTTCAGCACGTCCTTGATCACCGCCGAGCCGAGATCGTGAGCCGGCGTATTGGCAAAGGCGCCGTTGAAGGAGCCGATCGCCGTGCGCGCTGCGCCGACGATCACGATGTCATTCTCAGCCATGGGGCTCTTCCTCCGGTTCGCTCGCCGGCCAGGCGGCGCAGCGGCATGTCTTCCACACCTTCGAAGGGCGAAACGACGCCGTCAAGCGGGCTGAGTAGCCAAGCTCATCTTCGAGGCAGACTCGGCATGATCTCGCGGCGCGCTCAAAAAACTTGCAGCAGGCAGCCGAAGAGTTATCGTTCCTTCCGGGACCGTTCTCCGGCCTTGCCCGATCCCTCGGGCTTGTCCGCAACTAGCCGTGTGGGGTCGATGGCCAGCGACAAAGAACCGACTGTCATCAAGAAATACGCCAATCGCCGGCTATACCACACGGGTACGAGCTCCTATGTGACGCTGGAGGATCTGGCCGGTCTGGTGCGCAAGGGCGAGGATTTCGTCGTCTACGACGCCAAGAGCGGCGAGGATATCACCCGCTCGGTGCTGGCCCAGATCATCTTCGACGAAGAGAGCAAGGACGGGCAGAACCTCTTGCCCATCACCTTCCTGCGCCAGCTGATCCGCTTCTATGGCGACAGCATGCAGGCCCTGGTGCCACGCTATCTCGAATTCTCGATGGATAATCTGACGCAGGACCAGAACAAGATCCGCGAGCAGATGAGCAAGGCCTTCGGCACGGGCGCGATAGATGCGCTCCAGGCCCAGACGCGCGCCAATATGCAGATGTTCACGGAGGCCTTCCGCCTGTTCAACCCTTTCGCGGCGGCTGCCGCAGCGAAAGGCCGGGGCGAAGCGCCGGCCCAGGGCGAGACCGGCGAGCTCGGCGATCTCAAGCGCGAGCTCAACGAAATGCGCGAACGGCTCGACAAGCTCGCCAAGGACAAGTGAGCGGCCATTCCAGCCGGAGCTGATCGCCCGCGCTATCAGCCCGCCACGCGCAGTGGCGGGCCATCATGCGTTTCGTCCGGCAGGCTCAGCTCGGCCTTGCCGACCAGGTGTCCCTGCAGATAGGTGACGCCCCAATCGCACAGCATCGAAGCCTGCAGCTCGTCGTCGACCCATTCGGCCACGGTCTCGACGCCGAGATGATGCGCCAGCTCGAGCAGGGTGCGCACGAAGAAGCGATCATCGGTCGAACGCCGCAGGTTCTGCGTGAAGGCGCCGTCGAGCTTGAGGATGTCGATCGGAAAGGCGCGCAGATGCCGCAGCGAGGTGTGGCCTGCGCCGAAATCGTCGATCGCCACCCGGGCACCGCGCTGCTTGATCCTAACCAAGAGCCTGGCCATCCGCTCGGGATCTTCGATCGTCGCCGTCTCGGTGACCTCGACGATCAGGCGCTTTGCCGCGCCAGGGTTCGCCCCGGCGCTCGCCTCGAACCCCTCGATCCAGTCGGCGTCCGCCAGGGTGCGCGGCGAGACGTTGATCGACAGCACCGCGTCTTGCCGGTCCGTCAGATGCGTCATGGCGAGCTCGAGCACGCGATGGTCGAACAGGTTCACCAGGCCCCGCCTTTCGAGCAGGGGCACCAGCTCGGCCGCGGCCAGGAAGCCGCCCTGCGGACGCTCGACCCGCAGCAGCGCCTCGTGGAAGGCCGGAATGCGGCCCTTCGCCGTCACCACCGGCTGGAGGGCCAGCCGCACCCTGCGCTCGTTCAGCGCGGCAACGGCTTCGAGGTCGAGCCGCGGCGCGCCGCCGCCGCCCTCGGCCACAACCGGCCGGCGCGCGATCACCGCATTGTCGAGCCCCGCCGCTTCGGCGCCTGAGAGCGCACTTTCGGCCGCCTTGACCAGCGTCGCGCCTTCGCGGGCCAGGTCCGGGGCGATCGCGGCGCCGACGCGCAGCCTGACCAGCGCAATCCCGCGCGAGCTTTCGACCGCCGAGCGGGCAACAGCCTTGATGAAGCGCTCCGCCGCCGCCTCGATCTGGTTTGCCGGGCAGCTGCTGAGCAGGATGGCGAAGCGATTGCCGGAATAGTGCATGAGCTGGTCGCGTCGGCGCATCACCGAATGCAGGCGCTGACGCACCTCTTCGATGATCTCCTCGGTGCCCTCATGGCCGAACTCGCCATTGAGGCGCGCGAGCTCGCCGATCGCCGCGACCAGCACGACGACCGAGCGGTCCGCCGGCAGATGCTCTGCCAGGGCCTCGTCGACGCGCTCGACCAGCGCATTGCGATCGCAGAGATCGGCGTCGGTCGCGGTCAGCTCCTCCGGCCGCACCGCCCGCTCCAGCCTGAGCACGCCGCGTGCGCGGCTTGGGCGGCCGTCGATCCCGACGAACCAGCGCCCGGCATCCTCGATCCACATCTTGCGCCCGGCAAGATCGGCGGCGTAGCGCGTGCGATAGACCGCACCGTCGCCGAGATCATGCCCGCCCGAGGAGAAGATCGCATCGTAGCGGCTGCGCCCGCTCCCGGGCTCGACCAGCCCGGCGAAGGATAGGCCGCGCTGCAGCACGGCGAGTGGAACAGGGCCGAGCACCTCGGCCGCATTCGGGCCCCAGCTCAACGTGTCGCTGCCGATATCCCAGCTGTAAGCCACTTCGCCTATCGATGAGAGCAGGCTGCGCGGCTCGACGATCCTCTCGTCGCGGGAACCGAACAGGGACGGCGCAGACATGGTGCGGCTGCCTCGGACGACGGGTTGGAGAGCCGCCCCGTCCTGATTGCGGAATGGCGGGAAACTGTCCCGAAACGATGCAGGAGGCTGCGTTAACGGCCGGTTAAGGCCGGCGCCCGGATTGCAAGGATTCGCTCCCGAACCCCCAGATGTTCCGGAGCGGCACGATGATCGAGACAGGACAGCCCGAAACGGCCTCCTTCACGGAGCAGGAAGCCCCCACACCGAGTGTTCCCGCGGCCTTTCTCGTCCAGCTCGCCGCGAGCCAGGCTGGGATCGGCCCCTTCGCCCGCCGCGACCGCGAGACGCCTTTCATCGGCGCCCGCCGCTATTATGAGGGAATGGCGCAGCGCCGCCCGCCGCACCGGCTCCTCCACTCGGCCTGACGCATAAACGCAAAAAGGCCGGCCTTTCGGCCGGCGCTCTTGGGTCTCGAAGACTGGGGCCGCAGGGCCCCGCCATATCAGGCCTCGGTCTTGGCCTTCAGCACCTGACGGCCGCGATACATGCCGGACTTCAGGTCGATATGATGCGGACGGCGCAGCTCGCCCGAGTTCTTGTCTTCGATATAGGTAGGCTGCTTCAGCGCGTCGGCCGAGCGGCGCATGCCGCGCTTCGACGGCGAAGTCTTTCTCTTCGGAACGGCCATCGGTACTCTCCATCATGCCTTCGCGCGAGGCGGGGCATTTCACCCGCACCACTGTCGCGACGACGTCACATTCGTGATGAGGGCTGGCCTTTACACGCTCGCGCGGGCTCTGGCTAGACCATGCTGCGGAAAAAGTGGCGCTTGTGCGCTGGCACCGGCCGGAAGCGCACAGTTTCCAAGCGGCCCGAGCTGGTTCATCCGCCTTTGCACGCGGCCGGCGGCCGCCAGCAACGCCCGGCTCGGCCGCGACGGGTCGCGCAGGATCGGGTTCGGCAGGGCTCCGGCGAGCCTGGCGGCCTCCGCCGGCGTCAGGCGCGAGGCGGGCTTGCCAAAATGGCGCTGGGACGCCGCTTCCGCCCCGAAGACGCCCTCGCCCCATTCGGCGATGTTGAGATAGACCTCGATCACCCGCCGCTTCGGCCAAGCGAAGTCGATCGCCAGCGCCATCGGCAGCTCCAGCCCCTTGCGCAGATAGGAGCGGCCGGGCCAGAGGAAGAGGTTCTTGGCGGTCTGCATCGTCAGCGTCGAGGCGCCGCGGCTGGGCCCATCCTCGTCCTGCAGCACGGCGTTGAGCTCGCCCCAGTCGACGCCGGCATGCGAGCAGAAGCGCTGGTCCTCGGAGGCGATCACGGCACGGATCAGATGGGGCGAGATCTGCGACAGCGGCACCCAGTCGCGCTCCACCGTGCGGAAGGTCAGCCAGCGGCCGAGCATCAACGTCGAAGGCGGCGGTACGAAACGGTAGAGCAGCAGCAGGGCGGCGAAAACGATCGCCAGCACCAGCGCGAACCGGACCACGACACGGACGATCCGTCCCACGAGGCTCCCGCGTCGTGGAGCTGGATTGTCTGCCATCTGCGTCATGCCCCCACGCTTGACGATTACGGCCGCCTCCGGCAAGCCCCGCGCGCCAAGTCAGCGCCAGATCAGGCTGCCAAACGCGAGAGATGATGATGAGTTCCGTGGAACGGACGGCCCCCGCCCCGGCTCTGGCCAGCGCCTTGTCGAAGACGGCAGCGGCCATCGAAACGCTGCTCGACGCGCTGCTGCGGAACGAGCTCGAGGCCGGCGAGATCCATCGCCCCGCCCGGCTCCTCGCCGCGATGCGCCATGGCGCGCTGGGCGGCGGCAAGCGCCTGCGGCCTTTCCTCGTCGTCGAGACGGCTGGGCTTTTCGGCGTCCCCGCCGAGCAGGCGCTGCGGGCCGGCGCCGCCGTCGAGCTCGCCCATTGCTATTCGCTCGTCCATGACGACCTGCCGGCCATGGACGACGACGACACCCGTCGCGGCCGCCCCACCGTGCACAAGGCCTATGACGAGGCGACCGCGATCCTCGCCGGCGACGGCCTGCTGACGCTCGCCTTCGACGTCATCGCCGATGCGCGGACCCACCCGGACGGAGAGACGCGTGCCGCAATCGTCCTGCTCTTTTCCCGCGCACTCGGCCTTGGCGGCATGGTCGGCGGCCAGATGCTCGATCTTGCCGCCGAGGGACGCTTCGGCGGCGACGGCACCGTAGAGAAGCTCGGCCAGGCCGAGATCCGGCGGATGCAGGCGATGAAGACCGGCGCGCTGCTCGCCGGCAGCGTCCTGATCGGCGCGCGCCTCGGCCAGGCCGACCCAGAGCGGATGGCTGCACTGGAGCGCTACGGCAAGGCGCTGGGGGCGGCCTTCCAGGTCGCCGACGACATCCTCGATATCGAAGCGAGCCCGGAGCAGATGGGCAAGGCGACCGCCAAGGACGACGCGAAGGGCAAGGCGACGCTGGTCACCGCGCTCGGCATCGACGCCGCCAAGCACGAGCGCGACCGGCTGAGCGACGAGGCGATCGCGGCGCTCGCCGGCTTCGGGCCGGAGGCGGCGATGCTGCGCGCCGCGGCGCAGTTCAGCGCGCAGCGCCAGAGCTGATACGTCAGACCGTGACCTGCGTGCCGACCTCGACGACGCGGCCGGTCGGGATCTGGAAGAAGTTGGTGGCGTCGGTCGCGCTCTTGGTCAGGCCGATATAGAGGTTGTCCTGCCAGATCGGCATGCCCGATTGCGGCGAGGCCTTGATCGAGCGGCGCGACAGGAAGAACGAGGTCGACATGATGTCGAACTTGAAGCCCTGCTTGCGCAGGATCGCCAGCCCCTTCGGCACGTTCGGGCTTTCCATGTAGCCGTAGACCATCTCGACGCGCCAGAAATCGTCGGTGATCCGCGAAAGCCTGACGCGCTCGCTCTCGGCGACGCGCGGGGTATCGGCCGAGCGCACGGTCAGGATGACGTTGCGCTCGTGCAGCACCTTGTTGTGCTTGAGGTTGTGCAGCAGCGAGGCCGGGGCCGTCTCGGGATCGCTGGTCAGGAACACCGCCATGCCCTTGACCCGGTAGGGCGGGCTCTTGGTCAGCATGCCGACCAGCTCGAGCAGCGGCACGTCGGTCTTGCGGGTCTTGTCGAACAGGATCTTGGTGCCGCGCACCCAGGTCCACATCAGCAGGACGAGCGCCATGGCGAACAGCACCGGCACATAGCCGCCGCTGAGCAGTTTCAGGAGGTTCGCCGAGAAGAAGGCGACGTCGATGATCAGGAAGGGCAGGATCACGGCGACAGCAGCCGCCAGACCCCAGCGCCAGCCCCGCCAGATCACGATGAAGGCGAGCAGCGAATCGACCAGCATCGCCCCGAACACCGAGATGCCGTAGGCATGCGAGAGGTTGGACGAGGTCTTGAAGGTCCAGACCAGCAGCAGCACGGTGAAGAGCAGCAGGATATTGATGCGCGGGATGTAGATCTGCCCCGAGGTATGCTCGGAGGTGTGGCGGATCTCGAGGCGCGGCAGCAGACCGAGCTGGATCGCCTGACGGGTCAGCGAATAGGCACCGGTGATCACCGCCTGGCTGGCGATGATGGTGGCGAGCGTCGCCATGATCACCAGCGGCAGGATCAGCGCCGGCGGGGCGAGCTTGTAGAACGGATTGTCGATCGCCGTCGGGTCGGACAGGATCAGCGCACCCTGGCCGAGATAGTTCAGCCACAAGGCCGGGAACACCAGAAAGATCCAGGCGCTGCGGATCGGGCCGCGGCCGAAATGGCCCATATCGGCATAGAGCGCCTCGGCCCCGGTCACCGCAAGGCAGACGCTGCCGAGCACGGCGAGCGACAGCCCGGGATGGTCGAAGAAGAAGCGCACGCCGTAATACGGATTGATCGAGGCGAAGACGCCAAGATCGTCGGCGATATGGTAGATGCCGAGCCCGGCCAGCGTCAGGAACCAGATCGTCATGATCGGGCCGAAGAAATTGGCGACCTTGCCGGTGCCGCGGCTCTGCACCAGGAACAGCGCGATCAGGATCACGGATGCGATGGTGATGACGTAGTCGTTCAGAACCGGCGTCACCAGCTTCAGGCCCTCGACCGCCGAGAGCACCGAGATCGCCGGCGTGATCACGGCATCGCCATAGAACAGCGCCGCGCCGGCCATGCCGAGAAAGAGCACGATGCCGCCGCGCGTGCGCCCCAGCGCGCGCTGCGCCAGCGCGACCAGGGTCAGCGTGCCGCCTTCGCCGTTGTTGTCGGCGCGCAGCAGCAGCACGACGTATTTCAGCGTCACCACCACGACGAGCGACCACAGGATCAGCGAGAGCACGCCGATCACCGCCGCGCGCGGCAGCGGGCCCGTCAGGACGACTTCGGCGCCGCCGCCATGCCCGCCGGATGCCGCTCCGGTCGCAGCCAGGATCGTCTCGCGCAAGGCATAGAGCGGGCTGGTGCCGATATCGCCGTAGACGACGCCGAGCGCGCCCAGGGCCAATGCGGCATAGCTTTGCGTGGAGTGGCCGTTGCCGGCCGGCTCGTCGAGCCCGAAGCGATCCCCATCCGGCTTGGCGGCCGGCGGGTGCTGCTGGTCATGACCCATCACGGCGCTCCGCGGGTGCTGCAATGCAGCGAAAGGCCGGGGCCTCTAGCACGGCCTGTCTGTCCAGGCAAAGACGCTAGAGCAGTTCCATGCTGGCGGCAGCCACTTTCGCGTCATGCGTGCCGAGAATCGCTTCAAACGATTGAATGGTCGCCTGCGCCTATTCGGCCGCGGCAGCGCGGGCGCCGTAGCGCCGCTCGACGTAATCCTCGACCATCGCCTTGAAGTCGGCGGCGATCGACGGTCCGCGCAGGGTCGCGACTTTCTTGCCGTCGACGAAGACCGGCGCGGTCGGCGTCTCGCCCGTGCCCGGCAACGAGATGCCGATATCGGCATGCTTGGACTCGCCGGGACCGTTGACGATGCAGCCCATCACCGCGACGTTGAGCGCCTCGATGCCAGGATAGCGCGTCTTCCACTCCGGCATGGAGGTGGAGATCCAGCTCTGGATGTCCATCGCCAGCTCCTGGAACACCGTCGAGGTCGTCCGCCCGCAGCCCGGACAGGCCGCGACCAGCGGCACGAAGGCCCGAAAGCCCATGGTCTGCAGCAATTCCTGCGAGGCCTTGACCTCCAGCGTGCGGTCGCCGCCCGGCTCCGGCGTCAGCGAGAAGCGGATCGTGTCGCCGATCCCGTCCTGCAGCAGCACACCGAGCGCCGCCGAGGAGGCGACGAGCCCCTTCGAACCCATCCCGGCCTCTGTCAGGCCGAGATGGATGGCATAGTCGCCGCGCTCCGCCAGCATGCGATAGACCGCGATCAGGTCCTGCACGCCGGAGACCTTGGCCGAGAGGATGATCTTGTCCTTGCCGAGGCCGATCTCCTCGGCGCGCTCGGCCGAAAGCAGGGCCGACTGCACCATCGCCTCGCGCATCACCGCCCGCGCATCGAGCGGCTTCGCTGCGGCGGCGTTGATGTCCATCAGCGAAGTCAGCAATTCCTGGTCGAGCGAGCCCCAGTTGGCACCGATCCGCACGCTCTTGCCATGCCTGATCGCGAGCTCGACAATCTGGCCGAACTGTCTGTCCTTCTTGTCCTTGAAGCCGACATTGCCGGGATTGATCCGGTATTTCGCCAGCGCCTGCGCACAGGCCGGATGGTCGCTCAGCAGCTTGTGGCCGATATAGTGAAAGTCGCCGACCAGCGGCACGTCGATGCCGAGGATGTCGAGGCGCTCGCGGATATGCGGGACGGCCGCCGCCGCCTCGTCGCGATCGACCGTGATCCGTACCAGCTCCGAGCCGGCGCGCGCCAATGCCGCGACCTGTCCGACCGTCGCAGGAATGTCGGCCGTATCGGTATTGGTCATCGACTGTACGACGATCGGCGCACCGCCGCCGACCTGCACATGGCCGACCATGACCGGGACGGTGCGCTTGCGAGGCGCCGGCGCGGCGTCAGGCCCTTCGGGCAGGCAGGTCAGCGGCTGATCGCTCATGGAATAGTCCGGATCCTTTGCCGGCAGCGGCTCGTCGCGGCTGCACTGCGCCGTTGCAGGATAATCGTCAAGCTGCGGCAGCGTCGCGACAATGCTCGCAGCGGCCGACGATCTCGACCACCTGATAGGAGGTCTGGAAGCGCCGGCCCTCCGCCATCCCCCGGATCGCCTGGCGCATCGCCGGCGAGGCGTCCTCGTCGACGCCGCCGCAGATCTCGCAGATCAGGAAGGCGACCGCCTCATCGGCGCCGTGCCCATGCGGGCAGGCGATGAAGGCGTTGCGCGAACTCAGACGGTGCACGAAACCCTGCTCGACCAGGAAGTCGAGCGCCCGGTAGATCGAGATCGGCGCCAACCGGCGTCCGCCAGGTGGCGAGATCCGATCCGCCAGATCATAGGCGCCCACCGGCTTGTGGTCGGAATAGAGTGCCTCCAGCGCCTTGCGCCGGATCGGCGTCAGGCGCAGGCCGCGCTCGCGGCAGACCTTCTCGGCTCGCGCCAGACCGGTGGCGGCATGGGCCGAATGGTCGTGCGCATGCTGGCAAAGACCATGCTCGTGATCGTGATGATGAGCGTCGCTTGCAGGCTGCATTTTCGTCATGTTGCGTTGCAATAGCACATCGGGCACCGTCCTGGTGACCGACGCTCCCTCGCTGGCGCAATGCCAGCCTCCGCCGGTAAGTTAAGCGTTCTCAGGCCAAATGTCAGGAGCCGCCCCATGTTCCTCAAAGATCGCACCGCCCTCGTCACCGGCTCCACCTCCGGCATCGGCCTCGCCTACGCCCGCGCGCTCGCTGCCGAAGGCGCCAATGTCGTGATCAACGGCTTCGGCGATGCCGACGCGATCGAGAAGGAACGCAGTTCGATCGAGACCGACTACAAGGTCAAGGCGCGCTACTCGGCCGCCAATATGATGAAGCCCGACGAGATCGCCGCCATGGTTGCCGAGGCCGAGACCGAGTTCGGTGCGATCGACATCCTCGTCAACAATGCCGGCATTCAGCATGTCGCCCCGGTCGACGAGTTCCCGATCGAGAAATGGGACCAGATCATCGCGATCAACCTGTCTTCGGCCTTCCACGCCACACGCGCCGCCCTGCCGAAGATGAAGGAAAAGGGCTGGGGCCGGATCATCAACACGGCCAGCGCCCACGCCTTCGTCGCCTCGCCGTTCAAATCGGCCTATGTCGCCGCCAAGCACGGTATCGCCGGCTTCACCAAGACGGTGGCGCTCGAGGTCGCGACCAAGGGCATCACCGTCAACGCGATCGCGCCCGGCTATGTCTGGACGCCGCTGGTCGAGAAGCAGATCCCCGACACGATGAAGGCCCGTGGCCTGACCAAGGAGCAGGTCATCAACGACGTGCTGCTGCTGGCCCAGCCCACCAAGGAGTTCGTCACCGTCGAGCAGGTCGCCGCGCTCGCCGTCTTCCTCTGCACAGATTCGGCCAAGTCGATCACCGGCACCACCTTGCCGATGGATGGCGGCTGGACCGCCGCGTGACCGGCCGCAAGCGCAGCCGCGTCCCGCAGGTCAAGGGCCTGGCGGGCCCGAAGGCCGAGAAGTCGGTCAACCTCGCGCTCCAGGGCGGCGGCGCGCACGGCGCCTTCACCTGGGGCGTGCTCGACGAGATCCTCGCCGATGGCCGCATCGCCATCGAGGCGATCACCGGGGCCAGCGCCGGTGCGATGAACGCGGTGGTGCTGACCGAGGGCTGGCTCGACGGCGGCAGCGACGGCGCGCGCACGGCGCTGGAGAATTTCTGGCGCCGGATCAGCGTCGACGGCAAATATGGCGGCTCGGAGCGCTCGCTGCTCGACACCATGCTCGGCGCCTGGACCGACGGGCGCCCGCCGGGGCTGATCTGGTTCGAGCTGCTGTCGAAGGTCGCCAGCCCCTACGACGTCAACCCGCTCAACATCAATCCGCTGCGCGGGGTGATCGCCGACCTGATCGATTTCAGCAAGGTCAATGGCTGCGCCGACGTGAATCTCTTCATCTCGGCGACCAATGTCCGCACCGGCAAGATCAAAATCTTCACGCGCGAAGAGCTGACCGCCGACCATCTGATGGCCTCGGCCTGCCTGCCGATGCTTTTCCAGGCGGTCGAGATATCGGGGGAGGCCTATTGGGACGGCGGCTATATGGGCAATCCGCCGCTCTTCCCGCTGTTCTACGAGGCCGCCGGCGACGACATCCTGCTGGTGCAGATCAACCCGCTCGAGCGCCGCGAACTGCCCACCAACGCACGGGCGATCCAGGACCGGCTCAACGAGATCACCTTCAACGCCTCGCTCTTACGCGAACTGCGCGCCATCGACTTCGTCAACCGCCTCGTCGACGACGGCAAGCTCTCGACCGGCGACTACAAGCGCGTGCTGATGCATCGCATCGATGGCGGCCTGCCGCTGGCGCAGCTGACCTCCTCCTCGCGCCTCAATTCGGAATGGAATTTCCTGCTCAGCCTGCGCGATCTCGGCCGCACCGCCGCCAAGCGCTGGCTGAAACGCAACTACGCGGCGATCGGAGTGCAGGGAACGCTGGATTTGAAGGAAGCGATTTCGTAAGGCGTGAGGCCGAGAATGCAGCGGAGCCGGAGCTTGCCAGCCATGCCATGTGCCGGCAATCTCCGCCCCGCCAAGAGGTTCATCAGATGTATGCCGGAGTGATCTCTCGTCGGGCAGCAGGACATGGGAAGTCCAGGAACATGATCATCGACGATAGCAGGGCCGATGCCCGCGAGATGCACGAGATCGCCCTGCGCGGGCGCCCGGCCGGCCTCATCGGCCGCCGCGCTTTTCTGGCCGGCTCGGCCGCCGGTCTCGGCGCGCTCGCGCTCGGCGGCTGCACCACCGACGGCGTGAGCCTCGCCGAGGCGCAGAAGCTCTACGGGCCGGTGCCCGAGGAGAAATTCCCGATCCCGGCTATCGACATCAGCCATGTCGATCCGAAATATTTCCGCCGCACGGTGGCCTATGACACCAAGCACGCCGCCGGCACGATCATCGTCGATCCCGGCAATTACTACGTCTATCGCGTCGAGGGTGATGGGACGGCGACCCGCTACGGCGCCAATGTCGGCCGCGACGGCTTCCGCTGGAACGGCGACGCCTATGTCGGGCGCAAGTCCGAATGGGCGACCTGGACGCCGCCCAAGGAGATGATCAAGCGCCAGCCGGAAGCCGCCAAATACGCCCGCGGCATGCCCGGCGGCCTCGACAACCCGCTCGGCGCGCGCACGCTGCATCTCTACCAGAACGGCGCCTACACGCTCTATACGATCTATGCGTCCCTCGACGCGGAATCGATCGGCAACGGCATCACCAGCGGCTGCATCGGCCTGCTCACGCAGGACATGATCCACCTCTACAACCAGACGCCGGTCAAGACGAAGGTGGTCGTGCTGCCGGCTTGAGACAGCACCATCGCGTTTTCGATAAGGGCGCTGCCGGTGTCGGCGGCGCCCTTTTTCGTGCGGAGAGCCCAATCATCGATGGCGCGGTAGACGAAATAGTCACGCTCCCGGCCATGGCCGGGCCGCATATCGCTTTTGCGGCAATCCCGCCTGAGCGTATCATGGGTGCGGCAGCCCTTTAACCTAAGGGCGCCGGATCTTCGAATCCGGGAGGATGCCATGGGACGCAAATTCATCGACTGCCGCGAATTCCCGAGCGAAATGAACTGCTCGATCGCGATCGGCGCCGACACCGAGGGCGAACTGCTGGAAGCAGCCGTTCAGCACGCCGTCAAGGTTCACGGGCATCAGGATACGCCCGAATTGCGGGACATGCTCAGGAGCGTCATCAAAGACGGCATGCCCCCGGAGAAGGCGCCGAGCCGGGCCGCCTGAGCGGGACCTACCGACCTCTATCGCTTCTCGCCCGCCAGCCGCCAGACCGAGCTCTTCTTGATCTCGGCGTCCTCCAGCGCGCGCGTCACCGGCACCTGATAGGTCGCTACCTCCTTGAGCCTGTCCCTGGGCAGATAGCTGCGCCCGGGATCGCCGATCAGCACAGTCGCGCCACGCTGCCAGAGGCCCGAGAGCCAATCGATCACCTGCGCCGCCAATTCGCGCTCATAGCAGATGTCGCCGGCGAGGATGACGTCCCAGCCCTGGTCGAGGCCGATGAGATCGTCGAGGCGGGCCTCGATCGAGACGCCGTTCGCTTGGGCATTAAGTCCGATCGCGGCGGCGGCGAAGGCGTCGATATCGGCAGCGATCACCTGCGTCGCCCCCGCCTTGGCCGCGGCGATGGCGACGAGGCCGGAGCCGCTGGCGAAATCGAGCACGCGCTTGGCCCGCACGGTCTCGGGATGGTCGAGGATATAGCGCGCCAGCGCCTGCCCGCCGGCCCAGGCAAAGGCCCAGAACGGCGGCGGCAGGCCGATCGTCGCCAGCTCGTCCTCGGTCTTCTGCCAGAGCTCGGTCGCCTCCTCGGCAACGTGGAGCGAAATCTCCGGCGCATGTGGCACCGGTAAGAGCCGCGTATGGGCGCGGATGAAAGCGAGCCGGTCGAGCGTGGCGTCGACCGCGCTCACGCGACGAGGTCCGCCTGCCGCTGGCCGAGCAGAGCACGATAGAGCGCCTTCACCCCGTCCATCACGTCGCGTTCGGTATAGCCCGCGAGCAGGCGCTCGCGCGCGCTCGCGCCCATGCGCTCGACCTGGGAGGGCGAGGCGGCGAGCGTCACCAGCGCCTGCGCGAGCGCGGCGATGTCGTTGGCCGGCACGACGAAGCCGTCCTGGCCGGTGCGAACGAAGGAACGACAGCCCGGGACGTCGGTGGTCAGGAGCGCCCGTCCGCAGGCGGCCCCTTCCAGCAAGGTGCGCGGCAGGCCCTCGCCACCGCGCGAGGGCAGGCAGCAGACATGGTGCCCTCGCCAGACGCCCTCGATGTCGCGCGTCGGCCCGGCCCAGCTAATGCCCGGCCGCGCCGACCATTCGCGCAGGGTCGCCTCCGGAACCGCCTTGGGATTGGAGGGGTCGGGTGCGCCGTGAAGCGTCAGCTCGACCCGTGCGCCCTGCTTGCGCGCCAGCGTGACCGCCTCGACCGCAAGGTCGACGCCCTTCGACCAGAGCATGCGGGCGACCAGCGCGACCCTGAGCGGCGGCTGCGGCGGCATCGGTTCAGGCATCAGGACCAGCGGGTCGACCCCGGCACCACCGACGATCGCGACCTTCGCCCCATCGGCGGGATCGAGCCCGAGCGTGACGGGATCGTCCGGGTTCTCGAACAGGAAACGGACCTGAGGCCCGTCGACCGCCTCGCGCAGCCAGACCTTCGCCGCCAGCCGCGCCGCATCGGCGAGACCGCCTTCGCGCGCCCCGAGGAAGCCGAGGCCGGTCAGGGCGTAGACCCGGCGCTCGACCCCGGCGAGCTTGCCGGCAAGGCCGGCGAGCGCGATCGGCTTCAGCGCGATGCAATGCAGGATATCGGGCTTCTCGCGCTCGATCAGGCGCTTCAGCGCCATGATCTGCCTGGCCAGCGCCACTGGTGAGAGCGAGCGCCGCTCGGCCTCGAGTGCGATCAGCCTTGCGCCCGTCGCCTCGATCGCCTTGCGGTGATTGCGCTCCCGCGCGATCACGGCGACGTCGAGCTCCATCTCCGCCGCAGCGCGAGCCATCGGCAGGAAATGCGAGGCGAAGAACCAGTCCTCGGTAGCGACGAACAACAGCTTCTGGCGGGCCATGGCGCGCATCAGGCCGATGCGGCGCCGAAATGCAAGCGCATAAGCGAGCCGGTAGGCAGCCCCGCCATGCCCTGCGGTTGCTGGACGCCTGAACCCCGGCTTGCGACAAGGAGGCGAGGCTTCCCTCTCCAGCGAGACAAGACATGGACAACCGCAACGACCTCTGGCGTCACGTCGACGCCAGCAAAGAGCGCTTCATCGAACTCAGCGACCGGGTCTGGGCGATTCCCGAGGTCTGCTACACCGAAAAGCGCTCGGTCGCCGAGCATGTCGCCGAGCTCCGGCACCAGGGCTTCAGGATCACGGAGAATGTCGCCGACATCCCGACCGCGGTGATCGGTGAGGCCGGCGAAGGCGGCCCGGTCATCGCCTTCCTCGGCGAATATGACGCCCTGCCCGGCCTCAGCCAGGAATCCGGCGTCGCCAGGCACAGCGAGATCGAGACCGGCGGCCACGGCCATGGCTGCGGCCACAACCTGCTCGGCTCGGCCGCCCTGCTCGCCGCGACCGCGATGAAGAACTGGCTCGCAGAGAACAAGCTGCCCGGCCGCGTCCGCTATTATGGCTGCCCGGCCGAGGAGGGCGGCGCCGCCAAGGCCTTCATGGTCCGCGCCGGCGCCTTCAAGGATGCCGACATCGCCATTTCCTGGCACCCGAGCAGCTTCTGGGAGGTCACCCCGCCGCTCTCGCTGGCCAATACCCGCGCCGATTTCATCTTCACCGGCCGTGCCTCGCATGCCGCCGCCTCGCCGGAGCTCGGCCGCAGCGCGCTCGACGCGGTCGAGTTGATGAGCGTCGGCGTCAATTATATGCGCGAGCACATGCCGAGCGATGCGCGCGTCCATTACGCCCTGCTCGACACCGGCGGCATCGCGCCCAACGTCGTCCAGGCCCATGCCCGCGTGCGCTATTCGATCCGCGCCCGCGACCTGCCGGGAATGCTGGAGCTGGTCGGCCGGGTCAAGAAGATCGCCGAGGGCGCGGCGCTGATGACCGAGACGACGATGGAGATGAAGATCGTCTCCGCCGTCTCCAACGTCGTCGGCAACGGCCCGCTGGAGCAGGCGCTGCAGGGCATCATGGAGGATCTCGGTCCGCCGCATTTCGACGATGCCGACAAGGAGTTCGCCCGCCAGATCCGCGCGACCCTGTCGCAGAAGGACATCGACGCCGTCTGGCGCGCGATCGGCGTGCCGAAGACCGAGGCCGAACTCGCCGACTTCACCGTGCCGCTCGATTCGCCGCGCAACCCGGCGATCGGCTCGACCGATGTCGGCGATGTCAGCTGGGTCGTCCCGACCGTGCAGGCACATGCGCCGACCGTCGCGATCGGCACGCCCTTCCACACCTGGCAGGTCGTGGCGCAGGGCAAGATGCCGGCAGCGCACAAGGCGATGGTCCAGGTCGCCAAGGCGATGGCCGCGACCGGCGCCGCCGTGCTGACCGACCCCCAGCTGATGGCGGCCGCCAAGGCCGATTTCCAGAAGCGGGTCGCGGCCGATGGCGGCTATACCTCGCCGGTTCCCCCCGAGGTGAAGCCGCCGCTGACCATGTCGACCGGCGGCTGAAGAGCCTTCGGACATGAAAAAGGCCCGCCGGGCGAACCGGCGGGCCAGGATGTCGGGCCGGGGAGGAAGGCCCTGGGAGAAACTCAGTAATCAGTAATAGGTGCGGCAGACGCGGCGGGTGCCGATGACTTCGCCATAATAGTTGACGCGGTCGACGAGGTGGCAGCGGCGGGCCGGGCCGTAGGCGTAAGCCGGCGCATAGCCATCGTCGTAGTAGCCATAGGCCGGGCCGCTGGCAGCGCCTGCCGCGATGGCGCCGAGAGCGAGCGCACCGACGATGCCGGCGCCGATCGCAGCGCCACGATAGCGCGGGCGCGCCTCGGCATCAGAGGTGGCGAAAACGGAAGCGCCGATCGCGAGGGCGGCAAGGGCAGCGGCGAAGCTCTTCTTGGTACGGGTCATGTTCGTTCTCCGATCTGGTAGCCGGGTGGCGAACTGTTCGCCATGCACGAGACTTGTCGGTCACAGGACCGGAATCGCGCGGGTCGCATAAAAAATTCGTGGAACGCCGTCGGGTTCCACATCGCGCGTGCGCGGCACGGCTTGCCGGCGGGCGCCGGATATCGTCGGATCGGCCATCGCCGACCGGAGAAAATTCGCCATGACGATCGCACGCGTCGCTCTCGCCCTTGGCTTTGCGACCGTGCTGGCGGCGCCACTGCACGCCGAGCAATGGGAAAGCAGCTATACGACCCATGACTACGAGAGATGCCGCAAGGACAAGAGCAATGGCGATCCCATCTCGGTGCATCGCTGCCCCGGCAAGGCGGGCCTCATGGTGATCTGGACCGCCGGCGACGATTCATCGGCGGTCGAGTTCGGCGCCAAGGCTCAGCAGGAGACGATCTCCGACAAGGCCGCCTTCTTCGAGGCCGGCAAGACGATCGAATGGCGCGGGCCGAAGGGCGGCCGGCCGCAGGCGGCGATCCTGCGTTATGCCACCGGCCAGAATGTCGGCAAGCTCGATGGCAGTCGGCTCATCGTCTACCGGCTCGCGTCCGAGGGCACCTCCTGCATCATCGGCAGCGTCGACGCCCGCAAGCCAGGTGCGAATGTCGCCGCCCGCCGCCTCGCCGACGAGAAGGCGCCGGGCTTCCGCTGCGGCCAGGATGCCCGCTCCGAGGACTGACGCCCGAGCCTCAGCCGTAGAGATATTTCGGCAGCCAGAGCGCGATACCGGGGAAGACGTAGACCGCAACCATCGCCACCAGCACCAGCCAGAGGAACGGCATCACCCCGGAGAAGATCTGATTGATGGTGACGTGCGGCGGCGCGATGCCCTTGAGATAGAACGGCGCCATCGCCACCGGCGGCGACAGGAACGAAGTCTGGATGTTCAAGGCGATCAGGATGCCGAAGAACAGCGGGTCGATCTTGAAGAACTCCAGCAGCGGCAGGAAGATCGGCACGAAGATCACGATGATCTCTGTCCATTCGAGCGGCCAGCCGAGCACGAAGATTATCAGCTGCGCCACGATCAGGAACATGGTCGGCGACAGGTTGAGCGCCGTGACCAGGTTCTTGATCGGCTCGTGTCCGCCGAGGATGGCGAAGATCGACGAGAAGATGAAAGATCCCACGAAGAGCCAGCAGACCATGGCCGAGGTCCGCGCCGTCAGGATCACCGATTCCTTGACCTTGCCGAAGGAGAGCGACCGGTAGGCGGCAGCCAGGATCAGGCTGCCGAGCGAGCCGACCGCGGCCGCTTCCGTCGGCGTCGCCAGGCCGAAGAAGATGCAGCCCAGCACCGACATGATCAGGATGGTGAGCGGGAAGAAGCTGGTGACGAGCGCCCAGAGCACCCGCGTCCATGGCACGTCGGTCTGCTCCTTCGGCAGCTTCGGCGCCAGCGCCGGGTTGAGCCAGCAGCGGATCAGCACATAGAGCATGTAGAGGCCGGCGAGCAGCAGGCCGGGAAAAAGCGCCCCGGCGTAGAGCTTCGGCACCGAGACGCCGGCGGTCGCGCCGTAGAGGATCAGCATCACCGAGGGCGGGATCAGGATGCCGAGGCAGCCGCCGGCGCAGACCACACCGGCCGAGAGCTTGACGTCGTAGCCGGCCCGCAGCATCGCCGGGAAGGCGAGAAGCCCCATCAGCGTCACCACCGCGCCGACGATGCCGGTCGCGGTCGCAAAGATGGCGCAGGTCGCCAATGTGGCGATGGCGAGAGAGCCTGGAACGTTCCCGAGCGCGAGTTGGATCGAGTGGAAGAGCCGGTCGAGGATGTTCGCCCGCTCGATGATGTAGCCCATGAAGATGAAGAGGGGGATCGAGACCAGCACGTCGTTGGCCATCACCGAATAGGTGCGCTGGACCACGAGGTTGAAGACGGTGTCGCCCATCGCCCAGTAGCCGAAGCCGACACCCAGCGCCATCAGCGTGAAGGCGATCGGGAAGCCGAGCATGATGAAGAAGATGAACAGGACGAGCATCACCACGCCCAGTTCCGGATTGCCCATGCCCAGCATCAGACCGTCTTCCCCGCATCCGGCGCGCCCTGCGCGGCAGCCTGTTCGAGAATGAGCTTCTCGGTTTCCTCGACATCGTGCAGTCGCGGCGGCCAGTCGCCGGTGCGCAGGCAGATGACGCAGCGCGCCACTTCGGCCAGCCCCTGCAGCGTCATCAGCGCGCCGGCGATCGGGATCAGCGATTTAAAATGGTAGAGCGGCGGCCCGTTCGGCGAGTTCGAGGAATGCTCGCCGATCATCCAGGAGAAGGCCGCGAACTTGTAGCCGGCCCAGGCGAGCGCGATGATGCCGGGAAAGAAAAACAGGATGTAGAGCGCAAGATCGAGCTTCGCCTGCGTGCGCGGGCTCCAGGCGCGATAGAGGAAATCGCCGCGCACATGTGCGTTTCGCGCGAGCGCATAGGGCCCGGCCAGCATGAACAGCGTGCCGTAGAGGATATAGCTGACGTCGAAGGCCCATTCGGTCGGCGCCCGCAGCGCATAGCGCGAGAACACCTCGTAGCTGATCGCCAGCGTCAGGATCAGGATCGTCCAGCCGGCGAGCTTGCCGATGGCGGTGTTGAACTTGTCGATCGCCAGGATCAGTCCCATGCGCGCCTGCTCATGCTTCTCGGGCAAAGAACGCCCGCCATCGAGGACAATGGCGGGCGCGGCGTTGTCGCGGACGGCGGCCTTCAAGTCTTGAAGAAGTGGTTGAAGGCGAGCTCGCGCGAGGGCTCGTTGATGCGCTGATAGGACACGGTGCGCTTGACCCAGTCCTTCTGGCTATCGACGACCTTCTTGAAGAACGGGCTCTCGCCGCCGAGCTTCTCGAGCACCTTGTCCCAGGCCGCGAGCTGCGCTTTCAGGATCGGCTCCGGCGTCGAGACCACGTTGACGCCTTTGCCGCGCAGCATTTCGAGGTCCTTGGAATAGCGGTCGAGCGCCTTCCAGATCATGTCGGAGGAGGCCGATTCGGCCGAGTACTTGATGATCGCTTTCTGCTCCGGCGAGAGCGCGTCGAACTTGGTCTTGTTGAAGAGCAGTTCGAAGCTCTCCGCCGCCTGGTGATAGCTCTGCAGCATGTAGACCTTGGCGACGTCCTGGAAGCCGAGGATCGAATCCGAGGACGGGTTGTTGAACTCGGCGCCGTCGATGACGCCGCGCTCCAGCGCCGGTACGATCTCGCCGCCGGCGAGGATGGTGACCGCCGCGCCCATCTCGCGCATCAGGTCGGCTGCGAGGCCAACGGTGCGGTATTTCAGGCCCTTGAAGTCGTCGGCGGTCTTCAGCTCCTTCTTGAACCAGCCAAGCGGCTGGCACGGCATCGGTCCGGAGAAGAAGCCGACCAGGTTGAGCTTGAGCTGGTTCTGGACGAGATCGTTGTAGAGGTCATAGCCGCCGCCATGGTTCATCCAGCCGAGGAAGTTGGTGGCGTCCCAGCCCAACGCCGGCGGCGTGCCGAACAGCGAGAACGCCTTGTTCTTGCCGTACCAGTAGGCGGAGACACCATGGCCGCCATCGAGGATGCCGGCGGCGACTGCATCCTGCATCTGGAAGGCAGGTACGACGGCACCGGCCGCGAGCACGTCGACCTTCAGCCGGCCGCCCGACATGTCGTTGATGCGCTTGGCAAAATCGCCGGCGAACTCATGGAAGATGTCCTTGGTCGGCCAGGTCGACTGGAATTTCCAGGTCACGGTCTGCGCCCGGCTGACTTGCGGCATCGCGATGGCGCCGGCACCCGCAAGGCCCGCCACCTTCAGGAAATTGCGCCGATTGGCGCGCGACTGCGTTGGTTCGGATGTCATGGCTCTCTCCCCAGAGGAACGGCGCCGTTGCAACCGGCGAGCGTTGTTTGCGGCTCTGCTGGCCGCCAGCCTTCAACGTTTCGGCGAGATGGGGAGATAGCAAGCCGGAAGGTCGTAGCACTTTAGTTGCAATCGGAACGAAGGCTGTTCCCGCCTGGAATGAGTCCTATTCCCTGTCGGAAAGAACAGGCGCGTCGGAAGCCTATGCGCCAAAAGAAAACGGCGCCGCATCGCATGCGGCGCCGTCGACGATCGACAGGTTCGATCGAGAATTCGTGTTCAGCGGCGCTTACCGGCGACCCGCATCTCCATGTACTGCACGGCTTCGAGCAGGACGCGGCGCGGCCGCTCGGCGTCGCGCTTGGCCTGCTCGGCCTTGCGCTGCACCTCGCGCTCGATCTCGGCCAGACGCTCGGCCTCCTCGCGCGCAGCCTGCTCGATGGCGGCGATGCGCTCGGCCTCCAGGCGCTCGGCTTCCTTCTTGGCATCGCGCTCGGCCCGCGCGGCGGCGATCGCCTCGCGTTCGGCCCGACGCTGCACCATCACCGGATCGTCTGGTCCGGGACGCTTCTTGAAGCGCTCCAGCAGGGCCTTCTTCGCATTAGCGGAATTGGCCTGGCGATCAGTGAAATGGCGGTCGTTCGGATTCTTCAAGGTCAGCCTTCAGGAGTTGCTCGGGCGAAAGTGCCGCCCGCGCGCTGCAGATAGGGCAGTTCGCGGGATATTTGTAGTGAAATCAGCGCGGGGCCGCTGCGCTGGCAGCGCGGGGCTTGAGCACTTTCGGCTTCGGCGCGGCGATCAAGCCTTCGCGCTGAGCCTGCTTGCGGGCGAGCTTGCGGGCGCGGCGGACGGCCTCGGCCTTCTCGCGAGCGCGCTGCTCGGAGGGCTTCTCATAGGAAGCGCGACGCTTCATCTCGCGGAACACGCCTTCGCGCTGCAATTTCTTCTTCAGAACGCGAATGGCCTGATCGACATTGTTGTCGCGCACGAGAACCTGCATCCGTGTCTCCAGCTTTGCAGGATGGAAGGAAAAAGGGTCAGGCAAAGCCCGACCCTTAGGATTTGTGCGTCGCGGTAGCAGAAATCCCAGACCAGCGCCACCCCTAATCGTATCACGCTCGGCGCATGGCGAACCCGTGGCAGGTCGAACGCGTGGCGTGGAACGATCCGCCATGCACCCTCGAGCCCTCATTCGATCGCGCCGCGCATCATGGATTCGCAAGCGGCCAACGAGCTCTTCCCCATATCCGCGTCGTCATCGGCATGGTGATCGGCCTCGGCATCACCCGGCTGCTCACGGCATCGCCTCAAGCGGCCGGCACGGTGGAGTCACGACTGCGCAGATTATCTCATTCAGGTTCAGCTCGGCCTCGGGCTCTGCCTGCTCGCCTCGCTCTACGCCCACAGGGGCCTGCAGTTCGCGATGGCCCTGCTGCACATCGCCTATCAGCTCTGCTGGACGGCACGCGTGGTGACCGCGCCGCTGTAGAGCACGCCGCGCCCGGCACAACGGCATTGCGCCCGCGCAGCTTTACAACGCCGGCAATTTGGCCAAGGAACTGCGGCGGGCATTATCCTGCCCATCCGAAGCCCGGTCCGCCCGTGAACCTGCCTGCCCTCGACCAGTTCCGCCGCATCGTCGTCAAGGTCGGCTCTTCCCTGCTCGTCGACCGGGCGCAGGGGCGCCTGCGCCATGCCTGGCTCGCGGCGCTCGCCGAGGATCTCGCCGAATTGCATGGCCGCGGCGCCGATGTCCTGGTCGTCTCATCCGGCGCGATCGCGCTCGGCCGCACCGTGCTGAAGCTGCCAGCCGGCCCGCTCCGGCTCGAGGAAAGCCAGGCTTCGGCAGCGGTCGGCCAGATCGCGCTCGCCCGCAACTGGTCGGAGGCGCTCGGCCATCACGGGCTCAATGCCGGCCAGATCCTGCTCACCCTCGCCGACACCGAAGAACGCCGGCGCTATCTCAACGCGCGTGCGACCCTGGGCCGCCTGCTCGATCTGCGCGCCGTCCCGGTGATCAACGAGAACGATACCGTCGCGACCTCCGAGATCCGCTATGGCGACAATGACCGGCTCGCCGCCCGCGTTGCCACCATGGCCGGCGCCGACCTGCTGGTGCTGTTCTCCGACATCGACGGCCTCTACACCGCCCCGCCCCTCTCCAGCCCGGATGCCAGGCATATCCCGGTCATCGCCGCGATCACGCCCGCGATCGAGGCGATGGCCGGCGGCGCGGCGTCCGAGCTTTCGCGCGGCGGCATGCGCACCAAGATCGAGGCCGGCAAGATCGCCACCGCCGGCGGCGCCCATATGCTGATCGCCGACGGAAGGGCCAAGAACCCGCTGCGCGCGGTCGCGCAGGGCGCGCGCTGCTCCTGGTTCCTCAGCGCCTCGACGCCCGCGACCGCCCGCAAGACCTGGATCGCCGGCTCGCTCGAGCCGCGCGGCACCTTGCATGTCGACGACGGCGCCGCTCGCGCCCTGCGGGGCGGCGCCAGCCTGCTGCCGGTCGGCGTCACCCGGATCGAAGGCGCCTTCAGCCGCGGCGACGCGGTGATGATCCGAACCGGTGACGGCAGCGAGCTTGGCCGCGGCCTCGTCGCCTATGATGTGGACGAGGCGGTGCGCGTGCTCGGCAAGGCCTCCCGCGATATCGAGGCCGTGCTCGGCTACCCCGGTCGCGCCGAGATGATTCACCGGGACGACATGGCGCTGCGCCTCGGCTACGATCCCGATGCCTAAGCAGAGTTCAGGGCGGCGATGACCCAAGAGAACGCACGGCAGAACGCCAAGCGCGTCCCCGCGCCCGATAATGAGAACGGCGATATCGCCGCGCTGATGCACGGGCTCGGCCGGGGTGCCCGCGCTGCCGCGCGCCGCGTCGGCACCGCATCGGCCGAGCAGCGCAACCGCGCCCTCGCCGCGATGGCCGAAGCCCTGCGCGAGCGCGCTCCGGCGATCCTCGTCGCCAACCGGCAGGATCTCGCCGATGCGCGCGCTGCCGGCCTCGCCGCCTCCTTCATCGACCGCCTCGCTTTGGACGATGCCCGCCTCGAAGCGATCGCCCAGGCCGTCGCCGATATCGCCGCCTTGCCCGACCCGGTCGGCAAGGTGCTGGCGAAGTGGACGCAGCCCAACGGCCTCGTCTTCGAGCGCGTCGCCACACCGCTCGGCGTCGTCGCGGTGATCTTCGAGAGCCGCCCCAATGTCACGGCGGACGCCGGCGCGCTCTGCCTGAAGAGCGGCAATGTCGCGATCCTGCGCGCCGGGTCCGACAGCTTCCGCAGCGCCAGCGAGATCGCTGCCGCCATGCAGGAAGGCCTCGCGGCCGCCGGCCTGCCGCGCGAAGCGATCCAGCTCGTGCCCAGCCGCGACCGCGCCGCCGTCGGCGAAATCCTGAAAGGGCTGGACGGCACTGTCGACGTCGTCGTGCCGCGTGGCGGCAAGAGCCTGGTGGCGCGCGTGCAGCAGGAGGCGCGCGTGCCGGTCTTCGCCCATCTCGACGGCAACAACCATGTCTATGTCCATGCCGCCGCCGATCTCGCCATGGCCCGCGCGATCCTCATCAACGCCAAATTGCGCCGCACCGGCGTCTGCGGCGCCGCCGAGACGCTGCTCGTCGACGAGGCCTGCACGGCGACACATCTGAAGCCGCTGGTCGCCGCCTTGCTCGACGAGGGCTGTGCTGTGCGTGGCGACGCGGCGACGCTCGCCGTCGACCCGCGCGTCACGCCGGCCGGCGAGGCGGACTGGCGCACCGAATATCTCGACCGCATCATCGCGGTGAAGACAGTGCCCGGCCTCGACGCCGCGATCGCCCATATCGAGACCTATGGCTCGCACCACACCGATGCGATCGTGACCGCCGACGAGGCGGCGGCGACCCGTTTTCTCGCCGAGGTCGATTCGGCCATCGTCCTGCACAACGCCTCGACCCAGTTCGCCGATGGCGGCGAGTTCGGCTTCGGCGCCGAGATCGGCATCGCCACCGGCCGCATGCATGCGCGCGGCCCGGTCGGCGTCGAGCAACTCTGCTCCTTCAAATACCGGGTCCATGGCCAGGGTCAGGTCCGCCCGTGAGCGCCGAGGAGCTGCGCCTGCCGCCGCACGCCCCCGGTCTGCGCATCGGGTTGTTCGGCGGCACCTTCAACCCCGCCCATGACGGCCACCGCATGGCGAGCCTGACGGCGCTGCGCCGGCTCCAGCTCGACCGCGTCTGGTGGCTGGTCACACCCGGCAACCCGCTGAAGGACAACCACGCCCTGCCGCCGCTGACGCAGCGCATCGCCCAGGCCCGGGCGCTCGCCGACCATGGCCACATCAACGTCACCGGCATCGAGGCGACCCTGCGTACGCGTTACACCGCCGACACGCTGCGCCAACTCAAGCGCCGCTGCCCCGGCGTGCGCTTCGTCTGGATCATGGGCTCCGACAATCTCGCGAATTTCCACCGCTGGAACGAATGGCGCGCCATCGCCCGGATGATGCCGATCGCGGTGATCGACCGCCCCGGCTCGACTCATCGCTCGATCGCCTCGCCCGCCGCCAACTGGATGGCGCGCTGGCGTTTGTCGGAGAATCAGGGTGCCGCCTTGCCGGTTCGCACCCCGCCCGCCTGGATCTTCCTGCACGGTCGGCGCTCTGATCTGTCCTCGACCTATCTGCGCGAACTCGCCGAAACCAATTGAACTCGCCCCCTCCGACGCTTAAATTGAGGGTGTCGCGCCATGAGCGCGTCGTCACGTGAGGATACGGCTCTGAACCGTCAATCCATCGGCGAAGCCGGCACCGAGCCGCTTCCCCCGGCCGCCATGACCGAGAACCCCGCCGCGAGCAGCATCGCGCTCGCCCTGCAGGTCCTGGACGACATGAAGGCCGAGGACGCCACCGTGATCGACCTCGTCGGCAAGACCTCGTTGGCCGACGCCATGATCATCGCCTCCGGCCGGGTCAACCGCCATGTCGCCTCGATCTCCGACAGTCTCGTCGAAGCCTTCAAGAAGGCCGGCCATGAGACGCCGAAGGTCGAGGGTGTCCCCGCCTGCGACTGGGTGCTGATCGACACCGGCGACCTGATCATCCACATTTTCCGTCCGGAAGTGCGCCAGTTCTACAATCTCGAGAAGATGTGGGGCGCCGACCGGCCGCGCGAGCGCCTCGACGGCTGAGTCCCGGTTCCCGTGCGACTGTCGGTCATCGCGGTCGGCCGCCTCAAGGACGGGCCGGAACGTGACCTTTGCGCCCGCTATCAGGAACGCGCGCAAGGCCTGGCCCGCGGGCTCGGCCTGAGCGGCCCCGAGGTCGTCGAACTCCCCGAAGGCCGTGGCCGGCGCACCGAGGAACGCCGCCGCGAGGAAGCGAAGCTGATCGGCGAGCGCCTGCCGCCGTCGGGCCTCGTCATCGCGCTCGACGAGCGCGGTCGGAGCCTCGACAGCGACACCTTCGCCAACCGCCTTGCCGTCGCGCGCGATGCCGGCACCCCCGCAGCAACCCTGCTGATCGGCGGCGCCGACGGGCTCGACGCCGAGCTGCGCGAGCGCGCCGCGATGGTGCTTTCCTTCGGCGCGCTGACCATGCCGCACCAGATCGTCCGCGCGCTCGTGCTCGAACAGCTCTATCGAGCGATGACGATCATGGCCGGACATCCCTATCATCGCGCATGACCCGCAATTCCCGGCTGATTCGAATCGCACGCATGCTTCGGCTCTGGCCGGCGCTGCTGTGCGCCTGCCTGGCAGCCGGCCATGCCCTCGCCCAGAACGCCCCCACCCCTGATCCGGAGGAGGCCGCCCGCGACACCGAGCAGAAGCGCGAGGAGAAGCGCGCTCGCGAGGCCGAGCTCAAGGCGATCGAGGAGCGCCTCGCCGGCAATGCCGATGCCCGCGTCAAGCTGGAAGCCGAGATCGCCGGCATCCGCGCCGACCGGACCAAGCTCAACCAGGCCCTGCTCGACACCACTGCCCGCACGCAGGCCGCCGAAGGCCGCATCGCCGGCATCGAACAGCGCCTTTCGCTGCTGCAGACCAGCGAGACCGCGATCCGGCGTTCGCTTGAGAGCCGACGCGGCCTGATCGGCGAAGTGCTGGCGGCACTCCAGCGCATCGGCCGCCGGCCGCCGCCGGCTGTGCTGGTCAGGCCGGAGGACATCCTCGAAGCGGTGCGCGCCTCGATGCTGCTCGGTGCCGTCGTCCCGGATCTGCGCCAGGAGATCACCATCCTTGGCACCGACCTCGCCGAGCTGGTGCGCCTGCGCGAGGCCATCGCCGAGGAGCGCAAGAGCATCGCCGGTGAGATGGAAGCGCTGGCCGGCGAGCGCCGCCGCCTGGCTTCGCTGATCGAAGCCAGACGTGCGCGCGAGACCAGCGCTGCCCAGGACATCGAGGCGCAGCGGGCCGCCGGCGGCGAGCTCGCGGCGCAGGCACGAACGCTGCGCGACCTCGTCGACCGGATCGAGAAGGACATATCCACCGCCAATCGCGCCGCCGATGCGGCGCGCCGCGCGCTCGAAGCGGAGACCCAGGAGCAGCGCCAACGCATGGCCCAGCTCGCCTTCCGTGATCCGGCCCGGCTCGCGCCCAAGGCGGCCTTCCAGGAATTGCGCGGCATGCTGCCCTTGCCGGTCACCGGTTCACAATTGCGTGGATTTGGCGCGGCCGACGACGTTGGCGCCGCCACGCGTGGAATTTCGCTTTCCACACGTGCCAATGCCGTGGTTTCGTCACCTTCCGATGGCTGGGTGGTCTATGCGGGGCCGTTCCGCTCCTTTGGCCAACTCTTGATCCTCAATGCCGGCAATGGTTACTATGTTCTTCTGGCAGGCATGCAGCGCATCGACGTATCGTTGAACCAGTTTGTGCTGGCCGGGGAGCCGGTCGCTGTGATGGGCGAGACTGCGGAAGCGGCCGCGACGAATGTGGGAGCGGGGACCGGCGAACCGGTCCTCTATATCGAGTTCAGGAAAGACGGCGTCTCGATCGATCCGACGCCGTGGTGGACGAAATCGCAAGGCGAAAAGGCTCGCGGATGATGCGCAAGGTTTCTCTCGTTCTGGTCGGCGCCATCGCCGGCGCGGGCCTCACCGGTGTGGTGACCCAGACCAAGCTGCTCTCCTCGACCAGTGCGGTCGCGGCCTCGGCCGAGGTCTATCGCAGCCTCAACCTGTTCGGCGACATCTTCGAGAAGATCCGTACCGACTACGTCGAGAAGCCAGACGAGCAGAAGCTGATCGAGGCCGCCATCAACGGCATGGTCTCCTCGCTCGATCCGCACTCGGGCTATCTCGATGCCAAGAGCTTCCGCGACATGGACATCGACATGCGCGGCCAGTTCGGCGGGCTCGGCATCGAGGTGACCATGGAGAACGAGGTTCTCAAGGTCGCCAAGCCGATTCGCGACACGCCTGCCGCCAAGGCCGGCATCCTGGCCGGCGACATCATCCGCAAGATCGACAATGACGAGGTCAAGGGCCTCAGCCTGAACCAGGCCGTCGAGAAGATGCGCGGCATCATCAACACGCAGGTCAAGCTGACGATCGAGCGCACCGGCAAGACCGAGCCGCTGGAATTCACCCTGACCCGGTCGAACATCGTCGTCCCGGCCGTCGAGGAGCGCGTCGAGGGCGATGTCGGCTACATCCGCATCGGCACCTTCAGCGAGCAGACCTATGAGGGCCTGCGCAAGGCGCTCGACAAGGTCAACGCCGAGATCGGCTTCGACAAGATCAAGGGCTACATCATCGACCTGCGCAACAATCGCGGCGGGCGCCTCGACCAGTCGGTGCTGGTCTCAGATGCCTTCCTCGAGCGTGGCAAGATCGTCTCGACCCGCGGCCGCAACGCCGAGGAAACCCAGGTCTTCAACGCCAAGTCGGGTGATCTGACCAAGGGCAAGCCGGTCGTCGTGCTGATCAACGGCTCCTCGGCCTCGGCCGCCGAGATCGTCGCCGGCGCCCTGCAGGACCATAAGCGCGCCACCGTCATGGGTTCGCGCTCCTTCGGCAAGGGCTCGGTCCAAACCGTGATCCGCCTCGGCGACAATGGCGGCCTCAGGCTGACCACGGCGCGCTACTACACCCCGTCCGGCAACTCGATCCAGGCCAAGGGCATCACGCCCGACATCGAGATCATCCAGGACGTGCCGGCCGAGCTGAAGGACAAGGTCGAGAACAAGGGCGAGGCCTCGCTCAAGGGCCATCTGCGCAATGGCGACGGCAAGGAGGAGCAGGCCGGCTCGCCGTCCTATGTTCCGATCGATCCGGCCAAGGACACCCAGCTCGCCGCGGCGCTCAACCTGCTGCGCGGCAAGAAGGACGTCGCCCTGCCCGCGACGCCGGCACCTGCCACGCCCGCTCCGGCTCCTGAGGCCGGAAAGTCCGACGGCGAAAAGAAGTCCGACTGAGCCCGCAGGCCCTTTCCGGCCCAGCTATTCGGCACTTGCGCAACGGCCGCAGGAGATTGTTTCCCCTGCGGCCGATTGATTGTTGATTCCGGCTCGAATCATCCGACTCTAGCGCTGCGAACTGATTCGCAGATGTTGTGACGTCGAAGAGGACGGCGCCTCTTGGCCGGATTGCCGCTCAGCGAACTCGACCAGCCGCTCGGGCAGGCGAAGCGCGCCCGCGCGCGCAAGCCCTATGGGCGCTGGCTCCGGCGCGGCCTGACCGGCGGACTGGCGGCTCTCTTCATCGGCCTCATCCTCTACGCGGCACTGAAACGCGATCCCGACGGCGGCGAACCGATCGCAACCGCGATGATCCGCGAGCGTCCCGTCTCACCCGACATTGCCAAGGCCCCGCCCGAGCCCGCACAGCGCGATGATCGGCGCGGCCCGGCCAGCGCCAGCCAGCTCGAGACCGAATCCGGCGTCACCGTCGTCCGCCCGGGTTCGGACGCGCCCGGCGCGATCATCATCACCGTACCCGACGATGGCGCGGTCAAGCTCGCTCCGGCGCCGGACAAGCGCCTGGTCGAGCGCACCCGGCACGGCCTGCTGCCGAAGATCGGCCCGGATGGCGCGACACCGGCGCAGGTCTATGCCCGCCCGCCCGGCCCTGCCCCCGCCGGCAAGCCGGCCGGCCGGATCGCCATTCTCGTCGGCGGGCTCGGCATCAGCCAGAGCTCGACCAGCGAGGCGATCGCGCGCCTGCCGGGGCCGGTTTCGCTCGCGTTCGCCCCCTACGGCGCGGAGCTGGAGAAAACGGTCCAGCGCGCCCGCGGTGAAGGCCACGAGGTCTTCTTGCAGGTGCCGATGGAGCCGTTCGACTATCCCGATAACGACCCAGGTCCGCATACCCTTCTCACCGGCCAGAAGGGCAGCGACAATCTCGACCGGCTGCAATGGGTGCTCGGCCGCTTCTCCGGCTATGTCGGCATCGTCAATTTCCTCGGCGGCCGCCTCACCGCCGACGACATGGCCCTGACGCCGCTGCTGCGCGAGATCGCCGGACGCGGGCTGATGGTCGTCGACGACGGTTCCTCGCCGCGCAGCCTGCTCGCTTCCGCAGCGACGCGCGCGCAGATCCCGGCGCTCAAGGCCGACCTATCGCTCGATACCGTCCCGCGGCCCGAGGCCATCGACAAGGAGCTGCAGCGTCTTGAGACGCTCGCCCGCGACCAGGGTGCGGCCGTCGCCACCGCCAGCGCCCTGCCCGTCACGGTCGAGCGTATCACCCGCTGGGCCCGCACGCTTGAGGGCAAGAACCTGATTCTCGTCCCGGTCAGCGCCGCCCGCGGCTTCCGCAACCCTTCGACCACCGGTTCGCTGCGATGACGAAACCGCCCGCCGGCTACCGCCCCTGCGTCGGGCTGGCCCTGTTCAATCCGGCTGGCCTCGTCTTCGTCGGCCGCAGAGCCAATCGCAGCCAGCGCGAGCACACCGCCCCAGGCCATGAATGGCAGATGCCGCAGGGCGGCATCGATGCCGGCGAGCAGCCGATCGAGGCGGCCTATCGCGAGCTGCGCGAGGAGACCAATGTCTCGTCGGTGTCGCTGCTCGCCGAAGCGCCGGAGTGGCTGAGCTATGATTTGCCCTATGAGATCGGCAAGGAGGCCTGGCGCGGGCGCTATCGCGGCCAGTCGCAGAAATGGTTCGCCTTCCGCTTCGATGGCGACGAGAGCGAGATCGACATTCTCAACCCCGGAGGCGGCCACAAGCCCGAGTTCGACGCCTGGCGCTGGGTGCCGCTCGCGGAGACCACGGAGCTGATCATCCCGTTCAAGCGCGAGGTCTACCGCGAGGTGGTCCGCCTGTTCGCGGGTGTCGCGCGATGAGCGCCCGGCGCAAACGGCGGGACCGTCATGAAACCCTTACATGGCGGCCCGATTCTGGATCGATGACCGATTCGGTGCAGAATCTCTACGCGGCCGTGCTTTCGGCCCGCAGCCGCGACCCCGCTTTGTCGCGAACCGCCAAGCTGATCCGCGAAGGCACGCCGAAAATGGCCAAGAAGCTCGGCGAGGAAGCGGTCGAGGTCGGGATCGAGGCCGTGCAGAACAACCGCCCGGCGGTGGTCCGCGAAAGCGCCGATCTCATCTACAATCTCGTCGTGCTGTGGAGCGAGCTCGGCATCACGCCCGGTGAGGTCTGGCGCGAGATGGACCGGCGCGAGGCGCTCTACGGCATCGCCGAGAAACTGCCGAAATCGCGGCATGGCGGCCGCCACCTTGCTGTGCCGGACTGCGGGGCAAGCGATGAGGCAGCAAGACAGGATGCCTTGCAGCCACTGCTCCTGCGCGGCAAGCGGGGCTGATGGTCGCTTCGCCACCGCTTGTCACAAGGTTCGACAAGAAAGCGAAGGAAGTCGGCAAATCGGGCTTGCCAAGCACAGTGGGAGCCGTTAAATCCGCATCCGTCAGCCGATGGCGGCCTTCGAAACCGCTTCCGTTGTCACGCGCCCGTAGCTCAGCTGGATAGAGCATCAGACTACGAATCTGAGGGTCAGAGGTTCGAATCCTTTCGGGCGCGCCATTCTTTTCAAGAAGTTCGCCGGGTTCCACCGTTTCAATTTCCCGTTCTGAACGGTTTTTGAAACGGTTTTCGCTTGCGGGCGCGATTGGGCCGCATTTCATGCGCTGCCGCTTTCAATCGACTACGATGGATTCGGTCCGTGGATTGTTAAGCGCTCTGCTAACCCAGCACGCAAACGCCATTCTCTGTTCGCACCTCGAACAGAGCAAGCGACCGATCATGGCCCGAGCACACTCAAATGCGTCGTGTCATCAAAGACAGCAGGCCGGCTACTCGCTTTGGCCGCATTTGGACTTGTAGCGCTCCTCCGGCGCCAGGCACTCTGCCAGGAAGGCCAATGGATCCAGGAGGCCAACCATCGACCTGGCCAGAGCGAGACGCGCATTGAGGTAGGTGCGACGTTCGCCCTCCGCCTCGCCAATGCGGCTCTGAGCCTCCAAAAAGAAGCGCTCGACGGCCGTCGCTGCAGCCCATTTTTCGATGATGTCCGCGAGCTGCCTCTTGATCTCCTCCAACGCTTGCGCGACGCGCCGCCGATCCTCCTCGCGGCGAAAGCGTTCCTGCGCTTCCTCCCATTCCCGCCGTTGCGGGGCGGCTGCTTCCTCGGCGGCTCTCATCAGAACTCGAATTTCATCCTCGACGCTTTCCAACTTCTGGACAATCGCCGAGACCATCGTGCTCATCGAACTCGTCTGCGTCTCTTGCCAACTCGAAGTCCAGTCGACGCCGGCAAGAGGGGAATAGGCAATGAAGCGAAAGCGCCCGCAGGGAAGATCCTGCTCAGTGGTCCAGGAGTGGGTGAGTTGCCATGGTTTGGCTGACTGAACCAGCTTGCTATCTTCGCGGACATGTTTTCCGTCCAGGTAGCGTAGAGTGGCTCGCTCGGTCATCTCAGTCAGGGCAAGCCCGATGGGAAAGGAGCCGATGTAGGTGATCGTCGGTCGACGTGGCGACCAGATGCTCCCAAATTGATAGCGCCCATATTTTCTGTCCTTCCCGGGCATCTCACGCTCTTCGACATGGATACGATCCATCTCCTGATCAGGCGGCGCGATCAGAACACGATGGCCCTTTCGGCGAGCGCGCTGGAGATGTCGTTGGCTAGCTCGAGAGCGCGAACGAGACGGGCTTCTGACGCGACAATGTCAGGCAAGAGCTGCTTATAAGGCCTGAGGAATTCGTTCTCCTCGGTGGTACGCGACTTCCGGAAGTACTCTTCCACGCCGATCAGCATCGGGTGGCGAGCGGATCTGATGGCCTTGATTGCAGCCTTACGATCCACCGTGCGCCACACGCGCTTCTTGACGGGCGCAGCAAGCGGCTTGTCCTTGGCCCAGCTCAGTTGATCCCCGGCAGGGCGGCCGGCAGTCCAAGGCGAGGCGGGGCCTTCCCAACCGCTTTCCTCTGCCAGTACCCCGCCGGTGGGCGGGGCACGTTGAGCGCGCTGCAAACCCGCGCACGATAGGAGCCGGACACGCGGAACTTTTCAGCTAAATGATTGATCCTGACCTGAGACCTTTTTCTCCTCCGTTCTGAGGGAGAGTCCTGAGTTTCGTTTCTGGCCTCAGGCGGCCTGTTTTTCCAGCGAGGATTTGAGGAC